>JACKJI010000024.1 GCA_020638035.1 Hyphomicrobiaceae bacterium
CAGCGAAATGGTTTCGCCCTGTTGCTGGATCCGGAACTGATAGGCGATGCGGTGGGAGAATTCGTGGTAGCGCGCGGTGATGGTGAACACGAGCGTGAGAAAGTAGATGATGCCCAACGAGAGCAATGGTGCTGACGCAGGAATGAAGCCCAGTCCGATCGCCACCAGGGCCGGCCCGAGCAGCAGCCCGAGGTAGGCGGACGCTGCGGCCGGTATGGCGGCGAGCGCGAATGCGCCGCCGGCCGACATGCCGGCGATGACGTTCGTCGTCAGTACCTGCTCGACGATATCGCCCTGGGGCAAGGCGAAAAGCGGCAGCATGCCCCAGAGCGCGCCGAGCAGTCCTGCGTGGTAAGTAGCGCGAAGAATAGTTCGGCTCGAAATGCTCGGCGGCGTCGGGCGATTGCGACGCTGGTACCACTTGATGAGCGTTCGGACTGAAATGACGACGATGCAGGCGCTCCACGCCGCTACCATCCAGTTCTCGGGGCCGCGCCACATGAAGATGAAAAGGATTGCGGCGTTGGCGAGATTCGCCACCATCATCCACGGTGTCAGCGCGACCACTTCCTGGAGCTGGCGCGCGCGCACCACGCCCGAGTCGACGTTCTTCTCGAACTCGAGCAGCGCGAGCTGGCGGACATGGTGTTTAAGGTGCTCTCTCGCACCCTGGATCTGCCGGGCGCTGTGCTGCGCTAGCTCGCGGAAGAACAACACGGCAAGGGGTGTCTCTTTGTTCACCGAGCTACGGCGCGATCGGCCAGGGAGGCGCGACGCTGGTGCTCGCGAAGGCCGATGCATGAGCGAATGTGCTCACCGAAGGCTGTCCAGTTGAGCGGTTTCAACAGATAGGAGGTAGCGCCGGCCTGTAATGCGTTGCGGATGGATGTGGGATCGTCCCGACCGCTCAGCACGATGACCGCCAGGTGCTTGAGATTGGGATGTCCGCGGATGCACCCGATCAACTCGAAGCCGTCGAGACCGGGCATCTCCAGGTCGATCATGGCCGCATCGAAGGGTTGCTGGAGCAGCTCCTTCAAAGCGCTCGCGCCATCCTCGGCCTCTACAACTGTAGCGCCGATCGAGGAGAGCCGCATGACAATGGACATCCGCGCGATCGGTTCGTCGTCGACAACGAGCACGCGTGGCTTGGAATTCCCGTCGGCTGGGCATGTAGACATTACTGTACGTCGCTCCCGCAATACTGTGACGCACTCAGACCACTAGCACAGCGCGACTTATCACTCCGTTAAGCCGAAGGGTGCGTTTTGAGGCGCTCTCGTGTCCCCAGCCGGGGTGCGCGCCGGTGGCCCAAATTGTTTGACATTCCGTCCGTTTCCGAGCCTTCTGCCGCAAAAGGAGCGACGGGTGAGGCCGGCCCCGCGACGACCGTCGCATTGCGTGGCTCGCCCGCTTCGTGTTGGCTCGTAACCGGCCGGCTGGAGGGTTGGCAGCTGAACTGGCCGACCTGTCGGACCGTTGCCCGAAATGCGTGCTGAACGCCAAGCCGAGGTCGCTCCGGTGCGTGGAGCGGTGCTAATTCAAGGTATTCGCGTTCTGCAATATGAAGAACCGCTGAGCAATCAAGGAGCGGCGCGACAGCTTATGAGCAACCCCGTTCTGATCGAGGTGACGCGCGGCCCGCTGGTCGAAAGCTTCCATACAGGCGCGCTAGCGGTCGTCACGCCGGACGGCACATCTGTCGCCGCTCTCGGTGATGTGTCGCGTGTCGTCTTCCCGCGCTCCGCGATTAAGGCGTTGCAGTGCCTGCCCCTGATTGAGACCGGTGCGGCCGACCACTACCACTACGGTGCGCCGGAGATCGCGCTCTCTTGTGCCTCGCATACCGGCACGCCGCGTCATGCGGCGCTCGCGGCAAAGATGCTGGCCGATATCGGCCTTGCCCAGTCGGCGCTCGGCTGTGGTGCGCATATGCCGCTGGGGTCCTCTGCTCAAAAGGCGCTGATCCGGTCCGGCGAGGAGCCGAGCCAGCTCCACAACAACTGCTCGGGCAAGCATGTCGGCATGCTGGCGACCGCTTTGCATCTGGGGGAGCCCACAGAGGGCTACTGGCGGCCGGATCATCCGGTGCAGCGCCGTGTCCATGCCACGTTGTGCGAACTGACAGGGCTTTCTCTCGGTCGCGAGGTGATGGGCTTTGACGGCTGCTCGCTGCCGAATTGGGCGATGCCACTGTCGAGCCTCGCCCGCCTGTTCGCGCGCCTCGTCACGATCACCGGCATGAAGCCTGACCGAAGCAACGCCGTGCGACGTATCCTTGATTCGTGCTGGGCAGAGCCTGAACTCGTCGCCGGACCTGGCCGCGCCGACACCGTCGTGATGCGTAAGCTGCCCGGCCGCATCTTCATGAAGACCGGCGCCGAGGGCGTCTATGCCGGTGGCTTCCCCGAGCTGGGGGTCGGCTTCGCCTTGAAGATCGATGATGGCACGACACGCGCGTCTGCCGGCGCTGTGATCGCTCTCGTCGAGCGGCTCATCCCTGAATCCCAGGGGCTCATGGCACGCCGGACGGTGAAGACCTGGCGCGGTAAGGAGGCAGGCGAGATCCGCGCCGCCGCGCCGCTGGAACGCGCGCTCGACAAGTTGCAGGCCGCCATCAAGATCTCAGTGTGATCAAAAAGGGCTGTGGCATCGTCCGGGCTGCGTTCGCACGTGGTTCGTGCCGATGAACGGCGACGGTACGCGCGTTTACACGGCCATGTTGCGTTCTACCACCACGCGCCCCGAGGTGGCGACCGGCTCACGAGCGAGATCGGGTCCGTGCAGGCGCCCTTCGTCCATCGCCCGGATGGCGCCGTCCGTCGCGCCGGAGATCATGTTGCCCGTGACGAAGCAGGCGCCGGCATCACTCGCCGAAGTGATGGCGATGCCGACACGCGCATCGCGAACGAGATTGCCAGTGACGACGACATTGCGCATGTAGCGACCCCAGCCGATCACGATGCCTGCCGTCGGTGCATTCTCGACGGTGTTGCCGGTGACGCTCGCGTCGGCTTCCACCGCAATGCCCTCGCCGCGCTTGTCGACGGGTTCATGCTCGCGTCGCTTGAGATTGCGGATGAGGTTGCCCTGCACCACGGCGAGCCGTCCACCGACATTGAAGTTGGTCACCGAGATGCCGGCAGCGGCGGTGTCGACAAGATTACCGGCAATCAGCGCGCCCTGGAACCCGAACTCCGCATAGAGCGCCACCTCGCCGATCCGCTGACACGAGTTGGCGAGGATCTGGATGTTGGAGGCGGCGTTGCCACGCACTGCCGAATAGGCGCAGTCGGCAATGCGGTTGCCTTCCACCAGCACGCTGCCGGCGCGGAAGACGTTGATGCCGTTTCCGTTCTCTCCGCTGCCGCCCGACCGCGCAGCGATCTGTTCGATGCGGTTGCGCGAAACGATGCTGGCGTCCTCTCCGTCGGCCGAGCGCCAGACCTGGATGCCGTTGTTGCCGCAGTCAGAGATGGTGTTGTCGGTGATCTCGAGTCCTTTTGAATCGAGTGCAAAAATCGCGGCGTCACCAACGACCGAAATGCGTGAGAGATGGATGCGCCCGCTGCATGCCTCGAGTGCAATACCGTGACCAGCGGCGGCCTTGAGATCGAGGTGGCTGATCGAAACGTTCCGGCAGCCCTTGAGGACAACCAGGGCACCGGCCACGCCGTCGTTTTCGAGCATGCCGCCATCGAGCGCGATGTGGTGCAGGTGGAGGCGGTCGGCCGCTTCCGCCAGCAGCAGCGGGCCATTTGAGGAGAGCGCGAGGGTGGCTGTGCCGCCGTCACCGATGAGGCGTGTCTGTGGCTTGAGCTTCAGCCCAGCCGCCCGATAGCGTCCGGGCGCCATGACGAGGGCCACGCGCCTTTCCGCCGCGATATCTATCGCCGCCTGCAGGCGCTTGGTTTGGTCTTCGGCCGCGTCGGGGATAAGCCCCGCTTCAGCCGAGGTGATCGCCCGACGCATATCCGCTGTGGCAGGCCCGTCGACCGCTTGCGAACCTGCCGCGCGAGCACCCGCCAAGGCCGTCAGCCCGGCGCCGCCGAGCGTCAGCCCTCCTGTCAGAAGTCCACGCCTGTCGACAGTCATGGTGGTGGCCTCCGCGTCGCGCGGCAAGACAGCCGCAAGACACGAGCAAGCCATGCAGCGCCACAAAAAGTCGTTAACCCCGCCGGTTCTCTTCGCGCGGGCGTTCGGCCAGCACCACGTTTGGAGCCTTGCCGCCCATTTTATCGAGCGCATCGAGCGAGCAAGCGAGGATCGTCAGCCCGCCGGTAACCGCGTCAGCAAAGCTCAGCCGGTGTGTGTCAGTGTCGCTTTCGCCGAGCACGGTCGGGATGTGCACAAATCCGGCGAGTGTCGGGCGACCGCAGACGGCAGCGCGGTGCGCGCTGTCATAGAGAATGGCATTGCACAGATAGGCACCCGCATCTTCCGATATGCAACTTGGCAGGCCCATTGCCTGGAGTGCCTGACGGATAGGCCCGAGCGGTAGGCTCGACTGGCAGATCTGCGGCCCATCGGCTCGCCAGGTCGCCGTGAGAGGCAGCAGCCCGGCAGCATCCGGGTCGATGCGGCACTGATTGCTGCCGACGGCTTCGAGTTGCAGTCCACAGGCCTCGGCGGCGACGCCGAAGTGAAGGGCGATGTCGGGCCGGGTGGAGGTCCACAGCCGGTCGAGGGTGGCGGGGCCCGCATGCCACTCGGTCGGCAATACGGCCGACGTGAACTGGTGCACAGGCCAGCGCTGCCGGGCGGTTTCGGCCAGCCGGGATGCGAGCGTCGCCGACACGTTCTCCGCCACGCCCGGGAATGGCCCGAACCCAGTGATCAGAACACTGCGTGTCGTGGTTGTGGTCATGTGCAGTTGTCTCGCACTCCATGCGCTGGCTCGTGCATCGCGCATAGACTGCAATATGGTGGACGCGTGAGTGCGCGTACAGTGGCGTGCGCGCGTGTTCAGCTCGGACCGCCGAGCCCCATCATGTCAAGGATCCGCTCGACCGCCAGCGTGGGCAGGATACGTCCCTCGCGCACGTCCGCTTCGAGCCCCGGCAGTGCGGCTGCCACGCGTGGATTGGCGCGCAATGCCTGCATCAACCGATCCTCCAACATGTCGCGCATCCACGACAGCGCCTGTGTGCGCCGTCGCTCGGCGAACTCGCCCGAAGCTGTTGTCGTTTTGCGGTGCGCGAGGATCTTCTCCCACAGCGCATCGAGGCCGAGGTTGGCGCGTCCGGAGATCGTCACCACGGGGGGGATCCAGGTGGCCGACTGCGGCGTCAGGATCGACATCGCCGCCCGGTATTCTGCTGCTGCTGCTTGGGCCCGCGTGACGTTGTCGCCATCCGCCTTGTTGATGGCGATCATGTCGGCGATCTCGATGATGCCCTTCTTGATGCCCTGCAGGTCGTCGCCACCGCCCGCCAGCAGCAGCACGAGGAAAAAGTCGACCATGTCCGCGACGGTGGTCTCCGACTGGCCGACGCCGACCGTCTCGACGATCACCACATCGAAGCCTGCTGCTTCCACCAACGCCATCGTCTCACGGGTCTTGGCCGCGACACCGCCGAGCGTGCCTGACGTCGGCGAGGGCCGGATGAACGCGCCGGGGGCTTGCGCCAGTCGCGTCATGCGCGTCTTGTCGCCGAGGATCGAGCCGCCGGTGCGTTTTGAGGTCGGATCGACGGCCAGCACCGCCACCTTGTGCCCGGCCTCGATCAGGTTGATGCCGAGCTGGTCGATGGTCGTCGACTTGCCGACGCCCGGAACGCCAGTGATGCCGAGCCGCAACGCCTTGCCGGTTGCCGGCAGCAGCTCCTGCAGCACCTCCTGAGCCAGCGCACGATGTTCGCGCTTGGTGCTTTCGACAAGCGTGATGGCGCGGGCCAGCATCGCGCGGTCGCCCGCCGTTACGCCCGCAACGAAGTCCGCGACGGTGAGCTGGGCGCGGGGCGCCGCGCGGTTCGACATCAATCGATTCTCCTGATCTGTGGCAGACGGACGGCCAGGACGCTCCGTCAGCGCCCCGTGATGTCACAGAAGCGCCAAGCCGTAAAGCTAGCTATGCCGGGCGTTGTGGGGTTGCCCGCACGATTGCTCTATGGAAAGGTCCCGCCGTTCGAATTGGCGGTCGTCCGACGGTGGCGGGCCAAACCGGAGGGGAGATTTCCAAATGCGCCGGGCGCTGGAACATGCGTCCTGTTTCTGCGCGAACCGAAGTCTGTTCGCCACCAAATGGTTCATTCCGTTAGCGCGGCAGCGCACACCAAACGTGCTGCTGATGCTCCTGCGCCAGACGTATTGAGGAAAGGCAATTCCGATGCTCGATCTCCATCCTGCCGTACTCAACGCGTTCATCGCTCTCGTCGGAGTGTTGTTGCTCGTCTATGCGTGGCGCGCCGTTGCTTCGCTGCCGGCAGTGGCGCGGTGGACGCTGCGCGTTATCCTGACTGCCGTCATCATTGCGCCGTTTGCGCTTCTGGTCATGCAGTCGACGCAGCAGTCAGGGCGTGCGCCGGGCGATCATCAAATTGCCGAACAGAGAAGTGGTGAAGAGGGCGCCGACAGCGCGCCGGCAAGCAAACCGTCGAAGAAATATGCGCGCCGCAAGTATGCACCCGAGTCGGCCGGGTCCGCACCTGAGGAGAGCACTGGGTCTGAGTATGGCGGCGGTAATAGTGCACCTCCGCCAGAGCCTGAAATGGCCGCGCCCAAGCCGGCAGCGCCGTCGCAGCCGCCGGCTGCCGCTAACGGCCATGAGAAAATGTCCTCGGCTCGTGACGACGAGGCTGCGCCAGCCGCTCCCGCTTCCGTGCCGCGCGATGGGCTGAGCTCGGCGGAACGCAACGGGAGCGGCACGCGCGGGGGACTGAGTGGCTTTGGTACGTCGGGCCCGGGGCCGGGTGGCGGTGGCACCGGGGAGGGAACCATAGGGGTGGGAAGTGGCGCATCGCGCGGCCTGGGCTCGGGTGGACGTGTTGACCGAGCGCGAGAGGCTGCGCCGCCGGTCGAGGCTGCGCGTCGTGCGCCTGAATCGTCCGCGCCTGCGGAGGCCGCAGCACCTGCACCGGAGGAGGATTGGACCGTCGTGCCCGTCTACTACGGCACTGACCGGGCTCGTGTGCCCAATGACAAGCGTGTCGATTATGGCTCAGATCGCGGTCGCCGGCTCGAACTCGGCCGGGCAATGGTCTCGGTGCCGAAGGCGCACCAGGTGCCGCAGGTTGAACGGCCCTGGGCGATCACCATCCCCTACTTCAACTACAAGATCTACGAGGAAAAGGAGGACCCCAAGAAGCACTTCATCATGCAGGAGATCAAGGACTACACGCAGGCTGAACTCCTTGCGCTGGTGAAGGAGCGTTTGATGAAGTCGGCGCGCTTCAAGGATCACGCGTTCGTCTTCGTTCACGGCTACAATACGTCGTTCGATTTCGCCGTCTATCGCGCCGCGCAGATTGCCTATGACATCAAGTTCGACGGTGCGCCGTTCGTCTATTCGTGGCCTTCCGGCGGTGGCATCGCCAGTTATACCTACGATCGCGAAAGCTCCGCCCAGGCTGAGCCCTATTTCACCGACTTCCTGAAAATGGTCACGCAGAAAACGGGAGCCAAGCACGTCAGCGTGATTGCTCACTCGATGGGCAACCAACTCTTGCTGCGTGTGCTCCAGGACCTGCAACGCACCAAGCCCGAGGGCGTCTCGATCAGCCAGATCATCTTCGCCGCGCCGGATGTCGACCGAGATGCCTTCGAAACCATCGCCATGCAGCTGAAGGATTTCGCAACTGGCGGCATCACGCTTTATGCAGCCTCCAACGATCGCGCACTGAATGTGTCGAGGCGCTTCTATGGTGGTGTGCCGCGTGCCGGCGACGTGCCGGCGACAGGCCCCCTGATCGTACCGGGCATCGATACGATCGACGCCACCGCGGTGTCGATGGACAGTCTTGGCCTGCATCATTCGGGATATGCGGAGAGCAATGCGCTGTTGCAGGACATAGGACTCTTGATCCAGACGGGTGAGCGGCCGCCCGGCAAGCGTGTGCCGATCCTGCAAGAGGTGAAGACCGACAGGGGCGAATACTGGCGCTATCCCGGCGGACCGTGACGCGCACGGGTAACCGTCGTGCCGGGCTCGGGCGGTTTGCCGGTAAACCCATCGTTAACGGGCGTTCCTTAATGTGACGCACACAGGTTGCGTGCGCGTTGCATCAGGACCCTGCCATGTCTGCTCACTTCAAAGGCGCTTTTCGCTCGCGCGGTCGCGCGCTGCCGCAGTCCATCGACATCCTCATCGCGCTGGGCACTGCCATTCTGGTGGCCACGGCGCTTGCCCAAGCGACCGTCGCTGAGGAGAGCTATATCTGCGAGGATGGCCGCGTTGTAACGGTGCGCTTTGGCGAGTTGGAAAAGCTGAGCCGGACGGACGCGTGTATCGCCAAGTATCTGGCGGCGCGTGGCGCCGCGGCGGTTCCGGCGACCTTGACGCCCCGGCCAGCGGCGGAGGCGCCTGCCGGTATCGAGGCCGCTCATGTGCCCTTGCCGGTGCGCAAGCCGCACATTGACCTGGCAACGCGTACAGCCCTTGATAACGCGGGCGTTGTCGCCTCCCAACAGGTCGGCACGGAGATCATCGTCCATCACGAACCTCCGCCAGCCACGGCTGCCGGTGAGAACGCCGGTCTGCTGCCGCGAGTCGAGACGGTGACGTTCCGCCGGGCTGCCCATCACTTCTATTCGTCCGAAGAGCTGCCGAAAGGGCCCGTCGATTTCCGTCACGTGCCGATTATCAATGCGGCGCCGGGTGAAGCCGCGGTGTTCGTTCACACGCGCTGACCGGCATGGCGCCACCAGCGTTGGCCTCGTTGCCGCGCAGTTTACCCCATGCCGCGACACCTCTCGCCCGGACTTGCCGGCAATCGAACCACGGTCAGACGCGCGCTAACGCCCCGTTTACCAAGTGCTGTCACTGTGACGGGCGACCATCCCGGCTCATGTCTGCGTATCAGTGAGGCTTTATGCTGCGTTGTTTCAAACGGCCTTCAGGCCTTCTTGCTCTGGCCCTCTTGCTTCCGGTTGCCGCCACGGCGATGACGCTGGCTCCGGACGAGGCAAGCGCCAAGCGTTTTCGCTTCTCCAAGCATGGCTCTTCTGAAGGGTCCACGCACGCCGGGTCGGGCGCCCATAAGCCTCATGAGAATGGCCACGACGAAGCCGCGAGCACGGCCGGTGAGGAGGGCTCGTCATTCTCCCTGCGTCCGAAGCTGAGACTTTCGACCTCCGAAGAGGACGAGAAGGGTGCGACGTCCGCTGATGCCAAAGAGGCTGGAGAGGACTTGCCGGCAAAGACGGCGGATGAGACTGCCGCACCGATGACACCGCCGACTGAACAGTCCGCCGAGGGCCAGTCTCCTGCGTCCGATGGGCCGGCACAATCGGCCGACGGCTCCACGATGCCAAAGCCGTCCGAGCCTGCCGGCGTTGCACAGCAAGGCGACGGCGGTCCGGAGAAGGACGCTGTTGCGACGGCTGCTGCTTCTGCACCAGCTCCAGCAAAGGTCACGGCGAAGCCTGTTGTTAAGCATCCGCTTGCCGCTGCACTGCCTGGCATGGACGTCGTGGTTTGCGAGGGCGGATGTACCAACGCCTCAGAGACGGCGCAGGTCGTCTACATGCAGCCGACCACAGAAAAGACCGGGGTCGTGAGCGAGGTTAAGCCGACATCGAGCGCGCCGGCAGAGGCAGCGATCGTCTGCCTTGGGGGATGCTACAGCGTGCCCAAGTCGTATCATGCGGCATTTGCCCAAGAGCAGCACGGCAGTATCGTGCCGCTGAATGCGAAGCCCTCACAGATGGGCTCGGGTGCGTGGCTGCGCAGGATCGATGACAAGCGGGACAACTCGTCCAAGAACTGATCGGCTGATCAAGGCCGCAGATCACGCGGCCGTAAGTCACACAACTCGGTTCAGCGTCCGGTAGCGACATCCGCTTCCGGACGCTGAAGCTTTGCAAACGCCCGCACAATCGCGCGGTGCGTGAACTCAGCATGCGTTAGCGGGTTTGCGCCAGGACATCTTGGTAGGAGGAGACCTTGTAGACGTAGCCGTCGCGGATCAGATAGAGCCAGTCCAGTTTGTCGGACCGGGCAAGATCGTCCGGCGTCACGGCTTCCAGCTCGACGATGTTCTGCTCCTCGAAGATGTCGGCTGACTGCTTCTGGGTCTCCTTGTCGAGGAACTGCCAGTCCGCGGCGTCGGGCAGGCGGCTCGCCGCGGTGTCGTGGAAGACGACCTCCTTGAGTGCACTGATCGGTAGTTTGTCGGCCTTCACGTACTCGATGACGGCCTCGACGAAGCCGAGCTGCACAAGGCCCGAGCAGATGTAGTCGTTGGGCGGCCGCCAGTCGTTCTTGCGGTAGGATTCGATAGTCTTTTCCTTGCCGCGCACCTGGCGCTGCACGCCGAACCAGATGTTCTTGAAGATCCGTCCGATCGCCCAGTAGTTGTAGCTTGCCTTGATCTTGTCGAGCAGGATGCCACGCACGCGCGCCTGCTTCATCTCGTCGAACCAGGGCGTCTTCAGCCGCTTGACGGCGATGAAGGTGCTCTTGTCGGCAATGTAGTCACGGATGTTGGTGAGGTCGACGCCACCCGTGCCGGCCTCGATCACGAACGTGTTGGAGAAGCCCGATTCGAACTGCGGTCCAGTGAACACCATAGCCGCGTGCGAGAACGGCGATTTCGTCGCCAGCCGGATGAGATAGGACGACAGATCCCAGTCGCGCCGTGTCAACACCACGTCGGCGCGTTCGAGGTATTCACCGGCCAGGAACTCATCGACCGGCTTCGGCCACACCTCCCTGCGCGCCTCTGCCTTGGACATGGTCCTCGATTGGCTGCGGTCGGGCTGGGCGCGATCCTGTGTCACCGCACCGGCGTCGCCTGCCAATGCCATCGCCACCAGTGCTGCCATCAGGAGGCGAAGACTGCTGCCCGTCATCACGCTCGACCTCTACATTACGATCACTGTCACGCTTCGCCGTTCAGTCCTCGCAGCCTGCCGGCTTTCCATGGCCGCATTCGGTATGCTTGGCCGGAACACCGGTAACGCCGTTACGACTGAGGACGCACGATCGACCGCACCCTAGCATCTGCTTTCAAGGAGGGGCAAACACACCAAGCGGCCAGCCGTCGGGCTCGTACTTTCGAAAAACCTGGTCTGGTGGCGTGGTCTGACACGACGGGCCTCTAGGGCGGTCGGTCCGGCTGCTCAAGCGATGCTGCGACGCTGGTTCTGCTGCGGCATGCGCAGGGGTTTAATGCCAAGGTGTTGCACCTTGGTGACACCGCGCGCGGTGACCAGAGTGAGCGTGATCCGAGCCTCGCCGTTCTCGAACCGGGCGACGAAACCGAGCTGCACGCGGCGCACGATGCCGTCGTCGCGATCAAAATCGAGGGCATAGTGCTGAAGGGCGGCATCGTGCACTTCGACCAATCCTCCGAGCGGTCGGAACGACCACAGAGCGGCCTGCGTCGACTTGGTGTCGAGGTCCTTCAAGGCCATCGGCTGAAAGTCGCGCGCGATATCCGCGAACCGCCAGCGCTGCGACAGGGTGCGCATCAGCGATTGAGCTGTGTCGATGGCGATGGGGGTATCGCGCTGCATCAGGCCATAGACGGTGCCGGTGCCGGCTGCGCCCAACACCAACGCGCCGAATGCCGTGGCAGCCAGGAATTTCCGGAGTTTGGGCATCATCTCTGGGTCGAGGGCTCCTGAAAGGATGGGGGATCGCCGCGCTAGATCTGGCGCGGTGAGGCGTCCTCGCAGCCTGACAGGATCGCGGCGGGGGCGCTGTTCCAACCGGCACAATCAGGGTGGGGACGGCCTCTGACCGGCAGGGAGGTACGGCCGATAGGGCGGGCGCGTGCCCTCTCCACGCCACGGTGAACGTGCCCCCCCCCCGCCCCATTTTCTGCTTGCCGGCGCTGATTTTCCGCCCGGGGGCTCGAACCCGAATGCCGCATTCCGCGACGAACGGCCAAGCACTCACATTCAGGAGGCCGTCATGGTGATCTTCAGCTCGACAGCGGTAGCCGTTCAGGCCATCAAGATCGCCATCTTTTTCATGACGTTGGGACTGCCCTCGACCCCGGCCTCCACCGCCGAGGCTCACCAGACCGCCCCCGTCGCGGCCTTCCACGAGGTGGAGCGCCCGCATTCCAACCCTCGCCGCCAGCGCTGAATTGGCCGATAGGGGCTGCCCAACCCCGTCCGATGTCCAGGGACCCCGCAGGCAGGGCTGGCCGGACGCCGCCCTGATTGCTAGAAGGCCAGCCGACTCCCCGGCAAGCGGAACCGGGCAGATTCAGAGGACCGGGGCGGACCATGGCCGACGACAGCAAGGCGAAGGGCAAAGCGAAAGGTGGGGCGCCGGTCGCCGGCGAGGCTGGCGGCCGCGACTGGGGCAAGACGCTCTACCTGCCGAAGACCGAATTTCCGATGAAGGCGGGGCTGCCGCAGATGGAGCCGCGCATGCTGGAGCGGTGGGCGCGCATCGGGCTCTATGACCGGCTTCGCGAGCGCTCCAAGGGCAAGCCGAAGTTCGTGCTGCACGACGGCCCGCCCTATGCCAACGGCAACATCCATATCGGGCATGCGCTGAACAAGATCCTGAAAGACCTCGTCGTCAAATCGCAGCAGATGCTGGGGCACGATTCCAACTACGTGCCCGGCTGGGACTGCCACGGCCTGCCGATCGAATGGAAGATCGAGGAGGAGTACCGCGCCAAGGGCCGCGAGAAGCCGGATTTCTCGGATGCGACGGGCATCAATGCTTTCCGTGCCGAGTGCCGCGCCTTCGCCGAGAAGTGGCTCGATGTGCAGCGCGAGGAGTTCAAGCGACTGGGCGTCGTCGGCGACTGGGACAATCCCTATTCGACGATGGCTTATCGCGCCGAGGCGACCATCGCGCGCGAGATCATGAAGTTCGCACGCTCCGGCCAGCTCTATCGCGGCTCGAAGCCCGTCATGTGGTCGGTGGTCGAGAAGACGGCCCTGGCGGAGGCGGAAGTCGAGTACCAGGACTACCAGTCCGACATGATCTGGGTGAAGTTCAAGGTCATCCAGGACACCGATTGGGGTGATGCTCAGCAGCTCCGCCGCGCCGATCAGGCGTGCCTCAAACCGGCTTTCGTCGATGCGTCAATCGTCATCTGGACGACGACGCCGTGGACCATTCCCGGCAACCGTGCCATCTCGTTTTCCTCACGTATCGGGTACGGTCTCTACGAGGTGACGGCCGCGCCGGAGGGCAACTGGGCGAAGGTGGGCGATCGTTACATTCTTGCCGACAAGCTCGCCGCCGATGTGATGAAGGCCGCCAAGGTCGAAGCTTACGAGCGGCGCGAGGACGTAAGCGCAGATGAGCTGCGTGCTATGGTCTGCGCGCATCCGCTGCGTGAGCTGGGCTATTCGTTCGATGTGCCGCTGCTCGACGGCGATCACGTCACCGACGATACCGGCACGGGCTTCGTGCATACCGCGCCGGGTCACGGCTCCGACGACTACATCATCTGGATGAACAGCCAGAAGATGCTGCGCGAGCGTGGGATCGACACGACAATCCCGTTCACCGTCGATGCCGACGGCGTCATGACGGATGCTGCCCCCGGCTTCACCGGCAAGCGCGTCCTGAAGGAGAACGGCGACAAGGGCGACGCCAACGACGCCGTCATCAAGGCGCTCAGCCAGGCCGGCAACATCATCGCGCGCGGCCGCCTGAAGCACCAATATCCGCACTCCTGGCGGTCGAAGAAGCCGGTCATCTTCCGCAACACGCCGCAGTGGTTCATCGCCATGGACGGGCCGATCAACGCCCGCTCCAAGGCGGTCTTGCCGATATTTGGGCGGCCAACACAGGTTGAACTAGAGGATACGAATCGCACATTGCGCCAGATCGCGCTCGACGAGATCAGCCGCGTCGACTGGGTGCCGGCGGTGGGCCAGAACCGCATTACCGGCATGATCGAGAACCGGCCCGACTGGGTGGTCTCGCGCCAGCGCGCCTGGGGCGTGCCGATCGCCGTCTTCCGCAACACCCACACCGACGAAGTAATCCCCGGTCCCACCTTCAAGCACAACGACGAACTGATGGCCCGCATCGAGACGGCGTTCCAGGAGAAGGGCGCCGACGTCTGGTTCGAGGACGGGGCGAAAGAGCGATTCCTTGCGGGCCTCGTTGCCGATCCGGCCGAATGGGAGCGCGTGCGCGACGTGCTCGACGTGTGGTTCGATTCCGGCTCCACGCATGCGTTCGTACTGGAAGACCCCGAGGCGTTCCCGGGCCTGGCGAACATCAAGCGGCATGGCGACGGCGGCAAGGACCGCGTCATGTATCTGGAAGGTTCCGACCAGCATCGCGGCTGGTTCCATTCCTCGCTGCTGGAAAGCTGCGGCACACGCGGCCGCGCGCCCTATGACGTCGTTCTGACGCACGGCTTCGTGCTCGACGAGAAGGGGCAGAAGATGTCGAAGTCCCTGGGCAACGTGACAGCGCCCCAGGATGTGATGTCGAAGTCCGGCGCCGATATCCTGCGCCTTTGGGTGGCGGCATCCGATTATTCCGATGATCTGCGCATCGGCCCCGACATTCTGAAGAACTTCTCCGAGACCTATCGCAAGATGCGCAACACCTTGCGCTGGATGCTCGGCGCGCTCGGCCATTACACGGAGGCAGATTACGTCGAGCTGCACGACATGCCCGAGCTGGAAAGGCTGATGCTGCATCGCCTGTCAGAGATCGGCCCTGAAGTGCGCACCGCCTATGCGGCCTATGACTACGCCAAGGTGATTTCGGTCCTGTCGCAGTTCATGAACACCGAGCTGTCGGCGTTCTACTTCGACATCCGCAAGGACGCCCTCTACTGCGACGCGCCGTCGAGCGTGCGCCGTAAGGCGGCGCTCACCGTGATCGACGAGATCCTGCGTGCCACTTGTCTTTGGCTGGCGCCGATCCTGTCGTTCACTGCCGAGGAAGCGTGGCTGGAGCGGCATGTCGACAACGATGAGGAAAGCGTGCATCTGCACGAGTTCCCGCATATCCCGCGCGAGTGGCGCAACGAAGAGGTGGCGGCGCGCTGGGAGAAGGTGAAGAGGGTGCGCCGCGTGGTGACGGGAGCGCTGGAGATCGAGCGCGCGCAAAAGCGCATCGGTTCGTCGCTTGAGGCCGCACCGATCGTCCACATCACCGACAGAGCACTTGCCGCGGCTGTGGAGGGGGTGGATCTCGCCGAGATCGCCATCACCTCCGATATCGCCATTGTCAGCCATGCGCCGGCCGATGGTGCGTTCACGCTGCCCGAAGTGTCGGGTGTTGCGGTCGTTCCCCGTCGCGCGGAAGGCAAGAAGTGCGCGCGTTCGTGGCGCATTACCACGGACGTCGGGTCCGACCCGGACTATCCCGAGCTGTCAGCCCGCGATGCCGCCGCCATGCGCGAGATCGACTCGCTGGCTGCAAACACGGTGGGTTGAGGTCCGATGTCGGAAAGCACTGACGGCGGACCGGGAGCGGGGTGGCTGTGGGGGCAGTGGTCGCGTCTTGCGCTGCGGGTCGCCGTCGCCACCATCATCGCCGATCAGGCCCACAAGTGGTGGATGATCCTCGGCCACCAGATCCGCCATGGCGAGCGGGTCTACGTCGCTCCGTTCATGGACTGGGTCTTTGTGCTGAACAAGGGGGTCAGCTACTCCCTGCTCAGTCTCGACAGTCAGACCGGTCAGTATTTCCTGGCCGTGTTCTCGGTGCTGGTCTCGGTCGGGTTGTGGGTGTGGCTTGCCCGGATGGGGACGTCCCGCCTCATGGCGGCAAGCCTGGGGCTCATCATCGGTGGCGCCATCGGCAATGCCATCGACCGAATCACGCTCGGCGGCGTGGCCGATTTCTTCTCTTTGCACGCTTTTGGGTATTACTGGTACGTCTTCAACATCGCAGATGTGGCCATCGTTGCCGGGGTGATCGGCCTCCTGTATGACTCGATCAGCACGAGTCGCAATGCCGCCGCAAATCGGGATTAACGCCTCGTCCTTAATCAGACGTGCCGTCCGCCGGGGGGTGGACGATGCCGGGGGTGCCAGACATGCCGGTTCTCTTCAGCCGCTCCAAGTCGATGACGTTGGCCGCCGTTTTGGCCGCGGGCCTTGCCCTCGGCGGCTGCGGCGCAGACGAGGTCGAGCTGAACGGTAAGATCTTCGACGCGCTGGGCGTCTCCGGCGCTCAAAAGTCGAAATCCGCCGATCCCAAGGTCGCTGCCCGCAATGGACTGGTGATCCCTCCGGATACCGCGTCCCTGCCTGAGCCCGGTTCGGGCAGTAGCGTGCAGACCGAGGCCGATATCGCCTTCATCAACGATCCCGACCGAGCCAAAGAGGTCGACAAGGCCGAGCTGGCACGCCGTCAGGCGGAATTCTGCAAGGTTAACTACGAGCAGCCCAAGGCCCGTGGTGACCAGTCCGTCGACAGTGTTGTCGGCCCCGCCGGGCCCTGCCGCGCCACGTTCCTGTCGGCTATGAAGAATTGGACGGGTGGCGACGAGGACGAGGAAAAGGACAAGGACAAATAGCAGTCCTCATTCCTTCGCGATCATTCCAGACCTCATACGAAGATCATGCGACATCTGCGGTGCGCAAAGGTTGTGCGCGCAAATAGGCGATCTGTCGGGATCAATGAGCCTGATCGGCACATGAACGCGTTGTCATTTGACATCGGCGGCACGAGCCCCGACATCTGATCCAACCGCGATGCCTTCCTTGCGTATCCGGTCATCTTTCCGGGCCGGCATGTGCTTCGGGTCGTCCACCCTCGCACGGGGTCACCTCGCACCTGCTGGTGAGCTGCCGCTTCCTTTCCGGCCTGCGCGCGGAGCCGATCCATCCGCCGGCAAGCCGCGGGAGTGGTTGCTGACCCGGAGACGAAAGAGGAAAGACGATATGCAGCACACCGGCCTGAGCCGCTTCTCGACCTTGGTGATTGCACTTATGACACTCGCACTCGCTCCGCAGACATCCGCCGCCGCCGCCGGCAAGTCCAAGCTCTCCCATTTCAAGCTCGACAACGGCATGGAGGTGCTGGTCATCCCCGACCATCGCGCGCCGGTCGTCACGCACATGGTGTACTACCGCGTCGGATCTGCCGACGAGCCGCGTGGCAAGTCGGGCATTGCTCACTTCCTTGAGCACCTGATGTTCAAGTCGACCGACAAGATCCCCTCCGGCGAGTTCTCCAAGATCATCTCGCGGTTGGGCGGGCAGGACAACGCCTTCACGACGCAAGACGCAACAGCCTATTTCCAGCGCGTTGCCAAGGAGCAGCTTCCGCGGGTCATGGAGCTGGAAGCGGACCGCATGACCAACCTACGCCTCACCGACAAGGAGGTGCTGACCGAGCGCGACGTCATTCTCGAGGAGCGCCGCTCGCGGATCGAGAACAATCCCTCCGCTCTGTTCGGTGAGCAGATGGAGGCCGTGCTCTATCTCAACCATCCCTATCGCATTCCAGTGATCGGCTGGGAGCATGAGATGAAGACGCTTTCGCGCGAAGATGCTCTGACCTTCTACAAGCACTATTACGCGCCCAACAACGCGATCCTGGTCGTTGCCGGTGATGTCGAGGCCGACGAGGTGAAGGGACTGGCGGAGAAGTTCTACGGTTCGATCAAGCCGGTCGAAGGGATCGCCAACAATCGTTTCCGTCCCGACGAGCCGCCCGCCCGTGCACCGCGTCGGCTGACGCTGGAGGATGCCCGCGCGGGTCAGCCGTCTCTGCATCGCAGCTATCTCGTGCCGAGCTACCGCACGGCGGAAAAGGGTGATGCCGAAGCGCTCGATGTTCTCGTCAAGCTACTGGCTGATGGAGCGACGAGCCGCTTCTACAAGAAGGCAGTCGTCGAGGAACACATCGCGTCTTCGGCCAACGGTTACTACGACAGCAATGGTCTCGATAGCGGCAAGGTCAGTTTGTATGCCGTCGTGCAGGACAAGGCCGAGCTTCCCCGGGTTGAAGCGCTGCTTGACGGACTGATCGCCGATATCGTCGCGAACGGCGTCAGCGAGGCGGAGTTGAAGCGTGCGAAGTCCGCCTACATTGCCGACTACGTCTACGAGAGCGACAGCCAGGCGACGCTTGCCCGCCGCTATGGCTGGGGGCTGGCGACCGGCCTCACTATCGAAGACATGGAGGCCTGGCCCGATCGCATCCGGAAAGTGACATCCGACGACGTCAAGCGCGTCGCGGCGAAGTACCTGGACCCGCGAGCGTCCGTCACGGGTACGCTGTTGCCCAAGGAGAAGGATGGCGCCAAGGCGATGCCAGCGCCGGCCGGGTCTAGGTCGTGAGGCCACTCGTGCGTGCGGGCGAATGCCAAGTCCAGCAGCCGGCGTCTCATTGCGGTCGGCGCTCGGGCGCACGCTGCAAGTTTGGCCGGGAGACGATGGTGATGCTTGAGATCAGAGCATCGGCAGCGGAGCCCCGGCGGTGTTGAAGCCCTCAAGTGTGAGCCAATCGAAGGTGAAGAGATGCTCCTCGTTCGAATGGTCCCGTCGCGGACCCAGCGATTGGCGCGCGGCATCGCGCGCCTGGATATCGCGGTCTCCATTTTCGTCCTGGCACTCGCCCTCGGCCTTGCATTCTCACGACCAGCGAGTGCCATGAAGATCCAAACGATAAAGAGCCCAGGCGGCATCGAGGCGTGGCTGGTGGAGGAGCACTCGGTGCCCCTCGTCGCCATGCGATTTGCGTTTCGCGGTGGCAGCGCACAGGACCCGGACGACAAATCGGGCCTAGCAAACTTCATGTCCGCAATGCTCGACGAGGGCGCCGGCGATCTGACCTCCAGTCAGTTTCAGGAGCGGCAGGAAGAGCTTGCCATGCGCATGAGCTACTCCGACTCGCGCGATGCGTTCTCCGGCAACTTCGAATCGTTGACCGAGAACCTTGCCGAATCCGTTGCGCTGCTGCGCCTGGCGATCAACAAGCCGCGCTTTGATGCCGACGCGGTCGAGCGCATCAGGAAGCAGCTGCTGTCGAACCTCGTTTATTCCGAGCGTGATCCCGACAAGGTTGCCGCCAAGTCCTGGTTCGAGAGTGCGTTCCCGGGCCACCCCTATGGCCGGTCGGCCTCGGGAACGGCGGAGACCATCAACGCCATCACTGGCGCTGATCTGGAGGCCTACCGCAAGCGCACATTTGCCCGCGAGAACCTCGAAGTTGCCGTCGTCGGCGACATCGATGCCGAGAGCCTCGGGAAATTGCTCGATGAGATCTTCGGCGACCTTCCCGCAAAGCCCGAGCTGAAGGCGATTGCAGAGACCGCGCCCGTCAAAGGCGGCGTGGAGAAGATCGTCGAGATGTCGGTTCCGCAGTCAGTTGCCGTGTTCGGCCTGCCTTCGGTCAAGCGCAAGGACCCCGATTTCATGGCGGCTTTCGTGCTGAACCATATTCTCGGCGGCGGCGGCTTTGCCTCGCAGCTGATGGAGGAGGTGCGCGAGAAGCGCGGCCTTGCCTACTCGGTCTACTCCTACCTGATGCCCGAGGACCATGCCGCGGTGATGCTTGGCTCGGTCGCCACCAAGAACGAATCGATCGGCGAATCGCTCGGTGTGATCCGCGATGTCCTGAAACGCATGGCGGGCACTGGTCCGACTGCGACCGAGCTGGAGAATGCGAAGCGATATCTGGTCGGCTCTTATGCCTTGCGTTTCGACACCTCGGGCAAGATCGCCAGCCAGTTGCTCGGCCTGCAGCTGGAGGACTTCGGACCGGACTATGTGGAGAATCGCAACGCCCTGATCGAAGCGGTCACGCTGGATGACATCAAACGGGTTGCTGCCCGCTGGCTCGATCCAAGCCAGTTGATCGTCACCGTCGTCGGTAAGCCCACCAAGATGGATGCCGACGGCCGCTCTTTTGTCCAGGGTGGCGGCTGATCCGCACCCTCCTTGTCGGGATTTGTATTCAACACCCGCGGCCGCCCGCCGCGGGTGTTGAGCGTTTGGTGTCTCGTGTTGGCAGCGAGCACTAAAGTCGCTAGGGACCTCATCAAAAGATCTGCAGCAGGTGATTCGATGCCGCGTAACGATCCGCCGCGGACTGTGCACGCCGCCGCAACTCCGGCCTCCGAAACCGCGCCCGCCTACCGCCAGTCGCTCGACGGCGTGATGGCGGCGGCGATCGGCCGTCACGGGCTGTCGGAGCGGCTCTTGTGGCAGTATCTCCGCCGCGCCGTCGATCCGCTGACGATCCTGAAGAGCAATTACCAGAGCGGCCGGCTCGCGCTGCTGACCGTCCCTGAGGATGCCGCCGACATCGACGAGGCGGAGGCGGCGCTCGCGCGACTGTCAAAGAACGCCCGTCTCATCATCTTTCTCGGCACGGGTGGCTCGGCGCTGGGTGGCCAGACGCTGGCACAGATGGCGGGCTGGAACATCCCCGGCGGAGGCGATGCCTATCAGCGCCAGCGGCCGCGCACACGCTTTCTCGATAATCTCGACGGGGCTACGCTGACCGGCGCGCTCGCCGACCTCGATCTTGCTCGCACACGTTTCGTCGTCACCTCGAAGTCTGGCGGCACGGCTGAGACGCTGGCGCAGGCGATCGCGGCGATCGATGCGGTCCGCAAGTCGGGCCTCGCCGAACGCATCCCCGAGCTGTTCCTCGGCATTACCGAGCCCGCAAGGAAGGGTCGCAGCAACGGCCTGCGCGATCTGTTCGAGAGCCTGTCCATTCCCATTCTTGAGCATCACACTGGTATCGGCGGTCGGTTCTCCTGCTTCACCAACGTTGGCTTGATCCCGGCGATGGCGCGCGGACTTGATGCACGTGCGATCCGAGCCGGCGCGCGCGAAGTCGTGATGGACATGATGGCGGCGAAGGACCCGCGTGACTTCGCGCCCGCCCGTGCTGCTGCGGCGGCGATGGCGCTCGCCCGCGAGAAGGGCATCCGCAACGTCGTCATGATGCCTTATGCCGACCGGCTTGGCCGGTTTGCGCACTGGTTCGTGCAGTTGTGGTCCGAGAGTCTCGGCAAGAACGGGGACGGCACCAGCGCCATCGCGTGTCTGGGTCCGCTCGATCAGCACAGCCAGTTGCAGCTCTTCATGGACGGTCCGCGCGAGCACTACATCAGCATCATCCGTGTTGGCGCCGCCGGCACGGGCCCGAAGCTCGATGCGAAGCTGGCAGCGAAGGCCGGGGTGCCATTCATGGCGGGACGGCACGTCGGCGATGTCGTGACCGCGCAGGCCGAGGCAATCGCTGAGGCACTTGCCGAGGCTCGCCGCCCGGTCCGTACCATCGACATCGATACGCTGAACGAGCGATCCATCGGCGCACTCATGATGCACCTGATGATCGAGACTATCCTTACCGGCCGCATGATGGGTATCGATCCCTTCGATCAGCCCGCCGTGGAACTGGCGAAGGTGTTGACGCGCAAACGCCTGGGCGCGCCGAGCTGATTGATGTTGCCGGCCGTGTTGCGGCGTGGTGCGTTTGCAGGGCTGAGCTGCGTTTGCGGTCCGCTTGCGTGCAGATACGTCGGGATGTGCGTATCTGTCTGACGAGAACGACTGAACCGAGCTCGAGGATGCGCCCATGCCCATCCGTCAATTGTCGCCACAGACCGTCAATCGCATCGCTGCCGGCGAGGTGATCGAGCGGCCGGCGAGTGTCGTCAAAGAGCTTGTCGAGAACGCCATCGACGCGGGTGCACACGATATCGAGATCGTGATGGCAGGTGGCGGCTTGTCGCTCATCCGCATCACCGACGACGGCGCCGGCATGGCCCCGGCCGATCTCGCTCTTGCTGTCGAACGGCATGCGACATCGAAGCTGTCGGAGGAGGATCTGTTCGACATCCGCTGGCTCGGGTTCCGTGGCGAGGCGCTGCCGTCGATCGGTTCGATCGCACGGCTTGAGATCGCTTCGCGTCCGCGCGGCTCGGCTGATGCCTTTGCCATCGTCGTCGATCGCGGCCGTAAGAGCGCGGTGGGGCCGGCGGCAGCCAATGCCGGCACGCGGGTGGAGGTGCGCGATCTTTTCTCGGCGACGCCGGCGCGGTTGAAGTTCCTTAAGTCCGAGCGCGCGGAGAATATGGCGGCACTTGAAGCGGTGCGCCGCATCGCCATGGCCAATCCCGAAATTGCCTTCACCATGACCACGGGCGAGCGTGCGAGCCTCAAACTGCCTGCGACAGACACCACGCCGGATGGCCTGCTGGCGCGGCTCGGCCGCATCATGGGGCGGGACTTCATGGACGACGCGCTGGCGATCGCAGGCGAGCGCGACGGTGTACGCCTCCAAGGGTTTGCGGGTCTGCCGACGCTGCATCGCGGCGACCAGTCGCAGCAGTATCTGTTCGTCAACGGCCGACCGGTGAAGGACCGGCTGCTCGTCGGCGCGGTGCGCGCGGCCTATGGTGATCTGATCCCCAAGGGGCGTTTTCCATTGCTGGCCCTGTTCGTCACGCTCGATCCGCGCGCGGTCGACGTCAATGTGCATCCGACCAAGGCGGAGGTGCGCTTCCGCGATGCCGCAGCGGTGCGCTCACTCATCATCGGCGGTATTCGCCATGCGCTGGAGGAGGCCGGCCACCGTGCCTCGGCTCAAGGCGGTGCGGCGACCATAGACGCACTCGTCGCCTCGCTCGCGGCAGGTGGTGATGCGGTTGCGGGTGCGGCGACGCCTTACACTACCGGTGCGCCTCGATCCGCCGATTTTGCCACGTCAACGACAGGTTGGGCGGGGGCGCCGAGATCCTTTGTGCCGCATCGGCCATCACGCCATCAGGCGGGTTTCGCGGAGGCGATGCAGGCGCCGTTCGCGGCCATCGACCAGCCGAGCGCCGACACGGCGGCGGATGCCGCGCCTTTCGCCGACGATGTCCTCGATCGTCCGCTGGGGGCGGCGCGTGCGCAACTGCACGAGACCTACATCGTCGCGCAGACGCGGCACTCCGTCGTCATCGTCGACCAGCATGCGGCGCATGAGCGTCTCGTCTACGAGCGCTTGAAGGCGGCACTTGCTAGCGGTGGTGTCGTGCGGCAGGGCCTTCTCATCCCGGTCATCGTCAACCTCGGTGCGGAGGAGGTGGATGCGCTCGGCGAGCGTGCGGAGGAATTGGCGGAACTCGGTCTCGTTCTGGAGCCGTTCGGCGAGGGAGCCGTGGCGGTGCGCGAGGTGCCGGCGCTGATCGGCAATGGTGATGTCGCTGGCTTGGTCAGGGATCTTGCCGCCGAGATCTTGTCGGAAGGACAGAGTTTCGCGCTGAAAGAGCGGCTGGAGGCGGTTGCCTCGCGCATGGCCTGCCACGGTAGCGTGCGCGCGGGCCGACGTCTCACGGCCGAGGAGATGAATGCGCTCCTGCGCGAGATGGAAGGGACGCCCTATTCGGGGCAGTGCAATCACGGTCGACCGACCTACGTCGAGCTGAAGCTCTCCGACATCGAGCGTCTGTTCGGCCGCCGTTGAGTGCTGGGTTTCAGTGCCGCCCATTACCAGACCGGACGATCAGCAACACGCCGAAGATGCCGAGTGCGATCGGCCCCAGCATTGCCACGTCGAAGGCGGGCACCATGATGAGCCCGGCCGAGGCTGCCAGCGTCTGCAGCGCGTAGGCGGTGAGGGGGGCGAACGCGCTCATGGCAAGAAAGTTTGCCGTGCCGATTTTCACGACCGAAGAGAACTGCAGGAACGTCATCGCCGTCAGGATCGCCGTTCCGAAGACCAGCGCCAGCACAATGGTCGGGCCGTGCGCAAAGGCGTGCGCGGGCGGTGCCAGAGCGATGAGGCTGTCGACGCCCGCTGCGACCATAAGCATTGCGACGCCCGTCGCTATGAGGGTGAGTGTCGTTGTCGCCAGCACGACGAGGCCGGTCACGCGCACCTTTTCACGCAAGCTCTCTGCGCGCCGGTTCCAGGGGTGGAACTCGCTGGCGAACGTCTTGATCGCCACCGCCAATGCACACAGCACGCCGAGCACGACGGCTGTCGTGCGCCGCTCTGACGGCACCCAGGCCAGAACCGGTACGACTGCGGCGATGACGATGGCTCCGCCAGCCATCTGCCTCGGCAGGATGCGTGCCTTGAACAGCCACCAGCCGATGAAGAGCGAGGCTGGCACCGAGAGGCGCGCCGTCAAAGAAGCCTCGGCCGGTGAGATGAGACCGACGAGCAGGAAGTAAACCGCTTCGAGGCCGACGCTTGCCGCGCCGTAGATCCAGCTCTGACGCGTGGTGACGACGGCAAGGGCATCGCTGCCCAGACCGCTTGTCGCCAGCATCGCCACCGACGCGCCGATCAGCGCGTAAAGCACGAAGACTATGACGTTGGCGCCTTTCGCCACGGCATAAGCGTAGAGCACGTTGAGCATGGAAACGGCGATGACGAATGCCGCCGCCTCGATCCAGCCCACTGCCGCGCCATCACCCGCGGAACCTCGCGCGGCATTGCGCCCCTGTCTCGTCACGCGTTCCCCGCTTGCGTGCTGCCGCGCCAAAGCAGGAAATGCACGTCCGTATCGCCCCAGGTGCGCCGGTCCATGTCCTCGTAGCCGGCGGGCAGCGTCAGCCCGGTGCCGGCCCGTTCCTCCAACACGGCAAGCGCGCCGGGAACGAGCCAGCCGCCGTTTGCAAGCGCGGCAAGAGCGCGTTCGCCCAATCCCTTGCCATACGGGGGATCGAGGAATGCGATATCGAAGGCGTCCATCGTTCCCGCATCGCCGAGGTCGGTGGCATCGCGGCGGAACAGTCGTGTCACACCCGTCAGTCCGAATGTCTCGATGTTGCGGCGGATGAGGGCGCGCGATTGCGCATCGGTCTCCACAAACAGACAGTTGCGCGCGCCGCGCGAGATCGCCTCGATGCCGAGCGCGCCGGTGCCGGCGAAGAGATCGATCACCCGTGCGCCGTCGAGCGGGGGATAGTCGCTCGCATGCGCCAGGATGTTGAACACCGCTTCGCGCACGCGATCGGACGTCGGTCGCACGCCCTGGTGTTCTGGGCTGGCGAGCGTGCGCCCTCTCAGCGTCCCACCGACGATGCGCATCACACATCCGTCCTGTCGGTCGGGGTCTTCTTCGCGTGCAGGTTCTTTTTTGCCGGCCGTCCACTGCGTGCATCGACGAGGTCTGGCCGGTCGAGCCCCAACTCAGCGGCCATTGCCGTGCCGAGCTGGTCGGCCAGCACGCGTCGTTTGACGGGCTCGGTCTCGCCGGGTTTCAGGTCAAGCAGTTGAAACGGCCCATACGAGACACGGATCAGCCGGTTCACCTGCAGGCCCAGATGCTCCAGGATGCGCCGAACCTCGCGGTTCTTTCCTTCGCGCAGCGCCAGCGTCAGCCAGATGTTGCCGCCCTGCAGACTATCGAGCGTCGCCTCCACCGGTCCATAACGCACGCGATCAATCTCGACGCCGTTCTTCAGCTTGTCGAGATCGGCCTGAGTGACGCGGCCGTGCGCCCGCACGCGATAGCGCCTCAACCATCCGGTGGCCGGCAGCTCGAGATGTCGCGCCAGCGCGCCGTCGTTGGTGAGCAGCAACAGCCCCTCGGTGTTGAAGTCGAGCCGACCGATCGAGATCACGCGCGGCAGCGTGCTGGGAAGGTTTTCGAAGACTGTCGGCCGGCCTTCCGGATCGGCGTGCGTCGTCACCAGTCCGCGCGGTTTGTGATAGCGCCAGAGTTGTGGTGGTTCGGCGGCGGGTAGCGGCTTGCCGTCCACCAGCACCTTGTCGGTGGGGCCCACTTCGCACGCGGGGGTCGTGAGCCGGCGGCCATTGACCACGACGCGGCCGTCGTTGATCCACCGCTCCGCCTCGCGTCGCGAACACAATCCCGCCCGTGCCATCGCCTTGGCGATCCGCATCGGCGCGCCGGGCGCTCCCACCGCGGTGCTGTCGTCACTGTGTAACGCGTGCGGCGTGCGCGGTCCGCGCCTGGGCTTGGCGTGCGGTAGTCCGGCCGGGGATTTGCGTGATGGCTTTTGCGGACTTGCCGCCGCGGTGCGGCGGGATTTGTCGGTTGCCGGGTTGCTGCGGTCGGTAGATCCAGGCTCTTTCCCGCCATGGCGTTTGGCGCTACCTGTCTTGCGCGCAGTGCCGGTCCCCTCGCGGTCTGCCGATGCACCGCCGGCAGGCTTTCGCTTCGGTTGCCCGTGTTGCGCCGGTCTGGTGGATCGCGCAGGCTTGTCGGGTCCGCCAGCCCGGTCTTCGCGCGGGGTCTTATCGCGCGGCGGGCGGCGTCCGGTCTTGGTATGAGGGTTTGGTCTGCGCATGTCGTCTCACGCCTTCGATGATCGGGCCCCCTTATGACACTCGCCGCTGGAAACGACCATATGGGCCGTGCGCTTGCGGAGGCCCGGGCGGCGGCGGCACGTGGCGAAGTGCCGGTCGGTGCCGTCATTGTCGGCCCGGATGGCCGTCTCCTGGCAGCGGCGGGCAACCGCACCCGTGAACTCAATGATCCCACCGCCCATGCCGAGATGCTGGTGATCCGTGCTGCTGCGGCGGCGCTCGGCTCGGAGCGACTCAGCGGCTGCGACCTCTACGTGACGCTGGAGCCCTGCCCGATGTGTGCGGCGGCGATCTCCTTCGCCCGCATCCGCCGGCTCTATTTCGGCGCCGCCGATCCCAAGGGCGGCGGGGTCGTGCATGGTCCGCGCATCTACAACCAGCAGACCTGCCATCACGTACCCGAGGTCTACGACGGGCTCGGCGAACGCGACGCGGCCGAGCTGCTGAAGGGCTTCTTCGAAGAGCGCCGCGGCTGAACCGCCAAGTACTTCAGCTCAATATGCTCTAGGGTCCGGTCCCTAGGTTTTTGCTTCGGCGTCCTTGCCACGTCTTTTGCCGAGGCGCGGCTTGGGCAACCGCCGCTTCTTGGTCGCTGCTGGAGGCGGCAACGCTTCGGGGAGCGGTGCCTGCTCGATCACCGGCAGGGTGTCGCACGACAGGATGCGGGAAAGTTGCGCCTTGAGCTTTTCCTTCACCGGCTCGGCAGCGGCCAGGATCTCGCCGACCTTCAGGAAATCGAGCGTCTGGAAGTGGCTCGTTCCGCCCTCGATCAGGATGTCTGGTCGGCTCGACTTCAGCTTTTCGTGGACGATCGTGCGCTCGAAGATGAAGGGGCTTGAGAACAGCACCTCGAAAGCGGACGGATGATTGCGTTCGGGCGAAGGCGTCGGTGCGCCGGTCACGTCGACGGCAACGATGATATCGGCTTCCGGCGCGATGAGATCGAAGGGGAGGGGGTTGGCCAGCCCACCGTCGATCATGGCAACGCCGTCAATCACGATCGGCTCGAACACGACCGGCAGCGCCATACTCGCCGCCACCGCGCGTTTCAGCGGTCCCGATGTGAACACGACAGCATCCTGCTCGTAGAAACCGGTGGCAACAATCTTCAGAGGTATTTTCAGATCGGCGAAATCGCGCGCGGTCCGTGCCGGCATGACGATGTCGAGCAGCGCATGCGGATCGAGCAGGGCGGAGCGCGCGTTGAAGAAGCCGAGAACCTTGGTCACCGCCTGAGAGCGTGCATTGAAGAGTTCGCGCACGAGGCCGAGACGCTGCGTCAGCACCTCGGTCGTGTGCGCGCGGATCTCGCGTCCCGACAGGCCGGAGGCATAGGCCGCACCCATGATGGCACCGATCGACGTGCCTGCGATGACGTCGGGCTTGAGCCCCAGTTCGTCGAAAGCTTCGAGCGCTGGGATGTGGGCGAGGCCACGCGCGCCACCGCCGCCCAGGGCCAGGCCGATGCGGGGGCGCCTGGCTAGCGGCTGCCTATCATTGCCGGGCTTCTTCGGGCTTGCCATCGTGCAGATCCACGAATGAATGATGTTCAATTGCAGATATGGTGGGTGCGGCTCATTGTTGTAAGGGGCAGTGCTGCAACTGGAAGTAAACGTATCATGCGAAGCTGAGCCGCGCCTTGCCTCCGAGCCGGAGTTGGTCGCCCCGGTTTCGTTGTGCTTGGCGGTCCTTATGCTTTCTCGCGCGCGATTGCCCGCCATCCGATGTCACGGCGGCAGAAGCCTCCGGGCCAGTCGATCGTATCGACGGCGGCATAGGCGCGTGCCCGGGCTTCACCGACGGAGGCTCCGCGCGCGGTGACGTTCAGCACTCGACCGCCGTTGGCGAGAATACGCGTCCCATCCGCGATCGTGCCGGCGTGGAACACTTCCACGTCCGGCAGGGCTGCGGCCTCGTCGAGACGGCAGATTTCCGTGCCCTTCTTCGGCGTGCCGGGATAGCCGTTCGCCGCCATGACGACGGTGAGCACCGGGCCGTCGTTCCAGTCGAGCGCGATCTCGTCGAGCGTGCCCTCAGCAGTTGCGAGCAATGCGGGCAGCACGTCGGACTTCAAACGCATCATGAGAACCTGGCATTCCGGATCGCCAAAACGCACATTGTATTCGATGAGCTGCGGCCCCTTCGTCGTGATCATGAGGCCTGCGAACAGAACGCCCTTGAACGGCATGCCGCGTTTCGCCATGCCGGCGAGCGTAGGCTTGATGATCTCGTCCATGGTGCGCCGGATCATCTCGTCGGTCATGACGGGAGCTGGCGTATAGGCGCCCATGCCGCCGGTATTGGGACCTGTATCGCCGTCACCAACGCGCTTGTGGTCCTGTGCTGCGCCGAACGCGATCGCATGCGTGCCATCGCAAAGGGCGAAAAAGCTCGCTTCCTCGCCGTCGAGGAATTCCTCGATGATGACCTCCGCGCCGGCGTCACCGAAGGCGCCGGAAAAACACGCATCGATTGCCGTTTCCGCTTCGCTCGTCGTCGTGGCGATGACGACGCCCTTGCCCGCCGCGAGCCCGTCGGCCTTGACGACGATCGGCAGTGACTTGTCCGCAAGGTAGGCCCTGGCCGTTGCGGCATCCTTGAACCGTCCGTAGGCGCCGGTCGGGATATCGAACTGCGCGCACAGATCCTTTGTGAAGCCCTTCGAGCCTTCGAGTTGTGCCGCTGCGCGCGATGGGCCGAAGTGCTTGATCCCCGACGCTGCGAGATCGTCGGCCAGCCCTGCCACCAGCGGTGCTTCCGGGCCAATGACGACGAAGCCGATCTCCTTTTCCCG
>JACKJI010000025.1 GCA_020638035.1 Hyphomicrobiaceae bacterium
CAGAACCGGCGGCGTCGTCTGCGGCGAGGGGCCGTCATCGAACGTCAGCACGACCTCGCCGGGCTCCAGGAAATCGATCTCCTTGTACTGGACGTGACCGAGCCGCGGGCCGTCCTTGCTGTCGATCTCGACGATGCGCTCCACCCCGAGAGCCGTCTTGTCGTCGCAGGCGGCAAGTGCACGGTCGCTGGCGAGCGCGCCGCCAAGCGCGAGAAGGGCTGTTAGGAATGGAGCTGCAATGCGAGCTGGCGTCATGATGCTTCCAATACGAAGTGATTTTTGCTGTCGCTTGCACAACGCGCAAACAATCGGCAGCCATCGGTTGTGGCCGCGCGCGACATGACCAACAAATAGCATTTCTCGTAGCCCTTTGCGGCATCAATGATGGGACTGCGCAATCCTGTTGCAAAGAGGTCGCACCGTGCGATACGTCGCCCGAATGTGCTAAGAGGCCGACACTTCATCAAGTTCATGGTCCGGAAATGGCAAACGGAACCGATTTTCCGGCTCTAGCGACGGGGCTCTGCAATGTCTGAGCAGATGGACACCGAGGCTGGCGCCGACTCGGAAGGCGCACGCGTGGCAATGGTACGCGAAGTTGCCGCAGCCATTGCGGCCGGCGAGCGTACCCGTGTGCTGGAGTTGGTGTCCGACCTGAACACACCCGATCTCGCCGATTTGATCGAGCTTCTCAGCGCCGACGACCGGGTCTCGCTGATCGAGACGCTGGGGCCGAAGTTCGACTTCGAGGTGTTTTCCGAACTCGACGAGACGGTCCGCGACCAGCTTTCGGAAGCGCTGCCCAATGCTCTGCTTGCCGAGGCCGTTAAGGAACTCGATACCGACGACGCCGCCTACCTCCTGGAGAATCTGGAGGAAGCCGACAAGCAGGAGATCCTGGCGCAGCTGCCGACGTCCGAGCGCGCCGCCCTCGAACGCAACCTGGACTACCCCGAGGAGACCGCCGGCCGCCTCATGCAGGCGGACTTCGTCGCCGTTGCTCCGTTCTGGACCGTCGGCCAGGTGATCGACTACATGCGCGACACCGAGGATTTGCCCGACACCTTCTCCGAGATCTTCGTCGTCGATCCGAGCTACCGGGTGCTGGGCGCGATCGAGCTGTCTCGGCTCCTGCGCACCAAGCGCGAGGTTCGCATCGATCGGATCATGAACGAGGATCGCCATCTCGTTCTCGCCACCGAGGACCAGGAGGAGGTGGCGCACCAGTTCCGCCGTCACGACCTCATGTCGGCGCCCGTCGTCGACGAGAACCAGCGCCTCGTCGGTGTCGTCACCGTCGACGACGTCGTCGACGTCATTCAGGACGAGGCCGAAGAGGACATGAAGGCGCTGGCCGGTGTCGGTGACGAGACCTTGGGCGATACCGTCTACTGGACAGCGCGCTCACGCGTACCCTGGCTGATCGTCAATCTCGCCACCGCGATCCTCGCCTCGACCGTCATTCAGATGTTCGATGCAACCATCGAGCAGATGGTTTCGCTCGCCGTGCTGATGCCGATCGTCGCCTCGATGGGCGGTAATGCCGGGACCCAGACCATGACCGTCACGGTGCGAGCGCTGGCCACCAACAAGCTCGGCCCCGTCAATGCGCCGCGCGTCATAGGTCGCGAGTTCCTGGTCGGCATCGTCAACGGCCTTATTCTTTCGCTGATCATGGCGGCAGTGGCGTTCGTTTGGTTTGGCTCCGGCAAGCTTGGCGTGGTGATTGCCGCTGCGATGGTCATCAACCTGATCGCGGCGGCGTTGGCTGGCATCCTGATCCCGCTGGTGATGGACCACCTCGACCTCGATCCGGCACCAGCATCGGGCGTCTTTGTGACCACTGTGACCGATGTCGTTGGCTTTTTTGCATTCCTTGGACTGGCGGCGATCTGGCTGCTGTGACGGCCCGTACCGATCTCCCGCCAAGCGACGATGAGCACACCGCGTGTCGTTGTGGGCTGGCGATCCGGCTTGCAATCACGCGTGGCTTCGGCACATTGAAGAAAATTCAGCAGGCGTCCTGAGGTCCAACATGCGCTTCTTCGCACTGAGAGCAGCCAGTATCGTCACATTCGCCGTCTCTGCCGCACTACCCGTTGCTGCCGGCGGCACGATCTCGCTTGCCGATGCGATGACGAACTTCGATGCCCCGCCCGCGCTGCTCGATGAACTGGAGGCCGCTGTCCGTGCGGCCAACACCACACCTGCTGATGTCGTATGCGGTGCCACGCGGTTTGGTCGCCACTGGACGAACCTGGGCGGTGGTCGCGCCTCGCCTTACGAGTGCCCGATCGGCAACAAGACGCTCCTCATAACCGGCACGCATGAATACCACGATGCTTCGGGCAAGGTTCTCGCTCCCGACAGCCCCGGCCTCAATGCCGAGGCCGCCTCCGTCCGTGACATCGATATAGCGTGGGAATGGAAGTAGGGCACGATTGTCCAACACCGCCCTCGCGTCTCCGTTACCGCGGTGTTTGCCGAGATGACGGGCCAAAGAACGCGCTTACTCAGCTCGTCGGGGCATCGAGCTTGCGGGTCAGGTTCTCGAACTCGCGACGCAGCTCCTCGTTCTTGAAGATCTGGTCGAAGGTCGGGGCCTCAAGCTTCTGGATCGCCTCGAACGAGGCCGCGCTGTCACGCATCAGGTTGCGCAACTGGAAGCTTGCCTCAACCGTCTCGAAGGTGTTGTCGGCGATGCGCAGGTCGTGAACCGCGCGGGCACGTGCCCGTGCGATCTGCTCGCGCTGCTGGTTGAGATACTTGCGATAACCCCTGGCAGCTTCCTCGGCGATGCGCTGGCTTTCGAGGTTGGATTCCAGCGCCCGGCGCTGGTCCGGACGGTTCTCCGCCTTCATCAGCTGGCGCGTCTTGGCGCGCGCGGCCTCGATGTCTTTCAGGATGGCATCGAGCTTGGGCAGATACTGCGTGTCGATCTTCTGGATGGTGGCGTCCTGGGCCTGCACCAGCATCGCGAACAGCGCGGCATGCATGGCGAAGTACTTGCGCGTCGCGTTCATGTTGTCGCCGGATGCCGCCATGAGCTTCGACAACTGCTGGTCGATCACTTTGGCCGCATTGAACACGGCGACGAGCCGCACGAGGTCGCCCGACAGAACACTGTCGAGCAGCAGGTCGACCTGCTCGGTGCCGAGCGTGACGCCTGATCTCTGCAAGGCCTCGAGGATCTCGCCCTTCGCCTTGCCGATCTCGTCGCGGTTGCCGACGATGCGTGCCTCGGCGTCCTTGATGTTGTCGGCGAGGCTCGCCACGGTGTCGGTGAGCACGCCGGGCAGCATCGCGTCTTTCGGCGCGGTGAGCTGCTTTTCCTTCAGCTTGACGATCTGGTCTTCGAGGTCGCGGATGTTGCCGCGCAGACCCTCGACCTTCTTCTGCACCTCGACCACCGGCACGTCGGTGACGATGCCAAGCGCGGCGTCGAGCAGGTTGCGGATCTTGGCCTCGCGATCCTCGCGCGTCTCCGTCCAGATCGGCGGCACGAGGAAGTCCTCGCGCTTAGGCAGCTTGCCGGCCTCGGCGCGGTTGTCGGCGGTATCACGCAAGATGGCGTCGACGGCCTGCATCAGGCGTCGGGCCTGCTCGTAGCTCTCATCGCCCTCGCGCGGATCACGTTCCGCCTCTGGGGCAGTCGCTGGCACACCCGCCGATGCGCCAGGATCAGCGCCTTGGGGCTTTGTCGCGGTGGATTTTGCATCGGCAGCATCGGCTGGCGTGACAACTCCAGTGCGCATCAGCAACTCGGCGATGCCGTCACGGCGTGCCGTCTGGGCCTGGACGTCGGCAGCCAGCCCGCTCCCCAGCACGCTGATGAGCGCCAACGGCAGAAAACTCGTGTTCCGCCTCGGTTTGCCAGCCATCGCCTCTCCTCCAGAACCCGCCCAGAAAAGCGGGATAATCAAGGCAAATAGATGGTGCGTCGGACACCTGTCCTCAAGGCATCATGTCTCGACGGCGCGGCGGACGAGGTTAATGAGGCTCTCATCGATCTGGCGTGCATCGGTGAGAATCGCCATGTGCGTGAGGCCCTGGGCAGCCCGCGCCAGTGTCACCGGCAGCTTGACGGGCCCGAAGCCTCCGCCGGCAATGTCGGGTGCTAGCCTCAGCACCAGCCGGATGTCCTTGGCGCTGATGGCGATCAGACCCACGCTCCGGTTCCCGCGCGAAAGCCCGATGTAGCCAGGCGCGGGCGCCGCCAGTAGGCCCGGTACGCTTGCTTCGATGCCTTTCAGCAGATGCAGCGCCAACGGGCGGTACGCCTTGGCTTTTGCAAGAACGTCGTCGAGTGAGGCCCAATCTCCCGTAAACGGCACCGTAGGTTTGGGCGGCTCGGCACTTGCGCTGTCGGGTGGCGCGGTCGCTTCCGCCGCCGGAATCTCAGCCTCTTGCACGACTGTTGGTGCAGGCGTCTCGGCGGCAAGTCGCGGAGTGGCAAGGCGCGCCGCTGGGCGTTCCGCCTTGGCCGGCTCTCGAGTCGAGGGCGCCGCAGTGGCGGGGGCCGCGGAGACCACGAACCTGTGCCCGCTGCCGCCGGCTGCCGCCACGCGCTGGACCGTTTCCTCGGTCACGATGCCGGTATCTGCGCCAGCGACATGAAGGTCGGCCGGATCGCAGTAGATGGGACGACCGGCATTATGGTGCACCCGTTCCAACCACGACGCACGTGCGAACGGGAAGCCCTGCTGGCGCAGCCAGTCGATGATGTCGTTGCGATGCGGCAGGTTCTGCGCCGCGATCGCGCGCATCCACTCCTCCAGATCCCGGCCCGTGTCGGCCTTCAGACCCGTCAGGAACTCCCGCTCTTTCTCCCGCCAGTCGGTGCTCATCGCAAAGCCCGCTTGCCCTTTCAGATCCAGCGCCGGGTGCTGTCGCGGTAAGCGCGCCAGCGGTCGCCGAATTTCGCCTCCAGATGCCGTTCCTCCGGCAGGATCGCCAGCCAAGTCACGAGCACCATGAACACTGGCACAAGGATCGCGAACCAGATGTTCTTGGTCATCTCCGCGACGCCCAGCAGCACCAGCGCATCGCCCAGGTAGATCGGGTTGCGACGCCAGCGGAACGGCCCTTCGGTGACAAGTTCGCTGACACCGCGGTTGGGCAGCACTGTCGTCTTGTGGCGCCACATCGTGACCGCGGCCCAGCCGATCAGACCGAGCCCCGCTGCGCCGATGGCGAGCCCGACGAAACGCGCATAGACATCGTCAAGCCCCGGCCACGGCAGCGGTGCAACCCGGATCAGCAGCGCAGCCGCCACCACCACGACCACCAGCAGGATGGGTGGCCAAGGGACGGTGTTAGGCGTATCGATAGGGTCGTTGCCGTGCGCCACGCGGACCTCGCGGATGGGAATCGGTCATATTTCAGCGATTCCTTATAGCACGAGGTACGAATCGCAGCGTACGCCGCCGCGTTCGTGCCATCTCATCCCCAGGGGAGGCATGCCGAACGGCCAGGTGCCCGCGTCATTGCGGCAGGCTGAAGCAGGAGACGATCCTCATGGCGCCGACCGAAGAGGAGATCCGTGCCGGACAGGCGATCTACGCGCCGCTGTCGCTGCGGTTCTACGACCTTCTCGTACACGGCATTTCCAATCACTGGATCTGGCGTTGCCCGACTCACGAGATCGTCCGCCTCTATGACCGCAACGTCAGCGCCCGCCATGTCGATATGGGCGTTGGTACGGGCTATTTCCTCGCTCATGCCCACTGGCCCGCCGCCAGTCCGCAGGTGACGCTAGTCGACCTCAATCCGCATTGCCTCGCCCGCGCCGCCGCCCGCATTGCTCATCTGGCGCCACAGTCCGTCAAAACCAATGTGTTGGCACCTTGGCCGAGGATCGAGAGCAGCCCGTTCACCTCAGCCGGTTTGTGCTATCTGCTGCACTGCCTGCCCGGATCGATCCCGCAGAAAGGGATCGTATTCGACCATCTGGCGCCGCATCTCAGTCCCGGCGCACGCGTCTTTGGCGCCACTATCCTTGGCCGCAATGTCGAGATGAATGCGGCCGCACGCCGCCTGATGGCGACATACAACGCAAAGGGCGTCTTCTCCAATCGCGACGATACGGAGACTGATCTCGTGGCCGCGCTTGAGGCGCGCTTCGATGATGTCGATGTCCGCCGGCATGGGGTCGTCGCGCTGTTCGAGGCGAGTGCACGTTGATGCCGCGACGGACCGGCCGGCCTGCTTCTGGCGCTGACGGTGGTGCCCGATGACCTGATTGAGGCCGTGAGCCGGCATGTGCTTACGCCGCCGCAATTGGCCTGCATGATGCCGGCCATGTTCCACACCCTGTCGAAAATCTTCACCTTCGTTCTGCAACCGTCGAGCCTCTTGTGGCTCGCGTTCCTTTTCGGTCTCGTACTGCGCGAATGGGCACCGCGTTGGCGTCGCACGGGGTTGCGGCTGTCGATCCTGGCACTAGTCGCGCTGTTTGTCGCCGGACTGTCGCCCTTGTCCAATGCGCTCCTGTTGCCGCTCGAGGAGCGTTTTGCGACCGCCACCCCACAGAGCATCACGGGCCAGGTTGCCGGCATCATCTTGCTGGGTGGGGCTGAGGACGGCTGGGTTTCCACCGGTCGCGGTGGTCTCGCCGTCAACGAGGCGGCAGAGCGCATTACCGAGACGGCGCGGCTGGCGCGCGCTCATCCCGAGGCCAAGATCGTTGTTACCGGCGGTGTCGCACGGCTGCTTGGGACAGGTGCCGAAGGCTCAAGTGCGGTCGCTGAGTTCTTTCGCGACATGGGCATTGCACCCGACCGCCTGATCGTCGAGACGAAATCGCGCAATACGCACGAGAACGCGACGTTCACTCTGGCACTGATCGAGCCCAAGCCCGGCGAGACATGGCTCCTCATAACATCGGCCTATCACATGCCACGCTCGGTCGGAGTGTTTCGCAAGGCCGGTCTAGAGCCCAAGGCCTATCCCGTGGACTATCGCCTGCACGGCGCCGTCGATACGACGCGCTGGTTTGAGAGCCTGCCCTCGGGTCTCAAGCGCTTCGATCTGGCAGTGAAGGAATGGGCGGGGCTGCTCGCCTATTGGCTTTCGGGCAGGACGAGTGCGCTGCTGCCTTCGCCTTAGAGCCTGATCGTCTGAGATGGAAACGCTTGGGCTTCCATCGAAGGCGTGAATCAGTCTCTCAAACAAGATCTTAGAGCACGCCACGATCGTGGAAGTGGTTCCACCAAAGTCGGACCTGCTCTAGGTCTGACCTGGGGCACGACTACGGCTTGCCGGTGCCCAGGAAACGGCCGAGCCCCTTGTTCTTGAGCGGCTTCCCGTCCACCCCGCTTCGGATCAGCTGCGGCGAGCGTGCGGTGACCGGCTGCGCCAGCTCCGCGTCGACATCGAAATAGGGGCACTTGCGCGCTTTCATGATCTCGTTCATCGCCTTCATCTTGGCGATGTCGCGGGCCGCCTGACCGGCCACGTCGCTACCGTGCTTGGTGCCGCCGAAAATGGGGGTCAGCGTCGACTGGATGCCTTGTGCGGCGGCCGATCCCTGTCGCTGCGGACCGCCGCCGCGCAATTCCAGGATACGGATCTTCACCCTGCCTGCCATCTTCTTGCAGTTGAGCCCAACCTCTTCCTCGCTGAGCAAACCGGAGCTGATCGCAGCCTGCTCGTCCGGCGTCTTCTGCCGAGCGGTTTTGCTGGTCTTCGGCTTCTTGCCTGTCCCTGATGCCATGCCCCCTGGCTTCGCGTTGGCATCGCTGGCGGCAGCCGCGGTGGGCTTGGGGCTGGCATCGGTCTGTGCCGCCGCAACCGCCTGCGGCCTATGCTTGCTGTCGGCGGCCGGAGCTGTGCCCGGCACCGCGACAAGCGCCAACAGGGTTAAGCCCGTGGCGGCAAGTGTGACGTGAGCTGCCATGACGTTCTCCTCTCATCTCACTAACGCATTGCGAAGAGGGCGGGAGTTGGACAGCTCTGCCATGTTAACAATTCCGCACCCAATTGGCCGCCGCACCCCTCGGCCGTGGTGCTTGACGGCACCGGGCCGAGCGACCATAACCACGCCATGAAACGATGCGCGCCGAAAGAAGCTGTCAACACTCGTTGCGGCATTATTATCTCGGGCTAGCTCTCCCGGCTGGCGCGCGCCCCTTCCCATGCCCTCATCGGATCGGAGACCGCACCGCCAGCCGCGGGTGACGTATGCGCGCATCCGGCAACGGCGGTAGCCGTAGGGCGCCGCGCGCGTGCGGGAATGACGAGGAAGGGGTGGAGATGCCGCTGCAGCTCTACAATACGCTGACGCGCCGCAAGGAGCCGTTCGTGCCGATCGATCCGAAGAACGTACGCATGTACGTCTGCGGGCCGACCGTCTACGACTACGCTCACATCGGCAATGCGCGCCCAATCATCGTATTCGATGTGCTGTTCCGCCTCTTGCGCCACATCTACGGGCCAGGCCACGTTACCTATGCCCGCAACATCACCGACGTCGACGACAAGATCAATGCACGCGCGGCACGCGATTTCCCGAGTCTCGCCCTGAACGACGCCATCGCCAAGGTGACGGCGGAGACGACGGCGCAGTTCCACAAGGACATCGCCGCGTTGGGCGTCATCGAGCCGACTGTCGAGCCGCGCGCGACCGGGCACATCGAGGAGATGAAGGCGATGTGCGAGGCGCTCGTCGCCAACGGGCATGCCTATGTTGCCGCCGATCACGTGCTGTTCGATGTCGCCTCCATGCCCGACTACGGCAAGCTCTCCAACCGTTCGCTTGAGGAGATGGAGGCAGGTGCGCGCGTCGAGGTCGCCCCTTACAAGAAGGGGCCGATGGATTTCGTGCTGTGGAAGCCGTCGAAGGCGGAGGAACCTGGCTGGCCTTCGCCGTGTGGCATTGCGGTGAAGGGCCGTCCCGGCTGGCACATCGAATGCTCGGCCATGTCCGGCAAGCATCTAGGCGAAGTTTTCGACATCCATGGCGGTGGCATCGACCTCGCCTTCCCACACCATGAGAACGAGATCGCCCAGTCACGCTGTGCGCACGGCACGCCGGTGATGGCCAACGTGTGGATGCACAACGGCTTCCTGCAGGTGGAAGGCGAGAAGATGTCGAAATCCCTCGGCAACTTCATCACGATTCACGATGTCCTGCTCCACGATGTCTTGCTGGCACACGTGCCGGCTCTTGTGCCCCTTGGCAATGAGGAAGGGGAGACACCCGCTCCTGCAGACTGGCAGATTGCCTGGAACGGGCTGTGCGCACGCCTGTCGATGCTCCAGACGAAATACCGGGAGCCACTGGACTGGACTGAGAAGCGATTCAATGAGTCGAGCGATGAACTCTATCGCTGGTACGAGGCTCTTCGCTCCATCGGCTTCGACTGCACGCTTCAACGGGATGTGCCACAGGGCATCGTCGGGGCGCTGTGCGACGACCTCAATAGTTGGCAGGCCCTGACCGAGCTTAGAGCGGCGTACAAGAACCAGGATATCGTGGCGCTCGGCGCAGGTATGGGCTTCCTCGGGCTGCTGAACCCCATTTTCGTAGAGCGAAGCGACATCTTGCTGTTCGACCGCAGTGGTGGTTTGGACGATGAAACGACACGGAAGGTCATGTCCCTCATCGCTGCCCGTCTCGAAGCGCGCAAGGCCAAGAACTGGGCCGAGAGCGATCGCATCCGCGATGAGCTCGCCGCAATGGGTATCCAGCTGAAGGATAGCAAGAACCCCGCGACCGGCGAGATCGAGACGACCTGGGAGGTGAAGCGATGAGCACGCTCCCCCTCCGTCCGTTTCTGATCGCTGACACCTCGCGCCTGCAGGATCTGTTCGCTCAGGCGATCGAGGAGTTGACGCAGGACGAGTACGACGAGGACCAGCGGCTCGCCTGGATCACGCGCGCCGCCGATGCCGAGGCGTTCGCCAAGCGGCTCACTGCCAACGTCACCATCCTCGTCGAGCAGGACGGCGAGATCCTGGGCTTTGCCAGCCTCGCCGGAAACAAGGAGGTCGACATGCTCTATGTCCATCCCTACGCGGTGGGCCAGGGCGTCGGCTCGACGCTCCTCGACGCCATGGAGCGGCTTGCCACCGCGCGTGGCACCGAAGCGATTTTCGTCGATGCCAGCGACACCGCGCATGAGTTCTTCACCCGCCGCGGCTACGCTGACGTCCGCCGCAATACCGTGCCGATCGATGGCGTCTGGCTGTCGAACACGACCATGACCAAGCCGCTCACCATGCCGAAACCGGCAGCGGTCTCATCGAAGGTTCACTGAGATGAAAGAACGCCTCTATCTGTTCGATACGACCCTGCGTGATGGCGCGCAGACGACAGGCGTCGATTTCTCCGTCGACGACAAGCGTCGTATCGCCAAGGTGTTGGACGAACTGGGCGTCGACTACGTCGAGGGCGGCTATCCCGGCGCCAACGATACCGATACGCGTTTCTTTTCGACCGCGCCGAACTTGCAGACCGCCGTCTTCACCGCCTTCGGCATGACCAAGCGCGCCGGCCGCTCAGTCGACAACGATCCGGGCTTCCAGGCTCTGATGCAGTCCAAGGCTCGCGCCATCTGCCTCGTCGCCAAGTCGTGGGACTATCACGTGCGTGTGGCGCTCGGCATCACCAACGAGGAGAACCTGGACGGCGTGCGCCAGTCCATCGAGGCGGTCATTGCGTCGGGCCGCGAGGCGATGCTCGATTGTGAGCACTTCTTCGACGGCTACAAGGGCAACCGTGACTATGCGCTCGCTGTCGCGCGCACGGCCTACGAAGCCGGCGCCCGCTGGGTCGTCCTATGCGACACCAACGGTGGCACGCTGCCTCACGAGGTCTCGCGCATCGTCGAGGACGTGGCCCGCGCCATCCCCAGTTCGCATCTCGGCATCCACACCCACAACGATACCGAGAACGCGGTGGCCAACACGTTGATGGCCGTGCGCGCCGGCTGCCGGCAGATCCAGGGCACGCTGAACGGGCTCGGCGAGCGGTGCGGCAATGCCAACCTCACCTCGATCATCCCGACACTGCTGCTGAAGAGCGAGTTCGCCGACCGCTTCGAGACGGGAGTGACGCCCGAGCGCCTGACGCGCCTCACGCACGCCAGCCGCGTTCTGGACGAGATCCTGAATCGCGCGCCAAGCCGCCACGCGCCCTATGTCGGCGAGAGCGCTTTCGCCACCAAGGCGGGCATCCACGCCTCAGCGATCCTCAAGGACCCTGAGACCTATGAGCATGTCGCACCGGATTCGGTGGGCAACCGCCGTCACGTCCTGGTGTCGAAGCAGGCCGGGAAATCCAACGTGCTTGACGCGCTGGAGCGCATGGGACTTGCGATCGATCGCAACGACGCACGCTTAACGCTCCTGCTCGATGAGGTGAAGGCACGCGAGGCGGCCGGCTATTCCTACGAAGCGGCAGAAGCCTCCTTTGAGTTGCTCGCCCGGCGCATACTAGGCAATGTGCCACGCTATTTCTCGGTCGATAGTTTCCGCGTCATGGTCGAGCGCCGGCACAACGCCCACGGCGATCTCGTCACGGTCTCCGAAGCCATCGTCAAGGTCTTCATCAATGGCGATAGAGAGCCGCTGTGGTCGGTGGCGGAAGGCAATGGCCCCGTCAACGCCCTCGACAGCGCGCTGCGCAAGGATCTCGGCCGCTATCAGAAGCACATCGAAGGCGTCGAACTCGTCGACTACAAGGTGCGCATCCTGACGGGGCTGCACGGCACCGATGCCGTCACGCGCGTTCTCGTGGAGAGCCATGACACCTCGACAGGCGAGCGCTGGTTTACCGTTGGCGTGTCTCCCAACATCATCGATGCGAGCTTCGAGGCATTGCTCGACAGCATCAACTACAAGCTGGTGCGCGACAATGCCGTGGTCGGCCATCTTGGTCGGCCCGTGCCGGGAGCGGCTGAATAGAGCAACTTGAGCGAAGTACGAAGCGGTTCAGCGGGAAGAAGTGCTCCGGACAAAAGGATGGAGCGCCGATCCGGTTCCATTCACAGCGCATGCGCTTGATGTGGCACGGAATGGCAGGATGCATTGTCCGTATGGCTGCCCGCGTCGCTGGATCATCACACGTTGCTTCAATCGCCGGAAAGGATGTCGCGCGCGGCCGCATCCACCGGCAACCGCCCGCTGAGGATCTCATCGGCAAGCTTATCGAGCCGCGTTCCCGCGCCTGAACGTATGCGCTCCGCCACGAGATCGGCTGCTGCCCGTGCGATCAGATAGCGCGCCCGCCGCCGCCGCCGCTCCTGGGTGCCGCGCGCCATGACGGCCCCGCCGATGCTCCAGATCGCCGCGTCGAGATCTTCGACGCCGGCACCCGTCGTCGCCGTCGTCTTCAACACCGGAACCTTGGCTGCAGCCCCGGCGCGGATCGACAGCGCGCCGACGAGTTGCTGCAGGGTCCGTTCCGCGCCCTCCCGGTCCCCCTTGTTGACGACCAGGATGTCGGCGATTTCCAGGAGCCCGGATTTCATCGCCTGGATGTCGTCGCCGAGCCCAGGCGCCGAGATCACCACACGCACGTCGGCCACTTCCGCCACGTCGATTTCGTTCTGGCCGGTGCCGACTGTCTCTAGAATGATCACGTCGTAGCCCGCAGCATCGAGTGCGTCGATGATGCGCACAGCAGCCGGCGACAGTCCGCCAAGGTAGCCGCGACTGGCCAGCGACCGGACGAAGACGCCGTCGTCATCGAGTGCCGCCGTCATGCGTATGCGGTCGCCGAGGATGGCGCCGCCCGACACCGGGCTCGAAGGATCTACGGCGATGACGCCGACCGTCTTGTCGTGCGCCCGGAGCACGCGAATGAGCGCATTGACGAGCGTCGATTTGCCGGCACCCGGCGGCCCCGTGAAGCCGATGACCAGCGCCTTGCCGAGATGAGGCTGCAACGCTTCAAGGAGCTGGGTTACGCGTGGCGTCAGCCGTTCCAGCTCCGTGATGGCCGCCGCGACGAAACGCCGGTCGCGCGCGCGAAGCCGCTCGATCGCCGCCGGGGAGGTGAGATCGTCGGTCGGCCGAGCGCTGCGGGCTGCATCTTTTGCTTCAGGATGCGTCATGGCCGCGTGATTACGCGCAACCGGGGGCCTCTGCAAGCCGCCGTTCGACTTGCCCTGTCTGGCGCGTGGACGGACACGGTTAGAACTTCGCTGTGATGGCCGCTTCCGCCTCGGCCTCCGTCGAGGCTTTCGCAGCCTGCAGGATGGCCGGTACGATCGCTGCGGCCTCCTCGACGACGATGAAGCGCACGTTGATGCCGTTGCGGATGAACTGATCGTCCCGCATGTGTGCGAGCAGTTTGAGGAACGGATCCCAGAAGCCGTCGATGTTGGCGACGACGATCGGCTTGGTGTGCTGCCCGAGCTGCGACCACGTCAGCTGCTCGACGAGCTCCTCCAGCGTGCCGATGCCACCGGGCAGCGCCACGAACGCATCGGAGTTCTCGAACATCAGCCGTTTGCGCTCGTGCATGTCCTTGGTGATCATCAACTGATCGACGTCACGCAGCATATGCTCCTTTTGCGTCAGGAATTCCGGAATGATGCCGATGACGTGCCCGCCCGCATCGCGCGTCGCCCGGGCGACCTCCCCCATCAGCCCAAGTCCGCCGCCGCCGTAGACGAGGCCGATGCCAGCCTGAGCGAGAGCCGCGCCGAGAGCATCGGCCGCCTGCGTATAGGCCGGATTGGTGCCGTGTCCCGAGCCACAGTAGACGCAGACATTGGCGATGTGGCGCGCACCGGTTGACGCCCGGACTCCAGGTTTTGCGCTGCCCCGCTTCCGCGAGCCTGCCTCGATATCCGACGCTGCGCTCTTGGAAGCGTGGCCTTGAGCGATCGCCAAAGATGTCTGCGAGCCGTTGGCGGTGGCGGGCCTGGAGCTTGGCGTTCGGGCCGAGGACGGCTTGGACGTCTTGCGCGGGGTCTTGCTGGACATGTTCTCTCTATGGTCGACGGACTGTGGTCGTTGCATGACGGCCGCACCCCATGGACATTGAATTGGCTATTGTCACGTTCGTCGCCAAGTCCGTCATGGTGGCCAGCCGCGGCAGGTTATGACGGGTTTGCGTAAATGACACGAACGGCAGTCCCGTCGAGCACTGCGGCTTTTCGATATCATAGCCGCCGAATAAGGCGCGCAAGGCGCGGCACAAAGAACCGGTGCGCTCATGCTCGAAGTCACAGACTGGGCCTGGTTGGCGTCGCTCCCCATTCATGCTTTATGGGGCAATACGGCCGGCTCCGTGGCATGAGCCGTTGCTGGTAATGTAATGTCGCCCATGGGTTTTTCCATCCGGGCGGTGGGAGTAGGGGCATGCGGTCGGGGCTGCGTATTTCGGCGGGCATGATCGTTCTTGGCGTTGCGTGCGCCGGAATTGCGCCTGTCCTGTCCTCGCCCGGTGAGCCCATTGAGCTCATCGGCGGCAGCGCGCTGTTCAACGCGCCGCGCCCTGAGCCCACGCCGTCGGGCGGTTTGATCTGGCTGTTGGCCGCATATGCCCAGGAGAGAGGCGTGTCTCCGCTTCAGCCGGCTGGCCCGGTCCTCGGGACACAGGGTGTTCCAGGTCGCATCGCCCCCCCGTCCTTCTCCCTGATCGAGATCGACCCCAACGGCCGCATCCGGTTCGAGGGGCACGGAACGCCGGGCTCACGAGTGACGCTCAACCGTCACGGCGAGCCGTTTGCCTCAGCCGTGGTCACGCCGAAGGGTGACTGGTCGGTGACGCTAGACGGTCAGATGAGCAGCGGTGTGCATGTGTTCAGCTCGTCCGCGGCGCAACCCACGAACGGCACCGCGATCGAGGGGGGCGACGTGCGCATTGCCATCCCGCGCGAACTCGCCGTTCCCGGTGGTACGGAAAAGGGGCAATCCCACGGTGCCGTTGGCGGCAATGTCAGGCAGGACGACGTGCGCCGACGCGCCGAAGACATTGCGGGTGCCGCATCGGAGGAATTCTCGCGCATCCAGGAGCGACAAATCAGCCAGGCATCACCGCCGGTGGATCAGAAGGGCACCAGCGCTGGCCAAGAAGAGCAGGAAGGAGGCAGCTTCCTGTTCTGGATGCAGGAGTGGCTGGCCTCGTCCAATCGCCAGTTCCAGGGCAAGATCATGCGCCGGTTGCAGGTCCCCAGCCCCGAAGCCGAGGCTGCCGCGGAAGTCGAGCTGAAGCGCAAAAAGGAAGACACGGCGGCAGTAGAACAAAAGGCCGAGGAAGCCCGCCGTCAGGCCGAGGCCGCGGAAGCTCAGCGGAAGGCTGAGGAGGCCCGCCGTCAGGCCGAGGCAGCGGAAGCTCAGCGGAAGGCTGAGGAAGCCCGCCGTCAGGCCGAGGCTGCGGAAGCTCAACGGAAGGCCGAGGAGGCCCGCCGTCAGGCCGAGGCCGCGGAGGCAAAGCGGAAAGCTGAGGAAGCCCGCCGTCAGGCCGAGGCTGCGGAAGCTCAGCGGAAGGCCGAGGCGGCCCGCCGTCAGGCCGAGGCAGCGGAAGCTCAGCGGAAGGCCGAGGAGGCCCGCCGTCAGGCCGAGGCCGCGGAAGCTCAGCGGAAAGCCGAAGAAGCCCGCCGTCAGGCCGAGGCAGCGGAAGCTCAGCGGAAGGCCGAGGCGGCCCGCCGTCAGGCCGAGGCAGCGGAAGCTCAGCGGAAAGCCGAAGAAGCCCGCCGTCAGGCCGAGGCAGCGGAAGCTCAGCGGAAGGCTGAGGAGGCCCGCCGTCAGGCCGAGGCAGCGGAGGCTCAGCGGAAGGCGGAGGAGGCCCGCCGTCAGGCCGAGGCCACGGAAGCTCAGCGGAAGGCCGAGGAAGCGCGCCGTCAGGCCGAGGCCGCGGAGGCAAAGCGGAAGGCTGAGGAAGCCCGCCGTCAGGCCGAGGCCGCGGAAGCTCAGCGGAAAGCCGAGGAGGCCCGCCGTCAGGCCGAGGCCGCGGAAGCTCAGCGGAAGGCTGAGGAAGCCCGCCGTCAGGCCGAGGCAGCGGAAGCTCAGCGGAAAGCCGAAAGGTCCGCCGCAATCGCGCCGGCAACCAACACAGCCAAGGACAAGTTGCCCGCGGCCAAGTCGCCCGAGGGCACTGCCGCCACGTCGCCTCAGGATGCGCCGCCGACGGCCGCACGCTCCGGCACGAGCCCCTACCGCTCCGCCTCGGGCCGCCCGGACCCGCGCGGGCCCGATGGTCATGTCATGCCCGAAGGCTGGCGCAGGTTTGCAGACCTCGTGCAGCGGCGCCAGCAGAGTGAAGAACCCGCCCCAAGCCACCAGGTGAGCGGAAGATCGCAAGGCGACACCGGCTCTGCCGGCGTTCAATCCGCCAAGGCGATCGCAAACGCCATGCCCGATGGCGGCCAAGGGACCAACACTGGCCGCAACGTCCACACCAGGGCCTGCCCCGGCGCCGGCCGCAACATCCATCTGCCGGGAACGTATATTGTGCGCTCCGGCGACAATCTGTGGGCGATCTCCCGGCGCCACTACCGGCGCGGCAAATATTGGAGCGTCATCTATCGCGCCAACGTCAAAAGGATCGCCGATCCCGATTTGATCTTCCCGTGCCAGAAGGTGCACATTCCCAGGCTTCGCCGCCCCTGAATTGGCAGCATGTGTCTTGCGTAGGGCTGCTGCACAACTCAGCTGAACATGCCCAAAATGCGTGCTGCGGCGGCGCAGCGCTGGTCTCCGAACAACGTTGCGCGTAAGACGGCGACAAGCGGACAAGCGCGGCAGGACGTTCAGCCTGTTGCCGGAAGGGTCGCGCAGCAGAGGTGCAAATGGGCCAAGGCCACATCAGGGGACACGGCGCGCGCAACACGCCCGCAGGCGGCCTCGTCGGCATCAGCGGTCGCGCAGATCACTGGACCGTTTTCAAGGAGCTGGTTCCGTTCGTCTGGCCGAAGGGACGTCCGGATCTGCGTGCCCAGGTCGTCGCGGCGTTCTGCGTCCTCGTCCTTGCCAAGCTCGTCACCATCGCTGTTCCGATCCTCTTCAAGGGCGCAACCGATTGGCTGACGGAGAACGCTCCGGCGGCAAACGGACCGGGCGGAACACTGGCGCTCGTCGCCACCCTGCTGATCCTCGCCTATGGCGCCGGCCGCGTGTTGATGATGGTGCTGAACCAGATCCGCGACTTGTTCTTTACAAAGGTCGGCCAGCACGCCGTTCGCGAGCTCAACAATCGCACGTTCCAGCACCTGCACCGGCTGTCGCTGCGTTTCCATCTGGAGCGCCGCACCGGTGGGCTTTCCCGCGTCATTGAGCGGGCAGCGCGTGGCGTCGAGCTTATCATCCGCATGGGCCTTCTCCAGCTTGCGCCGACGATCCTCGAGCTGGCCCTCGTGTGCGCGGTGCTGCTCTATTATTTCAACTGGATCTACGTTGCCGTCGTTCTTCTTACGGTCGCCGCCTATATGTGGTTCACGTTTGCCGCCTCCGAATGGCGCATCGCCATCCGCCGCGAGATGAACGAGAGCGACAACGACGCCAACACCAAGGCGATCGACAGTTTGTTGAACTTCGAGACCGTCAAGTATTTCGGCAACGAGGCGATGGAAAGCCGCCGATTCGATTCCGCAATGGCGCGCTACGAACAGGCGGCCATCCGCACCTACTACTCGCTTGGCGTCTTGAACTCCGGCCAGTCGCTGATCTTCACGATCGGCATGACAATCGTCATGTGGCTTGCTGCCCGCGGCGTGATGGAGGGTACCCACACCGTCGGCGATTTCGTCATGATCAACGCGATGATGATCCAGCTCTACATGCCGCTGAACTTCATGGGCATGGTCTATCGCGAGATCAAGCAGGGGCTCGTCGACCTGGAAACGATGTTCGCTCTCCTGGACGAGCATCCCGAGGTCGAGGACAAGCCTGGCGCACCTGCTCTCGCCGTCACGAGAGGAAATATCCGCTTCGACAAGGTGTCCTTCGCTTACGATCCTGAGCGCCAGATCCTGCACGACGTCTCCTTCGAGGTTCCCGCCGGCAAGATGGTTGCGATCGTCGGCCCATCGGGCGCGGGCAAGTCGACCATCTCGCGCATCCTGTTCCGCTTCTACGATATCCAGTCGGGCCGCGTGACGATCGACGGTCAGGACATCCGGGATGTCACGCAAGCATCGCTGCGCTCCGCAATCGGTGTCGTGCCGCAGGATACCGTGCTCTTCAACGACACGATCCTTTACAACATCCGCTATGGCCGCCCGAGTGCAAAGGACGCGGAGGTGAAAGAGGCCGCGGCACTCGCCCAGATCGACGAGTTCATCAAGACGCTACCCGATGGATACGGCACCATGGTCGGCGAGCGCGGGCTGAAGCTGTCGGGCGGCGAGAAGCAGCGTGTGGCGATCGCGCGCACGATCCTAAAAGGCCCGCCGATCCTGATGCTCGATGAGGCGACGAGCGCGCTCGACAGCCACACCGAGAAGGAGATCCAGGATGCGCTCGACCGTGTGGCGGAGAACCGCACCACGCTCGTCATCGCCCATCGGCTCTCCACCATCGTGCATGCCGACAACATTCTGGTGCTGGAGAAGGGCCGCCTCGTCGAGCAGGGCACGCACGCCGAGCTGATTGCTAAGGACGGCCTTTATGCGTCGCTGTGGAACCGGCAGCGGCAGGCGGAGAAGGCGCGCGAGGAACTGGCTCAGGCGCTGGAGGAGGCGCAGAAGGCCGGCGCGCTGCTGCCCGGCGACATCCGCATCGGCGAATAGGGCATTCTGCGCCACAGTGGAACCCAAACATCAGAACGATCTCGCGCTCCAAGACGTCTGATCGGCCGCCGTCATGCTTGTTCGGTGGCCGCACGGCTCCCGCGTTCAGGATTTTGAGAGGGGATTACACTAACCTCGTGGTCTCGGCGTGCCGGGCGCTGCTGCAACTTGATTCCCGCGTAAGGTGCACCCAAGTCGCTTCAAAGAACCGCCCGGCCAGGACACCTGCGTGTGACCGACGATCGACCAAATAAAGAGCTTGAATTCCCTCAGGTCCGCGCAGCCGTGCGTCTGCTCGGTAGCGCCTTGCGCCTACTGTGGTCGATTGCCCGACCGCCACTCGTCGGCGTGATCAATATTCTGCTGGCGCTGGTGCTGCTGTTCGAGGAGTGGGGCTGGAAGCCGCTCGCAACCGCACTGGCCTGGCTCGCCCGCTTCCGTCTCATCGCCCGTGCCGAAGCCCTGATCGCGTCCCTGCCGCCTTATCCCTCGCTCGCTGTCTTCGCTCTGCCGACCGCGATCCTCTTTCCCGTAAAGGTCGGAGCTCTGTGGCTGATGGCTGGCGGCCACATCATCAAGGCGGGTCTCCTGCTCGCCGCCGCCAAGGTGGTGAGCACGGCGCTCGTCGCCCGCATCTTCACCCTGACCAAGCCTGCGCTCATGCAGATCGGCTGGTTCGTACGGGCTTACGACTGGTTCGTGCCGTGGAAAGAAGCGCTTTTCGCACGCGTGCGCGTGTCCTTCGCCTGGCGCTATGGCCGCATGGTGAAATCGCGAACGAAGCAGGTGCTGCGTCGCCTGCGCACGCGCTGGGAGCCGGTGCTGCGGGACCTCGCCATCCGGGCCAAAGCGCGACTGGTAACGTGGTGGGATCGCTACTTCGGCAAGAGCGTGTAGAGATAGACGCCGTAGCCGGTGAGCAGGATTGCGCCTTCCATCCTGCTCAGTCGATAGCCCGATCGTGCGAAGATCAGCATGGCAAACGACGCACCCAGCATCACGAGGCTGTCATAGCGAACGATCTCATCGGGGATCACCGTTGGTGACAGCAGGCCCGTCGCTCCGCCGATACCCAATGTGTTGTAGATGTTGGATCCCATGATATTGCCGAGCGCGACATCGGAATGTTTGCGGTAGGCAGCGATCGCGGACGTGGCAAGCTCGGGCATCGATGTGCCGATCGAGACGATGGTGAGACCGATCACGGTTTCTGAAACCTGATAGGCCCGCGCGATGGCAACGGCGGCATCGACGAGCAGACGGCCACCCGCAACGACGAGCAGCAGGCCGCCGAGTGCCGTCAGCAGCGCGGTGACGAGATCGATGCGCAGGCTTCCCCAGCGGCGACGAGGCGTTTCGCTGCCGTCGTCGGCGTGGATCTCGTCCAGCGCTTCCGCACGCTCATAGGCGGCCGTATGACCTTCGCTCGGCGCCATCGTGCGTTCCTGCCGATACGCGTACCAGAGGTAGGCGACGAGAAGGCCGGCAAGCACCGCGCCGACCGGGCGATCGAGCGGCAGGGTCAGTCCAATTCCCGAGAATAGCAGCGCGGTACCCAGCACGATCATCCCGTCGCGCTGGAACGCCGAAGTCGATACGGCCATCGGCTCGATGATCGCGGCGATGGCGAGGATCAGCATGATGTTGGCGATGTTCGAGCCGACGATGTTGCCGACGGCGATGCCCGGGGAGCCCGACATCGCGGCTTGCACGCTCGTCACCAGTTCAGGCATGGAGGTGCCGAGCCCGACAAGTGTCAGGCCGATCAGCAAGGGTGACATACCGGCGTGCTCAGCCACGCGTACCGAGCCTCTCACCAGAAGCTCGCCTCCGGTCAGCAGCACCAGGAAGCCGGCGGCGAGAAGCAGGATGTCTGTCATACGGATTGGCTTTCCGTGGGGGGCTTGGTCTGCTGTCGCTGTGTAGTGGGTGAACGCCGTGTGCACAAGGCACCACCCGGCGGAAGGCGCGTCACGTCCTGCACTAGCGCGTCAGCACAGCAACAGGTGCCGCACCATGTAGGGGCGGCCGGGCAAATGGGAGGGGGAGGGAAGTCAAAAGCCGGCAGGTGGGCAGATGCAGCTGCCGCAAGTCGTGCCGCAACGACGCGTGTATGTCGGCCGCAATTATCGGCGGGTGGTCGCAGTCAAGGTTGAGGACGCCACACCTGCAATATCGGTTGGCAGCGTATCCGCGACGCGGGCAGGCGCCAGCGTCTCCTTGGGCAGGTCCTGCACGACCGGCTGCGGTGCGTCGGGTTCGGCGGCAAACTCCCCAAACGCCAGCTCAAGCTGAGCGCGCGCCGAGCGGGAAAGATCACTGAGCGCGAAGCCGGCGATGATCAAAAGCAGCAGCGCCAACAGCTTCTTGGGCATGATCGAGGATCCTGTGAAGGGCTCCGGGCAGACCGGGGCGCGCGTTGGGACGTTCGACTGCGGCAATCAGGCGCTCGACGCGAGGACCACGATGGGACTCCGGAGACACGAATGCTGCCGATTCGTTGGGCGTTCGTCGAGAGTCCTTTGAGACACGTCGCAACATTGATCCGTTGCTCTGGTTCAACAGCACCGCCGTCCAGCACACTATGATGACGACGGGGGATCGATTATCGGACGGCAAGCTCGTTGTTACGATAGCCCTGGAGATAGAGCAGGGCGGTCAGGTCACCATGCGTGACGACCGCGCCACCCGGCGCGGCCCGCGCGGCATCCTGGACTTTCGGCTTGGCGCGGAAAGCGACGCCCAGTGAAGCTTCTCCCAGCATTGCGAGGTCATTGGCGCCATCGCCGACCGCCAGCGTCAGTGCCATGTCGATGTCGCGCTCGCGCGCGATTCTGTGTAGCGCAGCGAGCTTGGCTTCGCGTCCCAGAATGGGAGGGATGACGCGCCCGGTAATCGTGCCGTCGACGATCTCCAGCGTGTTGGCCTGATGCTCGTCGAATCCGAGGTCGTGGGCGACGCGCTCCGTGAACACTGTAAAGCCGCCGGACACGAGCGCACACCACGCCCCGTTGGCCTTCATTGTTGCGACGAGTGCACGCGCGCCTGGCATGATGGTGATGCGTTGGGCCACCTCGTCAAGGACACGGGAATCAAGACCTGCAAGCATCGCCACGCGCTCGTTCAGGGCGGACTCGAAGTCGAGTTCGCCGCGCATGGCGCGCGCCGTGATATCCTCGATCACATGCCGCTTGCCGATCAGATCGCCCAGCTCGTCGAGCATCTCCTGTTCAATGATGGTCGATTCCATATCCGCGACGAGCAGACGCTTGCGCGTAAAGGCGAGATCGTCGGCGACGACATTGACATCGACGGGCTGTCCCTCAAGCGAGGTGAGGACACGCGCCTGTAACGCCTTGACCGGTACGTCGTCGGGCGCGACGAACAGCAGGCGCCACGCCGCCCTGTCCGCGAGCACATCCTCCTGTAGTACCTCCAGCCCTTCGAGGGCGGTACGTGCCGCTTCGACGATCTGCGGCGCCAGCAGTTGCGCCGCCGGGTCGGCCGTCAGCACCAGGGCGCGGGCAAGCATGTGCGGCATGCGCGATGTCTCCTGCAGCGGCACGGACATGGGGCGGGTGAAGCAGCCGATGCACGAGGTGTGTGCCCGTCTGCGGCGCTCTTTGCGCGGTGGCCAGCGGGGCGGGCTCGCGGCCAGCGCAACATTGGGCTAATCAAGGCCGATGACAACCAGACGCCGCCCAAGGGCGCTCCTTATTGCAGGTCCAACGGCAAGCGGCAAGTCGGCCTTGGCGCTGGACGCGGCACGCGCATACGGTGGCGTCATCATCAACGCCGACTCCATGCAGGTCTACGCCGAGATGCGCGTGCTGACCGCGCGTCCCTCTCAGCAAGAGGAAGCGTTGGCGCCGCATCGCCTCTATGGGCACGTGAGCGTGCGCGAGCCCTATTCGGTCGCTCGCTGGCTGGAGGAGGTGATGCGGGAGATTGCCGCCGCCGAGGCCGCCGGCCGGTTGCCGATCATCGTCGGCGGCACCGGCCTCTACTTCAAGGCGCTGCTCGAGGGGCTTTCTCCCGTGCCGCCGATCCCTGCCGACATCCGCGCGCATTGGCGGGCGGCAGGCGAGACACAGCCTGCCGCGCAGCTCCATGCCGAGCTGGAGCGCCGCGATCCGCTGACCGCGGGACAGCTACGGCCGAGCGACACGCAGCGCATTGTCCGCGCGCTCGAAGTGATCGAGGCGACGGGGCGGCCGCTGGCAATGTGGCAGCAGGAGCCGGGCTCGCCTGCAATCGACGCTGCAATAGCCGCACGTATCGTCGTCACCCGCCCGCGGGAGGTCCTTTACCAGCGAAGCGACGCCCGGTTCCGCCGCATGGTCGGTGAGGGGGCGCTGGCCGAAGCGGAAGCCGTCCTGCAAATGCAACTCGATCCGGCGCTTCCGGCCATGCGGGCACTGGGGCTGAAGCCGCTCATGGCCTGCCTGCGCCACGAGATCGACCCGGAGGCCGCCATCGCGGCTGCGACACAAGAGACGCGCCACTACATCAAGCGCCAGCTAACTTGGCTGCGGCGCCATATGATTTCGTGGAAGTGGCTATCAGAGCAAGAAATGGAAAGCTCCATCGATCAAGTCTTTTCGAATCTTGATTTTGCCGATTGACGCCCTGTCCCGTCACGCCTAGCTTCCCGCGCGACTTGAGGTATTCGGCGCTGTGGTCGTCCGCCCCGCCGAACAATTGCGAAGGAGTGCGCGATGGCACGTCAGATGACCGGCGCGGAGATGGTGATCAAGGCGCTGCAGGATCAGGGCGTCGAGGTGATCTTCGGCTATCCCGGTGGCGCTGTGCTGCCGATCTACGACGAGCTGTTCCAGCAGGAGAAGGTCCGCCACATCCTGGTGCGCCAGGAAGGTGGCGCCGTACACGCGGCCGAAGGCTATGCCCGCTCCACGGGCAAGGTCGGCGTCGTGCTCGTCACCTCGGGTCCCGGCGCGACCAACGCAGTGACGGGTCTCACCGACGCGCTGATGGATTCCATCCCCGTCGTCTGCATCACTGGCCAGGTGCCGACGCACCTCATCGGCAACGACGCCTTCCAGGAGTGCGATACCGTCGGCATCACGCGTCCCTGCACCAAGCACAACTGGCTGGTGAAGGACGTCAACGATCTGGCGCGCGTGCTGCACGAGGCATTCTATATCGCCAAGAGCGGCCGCCCTGGTCCCGTGGTCGTCGATGTGCCTAAGGACGTGCAGTTCGCCACCGGCAACTACGTCGGGCCGTCCAACATCCAGCACAAGACGTACAAGCCGAAGCTGAAGCCCGATCAGACGGCAGTACGTGAGGCTGTCGACCTGCTAGCCAATGCAAAAAAGCCGATCTTCTACACCGGCGGCGGCGTCATCAACTCGGGCCCGAAGGCGAGCCAGCTGCTGCGTGAATTCGCGCGGCTGACAGGCTATCCGGTCACGTCGACGCTGATGGGCCTCGGCGCTTATCCCGCCTCCGACAAGCAGTGGCTCGGCATGCTGGGTATGCATGGCACCTACGAAGCCAACATGGCCATGCACGACTGCGATGTGATGTTCTGCGTCGGCGCCAGATTTGATGATCGCATCACCGGGCGCCTCGATGCCTTCGCCCCTTGGTCGAAGAAGATCCACATCGACATCGATCCCTCGTCGATCAACAAGAACGTGCACGTCGACATTCCCATCATTGGTGACGTCGCCTACGTGCTGGAGGACATGCTGCGCGTCTGGAAGGCGAAGGCGCCTCAGCTTGACAAGACCGCCCACAAGTCATGGTGGAAGGAAATCGACGGCTGGCGTGCAAAGAAGTCGCTGTCCTATAAGAAACAGAAGGACGTGATCATGCCGCAGTACGCGGTGGAGCGTCTTTACGAGCTGACCCGCGACAAGGATTGCTACATCACCACAGAGGTCGGCCAGCACCAGATGTGGGCAGCGCAGTTCTACCATTTCGACGACCCCAACCGCTGGATGACGTCGGGGGGGCTTGGCACCATGGGCTATGGCCTGCCGGCGGCAATCGGCGCGCAACTCGCGCACCCCAAGTCTCTCGTCATCGATATCGCTGGCGATGCCTCGATCCTGATGAACATCCAGGAGTGTTCAACGGCTGTGCAGTTCAATTTGCCCATCAAGGTATTCATCCTCAATAACGAATACATGGGCATGGTTCGCCAGTGGCAGCAGCTGCTGCACGGCAACCGGCTCTCCCACAGCTACACCGAAAGCCTGCCCGACTTCGTCAAGCTCGCCGAGGCCTATGGCTTTGTCGGACTGCGCTGCGATCACCCCGCCGATCTCGACGACGCTATCAAGGAGATGATCTCCATCGACAAGCCTGTGCTGTTCGATTGCCGTGTCGCCAAGCTCGCCAACTGCTTCCCGATGATCCCGTCGGGCAAGGCGCACAACGAGATGCTGATGGGCGAGGACGTCTCCGACGAGGAGGTCGGCAAGGCGATCGGCAAGGAAGGCAAGACGCTGGTGTGAGCATGGACATCGACGCAGTCGGCGGCCCGGCAGCCATGTGCTTCGTGGCCCGATCAAGCGCAGGCGTGTGCCTCAAGCGGCCCAGAGCATTTTCCGCCAAAGTGGAGGCCAGTTTGGCGCAGAAAATGCGATAAACAAAGGACTAGAGCGATTTCAGACGATTGTGATCGTGTGGAAACCGCTCTTGCAGAACGGAACGACCCTGATGCACTTGATCATCGCCAATAAGCTCTACTCCTCCTGGTCGATGCGGCCATGGCTCGTCATGCGCGCCGTTGGCCTCGACTTCGAGGAGACCGTCATTCCGCTGCGCCAGCCCGACAGCGCCGAGCGGATTGGGCAGTACTCTCCGTCCGGCAAGGTACCGGTGCTGATCGACGGCGACGTGAAGGTATGGGAAAGCCTCGCCATCATCTCATATCTGGCGGACAAATACCCCGAAAAGCCGATCTGGCCTGACGGCATGGTTGCGCGCGCGCATGCCAAGTCCATCTCGATGGAAATGCACGGCGGTTTCCAGCCCCTGCGCATGGCGTGCCCGATGAATCTCGGCAAGCGCTTTGCAGCACCACCTATGACCGATGACCTCAAGGCCAGCGTCGACCGCATCGCGGAGATCTGGCGCGACACGCGGGCGCGCTTCGGCGCCGGTGGCCCCTATCTTTATGGCGCGCGCTTCACCGCTGCCGACGCGATGTTCGCACCTGTTGCCACCCGCCTCGACAGCTACTCGATCCCCGTTGCCGCCGACACGCGCGCCTATATCGACGCCATCTATGCCGATCCCAATTTCATAGCCTGGCGCACTGCCGCCTTCGCCGAGCCGTGGACCATCGAGGCCTACGAAGAAGGCCACACCGTGATCGAGGATCTGCGCGCCAGTCGCGGATAGGCACGCACGTTTGAGCCACTCCGGCCATGCCGAAATTGACGACGAGATAGAAGAGAAAAGACGAGAACCGCCATGGTCCAGACCCAGAAGCAGAGCCATTACCCGAGCCTGACCACCAATGAGCAGATCGTCCAGCGCACGCTATCGATCACCGTCGACAACGAGCCAGGTGTGTTGGCGCGCGTCATCGGGCTCTTCTCCGGCCGCGGCTACAACATCGATTCGCTCACGGTGACGGAGACCGAGCACGCCAAGCACGTCTCGCGCATCACCATCGTCACCAAGGGAACGCCCATGGTGATCGCGCAGATCAAGAATCAGCTCGATCGTCTCGTGCCCGTTCACCGCGTGCATGACCTCACCGAGGAAGGTCGCCCGCTCGAGCGCGAGTTGGCTTTGGTGAAGGTTGGCGGCAAGGGGGAGAAACGCATCGAGGCCCTTCGCATGGCCGAGATCTTCCGCGCCAATGTGATCGACGCCTCCACCGAGCACTTCGTCTTCGAGGTTACGGGCAAGTCGTCGAAGGTGGAGCAATTCATCTCGATCATGACGGAGCTTGGGCTCGTCGAGGTCGCCCGGACCGGCATCGCCGCCATCGGCCGTGGGCCAGAAGGCAGTTGAAGGGCGCCGTCCGAAAAAGCACACCGCGTCCATCTGCAATTGCAATGTGAAAACGCACCGCTGCATCGGCAACGGTGCGCTATCTTCGTCGATGCGCTGCTAAATTCAGAAACGGCGAAGCTTTTTCCCGTTTCTCTCGAACACTGTCACCGCGTGCTCGGAGAAGACCAGCTCTTCGTTGGCATGCATGTAGGTGTTGCCGGCAAGATCACGGAAACCGGATTCGCCCTTGGAATGTGCGTAGAGCGGGATCGCCACCGGCGGATCCGAGACCGTCACCAGGAACGCCAGCAGCTTGGGCCGGATCTTCTGATTGGCGGTGAACTCGCACTTGCTTTCGCCTTCCTTGGCCTCGCAGAAGCGAAGCTCCGAATAGGTCGGTGCATCCTTCTCGTGGGCGTCGACGGCTGCAGTGATGAGATCGGAGCACTGCTCGTAGGTAAGCTTGCCCGAGTCTGCGCAATCGGCCGCAGTCGTATAGATGCCCTTGACCACGGGCTCGCTGGTGGCGGTACTGCTACTGGAGCCACCACACCCCGAAAGTGCAAGTGACACGGCCGCGACCAGCACGACCAGCGGCGATCGATTAGAATTGTGCGTCGGCATCCTGGACCACCCTCTTTGGGACCACTGATATCAGCGCGCGGTTGCAGATCGGTTAACCGCCGGTTTCCTGGGCTGGCCAGCGGTTGCGGTAGGCGCACCCAAGGCTCCCGGAAAATCGCTATTTTTCCCACCCCGAGACCGTTGAAATCCGCGCCGGTCCGGAAGTAAAGTCCGCCCACCTTTTGCCGCCGGGTCCGGGCTCTGTGGCAGCTTCCCATAAATCGAGCGAGAGAGTTCGCGAAAGCCAAGAGGCCACAAGCCATGCGCGTCTATTACGATCGTGATGCCGATCTCAATTTGATCAAGTCGAAGAAGGTTGCCATCGTCGGTTATGGCAGCCAGGGCCGTGCACACGCCCTGAACCTCAAAGATTCGGGCGTCAAGGACCTGGTGATCGCGCTGCGCCCCGGCTCATCGACGGCCAAGAAGGTCGAGGCAGATGGGCTGAAGGTGATGTCCGTGGCGGATGCCGCCAAGTGGGCGGACCTGTTGATGATGGCGACGCCCGACGAGTTGCAGGCCGACATCTACAAGGACCACATCGAAGGTAACATCCGTGACGGTGCCGCGATCGCCTTCGCCCATGGCCTCAATGTCCACTTCCAGCTGATCGAGCCGAAGAATACCGTCGACGTCGTCATGATCGCTCCCAAGGGCCCCGGTCACACGGTGCGCGGCGAGTACCAGAAGGGTGGTGGCGTGCCCTGCCTCATCGCCGTCAACCACGACGCCTCCGGCAATGCGCACGACCTGGCTCTGTCCTATGCGTGCGGTGTCGGCGGCGGTCGCTCGGGCGTCATCGAGACGACGTTCAAGGAGGAGTGCGAGACCGATCTATTCGGCGAGCAGGTGGTGCTGTGTGGCGGCCTCGTCGAGCTGATCCGCGCAGGCTTCGAGACGCTGGTCGAGGCCGGCTATGCCCCCGAGATGGCCTATTTCGAGTGCCTGCACGAAGTGAAGCTGATCGTCGATCTCATCTACGAGGGCGGCATCGTCAACATGAATTACTCGATCTCCAACACGGCGGAATGGGGCGAGTACATGTCGGGACCGCGCGTCATCACCGACGAGACCAAGGCGGAAATGCGCAAGGTCCTGCGCGAGATCCAGACCGGCCAGTTCACCTCGCAGTGGATGCAGGAGTGCAAGGCCGGCCAGGCGCGCTTCAAGGGCATCCGCCGCGTCAACGACGCCCATCAGATCGAGGCCGTCGGCGAGAAGCTGCGCGCGATGATGCCATGGATCGCCAAGAACAAGCTGGTGGACAAGAGCCGGAACTGATCCCGGCAGTCGGATTGCGAACAAAGTCTCGGCCCGCGCATCCCATGCGATGTGCGGGCCGTTTCTTTTGAGCATGCTTCGCTGAAGTGCGCGGCAGTCAGCGTGCAAGCCATGCTTCAAACTGAAGGATGAAACGCGCCTGGCCGGTCTGGTCTCGGACTTGCCGCGCGTTACTGGATGACATCGTTCAAATCAATACCGCAACTGCAGCAGTAGTTGCCGTCGGAACCCGGGCAGATGTGGGCGCAGGATGGGATGCACGCTGCCGGCACCGGTAGCTTTGCGCCCGCCTTCTTCGCAGCCTCGCGATCGTAGATCGTGAAGCGCTTTGCGGCATCGGGATAGCGGTTGAGAACTTCGTTCAGCTCAGCGAGCACTTTGGCGTGTTCCGCGGGCGGCTTCACGTCGGCGGCGAT
>JACKJI010000026.1 GCA_020638035.1 Hyphomicrobiaceae bacterium
GCCTGCTCGGATGCCTCTGGCCCCACGCTAGCCTCCCCGGTAAGAACCGAAGTAAAGTGATCCGTCAAAACGCGTGATGAGACGGAGTATGTGAGGCCGGCCTTGTCCCTGAGTGCCGCCGTAAGCCGTGAGCCGAACGGCGAGCCGCCGAGGATCTCATTCATGACGATGGTCGCCATGAAGTCGCCGTTGGTCCGAGCGGGTATGCCCGCACCGAAACGCACGACGACCTCGGGCGTCGGCAGCGACAGGATCGGCGCGCTGTCCGGACGTCTCACGGCGAGCTGTTGGTGGCGATCGTCCGCAACGCCTTGAGGCAGTGTGCCGAACATTCGATCGAGGACCTTGCGGAGCGCCGTGGCATTGATATGGCCAGCGGCGACAACTTTCAGGTTCGAGCGCGTGAAGTTACGGCGTGCAAACTCCGCCAGATCGTGCGGACGCAAGGCCGCAAGTGCCTCAACGTTCCCATAAGGCGGCCGCGCATAGCCATGACTGGAAAATGCCGCTGCAATCCAAGCTTCCTCGGCCAGAGCGGAGGGTTCGCGTGACCATCGGCCCGCCTGCCGCATCGCCTTGCGCACGCCAGTGGCAAAGATCTCAGGATCGACATCGTCGGACGTGATTGCATCGGCGGCAACCGCGGCGACGTCGTCAACTGAATTTGCAACGGTGTCGATGCGGCCCTGGATCGAATCGCGGCCAGCCTCGAAAGCGAGCCGAGCCTGCCGCCTGACGAGATGTTGCTTCGTCTCCTTCGCGAGCGTTCCGCGGCCACCGTCCGACATGACGATTGCGAGAACGGTTGCGAGGCCGGACTTGTCCGCCGGATCATCGGCACTTCCGACCAGGAAGGCGAACCGGATCGAGACAACGGACGTACTCGTATCCTCGGCGAGCCACGCCGTGAGTCCGCCGGGAGTGGTCACCCTCTGCACCTCGAGACATTCGCCGTGATTACAAATGAATGACAAAGCGGCGGCAAGAACGATGCATGAAATCGAACGTCTCATGGCTTGTTCCCCATAGTCGCGACGCCGTCCATGCCGATATGTGTGGAGTGCGCAGGAAGAAGGATGCCCGTCACCGATCTTTCGATGAGCAGGTAGGTCTCACAAACGCGCCTGACATCGGCAACGGTGACGTTCCGAAGAGCCTGATCGAATTGCTCGAGCTCCTCGACGCTGCCACCCGACGCAAGCGTCTCCGCATAAAGGCGCGCGAGATCGAGCTGATCATCAAGCTCGAAGCTCCTCCGCGCGCTGAGAATATTTACAGCAGTCTCCAGCTCGTCTGGTGTTACATCCGCTTCACGCAGTTGCGCGATGACGGTGTCGAGATGCCTCTCGAGGCGAGCTGTATCCGCGCCGGGTGCACCAGTAAGCAAAACGGCGAATTGCCCCTTGCCGCGCTTGTTACCGGCATATCCACCGTCAGAAGAGACAAGATCCGTCGGTGCTCCTCGTCCCAGTCGGCCAAAGTGCCGTTGCGTCAGGATCGTGGCGAGCACGTCGAGGCTCAACGCATCACGACGTGTGGCCGTGGCGTGCCCAGGAACCGAATAAACGCGGTATAAAGTCGGAGCATCGACACGAGGGTCCATCACAACGACACGCCGTGCGCCGCGCGCCGGAGGCTCCTCGAACTTGCGAGTTTCGATTGCCGTTTGTGGCTTGCTCAAGTTTCCATAGCTCTTCCGGGCAAGCTCAAAGACTTCTGCTGCCGTCACGTCGCCGACCACGACGACTGTCGCGTTGGCTGGAGCGTAGAACCGCTCGTAAAGCGCGGCGAGGTGCCTGCGTTCCAGGGCAGCGATCTCGTGGGCCCAGCCGATTGCCGGTCGGCGATGAGGATCCATGATGTAGAGTAGCTGGGCAGCCTCCTCGCGAAGCACGTTGATCGGATCGGCGTCGACCCTGAACCGTCGCTCCGCTTGGATCACGCCGCGCTCCGCCTCGAATTCCTCCGGCATGAGATCGAGGTGGCGCATTCGTTGGGCCTCTTTTTCCATGAGCCAAGGCAAGGTCTCGCGGGGAACACGTGTATGATAGATAGTCGCATCATGCGTCGTAACCGCATTGGTGCTTCCGCCATTCCGGGACACGTGGGCGGCATACTCCCCAGCCTTCAAAAGGCCGGCTGTCTTGAACATCATGTGCTCGAGATAATGGGCCGCCCCCGAAGCTCCCTGCGGATCGTCGGCGGCCCCCACCCGATAAGTAATGATGTGAGTGACCACGGGAGCGCGGTGATCCTCGATGACGACAACCTGCATGCCGTTGTCGAGCAGAGAAGATTTTGCCTTCGGTGCACAAAATGCGGGGACGGACAGCGCGAGGAGTGCGGTCGCCACGGCAATAACCGGAGCAAGGAATCGCAAGCCGCTTTTCTCCAACGTGATCGTCATCGATCCGCTCCACTCGTCAAGGCGGATGCTTGACCGGCAGTGGCCGGATCCTTGCGGAACCTGGCGACCCGGGCCGCGCCTTCGCGGATGACTCTGGCATTGTTTGCCAGCTCATTGCCGGCGGGCTCGTGTTTGACGATCACAGTGGGCGAAGACCAGATCGGCAGCCGCATGCAGCCGTTGCAGGCATCCTTGTAGCTCATCATGGTGCGCCACTTCTTGCCATTGACGTACCCATGGCCATAGGCGAACGGCTCCTCGTGGGAGTCGAGTGCCGGATCGTGGCGGGCGCCGATCAGATGTCCTATCTCGTGAGCAAGCGAGTACATGCTCGCCGCACAGCCATGGTGCACAACGGCAAAGGCCTCCTCCGCATCGGCGTTGACACGAGTCGAAAGTCCGCATCCGTTGGCATCATCGACGATCAGAACCGCAACGTCTGCGCCAACGCGATCGCGCGCGCCATGCACATCCTCGATCATGCCGTCACCACGGTCAGCGAGCCGCCAGACATGATCGAAATGGGTTCCCGTCTCCACGTAGTCCGATTGATACGAGCGCACGAGCTTCAGCCGGACATTGTCGATGCCGCTCATGCGGAAGGATTGGTTTGCTTCCTCGATTGAAAGTTCGACGAGGTCGCGCGTGATGTCGTCGTAGTGACGTGCTGCTGCCGCCGTATAGGCAACCAGAACCGTGATCGTAATGTCGCTGTCGGTCTCCGGTCTCATGTCACCGGAGTCGGTTCTGGCCGTTGACTTGGGTGCTGCGCGCAGCATGCTCGCATCACCCTGCCGCACCAGCGGATCCTCGCGCATGCCCATCTTCTCGAGCATGGCAGGTGGCGCAGGCGCGTGGTCTTGCGGCATCTTTGCTGCCAATTGCTCGATAACTGCATGCATCGAACCGCCCATCGGCCGGATCACGAACATGCGCTCGCCAAGCGTTACTGTGCCGGTCAGGCGTCCGTCCTTTGACCACAGGAACGTCAACGGCTCGCCGCTGCCGACAACCTCGCCACTCCACACATAGCCCGTCGCGGTCGGTGCAATGCTGATGGGTCGTGCAGTCACGGTCGTTCCAGGCGCAAGCTGCAGCCGCACCGTTGTCCCTGTCTCGCCGGACTGCATGGCTGCGGTCGAACGTTTCAGCTCGTACTCCGCAAGCGGCGCGGAGACAGCATTCATCATGGACATACCCATGGTGGCGGACTCGGCCATCGACATGGCCATGACCGACTTTTGCCGGTCTGTCATCTGCGTGCTGCGGATCATCGGGCTCAGCAACCTTGCACGCGGGCCGTCGACGCGGATGATCTCAACACCCTTCGCGCTGGCGAGGGTGGTGAAGGCCGTAAGGCGCGTGCGCGGAATGCGCCAAAGTTCACCGCCCGTCAGTTCAAGATGCAGAACGGTGCTCGTGCCGGCAATTTGGCGCAGTTCGTCATAGTCGCGGCTGCCTGATGTAGGCAGGTGCATCAGAATGAGTTCAGCTGGCGCCCGCCCGCCCGCGGCAAAGCCATTGCTGGGCCACGCCGTCACCGAGGCCAGTGCTGCAATGATCAATAGGATCGGGCGGGAGTGGTGCATGCCGTGCCATCCGTTCGTGCGAAATGATGTTGAGTTTTCGAATAGGGAGCCGCACCCGCCACAAGCTATGGCAGAGCGCGGCTCGCCGAGGCATGAGTTACTGCTTCTTGGCGTTGCCCTCGCTCTGACGAGCAATCTCGTCCCAGAGGCCGTGGACGGAGAAGGTGTCGCCAGCCTGGCAGGCGTCGTAAGCGCGCGTGGTGCGCCGTGTGACGTCGGCAATGCGGGCGCCCGACATCTGGCTGAAGCTGCCCTGCTCCATCATCTTGCGCCAGAAGTCCTGCAGGTCATCGTCGCACTTGGAGGCGGCATTGGCCGGCTGCATGGCAATGGCGAGAAGAATGGCGGCGCCAATTGCGGAAAGTTTGGTCATGGGTTTCTCCTTTGGGTGTTTGCGAGCCGCCGCCAGACAGGACGTCTGCCGCGGCCGGCTGCTGATGAAAGAGTAGGTGCGCGTGTCTCATTGCGGAAATGCCGTTACCGCAGCGTTTCGATAACCGAGCGGCATGAAGAGCAGGGCAGGGCGTGCCACTTGCAAACGGCAAAATCGCGAGATGCAGTTGCCTGCGACCTCGCGATTGAGAAGGTCGATCGCCTAATCCGTGGAGCGCTGGTGCTCAATCACAGATAGGTTGCGTCGAGATCCACCGTCGTTCGCTGCCCCACGTCGGCGAAATGCTGGTCGAGCCAGCGCGCAGCGGCAGCACGGCCTTTGTCTCGCAAGTGAACGAGGAAATTCCAATCAGGGCTGAGCTTCGTTGCAACACCATGATGCACCATCTCGTCGTTGTCATGAATGGAATGCATCAGCATGTGTGCGTAGCGGCGGTCATCGAGCAGATGATCATCGACGAGACGCGCAACGAACGCGATCGCCCGCATCTCACGCATCAAAGAAGAGTTGAAGCTGATCTCGTTCATCCGGTCGAAGATCTCCGGGGCGCTCGTCGGCACCTTGTCTCGGACCAGCGGATTGATGTGGACGACGACAACATCCTGGGAGGCACCCTTGTAGATCAGCGGGAAGATGGCCGGGTTGCCCATGAAGCCACCATCCCAATAGTGATCGCCTTCAATTTCGACGGCCTTGAAAAGATAGGGCAGACACGCCGAGGCGAGTACGACATCAGGTGTCAATTCCGAATTCTCGAAGATTCGGATCTTCCCGGTCCTGACATTGGTGGCGCTGATGAACAAGCGCGTCGCCAATGGGCAGTGACTGAGGCGATCGAAATCGATCACGCTCGTCAACACGTCGCGCAGTGGATTGAAGCCCAGCGGATTGAGCTGATAGGGCGACCAGACGTGCGTCATCATCTGGAACAGGAGATATCCCGGAGAGAGATCGTGACGACGGTGATTGAGAGTGAGCCAGCTCTCCCACGGCAGCGGTCGTAGCGGGCTATAGAGCATTCCGGCGTAGCTGACGGCGCGCCAGAACACTTCGAGCTTTTCGCGTGCGCCGTCACGTCCGCCTTCGGACATGCCGATGGCCATGGCGACAGCATTCATCGCTCCGGCACTTGTGGCGCTGATGGCATCGACGGCAAGGCGGTCATCCTCGATGAGCTTGTCGAGCACGCCCCAGGCGAAAGCCCCATGGGCGCCACCGCCTTGGAGGGCAAGATTGACGGGTTTGCGATTGCCGCGGCTCGAGATCTGTTCATGTGTGCAAGCGGTGCGGCGTGCGCCATTCGGGTCGAGTGTCTGATGTCGGTTCATTGGGCGGTCCACCCACCTTCGATAGGAAGTGCCGCGCCGGTGATCGATGCGGCCTGATCGGTGCACAGGAAGCGCGCCAGGCCGCCGATCTCATCGGTGGTGACGAAGCGGCGCGAGGGCTGGGCATGCAAGATGACGTCTCGGACGACTTCGTCCTCGGAGAGGCCGCGCGCCCTCGCCGTTTCGGGTATCTGCTTCTCGACGAGCGGGGTGAGGACGTATCCGGGACAGATGGCGTTGACGGTGATGCCGTGCTGTGCCGTCTCCAGTGCTACGGTTCGAGTGAGCCCGAGAATGCCGTGCTTGGCGGCGACATAGGCCGACTTGAAGGGCGAGGCGACAAGCGCGTGGGCTGATGCAACATTGATGATACGGCCCCAACCGCGCGTACGCATTTCGGGTACGACGGCGCGGATGGCATGAAACGCCGACGTCAGGTTGATCGCGAGGATCGCGTCCCACTTTTCAACCGGGAACGTCTCGATTGCCTCGACATGCTGGATGCCGGCGTTGTTGACGAGTACATCCACGCGACCGAATTCTTCGCGCGCCGCCTCGATCATGGCGGCAATCTCATCGGGCTTCGACATGTCGGCACGGGAATAGGCGGCCTTGACGCCGCAGTCGCGCCGGAATGCCTCGCAGGCACCTATGACTTTTGGGCAGATATGTTCGATGTCACGGCGCGTATGTTCAATGTCTTCGAGGTCGCCCAGACCATTCAGCATGATATTCATCCCGGCCTCCGCGAACGCACGGGCGATGCCGAGGCCAATACCGCTGGTCGATCCGGTGACGACGGCGACGCGGCCGCGCAGGCTTCTACCGGTGTCATGCATGGTCCCGGGTGAAATGGTCATGTTCTGCATGGGTTCGGGTTCCGTTTTGATCGCGCGGGATGCGCTCATTGAATGGTTGGAATGCACAGGGAGAAGACTGATCCGCTGCGGTCGGCGCGTGCTGAAACGCCGATGCGGCCGCCGTGGCGCTCGGCGATCAGGCGGCAGATCCACAGGCCGAGTCCGCAGGAGGTGCCGTTTGCCGGCTCGCCGCGCGAGAGCGTAGTGAAGGGGCGGAACAGACGCGCGACATCCTCTTCGGAGAGGCCATCGCCTTCGTCGGCGATTGCGATTCTTGCAGTGCCGCCGTCGATCCACGCCTCGCACGAAACAGTGGTGCCGCGGCTACCGTGCTTGATCGCATTGCCGATCAGGTTGTCGAGAACCTCGAGCAGCAGCTGAGGGTCGGCGTCGACAAGTACCGACGTATGACAGGAGAGTTCCAGATGGATGCCCGAACGGCCGGCGGCCGCCTCGTTCATGGCAAGCGAATCCTCCATGAGGTCGCGCAAGTCGATGGTTTCAAAGCACGGCGCCAGAGGGTCGTGGGCGTTGCGGGCGCGTTCCAGGACGGATGCCAGCAAAAGCGTCATGCGCTGCGCGACGCGTTCGGCACGGCGGGCTTTGGCGGCAATCCGGTTCATGTCTCCGGATTGGGTGTCGCTGCCAATTGCTTCCAGAAGCAATTCGAGGTTGGCAAGGGGACCGCGCAGGTCGTGGGCGAGAAGCATGAGAGCGCTGAGGCTGTCTTGCTTGGACGCAGGTCGCGTCTTGCCCACATTGGGGGCTAGGACGCTGTAGCTGCGAATTGCGCGATCGGCATATGTGACGTGGTCTTGAAGCATGGTCCCACTCCGCGGATTGAAAAAGGTCGCATCGAGGCTCCTTCAACGAGTAGGCGCTGCTGCGGCTTGCGTGAAATATCGTCCTGGCAATGAATCCATGCCGCGACGTTATGGATTTCATTGGAGCGAGGTCTGCGGGCGTCGCGGTGCCCGGCACATCGATCGTGGGCATCTACCCTGACGTCATCTCCGATGGCCGGATTGCGGCATGCAGCCGGCCGAATGTGGAACGAAGCGGAATGTTCCATGCCGCCGGTGCATGGAAATCAGAACCACTCTCTATGAATGCCCCGATCGGGAACGAAATAGGCTCAGCGCATTTGGTGCGTCCTGATCCGGCAAAGCGGAGTCCCGACCATGGAAGTCCATGAGATGCGCTATTTTCTGGCGGTCAGCGAAACGCTGAACTTCACGCGCGCGGCGGAACTGTGCCACGTCTCCCAGCCGGCACTGACCCGCGCCATCAAGGGACTCGAGGACAAGCTCGGTGGCGGGCCGTTGATCCACCGCGAGCGCGGCAACACGCACCTGACCGAGCTTGGACGGATGATGAAGCCGTTTTTCGAGCAGGCTGTCGACCAGATCGAAAGCGCCCGTGCCACCGCGAAATCCTTCGTCAAGCTGGAATCGACGACGCTCACGATTGGTCTGATGTGCACCATCGGACCGCGTCGCCTGATCGAATTTTTCACCCGCTTCAACGAAAGCTACAAGGGCATCGACATACACCTGAAGGACGGTCCGGTGAAAGCGCTCGAGGACCAGCTCGCGCGTGGCGAGATCGATCTGGCGATCTGCTGCCGGCCCGAGGAGCTCGATGCCGACTTCCACGCCATGCCCCTGTTTCGGGAACGGTTCGTCGTGGCCATGAGTCCGGATCATCCGTTGACCGGAAAGGATGTGGTGACGATCAGCGACCTCGATGGACAGCGCTATCTCAGCCGCGCCAACTGCGAGTACGCCGAATATCTGCGCGGACTGAGGATGGCGCTTGGCAACGTCGAACTGCACCGCAGGTATGTGAGCGAACGCGACGACTGGGTCCAGTCGATGGTGATGGCCGGGCTCGGCATCACCTACCTTCCTGAGTTCTCAGTCAGCGTGCCGGGCCTTGTGACACGGCCGCTGACAGATCCGGAGGTCTTCCGCACGATCAAGCTCGTCACCGTGCGCGGACGCCCGCATTCGCCAGCGGTCGGGGCCTTCGTTCACGAGGTGCGCCGCCATCGCTGGCAGGACAGTCTCGCAGCGTCGGCACGCGCACCGTATGCGCTTAGCGCCTAGGCGCTGATTGAAGACGCCACCATTCTCGATGGGCACTCATTTCTGCAGCCGCCGCATATATTGCGGCGGCCTTTTTGCGTATCCAGTCCGGCGGGGGCACGATAGCGCCGCTGCATTGAACCGAGAGCCCTTTGGCATTTCCAAATTCAGGTCGGTTGGACGAACCTTGATTGCAACAGGGAACGACCTGGTCCCAATCGCAAGCCTGAACGGAGTTGCTCAAGATGACCGCTACGACCGCTATAATCCGCCCCAACTTGAAAGTCCTGTTATCGACCACTGCTGTCGTTGCAGGACTGTTGTTCTCGGTGGCTGCCCATGCGGGAGAATGTCCGATCGGCAAAGTAAAGACCGGAGCGACGCCGCCAAGCACGGCTGCCGCCGCCGGAGTCGTCGACGACGTCATTGCCGCAATCGACCTGTCGTCGAAACCGGGCCTCGCCGGCAACAAGCTGCGCATGCGTCGGCTCGTGGTCGCACCTGGCGGTATCGTACCCTGGCATAGCCACGCCGAACGTGCCGCCAACATCTACATCCTCGACGGCGCCATCACCGAATACCGCAGCACCTGCGAGGTTCCGATCGATCACAAGGCCGGCGAAGTCGTGTCAGAGTTCGGCGCAGATCTGGCGCACTGGTGGCGCAACAACTCGGACAAGCCGGCCGTGCTCATCTCCGCCGATCTCTTCCATGACGCCTCCAAGGAAGACCATCCGATGTGACGGCCTCCCCCAGGGCTACCGCTCTCCTCCGGCGGTTGCCCACCCCGTGCTGGCAACGCTCTTTTCCCGGAGCGTTGCCGCTTTTTTTCGTCGGAGTGCGAGACAGGGACGAGGTCATGGCAGATGTGAATATTGAGTGTCGATCGCGCAAAGTTGCGCGCTCCACGCCGCATGCGGTCGTGCTTGGTGTCGTTGGATTTCTGACGCTGGTCGACCTGTTTGCAGCCCAGGTGCTGCTGCCGGCATTGGCGATGCGCTATGGCGTCTCCGCCGCTGCCGCGGGCATTGCGGTCAATGCGACGACATTCGGCATGGCGGCGGCTTCACTCATCGTTGCGCTCAAAGCACGTGCATTCGGCCGGCGCACCACGATCGGTGCCAGTCTGGCCTTGCTCGCGGTGCCGACCTGTCTGCTCGCCGTGGCGCCCGATCTTATGGTCTTCACTGGCCTGCGCATCGTGCAAGGAATTTTAATGGCCACGGCCTTCACACTGACGATGGCCTATGTCTCTGAGCAGCTTTCCCCGCAGGAGACTGCCGGAGCGCTCGCTGCTTACGTCACGGGGATCGTCGCGAGCAATCTCGTCGGCCGACTGATTGCAGCATCAGCAGCTGACATGCTGGGGCTCAATGCGAGTTTTTTCATGTTCGGTGCGCTCAATCTCGTCGGCGCGCTCCTCGTCGCGCACTCATTCGGCGAGATGCGGATGCCGACGGCTGAGCCGGTCGCGATGTCTGGACTGATTGGCGAGATCCGTGAGGCGGTATCTACCGCACCTCTGCGCGCTGCTTATGCCATCGGCTTTCTGATCCTGTTCGCATTCATCGGCACCTTTACCTACGTCAACGTCGTACTCGTCAGCCCCCCTGTTGCCATCAGTCAGATGTCGCTCGGGCTCATCTACCTCGTGTTCGCGCCCTCACTGTTGACCACACCCTTGACCGGGCGTCTCGTCGCCCGATTGGGTTCCGGCCCGGTTGCCGCGATGTCCCTCCTGTTTGCAGCAGCCGGATTGCCCCTGCTTGCATCGGGCGTGCTGAGCATCATCCTTGCAGGCATGACGATGATGGCGGTCGGCACGTTCATGGCGCAGGCTGTCGCCACTGGGTTCGTCGCCGCCAACGCCCCAGGCAACCGTGCCGTTGCGAGCGGGATCTACCTCGCCTCGTACTACCTGGGCGGACTTGCCGGCGCCTATATGCTGGGTCGGGTGTTAGATGGCTTCGGTTGGACGGCGTGCCTGGAGGGGATCGGCGCATGTCTCGTCATGGCTGCCGTTCTGGCCGCCGGTCTTCGGGGCGGGAAGGCCACTAGGCGCTCGGTACCGTTGACCCAGGACATGCGGAATAGCCTTTGACCGCACACAGTTTTTTGGCGATTGCCAGCGCTGATCGGCCGCTCTATGTTCCAAATCGTTGAAGGTGTTCCCGTTATTTTCAGGTCAACGGGAATGTCTTTCGCTTCGCATCGGCTTCCTGCTGGAACGACCACGATGGAGTTGCATCAGGTCCGGTATTTCCTTGCGGTTTGCGAGACGCTCAATTTTTCCCGAGCCGCGGAAGCCTGCCACATATCGCAACCGGCATTGTCCCGGGCCATCAAGCAGCTCGAGGACGAACTGGGCGGCGAGCTGGTTCGGCGCGAACGCCTGCACACGCACATTACCGATCTCGGCCATGCCGTCCTGCCGTCGCTGCGCCAGTGCTTCGAGAGCAACCTGGCCGCTAAGGCGCTGGCGCAGGACTATCTCAAGGGCGGCCACGCGCCGCTCAACCTGGCGCTGTCCCGGTCCATCGAAATCGCCATGATATCGCCGGTTCTTTCCGAGGTTGCGACGGCGTTTCCACGAATTGAGATCCGCATGTTCCGCGGTTCTCCAGGCGAAGTGGGGGAGCGCCTGAAAAACGGAGAATCGGAAATCGCTGTCGCGGGTCCGCTTTCGTCCGCATGGGAGCGCATCGATACGCGCCCCTTGTTCGAGCAGCGGTTCGGACTGGTCATGAGCCGCAAGCATGCGCTCGCCCAATCAAACCGCATCGAGCTGAAGAACCTGGCAGGTGAGCGCCTGCTCTGCAGGCAGGACTGCGCCATGGCGGATGTTGTCGTTTCGCACCTGAACGAGGCGGGCATGCGCAGCGTCACACGGCACGAGGTGCCGCTGGTCGCCGATCTGACAGGGCTGGTGCGTGCAAATTTCGGCATCGGCATCATGCCGAGGGGCATCGATGACACCGGCGAACTGCGCTTCACGGAAATCGATGGCGTCGATCTCTCTCGATCCATCAATCTCTATACGGTGGCAGGGCGCCGGCACTCGACGGCGGTCATGACGCTGAAGACGCTGCTGCGCGCCAAGGACTGGGCCACCGAAACGAGCGGGGCGTCACGATATGAGTGAAGCATCGCTGTCGCAGGTTCTGGAAGCATGCACACAGCGATGCCGCGAGATGGACGCGCCTTTGGGCGATCGCTTGCAAAGCTTTGCCGACGACGTGCGCCGTCTCGATCCGGTCTTCGCCGAGGTCGTCGACCGGATGGTCGCGCACCTCCTCCGTGTCGAGGCGGGAGCAGGGGCGCCCAACATTGGCGAGCCGTTTCCTTCCTTCGTGCTTCCCGATGAGAACGGACACCTCGTCAGTCTGGAGGGGCTCTTGCGCAGCGGGCCTGCGGTCATCGCCTTCCATCGAGGCCATTGGTGCCCTTACTGCCGGATTAACGCGGAGACACTTGCGCGCATCGAACCGGAGCTGAAGCGCGCAGGTGCGCACCTTGTGATCATCACGCCGGAGACGCAGCATTTCACGCGTGAACTGAAGGCAGACGCCAAGGCGACGTTCCCGATCCTCACCGATCTCGATTGCGGCTATGCGCTCGATCTCGGAGTGGCTTTCAAGGTGCCGGAGGAAAAGCGCGCGGCCATGACGAGTGCGGGCTTTGATATCTCGGGATTTAACGACAACTCGAACTGGACGCTGCCCATTCCCGCGACCTTCGTCGTCGGCGATGACGGCTTGGTCAAGGCACGCTATGTCGACCCTGACTATCGACACCGCATGGATATCCAGGAGATCCTTCGTGCCGCTCGCTCATGACGTGCACGGGATTGCCGCCTCGGCATCGCAGCCGATGACTTTGCCACCGCATTGATCTCTTCCCACACCATGACGCAGCTCTCCACAAATCGAGCGGCGTCGGTGGGGCGAGGCCGGTGACACAACACCCGACATCTTCCCGTGTCACATCCCTGAAATATGAGTCTGGTCTCTCCGACACATACATCGTCAGGGGTGGAGTCGGATCGTGACCAAGGACGAGAGCAAATACCCGCGATATCGTTCGGTGTTTATTTCAGACATCCATCTGGGAACCCGCGCTGCACAGACGTCCGCCCTCCTGGATTTCCTCAAGACCGTTGAGGCGGACACCTATTACCTCGTCGGCGACATCGTCGATTTCTGGAAGGTGCGACGCGGGCCGGCTTGGTCGCAATCCCACAACGACGTGCTGCAAAAGCTATTGCGCAAGGTACGCAAGGGCGCGCGCATTGTCTTCATTCCCGGCAATCATGACGAGGCTCTGCGCGATTATTGTGGACAGACCTTTGGTGGCATCGAAATCTTGCGCGACACCGTACACGTTCGCCCGGACGGCCGCCGCTATCTCGTCATGCACGGCGATGAGTTCGACGTCGTGGTGCGGTACGCCAAGTGGTTGGCATTTCTGGGTGACCGATCCTACGAGCTGGCTCTCTGGAGCAATGCGCCTCTGAATTGGATGCGTCGGCATCTGGGGCTCGGATACTGGTCGCTGTCAGCGTACTTGAAGAACCGTATCAAGACCGCAGTCAACTTCATCGGCGAGTTCGAGCATGCGCTGGCCGACGTCGCCAGACTGCGCGGCGTTGATGGCGTGATCTGCGGGCACATCCATCATGCCGCCGATCGTGTGATCGACGGCGTGCATTATTTGAACTGTGGCGACTGGGTCGAAAGCTGCACAGCAATTCTTGAAACGCGCGCCGGCGACATGAAGATCGTGCGGTGGCAGGTCGACGCTTGTAGCGCGACTGAAAAGCAAACGTCCTCGCAGCGGAGCGAGGTGGCTGCCTGACATGCGGCTCCTGATCACAACCGATGCCTGGCTCCCCCAGGTCAACGGCGTCGTCACGACGTTGGAACGCTTGTGCGAGGAGCTGCCGAAGGCCGGTGTCGAAGTCATCCTGTTGACCCCGGCGCATTTCAAAACACTGCCGATGCCGGGCTACCCAACCATACGACTGGCACGCGCCACTGCCTCGCGCATTGCCCACCATGTCGATGTCCATAAGCCCGACTGGATACACATAGCCACGGAAGGCCCCATCGGCTGGGCGGCACGCGGCCTTTGCGTGCGCCGCGGAATACCCTTCACATCGAGCTACCACACAAAGTTTCCCGAATACGTAAACCGCATTCTGGGCATTCCAAGTTCGTGGATCTATCGGTTGGTGAAATCCTTCCATGACAAGGCAGCCGGTGTCATGGTCGCAACGCCGTCTCTTCACGCGGACCTAGAGGGGCGGGGCTTCCGGAACCTGATGCAATGGTCACGCGGCGTCGATCTTGACGTGTTTCACCCGCGTGGAGAGCGGCTTCTCGGCCATGCACCCGTATTCCTTTACGTCGGCCGTGTGTCTCGGGAAAAGAACATCGAGGCCTTCCTTGAAGCCGATCTGCCCGGGTGCAAGGTCGTGGTGGGTGATGGCCCGTATCGCGAGCATCTGGAACGCCGATTTCCCGATGCCGTTTTCACCGGTGCCAAATCAGCTCGTGATCTGCCGCGCTTTTACGACTCGGCGGATGTGTTTGTTTTTCCGAGCCGGACCGACACATTTGGTTTGGTCATTCTGGAAGCGATGGCGTCCGGATTGCCGGTGGCGGCTTACCCGGTGACAGGCCCCATCGACATTGTTGAGCAGGGTGTGAGCGGAATTCTCAACGACGATCTGGCCGTCGCTGCACGTGCCGCCCTGCAACTTGATCCCGATGCCGCTCGCGCACGCGCGGCGCAGTTTTCCTGGTCGCATTGCGCGCTCCAGTTCCTCGAAAACATCCGCACCGCCGGCGACCGTACCCGCGCCGCCGCCTTAGATCAAAACAAAGAGGGGTCCGCGAGCGGCGGGCCCGCACACCTTCTTATCGATCACTTGAGGACCACAGATGACAGCCGTCGACATCCATGAGCAAATCGACATAACGCGCCGCCGCAGCAAGACGCTTGTCGGAGCAGCCGTACACCGCCACACACGCCTGTCCAGCGCAGGTATCAGTGAACGGCTGTTCACGCATGCCTTCGCCGGCCTCGTCTATCCGCAAATCTGGGAAGACCCGGTCGTCGATCTCGAGGCGATGGGCTTGGAAAGCGGACAGCACATCGTCGCAATCGCGTCGGGCGGCTGCAATATCCTGTCCTACTTGACCAGCGCGCCTGTGAAGATCACGGGTGTCGATCTCAACACAGCACACATAGCCTTGAATCGTTTGAAGCACGCGGCAATCAAGCATCTCGATTACACCCATTTCCATGCCATGTTTGCCGATGCTGCCAACGCTGGGAATGTACAGATCTTCGATAGGAAGCTGGCTGGCAGGCTCGACGCCCAGACCCGCCGCTACTGGACGAAACGCGATTGGCGCGGTCGTCGCCGCATCGACGGTTTCGCGTGCGGCTTTTACCGGACCGGTCTTCTCGGTCGGTTCATTACGACGGGCCATACACTTGCGCGCACACTCGGTGGCAATCCCGCAAGCATCGTCAAAGCGAAGAGCTTCGATGAGCAGCGCACGATCTTCGAAACCGAAATTCGCCCGCTCCTGCGCCGTCCCATCGTCCGCCGTCTTCTCGACCAACGGGCCTCGTTGTTCGGCCTAGGCATCCCTCCTGCGCAATACGAAGCGTTGAGCGATGGCCGGCCGATGCACGAGGTTATCGAGGAGCGATTGGAGCGGCTCGCCTGCGGTTTCGATCTGAAGGACAACTATTTCGCATGGCAAGCATTCAATCGTGGCTACGGAAAGGGCGGCCCTCTGCCGCTTTATTTGCAGGAAGCAAATTTCGACAATTTGCGCGACCGCATTGGTGATGTGCGTATTCTCAACACCTCTTTCACGGCACACTTGGCGAGCCTACCGGCGCAAAGCGTCGATCGCTTTGTGCTCCTCGATGCGCAGGATTGGATGGGCGACGCCGACCTGACAGAGCTTTGGCAAGAGATCACACGAACCTCTCGCTCCGGCGCCCGGGTCATATTCCGCACCGCAGGCCTCCAAACCATCCTGCCGGGACGTATTGCCGACGGCGTCCTAGCTCAATGGCACTACGAGGCTGAACGCTCAGCCGAACTCGGTGCACGCGACCGGTCGGCGATCTACGGCGGCTTCCATCTTTACATCAAGAAGGACTGAGGCAATGCAGGCCACGGTCACGTCCGATGCCGTCCGCATGGACCGCCACTATCGATACCAGCGATTCATCTACGATGCCACGCGCACACACTATCTGATCGGCCGCAAGCGCCTCATCGACGAGCTGAGGCCCTCACCTGGTCAACGTGTTCTTGAGATTGGCTGCGGCACGGCCTGGAACCTGGCAAAGTTGGCGCAACGCTATCCCGAGGCCATGCTGTATGGCGTCGATGTCTCCAGTGCGATGCTCGATACCGCGCGCGCGTCGCTTGAACGCAAGGGCCTATCGGAGCACATCACCCTGGCGCAGGGCGATGCGACGTGCTTCGATCCCGAGAAGGCCTTCGCGCGCAGTGACTTTGATCGTGTGTTCTTCTCCTATGCGCTTTCGATGATACCGGGCTGGCTTGACGCTTTGGACCACGCGGCGCGCATGATTGCACCGGGTGGGGAACTGCATATCGTCGACTTTGGACAATGCGGGCGCCTGCCGAAGACTTTCAAGACGGCCCTGTTCGCATTTCTCGACCATTACACCGTCACGCCCCGCGAGAATCTCGAAGACTGCGCACAGGCGTGCGCGTTACGTCACGGCCTGGCCACCGACTTCCGGCAGCTCCATCGGGGCTACACGGACTACTGCATCTTGAGGCGCTGACTGTCGGTCCCTGCGCACGGCCGCATTGTCTTCACGAGACCTTCATCTGGCACTGCAATTGATGATCGGTTGGCCATGCGCAGGCTGAAGTACCTTGCCCAGGCCTAATCCGACTGTGATCAGGTTATTGCCGAGATGCGCAGATCAATCGGGCATGCTGCCTCTGTACAGGACAGCAACTCGCGAGGTGGCGGATGGGGTGTCCTCATACTTGTAGTTCGCAACCGTTCGCTAGTATCCACCAAGCTCTTCACTCACTGCTTGTCCGGCATCGCAGCCGACTAGAATCAAAAAGCTGACCGGGCAGGCTCGACAAAGCAGGCCTCCCCGGTCATTCGATCTCAGGTCATGTACCGACGAGGCTTAAGCGTTGTTGCCCCGTCCACCCCCGCGACCTCTGCCGTTGCCACCATTGTTCCCGGGTTCGGCAACCGGCGGGAAGAACTCCGGATTGGCCGGGTCGCCTTCCGGCAGCACTTCCGGTGTGAGATAGACCACACCTTCGGCCGTCGGATTCGGCGTCGGGATGATGTTGATGTGCGTCTGGCTGACATTCGGGTTGTTCGGATCCGTGAGGATGTCGTAACGCAACAGCATTGCGAAGTCCTCGTGCACCGTGTTGTGGCAGTGGTTGACGTAGGCACCGCCGAATTCGCCGAACCTCACCTGGAACTTCACCGCGCCACCTGGACGCAGTCTCCAGACGTCCTTTCTCGCGAGCAGCTCGGTCGCTGCGATCGGACTGCCGAGCCGCGAGATAGTGACACCCTCTTCGAAGTGCAGATGGATCGGGTGATCCCAGCCGCCGCCGCCATTGACGTAGGTCCAGTGCTCGGTTTCACCTGGTCTCGGGACCAGCAACGAAACGCGGTTGGCATTGAGTGAATGCGCAGCCTGACCATTGACCCTGACCGTCCAGGGGAAGCCTTCCTTCGGCTCGCCCGTGAGGTCGCCGCATTCCGGAATGCAAACGCCGCCCGGATTGTCGCGGGAGTCACCACCACCGCGGGTCCACTCCACGACACGCTCGCGAACGGGCGTGATGACGGGGATCTGCTCGGTAAGGAAGACCGGAACCTGGCTCAGATCGCGATCACCGGCCCGATGGATGACACCGGGAACGTCGACGCTCGCCACCTGATCGACAACCCGGAACTGCAAGATGCCTCCGACAGCGGGGTCAGGCGAGTTGCCGGCGAGCGCATCCGCCAGCGGCACTGCACGGTCCCACCGGCGGCCGTTCGAGAACTCGAGCCGGTTGACCAGCGTGACCGTTTCGCCAACGCGGAACCGCGAGAAGTCAACGATGACGTCGAAGCGCTCGGCAACGCCCTGCTGGTCTAGATCGGTCACTCGGATTGGTCGCGGCAGTAAGTTGCCGTCGTTGGCGATGACCTCGATGGGCACCGCGCGACCCCTCTGGTCCGCAAACGTCAGCTGGATGAAGCGGGACATGCCAGCGCTCAGCAAGCGGAAGCGATACTTCCTGGGAAGCACATTGAAGAACGGCCGGTAGGCGAAGTTGACGAACATCATATCGCCGAGGAAGCCGTCGGTGTCGAACGGATCGAAGAAGTACTGACCTTCCGGATTTGTAGCACCGTCGGAGATGATCAGGTTGACGTCGAAGTCGACGTTACCCCAATCGAGAAGCGAGCCACTCGGCAGTCGCAGGTTGATGCCATCATTCAGCGTCTCGTTGCCCCGATCCTTGCCGCTGTAGTAGTTCAGCATCATGAGGTGGCCCTTGTACACGTTCTCAGACGTGAAGAAGAACCGGTGATCGTGGGCCCACAGCGTGCCCTGGAGCTCGCGGAAGTCGCCGGGCACGTTGACGAGGCCGCCATTGCCATCGGGCCCCGAAGCGCGAGGATCGGTGGCGCCGGTGTTGATCTCGTCACGTCGCGCCAGCGTGGTGCCCCAGTGATAGTCATAGAACTGACCGGGGAACTGGTGGGCGTTCGCAGCGCCGTCACTCGAGCCGCCGTTATGCGCATTGTGGTTATGCGTCGACGCCTCGTTGCGGGCGAAGCCGTTGTTCTGGAATGGATCGACCGGCATGTCGTTGTGGATGCGGACGATGGCCGGCTCGCCGTAGCGCATCTTGATGAGCGGCGGCGGCAACACGCCACGCCCGGTGATACCGCTTGCGACCTTGGCGGCAAAACCGCCGGACGGACCGAACGACCACACGTTGTCTGCGTTCTGAGCAGGCATGTTCGGATGGAAGGAAAGACCTGGTGCGATCTGTCCCAGCGACAGGTGAAAGCCCACCTTCGGGAAGATCTGTTCCCAACGCTGATGAGCGAAGAATTCATGCGGCGGACGGCCTTCCATCGGGCCGATACCGGTGCGCGGATTCGCGAACGGATTTGCGGCGCCGGCCGGACCATTGGCCGCGAAGTTCGAAAAGTCGGTGTGCCAGGACAGGCGCTTGGAATTCACGGATTCCTCGCCGGAACCGGCGGGCCACTGCGCTTCCAGGGTGCCCGCGACGTTGACCTGCGTCAGCGGGAAGCGTGGCGCATCGAGCAGACGCGGCATCGGCGTCGTGAACGGCAGCGCACCGAACAGCGGGCTCGGCGGGGTTCCGGTCGGCACCTGAGCATAGGCGCTTTGGGCGAACGGGCTCAATCCGTTCTTGAGGGCCCACGTCCCCATGGTCGTGAAGAGACCCCACTTGTAGAGGTCCCGCCTCGTTATTTCGCACCGATGCAGGGCCCGATGGATTTCGAGACGGTTATTTCGGGCATTCTGCGCTTCCTGCAGGCGCCGCTTTGACGCATTTCGACTCAAGTACAGCATATTCGTTCTCCGCACATATTTGAGTCACGTGGACCCATAACCACCCACAGACTAGTCACCCGATCATGGAACCCGGCACGGACGGTCCAAGGTCATACTTCGCCGCGCCTATGGGTGGTGAGTAAGGCACGGCAAGGCACTCTTGGACCGCCCGTCCAAGTCAGCAGTTCGTTTTACGGATAGAACTAGGCCTAAGCTCCGCTCAAAACTGCCAACGTCGCTAGGAAGTTGCTTTTCTGAATGAAGAGTCGGGACTACTCCGCCGTGGATCGAAACAGGTTTCATAATGACCGCTGGGATCGCGGACCCCGATTGCCGAGGTCGCGTGCGGGAAGCTGGTGCCAAGAGAGGCCGGATCGGTGGAACCGAGATCGAGCCCTGCTCGAGTCGCTGTCTGCGTTGCGGCATTCCACAGCAAGACGCCCGTGGAGCTGTAGGCGTCGACTGTTCTGTCGAACGCGACAATCACTTTGCCGTTGGTCTGCGCATCGAACACCGGCACGAAGTTGACCTGCTCCTGGGATAAGGCGAGGTCGTTCAACTTGAAGACAAAGGGCTTGAGCGACGCAGACACGACAATAATCCACGATTTCTGGCGCACGCTCACCCCACATTCATTTCCCCGATCCGGAAATGATGTGGTCGGTGCAATTTCAAGGGCATGCCTTGTGAGCATACGTTGCATTGACTATCACCGGCATGCTGACACCGTTTCCTGACATCGTCCTGACGAGAATGATAAGAATTCTGCACTGGCACTGAATTAGCCGTCGCCGGGATGCGGCGTACACGGGAGCGCTCGATTGTTGTGCGAGCTAGCCTCCGCCGTCGTTCTTCGTACGCTTACGCGAAGCTTCCACGTAAACAAATGCATGCTGGACGCCATGCAACAGCGTCAGCTTACGATGCAGTAAGGCGGTTCATACTATTGGCAAATTTGGGTTGCGCAAAGCTGACAATGGACCCACGATTAGCTTTGTTCAAAAGCGAATAGATTAGTAATTGTCGTGAGCGTACGATGCGTGTTCTGGTCATTGAAGATCAATTGCGGTTTGCACAACTCCTGAAAGACTGCCTGGAGCAAGGGGGGTTCGTGGTCGATACGGTCGACAGCGTCGCCGGCTTCAATGCTCAGGCACCAGCACAAGACTATGACTTGTTCATCGTCGACCTCGGGCTGCCCGATGGCGATGGGCTGCAGGCCATCCGAAGCTATCGTGATGCCGGCGGGACCAAGCCCGTAATCGTCGTCACGGCTAGGAACATGGTGAATGATCTTGTGAATGGCCTCGACTGCGGCGCAGATGATTTCCTGACCAAGCCATTCCACATCGAGGCTCTCAAGGCACGCATACGTGCCGTGCTGCGCCGACCGCAAGCGATCCAGAAAAAGGAACATTGCGTCGGCCGTCTGAAGCTCGATCAAGAAACGGGGGAAATCCATTTTGAAGATGGTAACGTGGCGCTCAGTCCCGCCGAAAGGCGACTGCTTGCCGTGCTGATGCGCCGGGCGGGTTCAGTCGTCTCCAAGTCGCTCATCGACGGGCAGGTGAACGGTAGCGATCGCTGCTGCACTCCCAACGCTGTCGAACAACTCGTTTCGCGCCTGCGCAAGTCGCTTGCCCGTGCCGAAGTGGGCGTCGATGTCAAGACCGTGCGGGGAATTGGATATGTTCTCGAAGAGCGCACCCATTGAGGCATCTATCAGAGGCAAGAATCTGATTGCGTTGACCGGGGAACGACTGGTCCTTGCCGCGCTCATTTCCTTCGCCATCTTCGCCGGCAAATGCATCGTTGACAATACCGATGAAGCCTATGCGACGCGCTTGTACAGCAAGCTGGAGATCAAGAACTTGACCGATAGCCTCGCCATCGATGAGGCGGGCAGGCTGTCGCTGAAGCGCATGGATTGCATCGCACACTATTGGTCTCACCCTGATGCCTATGCCTTCAGAATCTGGGACGGCAGGGGTGCCACCATATTTGGTGGAAGCAGGGACCTCATCGAGAGCGCATCGCCGGTTCCGCGCGATCATCTCAACACACCTGACAGCTGGCAAAGGAAGCTCGGCCCGGTCTGGTTCGAAACCCTTTCAGGCCAGCGAGTGACTGTTGGTGGCCGCAGCGTATGGATCGAGATCGCCACACGCAGCGACCCTCTGCACCTCAGAATGGGATCATACTACAAGGACTTCATGATGGATGTAGTGGTACCGGTTGTGCCGACATTCATGATCGCGATCACCCTTGCACTGTTTTCATTACGGCGCGCGTTGCAGCCGGTGCACGCGACGGTGCTTGCGGCCCGAGGGTTGGATCCCACTGCGACAGACCAGCGCCTACAGATCCCGACCGAACGGCTGCCGGACGAGGTTGCGGAACTTGCAAACGCCGTCAACGAGCTGCTGCTTCGGACCAACAATCTCGTGCAGTCACAGAGCGAGTTCATCGGGCGGGCGGCTCATCAGCTGAGGACGCCCCTTGCCATCATGCTCCTAGAAACTGAGAAGTTCGCCGATCCAAGAGCGGAACGACTTCAACGCGATATCACCCAACTCGGCGAGACGGTTGATCGCCTGCTCGAACTTGCGCGTATGCAGAGTGCGCCACGGCTGACGCGTGGCCGTCTTGACCTGAAGGACCTTGCCGAAGATGTCGAATTGGATCTTGAGATACTAGCGCGGAAGCGGGGTGCACGGGTTAAGGTTGTCGATCTGGGGACAACGCCTGTATCCGGCGACTATGTGTCAATGCGGGAGGCGTTGCGTAACCTGGTCATCAACGCCATCGTCCATCATCCGGGCGAGGCCAAGGTGGAGATCCGCTGCGGTCCGGGCGCTCGGATCAGCGTTGAAGACGACGGACCTGGAATTTCACCAGAGCACGTGCCGAGCTTGTTTGAGCCATTTTCGCGGCAGAACACATCGGCCGAAGGCGCCGGTTTGGGTCTTGCCGTCGTCCATAAGATCGTCGAGCTACACAATGGCGCGATCACCGTGCGTACGTCTGACCTTGGCGGCGCCGCATTCTGCATCGAGCTGGCAGCCTGTGCGGACGCAACTGCGGAGTTCCAGTTCGAGGCCGCAGACGACACCATGCCACAAGCGCACAAGGTCGCTGCGGAAAAGTCCTGACAGCCTGGCATCTCCCTTTAGCCGCCATGGTGGCTGGACGGTTAGTGTGCGTTGATCCGGGGGGCTGCTGAACCTGGCCCGTAGTGGGGGCAATGTTTCAGCCTGCTCGGGCGTCACACAGCAACATCATCTATCCCCTACAGCGAGCAACAGTGCAGGACGATCTGGATGGCATTTGCGAATCTGGCTGGCGTCGTCGCTATGGCCGGATAGTGTGGCGGAGAAAGTCCGATAGCAATATTCTCACCCTGATCCTGCCGGTTTAGCGTCATAAGGGCGGCATGGCGTGCGGTAAAGCAGAACGGCCGTTCGACATGTGCGTTCATGCTCGCATCGTAACGCAGACCAAATCTGCCCGCATGTCCTGCAGCTCGACAGCGAGCAGCGGCCCGTCCTCGCTGATCGCTGAGGCAGTCCCTCCGATTCCGGACATGGCCGGCGGTGCCAAGGGCGATGACGATAACAGTTGTCCCGATGACCGCTTCTTGACCCGAAGCGGCCTTGAGCACCTGCAGCATCGCTAGCTTCGCACTGCATATCCCGCTTCAGACATTGGCGGTGGGCAGGTTCGCGCTTCGAAAGCAAACCACCTTCCGACATGCGGCTTCTCTCGTGGCATCCCGAGCGGGAACGAGGGCAGCTGTTACACAGTGAAACAATCGAGAAATCTTGCTGCAACGCAGTGCCTCCATACTGCCGCTCCACGGATGAACGGCAGCCCGAGAAAACTTGCCCATGAAAACAGGTTATCGAACCCTCGCGCTATTGGTCGCCATTTTCCTCAGCGTGTCTGGCATGACCGCCCAGGCGCATGAGGGGCATGACCATGACAAGCCTCCGCCTTTGAACTTGCCTGTCGCGCCGCGCGTGATCGCCGTTACGCCGGAGCTTGAGCTTGTCGGCGTCCTGTCTGGCAAAGACCGCCTGACGGTCTTTCTGCACGAGTTCGCCACGAACAAGCCGATTGCCGGTGCGCGCATGTCTGTTTCGGCCGACGCCGATACGATCGAGGCCAAACCGGAAGGGGATGGGGTGTTTACTGTCGCAGCACCATGGATCGCGAAGGGCGCGAGTGTCGATCTGATCTTTGCGCTGACCCTGGTCGACGGTGCAGAGGACCTGCTGACGGGTCGGCTCGAGGTTCCGCAGAGCCTTGAAAGCGCCATGGCGGCAAAGGCGCCCGAGCCGCCGCCGTGGCACGATGCGCTGGTCGAAGACAGCCGGCTGCTCTGGGCGGTGGTTAGCAGCTTCATCGCGGGCATTTTGTTGACGCTTTTGCTGCGGAGCGGGAAGCGGCTGGAAATGGCAGAGCCCCGCACAGAGGCGAGCACGGACGGCACTGTCGAACGTAATGGTTTCGTTGCCAAGACGACCGATGGCAGTGACGTGACGCCGCTGCGGCGCACGGCAGGTGTCTTGCTTTTCGCTGCTGTGCTGGCGGGTGCGGGCATCCCGGAGGTTGGTGCCGCAGACAATCAGGCGGCCACCCTCCCATCAATCCCTTCGACGATGGCGACCGACCAGCCGCAACGCATGCCCGATGCCACGGTGTTTGTTCCGAAGGCGACGCAGCACCTTCTGTCCATCCGCACCCAGCTTGTGCAGAAGACCAGGGCAGCGAAGACGATAACCCTCAGCGGACGCGTAACGGTGGGGCCGCAGAATCTTGGTCGTGTGCAGCCCAACCGGCCAGGGCGTTTCCAGGCGGCCGGCGAACGGGTCGGCTTTGTCGGCATGAAGGTCGAAGCGGGTCAAATTCTCGGATACGTCGACACCTACATCGAGGCGGCCGACCGTGCGAGCATCGTCAGCCAGATCGCGGAAACAGAGGCCCGGATTTCAAAGAACCGTACGATCCTCTCCCGATACGAGACGCGTCCCGGCTCGGTGCCGCAAGTCAAGGTTGACGAGGTCAAAGGCGAACTGCAGGCCCTTATCAAGAAGCGTGATGAATTGCTCCCCAGTACGAGTGCCCGTGAACCGCTGATCGCACCTATCGCGGGCGTGATCTCCGCTGCGCGTGTGGTCGTCGGGCAGGTGGTCGAACCGCGCGATGTTCTCTTCGAAATCATTGATCCGAGCGAGTTCTGGGTTGAAGCCACGACTGCGCATCCCGAAGCCATCGACAACCTTTCTTCTGCGATTGCGACGGTGCACGACCATCATGTTCTCGATCTCGAATACCTGGGACGCGGATTGGCGCTGCGCAACCACGCCACGGTTCTGAACTTCAAGGTACTGACGTCGGGTAAGAATATTGCGGTGGGCATGACGGCGCGTGTCGTGCTGCAGCTGAAGGACGAGCAGGAGGGATTCGTACTCCCGACTTCAGCAGTGGTCCGCGGATCGACCGGGCTGCCCATCGTGTGGGTCAAGACGGCGCCGGAGCGGTTCGAACCACAGTCCGTCAAGACCGAGGAATTCGACGGAGATTCCATCGTGATTGTCGCAGGCCTGAAGCCCGATCAGCGCGTCGTAACTGACGGTGTCACGCTGCTCAATCAGGTCCGATAGGAGCGGGCCGTCATGTTCAACTGGCTCGTCTCCTCAAGCCTCAAGAACCGCTTCGTTGTGTTGGCCCTCGCAGGCGTTCTCATCGTCTACGGCGCGATGACGCTCAAGACGCTGCCTGTCGACGTGTTTCCCGATCTCAATCGCCCAACCGTCACGCTGATGACGGAGGCCGAGGGCCTAGCCCCCGAAGAAGTCGAAACACTCGTCACGTTCCCCATCGAGACCGCCATGAACGGCATGGCCGGCGTCACACGCGTGCGCTCGGTCTCAGGCGTAGGTTTGTCGATCGTCTATGTCGAATTCGACTGGGGAACGGATATCTATCTCAACCGTCAGCAAGTGACGGAACGCCTCAATGTGGTGCGCGAGCAGCTGCCAGCGGGCGTAGTACCCCAGATGGCGCCGGTCACGTCGATCATGGGCGAGATCATGCTGATCGCGGTGTCGAGCGACAAGCTCTCACCGATGGAAACCCGCGGGCTGGCAGACTGGGTTTTACGCCCCCGGCTGTTGACCATCCCCGGCGTGGCGCAGGTCATTCCGATCGGCGGCGAGGTTCGCCAGTATCGCATTTTTCTAGACACGGCACAGATGAGCTTGCTCGACATCAGCAGAGAGCAGGTCGAGACCGCGATTGCAAAGTTTGGAACAAACACCGCCGGCGGGTTCGTCGACCAGCATGCCCGCGAGTATCTGATCCGGAACCTCGGACGGACGACCAAACTGGAGGACCTGCGCAATCTGCCCGTTGCATTCCGCGACGATGTACCCATTCGCCTCTCGCAGGTCGCCAATGTCGATTACGCAGCGCGTGTGAAGCGCGGCGACGCGGGTTACATGGGTAACTCGGCCGTTATCCTATCGGTCCAGAAGCAGCCATCGGCTGACAGCCTGGCACTGACGCAGGACATCGAGACCGTACTCGAGAATCTGAAGGGTGTTCTGCCGAATAATCTGGTGATCAACGTGCTGTTCCGTCAGGCGGACTTCATCAAGACATCTGTTTCCAATGTGCAAAAAGTGCTCGTCGACGCGATGCTCGTCGTTGCCGTCGTGCTCTTCGCGTTTCTGCTCAATTGGCGCACGACTGCAATTTCGCTGACGGCTATCCCGATATCGATCCTGATTACGGTCATCGTCTTTCAGTGGTTCGGCATGTCGATTAACACCATGACGCTCGGTGGCCTCGCCATTGCCATCGGCGAACTGGTCGACGACGCGGTGGTCGACGTCGAGAACGTGTTACGGCGTTTACGCGAGAATGCGGCCAGTGCAGTACCGCGCCCGGTACTGCAGGTGATCGCGACCGCCTCACAGGAGGTGCGCTCCGGCATCATCTATGCGACGGCCATCATCATCCTGGTCTTCATACCACTCTTCGCCCTGTCCGGCATCGAGGGCCGGCTGTTCGCTCCCTTGGGCGTCGCCTACATCGTCTCGATCCTGGCCAGCCTTGTTACGTCGATCACAGTCACGCCGGTCCTGTGCTACTACCTGTTGCCCAACTCCGGCGCCATAGCACACGGTGACGGCTGGCTGGTGCGTCTATTGAAGTCCGGCAATCGCCGACTGCTCGACTGGGCGTTCAGAAAACAAGCATTCGTGATCGCATCAGCCGTCACCGCGGTGATCTTTGCCGGCATCTCCGCTTGGGGCCTTCCTCGCGCATTCCTGCCCGCATTCAACGAGGGCACATTGACGATCTCGATGCTCTTCCGCCCGGGGATCTCACTGGCTGAATCGCAACGGGTTGGCCTGATTGCCGAACGCCTGATTTTGCAGGTGCCGGAAGTCGATACGGTCGGTCGCCGTACGGGGCGTGCCGAGCTGGATGAGCACGCCGAAGGCGTGCATTCAGCCGAAATTGACGTCGACTTGAAGCCTTCAGACAGGGGGCGGGAAGAGATTATCGGGGACATTCGTGCACGGCTTGCCGTTCTGCCTGCCGGCGTCAACGTCGGCCAACCGATTTCGCACCGGCTCGACCATATGCTCTCGGGCGTCAGGGCGCAGATCGCGCTGAAGATCTTTGGCGACGATCTGGACACGTTGCGCGGCGTGGCGGAACAGCTCAAGACGAGGATGGAAAAGGTTCCCGGGCTCGTCGATATTTCGGTCGAGCGCCAGGTGCGTATTCCTCAGGTCCAGGTTGTCGTCGACTACGAGAAGGCTTACGCGCACGGTATCGCACCAGCAACCATAACGGATGCGCTTTCAACGCTGATCAACGGACGCGTCGTTTCCCAGATCGTCGAGGGCAACCGGCGGCACGATGTCGTTTTACGCGTCCTCGACAAGGATCGCACGACAGAAGGCCTGAGAAACCTGAAGGTTGAGACACCATCAGGTCCCATTCCGCTCTCCACCTTCGCCTCTATCGTCGAGGCGGATGGCCCTAACCAGATCGCGCGTGAGAACACGAAGCGGCGTATCTTCGTGCTCGCCAATTCGGATGGCTCGGATATGTCGCGGATCGTCGCGGACATCCGCGCCATGCTTGATCAGGTCCAGCTTCCAAGCGGCTATTTCACGTCCCTGGAGGGCACGTTCCAATCTCAGGAGGAGGCGGCGCGTACCATCGCGCTGCTGTCACTTCTGTCATTGGCGGGAATTTTCACTGTACTCTACAGCCGCTATAAGTCGGCTGTGCTGGCCTTGATCATCATGGGCAACGTGCCACTCGCATTGATCGGGAGTGTGGCCGCCATTTGGTATGTCGGAGAAACGCTCTCGGTCGCAACGATGATCGGCTTCATCACGCTTGCCGGCATTTCAGCGCGCAATGGAATCCTGAAGATCAGCCACTATATCAATCTGGTGATGCTCGAAGGGGAAACCTTCGGCGCTAAGTTGGTCGTCCGCGGCAGCCTTGAGCGCCTGGTGCCGGTGCTCATGACGGCACTCTCTGCTGGACTGGCGCTCATCCCGCTCATGATAGGAGCGGACGCACCCGGCAAAGAAATCCTTCACCCCGTCGCAATTACGATTTTCGGCGGTCTTATCAGCTCCACACTGCTGGATACCATCCTGACGCCGATCCTATTCCTGCGCTACGGCGAGGAGCCCTTGCGCAGGCTGGTGGCGGCGCGTGATGAGCTCGCGCTGACACCGACCGCACAGCAGGCCTACTGATCCCATCCGATCGCAATTCAAAGGAGACTACGCATGCTCAAGAAGCTTGTCCTCATGCTCGCCCTTGCTTTTGCAACGCCGGCCATGGCGCACAGTGACAGCAAGTTCATCAAGGGGCCGAATGGCGGCCATATTATTGACGCCGGCCACGGCGCACAGCACTGGGAGCTGGTCGCCGCCGGCGGTGAACTCACTCTCTACGTCACGGACAGTGCCGAGAAGCCGGTGGATACCACTGGCGGGTCCGCGGAGGGCAAGGTCCTTGTTGGCGGCAAGAACCATACGGTGAAGTTCGCGCCGGCCGGTGGTAATACGATGAAGGCCAAGGGCGACTTCGTTGCTGCCGAGGGCATGAAGGTGATCGTCAAGACGGATGGTGTCGGCGGCAAGAGCTTCCAGGCCCGTCTGACGCCGATGAAATAGGTACCAACATCGACATGACATCGAAGGCTGTCGGAGAGATCAACAGTGAGGGCGGGCCAGGCGATGGCTCGCCCTCGCTGCCGCCCGATGCCCACATCCTCCTGTGTGACGATGATCCCGAGCTGCGCAGGCTGCTCGCGACCTATCTGCGTGAGAACGGATACCGCGTGACGCCCATTGGCGATGGCCGCGAT
>JACKJI010000027.1 GCA_020638035.1 Hyphomicrobiaceae bacterium
AAACGCATGCGCGACAGCCGCACGCCGAGCCGGCCTATGATCCCGCCCAGGAGGGGCTGCACGGTCCGCTGCCTGCCGGCAATCCGGGCGCCTATGACAACTTCGGCACCCATGATCCGTATGCCGGCTATGGTCATGGCCAGCCTACCGCGGCGCAGTCTTATCCGGCACAGCCAGGGGGATATTCCGATCCCTACGCGCCGCCGCAAGCGCCCCAGTATTCTCCACAGTTCGAGCCCTACCAGCCACCGCAGCCCCAGGCTGGCCATGCCGGCCAGGGCTGGCCGCCGCCGCAGTCTCAGCATGCGCCGCAGGCCGGCCACTGGCAACAAGCCGAGCCGCCCGCATCCCGCGCTCAGCCCGGGCATCCAACGCATCGCGGGCCGAACCAGCAAGCTGGCGGTTACGGCTACGACGCAGGCGAGCCGCAGTTTGCGGCAGACCCCTATGGCGGCCAGGCGATGCCGTCGCATGCGCCACAATTGCGCGGTGCCAGCTACGACCAGTCGCCGGATCTGGCGTCGGCCCAGGCGCAACCCGGATGGGGCACAGCCGCGCCTGAGGCCTATGCCGAGGTATACGGTCAGGAGCAGCCGGCGTGGCCGCCGCAGCAGGCATTCGATCCGCACGGCTATCCAGAGCAGGGCTATGATCAGCAGGGCTACGAGCAGCCTGGTTACGATCAGCAGCCCTATGAGCAGCAGCCGTTCGATCAGCAGGGCTATGCTCAGCCACGCTATGGCCAGCAAGACTTCGATCCGCAGGGGCGCGATCCAGCCCTCGGGCTGGCCCAGCTTTCATCGGCCTATGGCTTTGAAAATGCTCCGGGTGGTTACCATCAGCCGGGCACTGCCGATACGGCGCCCTACTCAGCCGATCCCGGTTTTGGTCCAGCGGATGGCGGCTATGCGCCGCCGGCCGCGCGGTCGGATGAGGCATATGCCGGCGGCGACTATGATCCCGAGGAAGTCGCCTTCGAGGACGATGCTCCGGCTCGCGGACGCAGTGGAATAATGAAAATCGCGGCGGCTGCGGCCGTCGCGCTGACGGTCGCGGGCGGTGGGTACTATGGCTATAGCGCGTTCATGGCTCCTTCCGGCGACGGCAGTCCGCCGGTTGTGCGTAAGGCGGATGCCCCAGCCAAGATCAAGCCTGATGACCCGGGCGGCAAGAAGTTTGCTCACACCGACTCAAAGATCCTAGGACGCCTGAGCGATCAGGGGGCGCGTTCGGATGCCGACTCGGCTGATTCCGATGGTTCCGGTCCCCGAAAGGTGCCGACGATGGTGATCGGCCGCGATGGGTCGATCGTGGAGTCATCGGCGGCCGAGCGTCCGCCGCCTTCCGCTCTGCCGGCGGCGACCTCACCCGTGCCGGGGATGACGATTGTCGATGGCTTTGGTGGCCGACGGCCGTCGGTGAGCGGTCAGCCGCCTGCCTCTATTCCTGCGCTGGTCAACGGCGCGCCGGCGCGAAGCGAAGCCGAGCCGGCAGAGCCGGCCGCAAAGCCCGAGGCTCAGGCCGCGCCGCCGCCAGCCGCCAAGCCGCAGCCAACCAAGCCGGTGGTGATCACGCGTGCTGAGCCCGCGGTGACTGAATCTGAGCCTGCCGCGGCGCCTGCACCGCCTGTCTCCGAGCCCAAGCCCACCGCGACCCGGAAGACTGCGGCACGGCCAGCGGCAGAGCCTGCAGCGGCTGCACCGTCGGGTGCCGGTTACGTCGCGGTTCTGGCGTCGATACCGCGCTCGGCGTCCAGCCGCATTGATGCCTTGAAGCAGTTTGCCGACCTCCAGCAGCGCTATGCTGCGCAGCTCGGTGGCAAGACGCCCGACGTGCAGGAGGCAAACCTCGGCGAGAAAGGCACTTATCATCGTCTGATCGCCGGTCCGCCGGGATCGCGAGACCAGGCCAGCCGTTTGTGCAGCGAGCTGAAGTCGGCTGGCTATTCGAGCTGCTGGATCAAGTCGTACTGAGGCCGCGACGGAGGTGTCTACCCGCGCCGCCTACATCACCGGCCTCGCCGGCCTGACGCTCACGGATGCCGAGCAACGGTTGCTCGCCGAGACGCGACCTGCGGGCATCATCCTGTTTCAGCGTAATCTCGACAATCACGAGCAAATCCGGCGACTGGTCGATGACGCGCGTGCTGCGATCGGCGGCGAATCAACATTCGTTCTGATCGATCAGGAAGGTGGCCGGGTGCAGCGTCTGCGCCCGCCTCTCGGCCGCGCTCTGCCACCTGCTGCGGCCTATGCGGCTCGCTATGCCGAGGATCCCGAAGCCGCCTGTCGTGAGGCATGGTCGGCAGCGCGGATCATCGCCGACGATCTCAAGACGCTCGGCATAGATACCGATTGTGCTCCGGTGCTCGATCTGCCGGTGCCTGGGGCCCACGACATCATCGGCGACCGTGCTTACGGCCGCAGTGTCGACCAGGTCGTGGCCCTGGGGCGGGCGGTTGCCGAAGGCTTCATGGCTGGTGGGGTGCTTCCGGTCATCAAGCACATCCCCGGCCACGGCCGCGCCACCGCCGACAGCCACCTGTCGCTACCCGTTGTGAATGCGGAGCGCGCGGAACTGGAAGCAACCGACTTCGCACCTTTCTGCGCATTGGCGACGATGCCCGCAGCGATGACCGCACATGTTGTTTTCGCCGCCATCGATGCGGAACGGCCGGCCAGCACGTCGCCCTACGTCACCCGCGATATCATTCGCGGCCATATCGGCTTTGATGGCCTGCTGATGAGTGACGATCTCGGCATGAAAGCCCTGTCGGGTCCCATGCGTGAGCGCGCCGCGGCCGTCATCATGGCTGGAAGCGACGTTGCCTTGCACTGCAGTGGCGATCTTGCGGAGATGGAGGCGGTGGCGGCGGGCGTGCCGACGCTGGCTTGTGATGCAATGCGTCGGTTCAAGGCAGCAGTCGCGATTACCAGGGCAGTGGACGCGTTCGATCGCGAGATGGCCTTAGCGGCTCTAGATCGTGTTCTCTCGCATCACGCGGCGACTCGTGAGACGGTCTGAACTCGCAGGTGTTACCGTGAGAATGCCTGCTCCAACCGGGGTCGGTGAGCATTTGACCTTGGCCGTACCGTGAGCAGATTCATGTAACGGGGATCGCGCCCGAGTCCTATCTGTCTGTTTGAAGCATGTTTTTCACAGTGAACCGCTGCGCACTTCAGCTAAATTTGCTTCAGGCGGACCACGGAAGGTGCAGCGGCAGGTGACAGAGATTGACGAGCCAACCGACCAGTAACAGCCCTTCGGGCGACCTGCAGGCGATATCCGGCTGGGACGACCAGTCGGCGGAGGAGCTTGCGCCGGAGGACCAGCTCGTCGTCGACGTCGACGGCTTCGAAGGCCCGCTCGACCTGTTGCTGGCGCTGGCGCGCACACAGAAAGTCGATATCGCTCGCATCTCCATCGTCACGCTCGTCGACCAGTATCTGGAATTCATTCGTGAGGCGCAGCGCCTGCGGCTCGAAGTTGCCGCCGACTATCTCGTCATGGCGGCGTGGCTTGCCTTTTTGAAATCGCGCCTTCTGCTGCCTCGTGAAGACGTGCCGGGCGAGGAGCTGTCGGCCGAGGAGGCGTCGCGGCGGCTGGCCTTTCGGTTGCAGCGCCTCGACGCCATGCGGCGTGCTGCCGAGGACTTGATGAAGCGCAGCCGTCTTGGGCACGACGTTTTCGCCCGTGGCTGGCGTGAGCCGGTAGAGACCGTCAAGGACATTCGCTACACCGCCGAGATCATTGATCTGCTGAAAGCCTATGCCGAGCAGCGTCGCCGCACGATCAAGGTGGAGCACGTTGTCAAGGCACGCACGGTCTGGTCGATCAAGGAGGCGCGGGGACGACTGGAACGTCTGGTTGGTGCACAGCTCGGTCACTGGGTGCAACTCGACCTGTTTCTGGTTGCCTATCTGCCGTCACCTGAGGCGCGGCGCACGGCGCTGGCGAGTTCGTTCGGGGCAAGCCTCGAGATGGCGCGCGAGGGGCTTGTGGAATTGCGCCAGGAGGCTCCGTTCCGGCCGCTTTTTGTGCGCCTGTACAGGACGCCACCGTCAGACGACGACGGCAAGGCGGAGGCATCCGAGCATGGTGACTAGGGTTTGGCTCGCCCGAGAGTGGCGCGGTTCGCCGTGAAGAACATGCGCGATGCCATTGGATGGTCCGTGTTCAGCTAACGCGGGTTTGGTCGGGTCTGGTAGACTTGCCCGGGTTAGGCGGCTGGGGTGCGGGTGCGGTGCCTCGAAAGGAGCCCATTGGGACGGCGCGACATAGCGCGCGATGTGCTGGATGTTTGTCGTGTGCAAAGTGCAATGAACGGGAACAAGCCGAGGGACAAAGGCCCCATGGGACCGCCACGCCTGACACTGGTTCCGAAGGATACAGAGCGCGCCGAAACGGCGGCGGCGGCAGCAGAACCAATTGCGCAACCGCCCCTTGCGGGGCAGGGGGCGCCGGCGGACGCCGATCTCGGAGAGGCGACCGTCGACACGGCATCGTGTCAGCCTGCCACCGATCTTGTCACCCCGCTCGCAGATGAGACGGACGCTGCTGTTTCCCGTCTCGCCACTCAGGAGCGCCGCAACAAGCTGCGCATGATCGAGGCAATCCTCTTTGCGGCCCCTGGTCCTCTCGCCGAAGCTGAGATCGCTGCGGGCTTGATCGAAAGCGACGACCTCGCCGGGTTTCTGGTGGAGCTTCAGAACCTCTATGCGGAGCGTGGAGTCAATCTCGTCAAGGTCGCCGACAAGTGGGCCTTCCGTACCGCGGAGGATCTGTCGTTCCTTCTGCAGCGCTATTCCCGCGAAGAGCGTCGGTTGTCGAAAGCCGCGCTGGAGACCATGGCAATCATCGCCTATCACCAACCGGTGACGCGCGCCGAGATCGAAGAGATCCGCGGCGTCTCGACCTCGGCTGGCACTGTCGACATCCTTCTGGAGACGGGATGGATCCGCCCGCGCGGTCGGCGGCGTGCGCCGGGCCGTCCCGTCACCTACGGGACCACAGAGAGTTTCCTCGATCACTTCGGTCTCGCGACGATCCGGGATCTGCCGGGCCTTGCGGAGTTGAAGGGCCTTGGCCTGCTTAATGCTACTCTGCCGCCGGGCTTCATCGTTCCCGAGCCTCGTGACGTCGCCGCCCTGATGCCCGACGAGCTGCCGCTCGAAGAGGATGCGGTGGAGGATGCGCAAGGCGCTCTCGATCTCGACGACGGCGAGGAACCGGACGATGGCGGGAGCCTGAAGGACGGGCCGGCTCATACCTCGGACGGTGATTAGGGTCCGAACCCTAGAGCCCGCCAGTAGGGCGTGCCTGAAAGTCGATGCCGCGCGGCGCCCGCCGTGGCACGGGAGGCGTACGCACCCGCCATTGTGGTTGAATTGGCGATGTCCTGGTGTCTGGCTTGCCCTCGCCATGCTTCCCGCGCCATAAGGCCCCTGGCAACGAACCACGGCGCTCCCGATATGACAGGGCGTGGCGAAGTGACGGGTAGCAGAGCGGCGGACGCAGGATCACACGAGCATGGATTGGAGCGTCAGGAGCTGGTTGGGGCGGGGTCGCGGCACGGAAGGCGAGGGCCCCGGACCTGTAGCGTCACCCACTGGCCCGGCTTCGGCGGCACAGCGGCGGGCTGCGGCGACATTCGCTGCGCGCCTTACCTTCGAGCAGATTGTGCGGCGCTACGACGACGGAGATGCGCTCTTGGGAGTGGATCTCGACATCGCGCCGGGCGAGGTCGTCTGCCTCCTGGGGCCGTCGGGCTGTGGCAAGACGACACTTCTGCGTATTGCTTCGGGGATCGAGCGGCCATCGAGCGGGCGAGTACTCATCAATGACCGCGAGGTGGCGGGACCTGAGCGCTTCGTTCCTCCCGAGGAGCGCAGCGTCGGCCTGATGTTCCAGGATTTCGCGCTGTTCCCGCACCTGACGATATTGCAGAACGTCGCCTTTGGTCTCAAGGCGCTGCCGCCGGAGGTCGCCCGCCGCGAAGCGATGAGCGTACTCTCCCGTGTCGGTCTGGAGCGTTATGCCTCGGCCTATCCGCATATTCTCTCCGGCGGCCAGCAGCAGCGCGTCGCGCTTGCTCGTGCGATTGTCCCGCGTCCGTCCGTCGTGCTGATGGATGAACCCTTCTCGGGTCTCGACGTGCAATTGCGCGACAGCATGCAAGAGGAGACGCTGGCGCTGCTCCGCGAGACACGCGCCACCTGCATGATCGTCACCCATCACCCCGAGGAGGCGATGCGGCTCGGCGACCGGATCGCCATCATGCGCAAGGGCCGCATTGTTCAGCTCGGCCGCGCCGAGCAGCTCTATCATCATCCCGCAGAGCTATTCGTGGCGCGCCTGTTTTCCGAGATCAACGAACTCGATGTGACGGTGAGGAATGGCGCCATCGATATGCCGTTCGGGCGCGTGCCGGTGACTGGGCTGCGGGACGGCGACCATGCGACCTTGTGCATCCGTGAACGCGGCATCCGCCTGCATCCAGCCGGTACGTGCGGTCTTGCCGGCCGGGTCCTGCACGTCAAGTTCCTGGGCGACGTCGGCCTCGTCGAGATAGGCGTGCATGGCTTTGACGTCCCATTGCGCGCCCGTACACCCGTGGCGGTCGGCGAGGTCTGGTCAAAGGGGGCCGAGGTCAGTGTTGAAATCGATCCGGCACGCATCCTTCTGTTCTCCAAGCAGGGGCGTGAAACGAAGTAGATTCAATTGGTTGGAGCGGCAACCCAAACGCGTTCGATTGCTTGCCGCTCAGGGGCCTTTCTGCAATAGTGCGCCCAGTCGAAGGATTGGACGCCGCAATGGCGAGGAGTTGAGCGTATGGGCGCAATGAGCATCTGGCACTGGGTCATCCTGTTGCTGATCGTGGTGCTGCTGTTTGGCCGCGGCAAGATCTCCGAGGTCATGGGCGACGTTGCCAAGGGCATCAAGAGCTTCAAAAAGGGCATGGCCGACGACGAGGATGTTGCAACCGGCGGCAAGGCCATCGACCACAAGCCTGCCGTTGAGGCCTCGAAGTCGTCGGAGCATTCCAAGGCGGGTTAACGTCCCGGTTGTCACCACGGCGCGGGGCACGCCAGCCATGGCCTGCGCATCCTGTCGCACACGTGTGTCCCTCAAAGCGTCCCATGCGCGCCCTTCGAGATCGTGATGGGCCGCTCCCTGGCGCTGCATAACCAACACGGCACGTAGTCGCATGTTCGATATCGGTTGGAGCGAGCTGATGATCCTGGGCGTGATCGCCCTGATCGTCGTCGGCCCGAAGGAGCTTCCTGGGCTGCTGCGCACCATTGGCCGTTATGCGGGTGTGGCGAAGCGGCAGGCCGCCGAATTCCGACAGCACTTCGATCAGGCGTTGAAGGAAGCCGAACTCGACAAGTTGAAGACCGATATTTCAGGTTTCAGAAAAGAAGTAGAAGGCGCGGCGCGCGAAGCGTTGCGTGCGGCGGAGAAGCAGGCGGAAAGTGCCGGGCGCGCAATCGAGACGTCGACTGCTGCCCCTGCGCCGGGTGCGCCAAATCCCGCCGCCGCCGGGTCGGCGATAGAGACCGTTCCCAATGAGCCGGGCGCTGCGGGAGAGCCGTCGAAGACATGACCTCGCCCGATGCCGACAAAGCCACGACAAGGGAAGACGGACAGGCAGACATCGACGCTTCGAAGGCGCCGCTGCTCGACCATCTGATCGAGCTGCGCCAACGGCTCATCTACTCGGTCGCAGCATTCTTCCTCATGTTCCTGATGTGTTTTGCGGTGGCCAAGCACATCTACAACATTCTGCTCTGGCCGTTCGTGAGCGTTGTCGGGCCCGAGCATGCCAAGACGATCTACACGCACCTGCTCGAGAAGTTCTTCGTCGACATCAAGGTGGCGATGTTCGGTGCGGCGTTCCTGTCGTTTCCCGTTGTTGCCGTGCAGATCTACAAGTTCGTGGCACCGGGTCTCTACAAGAGCGAACGTGCGGCTTTCCGTCCCTATCTGGTGGCCACGCCGCTTCTGTTCATGCTGGGTGCGGCGATCGTCTATTTCATCGCCATGCCGCTGCTCGTGCGCTTTTCGGTGGGCTTCCAGCAGGCGGGCGGCGAGGGCCAGGCGGCGATTGAGCTTCTGCCGAAGGTCAGCGAGTACCTGTCGCTGATCATGACGTTGATCTTCGGGTTCGGTATCTGCTTCCAATTGCCCGTGGTGCTGACGCTGTTGGCCCGCGCCGGAGTGGTGACCTCCGAAGGCCTCGTCGGGGCGCGCCGCTATGCCATCGTCGGGATTTATGCAGCCGCAGCCGTCCTGACGCCTCCCGACGCCATCTCGATGCTCATCATGGGTACGCCGACGTGGCTGCTATATGAGGCGTCCATATGGGTCGTGAAGCGGGTCGAGAAGCACGCGCCCAAGCCCGAGTAGCCCTAAAGTCACGATTTGATCCCACGTCTGGACCGGAAGGGGCTCGCGTCCTATAGGACGGGCCAGATTTTTGCGCGCACGATGGTCCGCGCGCCAGGCTTGGAACTGAAGGGGGGACCCCGTGTTCGACATCAAATGGATCCGTGACAACGCCGAAACTTTCGACGCCGGTTTGAAGCGCCGCGGCCTGGCGCCCCTTTCGGCCAAGCTGATCGAGCTGGACGATGCCCGCCGCCGTCACCAGACGAAGCTGCAGGACGCGCAAAGCCGCCGCAACGCTGCCTCGAAGGAGATCGGCAAGGCGATGGGCGCCAAGGACACGGCGACCGCCGACAAGCTGAAGGTCGAGGTGGCCGAGCTGAAGGAGTTCCTGCAGGGCGCCGAGGAGGAGGAGCGGCAACTTGTTGCTGCCCTCAACGATGCGCTGTCGGTGATCCCCAACCTGCCGCTTGCCGATGTCGTCGATGGCAAGGACGAGCACGACAACAAGGAAGTCCGCCGCTGGGGAGAGCCGAAGAAATTCGATTTTGCTGTGAAGCAGCACTTCGAGTTGGGCGAGGCGCTGGGCCTGATGGACTTCGAGACCGCGGCCAAGGTGTCAGGCGCGCGCTTCGTGTTCCTCAAAGGAGCGCTGTCTCGTCTGGAGCGCGCCATTGCATCCTTCATGATCGACCAGCACACGGGGCCGGCGGGTGAGGGGCGCGGCGGCTACACGGAATACAATCCGCCGCTGCTGGTGAAGGACCACACCGCTTACGGCACCGGCAACCTGCCGAAGTTTGCCGAGGATCTTTTCGCAACTTCTAGGAAGGCCAGTCGAGAGGCTGCAGCGGAAGCAGTTGAGTTCACGCGCCAAAAATGGGGTCTCAAGTCACTGTTGGACCTTAAGGCCGAGATGACGGAGAAGTTCATTCAAGAAGCTGATTCAAAAAGGGCGGAAATTGACCGTCTCTGGCTGATCCCCACGGCAGAAGTCTCGCTCACCAATATCGTGCGCGAAGAGATCATCGACGCTGACAAGCTGCCCATGCGCATGACGGCGTGGACGCCGTGCTTCCGTTCGGAAGCCGGTGCCGCGGGTAAGGACACGCGCGGCATGATCCGCCAGCACCAGTTCTCCAAGGTGGAACTCGTCTCGATCACCAAGCCTGACGATTCCATTGCAGAGCACGAGCGCATGACGGCGTGCGCGCAGGGCATCCTGGAAAAACTTGGTCTGCCGTATCGCACCATGATGCTCTGCACCGGAGACATGGGCTTTGCCAGCCAGCGGACCTACGACATCGAGGTGTGGCTGCCGGGCCAGGATACTTACCGCGAGATTTCCTCGTGCTCGGTGTGCGGCGACTTCCAGGCGCGGCGCATGAACGCGCGCTATCGTGCCGGCGAGAAGGATGTGCGTTTCGTACACACGCTGAACGGTTCGGGCCTCGCCGTCGGTCGCACGCTGGTCGCGGTGATGGAGAACTACCAGCAGGCCGATGGCTCGATCGTCGTCCCCGATGCCTTGAAGCCGTATATGAACGGCATCGAGGTCATCAGGTAGGTCATGTCCGGGCGAACCGGCGATTGCTTCGGCGGAAGATGGTCTAGTTCTTCGCTGGAATGGTCGTCGGCAGCCCTTCAGCGGCCATGAACAGCGCCAGGACGCGCATTTTCCCGTTGCCCGTGTTGCGGCCGTTGTGGAGGACGTGGATCGCCTCGGCGAAGCCTTCGCCCGTGCGGTAGACGCGCTGGCCCTTGTCGCCATAGTCGACGGTCAGTTCACCTTCGAGCACATAGCCGAAGACCGGCACGCCATGATGGTGCCAACCCGTCTCGCTGCCGGGCTGCAAGGTGACGACGGCGGCCGTCAGCTGCGCTGGTGACTGGGTCGGGTAAGCGATCGATTCCCCCACGATCGTCTCGCTGGTGGAAAAAAGTTTGTGTACCTCGGCGGCGGGGGCGCGCGCGTTGGCGAACGTCCCGCCCAGGAAGCCGATACTTAGTGCGGCGGCAAGCGCAGCATAGGCGCGAAATGGCGACTGGGTGGCGCGCCGATATTTCAATCGCGGCATCGTGAACTCCTCGTGTCGTTGCAGCCGATACATCGTCGATGACAAAGTATGTATCGCGCGGCCTCCCATGGGAACGCGCCGACCTGACATCATCGGATTGACGGCGTGCCGGATTGAGGCTCGTGGTTATCAGGTCCGTTCGAGCGAGAGGGCAAGTGTACAGAAAGAGATCGCATATGTCGGCACGGCCGAAGCAGGTTTTGCATCGTCTCTGGCTGTTTGTGTTGCTTGCCAATCTCCTGACAGTGCCGGCGCTGCCCGTTGCCGCGCAACGGGCCCAGGTTGTGCCCGAGGGTGCCACCGGCTGGATCGACAAGTCGCTTGCGACGGCAAACCGCCACATGGTTGCGGCAGCCAACCCGCTCGCCGCGGAGGCGGGGCGCGAGATCCTCCGCGCGGGCGGCAATGCGGTCGACGCGGCGATCGCCACCGTTCTGGTTCTCGGCATTGTCGAGCCGCAGTCCTCGGGGCTCGGCGGCGGTGCGTTCATCCTTGTGCACGATGCCAAGCGTGATGCGCTCATGAGCTACGATGGCCGCGAGACGGCTCCGGCGGCCGCCAAGCCCGACCGCTTCTTGCGCGATGGCAAGCCGATGGGGTTTCGTGACGCGGTCAACTCAGGCCTGTCGGTTGGCGTGCCGGGGCTCGTGCGCGGTCTGGAGCTGGCACACAAGGCGCATGGACGCCTGCCCTGGTCGAGCCTGTTTGCGCCGGCGATCCGGATTGCGCGCGACGGCTTTACCGTTTCCGCTCGCCTTAACGGACTGCTGCGCTGGTATGGCGCGGCGCGGTTTTCGCCCGCTGCACGGGCGCACTATTTCGATGCGAGTGGCAACCCGCGCGCTGTCGGACACGTTTTGAGGAACCCGGAGTTGGCAGCGACGTTGCAACGCGTCGCGGACGGAGGGGCTGATACTTTCTACTCGGGGCCGATTGCCGAGGCGATTGTTGCGGCGGTCAGCGGTGCTTCGCCTGCCGGCGACATGAGCCGTGAGGATATTGCGGGCTATCGCGCCTTGCAGCGGCCGGCGGTGTGCATTGGCTACCGGCAGCGTCGCGTGTGTGGCATGGCGCCGCCGTCGTCCGGCGGACTTACGATTGCGCAGACACTTAAGCTGATCGAGCCGCTTGCCGGTGTCACTGGTACTGAGGCGCGCATGAGTGCGCGTGCCGTGCACCTCATCGCGGAAGCTGAGAAACTCGCGTATGCCGACCGAGACTTTTATCTCGCCGATCCGGCATTTGTCGGAATTCCTGCCGGCTATCTCGACGAGTCCTATCTTGCGGCACGGCGGCGGCTCATCGATGAGACACGCGCCATGACGAAGGCGGAGCCGGGACAGCCGCCCGGTGCGCCCGTCGATCGCAATGGTGCCGATGCCACGCGTGAGCGCGGCGGCACCACGCACTTGTCGGTGGTCGATGCGGAGGGCAACGCCGTTTCACTCACCGCGACGATCGAAGGCGCGTTCGGATCGGGGCTTTGGGCAGCCGGTTTCCTGCTCAACAACGAGCTTACCGATTTTTCCCTAAATCCGACCGATGCGCAGGGGCGTGCCATTGCCAATCGCGTCGAAGGCGGCAAGCGACCGCGCAGCTCGATGGCGCCAACCATCGTCTACGGGAGCGACGGCAAGCTCGCAGCGGTGCTGGGTGCGCCGGGTGGTCATCGCATCATCCTCTATGTCGTCAAGGCTCTCGTCGGTCTGATTGACTGGGACCTTGATGCACAAGCCGCAGCAGCGCTGCCCAACTTCGGCGATCGCGGACGCGGACTGGAGATCGAACCGCGTGCGGGCGTCGCGGCATTGGCGTTGCGACTTGGCCAGCTCGGCCATCACCTGCGTACCGAGGAGATGACGTCGGGCCTGCACATCATCGTTCGGCGGAACGGGCTGCTCGAAGGCGGTGCCGATCCGCGGCGCGAAGGCGTGGCGCTGGGCGACTGATCTGGCGCGGATCGCGAGGTGCAATGAGGGTCGCGGGCCGGGCGGCGTGGTGATAAGTGACGCCGTGTCCGACGAACAGGCTGAGGCGCATCATGAGCGGCATTGACGAACAGATCACGGTGGTCGGCGCGGGCATTCTCGGCCTGTGGCAGGCGCTGACGCTGGCGCAGCGCGGGGCGCGCGTGCGGCTCGTGGAAGCGTCTGCTGATCCGTTCACCGAGACCGCGAGCCGCTATGCAGGCGCGATGCTGGCGCCCGACTGCGAGGCGGAATCCGCACCTGAGATCGTACGCCAGTTCGGGCATGACGGGCTGAGGCTATGGCGTGCGGTCTATCCGCATCTCATCGAGGCCGGAACGCTGGTCGTGGCGGCGGCGCGCGACCGTTCTGAACTCAACCGCTTCGCCAGACTGACCAGCGGTCACACGATGCTCGATGCGGCCGGCGTCGCGGAGCATGAGCCCGACCTTGGGGATCGGTTCGCGGCGGGGCTTCTGTTTGCCAACGAAGCGCACATGGAGACGGGGCACGCGATGTCGTTCCTGCTCGATGCGGCGCGCGGTGCCGGGGCCGAAGTGCGTCTAGGTGAATACGCGCAGCTCGCCGACATCGATGGTGTGATCATTGATTGCCGCGGCATGGCGGCGGCTGATGATCTCGAAACGCTGCGGGGTGTGCGCGGTGAGCGCGTCATCGTCCATGCACCCGACGTTACCCTGTCGCGCCCCGTGCGTCTCCTGCATCCGCGCCATCCGCTCTATGTGGTGCCGTGGCCGGGCCATCGCTTCATGATCGGTGCGACGGTGATCGAGAGCGATGACGACGGGCCGGCGACGGTGCGCTCCGCGCTGGAGCTACTTGGCAATGCCTATGCCCTGCATACGGGCTTTGGCGAAGCGCAGATCATCGAGTTCGGTGCCGGTTTGCGGCCCGCCTTCCCGGACAACGTGCCGCGCGTATTCCGCGCCAACAAGGGCCGCATCATCCGCGTCAACGGCGCCTACCGGCACGGCTTCCTGCTGGCGCCCGTGCTGGCGGAACTCGTGGCGGCGATGCTCGACGATCCTGCGGTGCGTCATCCCCTGCTGCTGTGAGGTGCGATCCGCGCCAGTTCGGCTGCCTCGCGCCGTTCAGCCAGCGACTGGCGCAAGATCTGCCAAGCGGAATTCAGGAACAGTCCAGCCATGGCTGCGGCGACAATCAGATCGGGCCAAGCGCTCGATGTCGCCCATACGGCGCCGGCGGCCAACATCACAGCAACGTTGCCGATGGCATCGTTACGCGAGCACAACCAGACCGAGCGGACGTTGGCATCGCCGTCCTTGTAGCGCAGCAGGAGCAGCACGCTGGCGACGTTGGCGGCGAGTGCCAAAAGACCGATGAGGCCCATCACCTCGGCCTGGGGTACACCCAGTACCAGCACGTGATAGGCGGTCGAGCCAAACACGAAAAGGCCCATCGCCAGGAGGCTGAAACCCTTGAGGAGGGCGGCGTTGGCGCGCGTGGTGAGCGGTTGGCCGATAACGGCGAGGCTCAGCCCGTAGGTCAGCGTGTCGCCGAGGAAATCGAGCGCGTCGGCTTGCAGCGCCTGCGAACCTGCGAGCCGGCCCGCCGCCATCTCGACAAAGAACATCAGGCCGTTGATGGCGATGACGAGCCAGAGAACGCGCTTGTAGCGCGGGTCAATGCCGTCGAAACGCGGATTGCCGCTGCAGCCGCAGGAATGATCGTGGCAGGCGTCGCTCATCTTGCTCCAGCTCCGGCAGCCCGGACCCGTATGATCCGACCGCCTCTTATCAATGCCGTGGAAGCACCCTAAATCCTCTAGTGACTGGAGGAGCAAGTCCCATGACGCGAAAAAGTTCCACGCCCGCGAGACCCGCTGATGATTTCTCGATCGGAACGGTGGCGCGGCTCACTGGCATCAAGGTGCCGACGATCCGCTATTACGAGAGCATCGGGCTGCTCGCTGCGCCTGTGCGCACGGAAGCGGGGCGGCGCGTTTATGATGACGCCGCGGTGCAGCGGTTGAAGTTCATTCGCCATGCGCGGGAGCTGGGCTTCGAGATCGAGGACATCCGCAGGCTGCTGAACTTGTCCGGTGAGCCGCAGCGTTCGTGTGCCGAGGTCGATGCAATCGCCAAGGCACATCTGGCCGATATCGACAGCCGCATCAAGCGGCTGAAGGCCTTGCGCAGCGAGTTGCAGCACATGATCTCGGGATGCGCACGCGGCCGGGTTTATGATTGCCGGATACTCGAAACGCTTTCCAATCATAGCTTCTGCCGGCACGAAACGCATTGATCGAGATCGCACAGCCGATGCGCCATTTCGCTCCCTCTTCGGTGTCTTGAAGCGTTCGGCGGCTGCACTATTTCAAGGCGAGAAAGCTGCGCCCTGAAGCGTGAGCCGGGCGCAGGTGTGACGGTAAATGTTTCAGAACGTAGGGTGATAGTCATGGCAGAAGAAATCAAGAAGCCGGCGGCTCAGGTCCCGGCAGCCCGTTCGCCACTCGATAGCTGGAGCCTCATGCGCTCGGATATGGATCGCTTTTTCGATTCGATGTTCGGTGGGCGTGGCTTCCCGAATGTCTTTGGCGTGTCGGGTGGTGCTGTGGGCGGCATGATCGCGCCGTCAATCGATGTGCACGAGAACGAGAAAGAACTCGTAATCGCGGCGGAACTGCCCGGCATGGAAGAGAAGGACGTTCAGCTCTCCTTCCGCGATGGCGTTCTTACCATCAAGGGTAAGAAGAAGTCGGAGCGCGATGAGACCAAGGACGACGTGCACATCTCCGAACGCAGCTACGGCAGCTTCCAGCGGTCGTTCCGTGTGCCCGATACCGTGGAAGTCGACAAGGCAACAGCGGATTTCGAGAAGGGCGTGCTCAAGGTGACGCTGCCAAAGGTGGCGGAAGCCGTGAGCCGGGAGAAGAAGATCCCGATCGGCAAGGGTTGAGCGTGCACCCCCGGCGTTGCTCGCCCGAGCCGATACGCCAGCGCCCGCGTGGGAGACCACGCGGGCGCGTTGGTTTTGGCGGATGGTCCTGCCGGAGCCGCGGATTACGCCGCTGCCGTTGACGCGATGGCTGCTGGCTTGTCGAGGCCCAGCTTCTCGCGCACCAGCTTCGTCGCCGTAACGTAGTCCGGCTTGCCGGAGCCGAGCAGCGGAACCGGTGCCACCATCACTTCGGCCGGCACAGACAGCTCGTTGATGCCCTTCGACTTGGCGAACGCCTGGAAGTCGGCGCGTGTCGCCTTGTCGTTGGCGGTCAGCAGCACGAGGCGCTCGCCCTTTCGCTGATCGGGTACGGAGACGACGACCGAGATCACAGCCGGCCACAGCTCGGCGGCGGCAGCTTCGACGACCGACAGCGAGATCATCTCACCACCGATCTTGGCAAAGCGCTTGGCGCGGCCGCGGATCTTGATGAAGCCCTGTGCGTCGATGGTGACGATGTCGCCGGTGTCGTGCCAGCCGTTATGCGGCGGCTCCAGAACGCCGGGGTTTTCCGCGCGCAGGTAGCCCAGCATGACGTTCGGGCCGCGCACATAGAGGCGTCCGCCTTCCTCGATGCCGGGCACGGGTTCCAGACGCGCCTCCATCAGCGGCGACAGGCGGCCGACGGTGCCTGACTTGTTGGCGAGCGGTGTGTTGATGGCGAGCACGGGCGCGGTTTCGGTGACGCCGTAGCCTTCCAGAATGCGCACGCCGAACTTTTCCATGTAGATCTGGCGCGTGCGCTCCTTCACAGCTTCCGCGCCCGCAAGGATCAGGCGCACGCGGGCGAAGTCATAAGGGTGGGCGGCGCGCGCATAGCCATTGAGGAACGTGTCGGTGCCGAACAGGATCGTCGCGTTGGAGCCGTAGACCAGCTCCGGCACGATGCGATAGTGCAGCGGCGAGGGGTAGAGATAGACCGGCACGCCGGCAACGAGCGGCATGACGAGGCCGGCGGTCAGCCCGAACGAGTGGAATACGGGCAGCACGTTGAACACCTTGTCCGAGCCGTTGACCGCGACGCGGGTGAGGGACTGCGTGGCATTGGCGAGGATGTTGGTGTGCGAGAGGACGACGCCCTTGGGCGTACCTTCGCTGCCGGATGTGAAGAGAATGGCGGCCGGCTGATCGGGCTTGCGCGCAACCTGCGGACGGCTGCCCTGACGAAGGCCGGCGATCTTGTCGCCGAGTGTGATCTCAGCCTTCACGTCTTCCAGATAGACGATCTTGGCGTTCTCCTCGAGTTTGAAGATCACCTCGCTCAGGCGGGCCTTTTCGACGAAGGCGCGCGAGGTGAGGACGACACCGACCTCGGCGGCTCGGCATGCCGCAGCGATCGACTGCGCTCCGGCCGTAAAGTTCAGCATCGCCGGCACGCGGCCGATCGATTGCAGCGCGAAGAACGTGACGGCGGCGCCGGCGGAGTTGGGCAGCATGACGCCGATGTTGGCGCCTTCGGCGGCGAGCGGCGCGAGCTTGCGGCCGAGCACCTGCGCGCCAAGGATGAGCTTCTTGTAGGACAGTGCTGTGCCCATCGGATCTTCGACGGCGGGCTTACCAGTGTCGCGCTCGTTCCTGGCCAGTACCAGTGCCTCGAACAACGTCTGGTGGATCGGCGCGGTCTTGACTGCGGATTCGACCATGATGTCCTGCAGGCGTGCGCCTGCGGCCTGGCGGCGGTTGCGGCCCTTCAGGTCGGGATCGACGTCGAGCTTGACGGGCGGCAGGATCGTCACGCGCGTCTTGGGGAACCAGACCTTCTTCGTCTGATAGCGGTTGAGGTAGCCGAATTTCGATCGCTCCAGTCCGTCGATACGCACGGGCACGATCGGTGCGTCGGCCTTGTCGGCGATCATGGCGGTGCCGTCGTAGACTTTCATCAGGCCGCCCGTCACGGTGAGGCGTCCTTCCGGGAAGATGACGAGCGTCTCGCCGTTCTTGACGTGGTTGATGAGCGAGCGCGTGCCGAGCGGACGGGTCGGGTCGATGGTCCAGGTCTTGGCGAGTTTCAGGAACGGCTTCACCCACCATTTGTCAGCCATGCCGGTGTCGATAGCGAAGCCGGCGTGCGACGGCAGCAGGGCGTACATGAGGCCGGCGTCGAGCAGGCTGACGTGGTTGGGCGCGATGATGGCCTTGTCGCCTTCCTTGGGCAGATGCTCGCGACCCTCGACTTCGACACCGAGGAACAGCCGGTAGAGGAACAGGATCAGATCCTGCAAGCCCTCGCGGCCCCAGGCACGCATCACGAGTCCCATGGTGACGAGGCTGCCGACACCGAGGATCGCGAACTGGCCGCCAAGGCCGACGCCGATGGCCTGCAAGCCCATCAGTGCAACGGCGGAGGCCGTCATGAAGGCGGCGTTGAGGACGTTGACGCCGGCAATGACGCGGGCGCGGCGGTCGGCCGGGGCCCAGGCCTGCACGGACGCGAACGACGGCACGATGAAGAGGCCACCGGCGATGGCGAGGCCGAGCAAGTCGATACAGATGCGCACTCCCGTCGGGCTGGCGAGGAAGCCGAAGGCGTCGAGCGGCGTCGGGGATGTGACGATGCCGGAGGCTGCCCAGCCGAGATCAAGCGAGAAGAGGCCCATCAGCAGTGCGCCGAGCGGGACGAGCGCCAGGTTTGGGCGCATCTTGCTGGCGGCGGCGGCGAGGCCCGAGCCCACTGCGATGCCGACGGTGAAGACGACGAGGGCCAGCGTAATGACGCTCTGCGTGCCGCCGACGAGATCCTTCATCAGGCTTGGCAGCAACGACAGGGCGACGGCGCCGACGAGCCAGAACCACGATGTGATCATGGCGCCGATCCAGATGCGGCGGTCCTTCCGCAGGTCGCGCAAGAGATGGACGGTGGATGTGACGGGGTTGCGTGTGATGGCGAGGTGCGGGGCGGCTTCGCCGGTCTCGGGAATGAAGCGCGAGGCGAGATAGCACATCACCGCGAGCGCAAGGACGACGGCCACGACCGGCCAGCCGGCGATGCCGTTGGCGACCGCATAGCCGCCGGCAATGGTGCCCGCGAGAATTGCGAGGAACGTGGCGCCTTCCACCAGCGCGTTGCCCGCCGGCAGTTCGCGTGTCTCCAGGTGCACGGGCAGGATGCCGTACTTGATGGGCGAGAACAGCGCGCCAATGACTCCGAACGCCGCCAGCGCGACGAACAGCACCGGCACCGAGTGGAGCACGAAACCCAACGCGGCGATCCCTGCGACCGGGATCTCGGCGAGCTTCAGCCGGCGCGCCATCAGCGCCTTGTCGTAGCGGTCGGCCAGTTCGCCGCCGAGGCCTGACAGGATGAAGAAGGGCAGGATGAAGACGCCGCCGGCAAGGGCGACGAGCTGAGCGCCTGCCGTGCCGCCGATCTGGAACACGATCAGCATGACGAGCGCGTTCTTGACGAAGTTGTCGGAGAGGGCTGACAGGAACTGCGTCCAGAACATGGGCGCGAAGCGGCGCGAACGCATCAGGGCGGCGGACATCGTGGACCTCGAAAGCGGGTTGCGGTGCGGGCGGCTGGCGGTTCCGGCGGCTGCGAAATCCGTTCCCGCGGGCAATGGTTTGGCGGCTCGGGCTGTGGTGAATGGATAACCGGAAGAGGGTTAAAGAAGGGCGTGCGCCGGCCTTTCCGCGGGCATGCGGGGCATTGGAACAAGGCCAACAAGGTGCGCGTCGGCGTCGGCGATAAGGCGGCTGGCGCGGGCGATCGGGCCCAGCAGCCAGTTGGCCGCCTTGGCTCGCAAACGGTTCAGGACAGTGCGGAAGATGATGGCGGTGCGGACAAACATGGTCGTGCTCCTTGCTAATAAACATCGTTCAATTACACATGTAGCGCATTTGTGAACAGTGTTCAATAGGTGTTTTTGAGGAGTGTCGGTGGAGGGTTATCGGGAGGTAAACGGTGCGGGATCGACGGAGGGGGGTGACTGTTGCCGGACGGGGCGGACGAGCTGGCTTGCAATGGTTTGGCACTGCGGCCTTATAGAGGGTGCCCAACTGGCACAGGACGAGGATGCCCGTGAGTGTTCATGCAACCGAGGATGGCGCCAAAGCTGGTGTCGCGCCCGAGATCGAGATCAGCGTCAATGCCGCGCCGCACGCCGTGCGGGCGGCGACGCTGGCGGACGTACTCCAGGCGCTGGGCTACGGGAGCACGAAGGTAGCGACCGCGCTCAACGGCGATTTCGTGCCTGAGCGGCTGCGCGGTGAGACGGTTGTCAGCACCGGCGACCGCATCGAGATCCTGTCGGCTCGGCAGGGCGGGTGAGGGTGTCTTGGTATTGTCGTTAGGGCGAATTGGAAAACCGGAGCGGCGGACAGGGTTCTGAGAGGCCTACTTGTTGACCGTGCGGGCTTTGACCGGCAACGGATATCTCAGTATCGTTGCATTGGCTCCCTTTGGCCGTTCGGCGACGGGGAATGTGCTGTAGCGTACAGTCCGGGGGGTGGTGCGGTGACGATCCGCATGGAGTGCCAGACTTTGCCGGTTGGAGAACTTCTTTCCGGCTCTCGTATTTATTGCATGCCAATTTTTCAGCGGCCTTTCTCGTGGACTGAAGACGAGGCTGGACAATTACTCGACGACATCCTGACGGCCTTTCATAATTCGGGGGCAACCACGGCCGACGGCGGCTACTATTTCCTCGGTCAATTGATCGTCTCGCAGTCAAATCCCAATGCGCCCTTTCAAGTGGTGGATGGCCAGCAACGTCTTGTCACACTGTCCACACTGCTAGCCGTGCTCCGCGACCTGATGCCTCCTGGGGAGGTGAGGGGTCACCTACAACATCACATCGAGAGACCGGAGAATGCTGCGCGTCACCATCCGCGGTGCGTTCGGATAGGGCTACGCGAAATAGATCAGGAAGAATATTCTCGATGGGTCGGTGAACAGGGAGGAACCCATTCAGCGCCTGCCTCGGGAGACACCGACGCGACAGAGCGATTGGCCCAAATCTTAACCCGCTTAAAGGACGATCTGGGTAGCCCACACCCGAAGTTCATTGGGGATTTGGCGAATTACATCCTGAATCGTTGTTACGTCGTCCTTGTGATCGCTTCGAATTCGCTTGATGGCTACCAGCTATTCCGCAGCATCAATGCGCGCGGTCAACCGCTGACTGACTTGGATATCGTTCGTGGTGAAGTGATCAGCATCTATCAGAGTTCAAGGCTTGCCACTGCATGGAGTGAGATCGAGGACCAGATCGGGACAGAACAACTGAGCACCTATGTGCAGTCAATTATGGCCCTGGTGCATCCCCCAACACAGCAGATGTCGTTTCGTGACGCCATGCGAGTGATATTGTCTCATCCCTCTAAGGCGATTACGTTCACTGACACGCTCAAGAAGTTCGTTGAGATCTATGATGAGTTGGACAACTGCGACCTTAGCGTTGCCAGGGGGAATGAAGAACTCAATCGCATCGTTACATGTGTCAAAGCACTTCCCTTTGACGACTGGACTCCAGCGGCGCTCTTGTGGTTGGCACAAAACCCCAACCCGAGAGAGACTATTGAGTTCTTCAAGGCTCTTGATGCTCTTGGCCTTGGATTGCTGATTCTCGGAGCGACATCCAATACCATAGCCCGCAGGATGCGGAGCGTTGTGGAGCGAATTGTAGCCAATGACTGCCTGACCAGCCCCAGCAGCGAACTCTATCTGACACAATCTGAACGAACAAAAATTCGAGAGAAACTTTCGAACCCGATCGGCAATAAGTCTCGCTTCGTTCGGCCACTTCTGCTTCGGCTGAATGCAGAGATGTTGGACAAGACGATCCCGACGTATTTTCCGACCAAGGTGACGCTTGAGCACATCCTTCCGCAAAAGCCAGGCCCACGAAGCCTTTGGCGACAGAAATTCCCGGATCAAAAAAGACGCGTCGAGCTAAGCCAAATGCTCGGCAACTTCGCGATCCTCTCCAACAAGGTCAATCCGAAAGCAAGCAACTTTGACTTCCATAAGAAGCGAGAGAAAATTTTTGGTGCCAGCGACAGCAATGTCTTTCCCCTGACCGCGCAGCTGGTGACTTACAACGACTGGACTGCTGATGACATTATGCAGCGCCAGGAACAATTGACTGATCTTGCTCGTAACATCCTGAAGCTCTGACCCGTGCGCGACCAGACGGCAAACACGGCCGCAGTGTTGATCCGTGCTTGGGCAGACCTTTTGATGAAACGACCAACTTCAGGCGGCTGCAACGCTTTGTCAGGCCAGACGCATTTGCACGCTGTAAATTCTTGATTGTCTCCTCTACATTCCCCCCATGACAGCGCATCTGACATCCGCCCCGAAACTGAAGCCGCTCACGTTCTATGGCGTGGAGGTGGCTTCACGTCTGCTGCTCGGCACAGCGCTCTATCCCTCACCGCAGGTGATGAGCGAGGCGGTGCGCGCGAGCAAGGCCGGCATCGTCACCGTGTCGCTCCGGCGTGAAGCCGCGCGCGGCAAGACGGGCGAGCGCTTTCTGGAACTGGTCAAGGCGCTGGGTGTTCATCTTCTTCCCAACACCGCGGGTTGCCGCTCGGCGAAGGAGGCGATCACGACAGCGGAGATGGCCCGCGAGCTGCTTGATACCGACTGGATCAAGCTCGAAGTGATCGCCAACGACGACACGTTGCAGCCGGATCTGTTCGGTCTTGTTGAGGCCGCTGCGGAACTCAACAAGCGCGGCTTCAAGGTGTTCCCATATACGACCGAGGATCTGGGTGCTGCCGAGCGACTGGTGGCTGCGGGTTGCGAGGTTCTGATGCCCTGGGGTGCGCCGATCGGTACCGGCCTCGGCCTCAACAACCGCTATGCGCTGAAGACGATGCGCAACTATTTCCCCGAACTGCCGCTGGTGGTCGATGCCGGCATCGGCGCGCCCTCGCATGCGGCCGAGGCGATGGAGATGGGCTACGACGCGGTGCTGCTCAACACGGCGGTGGCGAAGGCCGGCGATCCCGTGCGGATGGCGGAAGCGTTCGCCAAGGCGCTGGAGGCGGGACGCGCCGCCTTCGAGAGTGGACTGATGGAGCCGCGTGAGATGGCTTCGCCGTCGACGCCCGTCGCAGGCACGCCGTTTTTCGATATTGGCGGAACACCCGGCGCCAAGCGTGCCGGTTCGTGATGTGGGGCAGCGTGTCCGGTCTCGACGTTTTCTATCCGATCCTTCCCGACAGCGCGTGGATCGCGCGCGCGGTGCCGCTCGGGATTCGCACAGTGCAGTTGCGCCTGAAGGATGCGGATGATGCTGAAGTGCGCCGCCAGATTGCGCAGGCGCGCGACGTGTGCCGGGACCATCGCTGCCAACTCATCGTCAACGATTACTGGCAAGCCGCGATCGAACTTGGTTGCGACTATATCCACCTGGGGCAGGAGGATCTGGCGGCGGCAGATGTCGCGGCGATCAAGAAAGCCGGTGTGCGGCTCGGCATCTCGACGCATTCGGAGGACGAACTGGAGATCGCACTCGCCGCGTCACCCGACTATATCGCGCTAGGTCCGATCTGGGAGACGAAGCTCAAGGCGATGAAGTGGGCACCGCAGGGGCTTGAGCGCATCGCACGCTGGCGTCAGCGTATCGGCAAGGTGCCGTTGGTGGCAATCGGCGGCATCACGCCCGAGCGTGCGCCGGACGTCATAGCCTCAGGGGCGGACAGCGTGGCGGTGATCACCGATTTCATGACGGCGCCCGATCCGGTACAGCGCATCGGGATGTGGATCGATTGGGCCTCTTCGGCACGCGGTTGAGGCGCATTCTGGCGCCTGCGATGCCATCGGTTTCGCCACCGTTAACCGTGACGACATCGTCCACGTGGATCGTTGGATTGTGACACGGGGAGCGGCTAGGTTCGATTGCTTTTTGGTTTCCGTCCAGCGTGGTGTAGCCCGGCGTATTCTATGACCTATCGGTTGAAGTTCGGCGAGCCCGCGGGCAGGAGCTGGCGGCGGATTGCCGGCGAGCAAATCGCCATGGCGCGCGATCTGCTCGCCTCGGGGCGCGACGTCGATGTTGCCATTCACGAGACACGCAAGGCCATGAAGCGCGTGCGCGCGCTTCTGAGGCTGTTGCGGCCTGGATTGCCAGGAAAGGTCTATAAGCGCGAGAAAGCGCGGTACGGCGACATCGCACGGCTGCTGGCGGGCGCGCGGGACGAGGCAGTGCTGGCGGCAACGGCGCATGAGCTGTCACGCCAGACGATGGGCAAGGCGCGGATCGCGGCCGAGGCTCTGGCTTCGAACGGGTTGGCCGCAAAACATAGTGGCACTGAAAGCTCCCTCGAATCTCTGGCGCTTGCCGACCAAGTGGCACGAGAGGTCAAGGCGGCGCGCGTGCGCGAAGCGATCGCCGCGCTCGATGAAGCCGCGCAAGGTCTTGCAGCTCTGAAGGTCCGCCAGCCGGCCTACCAAGTGGTGCGTCAGGGTCTCGCCGACAGCTACGGCGAGGGGCGACGCGCGATGAAGCGTGCCTATCGCGACGAGGAGGACGAGGACTTCCACGACTGGCGCAAGGCCGTGCAGGCGCACTGGCGACATATGCTCCTGGTGGCGCGTGCTTGGCCCGAACTGTTCGAAGCCCGTGCACAGCTCGCCAAGGAGATGTCTGACCTGCTGGGTGAGGACCACGATCTCTATGTGCTCATTCATTCCGCTGAAGCGAGCGAGGCGACCGGAGCAGCCGCGGCGGCTCACGACGGGCTCGTGCGGGCCGCACGGGCCCGGCAGGCCGAGATCCGCAATGAGCTGCACGTGAAGGGCAAGGCCCTGTTTGCGGAGACCGCCGATCGGTTCATCGTCCGTGTCGACGCCTATTGGAACGCGGCAAAGGCCGCCCGCAAGCTTGCGCGGTCGAATGGTGCGCGCGGTGCGGATGTGATCGAGGTTGTGGCGGCCGCTGGCGGGTCTGGTGGAAAAGCCGGTGACGGCAAAAGCAAGGGCAACGGCACTCGGCGGGGTGTGCGACCGGCTCCGCGGGTTGGTGCTGCCGCTGTCGCAAAGCCAGAGCGCAAATCAGCGCGTACAGCGCAGACGAAGAGGCGTGGAAAGACGGCTGGCAAGCCGAAGCCGCAACGTGCGGCGGCCAAGCCTTCCGTGGCCAAACGCTCCAATCGTTCGGCTGGCAAGACGCTAGCGGCGAAACGCGCAGCCACCAAGCGCCCGGGGGCCAAGGCGGCGCAAGCTCGTGCCGGTCGCACGAGCAAGGGAAGCAGCCGAGGGTCGGGGCGCGGCAGGTCTTGACATTCCCCGCCCGGTGGCTGACCTCCGTCACAGAGACAGCGTGACGCGCCGTTGCCGGCTGGCGGACGCGGGCTCAAGTGGAAGCCCCGAGCGAAGGAGAGTTCATGACCGAGATGACGCCTGGCCACGGCGCGGCCGACCGTTCGCACTGGCCTGCCGATCATCCTGCCGTCGCTTTCGGCCGCGTCGGCGTTCTGCTGCTCAACCTCGGCACGCCTGATGCCACGAGCTACTGGCCGATGCGCCGCTATCTGAAGCAATTTTTGTCGGATCCGCGTGTCATCGAGGAGCCGAGATGGAAGTGGTGGCCGATCCTTAACCTGATCATTCTGACTGTTCGGCCCTCCAGAAAGGGCAAGGACTACGAGACGATCTGGAACAAGGAGAGAGACGAAGGGCCGCTGAAGACGATCACACGGGCACAGGCGGCGAAACTGAGCCAACGGCTCAACGATGGCCGGATCGTTGTCGACTGGGCGATGCGCTATGCCAATCCGTCGACCGAGAGCCGCCTCCGGTGGCTGATGGACCAGGGATGCGACCGCATTCTGCTGCTGCCGCTCTACCCGCAATATGCGGCGGCAACGACGGCGACGGCGTGTGACGAGGCCTTCCGCGCGCTCATCAAGATGCGCTGGCAACCTTACGTGCGGGTGGCTCCGGCCTATTTCGAGGATCCCGCCTATATCGAGGCGGTGGCAAAATCCATGGAGCGCAGTCTCGCCAAGCTCGATTTCGTTCCCGAAAAGATCATCGCCACGTTTCACGGCATGCCGGAGAAATACCTGCACCAGGGCGATCCCTATCATTGCCAGTGCCAGAAAACCTCGCGGCTGCTGCGCGAGCGGCTCGGAATTCCGCCTGAGAAATGGCTGACGACGTTCCAGTCGCGTTTCGGAAATGACGTCTGGCTTCAGCCTTATACGGACGAGACGGTTCTCAGGCTGGCCAAGGAAGGTGTCAAGAAACTGGTTCTGGTGGCGCCCGGCTTTTCGGCGGACTGTCTGGAAACGCTGGAGGAACTCGACGGGGAGAACCGCGAGATCTTCGAGCACAATGGCGGCGAGAAATTCGCCTATCTGCCGGCGCTCAACGACAGCGACGAAGGCGTCGACGTGATCGAGGCGGTGGTCCGGCGCGAATTGCAGGGCTGGGTCTGAAGGGCCAGCGCGTTAGCTTCGGGCGGGCCGGACCTTTTGGATATTCGAAGTGTGGCTGTCGATCGGGGGGATTGCCGCCTTCTGCCGGAATCTGCCGCGCAGTGACGCCGGACGCCGCGCCGGCGCCACGATCGGTCGATAGCCTCTAAACTGCGAAAACCAGGAATATGGAAATTCCGAAAAGGGGCCTCGGGTTCTTTTCTCGGGAAGTAAATGCGCGTCGCCAAAATGGTAAATTCATAGGTTGAAAACCATTTATTTACCAAGAGTTTCGAAATTGTCGATAAGCGTTTCAATTGGAAACGCCGAATCGCGGCGTTCCTTTTCCGACAGGAGATGCAGCCAATGAACAATCTGATCGGCGGGTTCGAGGTTTTCGGCCTCCTCCTGATCCTTATGGCCGCCGCGATCTTGTGGTCGACCGTCAAGGTGGTGCCGCAGGGCTATAATTATACGGTCGAGTACTTCGGCAAATACACGCGCACGCTGACACCCGGCCTGCACATTCTGTGGCCGGTGATGGAGCGGGTCGGCTACCGCATGAACATGAAGGAGCAGGTGCTCGACATTCCGAGCCAGGACGTCATCACTCGCGACAACGCGATGGTTCGTGTCGACGGTGTCACCTTCTTCCAGATCCTCAATGCCGCGCGTGCGGCCTATGAAGTCGACGTGCTGGAGCATTCGATCATCAACCTGACGATGACCAACATCCGCACGGTGATGGGTTCGATGGATCTCGACGAGCTGCTGTCCAACCGCGACCACATCAATGCCAAGCTCCTTGAGGTCGTCGATGCCGCCACCGAATCCTGGGGCGTGAAGGTCACCCGCATTGAGATCAAGGATATCGCTCCGCCGCGCGACCTCGTCGATTCGATGGCGCGGCAGATGAAGGCCGAGCGCGAGAAGCGCGCGCAGATCCTCGAAGCGGAAGGCGAGCGCCAGGCTGCCATTCTGGAAGCGGAAGGCCGCAAGCAGTCGGCGGTGCTGGAGGCGGAGGGCCGCAAGGAAGCTGCTTTTCGTGATGCCGAGGCGCGCGAGCGTGCCGCGGAGGCCGAGGCCGCCGCCACGCGCATGGTGTCGGAGGCGATCGCCGGCGGCAACGTGCAGGCGATCAACTACTTCGTCGCCAACAACTATGTGAAGGCGCTGGAATCGCTCGCCCGTGCTCCCAACCAGAAGATCATCATGATGCCGCTTGAGGCATCTTCGGTGATCGGCTCGCTTGCCGGTCTTGCCCAGATCACCGGCGAGGCGTTTGGCCCGAAAGGCGGCAACTCGGGCGGCGGGAGCGTTCCGCGAGTCTGACGGACGCCCACTGCCCGTGCGTGTGAGACCTCGCAATCCGCTTCAGCGCTAACGACGCGTGCAAGGGATTTCGTGATCGCAGCACGAGGTGAGGTTTGCATCCGGGGCGTGCAGCCCCGGATGCTGTCGTTTCCTTAATTTCGTGGTGCTAGACTTCCCACGTTCGCGCGGGCGCGCGGCCGAGCTCGGAGACGTACCCATGCTAAAGGACTTCCTCTACAACCTTGGAGCCTGGAACTGGTTCATCGCGGCCGTCGTGCTGATCGTGCTCGAACTCATCGTGCCGGGCGTGCACTTCCTCTGGTTCGGGCTCGCGGCGATCATTGTCGGCGGCGTCGCCCTGGTAAGCGGGATCGCGTGGCAGTGGCAGGTCATCATCTTCGCGGTGCTCGCGGTCGCCATGGTGTTTTTAGTGCGGCGCTACGCCAACTCGGCTGGCATGCGCAGCGATACGCCTGATCTCAACGTCCGCGGCGCCCAGTACATCGGCCGCATTGTCGTCGTCTCCGATGCGATCCGCCAGGGTCGCGGCAAGGTACGCGTGGGAGATACGGTGTGGCATGCGGAAGGCGAAGACGCGGCGGTGGGAGCGCGCGTGAAAGTCGTCGGTGTCGACGGCACGGCGCTGGTCGTGGAACGCGTTGACGCCGACGCGTGATGGTCGTGCGCAAGCCGCCCGACGAGTTGATGTGGCTGCTCGCGACGATCAGTCTGGCGCTTCCCGTGGCGGGTCTCGTGTTCTGCCTTTTCGGTGCGCTTGCGATGGCGCGCGGCGGAACGAGTGGCGTCACTTATCTCGGCATCGGTGCCGCTTGCATTGTCGCTGACTACCTGCTCGACATCTGGCTCGCCCGTTGTGTGCACGTTGGGTCGGACGACCCCGACCTCAACAGACGCGGGTCGCGCCATGTGGGGAGGCTTGTCGTGCTGGAACAACCAATCGTGGCCGGGCGTGGACGCGCGCGTCTGGGAGACAGTTGGTGGAGTGTCGAGGGAGCCGATATGCCGGCAGGATCCCAAGTCCGCATCGTCGCGGTGCGCGGGCCGGTACTTCTGGTAGAGCCCCAATCGGACTCAGATCCCTTGCGCGGTGAGGTGAATTAGCCTCGTGCATTCCGGCATGTGCATCAGACGATGCCGGCGCGTAGGAAATCGTGGACATGGACGATGCCGACCGGCCGGCCGTCGCGGACCACGAACAGCGCTGTAATGCGCGAAGCATTCATCATCTCCAGGGCTGCGGAGGCGAGCAGGTCGGGCGTGGTCGTCTTGGGATTGCGCGTCATGATCTCGCCGGCAGTGCGAGCGAGCAGACCCGGGCCCATATGGCGGCGCAAGTCGCCATCAGTGA
>JACKJI010000028.1 GCA_020638035.1 Hyphomicrobiaceae bacterium
AATCGTTGCAGCATGGGGCGTCGAGGCATCCGGTTAAGACTTCGGGCAAGCCAGGGTGATCGCTTTGGCAACGGCGAAGCCGAGGTCGGTCCCGACACTGCCGGTGACGTCGACCTGAGCGGCGTCGGCCAGTCGCTTGGCAAGTTCCTCGTCCTCCTTGGGCACCGCGACCGTCGCCTGACACCCGGCCGGCGCTCCTGCAAGGCGGACGGGGTTCTCCTTCGCAAGATCGAAGGCGATGAAGAAGCTCGGATCGTAGATTGCCAGGTTGAGCCCTTCGGCTTCCGCCAGAACCGGCTGGTCGAGCGGCATTGTCATGAACAAGGAGAGCTGCCCGTTGACGTACTCGAGCCAGTAATCCTTCGGCGCGCCGAGCTTCAAGGGCATGTTCCCGAGCCGTGGGAACGTGAAATAGTCGAACTCCTTCAGCCCATCGATATTGACCTGCGCCAACTCGGCCAGCTCATTGCGGTCGTAGGTGCCGTCATTATTGGCATCGAGCCCCTGGACCGCCATCGCCGCATACATCTCGTCGAAAGTCCATTTGTGGGTAAACCCCGTGACGGTACCGCCCGTGTAGTTGATTGTCGTCTCGACAGTGACCCAGACGTGCGGGTGAGCTGATGCGCGATGCGGAGCGCTGATTGAGGCTGCAAGCAGGACTGCACCCGCAAGGGCATGGTTGGTAACGGCGCGCGCGATGGTCATGGAGAGGTCCGTTCGGCGAAGGCGTTCAGATTTGGCGTTTTCGACATCCGCCTGGCGACTTTCGAGTCGCAGTATCACGCATACCCGCAGCAAAACACAACGTGCCGACGAAGAAGCGTGCCCCGTGATCAAGGCGCCAGCGTGACAAACAAGTATAGGCCGCAGCGATCAAAAAGGCGGCATCCCGTAGGCCCGTTGCGATGCCGTGTCACGGGTCGTCCCTCGACCATAGGTGAAATAGTATAACATTGGTGCATCCGGCAACATCGGGCGCCAGGACGCTATCAAGAACCGGGGTGAAACATGAGCATGTACAGCGGGTTGGCGCGGGAGAAGCGCTGGAGTGGCGCAGTGATGGGGTTGACTGTCCTTGCTGCTGCGGCGTCGGCGTTGCTGGCGAGCGCGGCGCGCGCAGAGGCACTCCGTGTCGTCGTGACCATCAAGCCGGTGCATGGTCTCGTCTCCCTGGTGATGGCGGGCATCGACACCCCGACGTTGTTGGTCGACGGGCAGGCCTCTCCGCATTCCTTTTCGCTGAAACCGTCCGATGCGCGCGCGCTGCAAGGCGCAGACGTCGTGGTGCGCGTTTCCGCAGCGGTCGAACCGTTTACCGTGCGCATCACGCAATCGCTGCCGGCCTCCGCCGTCATGGTCACTCTGGCGAAAGCGCCGGGTGTGAAGCTTCTCGAGATGCGCAGGGGCACTGCGTTCGAGGAGCATGACCATGGCGGCAGCGAGGGCAAGGACCATGCGCATGATCACGACCACGATGTGGGAGGCCCCGACGGGCACATCTGGCTTGATCCCGACAACGCCAAGGTCATCATTAAGCACGTTGCCGACGTGCTCGCAAAGAAGCGCCCAGACCTGAAAGACAGGCTGGACGCGAATGCGACGGCGGCCATTGCCGAGATCGATCGGATGGATGCGGAACTCAAAGGCAAACTTGCGCCGCTGAGCGCCAAACCCTTCATCGTTTTTCATGACGCCTACCAGTATTTCGAGCGCCATTACGGTCTTCACGCGGCGGGCGCCATCACGCTCAATCCGGAAGTGAAGCCGTCGGCACGGCGGCTCGCGGAAATCCGCAGCACGCTCACCAAGAACGGTGCGAAGTGCGTGTTCGCCGAACCGCAGTTCTCCCCCAAGGTCATCTCCGCCGTGATCGAGGACACCGCGGCAAAGGCAGGGACGCTCGACCCGCTGGGTTCCACCCTGCCGGCAGGACCTGCTCACTACGCGGCGATGATGCGCGCATTGTCAGACGCGTTGGCAGGTTGCCTCGGCGGTTAAGCGGCTGTGCGGTAATTCCTCGACGCCGGGCGGCTGTGCATTCGCTCGCCTGTGCTCCGTTGGCGGGTGCCGGCGAATGCCGTCACGTGTCTGTCGTTGCCGCATCCGAACGCGCAAATGCCATCGCTCGCCGTCCCTGTTCAGTCAGCATTCATTTGATATGTAAGATTTTGCCTGCGTCACACGCGGAAGAATCGCCAACCAACACATAACATGGAGAAATTTCATGAAGGCAATTGTAGCCGCAGCAGCAGTCCTCGTTGCGGCGACAGCAGCCGCGCACGCCGATTCACTGCGCGTCGAACTTGGTCTTAATGGGAGCTACGGCGGCGACGGCGGTTACCATGTCATCGTCATCGACGGCATGGTGTGCCGTCTCAAGAACTCGACGTTCGGCAACATACCGGGCGGGCAGCCGCAGGGCTGCAATTACAAGCTCACCCACGGCAAACCGCTCAAAGTTCAAACCAGCAACTACGGCTGCTCCAAACGCTGCGAGTGAGCCACGCATTCCGACCTGAGCAATCAAGCTCGGTCGAAGCAGGATACTCACCCAGATTTGCCCAAAAGGACATTTGCAATGAATGGCTCAAGATTGGTTGCGGCGCTGTTTGCAGCCCTTGCACTTTCCACCGCGTCAGAGGCGGCGTTTGCCGATAAGTTCTCAAAGACCTACTACAATCCAAAGGTGGGTTCGAAAAAGCTCGATGGATGCTTCTCCTGGCCGGGCAAGTGCCATTCGAAACAGCAGGCCAACGCGTTCTGCAAGATGAAGGGCTACGCGTTCGCTTCCGACTTCGACGTGACGAACAAGTTCGGAGCCTACCAGGCCAAGCGCCTGGGTGATGGTGGCACGTGCACAGCATCATGCACGGTGATGACCAGGGTCGTCTGCATCGCAGCCGGCCACGATTACGAGTGACCTGCGCGGTTTCCTTTGTGCAGCGTGTGGTGCCCGCGGACGTGAACGCCGGGCGGCAGAGCAGCAATCAAACTCAGCCCAGACACACCAACGGCCCGAGCCGGCAATGCCGGATCGGGCTCAAGTTGCAAATATCATCTGCAATGGCGAGGCGTGTCTCTCGACGCGCCTTTGCGAGCGATCAGCGCGTGCGACCGCCAGCCTTGGACGGCAGAAGGCCTTCGCGCTGGGCGCGCTTGCGAGCGAGCTTGCGGGCGCGGCGCACGGCCTCCGCCTGCTCGCGGGCCTTCTTCTCGGAGGGCTTCTCGTAGTAGTTCCGGAGCTTCATCTCACGGAAAATCCCCTCGCGCTGCATCTTCTTCTTGAGCGCCTTGAGGGCCTGATCGACGTTGTTGTCGCGAACGAGAACCTGCACGCGTGCCTATCCTTTGGTGCTGGTTGATGACGTACCGGGTATGGAAGCCGGGTTGCAAAAACACCAAACGCACCCTGGCAGACCGCCGGGGCGTCCCGTGTTTTCGGATCTGGCGGGTGTGTATCAAAGACCGCCAAGCTTGTCCACTGAGGCAACTGTTGCAGGCCGGTCAGCCTTGGGATTTCGTCTTGAGACGCGTGATGTGGCCCATTTTCCGGCCAGGCCGGGGCTCGTGCTTACCGTAAAGGTGAAGGCCGGCAGCGGGTTCCGCGGCGAGCCTCTGCCAGGCTTCGACATCGGCGCCGATGAGGTTTGTCATCACGGCATCGGAATGGCGTGTGGTGGCGCCCAGCGGCCAGCCGGCCACCGCGCGGATGTGATTCTCGAACTGGCTGACGGCGCAGGCGTCAGTCGTCCAGTGCCCTGAATTGTGAACACGCGGGGCGATCTCATTGATGATCAACGGCTCTGGCGCCGTCTCCCCGCAATAGAACATCTCGACAGCAAGCACCCCGACATAGCCGAGCGCGGCAGCGATGCGCCCAGCCATCTCCTCGGCCCGGGCACGGGCGCAGGCCGAAATAGGGGCGGGCACGCTGGAGGTGTCGAGGATGCCGTGGGCATGGGTGTTGTGCGGCACATCGTAAAAGCACATCTCGCCGTCGATCCCTCGCACGACGAGCACGGAGATCTCGATCTCGAACCCCACCATGCCCTCCAGGATGGCCGGAGCGCCATGGATCTCGGAGCGGGCGGTGGTAAGACCGGTTGTGGAGGCGAGGCGCACCTGGCCTTTGCCGTCATAGCCAAGGCGGCGCGTCTTCAGGATCGCGGGAAGGCCCAGAGTGGCCGCGGCGGACGCGAGCGAAGCATCGCTGTCGATGTCCGCAAAGGGCGCCACCGGAATACCGAGGGCGGCAATGAATTGCTTTTCGACGAGACGGTCCTGCGCCACTTCCAGAGCCTTGACGCCGGGGCGCACGGGCGTCACGGCTTCCGCCGCGCGCGCCGTCTCGCAGGGCACGTTCTCGAACTCGTAGGTAACGACATCGACGCCCTCGGCGAACCGCCGTACCGCCGCGAGATCCTCATAGGCGCCGACTGTGGACTTCGCGGCGACGTCGAAAGCCGGCCCGGAGGTGTCGGAATAGATGTGACACTTCAGTCCGAGCCGCGCAGCCGCCATCGCCAGCATGCGGCCGAGCTGCCCGCCGCCGAGGATGCCGATCGTCGAGCCGGGAGGCAGGACACTCATGGGACGGCTCACGCCTTCGTTTCGGGTGTTTCGGCGACAGCGGCCGTCTGGCTGGCCCGCCACTGGGCGATCCGGTCCGTGAGCGCCGCGTCGCTGGTCGCCAGGATCTGTGCCGCCAGCAAGCCTGCGTTCGCAGCGCCCGCTTCTCCGATCGCCAGTGTGCCGACCGGTACACCCTTGGGCATCTGCACGATGGAGTAGAGACTGTCCTGGCCGGACAGGGCCTTGGACTGGACCGGTACGCCAAGAACGGGCAGCACGGTCATGGCCGCCGTCATGCCGGGTAGGTGCGCCGCACCGCCAGCACCGGCGATGATGACTTTGAGGCCCCGGCCCTGGGCTTCTTTCGCGTAGGCGTAAAGACGGTCGGGTGTGCGGTGTGCGGAGACGATTCGCGTCTCGTATGGCACGGCGAGCAGATCCAGGATCTCGGCGGCGTGGCGCAGGGTCGGCCAGTCGGACTGGCTGCCCATGATGATCCCGACGAGTGGCGCCTCGCTCCCTCGTTTTTCGGTCATGCTTTGTTCGTGTCAGACCGCCGGTCGTGCCGGGCGCCCCGCCTCCCTGTTCGTGTCGCGTCCGAGGTTCGTATCGCGTCCGAGCCGCGGAGAAAGCGCGGGTTTAGTGGCTGGCGCGCGCCTTGGCAAGGGAAAGGCCCCAGCGGATCGGGGAATTCGATGTTGCAGCGCAACGCACACTCACCCGACCGGGCAGCACCCATTGGGTCCGCACGGTTGCAACCTCGCTCAGGCGATGATGTCGGGGAGGAGCTGATCCTCGATGATCGTGATCTGATCCTTGAGCGCCAGCTTCTTTTTCTTGAGTCTCTTGATCATCAGCTGGTCAGCGCTGCCGGAAACCTCCAGCTCGATGATCTCGTCATCGAGGCTGCGGTGTTCGGAGCGCAGGGCTACAAGCTTCTCGCGAAGCTCTTTCTCATTGCGACGCTGCATCGTCGTCCATGTCCGTTCCCGCTGCCGGACGCCAGCGCCGCCGTGCGCTTTTCTAAGGCACCAACGAACGCTCGCCCGGGATGACGTGTCGCCGTTCGCATGCCGGCGGAGTAAACTTGCAAGACGGTCGGCTTGTCGGCCGGTGAGCGCGCCTCCCGCGATTGGCCGCTGCGGCACGGACAGTCCGAGATGCCCCGGCAGGTTCGTCGTCCCCGCCCTATGGCACGCCCTCCAACTAGCTCGACCATAGGGGAAGCGGCATGCGCAAACCCACAGCGGCCCGTGAACCAACCGGTCGCCAGCCGCCGAGGGTCTGCTCTACATGTACAACTATCTATCCGTTTGAGGTCGCTGGCAAGTCTGCAAACGCAGCCGCCCGCAAACGCAAAGGTAGGGCACCATCTGGCGCCGGATCATGGGAGGGGTTTAGCAGTTCGGTCTGCAATCCAATTGGTGCCGCAAGCGAATTGCGAAAATGACCGCCATTCATCTTCACGATCATTTCACTGTCGCAGGAATCGCGCAAATCGCCCCCTAACATGCGTGGACAAGGCGTCGCCCATCTGTCACACTTCCTTTGCGTCCAACAGCAATGGAGGGCCTGATGTCGCTATCCACTCATCTCGCGGAACTTACAGAAAAGCATAAGTATCTTGAGCGTATGATCGAAGAGGAAGTTGCCAGACCAGGATCTGACGATCTGGAAATTCGGCGGATGAAACAGGAGAAGCTCAGGCTAAAAGAGCAGATTGCTCGCCTGACAGGAGACACCCATCTCGCGGCGCGTCATTGACGCGCCGTTGTCGTTTTTGAAGGGGCCGCTGTTTGCTCACCTGCCGACGCTGATGGCGTTGCTAGGTGCATCGCTGCAGCGGCCTTCGACTGACGACTTGCGCTGGCGGCGAGTTTGTCGGCGGTTAGGCGGCCATCGTCGTTTGCTGCAATAAGCGCGTAGAGGACGTCGTAAATTTCGTCTCCATCGCTCCCGATCAGCGCAATGTCGGCGCCGGCATTGAGCGCCTCCACGGCTGCGGCACCCATGCCGCCAGGGAAGTGGCGCTTGATGGCGCCCATGGCGAGATCGTCCGTGACGACGACGCCGTCAAATTTCCAATTTTCACGCAACAGTTTCTGGATGACGGCCGGCGAGGTGGAGGCCGGGCGCGTCGCGTCGACGGCATCGAGATGGGGATGCCCCACCATGACGAAGGCCGCCGTCTCACCGAGCAGCCGGCGAAACGGAATCCAGTCCGACGTCTCGAGCACGTCGCTGGGCGTTTTCAGATGCGCACTCGTGATGTGCGTGTCGGCAGCGATGCGGCCGAGCCCCGGGAAGTGTTTCAGCGTGCACTGGATGTTCGACTTGGCGAGCACATCGCAATAGGTGCGCGCGACGCTTGTGACGACGGCCGGATCTTCGGCGATGGCGCGATAGCGGATGCGGGTATGTCGATCTCCTGGAGCTTTCACATTGTGATTGAGATCGGCGACGGGCGCGAAGTTGAGGTTGATGCCGAGTTCCGCAAGTGCTTTTGCCTGCTTCTCGGCAAACGTCTGAATGGCTTCCTCGCGGGCTTCCGGCTTTGCCCTGCGCAATAAGGTGGGCAAGGCGGGCTGATAGGGAAGCGGTGGCGACAGCCGCGAGACGGTGCCGCCTTCCTGGTCGGTCGCAATCCAGAATTCCGCGCGGCCAGCGGCCTCGGCCGCCTTGCGGATCCCCGCTAGCTCCTGGGCGAGGGCTGCCTTGCCGCGCCGTCGCACATTGCGTGATGTGACGAAGACGCCGCCGATGGCAGCGCGCTCGATCAGAGGCATGAGCTGTTGGGCGGCATGATAGCCGACCATGACGTGACGGCCGATCCGCCGTAGCGTGCCTGCATCAGCGGCCAGGACAGCGGCTTTCTTGTCCTTGAGAGTGAGGGGGATGACGGCGCGCGCTGTTGGCTCGGCTATTTGTCCTCGGCTCGGGTTGGGCTCGGGTAGCGGCGTGATGTGCGGCGCATGGACGCCGGCGAGGCGGGCAGGAATGACCCGCGCGCGAGCGCGGGCGAGATCTCGCTCGATCTGTCGCCTGCGGGCTGCGGCAGTCTTGGCGCCGCGAATGGCCGATCCCTTGCGCGCCTTTGCCTCGGCGGCGGGTGCATCGATCCAGGCAAGCTGTGCCGGCGGCAGCACCAGCATGACAGCCCCCGCAAGCGCGAGAGCCGGTAGCGCCGAAAACGCATATCGGGCGAACTGGGCGAGCACCCGCACCCCTTGGTGCCGGCAGGACGCTCGATCGCCCGTATCGACGCGACGGGCAATGCACGTCGGGCTGGTCTGGTCGGTGTCCAACACTCGCGCTCCTTGCGGGCGGTTGTTGTTCAATTTCCCGGGCATCCAATTGGTGTGGCGGCACGGACGATCCGAGGCGACGCCAGAATTGAGACCCTAGCACGGCAATTGCCGATACCAGTGTCCGTACCCGCCGCACCTGAATATGTTTAGCTGAAGTGCGCAACGGTTCAGTGTGAAATACGTTATCCAAACAAACGAATAGAGTGCGGCGTTTGTTCTCTGAAAGGTGAACGCGGTCCGGACCGACGCCACAGGTGGCGGTCAGTTGGTTCAACAAGAAGGGCGGCCCCGCATGGGACCGCCCTTAGCTGTGTCTGCAATGTATGGCGCGGCTCAGTTCAGCTCGGCGCGGCGCACGTTGCGCGTGCGGTATGCGCGGCGCTCGTAACTGCTGCGGCGCTGGGAAACAGCATTGGCGCGCTGCTCGGCGTCAACCTCGGCAAATTCGCCAGGGCCGGTCTTGAAGCGCTCCCACGTCACGGTGACGCGCGTGCCGGTCGGGACGCGCGGATAAAGGTCGAGCACATCCTCGTTGTACATGCGGATGCAACCCTTGGACACCGCCTGACCAATGGTCCAGGGCGCGTCGGTGCCGTGGATGCGGTAGGTGGACGAGCCCAGATAAAGCGCGCGAACGCCGAGCGGATTGAGCGGATGGCCGCCGGGCACGAAGGTCGGCAGCTTCGGGTTCTCGCGGCGCATTTCAGGCGTCGGCGTCCAGGACGGATTTTCGCGCTTCATGGAAACGGAGGTGACGCCCTGCCAGCGGCTCTGCTCGCGCGGGACTGCGATCGGATAGGAGATCGCCTGCCCCGGCTTCTGGATCCAGTAGAGGCGGCGGTCGCCGAAGGAGACGATCACCTGGCCGGGCTTGTACTGGGACGAGAAACTGACGACCTTGCGGTCTCCGCCATGCTTGTCGTCACCACCCCACAGGAACGAGAAAAAGTCCTGCGCGGATGCAGCTGCGGAGAAAGTGGTGCTCATGATGAGGGCAGTGGCGCCAGCGGCGCAGGCCTTCAGTAGGGTCGGAACTGACGTCATTTACCTTGCGGCTCCGTTTCACTCGGTTTACGCGGTCACAGGGCAGGCTCGCAGCCGTTGACGCTTGTTTGTCGCCGACGGTGAGAAGCCGTTCCCCGATGCGCGTGATGCTGCGTGGTTATGGTTTACAGATCGTATATCGTGCGTCGCGTTCGGATGGCAGAGCGTGCGGGCCACACTTCCACCATGATTTTGCCGCGCGGCCGCTGCGATTGCATCAGGTGCAGGCCGGCAAACGGCAGCGCGCGGCGGATTTTTTGATTTTTTGACGTAAAATCTGTTGGTTGTGTGGACCTCCTGTTTGCTGATAACGCTCTTCAATCTTCATTTGTTCCACATTTCGATTGACGCTCACGCGTCGCAATGCGAGAACAAAAGAAGAACTTGTTGAGGGCAAATTTTTCGTGATCCCGCCCCTCCTTTTTTCGGACTGAGCCGCAGGTGATGCGATGTCGGGTTGCAATGCGATCGAGGGATCGAGGGGCCTGTCGGGTCTCACGGGCCAGTCAGATCTCCAAGGCAGGTCAGATCTTCAGGGCCTGTCGGATCTGCGGAGGCTGATCGGGCCGACCCTGGTGGGCGGCAGCGATCTGGCTGCGCGTCGGTTGGCCGAGGCAGAGGGGACGGAGGAGCGAGGCGGGGCAACCCTGCCGGTGACGCGCTGGCGCCTGGGCTGCGCCGAGGCCGATGCCCTGCTGGGGCCGGGCGGGCTTACCGTCGATGGCGTGCACGAGGTGAAGCCAGCATTGGCGGAGACGGGTGGGTGCCATGCCGGCGACTGGGCGGCGGCATTGGCGTTCGTGCTGCGGCTCGTGCGGCGGCGGCTCGTCGATGCGGCTCGGCAAAGTGAGGCGCCGGTGCTGATGTGGTGTCAGTCGCGCCAGGCTGCGGGCGAGTTGGGGCGGCTTTACGCGCCGGGGCTCCAGTGCCTCGGCATTGATCCTCAGCGTGTGCTGGTGGTGGAGACCATGCGGCGGGAAGAGACGCTGTGGGCGATGGAGGAGGGGCTTGCCTCCGGGGCGCTGGTCCTGGTGGCAGGGAGCGTTGACGATATCGCGCTGACGCCGGCGCGACGGCTGGCGCTGAGAGCTGCGCGGCATCGCACGCCGTGCCTCGTGCTGACCTCGCCGCGTGGGGCGCCCACGGCGGCGACGGCGACCCGCTGGCGCATCGCCTGTCATCGCGGAGCGCGCCATCCCTTCGATCCGCGGGCGCCGGGGCCGCTGCGTCTTGCAGCATCGCTGGAGCGATGCCGGCAGCGGCCGTTCGCCGGCGCGGCTCAAACCTTCACCTTGGATTGGTCCGATGAGGCGCATCGTTTCGATATGGCTCCCGGCCTGGCCGATCGAGCGGATGGCGCGCGACCTGCCGGCCGCCGCGTCGCGTGATCTGCTTGGGGCGGAGCCATTCGCGCTTGTTGTGGCGGTGCGCGGGGCACTGCGCATCCATGCCGCCAACGCGTCGGCGCAGGCGGGAGGTGTGCACGCCGGTCAGGCGCTCAGCGATGCGCGCGCGGTGCTGCCGTCGCTGGTGACGCAGCCGGCCGAGCCCGAGCGGGACCGTGCGGCGTTACTGGCGCTGGCGCGCTGGGCGGGGCGCTATGGGCTGGTGCGCCATGCCGACGGCGAAGATGGCGTATGGATCGACGCGACGGGTGTCGCGCATCTCCATGGCGGAGAGGAGCGGCTTGCTGGCGACATCTATGCGCGGCTGTCGCGGATCGCTCTTACCGCGCGCATCGCACTGGCAGGAACGCACGGTGCGGCGCATGCGCTGGCGCGCTATGGCACGTCGGCGGCACGGCCGGTGCGGTGCGTCGCGGCGACGTCAGGTGCGCTCGCTGATGCGCTGGCGCCGCTGCCGGTCGCGGCCTTGCGGATTGACCGGGATGCGGCGTTGCTCGCTGGACGGCTCGGCCTCAAACGCATCGGCCAGCTCTATCGCCTGCCGCGTGCGAGCGTCGCCCGCCGGTTCCGTTCGGAGGCGGTGGCGGAGGCTTTGCTGGCGCGGCTCGATGCAGCACTCGGACATTCCAACGAGCCACATGGTGGGCTGGCGGAGGCCCCGCAGCGCGCCGTGTCGCGCAGCTTTGCCGAGCCGCTCATTTCCGCCGATGGGCTTGCGCATGCGGTGGGCGAGCTGACGCACGAGATGCAGGCTCTGCTCGGTGCGCAGGGCGTCGGGTTGAGACGGGCGCGGTTGCGGCTTTCGCGGGCGGACGGCAGCGCGGTCGAGATCGTCATCGGCACGGCGGCGCCGGTCGTCGCGGCGGAGCATCTTCTGGACCTCATCGCAAGCCGGCTCGATGCGGTCGATGCGGGTTTCGGCATCGATGCGGCACAGCTCACGGCGCTGGCGGTGGAGCCGCTCGAAGCACGGCAGACGACGTTGCGCGGGGTTGCAGGGCAGAGAGGCGGGCGCACATCTACGGATCCGGCGGACGTGTTCGCCGACCCGGGCGAGCGGCAGGCGGCGTTGTCCCGGCTGGCGGATCGTCTCGCCAACCGGCTCGGCAGCGATCGCGTGGTCGTGCTTGCTGTCGCACCGCGCCACCTGCCCGAGCACGCCCAAGTGGTGCGGCCGCTGTTACGACAGAGGAGCCAGACCGGCGCGCTTCTCGGTCGTGTGCCGGGCGGACGTGCCGATGCTGCGGATGATGCCGCGTTCACCGCCAGTCATGCGCGCGGGCCGCGGCCTGCGCTGCTGCTCGACCGTCCTGAGCCGATCGCCGTCATGGCCGAAGTGCCGGACGGGCCACCGTTGCGCTTCACGTGGCGGCGGGTGGAGCATCGCGTCGCCGCTGCGCAGGGGCCGGAGCGGATTGCGCCGGCATGGTGGCGGTCGCTGCCACGGCCGTCGACACAGGCTGACGAAGCTGGTGCAAGGGCGAGCGGGGATGATCCGGCCGCCGCGGCGTTGGGTGAGCGCGTGCCGTCGTCGGGCCCGCGCACGCGTGACTACTACATCGTCGAGGATCAGGCCGGCGGGCGCTACTGGGTGTTCCGCGCGGGGCTCTACGGGCGCGGCGAGAATGGCGAGGAGGCCGGGGAGCACGCCTCGCCCGCGTGGTTCCTGCACGGGGTGTTCGCATGAGCGCACGCCAACCCGATGCCGGGAGAACCGCACGAGCGATGCCGCCTCTTTATGCCGAGCTGCAGGTGACGACCAACTTCTCGTTCCTGCGCGGGGCCTCGCACGCCGACGAACTCGTGGCGCAGGCGAAGGCGCTGGGGCTTGAGGCGATCGCGGTGGCGGATCGCAATACCCTCGCGGGTGTCGTGCGCGCACACACCGCGGCGAAGGAGGCGGGCTTGCGCCTGGTGGTGGGAGCGCGGCTCGATCTCGCCGATGGTCCGAGCCTTATCTGCCTGCCCAGGGACCGCGCGGCCTACGGCCGGCTGTCGCGTCTCATCTCGCTCGGGCAGGCTCGCGCGGAGAAGGGCGCGTGCCATCTGACGCTCGCCGATGTCGCAACGCATGCGCAAGGGCAGATCTTCATCGCGCTGCCGCCTGAGACGTGGGACTGGCGGGAAGCTCTTTGGTTCTCACGGACACGCGTGGATGGAAGCTTTGCCACCGCTGGTGCTGTCCAGTTTGATGTCCGGCGCACCGGCGCCGGGCCGCAGTCGCGGCCTGACCGGCCCCTGGTCGGGTCCGGTGACGTGTGTGGCAGTTCCGCAGTCCGCGCGATGAGCGCGGGCTCAGGCGGCAAGGCCGACCGGCGCCAGTGCGCCGGAGACACGAATGCCGCTCCTTTGTTGGGTGACGTTGATCGCTCCACGTGTTTCTCAGAAAGAACGTCGCGGCCTGACCGGTTCTCATCGGGCCGGCGGAAGGGAGATGTCGAGGATTTGTCTCTGCATTCCTCGGGCGGCAAGGGCAGGCTCGAGGGCAGCAGCCCTGTTCGTGCAACGACCTTTGCCGACGACCTCGCTCGCATCTGTGCAGCGCTACCCGCTGACACGCCGCTCCATCTTGCGCTCACCCGCAGCTATCATGGCGAGGACAGGGCGCGGCTCGGGGCATTGTCGCAGCTTGCCGAGGCGCTCGGGCTCACCACCGTCGTCACCAACGACGTGCTCTATCACGCGCCGCACCGTCGTCCGCTGCAAGACGTGATCACCTGCGTCCGCGAGAGTACGACCATCGGCCAGGCGGGTTTGCGCCTGGAAGCGAATGCCGAGCGGCACTTGAAGTCGCCGGCCGAGATGGCGCGCATCTTTTCCGGCTACGAGGATGCGCTCGCCCGCTCCGTCGAGATCGCGCGGCAGTGCACCTTCTCGCTCGACGAACTCGTCTACGAGTATCCCGAGGAGCCGACGCCGCCTGGCAAGACACCGCAGGGCTATCTGGAGGAGATCACCTGGGAGGGCGCGGCCTGGCGCTTTCCGCAAGGACTGACGGACAAGGTGCGCGCAACGATCGAGAAGGAATTGAAGCTCATCGCGGAACTCGACTTCGCGCCCTATTTCCTCACCGTCTACGACATCGTCACGTTCGCGCGGTCAAGCGGCATTCTCTGCCAGGGGCGCGGCTCGGCGGCCAACTCGGCGGTGTGTTATTGCCTCGGCATCACCGCGGTCAATCCGGTCGAAGTCGATCTGCTGTTTGAACGCTTTGTGTCACATGCGCGCAGGGAGCCGCCCGACATCGACGTCGACTTCGAGCACGAGCGGCGCGAGGAGGTGATCCAGTACATCTATGCGCGCTATGGCCGCGACCGGGCGGGGCTTGCCGCCACCGTCATCTCGTACCGCGCGCGCTCGGCGGTGCGCGATGTCGGCAAGGCGATGGGCCTCAGCGAGGACACGGTGTCGGCGCTCGCCGGCATGGTGTGGGGTACGCGATCCGGCGGAGTATTGGGCGAGAAGCGCATCCGTGACGCCGGCCTCGATCCCGGCGATCCGTTGCTTGCCGCAGTCATTGCCTTGACAGAGGAGCTGATCGGCTTTCCGCGGCATCTGTCGCAGCACGTGGGTGGCTTCGTGCTGACGCGCGGCGCCCTGGTGGAGGTCGTGCCGGTCGGTAATGCGGCGATGGAGGATCGCACCTTCATCGAGTGGGACAAGGACGATCTCGCCGCGCTCGGTCTGCTCAAGATCGATGTGCTGGCGCTCGGCATGCTCTCCTGCATCCACCGCGCGTTCGATCTCCTGGAGGATCATCACGACCGGCCGATCAGCCTCGCCTCGGTGCCGCGCGAGGACGGCGCCGTCTACGACATGCTGTGCCGGGCGGATTCGCTCGGCGTGTTCCAGGTGGAAAGCCGCGCGCAGATGAACATGTTGCCGCGGCTGAAGCCACGCTGCTTTTATGATCTCGTCATCGAGGTGGCGATCGTGCGTCCGGGGCCGATACAAGGCGACATGGTGCATCCCTATCTGCGCCGCCGCGATCGCCTGGAGCCTGAAAGCTATCCTGCACCCTCGCCGAAGCACGGGCCAGCCGACGAACTCAAGCAGATCCTGGGCAAGACCAAGGGCGTGCCGCTGTTCCAGGAGCAGGCGATGCGGATTGCCATGGACGCGGCAAAGTTCACCGACGCAGAGGTCAACGAACTGAGGAAGGCGATGGCGACGTTCCGGCGGCGCGGGACGATCGGCCTTTTGGAAGAGAAGATGGTCCAGGCGATGGTCGCGCGCGGTTACGAGCGGGACTTCGCACAGCGCTGCTTCAATCAGATCAAGGGTTTCGGCGAGTACGGTTTTCCCGAGAGCCACGCGGCGAGCTTTGCCCATCTCGTCTATGTGTCGTCATGGCTCAAATGCCATTACCCGGCGGCATTCGCATGCGCACTATTGAACTCGCAGCCGATGGGGTTTTATGCGCCGGCCCAGATCGTGCGGGATGCACGCGAGCATGGCGTCGAAGTGCGCGGCGTCGACGTCAACCACTCCGATTGGGATTGCACGCTTGAACTCATGAACGCAAGTTGCGGGAAGCTCGCCACCCTGCGCCTCGGATTGCGCCAGATCGACGGGTTGAGGCAGGACGAGGTGGACAAGCTCGTTGCGGCGCGCGCGGTCGGGGGCAAATTCCGCGACGTGCACGATCTGAAGCGGCGGGCGCGTATCAGCCAAGCGACGTTCGAGCGGCTTGCCGCTGCGGATGCGTTCCGCTCGCTGGGGCATGACCGGCGGCAGGCGCTATGGGAGGTGAAGGGGATGGCGCCCGCCGACGCGCTGCCACTGTTCGCCTGGAGTACGGCGAAGGAGGAAGGTGCGGAACCCGAGGTGGCACTGCCCGAGATGCCGCTGTCGGAACACGTCGTCAACGATTACCAGACGCTGCGTCTGTCGCTCAAAGCGCACCCGCTGCACTTCCTGCGCGATGATCTTGCGGCCGAGCGCATCGTGTCCTGCGCGGCCCTGCGCGGCATGCGGGACGGGGCCTTCGTGCGTCTCGCGGGCGTTGTGCTGGTGCGGCAGCGGCCGGGCTCGGCCAAGGGCGTCGTCTTCATGACGCTCGAGGACGAGACCGGCGTCGCCAACACGGTCGTCTGGCCCAACACGCTGGAGAGGTTCCGCAAGGTCGTCATGGCGGCACGGCTGATCGTCGTCTCCGGTCGCATTCAACGGCATCAGGATATCATTCACATCGTATCCCAGAACCTGGAGGACCGCTCGCACTGGCTGGCGCGGCTGGCAGACGAGGGGCCGGACATGAGGGTAGCGATCGCCAACGCCGACGAGGTGCTGCGGCCCGATCCCGGCAGCGCACGCGGGGGCGCGGTGCATCCGCGCTGGGCAGGGCATCCGAGGAACGAGCGCATCATTCCCAAATCACGCGATTTCCATTAGCGCACTTCAGCCAAACAAGCTCTAGCGCGCGTATAAGCCGCATGGAATCTTCAACGCCCTATACTCTTGCCCGGAGTATGGTCTCCGCGCTGAACCGCTGCGCACCTCAGCTCGAGATGCTATGAGGCACGTCTGCCTCTGATCTAATCCAGCCCGTGCTCTAACATCGTCACTGCAGCATTTTTTTCGCTGAACCACCGTACACTTCAGCTAGACATGCTCCAGCTTCCAGTCCCCCAACACCGATTGCGGAAAACCCGTGAAAATCCTCATTACCAACGACGATGGCATCAACGCACCGGGCCTCAAGGTGCTGGCCGACATCGCCCGCACGCTGACCGATGACGTGTGGATCGTCGCGCCCGACACCAACCAGTCGGGCGCCTCGCATTCGCTGACGCTGCACGAGCCCCTGCGCTGCATGGAGGTGGGCGAGCGCGCCTATGCGGTGAAGGGCACGCCGACCGATTGCGTCATCATGGGCGTGCGCCACATCCTGCTGAAGTCGCCACCCGATCTCATTCTGTCGGGCATCAATCGCGGCTCCAACCTTGCCGAAGACGTGACCTACTCGGGCACGATCGCAGGCGCCATCGAGGGTTCGCTGCTCGGCATCCGATCGGTCGCGATGAGTCAGTCGATCGACTACGATGCCGGTGAGATCCATTGGGAGACGGGCCTCGCACATGGTCCAGAGATCGTGCGCCGTCTGCTCGAGACGGATTGGAACCCGGCCGTGCTCATGAACATCAACTTCCCGCCGATCGCGCCCGACGATGTGAAAGGCGTGATGGTGACGGTGCAGGGCAAACGTGATCAATCGCTGCTGCACATCGACGAACGTTTCGATACGTGGAAGCAGCCCTACTACTGGTTCAACTTCGAACGGCGTCGCTCCAATCCCATCGAAGGCAGTGACCTGTGGGCGATCTATCAGGGGCTCATTTCAGTGACGCCGCTGACACCCAACCTGACTCATCTGCCGGCGACCGAAGCCTTGAATGGCATCTTCAAATCGCGTGCATGAGCAACTCGCAGCGTGCCGCATTGCTCCCATCTAAGAGCACTGCAATGCCGCGGAATTGTCCAAACTCGGCCAAACGCCTCGCACAATCGCTCACTATAACGTGAGCTGTGGCAATCGCTCATGTCGCCTGGCACAGCGAGGCCTCATCCGTGGCGGGTGAGGTGCATCGACTTGCTCGGCCAGGCACACACGGGCGGCAATTCGTAATCGGTGAGGCCGCATCAGTCGTCGCGTCCGTTTTCATGCCGCACCGATCGTGACGTGGGGCTCCCTTCGCCCGTTAAGGGTTGATTAACCGGTTAAGGGTTAATCAAGAGGGGAGTAGAGGTGCGTATCATGAAGTATTTGCAGCGTAGTCATCGGGACTTGAGCGGTGCGGCCAGGCCGCGCGCGCTCGTATCGGCGTTAACTCTCGCTCTCGCAGCCGGCGGCTGTAGTGCGGATGTGGGACGCTTCGATCACCCCTCCTTCAATCTCAATGGTGATACCGGCACGACAAGCGCGTTGCCGACACCATCCGAACCCGTCGGATCGCAAGGCCCTTCGCTTTCGGGTGGTCAAGACAGCTACAGCGGTAACGCTTATGCGCCGTCGTCGTCCCGCTCGACCGATCGGGTCGAACTGGGCGCGTTGCCTGAGTCCAGCGGTCCGGCAACCTCGCCGCCGTCCTATCGCCAGCCCACCTATCAGCCGCGCACGGCGTATCGGGCACCCGAGCCCGCGCCGACTTCCATCGCAGGCCACCGCAGCGCCGGTCCTGCACCTGCCAGCGGCACCATCGAGGTGCAGCGTGGCGATACGCTCTATTCGCTGGCTCGGGCCAACAACGTAACGGTCAATGAGCTGATGGCGGCAAACGGTTTGTCGTCGCCGATGATCCGTCCGGGCCAGACGCTCCGCCTGCCCGGCAGCAATGCGGTGGTCGCCGCGCCGCACGCACCGCCATCGGCTTCGCGTCGTTCTGTTGCCGCCGCGCCCGAGCGCGCCGCCTCACACGTTGCTGTTGCGGACTGGAATGGTTCGTATCAGGTCCAGACCGGTGACAGCCTTTATCGTATTGCGCGTCGGCATGACGTACGCATCGCCGACTTGCAGCGCGCCAATGGGATCACCAACCCGCGCGCACTGAAGCCAGGCATGACGCTGCGTGTGCCGGGTCAGGGTGACGGTACCTCACATACAGCCGAGGTCGCGCCGGTCCCGGGTGCCACAGCCGAGCCGGAGGTTGCGCGCTCCATCCCGTCGTCGACGCAGCCGACGCTGCTCAACGGCGAGGAGCGTCGCGTCGCTTCTCTCGATACCGGGCGCGCAACCGACGCAACACCGCCTGCGGTGTCCACCGCTCCTGTGAAGCCCGTGAAGACCGCGGCTATCACGCCGAGTGGCGTTGCCATGAGTTCGCTGCGCTGGCCGGCCAAGGGAAAAGTCCTGTCTGGTTTCGGACAGCGTCCTGACGGCACCCACAACGACGGCGTCAACATCGCAGTGCCGAAGGGGACCGAAGTCCACGCTGCCGCCGAGGGCGAGGTCGCCTATGCCGGCTCGGAGCTGAAGGGCTACGGCAATCTCATCCTGCTGCGCCACGATAATGGCTGGGTCACTGCCTATGCGCATGCCGACCAGATTCTCGTGCAGCGTGGCGACAAGGTCCGCCGTGGTGATGTCATCGCCAAGGCCGGCAATTCCGGTCAGGTGGATCAACCACAAGTGCATTTCGAGCTTCGCCAGGGTTCCAAACCCGTCGATCCGCTGCCTTATCTGGATCGGCTTTAGTCTCTGGCGGAAAGCGGGGGTATGACGCGCGGTGAGCCGCGAGGGAAAGAGGGAAAATGCGGAAAGGGCCGGCCACAGGGGGCCGGCCCTTTTTGCTTTTTGCGCAAACGGAAATACACGGCGAACATGATGCCGGATTACTCCGCTTTTAGCGTCTGCCCGAGCCGTCCGGCGAGGTCCTGAATGTACTGCCACGCGACGCGGCCCGACCGCCCGCCGCGCGTGATCGACCACTCGAGCGCATCGCGCTTGAGTTCGTCGGCATCGATCTTCAACCCATGATGGGCGACGTAACCGCGGATCATGTCGAGATACTGGTCTTGTGAGCCGTTGTGGAAGCCGAGCCAGAGCCCGAAACGATCCGATAGCGACACCTTCTCCTCCACGGCCTCCGACGGATTGATCGCGGTGGAGCGCTCGTTCTCCATCATGTCACGTGGCATCAGATGCCGCCGGTTCGACGTCGCATAGAAGATGACGTTGTGCGGCCGCCCCTCGATGCCGCCTTCGAGCACGGCCTTCAGCGACTTGTAGGACGTGTCGTCCTTGTCAAAGGAGAGATCGTCGCAAAAGACGATGAAGCGCTGCGGTGCGGCCCGCAGATGTGCAAGGCAGCGCGGCAGCGTGGCAATGTCCTCGCGGTGGATCTCGACGAGCTTCAATTGCGCCTTGCCGCCGTGCGCCGTCTGTCGAGCGACCGTTGCATGCGCGGCTTTGACGAGCGAGGACTTGCCCATGCCCCGCGCGCCCCACAGCAGCGCGTTGTTGGCCGGAAGCCCTTGCGCGAACCGCATGGTGTTGTCGAGGAGCTGGCCCGCGGCATGATCGATGCCTTTGAGCAGATCGAGCGGCACCCGGTTGATGTGCGCCACCGGCTGGAAGAGCCCCGGGTCTGGCTGCCAGACAAAGCCGTCCGCCACGCCGAAGTCGGGGCTGGGGGGCGGCGGCGGCGCAAGGCGCTCGAGCGCAGCGGCAATCCGCTGAAGTGATTGGGCCTTCGGGTCGGGATGCGAAGCGTCGGTCATGGGCACCTGCGGGATATTTCGAAACGATTTGAGGTCGAAGCCTGACGTGCGACCGCGACGGGCACCTGCACTCGGCGAGGCGGCAGCGATTGAGACAATATTTAAAGCCCGCTCAAGTCACATGGAATCGCAACTGCGCTCTATGCTTTTGTTTGGGACATGTTTTCCGGTCCAGTCGTTGCGTGCGGCAGGAGCACTGAGACAGCCGTGGCGCAGCGGGCGGGCGGGAAAAACATGTCCGAGATCAAGAGGCTGGCCTAAGACACCTTGTCTGACTCCTGTGAGACTAACGGGGCGACAACTGGCCATGCGGCAATACGCGGGGCTCCAGTGGCGCGCGTTCCTGCGTACCCGGAAGGCCGCCCCTGGCCGCGGTCGCGGAGCGCGAAAAAGGGGTTGCCCTCGGCAGGCTACCGGCTCTGGCCCCGAAGTCACCGTTTCAGCAGCGATTTCCGGGGCGCATCCAGTTGCATTAGGGCCACCGGGAACTATAGTCGCGCCCGAATGAAACAGCAGCGCACCCGTCCGCCATCTTGCGATGGCGGCCGCGGGCGTTTACATGCGCCGTGATGCAAAAAGGGAAATCTCCATGAATTTCATCACTCCGGCCTATGCCCAGGGGGCGGCCTCCGGCGGCGACGTCTTCACCAGCCTCATCATTCCGATGATGCTGATGATCGCGATCTTCTACTTCCTCATCATTCGGCCGCAGCAGACCCGTGCCAAGCAGCACCGGGATCTGGTCGACAAGGTCCGTCGTGGCGACACCGTGATTACGGCGGGTGGTTTCGTCGGCCGCGTCACCAAGGTCACCGAGGGCGCAGACGACATCGAGGTCGAGCTTGCTGAAAACTGGCGCGTGCGAGTCGTCAAGAGCACGCTGATGGACGTGCGCTCCAAGGGCGAGCCGGTCAAGGACACGGCGAGCTGATGGCGCGCCCTGCGGCCTTGCCACGATCGAGGCTGCCTCGACCACGGTGAGCCGTGACCCCTTCCAACTCGGCCTTCGCCTGACATAAAAAACGAGAGAGGCGTTTCCTTCATGCTCCATTTCAGCCGCGCAAAGGTCATCGCGATCTTGCTGGTTTGCCTCGCCGGCCTTCTCGCGACCATGCCCAATTTCTTCGCCAAGCAGACGGTCGAGAGCTGGCCGCACTGGTTGCCCAACAAGCAGTTGAGCCTGGGGCTGGATCTGAAGGGCGGTGCCCATCTTCTGCTTGAGATGGACACGAAGGAACTTACAGAGAAGTGGCTGCAGTCGATCCGTGACGATGCACGCGGCACCCTGCGCACGGCCGGTGTCGCCCACACGCCGGGTGTGCGCAACGAAGCCGTGGTCGTGACGCTCGATAACCCAGCCGACAGCGAGAAGGCTCTCACCGAGCTGAAGAAGCTCATCCAGCCTATTGGCAACGCGATCCTCGGCAGCTCCGGCAACAACCTGATCGTGGAGGCCGGCGACACGCCGGGCCAGATCAGCGTGAAGCCGACCGAGCAGGCCTACAAGGAGCGGCTCACCAACGCGATCGGCGCGGCGGTCGAGGTCATTCGCCGGCGTATCGACAGCCTCGGCAACGTCGAGGCGAACATCGTCCGCCAGGGTGCGGAACGCATCCTGGTACAGGTGCCGGGCTTTGAGGACACGAAGGGTCTCAAGGACCTGATCGGCAAGACTGCCTCGCTGACCTTCCATGACGTGCATCCGAGCGTTTCGGCCGACGAGGCGCAGGCGACACGCGTACCCTACGGCTACAAGATCGTACCTTCCGACACGGCGGGAGAGCCGAGCGTGCTCATCAAGGAGTCGCCGGAGGTGACCGGTGAGGAATTGGTCGATGCACAGCCGGGATTTGATCAACGCACCAACGAGCCGATCATCTCGTTCCGTTTCAACCAGATCGGCGCCCGCAAGTTCGGCCGCTACACGAAGGATCATGTCGGTCAGCCATTTGCGATCGTGCTCGACAACGGCGTCGATACGCAGACGGGCAAGCGCGATGTGAAGGTGCTTTCCGCCCCGGTAATCCGCGAGCCGATCCTGGGCGGTTCCGGCCAGATCTCCGGTAACTTCACCGTGCAGTCGGCCAACGAACTCGCTGTGCAGATCCGCTCCGGCGCGCTGCCGACCTCGCTCACCATCGTCGAGGAACGCAGCGTCGGTGCGTCGCTTGGCAAGGACTCAATCGAGGCCGGCGAATGGGCGGCCGTAATCGGCACGGCGGCCGTCGCCAGTTTCATGTTGTTCGCCTACGGCCTGTTTGGCCTCTTCGCGCTGATCGCCGTGGCGCTCAACCTGTTCCTGATCGTCGGCGTAATGTCGGTTCTGGGCTCCACGCTGACGTTGCCCGGCATCGCCGGTCTCGTGCTTACGGTCGGTATGGCAGTCGACGCCAACGTGCTCATCTACGAACGCATCCGCGAGGAGCTGCGCAATGGCAAGCCGGCCATCTCGGCGATCGAGGCCGGCTTCAACCGCGCCTTCACGACGATTGTCGACTCCAACCTCACCACGCTCATTGCCGGCATCGTCATGTTCTGGCTGGGTGCAGGCCCCGTGCGCGGCTTCGCCGTGACGCTGTCGCTCGGCATTTTCGCTACCGTCTTCACCGCCTTCACCGTGACGCGCCTGCTCGTGTCCTTGTGGATCTCTAGTCAGAAGTCGAAGAAGATCCCCGCGCCGCTCTGACGGTCCCTGATAGAAAAAGGATCAAGAAAAATGTTCAAGGGCGTCGATTTCTGGCCGCATGGCACGCGACTTCCGATTATGGAGCTCCGCCGTGTCTGCATCGGAATCTCCTGGGTGGCGGCCCTGGCGGCGATCGCGATCTTGGCGATGAAGGGCCTCAACTTCGGCATCGATTTCAAAGGCGGGTCGCTGTTCGAAATCCGCCAGACGACAGGCACACTCGACGTCGCCAAGGTGCGCGATACGCTGGGTGGGCTGGGGCTTGGCGAGGTGCAGATCCAGAGCCTCGACCAGCCAGGCGAGTTCCTGGTGCGTGTCGAGACGCAGAAACCCGCCCAGGGCCAGAACAGCGAGCAGGCACAGCAGGCGGTCGAAGGCAAAGTGCGCACCGCACTCGGCTCCGACTACGAGTTCCGCCGCACCGAGATCGTCGGCCCGGCTGTTTCCGGCGAATTGAAGCAGGCTGGCGTGATCGCCGTCAGCTTCGCCATCGTCGGCATCCTGCTCTACATCTGGTTCCGCTTCGAATGGCAGTTCGGCGTCGCCGCCATTCTGGCGCTCGTGCACGACATCATCATCACGCTGGGCGTATTCTCGCTTCTAGGGCTCGACTTCGGCCTATCGGAGGTGGCGGCGCTGCTGACGCTCGCGGGCTACTCCATCAACGATACCGTCGTCGTGTTCGACCGCATCCGCGAGAACCTGCGGCGCTATAAGAAGATGGCACTCGTCGAATTGATGAACCTTTCGATCAACGAGACGCTGTCGCGCACCGTTCTGACGGCGACGACGACGTTCCTTGCCGTGCTGGCGCTCTATGTCTTTGGTACCGAGGTGATCAAGGGATTCTCGTTCGCCATGCTGTTCGGCATCCTGATCGGTACATGGTCGTCGATCTTCGTCGCCTCGCCGTTCCTACTGTGGATTGGCGTCAAGCGTGACTGGTCGAGCGAGGGCGCTGGGGCGGGGGCCAAGGCGAAGGCCTGAAGCACGGCGCGTAACAACGGCGCAAGGACATTGGGCATGAGCCAGATGTGGTGGCCTCGACGCATCCGCCAGTCATGCGTGGCGAGGCCCCCGGCTTGTGCGCTTCTCTTGGAGGCATCGCCATGATGAACCTCCTCGAGGGAAGCTATCCCTATCAGGTGCCGATCGACGCCTATGGCAACGGCGGCTTTCGTTTCGCCGACATGAGCCACAAAGGCTCGCTGCTGTGTTTGCCGTCCGGCGTGCGCGCATGGCCCGTCCGGGATGCCGCGTCCGCGCTCGCAGCGGATTTCGCCGATGTTCTCGTCGATGCCGGTCGCATCGATGTCCTGCTGTTCGGTACCGGCAGTGAGCATGTCATGCCATCGGCCGCTTTGCGTACGTTTCTCGCTGAGGCGGGCATCGGCATCGAGCCGATGACGACCGGGTCGGCGGCGCGGACCTACAACATTTTGCTGGGCGAGCGCCGCAAAGTGGCCGCCGCCCTGATCGCGGTCGATTAAGGGAGCCGGAGCGGTGCGCAGCATTCTCGAAAGTGCCGGTCGCGCATCGCTTGCGGGCCTCGTTTTGGGCCTCGTGATTCTAGCCGTGGTGGGAGTTGCCACCGACATGCACGCCGCTGGTGCACTCGCCATCCGCACCGCCCATGTCTTCGCGGCCATGGTCTGGGTTGGCTTCATCGTGTTCGTCAACGTCGTCCAGCTCGCAGCACTCAAAGCCGTGAGCGATGCGGAGCGGCCTGTCATCGTCCGCCACATCGCCGGCCCGTCCGCGCGCGTCTTTACCGGTGCCGCCCACGCGACATTGGCGACGGGACTTATTTTGACGCTGCCGATCGGAAACACGGTCCATCACCGCCCGTTGCTGCTCGCCGGCATCCTCGGCGGACTTGTCATGTGGGCGATCGTCCAGTTCATCCTGAGTCCCAATGTGACGCGGATTACCGGCAAGGTCGCCGCGTCCGATACCGAAAAGGCTGCCGCCCGCGCGTCGATCGTGACTTGGGCGCGCATCAATCTCATCCTCGTCGTTCCGGTCAGCGTGGCGATGGTGATCGCCGCCCACGCAGGTCTATGAAGGAACCTGCGATGGATGCCAGCGCACGGCAGGTGATCGCCGGGACGGCCAAGGCCCACGCACACGACTATTATCTCTCAGCGCTGCTGGCGCCGCGTGATGTGCGCGACGATCTGCTCGTGCTCGCCGCCTTCGAGGGCGAGCTTGACCGCATACCAGCACAAGTGAGCGAGCCGCTGGTGTCCGAGATCCGCCTGCAATGGTGGCGCGACTGGATCGAAGCCATTGCGCCCGGCACCAACTCGGGCAACCCGTTGGCCGATGCCCTGGCCGCTGTCGTGCTTCGCCACGGTCTCGACAAGGCCGATCTCTGCGCGAGTGTCGATGCGCGCTCTGAGCTCGACGAAAGCTGGCAGCGCCTGCCGCTCTTGCAGATCGCGCGCAGCCGCTATCTGGCCCGCGATGCAGCGGGGATGCACCGTGCCGCGATCCTGTTGGGCGCCATCGAACGGACTGAGCGACACGAGGGACTGCGCAATGCTGGCCTTGCGCTGTCCTACGCTCGTATGGCGTTGGCGACGCGCGCCGGCCTCGGGCATGGCACGGGCCTGCTGCTCGACTTGAAGAGCGAGTTGCAACAGGCCCGTCATAATCTGATGGCCGCCAGGGCCGATCTTCCTGGTTGGAGCAGATCCCTGCGGCTTGCCGCCCTGCCCCTTGCCCTCGTTGAGCCCTATTTGCGCGCTTGTGAGAGTGGCGTTGCTGCATCGCAGGACGGACGTGAGGTGGATCCCGCCTCTGCAATTCTGCCACTGAGCCGCGTCTGGCGATTGTGGTGGTTTGCGAAGACCGGCCGTCTGTAGGTGCGCTTCTGAACGTACGATTTGTCCGCGTCAGAACTCGGGCAAGCAGGCGCTGATGCCTGCCGAGGCCGGCAGATCGTCGAACCGGGGCATCCGGAGATATCTATGAGCAAGGTTGCAGCGAAGTTGCGCCAGTTTGCCGGCGGAGCAGTCATCGTGGCGCTGGTCGTTGGTTCATCTCTGACGGTCGCTTCACAGGCCGCGCGTGCCCAGGATAGCGAGGCGTCGCGCAACACGATCCAACTCGAACCGCTGCCTGCCCCCACCTCATCAAACCCTCGCGACACGGATTTGGTTCAATCACGAGGCGCAGATCCGCTCCCCAATGCTCCCGTTCCCGCGGCCGGCCAGGGTGCGACGAACGCCAGTCGCGATGCCGGTCAGCGCACAGGCGTCCCCGCAAGCCCCGAGGAGCTCGAGAGCCTCATCCGCGCCGCGCCGTCCCCGTCAAGCGATGCCGCGCCTGACGGTGCCGCAGCCAATCGCAGTGTGCCAACCCGAGGAGAGCCCGACGCCGCCTCTCTGCAACCGACTTTTCGCGGCAAGGCTTTGTCCCCGAAACTGACGTGGCGGGTCGAAAGCCCGTTTCGTTTCTTTTCCGATCCAGTGGCTACTGAGGCGCACCGCCTCGCCTACAAGGAGCTGGAAGGCGCCGAGCGTCGCAATCCGGTGCTTGCGATCGAGCGCCGGCTGGCGGCGCGCAATGCGCGTGGCTGGGCCGCGGGCATCGTCGACGCGACGTGCTGGGATGGGCGCGTCAACGCGTACCGCTGCGATGATCGCCCCGACTACCTTTCTCCGCGAATCCATCGGGTGTTGGTGAGCCTAGAAGGCATTGCCGAGGCAGCGACGGTGTCCTGCCAGTGGACGTCGATCCCGCGCGATACCGGCATCAACACCGCGCCGCCCGAAACCGTTCTGCAACCGTGCAGCGAGCAGCGCACCATTGAAGTGCCATATCCCGCCGGCGCCGATGTCTCCGTGTCGGTCGGAGGCGTCGAGCTGCAACGTGCAACCATCGCCGTTGAGGATCTGCTGATCGTCGGCATGGGAGATAGCTTTGCCTCCGGCGAGGGCAACCCCGATGTACCCGTGCGTTTCTCGCGCGAGCGAGCCACGGCCTACGGGGATGCCAAATCCGAGCCGACGGTGAGCGGCTTTCCCGCGCGCGAAGGCAAATGGAAGCAGATCGGCGATCGCGCCTTCGTGAGGGCTAACGCCAAGTGGCTTGATCAGGCGTGCCACCGCTCGCTCTATTCGCATCAGCTCCGCGCAGCTCTGCAACTGGCGATCGAAGCGCCGCACCGCGCCGTCACTTATGTCGGTCTTGCGTGCTCAGGCGCGGAGATCACCGACGGCCTGTTCCTGCGCTACAAGGGCAACGAGTGGGTGCCCAATCCGCCAGAGCTATCGCAGATTTCCGCGGCGGCCGAGGCCCAGTGCGACGACAACCAAGCCGAACCTCAGGATCTGCCCGAAGCCTACCACATCAAGGGCACGGTACCTGAGCTGGGCGGTCTCGTGCTGTTGAAGTGTCCCATGGAGAAAGCGCGCAAGATCGACCTGTTGTTCCTGTCAATCGGCGGCAATGACATCGGCTTTGCGCGGCTGCTCGCCAATGCCATCCTCGCCAACCAATCGACGCTGCGCAAGCTCGGCGGCTGGTTCGGGCAGGTGCACGGCCAGTCCCAGGCGAGCGGACTCATTGATACGCTCGATGAGCGCTATAAGGCGCTCAATCGTGCGCTGCACAACATCCTGCACATTCCCTGGAACGAGAGCGACCGCGTCCTGCTTACCGGCTACCCGGGGCTGGCGCTGTTGGGTGACGGCAGCCAAATATGTCCTGATGGAACGGCCGGCATGGAGGTTGTTTCCGATTTCCGCCTCAGCGCGCAGAAGGCGCGTGAGGGCGTGTGGATCTCCGACAAGCTCAACCGCATCATGCACGACAGTGCGGCAAAGCACGGCTGGACATTCGTTGACCATCATCGCCGTGCATTCGTTGACCGCGGCATCTGCGCGGGGTTCACCGACAATGCGTTCTCGATCGCCGACGACCTGCGTCTGCCGCGCAAGATCGACGGTCGTTGGGTTCCCTACAATCCTGCCGACTATTCCCCTTATGCGCCGCGCCAGCGCTGGTTCCGTACCCCGAACGATGCCTTCCTGACCGGCAACTTCCACGTCGCCCCCTCGCTCCTGCAGAAGGCGCTGAAGCTGAAGAGCCTGTCCTATTTCCAGCTTGTGCTGGCGGCGACTTATTCGGGTGCCTTTCACCCGACGGCTGAAGGTCACGCGGCGATTGCCGATGCTCTTGTCGAACAGTCGCGTGCGGTTCTGCAGAAATACCGCCGGTCGGGAGGCGCGAGCGAGGCAGGCGAAACATCCTTCGCTCGCTGACGCTCCGTCGCGAAGCCTTTCGCGACTGCACAATCGCTGCGGCGTCCCTGCGCTTGCAATCGCGGCCGACTGACGTCACGCTCCTCGCCAAAATGGATGCATGGGAGGTGACGCGCGATGACTCAGGATCTGGTGTTGACGGTGATTGCACGCGACCGTCCCGGCCTGATCAAGGCACTGTCGCAGACCATCGATGCACACGGCGGCAACTGGGTCGATAGCCAGATGGCACGGCTTGCCGGCGAGTTTGCCGGCATCCTGCGATTGTCAGTACCCGAGGAGAATGTCTCGGCGCTCGAAACCGATCTCGGCAAGCTCGGCGACGCAGGCATTTGGGTGACGATCCGCAGGGGGCACGAAGACAGCATGCGCATTGGTCGCCGCGTGCGCCTCGAGATGACCGGCGTCGATCATCCCGGCATCATCCACGAGATATCGACAGTGCTCGCCAGCATGGAGATCTCCATCGACGCCATGGAGACCCGCATCTTTGCCGGCTCCATGTCGGGCGAGGCGATGTTTGAGGCGCGCGCCGATATTATTTTGCCCGACGGTCTCGACGAAAACGAACTGCGTAGGACACTGGAGGAGATCACGCACGATCTGATGATCGAGATCGAGCTCGACGGATTGCCAGCCGCTGCGGCGTAAGGACCGAACCGTTCGAGCACGATCGGATCAGACGTACTTTAATGTCTTCACGCGGCGCCACGGTTCGCTTCGGCACGACATGCTCCAAATCCATCCAACTCGCAGGTTGTCGTGTGCGCTCGATGCTGCAGGCGGACTTGTTACTCGGCTGCTGCCTTTCCTTCTGCCGGAGGCACCCAGCGAAGCTTGGGCTCACGCGCGGCCTTCGTCTCATCAAGGCGGCGTCGCGGCGTGAAGCGCGGAGCCGACGTGAACCGC
>JACKJI010000029.1 GCA_020638035.1 Hyphomicrobiaceae bacterium
CGACACGGCACTGGCTCCCGGCTTGTCGGACCACATTCTGGTGGGCGCTGACTTTTCGTGGGATCGCGACCGGGCTCCCTATTGCCGCTGGAGCTTGGTGCGCAGAGATGCCATGCGGTTCAGCCTAAAAACATGCTCCCAGCAAAAAAGGATGGAGCACACTCGAATTTTGCGCGCGGCGCATAACGTTTCAACACACAGCGATGGAAAATTTGCAGCCGTCCAGTGAGAGAAAGATTGACGGAGCCGGATTTCGTCCGGCTCCGCAAAGCATGTCGCGTATCAACGTTCGGCAGCCTGCATCAGCCGCCCACCTTGAGCGCACCTTCCCGCTGCTTGACCATCATGAAGGTATCGAACGTATATTCCGACAATTGCTGCCACAGGAAGCTGTCGTTACGCACGGTCATCATGGAGTCGTAGATCTTCTTGAAGGCCGCGTTCTTGGCGTTGATGTCGGCATAGACCTCCTGCGCCGCATTGAATGCGGCGTTCATGACGTCCTGCGGATAGGGGCGGAGCTGCGCACCACCTTGCACTAGGCGGCGGATCGCCTGCGGGTTCTTGTAGTCATATTCCGCGAGCATCTCGGTCGTGGCCGCCTTGCAGGCCGTGGTAAGCACGCTCTTGTAGGCAGCCGGCAGCTTGTTCCAGGCTTCGACGTTGATGAAGCAGTTCAGCGCCAGGTTGCCTTCCCACCAACCGGGGTAATAGTAGTATGGCGCGACTTTATGGAAGCCGAGCTTCTCATCGTCATAGGGCCCGATCCATTCGGCAGCATCGATCGTTCCACGTTCGAGCGCCGGATAGATGTCGCCGCCTGCGATCTGCTGCGGCACCGCGCCGAGCTTTTGCATGATCTGGCCAGCCAGACCGGCGATACGCATCTTGAGACCATTGATGTCGGCGGCCGACTTGATCTCCTTGCGGAACCAGCCGCCCATTTGCGCGCTCGTGTTGCCCGCCGGCAGGTAGTGCAACCCCTTCGTGTTATAGAATTCGTTGAGCAGGTCCAATCCACCGCCATAGTAGAGCCAAGCGTGCATGCCGCGGGTATTGAGACCGAAGGGTATGACGGCTCCGAGCGCATAGGTGGGGTCTTTGCCGACATAGTAGTAGGCGGCCGTGTGGCACATCTCGACGGTGCCGTTCGAAACGGCATCTGCCGCCTGCAGACCTGGAACGATTTCGCCGGCAGAGAAGACCTTGATCTCAAACTGCCCGTCAGTTGCTTCGCTGACGTATTTTGCGACGTCCTCGGCACCACCGTAGATGGTATCGAGTGATTTCGGGAACGATGACGTGCACCGCCATTGCACTTTCGGCTTCGATTGGGCGATTGCCGGGCTGGCGATGGCGCCGGCACCGATAGCGGTGACGGCGGATTTGCGGATGAATTGACGACGGTCCATGATTTCCTCCTTTGGCTTATCGTCGTTTGATGGTTGGCCGTGAGTACGGATGTCGAACACCACACGTGCCTCGATCTGTGCACATGAGCGTTGGGCGCACGTGTGATGGCAGACACGGGTCGTCGCTAGTCGAACGAGGGTGGCTTCGACAGGTCGGTGGACGGTGCGAGGTTCGGTGCTATCGGGGGTGCGGTCACGGGAGCCGCATCACCGCCAGCCTTTGCAGGAGAGCCGCCGCCGAGACCAGGAGGCACGCTGCTGGAAAGACCGGCTGGCGGGTTTCCATCGGGCCCGATTAGTGGTGGTCCGCCTAAGCCCGGCGGAACCGTCACAGGGCCAGCTTGAGGGCCGCCGAAATTCGGCGGTGCAGCCGGCAGCCCGAAGGGAGCGGATGCTGGTGATTGTGGCGCAGGGGCAGTGATCGGCGCCGGCTGCGCGGGGCCTCCGCGATAGTGCGTTACGAGCCCGGGATAAGCGATGGTCAAGGAGAGCACGAGGATCTCGATGAGGATGAATGGGATCACGCCCTTGTAGATCGTGCGCGTGTTGATGCCCGGCAACGTCTTGCATGTTTGCTGGTCGACCCATTCGTTCTGTGGAGCAACGGATCGCAGATAGAAGAGCGTGAAGCCGAACGGTGGCGTCAGGAAGCTCATCTGCAGGTTGATGCCGAGAACCACTCCGAACCACACCTTGTCGATGCCGAGCTTGACGGCCACTGGCGCTAGCAGCGGAACAAGGATGAAGGCGATCTCGAAGAAGTCGAGAAAGCAGCCCAGGATGAAGACAATGATCATCACGACAACGATGAAGCCCAGCTCGCCGCCCGGCAGGGCCAGCAGCAGCTCCTCCATCCAGACGTTGCCGTTTACTCCATAAAACGTCAGAGCAAAGACGCGGGCTCCGATGAGAAGCATCATGACGAACGTTGCCAGGATTGCGGTCGACTCGATCGAGGTGCGCAGGAGTGACCAGTCGAGGCGCCGCTTGGCCCACGCCAAAGCCAGTGCGCCGACCGCGCCCATCGCGCCGCCCTCGGTTGGGGTCGCAACACCGATGAAGATCGTCCCCAACACCAGAAAGATCAGGGCAAGCGGCGGCACCATGACGGTGACGACCTGTTCGGCCAGCGGTGAAAGCACGCCGAGACCAAAGGCACGGTTTGCAAGAGACAACAGGTAGACGGCAACCGTGGCAGTCGCTGCGGCCGCTGTCATGCGGTTCTCCTCCGTCCACGAGGAGAAGATCGTGCTGCTCGATGCGTAATAGATCGCAACGATTGCCACGCCCACCAGTAACAACGAGGTAAAGCCGCCGCTCAGTGTCCGCTCACTTTCCGGCAGCGCAGGCACCCATTCTGGCTTTACGATCGACAGCATGAAAATGTAGATGCAGAAGGCAAGCACCAGCAGCAAAGATGGCACGACCGCGCCGAGGTACATGTCGCCGACCGATGCGCCCAACTGGTCTGCCATCACGATGAGAACGAGCGATGGCGGAATGATCTGTGCCAGCGTGCCCGCTGCTGCGATGGTCCCCGTTGCCACGGGCTGGCTGTATCCGTATCGCTGCATGATCGGCAGCGAGATGAGCCCCATGGCGATGACAGAAGCGGCAACGACACCCGTGGTGGCTGCGAGAAGGGCTCCGACGAAGATCACAGCGTAGGCCAGACCTCCACGAACTCGGCCGAACAATTGCCCTGCCGTCTTCAGCAACTCTTCGGCCATGCCGGAACGCTCGAGAATCAATCCCATCAACGTGAAGAACGGTATCGCCAACAAGGTGTCATTCGACAGGATGCCAAAAACACGTTCCGGCTGCGCACCAAGCAGAGGCCATGAGAGGTTGATCTGACTTGGCGCTATCTCTGACAAGCCGACGCCAACAACAAAGAAGAACAATCCTCCGGCAGCGAGCGTGATTGCCACCGGATATCCGAGGAGCAGCAGAAGCATCACGGATACGAACATGATGGGCGCAAGGTTGTGCGCAATGATTTCAAGCATCTTTGCGCTCCATGGTGCTCGCATCATCGGGATTGCCGCCGGCGTTCAATTCCGTGCTCTCTGCCGGCGGCGCCCCGCCACTTCCCACGGCTGCCGCAGACGCATCGGCAATGTCGCCACGCAGGAGCGCAACAGTCTTGATGATCTCCGAAAGGCCTTGGGCCACGAACAAAACGAAACCCGCAAGGACGAGGAACTTGGCCGGCCATACGATCAAACCGCCAGCGTTCATGGACACTTCGCCGGATTTGAACGAATTGATGAAGAACGGCCAGGACAGCCAAGCCATCAACGCTGCAAATGGCATCAGGAAGAAGACGTGTCCGAACAGATCAATCTTGTGACGCGTACGTTGCGAGAGGATCGCTGTCACAACGTCAATTCGAACGTGCTGGTTCTGTGCAAGCACCCAAGATGCGCCAAGCATGAAGACCGCGCCAAACAAGTACCATTGCAACTCGAGCCAGGCGTTCGACGAAACGCCCGCGACCTTTCGTGCGACGGCATTCCCCGCGCTGACGAGAACGGCAACCATGACCAGCCACGCAACACTTCGTCCGATCCATGTCGCTGTTCCATCGATAAAGTCCGATAGTCTCAATAGCGTTCGCATTTTGATGTTTCCTCGCCCGGTATTGTTTCTTTGTCTTGGCGATCTCGGTCGAAACTATTCAGTTCGACGTTGCGCCTCCCCTACTTCTTCCTCTGTGGTGGGAGGTCGGTGCATGAGCCGTGAGCGACTTCGGCGGCCATGCCGATTGACTCACACAGTGTCGGGTGCGGGTGGATGGTCTTGCCGATGTCGACGGCGTCGGCACCCATCTCGATGGCAAGGCATACTTCGCCGATGAGATCGCCCGCATGCGTGCCGACGATGCCGCCGCCGATGATGCGGTGGGTTTCCGCGTCGAAGATGAGCTTGGTGAAGCCTTCGTCACGGCCGTTGGCGATGGCGCGACCCGAGGCAGCCCACGGGAACATCGCCTTGTCGAACTTGCGGCCCTGGGCCTTCGCTTCGGTCTCGGTGAGGCCGGCCCAGGCGATCTCCGGATCGGTGTAGGCGACCGACGGGATCTGCTTGGCATCGAAGAAGCTCTTCTGGCCGGCGGCCGCTTCCGCCGCGACGTGCGCTTCGTGCACCGCCTTGTGCGCGAGCATCGGCTGGCCAACGATGTCGCCGATGGCAAAGATGTGCGGCACATTGGTGCGCTGCTGCTTGTCGACCGAGAGGAAGCCGCGATCGCCGACCGCGACGCCGACCTTCTCGGCCGCGATCAGCTTGCCGTTGGGCGAACGGCCGACGGCGACCAGCACCATGTCGTAGACCTGCGGCTTTGCCGGCGCCTTCTCGCCTTCGAAGGTGACGTGGATGCCGTCCGTCTTGGCCGCGACCGCCGTCGTCTTCGTCTTCAGCATGATGGCATCGAAGCGCGGCGCGTTGACCTTCTCCCACACCTTGACGAGATCGCGGTCCGCTCCCGGCATCAGCCCGTCGAGCATTTCCACGACATCGACGCGCGCGCCGAGCGTGGAGTAGACGGTCGCCATCTCGAGGCCGATGATGCCGCCGCCGATGACGAGCATGCGCTTGGGGATCGAGCGTAGCTCGAGCGCGCCGGTGGAATCGACGATGCGCGGATCATCGGGGATGAACGGCAGCTTCACCGCTTCCGATCCCGCGGCGATGATCGCCTTGTCGAAGCGCACCACCTGTTTGCCCGAACCGTCCGACAGCGTCACCTCGATGTGGTTGGGATCGAGGAACTGCCCGGTACCGGTGACGACGGTGACCTTGCGCGCCTTCGCCATGCCGGCAAGGCCGCCGGTCAGCTTTCCGACCACCTTCTCCTTGTGCTTGCGCAGTGCATCGAGATCGATCTTCGGCGCGGCATAGGTGATGCCGTGCGCGGCGAAGGCCTTCACCTCGTCCATCACCGCGGCGGTGTGCAACAGCGCCTTGGAGGGGATGCAGCCGACATTGAGACAGACGCCGCCGAGCACGCTCCAGCGTTCCACCAGCACCGTCTTCATGCCGAGATCGGCGGAGCGGAACGCGGCGGAGTAGCCACCGGGCCCCGCGCCGAGCACCATCATCTCACAGGTGATGTCGGCGCCGCCGGCATGTGATGCCGCCTTGGGCGCGGGAGCCGCGGGAGCGGCCGCCGCAGGTGGCGCCGCGGCGGCGGCCGGCTTGGCATCGCCCGCACCTTCTTCCAGCGTCAGGATCAAGGAGCCTTCCGACACCTTGTCGCCGAGCGCGACCTTGATCTCCTTGACCGTGCCGGCGGTGGGCGAGGGCACGTCCATCGTCGCCTTGTCGCTTTCCAGCGTGACGATCGCGTCCTCCGCTTTCACCGTGTCGCCCGGCTTCACCAGGATCTCGATCACCGGAACATTCTTGAAGTCGCCGATGTCGGGAACGCGGATGTCTTTCGTTGCCATGTCAGCAGTCCTCCCGCGTTACAGCACGAGCTGGCGCACATCGCCGAGGAACTCGGCAAGGCGGCGGGTGAAGCGGGCGGCAAGCGCCCCGTCGATGACGCGGTGATCGTAGGAGACGCACAACGGCAGCATCAGGCGCGGCACGAACTCTTTGCCGTTCCACTGCGGCTTCAGGGAGGAGCGCACGACACCGAGGATCGCCACTTCGGGTGCGTTGACGACGGGCGTGAAGCTGGTGCCGCCGATGCCGCCGAGCGAGGAGATCGAGAACGTGGCGCCGGAGATGTCGGCGGGCGTGATCTTGCCGTCGCGCATCTTGGCTGAGACATCGCCCAGCTCCTTGGACAGCTCGATGATGCCCTTGGCGTTGACGTCCTTGATGACGGGCACGACGAGCCCATCGGGCGTGTCGACCGCGACGCCGATGTTGTAGTACTTCTTGTAGATCAGCGCGTCCTTGGTCGGGCTCAGCGAGGCATTGAACTCGGGGAACTCCTTCAAACACGCAACGGACGCCTTCAACAGGAAGGCCAGCAGCGTGACGCGATAGCCCTTGTCCTTGGCCGCCTTGTCGAGGCTTTTGCGATAGTCCTCGAGCTCGGTGACGTCGGCCTCGTCGGTGTGCGTGACGTGCGGGATGTTGAGCCACGCGCGGTGCAGGTGCGGGCCTGACAGCTTCTTCAGGCGCGACAGCGGCTTTTCCTCGATCGCGCCGAACTTGGAGAAGTCCTGCGCCGGGATCTCCGGGATGCCGAAGCCACTGCCGGCCGGTGCCGCCGCCGCCTTGCCGGCCACTGCGCGCTTGACGTCGTCCTTGGTGATGCGGCCCTTCTCGCCGGTACCGGTAACGCGCTTCAGATCGACCTCAAGCTCGCGCGCGAGACGGCGCACCGACGGGCTCGCGTGCGCATCCCCGAAGTCCATCGGCGGCGGGATCGCGCGGCCCTTGACGAGCGGCGCATCGGTGGCGTCGCCCGGCCCCTTCGACAGGTCCTGCTGAGGAGCAGGCGTTGCAGCGCGCGGGGTGGCAGCGGCAGCGGCAGGTGCGGCGGATGCCGGCGCGCTTGCGGCGGGTGCGGGTGATGGCGCGGCTCCGGCGGCGGCCCCACTCTCCAGCTTCAGGATCGGCGTTCCCTCCGACACCTTGTCGCCGAGCTTGATCAGCACCTCGACCACCTTACCGGCGGCGGGCGAGGGCACGTCCATCGTCGCCTTGTCGCTTTCCAGCGTGACGATCGCGTCTTCCGCCTTCACCGTGTCGCCCGGCTTCACCAGGATCTCGATCACCGGAACATTCTTGAAGTCACCTATGTCTGGAACTTTCACGTCTTCAATGGACATTGTCTTTATTCCTCGGGCGGCGAGCGTTGGGGCATGGCAGACGCGGGCAGGGGCTCAAGGCGCCGTCACGCGGTCGCGGGATTGAGTTTGCCGGGATTGATTGCGTATTTGCGGATCGCGTCGCTGACGGTGCGCGAGGGCACCTTGTTCTCGTCGGCGAGGGCCTTCAGCGCGGCAACGGCAACGAAGTGGCGATCGACCTCGAAGTGTTCGCGCAGGCGGCGGCGATAGTCGGAACGGCCGAAGCCGTCGGTACCGAGCGTGCGGTAGTTGCCCGGCACATAGGCGCGGATCTGCTCGCTGTAGGCGCGGATGTAGTCGGTCGAGGAGACGACGGGACCATCGCCGCGTTCCGCGAGCTTCCCCGTCACGTAGGCGACCTTCGGCGTCTCCTCCGGGTTGAGCATGTTCCAGCGCTCCACCGCCGCCGCCTCGCGGGCAAGCTCGGTGTAGCTCGTCACGCTCCACACGTCGGCATGGATGCCGAAGTCCTTCTCCAGCAGCTCCGCACCCGCCAGCACCTCGCGCAGGATCGTGCCCGAGCCCATCAGCTGCACCTTGTGGCCCTTGGCGCCGTCAGCGGCGGGCTTCAACAGGTACATGCCCTTGATGATGCCCTCTTCGGCGCCGGCGGGCATCGCCGGATGCTCGTAGTTCTCGTTCATCACCGTGAGGTAGTAGAAGACGTCCTCCTGCTCCTCGACCATGCGTTTGAGGCCGTTCTGCACGATCACGGCGACCTCGTAGGCGTAGGTCGGATCGTAGGATATGCAGTTGGGGATCGTGGCGGAGAGGATGTGGGAGTGGCCGTCCTCGTGCTGCAGGCCCTCGCCGTTCAAGGTCGTGCGTCCCGCCGTGCCGCCGATGAGGAAGCCGCGTGCGCGTGAATCGCCCGCCGCCCAGGCGAGATCGTGCACGCGCTGGAAGCCGAACATCGAGTAGTAGATGTAGAACGGGATCATCGTCACGTTCGACGTCGAGTAGCTCGTCGCCGCCGCGATCCAGCTCGACATGGCGCCGGCCTCGTTGATGCCCTCCTGCAGCATCTGGCCCTTCGTATCTTCCTTGTAGAACATCAGCTGGTCGGCATCCTGCGGCCGGTAGAGCTGGCCGACCTGGGAGAAGATGCCGTACTGGCGGAACATGCCCTCCATGCCGAAGGTGCGGCTCTCGTCGGGCACGATCGGCACGACGCGGGGGCCGATCTGCTTGTCGCGCAGCAGCGTGTTGAGGATGCGCACGAACGCCATCGTCGTGGAGATCTCGCGGCCTTCGCCCGTCGCATCGAGCTGCGCCTTGAACGTGTCGAGCGCCGGAACCTTCAGGCTCTCTTCCGCTTGTCTGCGCCGCTGCGGGAGATAGCCGCCGAGCGCCGCGCGCCGCTCGCGCAGATACGTCATCTCCGGCGAGGCCTCGTCGAGCCGGATGAGCTTGAGCGCCTTCACCTCCTCGTCGTTCAAGGGCACGTTGAAGCGGTCACGGAACTTCAACAGCGAGTCGTAACCCATCTTCTTGGCCTGGTGCGTGATCATCTGGCCTTCGCCCGATTCACCCATGCCATAGCCCTTCACCGTCTTGGGCAGGATCAGCGTCGGCTGGCCCTGGTGCTCGACGGCTGCCTTGTAGGCGGCATAGACCTTCACCGCGTCATGCCCGCCGCGCGTCAGCGACCAGATCTTGTCGTCCGACCAGTCCGCGACCATCGCCGCGGTCTCAGGATAGCGACCGAAGAACTTCTCGCGGATGTAGGCGCCGTTCTTCGACTTGAAGTCCTGGTACTCGCCGTCGAGGCATTCCTCCATCAGCTGGCGCAGGCGGCCCGAATAGTCCTTGGCGAGCAGCTCGTCCCAGTTGGAGCCCCACACCACCTTGATCACGTTCCAGCCCGCACCGCGGAAATCGCCTTCCAGCTCCTGGATGATCTTGCCGTTGCCGCGCACCGGGCCGTCGAGGCGCTGCAGGTTGCAGTTGATGACGAAGATGAGGTTGTCGAGCTTCTCGCGGCCGGCAAGCCCGATGGCGCCGAGGCTTTCGGGCTCGTCCATCTCGCCGTCGCCGCAGAACACCCACACGTGCCGGTTCGACGTGTCGGCAAGACCGCGCCCGTGCAGGTACTTCAGGAACCGCGCCTGATAGATCGCCATCAGCGGCCCGAGCCCCATCGACACCGTCGGGAACTGCCAGAAGTCCGGCATCAGCCAGGGATGCGGATAGGACGACACGCCCTTGCCATCGACCTCCTGGCGGAAGTTCAGGATCTGCTCTTCCGTCAGCCGTCCCTCGACGAAGGCGCGCGCATAGATGCCGGGCGCCGAGTGGCCCTGCACGAACACCAGATCACCACCGTGGCCCTCGTGCGGCGCATGCCAGAAGTGCGTGAAGCCCGTCGCATAAAGCGTCGCCGCCGACTGGAACGAGGCGATGTGGCCGCCAAGCTCGGAGCTCTCCTTGTTGGCCTTGAGCACGATCGCCGCCGCATTCCAGCGGATCGCCGCCCGCACCCGGTTCTCCAGCACGCGGTCGCCCGGATACTCCGGCTGCTCGTCGGGTGGGATCGTATTGATGTAGGCCGTGTTGGCCGCGAACGGCAGATGCGCGCCAGAGCGCCGCGCCGCCGCAACGACCTCCTCAAGGATGTCGTCGGCCTGCCCCGTCCCCTCGAACGCGATCACAGAATTGATCGCGTCAACCCACTCCTTGCGCTCCGCAACGTCGTCAAGCTTGGTCATGTCATTTCCATGAGAAGAATTCTCGCGGCATGGCGAAACGAGGCAGCAAGATCTGGCCGAACTGGCACAGCTTCTCAGCCACAGCGCGCGACTTGGCCTGCCGCCTCTTCCCGAACCGCGAATTTGAGCGCCAGAAGCGCGACTTTGACGCGATTGTTGCAGTCGAGTTTTTTAAACACGGCTGAAACGTGCGCCTTTACGGTCGTTTCGTGAATTCCGAAGAGAGCCGCGATCTCTTTGTTCGAAAGTCCGTCATGGAGACGATCGAAAACCAGCCGCTGCATCGGTGTCAGAGAGCCAATAGCGGCAAGTTCCCGAGCCGTCAGATGCACGTGCTGCAAGCCGCATTGATCGAGGCTATTTTCGCCGCGAACCGTGCAAACGTCCTGATTGGTATCCGTGAAAATCATCCAAATCCTCCCAGGCATCGGCCGCCGCGCTTGTCCCGCGCGTGTCGTCCGTCCGAAGGCACCAGGCAGGGGCCCGATCCCCGGAAAAAAACCGCTATGACTGCCGGGAATTCACCGCCACGACAGTTGACCACGCGGATTTGTTATTGGACCCATCAGGATCTTGGCGAGGCAGGGTAACTCGCTGCAAATGCTGCGCAAGATCGTAGGATTTGGGGTGGAGGACGGCAAAATCTGCTCTCGCCCTAGGTAGTTTCGCCGGGCATGACTACCAAGTAGTGCGTAGTCGCGGCGATGCGCCAGATTTGATAAACTTGAGCAATCCCTTTGAGCAGGAGTTGCGCACACCATGAATTTGCGAAGCAAGATTCTGCTGCTCGCAACGGTGCCGTTACTCGCAGCAGTTGCCGCAATAACACATCTGGTGGAATCGCAAACCACAAAGGCGGCACAGCAGACAAAAGAAATTTTTGAAAAGGCCATGGTCGAGAGCAAAAAGGAGGAGTTGCTCCACTACATTGCCTTGGCGCGAACATCGATCGATCACCTGTACGATCCCAAGGGAGTTGCTGCCACACCTGACGAGGCGCAAGCCAAAGGCATGGCACGCTCCGTGCTCGACAAGATGACGTTTGGTCCGGATGGATATTTTTTCGTCTACGACTACTCCGGGATAAGTATCGTGCACCCCAAACAGCCGTGGCGTGTCGGCCAAAACTACCTCGAACTCCGCGATCGCGAAGGGCGCACCGTCATTCGCAATCTCATAGATGCCGCGAAGACCGGTGGAGATTTCACGCGCTACTCCTGGGTGCGGCCTTCGACGGGAACAGTAGGAGAGAAGATTGGCTACGCCATACCTCTCGAACGCTGGAACTGGATGCTGGGGACCGGCATCTACATCGATGATGTCCTGGCAAGTACACGTTCGTCCGAGCAGGAGGTGCATGAGATCCTCAGTCAAACATCGCGCTGGATTGTGCTGATCGCGCTCACCGCGGTACTTGGCGTATTTGGAATAGGAATCATCATCAACGTGCGGGAAAGCAGGCTCGCTGACGGAAAGCTCAGGATCCTGACGCAGCGTATCGTTGCCGCTCAGGAAGATGAGCGCAGCCGTGTTGCCCGTGAGCTCCATGACAGCGTCAGCCAGACATTGGTGGCGGTCAAATATACGCTCGAGCGAGCAAAAAGGGTGACTGACTCTTCGCAACACGAGATCGTAACGACGATCGACCGGGCATCGACCACACTTGATTCAGCAATACGGGAAGTGCGCGAAGTCTCACATGGCCTCAGACCCGGCCATCTGGATGATCTGGGGCTGTCGAGGGCGTTGGAGAATCTGGCTGACGAGTTTTCGGCGCGGACAGGAGTTAAGGTCACGCTCGAAACGATCTCCTTCAAGAAGCTTCTTCCCAACGAAGCCAAGACAGCACTCTATAGAATAGCGCAAGAGGCTTTGACGAACGTGGAACGGCATGCAGGCGCCCGTCAGGTAGACATTAGCCTGACCTTGAATCCCGATGGGGTCTCATTGCGCATATCCGACGATGGCAGCGGGTTCAGGAAGGCGCGTTCCAACAAGGTCTCCAGCGGCAACATGGGGATTGGCCTGCGCAACATGCAGGAACGCGTCGAATCGCTTGGCGGGCACTTCGACGTGGAATCGGGTGACGACGGCACCACGGTCAGCGCACGACTGCCGCGCAAAATACTGCGAGAGCCGACAGGATCATGAAAGGGGACGGCGTGGAACGACCTGCCAAGATTCGCATCCTCATCGCAGACGACCATCCGCTGGTTCTCGAGGGCCTGAGTTCGTGCCTGGAAACATATCCGCACATTGAGGTCGTTGCGGCCGTCACCGACGGGCATGCCGCGCTTGAGGCGGCCAAGAGATTTCAACCCGACATCGTCATCCTCGACATCAACATGCCGCGGCTGAACGGCCTCGACACCGCAGAGGCGTTCAACGAGGTGCTCCCGGGCGCCAAGCTGATTGTCCTGAGTATGCATCGCAACAGGGAATACATCTCCACGGCGTTGACCAATGGCGTCCGCGGCTATGTGCTCAAAGACGCCTCGACAACGGAAGTCGTTTCGGCCATCGAGGCCGTGAACAACGGCGGATCGTATTTCAGCTCGGGGATTTGCGATCTGCTCGGGGCTGTGCAATCCAACCATGCGAGCAGGTGCACTTTGACGACGCGCGAGCAATCCATTCTGCTGCGCCTGGCCGAAGGTAAGACGAACAAGGAAGTCTCGCGCGAGCTCGACATCTCGGTGCGCACCGTCGAGACACATCGGCGCAATCTCAAAAAGAAACTTGGGATTTCGACGACCGCCGGCCTCACGCGCTATGTCATCGAATGCGGCCTGGCAGCAAAGAAAGAGAGATGATACTTCGACACCTGTCGCTGGACCGGCGTTTTGCTGGCTGTTTTGTTGGTCAACACTGGGCAAGCCGATCTGGAGCCTGGTTCCACCTCCGCGCCCCGATCGCACCGGCTCTGATGATGGCGGGACCTTCTCGTCCTCAGGTGCCTTGCGCGATCATCACGTGCACCAGTCCCGGTGTCGACGGAGCGGGCGATAACGCCAGATCTGCGTTCGCATCGCGATAACGGCGACGCCAGCTGAAGACCTGGTTCGCATTGACTTCGTACTGCCGCGCGACAACCGACACCGATGCCCCCGGCAGATAAGTCGCTGCCAGGATCTCGCGCTTCAGCGCCTCCGGCCAGCGCTTGTTCCGATGCCACTTTGCGCCCCTTGTGTCCACATCTGACATCGTGGGCACATCCCCGTCCGCCGCGACCTACGTGAGGCCGAAGACTCGGCCACATCGCTCAGCCCCACAAGGCGGCGCTCACCGGAGGGAGACTTTTATTCTGTTTGTAGGCTGTAACGAGCTACCATCAGGCGGTTGGAAATAGTCATATTCGGCACAGAGTGCTCGAAGCGCAGCATCCTAAGAAAATCCCGCGCACGCTGGCGCCATTGGCTTTTTCCTGGCACATCCAGCAACCAGAACCCCGAAAGCATCTGTCCTGCGTCACGCTTGCGGCAAGCCGCGCGTGTTCTTGGGTAGCATCGGTTCGATGCGCGACCACTGCTCGTCGGAAAACCAAAACAGATCAGACATGTCCGTGCCGCCCCTATCGAGGCTACGCAATCACGGTTCGACTGATCTGGGAATCCTGAGCCGGAACGTTAAAGGGTCTGGACCCTAGATACTTAGGCCAGATTGGCTGCAATTGCCCATGCGATAAACACGACGAAGAATCCCGCTCCACTTGCGATATTAAAAATTGCTACACTCCGTTTCTTTTCTTCGATATAGGCTCTTGCCGCATCTGATAGTTCGAAGTTGTCCTGAACAACCCAACCCTTTATCGGGTGTATTTGTAGCTTTTCTCCGAATCTCTCCGCAAATTCCCTCTCAATGTGAAACAAACGCACTGCGCCTATTATGCCCAGGCAGCCGATCGCAAAAAGAAGGAGGTGCCCAAAAATCATTTTGTCGTCCACATATCGCGTACGTGTATTCGCGTTTCGACGTAGAGATCGAACGCCTTGCGGTCCATCGCTCCCTCGATCACCCAAGGGGCCGAACCCGCCAGCCGCGTGCCCTTGAGCGCGCGACCTCTGAACCGCACCATACTGGTGTTGGTCGATGTCTCATCAATGAAGACCAGCCGATGCGGCTGCAAACGCATGAACGGTTGGCGCCGCCTGACCCAGAGGTTGCGTTCCTTACGCACGGCCGCGCGAGCGCGTTCCGATGCCATCAGCGTCTTTTTATAGGTGAAGCCGGCGCCAACGAGAATGCGTGACAAGGACGAGGAGCAGGCGCAAACGCCGTGCCTGGCTTCAAGTTCGGCGGCCAGCTCCGGCATGGTGATGTCCGGGCGGGCTTCCACGCGCGCAATCAGGAAATCCCGGTAGACCAGCAGCCGGCCCTTCCCCGGCGGCCGGCCCTGACGGAGCGGAGCCAGTGAACCACACTGCTTGTGCCGCGCCAGCAGCTTTACTGCAAAGCTCGGGCTGACACTGAAATGCTCCGCGGCAGCGCGCCGCGAATGGCCCGCATTCACGAAGGCCACAACGCGCTGGCGCAGATCCTCGGAATAGCTCTGTCCCATGATCCACCTCCTATAACGGCGAATCACGGTTCGCCTGATTTGTGAATCCCTCCGATTCCGATTTCAAGTGCGACGCTCTAGCGGCGGCACCTGCCCCGCATTGTTCAATCGAGTCTAACGCGCATCTGCTCGGGCTCGTGACCAGGCATGGTAAGGGTGACGACGATTGTCGTGCCTTTACCCACCTTGAACGAGCCAGAGCCCCTGAGCACGTTCGAAGGATCGGGCATCAGCGCGACGTCGACCTTCTTACCTTCGGACAAAACGGCCGCGCTCGCCTTGGCCTTCTGCACGTTCTCGGGCTTGCCGTCCTCTCCCGCGACGTAAACTTCAAGCGTGCCATCCTTGGCAACGATCTCGACGTGGTGGTGTCCGCTTTCGACAACGATGCCGCCACGCATGGCGTTGTGGGAGTGCTGCTCCCCTGCGAGGACTGGTGCCGCCGCGAGTGCACCCGCAAGCAGAAGACCGGCAAGTGTGACCAGGATCTGTTTCGACATTTTCGTCTCCTCAGTTTGCGTCGAACTTAGAAGGCCTCGGCGTGGCGGCGTTCGCCCTCCACCGACTGCAGGTTCTCGAGCGGTTTCCTGCCGAACATGAGGAACAGTACAGGCGTCAGGAATGCGTCCAACAGAGTCGCGGAGAACAGGCCGCCGAAGATCGTGATGGCGACCGGGCTCAAGATCTCCTTGCCGGGCTGGTCGGTGCCGAACATCAGCGGCACGAGCGCAATGCCTGCGGAGAGTGCCGTCATCAGAACGGGCGTCAGCCGTTCCAACGTGCCCCGGATGATCATGTCTTTGCCGAAAACTTCGCCCTCGAACAGCACAAGATTGATGTAGTGGCTGATTTTCAAGATCCCGTTGCGCGTCGCAATGCCGGCGAGCGTGATGAAGCCGATGGCGCTCGCCACCGAGAAAGTCTGTCCGGCAATCCAAAGCGCCGCCACGCTTCCGATGAGCGCAAGCGGCACGTTGCCCATGATGATCAGCGCCAGAACGGCCGAGTGGTAGCGCGAGTAGAGCACCACGAAAATCAGCGCCAGCGAAACGAGCGACAATACCGCGATCCGTTGCGACGCCTCTTCCTGGGCCTGGAACTGGCCTTCGAGACTCGAAAAGTAGCCTTGTGGAAACGGCATGGCCGCGACCTCGCGGCGAATGTCTCCGACGATCCTGGCCAGATCCGATCCGTCGGTGTTAGCGAGCAGAGCGATTCTGCGACGGCTGTTCTCGCGCAGAATCTGGTTGGGGCCGTCCGTCTCCACGACATCGGCAACGGACTTGAGCGGAATGCGTCCCGCCGGGCTCTCGATCAGCATTTCGCCAAGCGCTCGCGTGCTGCGATCAGCATCGCTCAGGCGGAGTACGACATCGAAGCGCCTGGACTGATCGACGATCTGCGACACCACGCGACCATTCGACAGTGTCGCAAGCGACGTTGTGATGTCGCTCGGGTTGAGCCCGTAGCGCTTGGCCTTGTCGTAGTCGATCCTGACCTGCAGCTGCGGGATTCGGACCTGCTTCTCGGTCTGCAGATCGGTGATGCCGGGTATCGGCTTCAGCCGCGTCTCGAGTTCGGCTGCCAACGCCCGCAAGGCGTCAAGATCATCGCCGTAAATTTTGAGAGCGATTTGCGCCCTGACGCCCGACAGCATGTGATCGAGACGGTGTGCGATCGGCTGGCCGACAGCGATGCTGGCGGGCAAAACGGTGAGGCGGTTGCGGATGTCGGCCAGTACGCTCTCCCGGCTCCGCTCGGACCGCTTCAAATCGACGTCGAGTTCGCTGTTGTGGACGCCCTCCGCATGCTCGTCGAGTTCAGCGCGGCCGGTGCGGCGACCGACGGACTTCACCTCGGGTACATTGGCGACGATCTCTTCCGCGAGGCGTCCGATGCGATCGGATTCGGCGAGGCTGATGCCTGGCTGAAGGATGACGCTGACCAGCACCGTCCCTTCGTTGAAGCTCGGCAGGAATGCGCGCGGGAGCATCGCTCCGGCGGTGGTCGCCGCAACAACCGCAAGCGCCGGCAGAGCAATGACGAAGCCCGACCGTTCGAAAGCCCACGCGAGCCCGCGCTTCTGCCAGCGTTTCAGGGTCCGAACCAGCGACGTCTCCTGCTCGGCGAGGTGCTTCATCCGCGGCAGCAGCCAATAGGCGAGAACCGGTGTCACGGTCATCGAGACCAAGAGGCTCGCCAGGATCGACACAATGAATGCAACGCCGAGCGGCGAGAACAATCGCCCCTCGATGCCGGACAGCGTGAACAGCGGCAAGAACACGAGCACGATGATCACAGTCGCATAGAGAATTCCCGATCGCACCTCGATCGAAGCATCGCCAACCACCGCCAGGATCGACCGGTGGTCCCGGCCGACCGCCTCGCGGTGCTGCCCCAAGCGCCGGTAGATGTTCTCGACATTGACGACGGCGTCGTCAACGAGCGCACCGATGGCGATCGCAAGACCGCCGAGTGTCATGGTGTTGATCGAGAGCCCCATGGCCTGGAATACGATCACCGTCGTCAGAACCGACAAGGGGATGGCGACAAGCGATATGAGCGTCGTCTGCCAGTTGAGAAGGAAGACGAACAGAACGAGTGTAACCACCAGCAGCGCCTCGATGAGGACACGCTTGACATTCGCAATCGACGTTTCGATAAACGTCGCCTGCCGGAATTGGATGTCGGTGACCTTCACGCCTGCGGGCATCACTCCTTGCAGATCGGGCAACATGGCTTCCACCTGCTCCGTGATACTGACCGTGTCGGCAGCCGGCTGCTTCTGGACCGCGAGTATGACGGCCGGCCGGCCGTTGAATCCGGCGTCGCCCCGTTTGGTACGCGCCGCGAAGTCGACGATCGCGACCTGATCGAGCGTGATGACCTGTCCTTTCCGATAGGCAACGACCAGATTCTTCAGGTCGTCGATTTTCGTGGTGCGCGCGATGTTGCGGATCAGGTACTCGCGCGCCTTCAGATCAACGAATCCGCCACCGGTGTTGGCGCCGAACTTCTGGATTGCATTCTCGATTGCCTCGAATTGCACATCGAGGCCAGCCATTCTGCGCGGATCGGGTATGACGCGGTACTGGCGCACTTCGCCACCGATCGAGATCACCTGCGACACGCCGGGAATGGTCAGGAGCTGCGGCCGGATCGTGAAGTCCGCGAGTTCCCTCAGCGTCATCGGATCGGCCTTATCGCCCGACATTGCGATCAACATGATCTCGCCCATCACTGAGGAGATCGGGCCCATCTGGGCGGAAATGTTGCTCGGCAGTTGCTCGCGCACGAGTTGGAGTCGCTCAGAGACCTGCTGGCGCGCCCGGTAGATCTCGGTCGACCAATCGAACTCGACATAAACGATCGAAAGACCGACGCCAGACACCGAGCGAACACGAGTAACGCCCGGCATGCCGTTCATCGCTGTCTCGATCGGGAATGTGATCAGAAGCTCTACTTCTTCGGGTGCCAGGCCCTCAGCCTCGCAAATCAACGTCACGGTCGGCCTGTTGAGATCGGGAAAGACGTCAACGGGAAGCGTGCGTAGCGTCACAAGGCCGTAGAGCAGGACTGCGACGGCGACGATCAATACGAACAGGCGGTTTTTAAGGCTGCCGCGAACGATGGCGTTGAACACGTTACACCTCGCCTATCGGATCTGGTTGACGAGTTCAGCACCCGTAATCAGCACGCGATCACCCTCCGTGATGCCGGCGGTGACCAGCGTACGCGCGCCATTCAGTTGGAACGAGCGGATCGTCGCGGCCCGGAACCGTTCAGGCGAGACCTTGACCCATACCTGGGGCAGGCCATTGGTACCGCGAACGACTGCCGAATCCGGGATGATGAACCCTTGAGCCATCTCGCTCTTCTGGACGACGACTTTCAAGGGCGCGCCGATTGAAAGCTCAGCGTGAGCATCATCGATGCGAAAGAGGTAGGGGCGAGATTGCTGGCGTAGCGTCGGCGCACGCCCGACGTAGCTGAGCTTCAATACGTGTCCTTCAGTATCGAGTCCATCGGCTGCCACTATGTCACCGTCGCCGTGAATGTCGCTGCCGATGGCCTCGACCCAGAGCCGCGCCGGATCGACGATTTCGAACAGTGTCTCGCGCGCCGAAACCACTTGCCCTGCCTTTACGTTAGCGAGAGAGATGATGCCGCTTACAGGCGCCACAAGCTTGAACTTCTCGACATCCTTCGGCGTCAACACACGCTTCTGCTCGCGAAGCGCGTCCAGTTCGGTCTGCGTCTCGTCGATCTGCCGCTGCGCCACGACGTTGGCGATGCGCGTCAACCGCGCCAGCCTCTGTTCGGCAATCCTGAGCTTACCTTCCACCTCGGCGCGCACCTGCTGCAGCGTGCCGAGATCGGCAAGCGGTATCGTCGGTGAAAGCAGTGCGAGCACGTCTCCTGCCTGTACCTTCTGGCCGACATGCGAAATGCCGCGATCCGTGACCTCGATCTTGCCGTCCATCGGAGACTGGACCTGACCGAAGGCAGAAGGATCCGATACAACGGTGCCGATCAGCTCGCGGGTTCGCGGCGCGCTCTGCCGCTCGACCGGTTCCGTGCGTACCTGGAGCAGCCGCTGAGTCGGCTTGGGCACGAAAACCGTGCCGTCAGGTAGTTTGCGCGGGGCATCGCCGCTTTGTGCGGCCGGCACCGCGCCGTGGCCGTGGTCGTCATGATCGTGGCCCGGGCCCGCCTGCACATCTCTTATCATCAACGTTGCGGTCGCGAGCGCGGCAATCAGGATCACCTCAGCCGCATTTCGCATGCTGGAAGTGATCGCGCTCTGGGCCGTCCCCGATTTGCTTTCGGTCTCGGTGCTGTTCAAGTGACGTCCCGGCACGAACAACAGCGCCATGACAAACCCAAGGGCCACCGCACCGCCGAGCAGCCCGAGAATGTCCGGCCTCGTGACGACCTCGCGCAACGGCGGCGGTCGAACGGCTTCGGGCATCTCCGCATTTGGCACGGTCAGCGTACCGTTGAGCAGGTCGATCATGTCTCCCGCGCTCACCGTGAACACGAGTGCCTTTGTGCCGGGAACGTCCAGCCATTCGGCTTCGAGCCCATACGTACCTGGTGCCAGCCGCGTAGCGACGGCGGGAGCGATACCGTCGCCCGATACTTCTATTCTTGCGCCATCGATAGGCTCGTTGCTCGCCGAACGATCAAGATAGATCGTCAGCTTGTGCCCCTCTGCCGTTGCGACAAGCTCCATATCCGAGCCGACGCTTTCGATGCGTGGGATTTCGCGTGCAGCGGCCACAACCCCGTCGAGTCCGCCGCCGTGGTCGTGACCCGGTCCGGCCCAAGCGATGGACACGCAGACAAAAAGAGTGAGAGCAGTCAGGAAGATACGATGCATTGCTTGGGCCCGATCCAGGTTTTGGATGGATGAACCCGCGCAGGATTGGTAGTGGGCAACGTCCTCGGACAGAGGGGGGGGTGAACATAGGGCTCGATACCAATCCGCGCGGACAGCTCTAAGCGGAAATACCAGGCGCAAGATTGCGCCTCGATTGCCGTTTTAGCCGATAGAACGCGGCGGCCTGAGCAATGGATGGACAACGCTGCCGTGCGGCGGGGTGTCTTTCAATCCCGCGAGTTTCGATCCGGCGTCGGCGCGCAGTTCGAAGGACACACCGAGAGGGACGATGCCAAGCCCAAGGTGGCAATTAGCATGGATATGACTGCACCGATCGCCACTATGGTGCTCTTCCTTTGGACAATTTTCTTCCGGCAGGCAGATCGCGGCCTTTGCGGTGGCGTGGTGAATAGAGTGGGAGGGAGCGTGGTAAACGGTATGGCTATGATGATGTTCCCCGACGTGGTCTGTGACCGCGTGATGAACTCTTCCAAGATGCTCGCTCGTTTCCGCAAACCCCGCAGCGAGGTTGCCGCACATGAGCGCAACCACCACCAACGCGACGAGAACTTTGCGAACGATCCAGATCATGGAGCTATCAAACGTTGGTTCGCGCATCGGGTCAAGCCGGCCGTTGGCAGCTAGGCTTTTCCATCGTGAATTCATTAATTTAAATATCAACGAGTCGCTCATCGAACTTCGTAGAGTAGGCATTTGGAGGCGATTACGCTGCATTGAGGCATGAAGATCGCTTCCAATCGGGTTCAGATTGGCGTGCAAAGCACCCAAGCGGTGTTGCAGCACGGCCCTTGTCGCGGCGTTTACCAGTTGCGGATTTTCATCGGCACTGTCTTCAAATTTGATTGGCCTACAGACACACTGACACTGATTTCCGACCTAGTCGGCAGCAACAATGTCGCGAGGCTTGACGTCAGTAGTTGGGATCACGAGGCCCTGTGCAGCGCAATGTCCGAGAAGACGAATCGGGTCGCGATTGGCCCTGGGCGGTCGACCAGACCACCGTAGCATGTGGGCATTCACGATGGACAAGCGGACATCGAATGCTCTCGATGTCCGCTGCACGATGCAAACCGGCAGCTAAGTGGTGGTGCCAATCAAGCCCACTCTGACCCAAACCTGCCCTGAGCAGATGCGGGATGTTTTGCACACCGGAACGCCCCGCGGAGACGAGTGGCGATTGCTATGTCTTCCGGCATGCAAGAAGGGCCGTATCGGCGAGGATACGGCCCTTCTTGGAGACGGCTCGCAGATCTACGCGATCACGACACGATCGGTCGCGGCTTCAGTGACATCTCGAGAAAGTTCTTCTTGTAGGCGGATTCGCCCACTTTCCGCAGCACGCCACGGCCGAGCTTGTAGCGATAGTTACCGCTGACTGGATCGGGCACCGCGTGGCAGACTGCATTGGCCATCGAGCCCGGATAATTGAAGGCCGCCTTCGCAACGCCGGGCTTGATCTCGTCGGACACGATTGCAACCGCGACGAACTGGCCGGTGACGGTCTTAATGTGTCCGCTTTTCATCAGCTCGGTGAAGCTCAGGTCCTTGTCCTTGACGCCGATCGGCCGGCCGGTCTGGACATAGACTGTATCGTTGAAGCCTTCGACGAGATCACCCGACTCGATGCCCTTGGACCTAGCGTCGTCGGGGTGAATGACGATGAACGGCCACGGCCAGCGCTTTGCAAGGTAGGGCTTGCGCAGGTCGTCGAACCCAGACTGCCAGGTCTCGTTGACACGACCGTTAGTGATCCAGATCTCGCCCTTGTCCTTGCGCGGCTTGATCGCCTCGTAGAAGTCCGACCAGCTGTCATTGTTCCACGGCGCCTTCAGCATGTTGGCCTTGCCCGTATGCGTGCCGAAGGCATAAAGCCACTTCTGGTCGGTGGTGACGTCCTCGAGCTCACCCCACTTGTTGTTGGGGTCGTGGAGCTTTGGCGTGCCGACGAGTTTGCCTTCGATCACGCGGATCGGCGTCTGGATGCCTGTGGTGCCAAGCTCACGCAACTTCTCGTGCGCACGCTTGCCCTCGCGCTTGGCATGAACGGCGAGCGCATAGTAGTTGAGCACGCCGCCGCGCGAGAAGCGCGCTGCCTCTTCGAAGATATCGTTGGACTCCTTCCAGTCGAATCCCTTGAAACCCATCTTCTGGGCAAACTGTCCGATCGCCCACCAGTCGGGTTTGGCCTCGCCTGGCGGATCATTGAACTTGGCGTAGAGGCGCAGTCGCCGTTCGGCGTTGCAGCGGGTGAAGTCGACCTCGCCCCAGCCAGCGGCTGGCAGCACGATGTCGGCATACTGCGTGTTGAGCGGGTCGACCGGGTAGATGTCGGAGTCGACCAGAACCATACCCCCGGAGTCAACGCGCTCGATGAACGTCTTGACGAGATGTTCGCGGTCCACGCTGCGCGGCTGATGCATGTTGCGGATCGTTAGGTCGCCGACGCGGGTCGACAACTCCTGCGACGCAAGCATCGAAGGGAACCACGTCAAGCCGACGGTCCAGAAGAAGCGGACGTTGCCGTCCATCACCCAGCGATCGACGTTGAGCGCCTTCTTACGCCGCCCGGGATATTTCTCGGGGCTTAGGAAGCCCTTGCCGCCGCCGGCACCCATGCCGCCACGCTGATGGCCACCGCCGCGCGAGATGACCTGTCCCGGGCGATTGCCGGCGCCGCACAACAGGCCGAGCGTCGCAAGCGAAGCCGTGTTCATGTAGTTGTTGGACCAGTAGTTGCCCTTCTCCAACATGAAGGAGGATTTCGGGCGCGAGCCGTCCGCCTTGGGCTTGGCGATCATCTCGGCGGCGGCAAGGATCAGGTCTTTTTCAAGGCCAGTGATGGCTGCCGCTTCATCGAGATTGGCGGCCTTCTCATTGGCAATGAACTTCTGGAAATCGCTCCAGTCGCTCTGCCACCGACCCCAAGTCGTGCGCCACTGCCAGCGGGTATTTCGAGTGCCGCGACCGTAACCCGATTCGATCTCCCACTTGTTGTTGACCCATTTGTCGATGAACTCCTGGTCCTGCCACTTGTTATCGATGATGATCTTCGACAGGGCGAGATGAAGGACGGTATCGGTGCCAGGTGTGATCGGCAGCCACAAGCCGCCCCTTTCCATACCGTAGGCGACGCCCATCGTCTTGTGTGGGGTCACGAAGATCATCTTCTTGTCGGCCACGTCGCCGTACATCATCCACTCGGTGAAGAGCACCGTCTTTGTCTCGTAGGGATCGACGCCCGACATGAAGGCGACTTCGCACTTTCCCCAGTCGTCGTAGGAAGCCGCAAACGAGTTTATGCCGGCATCGTCGAGCCCCGCTGCGTCTTCGGCATTCTGCGGCTTGTCGTGCGGTGCATAGACGGGCGTGCCGATGGCGCGGTTGACGAGCTTAGAGATCGCGTAGGTGTTCTCGAAGTATTCGTAGGAATAGGCCTT
>JACKJI010000003.1 GCA_020638035.1 Hyphomicrobiaceae bacterium
AGACCGCAAATTCCGACACATCCGCTCCAGCGCCGTCATGGTGGGCGGCCTCGGTGGGCTGTGTGCTCGCCAGATAGGCTTCCACAGCCGCGCGATCTGCCTCGTCGCCGAGCCACCGCGCACACCGCGTCGTCATCACCGGAGGTCGCGGTGCGGCGGCCGGACGCCGCTCCATGATGCGGGCAATCTCCCGCGCGAGCGTCACTTCGTCCATCGGTTCGGCCTTGATGGGCGCTGAAACGTTGGCCGCAGCAGCACCGACGAGCCGCCCGCGAAGTGCTTCGGCAAGAATAGGTCGGGTCATGCCGCCCCCCTTTCGGCTCGGGGCCGATTGGACAGCGCACGGAATTGCAATGGCAAGGCAGGCATCTGACGAGAGTTCTCTCTGTGTCGACCGACGCGGTAGACAGAGCGGTCCGATGCGGAATGAGTGACCGGCAGGGGGCCAGAGGCCGGCGACCGGAAGGATTTCAAAACATCTGGAAAAGCAACAACTTCGGGATATGCGGGGATACTGTGGGAGCAACGCAACAGCGCTCCGCTCCTGCCAGGAAAAACTGACCGTGCCGGCACGCAGGCACTTGTACTCGATACGAGCAGACAACTCACGCGACTTCCCCCGTGGACCAAGTGGTCCACCCGAGGCCAAGACGCCGCTCCTGGCACTTTTCTTACAACTTATCCACAGCACGGGTCCCTCGAACCGTGCCCCTGTGGAAAAATACACACGGCTTATTGCTTCGGCAACAAAAACGTGTGCCGAGCATCCCATTTTCCGTCGTCAGGCGGAGTGGTTCAGGATATCAGGGCACCAGTACGCTGGCGCGATCGGCGGTTGCCGAGTCCCACCAAATTCGAGATCGAAAAGGCGAGGGTTGCGAATATGCTGCCGATGATCATCGGGCTGGTTGTCTTCTTCACTGTCCATCTCATTCCGACCAATCCGCAGCTTCGCAGCGGGCTGGTGGGGCGGTATGGCGAGAATGCCTACAAGCTCGGCTTCTCGGTCGTGTCGCTGATCGCGCTGGTGCTGATCGTTCTCGGCTATCACAAATTGCAGCTCTATCCCGGGAAGAATCCTGTTCTCTGGAACCCGCCCGTCGCCCTGCGCCACGCCACGATGATGCTGATGCTGGCGTCCATGTTTCTGCTCGCGGCAGCGTATATCCCGAGTAAGCTCCGCGACATGGTCAAGCACCCGATGCTGGGTGCTGTGAAGTTCTGGGCGTTCGGGCATCTGCTTGCCAACGGCGACATGGGCTCGGTGGTGCTGTTCGGATCGTTTCTGATCTGGGCGATCTATGATCGCGTGTCGCTGAAATCGCGCGACGGTGGGCGCGGTCCGCTGGGCGACAAGCCCGGTACGCTAGCCGGTGATGCAGCAGTGATCGCTATCGGCGCGCTTGCCTATCTGGGGATGGTCTACTGGGGACACCAGGCGCTCATTGGCGTTCCGGTGATGCCATAGCCATAGGGCCGCCCCTCAGCGCCCCCCCTCCGGCGTCTCAAGCACCATGCGTCGGCCGGGGTGGACAATTGAGCATATCCGGCGCGGCCAGTGCGGATCACAGCCGCGGCTGGACGATGAAGTCGGTGTGCCGCCCGGTCTCGGGGCTAGACGTCTCGTCGGAGATGATGAACGCCGAGCCGGGCTTCATCAGCTCCGTGATGCGCGCCCGGACCTCGGGTGTGAGTTCGATCCGTTCGAGCGCATTGGTGGCCGTCAGAGGCATCGGCGCGGCGCGGGCGGCGACAACCGCTTCGGGCTCTTCGTCGGCGTTGCGATAACGGCGAGATGAGCGCTGCGACACTCGCGGTGCTTCGTCGGTCAGCGTCAGCGCTTGCCACTTGAGCCCGGTCTCCGAGGCGTCCGTGTAGGCCATGGCCGTGAAGATATGGGTACCGATCGGAGCCTCAGGTGAAGCCATCTTGATTGCAGTGGCGAAGACCTCGGCATTGCCTTGGCGGACCTTGAGCATGCCTGTGCGGCGGCTGACGAAGACCGTCGCCGGCTTGCTGAACTGCTGCACGGCGGCAATGGCACGCTGATACTCGTCGCGAGCCAGATCGAGCGAGGCACGAACCTCGCGATGCGCCTTTTTCAGGTTGACGATGTCGGCCTCGGTCGCCTTCACCGCATTTTCGCGGTTGAGGATGATGTCGTCTTGGGCGGCAAGGATCTGCTGCGCGGTCTCGAGGTCGTGCAGGGCTTCGAGATATTTGCCTTCGAGTTCCGTCTCGTCACGCGCAGCCGCTTCCCGATCGGCGGCATCCTTGTCGGCTTCCACTTTCCGCGCTTCGGCGCGCTTCAGCAGCGTTTCGGTGTCGAGATCGCTCTGCGCATCGGCGCGATGCTCGTCTTCGCGGGCAGTCGCGCGGGTCTCTGCGCGCTGCATTTCGCGCTGCTGACGATCAATGAACCGCTTCAGCTCGCGCTCCGCGCCAGCAAGCGCCCGTTCCCTGTCGCGGACGTCGCGCTTCAGGCCGGCAACTGCGTTGCGCGACCCCTTGAGATCCTGCCGGGCCTCGTTCAGGTGGCCGTTGGCGTCAGCCAGTGCGGCGGCAGCCTCGCCATTCAGGTTTTCGCGCGGTCAGCGATGACGTTGGCCTTGGGTCGATCTCGCTCTGCAGGCAGACCAGCGCTGATGCGCGCGTGGAGTCCTTCAGGCGCGCCATCACCAGGCTGAACGCTCGCATCCGGATGGGCGGCGATCTCGATCGCAGCGGCCGCGCTACCGCCGGCGTTACGCCGAGCATAGCCACGATACGGTGCTGAAGACCGGCCGCCTTTGAGCGCGCAGCAACCGCTGAGCCGGCGCGCGTTGGATGGGGCACGTCGATCTGGCCCGGTAGCAGCACGGCGAACAGCCCTGATGGGCGATTGCCGACAGCTTTCGATCGTATCGTCACGTGGACGACGACGCCGGTTGCCGATCTGCGTCATGGAGAACAGCGAGCGCGAAAGCCCGTAAAGAGCAGACGGATGCAGCGTGCAAGCGGATGTTAGCCAGGCAAGTGGCCAGCGTGGGCGACGCCTGACGACAGGTGATGCGCTGCGCCAGCCCGAGCATCAGCGCGCGCTGTTGCTAGAGGTGGAAGTAGTGCTGCTTGTTCTTCTGCAGGATTGTGAAAATGCCGGTGGGTGTCTCGTTGCCGCGACGGCCTGGCAGGATCGGCGACTGCGCGACGGAGACCGCGCGAGGTCACGTACACGTTATGGGGGCGCTGTTCGCGCTTCTACAGGCAGATGACGTTAACCAGGCAGATAGTTCTTGGCGGATCCGGATGATTTCCGATCGGGCTGGCGCGGCGGCGCACGCCTCCGGCAACGGGATCCGGAATGACCGCGAGGCTCAACCGGCGTAGTGAGGAAAGCGCCGCCGCAAATGCAACGATTATGCGCCATTGTTGTTCCCTCAGACTTGAAATTCCGGTGCTGCCGACCTGGCGGCCGGCTGAAGTGAGTTACGCACGTTACCCCAACCCAAAATCAACACACGGAATGAGAATGTCAACCTCTAGCCGGTTGAGCCTAGTTTTGGTTATCAGGCGGGTTTTTGCAGCTGCAATCTCCACCACTTGCGGGAATATTCTACAACCAGTGTGGCCCCGGGGCAAACCTCACATGTGCAAGTCGTGAACGATCCGGACAACGCATCCGATGGTTAGATTTTGAGCATAGCGTGGGCTCAGTCGCATAGTTGGCGGACTGAAGTGCTCGCTTCGTCAACACGAATTCCGCCTCATGCAGCAATAGCATGCGAACGCTCATTCCGATCTTCGCGCGCGTTCTGGATTCTGGATCACGGGGGCTGGGGTCGACTGCGCCGCCTGCGTGGGTGTGCTGCCCGCAAGGCAGGTGTGGCGAGGCGGATTGGTGTGGGGTATGGCTCTTGCCATTGACGCCTGGATATTCGCCAAAACGCCTTGTGACGCAGCAATGCTTAGCTGGCTGCGGTGAACGGGTGGCGCTCGGCGAGGGGCGGTGAAGACGCGCACATCCGCACCGATCGGATCTTGCCGCGATGGCCCGGCGCAATGCCATAAGGAGACCTACGCAGACATGTCGTCCCAATCCTTTGCAGGCCAGTCCGCCGCTGCCGGCTCCAAGGTGAAGCGCCTTATGGCGCCTGACATCACCGCGAAGAAGGGCGTCGAGCCGATCGTCTCGCTCACGTCCTATCACGCCCACACGGCGGCGATTGCCGATGCCTACTGTGATTTCCTGCTGGTCGGCGACAGTCTCGGCATGGTCATGCACGGCTATGAGACGACGGTGCCGGTGCCGCTTGAGCTGATGATCATGCACGGTCGCGCCGTCGTCCGCGGGGCTAAGCGCGCGCTCGTGGTCGTCGACATGCCGTTCGGGACCTACGAGGAAAGTCCGCAAATGGCATTCCGCAATGCGGCACGCGTGATGAAGGAAACCGACTGCGGAGCGGTGAAGCTGGAAGGCGGGCGGCGCATGGCCGAAACGATCCGCTATCTCGTCGATCGCGGCATTCCGGTCATGGCGCACATCGGCCTGACGCCGCAGTCGATCAATGTGATCGGCGGCTTCAAGGCACAGGGCCGCGAAGCCCAGCAGTGGGCGGCGATCGAAGAAGACGCGCGGCTGGTCGCCGAGGCTGGAGCCTTCTCCGTCGTCTTGGAGGCGATGGCCGAGCCGCTGGCCGCGCGAATCACTGAGGCAATAGCGATCCCGACCATCGGTATTGGCGCATCGGCGGCATGCGACGGGCAGATCCTGGTGATGGAGGATATGCTCGGGCTGTCACCGCGAGTGCCCAAATTCGTCAAGGAGTTCGGTGCCATAGGCGCAGCGATCGAGGGCGCGATCCGCGGCTATGCAGAGGAGGTGCGCGCACGGACGTTCCCGGCGCCACAGCACACCTACGCCATGCGAGGCGGCGATACAGCCCATGAGGCCGGAGCAGGCACGGCGTCTTCAAAGGCCACGAAAAAGCCGAAAAAAACCAGCAGCTAGACAGGTGGCGGAGAGGGGTCGATCAGGGGGCGTGAACCGGAGTTCTCGCGCTTTTCCTTGCGTCACTCTCTGGCTTGGCTATCAATGCGGTCGCCGCGTCCGGGCACGGGCGCAGGGCGAGTGCGCATAAGATGAGTGCGCGCGACATAAGTCGTTGCAGTGGCGTCAGTTTTTGCAGCTCAAGGCATTGGCATCGATTGGGCGGCGGCACACGACGAACAACCGACAGCGCTTAGCCGCTGTTCTGAACCAGACCGGGACGCGAAGCATTCATGGCCAATAACGAAGATACCCTGATGCGCGAGGTCGAGGAGGAGCTGCGCCGCGAGCGCATGGAGCAGCTCTGGAAGACCTATGGCAGCTATTTCCTCGCCGCCGCCGTGGCGTTGGTGATGGCCGTTGCTGGATACAAATTCTACCAGTCGCAGCAGCTGGCGGCGGCCAATTCCGCCGGCCAGGCCTACGAGGAAGCAATCGCTCTGATCGACGAAAAGAAGCCAGACGAGGCGCGCAAGGCTCTGGCAGATATCACGAAAAACGCGCCGGACGGATACCAGGCGCTGGCCCGGCTGCGGCTTGCAGCGTTGGAGGCGGAGGCGGGAGAGAAAGCCAAGGCGGCCGTCCTTTATGAGGAACTCGCCAGCTCGTCCAATGCCGATCCTTTGCTCAAATCTTTCGCGAAATTGCAGGCGGCATCGCTGAAGATTGGGGAAGCCGGCTTTACCGAGGTGGAGAATCGGCTCAACGATTTGGCGGCAGATGCAAGTCCGTGGCGGGCGGCTGCGCGCGAACTGATCGCGCTGGCGGCATTCAAGGCGGGCAAGCACGATGTGGCGCGTCGTTCTCTGGAGCAGATCCTCGCCGATCGTACCGCGCCAAATGATGTGCGCGAGCGGGCCCAGGTGATCATGGCCGAGATCATCTCCGCTGAGCTGGCGAACGCTGCGGGCCAGGCCCCTAAGGCTGATGGCGCGCCCAAGACTGAGACGCCGGCTGAGGCGGCGCCATCATCGGCGCCAGCACAGACGAAGTGACAAGGGAGACGGCAGGCATGGGCATCGAGACGCGACTGGCGAGAGCATGGCTCGCCATTCTCGCTTCCGTCGCGCTGACGGGATGCTCCGGCGGCCTGCCGAGCCTGCCGAAGGTCAGCGACCTCAATCCGTTCAAGGAAAAACAGCAGCCCCTGCCGGGCAAGCGGATTTCCATCATGCCCGCGTCGGAGAAAGTCGCGGGCGAGCTGGCCCCGGCCGACAAGCCGATCGTCCTCGTCGCCGAGCACGAGAATGAAGCCTGGGCACAGCCCGGTGGCGAGGCGACCAATGCGCCTGGTCATCTTGCGTTGAGTGGCGCGGTCAATCAGTCCTGGCGGTCTGACGCGGGCTCCGGCTCGGGCAAGGCGGGCCGCGTGACCGCTAGCCCGATCGTCTACGGTGAGCGCGTCTTCACCCTCGATGCAACCAGCAATGTGACCGCTTTCTCGACCTCGGGCGGCTCCCGCGTCTGGCGGGTCTCGCTCGTACCGGAAAAGGAATTGTCGGGTGGTGCCGGTTTCTTCTCGCTGGGAGCGGGAACGCCGAGTGGTGGCCATGGCGGCGGACTGGCGGCTGATAGCGGACGCCTTTATGCGGCGAGCGGCTTTGGCAACGTCGTCGCCCTCGATCCCGCGAGCGGCAAGAAGCTGTGGGAGCGCAACCTTTCAGTACCGATCCGCGCCGCACCGACGGCGCACGGCGATCGCGTGTTCGTCATCACTGTGGATGGGCGCTTCTATTGCCTGTCGGGTGTCGACGGTTCGGAGCTGTGGACAGTGCGAGGGCTGCCGCAGCAGGCAAGTCTGATCATGAACGTTAGCCCGGCGGTATCGGGAGACGTGGTCGTCGTGCCGTATCCTTCCGGCGATCTCTTGGCGCTGAAGGTGAGCGACGGCACGGCGGTCTGGTCTGAGAATCTGGCGCGCTCGCGCACCAGTTCCGCGCTTACCAGCCTGTCGGACGCCGCACGGCCCGCGATCGACAACGGCGTGGTGTTTGCCGCCGGCCACTCCGGCCGCATGGTGGCGACGCAGATTTCGACGGGCGAGCGGCTGTGGTCACTCAATGTCGCCAGCACCCAGACACCATGGGTGGCGGGCGGCAGTGTTTTCGTCGTCGATACGTCCGGGCAGTTGATGGCGATCGCGCGTGATCAGGGCACCGTGCAGTGGACTGTGCAGTTGCCCGAATCGAAGACCTGGGCCGGTCCGGTCTTGGCTGGTGGCAAGCTGTGGCTCGTTTCAGCTACGGGGCAGCTCGTCGGCGCCGATGCCATGAGCGGACGCGTGGTCTCGCAGCAGGGGCTCGGCGAATCCGTCTATGTGCCGCCGGTTGTCGCCAAGCGCCGCATGTACGTCCTCACCGACAACGCCAAGCTGATCGCTCTCAACTGATCTACCGCCCTCGCGGTGGGCAATCGGTTGCGGCCCGAAGCTTGTTCCAACGACGTGATCGCCGGTCCATCGCTGAAAATGCGCCCCGCTCGAAAGAGTTAACGGCACGACGTGTTGGGGCTCGATCCGGGGCGCTACCGGGCACGCGCGACGACGACGGCATGGACGCGGCCCCGTTTCCATGACAAACGGATGCGGACTTGAGCATATTCGTCGCGCTGAACCGCTTGGCGCTTCGGCTGAACATTCCGCAAACCAGAACGATGAAGCGCGATAGCGGCCGCGCAAGAGTAGCCGCGCCGGTTACGCGTTCTCCGTCATGATATCCACTGGCCCCATGTCCCTCCGTCCCACCGTCGCCATCGTCGGCCGCCCCAACGTCGGGAAATCGACGCTATTCAACCGTCTTACCGGTCGCCGCACCGCGCTTGTCTCCGACATGCCCGGCCTGACGCGTGACCGGCGCGAGGGAACGGCACATTTGGGGCCGCACGCGATCACCCTGGTCGATACCGCAGGGTTGGAGGAAGCAGGCCCCGGCACGATTGCGTCCCGCATGCGCGCGCAATCCGAGGCCGCGGTCGCAGCGGCGGACCTCGCCTTGTTCGTGATCGATGCGCGTGACGGTGTGACGGCGGCCGACGAAGCTTTCGCGCGCGTTGTGCGGGGCTCGGGCAAGCCAGTGATCCTGGTCGCCAACAAGGCCGAAGGCCGCGCTGGCGAAAGCGGATTCTACGAAGCGTTTGCGCTTGGGTTCGGCGCCCCTGTTGCGATCTCGGCGGAGCATGGCGAGGGCGTCGGCGATCTTGTCGTCGACATTCTCGAGGCTCTGGGCCTGCCGCTCGGCGCGCCGGTGCGCGGCGGTCGCAGGCGTCGGGCGGAGACAACTGACAGAGACGCCGCAGCGGATGAGGTCGACGGTGATGCGGAGGCCGATGGTGGGCTGATCGCGCAGAGGACACAGCCGATCCGCGTCGCCATCGTCGGCCGTCCCAACGTCGGCAAGTCGACGCTCGTCAATGCGCTTCTGGAAGAGGAGCGCATGATCACCGGGCCAGAGCCCGGACTGACGCGCGATACGATCTCCAGCGAGTTGGAATGGAACGGCCGCAAGTTCGTGCTGTTCGATACGGCGGGTCTCAGGCGCAAAGCCCGCATCGACGAACTCGCTGAGAAGCTGTCGGCAAGCGATACTGTGCGTGCGCTCAGGTTCGCCGAGGTGGTGGTTCTGCTCGTCGATGCAGAGCGCCCCTTCGAGCATCAGGACCTGACGATCGGCGACATGGTGGCCGCTGAAGGACGCGCCATGGTCGTGGCCGTCAACAAGTGGGACCTCGTCAGTGAGAAGCAGAAGCTCTTGCGCGATCTGCGCGAGACGGTGGCGGAGAAGCTGTCACAAGTTTCGGGCGTACCGCTGGTGACGCTGTCGGCACTGGGCGAGAAGGGTCTCGACCGGCTAATGGAGGCAATCGTTGCCGCGCACGACACATGGAACAAGCGCGTGTCGACCCCTGATCTCAACCGCTGGCTTCAGGAAGCCACCGCGCGGCATGCGCCACCGGCCGTGTCCGGGCGGCGGATCAGGCTACGTTACATCACTCAGGTATCGACGCGTCCGCCGACATTCGTGGCGTTCTGCTCGCGGCCCGCTGAGCTGCCGCGCTCCTATGTGCGTTATCTCACCAACAGCTTGCGCGACGTATTCGGAATGGCGGGCACACCGATCCGCCTCAGCTTAAAGAAGGGGGAGAACCCCTATGCCGACCGCGGTGCGCGCGGAAAATCGAGGCGTTCTTAGCTGTTAAGGGTAGTGCATTGAAAAATGCGGCAGTACCCTCCCTTCGTGTCGCACTAGCGTTAGCCACATTCTCGGACTAATTACCTCGTTGAGGATTGTGCCTTGATGTGGCCAACGTCGAATTTCGAGGATTATCGAGCCCATGAAGACAAAAGCTGGTGCTGTTATCGTCGCCGTGTTGGCGGCAACAGCCGTCTACACTACGGATGCTACTGTTTTTGCAAAAGGCGCCATGGCGGCGGCCAGCAGCGGCCCTTACTCAGCGCGCGTCCGGCGTGCGTGCAAGGGGGACTACAATCGCTTCTGTCCAGGCTATTCGCTTTATGGCACGGAGCTGCGTCGCTGCATGCAGGCTGCCGGCAAGGCGATCTCGAAGAGCTGCATTCGTGCGCTCATCGATGCCGGCGAGGTGCCGCGCAGCATGCTGAAGAAGAGTTTCTGACAGAGTTCGCGCTGAAGTGCCGGCTGAGCGGCGCAGACAGAGCAAGGCGGTCGCGGCAAGCGGCCGCCTTTGTTGCATCATGTCATGAACAGACATGCGCCTGAGCCTGTCGAAGAAATCATCGAATGAACCCGACCGGAACAGGCCCGGAATCGCAGCGGGCGGGAGCACCACAGCGAACCCGAAGAGGCCGCAATGCTCACCGCCCGCACGGGCGTCACCCAAAGGTATGGCGCCGCTCCGGACTGCGGGATATAGGCTCTTGTGGTCAGGCACGCAACCCCTGCACGTCAAACCGCAGCAATTGCCGCACGCTGTGACGACATGCAGCAACGACGTCGATCGCAAACGGGAGCTTCAAACAACGTGGTGAATGAGGCGGCCGAGGTCCTGTTCTACCATCTGGAGCGCCAGCCGCTCGAGAAGGTGCTTCCCTCTCTGCTGGAAAAGACCATCGAACGTGGCTGGCGCGCAGTCGTGCAGACGGGATCGCAAGAGCGTCTGGAAGCTCTTGATCTCGCATTGTGGACTTATCGCGACGAGAGCTTCCTGGCGCACGGCACGCGCAAAGATGGCATCAGCGAGCATCAGCCAATCTATCTCACGACCGGGTCCGAGACGCCCAACGATGCCGGCGTGCGCTTTCTCGTCGATGGTGCTGAGGCCGAGACGTTTGCTGGCTTCGTGCGCGTCGTCTACTTGTTCGACGGAAATGATCCGCAAGCCGTCGCCACCGCACGATCACAGTGGACAGCAGCCAAGCAGGCGGGATGTCAGGTCACCTACTGGCAGCAGTCACCGAGTGGACGCTGGGAGAAGAAGGCGTGACGGCCGTCGTTCCGGGTTTGAGCGTTCGATCCAAGACCGCGCACAGATGAGCGGCAACACATGAACTACCGCCACGCCTTCCATGCAGGCAACTTCGCCGATGTCCTGAAACATCTGGTGCTGACGCTGGTGGTTGCATATCTTGCAAAGAAGGCCGCGCCGTTCCGCATCATCGACACGCATGCCGGTGCCGGGCTCTACGATCTTGCAAGCGAAGAGGCGCAGAAGACCGGCGAATGGCGTGCAGGGATCGGCCGCCTCGTCGCACTGCGGGATGCAGTGCCGGAGCCGGCTGCGAAGGTCCTGGCGCCCTACCTCGATCTGCTCGAAAGCGACTTTGCCGAGGATGCTACCGACGGCCGCCGCCTCGTGCGCTATCCGGGCAGCCCGCTGATCGCACGCCGGCTGATGCGCGAGGGCGACCAGCTCGTTGCCAACGAGTTGCATCCCGAGGATCGCGAGCGGTTGGCCGAGCTGTTTCATCGCGACAGTCAGGCGAAGGTCATGGGGCTGGACGGCTACACGGCGCTGAAGGCGCTGTTGCCACCCAAGGAGCGCCGTGGGCTGGTGCTCGTCGATCCGCCGTTCGAGGCCGCAGGCGAGTTCGACCGGCTGGCAGGCGCAGTCGCCGCGGCGCATCGCCGGTTTGCCACGGGCATTCTGATGTTGTGGTTTCCGATCAAGGTCCGCGCGGACGTCGACAGGCTTTATGCGAGGTTGGCGGAGGCAGGGCTCGCCAAGGCGCTTGCGGCGGAACTGCAAGTGGCGGCTCCGGTGCCGGGTGCGAAAGGCCTCGTGGCAACCGGCGTGGTGATCGTCAATCCGCCCTTCACACTTGCCGGTGATCTCGCGGCTGTTCTGCCCTTTCTGGCGGAGGCAATGGCCACAGGGCCCGGCGCACAAGCGCACTGGCGGTGGATCGTGCAGGAAAATGCGCAGCGGTCTCGTGACCAGAGCGAAAACGCGTAAGACGGTGGGTTGGGGCGAGCCCCGAACCGGCCGTCAAAGCGGCGGCATGTGGCGAGACGTGCAGGGCACGTGTCAAACAGCGGCTGGCTTACCCTCTCCGGTAGGGCAGAAATGCTTGGGTTGTGACGATGGTGTCGCCAAGCGCCTCTCCCTTCAGGTTGGTGTCTATCGAGCGGCGACGATGCCAGGAGCCGTCCCTGCCCATATCGACGATGGTCTCGACCGCCAGAGGCAGTCCCGTCGCCGCCGCAGCATAGGTTTTCTGCACAACCTCGCCACGCGCGATGGCGCTCACGAATGGCACGAACAAGTCCAGGTTGTCGGTCGGCTCGTCCTCATAGGTTTCGCCGGCTACGACCAAGTCGTGAAATCCGTCGGTACGCAGCACGAGTTCAAAGGGACAGGCCCCCCGAACATGCGGCACCACGTCAATCTCCCAGTATTCGTCCGAAGAGGTCTCGGTAATCGCGGCGCTGTCGGCGATCGACGGGCACCAGTAGCGAAGGGCAGCGATGGTTGCTTGCAGCCGTGCCCGATAACGGTCGTCGATCAACATCGCGATGCCCCGTGTGCGCTCCATGGTCCCCGCGAGCTTCTCGGCACGAGCGCCGCGAACCTGTCCGGGAATGTTACGCGAATCGCGCCGCCTATAAAGCTTCAAGTCGCGAGATCGAACTCAATTTGCCGACGTAGAGCGGGGCGCTCGCTGAGCCGATGGGCATAGGCTTCAAGCGCCGGGTGTTTGGGAACTGTGCCGAACTTCAGCCCCCATCGCACCTGGCCGCCGACGACGACATCGGCAGCCGTGAATTGCTCGCCGAGAAGCCATGGCGTGGCATTGACCGCAGCGTCGACAAGAACGCGCATGGTGTCGGCATAGCTTGCCCAGCCGAGCATGCCTCGTGGCGCATCTGGCCACGACATGGCCTTGTGGATCACGGCGGGCTCGATGCATCCGGGCGCGAAGAACAGCCATTTGAGATAAGGGCCGCGGCGTGGATCGTCGATCGCCGGTGCAAGGCCCGCATCCGGGAACCGGTCGGCGAGATAGCAGCAGATCGCGGCGACCTCGGAGATGACTGTGTCGCCATGTGTAAGAACCGGGACCTTGCCCATCGGGTTGAGCGCCAGCAGCTCGGCGGAGGGATGGTCGGGAGCCGTTACGTCAATATTGCGCACGCTGTAGGGAACGCCTAGCTCCTCCAGCATCCAGCGCGCCATGGCCGAGCGCGAAGGGGCGCGGTGGTACAGGGTGATCGGTTGCTCTGTGCTGGTGCTTTGCATGGATCACTCCGGTGCATGCGCGCTGATGAGGGCGCTCGCCGTCGCGGATCGCGTCGGCCGTTCATGGAATAACACCTTGCGCCTTAGTGCACCTCAGCCGGTGGCCGCGGTCTTTTCGGTGACGGCTAGGTTCAATGCAGCGGCGAGCAGTTCGCGCGTGTAGTCCTGTTGCGGATTTGAGAAGATCTCCTCGGCCGGACCTTCCTCGACCACCCGGCCGTTGCGCATGACGATAACGTAATTGCAAAGCGCCCTCACGACCTTCAGGTCGTGGCTGATGAAGAGATAGGCGAGGTCGTGCTTGCGTTGCAGGTCACGGAGCAGATCGACGATCTGGGCCTGCACGCTCATGTCGAGTGCGCTGGTCGGCTCGTCGAGCATGACGAACTTCGGCCCGAGCACCATAGCCCGCGCGATGGCGATGCGCTGACGCTGGCCACCGGAGAATTCGTGCGGGTAGCGGTCCTGACTGTCGGGATCGAGGCCCACCTCGCGCAGAGCCTCGCCGACCTTCGCGCGGCACTCGTCATAGGAGAGCTGCGGCTGTTGGATCACCAGCCCCTCTTCGATGATCTGGCCGATCGACAGGCGCGGAGAAAGCGAGCCGTAAGGGTCTTGGAAGACGATCTGCATTTCTTTGCGCAAAGGCCGCATCTGCTTCTGCGTCAGCCCATCGATGCGGCGGCCGACATAGGCGATGGGACCTTTTGACGAAATGAGCCTTAGCAGCGCAAGGCCAAGGGTCGTCTTGCCGGAACCCGATTCACCGACCACGCCCAGCGTCTGGCCGGCGCGCAGTTTCAGCGACAGCCCGTCGACCGCTTTGACATGATCCACGGTCCGCCTCAGGAGACCCGCCTTGATCGGGAACCAGACCTTCAGATCCTCGGTCTCGACGACGACCGGGCGACTGTCGTCGGCCTTGGGAGGATCACCCTTCGGTTCGGCATTGATCAGGTGTCGCGTGTAGGGGTGCTGCGGATTGGTGAAGACCTCCTCCATCCGCCCTTCCTCGACAATCTCACCCGATTTCATCACATAGACCCGCTCGGCCATCCGCCGCACGATTCCGAGGTCATGCGTGATGAGCAGCATGGCCATGCCCATCTCTTTTTGCAGGTCGGCGAGAAGTTGCAGGATCTGCGCCTGGATGGTGACGTCGAGTGCCGTGGTCGGCTCGTCGGCAATCAGCAGCTCGGGCTCGTTGGCAAGCGCCATGGCGATCATGACGCGCTGGCGCTGTCCGCCCGACAGCTCGTGCGGGTAGGCGGCGAGACGCTTTTCCGGCTGCTCGATGCCAACCTTGTGCAGCAGCTCCAGAACGCGCGCCCTGGCACTCTTGTCGTCGAGTCCGCGATGCAATTTCAATATCTCGCCGACCTGCCGTTCGATTGTGTGCAGCGGATTGAGCGATGTCATCGGCTCCTGGAAGATGATCGAGATGCGATCGCCGCGGATCGATTGCATCCCCTGAACGGGTAGTTTCAAGAGGTCTTTACCCTCGAAGAAGATCTCTCCGGACGGGTGGGAGGCCATCGGATAAGGCAGAAGCCGCAGGATGGAGAGTGCCGACACCGTCTTGCCGGAGCCGGATTCGCCGACGAGCGCAACAGTCTCGCCGCGGCCGATACGGAATGAGATCCGGTCGACAGCCAGCGTTTTTCTCTCGCCACGGCCGAAGGCGACCGAGAGGTTGCGGGCCTGCACGAGTGTCGCGGATGTGCTCATGCCGCCTCCTATTGGAACGTCTTGCGCGGGTCGAGCGCATCGCGCACGGCCTCGCCGATGAAGACAAGCAGCGAGAGCATGATCGCCAGTGTGAAGAACCCAGTGAGACCCAGCCAGGGCGCCTCGGTGTGCTTCTTGCCCTGTAGGAGAAGTTCGCCGAGAGAAGCCGAGCCCGGCGGCAGGCCGAGGCCGAGGAAGTCGAGCGCCGTCAGCGCGGAAATCGAGCCCGACAGCAGGAACGGCATGAACGTCAGCGTCGCCACCATGGCGTTTGGCAGCAAATGCTTCCACATGATTCGGGCATCCGATAGGCCGAGCGCTCGAGCAGCCTTGATGTACTCGAAGTTGCGGCCACGCAGGAATTCGGCGCGCACCACGCCGACGAGCGAGGTCCACGAGAAGACGAGCAGCACGGCGAGCAACGTCCAGAAGCCCGGCACCAGCACGGACGAGATGATCAGCAGCACATAGAGCGAGGGGATGGCCGACCAGATCTCGAGGATGCGCTGGAAGATGAGGTCGGTGCGGCCGCCGAAGTATCCCTGCACGGCGCCGGCGGCAACTCCGATGATCGAGGAGAAGATCGTCAGCAGGAGTCCGAACAGCACCGAGATGCGGAAACCGTAGATGACGCGGGCGACGACGTCGCGGCCCTGGTTGTCGGTGCCGAGCCAGTTGGTGTTGCCGAGCGTTTGATAGCGCGCGAGCTGCTCGGGTGACGTCTCGCAGAATTCTGCCTTGGAGGCCCACGGGGGCGGAGAAGGAAAGCCGAGGCAAAGTCCTGAAGGGGACTTGCGCGTCGGATAGTCCTTGTTGACCGTGTCGTACGAATAGCGGATCGGTGGCCATAGCAGCCAGCCGTTCTTCTCGATTTCCTCGAGGATCACCGGATCCTTGTAGTCGGTGGTAGCAAGGAAGCCGCCGAACTTCGACTCCGGATAGTCGACGAGCACGGGCGCGAGCAGTTCACCCTTGTAGCGGACGAGGATCGGCCGGTCGTTGGCGATGACATCGGCCAGCAGCGAGATCACGAACAGGACAAGGAAGACCCACAGGCTCCAGTAGCCGCGCCGGTTCGATTTGAAGTTCTCCCAGCGGCGCCGGTTGATGGGTGACAGGTGCAGCAGCATCGCGATGCGTTCGCGAAGGGCGCGCGCTGTCGAAGGGGCATGTGCGCGCGTGCGGGCCGCACTTGCGAGGCGGGCATCCATTCCTCAGACCTCCCGGCTCTCGAAGTCGATGCGCGGATCGACGATGGTGTAGAGGAAATCAGAGACGAGATTTACGACGAGCCCGAGCAGGGAAAAAATATAGAGCGTTGCGAACACGACGGGGTAGTCACGGTTGATGATCGATTCGAAGCCGAGCAGCCCGAGACCGTCGAGCGAGAAGACCTGCTCGATAAGAAGGCTGCCAGAGAAGAACGCGGAAATGAACGCGCCGGGAAAGCCGGCGATGATCAGCAGCATCGCATTACGGAACACGTGGCCATAGAGCACCTGGCGCTCGGAGAGACCCTTGGCGCGCGCGGTGATGACGTACTGCTTGCGGATTTCGTCCAGGAACGAATTCTTGGTGAGGAACGTCATCGTCGTGAATGCGCCGAGCGCGATGGCGATCAGTGGCAAGGTCAGATGCCAGAAATAGTCGATGATCTTGCCCCAGGTCGAAAGGTCGGCCCAGTTGTCGGAAGTGAGCCCGCGCGATGGGAACCACTGGAAGAACGATGAGCCGGCAAACATGATGAGCAGGAGAACCGCGACGAGGAAGCCCGGCACGGCGTAGCCGATCACCAGAACGCCGCTCGTCCAGGTATCGAACGTCTCGCCGTCCTTCACCGCCTTGCGGATGCCGAGCGGGATGGAGATGAAATAGGTGAGCAGCGTCATCCACAATCCGAGCGAGATGGAGACGGGCAGCTTCTCCTTGATCAGTTCGAGCACGGAGACATCGCGGAAGTAGCTCTTGCCGAAGTCGAAGGTGAGATAGTTCTTGAGCATCAGCAGGAAGCGCTCGTGCGCCGGCTTGTCGAAGCCGAACTGCTTCTCAAGACTCTTGATGAATTCCGGGTCGAGGCCCTGGGCGCCACGGTATTTGGAGCTGACGGGGTCTGCCGCGCCCTGGCCTGGCGCGTTCTGGCCCTGCGAGCCAGACAGGCCGTCGCCGGTGCCACCGGAAAAGCGGTCGGTGGCGTTGACGCCAGTGCCGGTCAGTTGCGCGATGACGCGCTCGACAGGGCCACCCGGCGCGAACTGGATGATGATGAAGCTGATCGCCATGATACCGAGCATGGTCGGGATCATCAGCAGAATGCGCTTGATGAGATAGGCGGCCATCCGTCCTCGTTCGTCGGTTGGTTGCTCGTCCTGCGGGCGGGCCCGCTTACCTCGTCGACTTCAATCGCTCTGCTTTTTGTGCGTCATACCACCAAGTGTCAATGACGCCGCGGGCGTATCTGGGTTTTACGGCGGGTCGCGAGAAACGGTTCCAGTAGGCGAGATTGTGCGAAGCCTTGTACCAGTGGGGCACCCAATAGTGGCCGGCACGCAAGACCCGGTCGACCGCGCGTGCGGCCGTCTCCAGTTCCGCGCGGCTTCGCGCTGCCATGATGCGCTCGATCAGGGCATCAACGACCGGATCGGCGATGGCGGCGAGGTTGAAGCTGCCGTCCGTCTTGGCCGCCTCCGAACCCCAGAAGGACTTGAGTTCGACGCCGGGCGTGAGCTGCATGGCGTAGCGCTTGGTCGTCAGATCGAAGTCGAACGACTTGACGCGCCGCTCATACTGCGCCGGATCGACCCGGCGCAGCGTGGCATCAACGCCGATCGCCCTGAGGTTCTTGATGTAGGGGAGTATGATACGTTCGAAGGACGGGGAGAAGTCCAGGATCTCGACGGTGAGAGGTTCGCCTGCGGCATTGGTGCGGACAGGCCCTTTTTGAGCCCATCCCGCCTCCTCCAGAAGTCGCGAGGCCTCGCGCAGAAGACGGCGATCGGAGCCAGACCCGTCGCTCAGCGGTGGCGATGCCACTTCGCCGAACACCTCTGGCGGGAGTTTGTCGCGATAAGGTTCGAGCAGGGCGAGTTCGTCCGCCGGGGGCTTGCCCTCGGCCTTCATCGCCGAGTTCTCGAAGAAGCTCGCCGTTCGTTTGTAGAGGCCATAGAAAAGGTTCTTGTTGGTCCACTCGAAATCGAAGGCGAGGCCCAGTGCGTTCCTGACGCGCACATCCTTGAACTTGTCGCGGCGTGTGTTGATGAAGAAGCCCTGCGCTCCCGATGGCGTCTCGTCGGGGAGGCTTTCCTTGATCATGCGGCCATCGGCGACGGCTGGAATGTCGTAGGCCGTAGCCCAATCGACAGAGGTGAATTCCTCGCGGAAGTCGAAGGTCCCTGACTTGAGGTTGGTGAGTTCCGCGGTACGGTCGCGGAAGTACTCGTAGCGGATCTCGTCGAAGTTGAAACGACCGCGGTTGACGGGCAGGTCCTTGGCCCAATAGTCCTCGCGCCGCTTGTAGAGCACGAACGTGCCGGCCTTGTGATCGGCGATGGCGTAGGGGCCTGAGCCGAGCGGCGGGATTAGCGACGTCTCCTCGAACTTGTGGCGCGTGTAGAACGCCTTCGACAGGACGGGCAGCGTTGCCACGTTGATCGGCAGATCGCGGATCAGCGTTCCCTTGAAGGTGTAGCGAACGGTATGCGCATCGATCGCTTCGGCTTTTTCGACGTCGCGCAGCGAGATGCGGAAACTCGGGTGTCCCTTTTCCTTCAGCGCCGTGAACGAGAAGGCGACATCCTCGGCGGTGACGGCAGAGCCATCGGCGAAGCGCGCTTCGGGGCGCAATGCAAAGGTGACGGACAAACCGTCCTCGGCGACGTCGGCGCTCCGTGCGACAAGGCCATAGACGGCGTCTGGCTCATCGTCGGCGCGCACCATCAGGCTGTCGAACAAGTGCTCCAGCCCCTGGGCGGCATCGCCTTTCAGAATGTAGCCGTTGAAGCTGTCGAAGGTGATGCGGCCAGCCGGGCCGACGAGCGAGAGGCGCCCGCCTTTGGGCGCGTCGGGGCTCGCATAGGAGAAATGCTGGAAACTGGACGGATAGGTCAACGGTCCGAAGATCGATAGACCATGGCGCGGCTCGGCGGCTGCCGTGTGGGCCGACGGCGGTAAGACCACCCCGAGCGCAAGCACGATGGTGGCCCACAGGCCGGCACTCCGGCGCGGCCCCCTGATTGCCGGGCACTCGGCGGAGCTGCATTCAAGCGGCCGCCGCGTGCTCATCGGCGCGCGCCCGCCGCAGCATCCTTTTGGGCGTCGTACCACCAGGGGACGACGGTGCCAGGCGACTGTGAGGGCTGCTTCTCGGGCCGCCCGTAGCGATTCCATGAGGCAATGCGGTCGTAGGGGTAGTACCACTGCGGCACGACGTAGTGGTTCCACAGCAGCACTCGGTCGAGGGCGCGCGTCGCGGCGACAAGCTCGGCACGGTCCTTTGCGAGAATGATGCGGTCGATCAGCATGTCGACGGCTGGGTTGGCAATGCCGACCACGTTGCGGCTGCCTTCGCGCTTGGCCGCCTCCGAGCCCCAGAATTCGCGCTGCTCGTTGCCCGGCGAATGTGACTGGCTGAACGAGCCGATGACGATGTCGAAATCGAAAGAGTCGAGGCGGCGCTTGTATTGGGAGGTGTCGACGATGCGGGCGCTGGCATCGACACCGATCTTCTTAAGGTCCTCGATATAGGGCAGGACAATGCGCTCGAAATCCGGATTGACCAGCAGGAACTCAGCTTTCAGCGGCTCACCTTGGGCATTTGCGAGCCGGCCCTGCTTGATCGTCCAGCCTGCCTCACCCAGCAGCTTGATCGCTTCACGCATGTTCGTGCGGTGATCGCCGGAATTCGTGGCATCCGGATTTTTCCAGGGAGCGGTGAACACCTCCTTGGGAAGCGGGTGCTTGGCGGCGACCGCTTCCAGGATCTCTTTCTCGCGGTCTTGGGGAAGTCCGGTCGCGGCCAGCTCCGAGTTGGCAAAGAAGCTGTCGGTACGGATGTACTGGCCGTAGAACAGCGTCTTGTTCAGTGTTGCGAAGTCGAAGGCAAGATTGAACGCGTTGCGCACTCGGGCATCGGCGAACTGTGCCCGTCGCGTATTGAGCACGAAGGCCTGCATGCCGGCGACCCGAGCGTGCTTGAGCTGCTCTTTCTTGACGTGCCCATTCTTGACGGCATCGAAGCCATACTGTGTCGCCCAGCGGTTGGCACTGCTTTCGTTCCAGATATCGATGTCGCCGCTCTTGAAGGCCTCGAAGGCGGGCGTCACGTCGCGGTAGTAGGCGTACGACAGCTCGTCGAAGTTCCACAGTCCCTTCTGTACGGGCAGATCCTTGGCCCAGTAGTCGGCAACGCGCTCGTAGACAATTCTGCGTCCGGCATCGACCGACTTGATCTTGTAGGGGCCCGAGCCCAGTGGGACTTCCAGCGTTGACTTGGTGATGTCGCGCTTCTCGCCGTCCGCGCCCGTCGCCTCCCAGAAGTGCTTGGGCAGGATCTCGAGCTGGCCGACGATATGGGGTAATTCGCGGTTGCCCGTGATGTCGAAACGGAATGTCACCTCGTGCTCGCCCGTCTTCTCGGCGCCAACGACGTTCTTGTAATAGAACGCATACTGCGGATGCGCCGCCTTCATCGCGTTGAGCGAGAAGATGACATCTTCCGGCGTAATCGGCTTGCCGTCGTGCCAGCGGGCCTCGGGCCTGAGGCCGAACGTGACCGACGAATAGTCATCGGGATAGGACGCCCAAGTGGCGATCAAGGCATATTCCGTCGAAGGCTCGTCGGCGGAGGTACTCATCAGCGAGTCGTAGATCAATCCGAGGCCGTCGGCGGACTGCCCCTTGATGGAGAAGCGGTTCAGAGAGTCGAAGGTGCCCATCTCCCAATTGCGCAGGCGGCCGCCCTTGGGCGCATCTGGATTGGCCCAGTCAAAATGCTTGAAATCCGCCGGCATCTTTGGTTCGCCGACGAGCGAGAGCGCATGATGTCGGTGAGCGACTTTGGCGGTGTCCGGGGGCTTGGCGGCATCCTGTGCCGTGGCGGGGATTGTCCCAACTGCGCTCATGAGCAGCGTGAGTGCGAGTGACAAGGCGCCTGTTGTGCTGATGCCATACGCGCTTGCAGTCCGCTGATTCATGTTCGCCGAGCCCTTTCTACGTCCGTGATCGATTGTCCGGCTTCGTGTCCGCGCTGGTCGTCGCCTGCGCGCTCTGCCCGTTTATACGGGGGTAGCCGAGCTTTTTGGCGACCTGAAGTTAAGTTTTTGAAAGATTGTTACATCCGGCCGGCGTGCACACCCCGTCCAGAGACAGAAAAAGCCCCGCCAAGTGATTGGCGGGGCTCGGAAAAATTCAGATAGATAGAGGCGCTACTTGAGTTTGGTGAGGTAGGCCAGCAGGTTGGCCAGATCACCGCTGTCAGCGATGCCGCCAAAGGCCATCTTAGTCTTCGGGATGAAGTCTTTCGGCTTGTGCAGGAAAGCGGCGAGATCCGCCGGCGTCCAGTTGCCGCCCTTTGCCTTCATGTCGTCGGAGTAGCCGAAGCCAGCGACGCCACCCTTGGCACGGCCGACGATGCCATGGAGATTGGGGCCGGTCTTATTGGCGCCGCCGCTTTCCACCGTATGGCAGCTGGAGCATTTCTTGAAAACGGCCTCACCAGCTGCTGCATCACCCGTGGCGGCAGCCGTGGCAACAGCGGCAGCGTCGAAGGCCGGCGCTGCCGGTGCGCCGCCGCCGGCCGCGTGGCCGCCACCCGCGTCGCCGCTGGCGGCGGGCAAGGCATAGCCGGAGTGGCTTTCCGTGTGTGCCCCATGGCCACCGGTATTGAGATCGATAAAGGTCCTGAAGCCAAAGATGACCAGCAGTGCCGTCAGCACGCCCGCAGCGATCTTGGTCAGCTCGAAAGAGTCCATCATGTTGTCGGGTCTCGGCGTTCGATTGCGATGAGTGTTCGACGTATAGTCGTCGTTGGCGCGACCGCCAAGGCGGCCCAATTCCGTGCCCGACTATAGGAATTTGCGCCTCGCTTGCAACCAGACTTCCGTTCGTTCTACAGACAGCCGGCGAGGCGAATTGTCACCTCGTTTTGCGGATCAGGGGGCTTTCTCCCGGCGATCGAGTGCGGAGCGGAAATGCACCCATTGACCGATGTTATCGTCCTCATACCCGCCCGCATGCAGGCGACGCGGCTGCCTGGCAAGCCGCTGGCGGACATCGGTGGCGTTCCCATGATCGTTCACGTTCTCAGCCGCGCGACGGAAGCGGGCGTGGGGCGCGTGGCAGTTGCAACCGATGCAGATGAAATCCGGAATGCGGTGGAAAGTGCCGGTGGCGAGGCCGTCATGACGCGAGCGGACCACGCCAGCGGATCAGACCGGGTGTTCGAGGCGCTTGGTGCGCTCGATCCACACGGGCAGCATAAGTATGTCGTCAATCTGCAGGGCGATCTGCCGACGCTCGAGCCCCGGCTCATAACCGCCTGCCTCGCCCCGCTGGCCGATGCTGCCGTCGATATCGCGACGCTCGGGGCCGAAATCACGGAGCCGGAAGAGCGGACCAACCCCAATGTCGTGAAGGTCGTGGGCACGCCTCTGCAGTCAGCAGACCAGTTGCGCGCACTCTATTTCACGCGCGCGACCGCGCCCTATGGAGAAGGGCCACTCTACCATCATATCGGCATCTACGCCTACAGGCGGGCGGCGTTGGAGCGGTTCGTTGGTCTGCCACCCTCGGCGCTGGAACGGCGCGAGCGGCTGGAGCAGTTGCGGGCGCTGGAGGCAGGAATGCGCATTGACGTGTCGATCGTTGACACCGTTCCGCTCGGTGTCGATACTCCCGCCGACCTGGAGCGGGCGCGCGCGCTGCTGGCGGCGCGGGGCGTTTGATCTGCGCCAATCCCTCTTCGCACGACCGAACTCCAATCCATTTCCCATCACAAGCCCCAGCTGCATCATCGATCGTGGTGGACCGGCACGGCGGGCGAGATCACTTGTGGACCAACATCAGATCATGCCGACACGAGAGCACGTCAACGAGCAGGGTTCGCGCCGCATCGCCTATCAGGGCGAGCCGGGTGCAAACTCCCATATTGCCTGCCGCGAGGCATTCGCGGACTTCGATCCGATTGCATACCCGACGTTCGAGGACGCCCTTGCGGCGGTGAAACAGGGGGATGTGGCGTATGCGATGATCCCGATCGAAAACTCGGTCGCCGGTCGTGTCGCCGACATCCACCATCTGTTGCCCGATGCGGCCCTCTACATCGTCGGCGAACATTTTCTTCGCGTTCGTCATCAGCTCATGGCGCTGCCTGACGCGACGCTTAGCTCTATCAATCGCGTGATGAGCCATACACAGGCCCTCGGCCAATGCCGCAACACGCTGCGCCAGCACGGGCTGCGGCCGGTGCCGGAGGCCGACACGGCGGGCTCTGCACGCATGGTGGGCGAGAGCGGCGACACGACGCTGGCAGCGATTGCCTCGTCTTTGGCTGCCGAGATCTATGGCCTCAAGATTCTGAAGAGCGATGTCGAGGACGAGGACCACAACACCACGCGCTTCGTGATCCTGGCAAGCGAGCCCGACGATGCCGACCCGGATGACGGCCCGATCGTGACCACGTTCCTGTTCCGCGTGCGTAACGTGCCGGCTGCGCTCTACAAGGCGCTCGGCGGGTTTGCCACCAACGGCGTCAATATGACGAAGCTCGAAAGCTACCAGACCGAGGGAACGTTCAACGCGACCATGTTCTTCGCCGACATCGAAGGCCATCCGGCGCAGAGGCCAGTGCAGCTTGCGCTCGAGGAGTTGTCGTTCTTTTCCAGCGAGGTGAAACTGCTGGGCAGCTACGTGGCAAGCCCTTACCGTCGCGAGGTGGCCGAGCGTACAGCAGGCATGATGCCCACCCACAATAACGGCTGATGCCGAAGAAGGTCGTAGTCCTGAGCGGATGAAAAGCAGAGGGGAGCCGCATGCGTCTTGATGGAAAGATCGCCATCGTCACCGGCGGAGCCTCCGGATTCGGCCGTGGTATCGCTGAGCTTTTTGCAGAGGAAGGCGCGCGCGTCATCGTCGCCGACCTCAATGGCGCAGCCGCCGCCGATGTCGCCCAGTCGCTCGGGCGCGGCGCAATGGCAGTCGAGGCAGATGTCACCAAGAGCAGCGATGTCCAGCAGCTGATCGCAACCGCCGATGAGGTATGCGGCGGGCTCGACATCCTCGTCAACAACGCCGGTTTCACGCACAAGAACCAGTCGCTGATGACGGTCGGCGAGGCAGAATTCGATCGCATCTACGCCGTCAACGTCAAGTCGATCTACCTGACGACACTGGCCGCCGTGCCGGTGATGGAGAAGCGAGGCGGTGGCGCCATCATCAACACGGCCTCGACCGCCGGTGTGCGGCCGCGTCCAGGCCTCACCTGGTACAATGGATCGAAGGGCGCGGTGATCACGCTGACAAAATCGATGGCAGCCGAGCTGGCGCCCAGGAAGATCCGCGTCAATGCAATCAACCCCGTGATCGGCGAGACCGGCATGCTGGAGCAGTTCATGGGGATGCCCGACACGCCGGAGAACCGCGCCAAGTTCCTTGCCACGATCCCGTTGGGGCGTATGTCGACGCCACGCGACATCGCCAATGCAGCCCTCTTTCTTGCCGAGCCGGCGGCAAACTTCATCACCGGCGTGTGCATCGAAGTAGACGGTGGCCGTTGCATCTAGGCGGCCGCAGGTAGGGAGCCGGTTATAGCGGCGCCTTGAAGACGAAGAAGGCGCCGAGCGCGATCAGCGCAAATCCGACCACATGGTTGATGGTGATCGGCTCGTTCAGGACATAGATCGAGAAGACTGCGAAGACCGCGAAGGTGATCACCTCCTGCATCGTCTTCAGCTCGGCCGTCGAATAGACTTGGTGGCCGATGCGGTTGGCAGGCACTGCGAAACAGTACTCGATGAAAGCGATGCCCCAGCTCGCCAGGATGACGACGATGAGCGGTTTCGTTGTGAACTTCAGGTGGCCGTACCAGGCAAACGTCATGAAGACGTTGGAAAAGACAAGCAGCAGGATCGGCAGCACGTAGGACAGCACGGCAGACGGCATGGGGGCGCTCGCGTTTGACGCCCTACCGATGCAGGGCGCAGAACACTATCGTGCCGCCGTGGGCGTACTCAATCGGTGGGCTCTCCCGTTTCCCCGGAAAAAAGCAAAACAAAAACCTCGAATGCCGGTCAGATGCCATCGTCTCGAAAGATGCTCTGGAGCGTTCGAGCTAACGCGCGCAGCCGTTCAACGCTAACAGCGTGCTCACGAAAGAGGGATGAAGAACCGCCGCGATCGTCTGAGACTTCAGCGCGTTTGCAGCGAGCGACGGCGGTGCTGAATGAGCTTCGGGCGACCGTCTCGGCGCGCGCAGCTCACGCGTCAGTTGCAAGCGGACCCAGCTCGTCGAGCACAGCGCGATAGACCTCGCGCTTGAAGGGCACAATGAGATCCATGAGTTCAGAACGTCTGGCCCATCGCCACGCATCGAACTCGATCTCGTGATCGGGTGGCGAAATGTCGATCTCCTGGTCGTCACCAGTGAAGCGCATGGCGAACCATTTCTGCGTCTGGCCACGGTATTTGCCGCCCCATTTGCTGCCGATCAGCTCGGTTGGCAGGTCATAGTTCAGCCAACGCGGGTGCTCGGCGATGATCTCGGCGGAGCGGATGCGCGTTTCCTCAAACAACTCGCGCCGGGCGGCGTCGCGTGGGGTCTCTCCCTTGTCGATCCCGCCTTGCGGCATCTGCCACCAGGTGCCGTTTTCGATCTTGCTCTTGGCGTCGGAGCGACGACCGAGCCAGATCAGCCCATCGCGGTTCAGCACCATGAGGCCGACACACGGTCGGTAGGTGAGCTTGTCGATGTCGATCTTGGTCATGTCCTGATGTCGGGAGAGCTATGCTGCGGCCTGGCCGTCGCCGAAGAAGCGTTCGAGTTCTGTTGCCACATCGGCTGGTCTTTCCTCGGGCAAGAAGTGACCGCAGTCAAGGGCGCGTCCGGAAACGTCGTCGGCATAGCGGCGCCAGACATCGAGCATGTCGTAGGTACGACCGACGAGGCCATGTGCGCCCCACAGGACCAGGAGCGGGCAGGCGACCTTGCGCCCTGAGGCGCGGTCGGCGCGGTCGTGCACGAGGTCGATGGTAGCGGCCGCTCGATAGTCCTCGCAGGATGCGTGGATGGCGTCAGCCTTAGAGAAGCAGCGCACGTATTCGGCGATCGCTCTCGGGTCAAAACGAGCCCCAGGTGCAGACCAGCGTTTGAGTTTCTCACGCAGATACCATTCCGGGTCGGTGCCGATCATCTTCTCGGGAAGGCCGTTGGGTTGGATCAGGAAGAACCAATGGTAGTAGGCGGTCGCGAAGCTCTGGTCCGTCGCCTCGAACATGTGCAGCGTGGGTGCAATATCGAGAACCGCCGCACGCGTGACAGCGGCCGGGTGGTCGAGGGCGAGGCGATGGCTAACACGGGCGCCGCGGTCGTGGCCGGCGACGGCGAATTGCGGGTAGCCGAGTGACGCCATGAGGCCCGCCATGTCGGCGGCCATGGCGCGCTTGGAATAGGCGGCGTGGTCCGGTGCGGTCCCGTGCGGCTTGTCGCTGTCGCCATAGCCCCGCAGATCTGCGCACACGACATGAAAAGCACGGGCGAGGCGCGGTGCCACGGCATGCCACATGACATGGGTCTGCGGATAGCCGTGCAGGAGAAGCAGCGGCGGGCCATTGCCGGCATGGACGCAGTTTACCGTGACCTCACCGCCAGAGTACGAGTGCGCTTCAAAGCCGTCGAATTTCATCCGTCCAGTCCGTGCCGTGCCGCGAGAGCATGTTCCGACGAATTGGTCACCCGTTCGTCGCAGAGGATACGTCGCCCCAAAAAAGCGGGAGCAACGGTCCGAGCCCATCAGACCGCGACGCACTCTTGCCGACGATAGAGCATTACTACGGGGCGCAAAACGAATTGCGCGCGCCCGATGATCGAGCGCGCGCATTCAATCCGGCATCTTGACGTGGAGCGCCACGGCTCCTGCGTCAGTTGGCCTTCTGCGGCTGAGCTTCGGACGGCGGCGTGGCAGGCTGCGCGGTCGCCGGACCGGTGACCTTGCCGCGCAGGAAGTTCAGCGCGTACTGGAGCTGGGTGTCCTTTTCCGGCTCCTTTGGCACATAAGCCGACGAACCTGAAGCTTCCTCGTCCTCGTCCTTGTCGTTCTTCAGGTGGCCGCGCAGACTCGCCTCGCCGCGCACCTTGGTCTTGGACGCCTTCGCCTTCATGTCCTCGGGCAGCTCCTGCTCGACGAGGATGTCAGGCGAGATGCCCTTGGCCTGGATCGAACGGTTGGACGGCGTGTAGTAGCGCGCGGTGGTCAGGCGGATGGCGCCATTGGCGCCGAGCGGAATGATCGTCTGCACCGAGCCCTTGCCGAACGAGCGCGTGCCGATGACGGTGGCGCGCTTGTGGTCCTGCAGCGCGCCAGCCACGATCTCCGAGGCCGAAGCGGAGCCGCCGTTGATGAGAACGATCACCTTCTTGCCAGCGGTGATGTCGCCCGGGCGTGCCTGGTTGCGCTGGGTCTCTTCGTTATTGCGGCCACGCGTGAAGACGATGGCGCCGCGCTCCAGGAAATCATCGGAGACGGCAATCGCCTGATCGAGCAGGCCGCCGGGGTTGTTGCGCAGATCGATGATGAAGCCCTTGAGCTCGTCGCCGATCTCCTTCTCCAGCGTCTGCACGGCGCGCACGAGGTTGGAGTGGGTCTGCTCGTTGAAGGTCGACACCTTGATATAGGCGACATCGCCTTCGCGGCGTGCCTTCACTGCATTGATGCGGATGATGTCACGCACGATCTTGATCTCTAGCGGATCGTCGATGCCCTTGCGGATGATGGTGAGCGTGATCGGCGTATTGACGGCGCCGCGCATCTGCTCGACCGCCTGCTCGAGCGTCAGCCCATTGACGGGCTTGTCGTCGAGGTGCGTGATAAGGTCGTTGGCCTGCACACCGGCGCGGGCGGCTGGAGTGTCGTCGATTGGAGCGACCACCTTGACGACGCCACTCTCCATGGTGACCTCGATGCCGAGCCCGCCGAACTCGCCGCGGGTCTGCACCTGCATGTCCTGGAAGTGCTTGCGGTTGAGATAGGCGGAATGCGGGTCGAGCGCAGTCAGCATTCCGTTGATGGCGCTTTCGATCAACTTCTCGTCGTCAGGCTCCTCAACGTAGTCGGAGCGAACCCGCTCCAGAACGTCGCCGAACAGGTCGAGGTGCTGATAAAGGCCCTCCGACTTCGTCGTCGCCGAATGCGTCTGGGACACGTTGAGGACCGTCGCCGCGCCGGCGAAACCGGTCATCAGCAAAAATGTCCAGAATGCGAAGTCGGTCTTGCGCATCATCCTTGAACCTTCTCAGGACCGCTGACCCACCATGGGTTCGGGTCGATGGGGGTGCCTTCCTTGCGGAATTCTACGTAGAGAACTGGGGCGTTATTGTCGCTTTTCAACTCGCGCGTCGACGCAGTACCGCTCATGGTACCGACGGGCTCGGCTGCGAGCACGAATTGTCCCGGTTCCACATCGATCCGTGACAAGCCGGCGAGCAAAATATGATACCCGCCGCCGGCGTTGATGATCAAGAGTTGGCCATAGCTGCGGAATTCCCCTGCATACACAACCCATCCATCACACGGAGAAGTGATCTGGGCGCCGGTACGGGTTTCCAGCACGATTCCTTTGGAATTGCCGCCGTATTGCGTTTTCTCGCCGAATTTCAGGACCGTGCGGCCCGCGGCCGGCAGTGGCAAGCGGCCACGCGTCTTGTGGAAGGGGATCGCCGGCTTCATGCGGGCGGCGGTCGCGGCGCCAGGGCCTGCGTGGCTGGGCCGCAGTTCGACGATCTCACCGGGCTTGGGCACGTTGAGGGCCACCTCGGTGGGCTTGGCGCCCCCTTGGGCCGTGGCGGCGGGGGCCGCGTCGGGGACGACGACGATTGGCCCGCTTGGGGCGGTCGTTGCGGCAGGAGGCGGCTGCGGAGCGGCCGGGGCGGCGGCAATCTCCTTCTGGTATTTTCCGAGTTCTGTGTTCTGTGTAACTGCGGAATCAAGGCGTGCGATCAGCTCGTTGAGGTCGGTCACCGAACGCGAGATCTCCGCGCTGGCACGGCGCACGTCGGCGAGTTCCGAACGACGCTGATCGAGCGATTTCTTGCGTTCCTCCATGAGGCCGGCGAGCTTCGTCTGAGCCTCTGTCAATCGGTCGGTCTCAGCCTTCAGGCGCTGGCTCTCCGAGCGGATCTCGTCCAACACGCGGACGAGTTCCTTGAGCCGCCCTGAGAGCTGCAACGCTTGTCCCCTGAGTTCGGGGAAGGCGGCCGACAACAGCATCGCCGAGCGCACCATCTCCAGCGCATCCGAGCGCCGTGTGACCAGAACCGGTGGTGGATTTCGGCCCATGCGCTGGAGCGCGCCGAGCAGCTTTGCAATCTGGCCATGGCGCTGGTTGAGGGAGCCGCGAACGATCTTTTCCTGCGCCTCAAGCTCGCCCAGCCTGCCCTCGATCGAAGACATCCTGGATTCGCTCTTCTGGATCAGGGCCGCGGTTTCGACCAGGCGCTCCTTTAACCGTTCGCGCTCCAGGTCGATGTCGGCGACATCCTTGGCGAGCGTCTGCTCGCGGTCCCGCGCCGACTTCAGCTCGCTCTCCTGCTGTTCTAGGCGACGGCGCGTCTCGGCCGGATCGGCAGACTGCGCCATGGCGGCCAGCACCATGGGCGAGGCGGAGCCAGCCCAACGAGGCGACAGGGCGGCGTCGAGCAGGGGAGGACCAAGCCCGGCCAGCACGAGCGCGCCCACGGAGCACATGATCACGCCCCCGCCACCGTGTGGGTGGCGGCAGACCTCGGGCCTAGGGCGCGGGGCAAAGCTCTGTGTTGCCGTTGAGCGGCTCAAATCGTGCCTCTAATTCGGGGGCGGCGGAAGTCTCGCTTTTGCGGGGTGCCCGGCGCACCTCAGTTGATTCGCAAAATTAAGGCAATTGCGGGCCGGGGTGAACGGGTCAGTGTGAGCCTGTTGCCTCATCCGGCTGGCAGGGCCCTGGCGTCGCTGCACGCTTTGGCCTCCCGCTATTCGTTTGCCGACGGGTCACGGCGGGGCTATTCAGGGCGTGAAAGCGCACAACTCGTGTCTGGAGCGAGCATATAGTCATGCAGACGGCCCTCTATCACCTGACGACGATTGCGGTCTTTTCCGTTCTGATCGTACTTCTCCTCGGATTGTGGGGGCTGATGCGCAACAAGAGCGCCAATCTCAGCCAGAAGCTGATGCGCTGGCGCGTCGGGCTGCAGTTCCTCGCCATTGTGATCATCATCGGTTACTTGCTGATGAAGGCTTAGGGTCCGGACCCTAGGCCGCGTAAAGGCAGCGGCAGCGTCGGCACGGCGAGGACCGAAACGAGACCATGGTCAAGCTCAACAAGATCTATACCCGGACCGGAGACAAGGGTTCGACGGGGCTCGGCACAGGCGAGCGCGTTGCGAAATACGCATTACGGATCGCCGCCTACGGCACGGTCGACGAGACCAACTCGGTGGTCGGTGTGGTGCGTCTGCACCTTGACGCGGCGGAGGGTGCCGTTGACGCGATGCTGCTGCGGATTCAGAACGATCTGTTCGATCTCGGCGCTGATCTGTGCGTTCCCGATACGGGTAAGGACCTGGGCTATGAGCCGCTGCGGATCACCGAGCAGCAGGTCAAGCGCCTTGAAGACGAGATCGACCTTCTCAACGCCGAGCTGCAGCCGCTCAAATCGTTCGTGCTGCCGGGAGGAACGGCGGCGGCGGCGCATCTGCATGTGGCGCGCACGGTCTCGCGGCGCGCGGAGCGGCTTATGGTCGAATTGGCGGCGCAGGATGGCGAGCCGGTCAGTGCCGCAGCACTACAATACATCAACCGGTTGTCCGACTTCCTGTTCGTCGCCGGTCGCTATGTGAACGACAAGGGGGCGGCGGACGTGCTGTGGGTGCCGGGACAGAACCGATGAACGTCGGAACTCCTCCGCCTGTAGACGCCGTTATCAACTGTAGCTATCTTACATCTGAGCGTTGTTTAGCATTCACGGACTTGGCGTAGGGCGCGGCGCGCCCGTTCGCATTTTTGCCAGTGCATGACCAGCGATGCACTTCTGCATGAACAATCCCTATGTGCGTGGAGATGAACTTGTCCGGCGCGAGCATGCGTTTTCTGCGGGTGTGTCCATGAGGGACGATGCGGGCGGGCCATCGGTACGCACTGGCTGGATCGTATTCGTTGAGCGTCTGATCTTTTTGCTGGTCATCGGCGATTTATGCTGGCTGGCGTGGCTTTGGACGGAGCAGCATTCATTTTCGCCGGTTTTGTTTTTCGAGCACGGCATGCTGGAAAACCTGCAGCTTGCCATTCTTGCCGTGTGTGTGATCACGCTGATTTTCATGGTGCGACTGAGCCATGGCGTGACCCGAACCATCTCGGTGTCATTCCTGATCGCCATGGTCACCGGCATGGTGCGCGAGCTCGAGGTCAAAAGGATACCAGGGCCTCGGTGGTGGGAATGGCTGACGCGCGAGTTCTCGTTGCAGGAGATTCTGCTGATCGCGGGAGCACTGGTTCTGATGGCATACGTATGGGTGCGGCGCGAAGACGTTCCTTTGATGGTGCGCCGGTCGCTGCATCCCTACGCGGTGCCGCTACAGCTTGGAGCGCTGCTGGTTTTCATTGGCGCGTACGTGACGGATAAGTTTTTCCACCCCGACAAATTCCCACATGCTGTTGAAGAACTGATCGAAACGTCAGGCTACCTATTGATCCTGGCAGGTATCCTGAGGACCCTCGATATGGCGTTGTTTGAACGCAGACCTGAAGCGCTGGCTGCGGAGTAATAGCGCACGCCTGTCGCGACAGCGTTCGTGTCCAGCAATTCGACCGTCGGATTGTTGGAATGTCTGCGCCTCACCAGCATGGGACGTCGCAGCGGGACCGCGTTTTGAAAGCCGGCGCTCTTTCGGGCAGGCGTTGTCGCAGGCTGCCGGACGTGCAAATCTCCCGCGGCGTGCAGCTTCCTCAGCGTGGCACGTTCCCTATCACCTGCCATGCATGGAAGGCTCTGCCCGTGTTCGTGCCGCTACAGGACGATAATCCGCTCAAGTTCATTCAGCACCAATACGTCACGTTCGCCTTGATCGCGTTAAACGTGGTGGCGTTCCTGCTGACGGCGACGGGCGGTCAGGAGGCGGTCGTTGCGAGCTTCGCGCTCATTCCAGGGGAGCTATTCGGGCTGGTGGTGCCGGCGCCGATACAGTCGGTCGCGCTGCCGGAAAACCTGACGCTGCTGAGCTACATGTTCTTCCATGGCGACGTGCTGCATCTGGCTGGCAACATGATTTTCCTCTGGGTTTTCGGCGACAACGTCGAGGACGCCATGGGGCATGGGCGATTCCTGATCTTCTACCTGCTCTGCGGCATTTTTGCCGGCTTGGTTCACGCCTGGACGGCGCCACAGTCGGGTGTGCCCCTGATCGGCGCCAGCGGTGCTGTGGCCGGCGTGATCGCCGCCTACCTGATGCTGCACCCGAGGGTTCGGGTGTGGGTGCTGGCCTTCAAGTTCCTGCCTTTGCAGGTGAGCGCCGCAATCGTGCTAGGTGTTTGGATTGTAACGCAAATTATCATGGTTCTGATGCCGGAGACGGGGCCGGTCGCTTGGTGGGCTCATATCGGCGGCCTGATTGCTGGGGCGGTTCTCGTCGGGGTGTTCAAGCGGCCGGGCGTGCCGCTCTTCGACCGCGGCTTGAGCGCGGGATGAACCTGTGCCCGCAAAGGCATTGCCCGGACGGAAAATGCATTTTCCCTCACCCGTATGGTGTGCCCACCGTCGGTTGCATTGACTTCCCACAAACCCGCACCTAGGCTGCTGTTTCGCAACTGCGAAGAACTCTCTCGCGCTTGGTTCATGCGGGCTTGGGACGCTGCACTGGGGTTGGTCGGCGGATCTTGTTTGCGATGCACAAGAGAGGCTCGTGACGCCTTTTCCGTAGCCTCACGGAACTTGGCGGCGGCGCGGTTGTGGCCCGACTCGCCCCCGGAGCGCACGCTCGGAGAGGGTGTCGGGCGTTGCCAACAACAAGACTCGAGGCTCGGGGACCGCTGCGGAGATGAAGATACTTGTGCCGGTGAAGCGGGTGGTTGACTACAACGTCAAGATCCGCGTGAAGGCCGACGGCTCGGGAATCGAGCTTGCCAACGTGAAGATGTCCATGAACCCGTTCGACGAGATCGCCGTCGAGGAGGCTGTTCGGCTCAAGGAGAAGGGCGGCGCGACCGAAGTCGTTGCCGTGTCGGTTGGCCCCACCAAGGCGCAAGATACGTTGCGAACCGCTCTGGCCATCGGCGCAGACCGCGCAATCCTCGTCGAGACGCCGGAAGGTGCGACGGTAGAACCACTCGCCGTTGCCAAGATGCTGAAGGCGATCGCGGAGCAGGAGAAACCGGACGTCGTCATTCTCGGTAAGCAGGCGATCGATGATGACTGTAACCAGACCGGACAGATGTTGGCTGCGCTGCTTGGTTGGCCGCAGGGAACCTTCGCCTCCAAGGTGAACTTCGCCGATGGCACCGTGTCTGTCACACGCGAGGTTGACGGTGGTCTTGAGACGGTAGCGCTGAAGCTTCCCGCTGTGATCACGACGGACTTGCGGCTCAACGAGCCACGTTATCCAACTCTGCCCAACATCATGAAGGCGAAGAAGAAGCCGCTCGACGTCAAGAAGCCCGAGGATCTCGGCGTCGATATCACGCCGCGGCTGCAGGTGCTTTCGACGGCCGAGCCCGCGAAGCGGCAGGCGGGTGTCAAGGTCGGCAGCGTTGCCGACCTCGTGGCCAAGCTCAGGACCGAAGCGGGGGTGCTATGATGGCTATTCTCATTCTTGCCGAGCATGACAACGCGACGCTCAATCCCGCGACGGCAAAGGCAGTGACAGCGGCGCAGGCAATTGGCGGCGACATCCACGTGCTGGTGGCGGGAGCATCGCCTGCGGCGGTGGCCACGCAGGCAGCCAAGCTCGATGGTGTCGGCAAGGTGCTGCTGGCGGACGCGCCGCAACTGGGCAACGCGCTGGCCGAAGAGGTCTCGGCGCTGCTCGTCAAGCTGATGGCGGGCTACGACGTTCTGATGGCACCGTCGACGGCATCGGGAAAGAACATCCTGCCTCGCGTTGCTGCGCTGCTCGACGTGATGCAGATCTCCGACATCACGGCGGTGAAGAGCGCCGATACCTTCGAGCGTCCGATTTATGCCGGTAACGCGATCCAGACGGTGAAGTCGGCAGAAGCGAAAAAGGTGATCACCGTACGCACAGCGGCATTCGCGGCGGCCGGTGAGGGCGGCAGTGCTAGTGTTGAGACGGTCGACGCGCCGTCCGCTGCCGGGCTTTCGAGCTTCACGGGGTCCGAACTGACGAAATCGGACCGGCCTGACCTCGCCTCGGCTCGGATCATCATTTCCGGCGGGCGTGGCCTGCAGTCGGGTGAGAACTTCCACAAGCTGATCGAGCCCGTTGCCGACAAGCTCGGCGCTGCGATCGGTGCCTCGCGCGCCGCTGTCGACGCGGGCTTCGTGCCAAATGACATGCAGGTTGGGCAGACCGGCAAGGTCGTCGCACCTGAACTCTACATCGCGGTCGGCATCTCGGGTGCGATCCAGCACTTGGCCGGCATGAAGGACTCCAAGATCATCGTCGCGATCAATAAGGACGAGGAAGCGCCGATCTTCCAGGTTGCCGATTACGGCCTCGTGGCGGACCTGTTCCAGGTATTGCCCGAGTTCGCGGCCGAGCTGGAGAAGACCAAGAGCTGAGCTGCCCGCACGGCCCAGCTCACAATGAAACAGGCCGGTCCGTCATGGGGGCGATGGGTTGGCGCACAAGCAAGGTTCGACACAGAAGGACCAACGAGATGGACGTAGCAGTCAAGTCGCCGAAGAAGGCCAAAACGGTCGCCGGCTCGGGGAGCGGCACCGACAAGAAGACGGTTAGCCGAATTAAGAAGGTCGGCATCATCGGTGCCGGTCAGATGGGCAATGGCATCGCCCATGTGATCGCGCTTGCGGGCTATGACGTCGCCCTCAACGACCTGAAGAAAGAGGCGGTCGAGCGCGCCCTGGTCACGATCGAGAAGAATTTGGGTCGGCAGGTGTCGAAGGGCATGATCGCGGATGGGGATCGCGATCGGACCATGAAGCGGATCAGCTTTGCCCCGGACTACACCGCACTCGGTGATTGTGATCTCGTCATCGAGGCGGCAACCGAGGACGAGAGCATCAAGCGCAAGATCTTCACCGATCTTTGCCCATATCTGAAGAGCGACGCAATTCTCGCCACCAATACCTCGTCGATCTCGATCACGCGCCTCGCATCGACGACGGACCGGCCCGAGCATTTCATCGGCATGCACTTCATGAATCCCGTGCCGCTGATGGAACTCGTCGAGTTGATCCGCGGTATCGCCACGGAAGACGAGACGTTCGGCGTCGCCAGGGACTTCGTGCACAGCCTCGACAAGCGCACGGCGGTGAGCGAGGACTTCCCGGCATTCATCGTCAATCGCATCCTGCTGCCGATGATCAACGAGGCGGTCTACACGCTCTATGAAGGCGTCGGCACGGTCGAATCGATCGACAAGGCGATGAAGCTTGGCGCGCACCACCCGATGGGTCCGCTGGAGCTTGCCGACTTCATCGGTCTGGACACCTGTCTTTCGGTGATGCAGGTGCTCTATGAGGGTCTTGCCGATTCCAAGTATCGCCCATGCCCGCTGCTCGTGAAATACGTCGAAGCCGGCTGGCTCGGTCGCAAGACGAAGCGCGGCTTCTACGACTACCGTGGCGAAGTGCCGGTGCCGACGCGCTAGAGCCTGAGCCAAGCGAAAGCGCTCACCGGGCGGCATGGCCGCAGGAAAACGGAACGGACGCTCTCACCGAGCGTCCGTTTTGCTATCTGGATCATGGTCCCGCATACTTGCCCGTCGCGATTTGGCGCCGGAGCGACTGAGGCGGAAAGGACGCGTCTTGAGCTATGACCTCTATCTGTTTCCGCGCGGGGCGGCGTCTCGCGCTGACTTCGAGCGCTACTTCGGCGGACGGCGCCGCTACACGCTCGATGGGGACGGTGGTGCAGCCTACGAAAATCCTGCAACCGGGGTCTATTTCTCGTTTTCGTATTTACCGCCAGCAAGCGCGGCCGACATTGCTGCCGAGATAGAGGCAACGCCCGAATATGCCGATGATGTGGAGTGGCGCGCGCATCGAGAAAGCGCCTCCATACTGTTCAACATGAACTACTGTCGCCCGCATGTGTTTGGCGTCGAGGCGGTCGATGAAGTCGCCGCGGTGGTCGAGGCACTTCATTGCGATATCGAGGACGATCAGATCGACGGCATGGGTCGGGGGCCATTCACGCGCGATGGATTTCTGCAGGGATGGAATGCAGGCAACCGTCTAGGATACCGGATCTTCCGGCTGGACGCGCCGGAAGCGGCCGGTGCGGCTGAGCTACAGGGTGCAGCGGAGCAGCATGGGATGTTGATTGCACCCTCGCAGCGCATTGCCGACGTGTGGGTCTGGAATTCGAGAATCGAGCAGGTGCAGGATCTGCTGGCACAACGCGGCCTTGATGTCTTTGTGCCCCGCGTGAGCTGGGGCCGGGCGGCACGATCGGGTGATGTGATCACGTTCGCGGTGTGGGGGCCGGATATCCCGACAGTCATGCCCAATGAGGCCAGTCACGTGCTTGTGACTCTGGGCGCGAAGCCTTCCGGTCTGCTCGCGCGTCTGGGATTGGGTCGGCGCAAAGACGCGCAGCGATGCTTGCTGGTTGATCGCGTAAGGCTCCTGGCCATGGCTCCGGTGGAGCGGGTCAAGGCTGGCGGGCGCGTAATCGAATATTGCCCGGTCGGCGGTGGCGCATTCGACGATGCTTTCTATGCCGGCTTGAGCCGCGGCATGCCGGCCGACGATCCCCAATCCCTTCTGCGCATTGTGTCATCGGGTGGCGTGCTCGACGCGGATATCTTCGAAGCTTTGGCGCCATGACATGGCCTCAGCGTGAGCGTCAGGACCGCAGCACCACTAGCGGGAACTTGTACTTGCGAGGGGGACGGCGCGTGATAGCGTGCGTCGCGTCGACGGTGGCGCATGACACAGCAGGGTGAGGTTGGCATGGCGGGCAGCAGCGCAGGCAAGGTCGCGGTCGTGACCGGAGCAGGTTCGGGGATCGGCAGGGCGGTTGCACTGGCGTTCCAGGCGGACGGCTACAACGTGTCGCTGGCCGGCCGTCGCATAGCCGAACTCGAAGCCACCAAGGCGCTGGCGGTCGCAGGCGGCGGAGAGATGCTCGCACAGGCGTGCGATGTCGCCGATGCGCTGCAGGTGAAGAGCCTGTTCAAGGCGACGGTGCAGGCATTTGGGCGCGTCGATGTGCTGTTCAACAACGCCGGCATATTCGCGCCACCGGTGCCGCTCGAGGATCTGCCCGTGGAGACATGGCGACAGGTGGTCGACGTCAATCTGACGGGTGTATTTCTGTGCTGCCAGGAGGCCATCCGGATCATGAAAAAGCAGACGCCAAAGGGCGGACGCATCATCAACAACGGGTCGATCTCGGCGCATGTGCCGCGGCCGCTGTCGGCGTCCTACACGACGACGAAGCATGCGATCACCGGCCTCACGAAGTCGATTGCGCTCGACGGACGCGGACATGACATCGCCTGCGGCCAGATCGATATCGGCAATGCGATGACGGTGATGACGGAACCGATGGCGCGCGGTCACGGCGCCCTGCAGGCCGATGGGACGCGCAAGGTGGAGCCGCGCATGGACGTTTCGCACGTGGCAAGCGCAGTGCTTTACATGGCAAGCCTTCCACTCGACACGAATGTGTTGTCGATGACGATCAAGGCGACCGAGATGCCGTTCGAAGGGCGCGGTTGACGGGCGGGCGCGATTTATTGTGCAGGAGAACGGGAAATGGAAAGCCATTCTGGCGAGGGCGGGCCGGGAGCGGACGCATTGATCGATCCGGGCGCACGCATTGGGCACGTCCATCTCAAGGTGTCGGATCTGGAGCGATCGATCGACTTCTACTGCAACGTTCTGGGGTTCACCCTGACGCAGCGCTACGGGTCGGATGCCGCCTTTGTCGCCGCGGGCGGATATCATCACCACATCGGGCTCAACACGTGGACGAGCAAGGGCGGGCTGCCTGCACCGCGCGGGACGACGGGACTGTTCCACGTGGCGATCGTCTATCCGTCGCGGCGCGCGCTGGCGGAGGCCGTTTCGCGCGTGATCACAGCGGGAGTTTCGCTCCAAGGGGCAAGCGACCATGGAGTGAGCGAGGCCGTCTACCTGTCCGATCCGGACGGCAATGGCATTGAACTTTATCGTGACCGGCCACAACAGGAGTGGCCACGCGCGGATGACGGCTCGCTCGCCATGACGACGGAGCGGCTCGATCTTCGGCGCTTGCTGGCCGAACTCGACACGCCGGCTTGAAGCGGCATGACGCTTCGGATTAGTCCGCGGCATCCTCGTCGCTGACGTAGCGGAGCGTCATGTCGCGCAAGGTGACGATGCCCTTGAGTTCGCTCTTGTCGATGACGAGCGCACGGCCTGACTGAAGGCGCGTCAACAGCCGCACGGCATAGCGGAGCACCATGCGCCCTTCCAGCGTCAGCACCGGCTTGGTCATGACCTCGTAGACGCTGACGCGGTCAGGTGAACGATTCTGGCCGATCACCTTCTCGGCAATGTCGCGCACGGTGATGAGGCCGTACTCGTCGTCGTGGTCGCGCCGGTCGATGACGAGCGAGCTGAGCCCCTTGTCCTTCATCGTGTTGAGCGCCTGTCGGATCGTGGCAAGCCCGTCGATCAGCGTCGGGTCGGGCGTCATGACGTCGGTAACGCGCGTCGGGCTCTTCTCGCTCATAGCTTGTCTCCGATTTCAGTGCGGATTTTTGTGATCTGCGATCCCATGCCGATCGCATCCTCGATGTCGACCTGGAAGGCGAGGCCGGCGCCGACCTCCTCGTCGAAGCGTCCCTTCCGGGCGATGGCCTCAAGGATGGCCCGGCTCAGATGCTCCTCAACGATCAGCATGACAATGTCGCGTTGCCCCTCCAGCGTCAGGCCGAGGAACGTCTTGGCCGGCTGCAACCCCTCGCCGCGCGCGCTGGTGATGACAGTGCATCCCGTCGCGCCAGCTTCGCGCGCCGTCTCCACGACCATGTCGGACTTGTCTTCGTCGATCATGACGATGATGAGCTTGAACTTCATCGGTCTGCTCCGGTCTTGGTTTCTCTGGGGCGGGAGGCGGCGTGGCGCCCGGCGATTGGCGCGGCGGTCCACCATTGCGTGAGCTGGGCGTATCCCATGACGGTGATCATCGGAAAGAGGCTCGCCAGCGCGATCAGCCCGAAGCCGTCGAGCAGGGGGCTGCGGCCGGGGACGGTCGAGGCGAGGCCGAGCCCGAGCGCTGCGACGAGCGGCACTGTGACGGTCGAAGTGGTGACGCCACCGGAATCGTAGGCGAGCGGCACGATGGAGCGCGGAGCATACATCGTCTGAACAATGACGAGAGCGTAACCGACGATCATATAGAGAAAGAGTGGTGTGCCGGTGACGATGCGGAACGCACCGACGGCAAGACTCAAGGCGACGCCGATCGCGACGGCGACGCGCAGGCCGGTAGCGCCGAGCGTACCGCCTGATACGTCGCGCGCCTTGATGGCGACGGCGATGAGCGAGGGTTCTGCGATGGTGGTGGCGAAGCCGACAGCGAAAGCAAACAGGTAGATCCAGTAGTAGTCCGCCCACCCGAGCGCCGCGGTCGTGGTGGCGCCGGGGCCGACGAGAAAGGCCGGATCGGTCAACTGGCGGGCCATGGACTTGCCGAGCGGAAACAACGCTTCCTCAAGACCAACAAGGAAAAAGGACAGGCCGATGATGACGTAGACGACGCCGATCAGGACGCGGCCGAGATTGGGAATGGGCTGGCGCAGCACGATGGTCTGGAACAGAACGAGGACCGCTGCGATCGGCAGCACGTCGAGAAGGGTGCTGGTGAAAGCCTGCCGCGCAAGATCGAGCGTGTGCCAGATGGTGCCTGTCATGAGAAGATCCCGAACAGCAGGACGAAAATGATCGGGGCGAGCGAGGCGAAGGCAATGAGCCCGAAACCGTCGACAAGCGGACTGCGGCCACGGATCACTGTAGCGAGGCCGATGCCAAGCGCGGTGACGAGTGGCACCGTAATGGTCGACGTCGTGACGCCACCGGAATCGTAGGCGATGCCGATGATCTCGGGCGGCGAGATGGCGGTGAGCGCGACGACGATGACGTAGCCGCCGATGATGAGCCAGTGGATCGGCCATCCTTTCAGGATGCGCAGAACGCCGATCATGATGGAGACGCCGACCGAGACGGCCACGGTGTAGCGCAGCATCAGTGCATAGGTGGCGGTGACGGCGGCGTCACCGGCAATGGCGCCGGCAGCCGCCATGGTGCGGGCGGCCTCCGCGGAAACGGCGATCAGCGCCGGTTCGGCGACCGTGGTGCCGAAACCAAGTCCGAAGGAGAACAGCATCAACCAGAACAGGCTGCCCTTGCGGGCAAACGCGCCGGCCAGCGATTCTCCGAGCGGAAAGAGCGCCATCTCAAGCCCCTGGATGAAAAGCGCAAGACCCAGCATGACGAACACGAGGCCGACGACGACACTGCCGAGATCGGGAAACGGCTGGCGCAGAACGACGATCTGGAAGAACGCGATGATGATGACGATCGGCGCAAGATCGCGCAGTGTGCCGAGCACAAGGCGCAGGAAGTAGAAAAAGCCGCTCGTCATCATTTTCCCAGAGCATGTGTCGGCAGGGCGGGTGCGGTGCGAGTGCGGTTCGCAAGCGGCAATGGTTAGGCGAAGTGCCATCCCATGATGGACGCAGGGCAACACGAGCGCCATTGCGGCACGTCAAAATCCAGTGGACGAGACCCCGCGTGTGCCCAAGTGTTCCTCAGCCCGGAACAGCATCGGGTGCGAGGGATCTGAGGAACCCTGCCAGATCCTCTGTCATATGGTGGACGTGCACGGGCGGGTGCGTCCAGGTCCTGATCCGCGCCTGGGCCGGATGGTCCATATAGTTCGAATGCACGAGCACCGTCGTCATACCGAGATCGTGCGCGGCGACGAGATTGTGCGGCATATCCTCGAACATGGCGGCCTCGGTGGGCGTCACGCCATGCGCGCCGATCATGCGGTCATAGGCCTCGTGCTGTTCCTTCGGAATGAATCCCGTGGTGACGATGTCGCAGATGTCCTCGAACAGGTGCAGCACGCCGAGCTTGCCGGCGACGTTCTCGGCATGTCGGCGCGATCCGGCGGTGAAAATGAGCTTGCGGCCGGGCAGAGCGGCGATTGCCGCGGCGAGTTCGGGATGCTCGGGCACCGGCGACAGGTCGATGTCGTGGACGTATTCGAGAAAGGCGGTCGGCTCCATTTTGTGCTCGATCATGAGACCGGCGAGCGTCGTGCCATATCGGCGATAGTAGTCCTTCTGCAGGTAGCGAGCGTGCGTGTAGGGAATGCCCAGGTAACGCTCGATGAACTCGCCCATGCGGTGATCGACCTGGGCGAACAGATTGCAGTCGGCGGGATAGAGAGTGTTGTCGAGATCGAACAGCCACGCGCGCGTTCTCTCGAAGCCGGGCCGGAGGTTGCTGTTCGCGTCGCTGGTGTCGGGTGGCGTGGACATGGGCCTATTATAGTCCGTCTGTAGCGACATTTCTGCCCGTCGGAATGATGCCGAACCGGCCTGCGCCGTGACGTCGGACGTGCGGCGGTTTGCAGTCTGACGATCTCGGCGGATTTGCGCTATCGGATAGCAGACACGGACAACACTGGACCATCCCAGATTTGGGAGTTCGATCCTGTGACAGGGAGATACGGAAATGAGCGATGCGCAGAACGGCGGCGGCCAACCGAAGAGCACAGGGCCGGACGCCATGCGCCCGGTGGCACACGAGTCGATCACCGAACAGCAGATCTCCAATCTGGTCGAGACATTCTACGACAAGGTCTGGGCGGACGAGCGCCTTGGTCCGATCTTCTCCGGGCGCATTGCCGATAAGCCGGCGCATCTCGCAAAGATGAAGGATTTCTGGTCGACAATGTTGCTGGGGACAGGGCGTTTCAATGGTCGACCCATGCCCAAGCATGTCGCGCTGAGCGAGGTGGTGGACGGCGACTTCGCCATCTGGCTCGGGCTGTTCCGTCCGGTGGCGCATGAGGCATTCGCTCCCGAGGCCGCGCAGATCGTCATTCGCACGGCCGAGCAGATCGCGCAGACATTCCGGCACGTCATGTTCGGCGGTATGGGCGGTCGCCCGTAGCGATCCGGCAGCGTGCCAAGGGTGTGAGGTCAAAAGCAACGTTGTCATGGTCGGGCTCGTCCCGACCATCCAGGGTGCTGCTGCGGCGTAGCCGTAAGCGTTGCTCCTGCGGTGCCTTGGTCGCAGAGGCATTCCGATGTTGATGTCTGGGTCCTCGGGACAAGCCCGAGGATGACAAATAAGAGGTCAGGGACAACGAAATAGGGCGAGCGGGTTGGCTCGCCCTCTTATTTTGGGGCGCCGCCGTTTCACGCCGAAGCGTGGCCATCGGCCCGCCGCTTCGACGACCGGAGCGCGTGCTACAAGAGCCTGATCGTCTGAGATGGAAACGCTTGGGCTTCCATCGAAGGCGTGAATCAGTCTCTCAAACAAGATCTCAAAGCAGGCCACGATCGTGGAAGTGATTCCACCAAAATCGGACCTGCTCTAGCAAACCTTGCAGCAGAGGCCTCAGGCCCCCGGATACTCCCTGATGTCGACGAAGTGGCCTTCGAGCGCGGCGGCGGCGGCCATGGCCGGGGAGACCAGATGCGTGCGGCCCTTGTAGCCCTGGCGGCCTTCGAAGTTGCGGTTCGAGGTGGAGGCGCAGCGCTGGCCGGGCTTCAACTGGTCGGGGTTCATGCCGAGGCACATCGAACAGCCGGGCTCGCGCCACTCGAAACCGGCGGCCTTGAAGATCTTGTCGAGGCCTTCCGCTTCCGCCTGCTGTTTGACGAGGCCCGAGCCCGGCACGACCATGGCGTAGGCGAGGCGTGATGAGATCTTCTTGCCTTCGACGATCTTTGCCACCGTGCGCAAGTCCTCGATGCGGCCGTTGGTGCACGAGCCGATCCACACGACGTCGAGAGGGATGTCGGTGATGCGCGTGCCGGCGGCGAGGCCCATATAGTCGAGCGCGCGGGCCATCGAGGCACGCTTGTTCTCGTTCTCTACCTGCGACGGGTCGGGGACGATACCTGTGATAGCGGCGACGTCCTCCGGCGAGGTGCCCCACGTCACGATCGGCGGCAGCTTAGCGGCATCGAGCTTGACGACGGAATCGAAATGCGCGCCTTCGTCGGTCTTGAGCGTCTGCCAGTACGACATCGCCATGTCCCAGGCGGCACCCTTGGGCGCCTTGGGCTTGCCCTCGATGAACGCGTAGGTCTTTTCGTCGGGTGCGATCATGCCGGCGCGCGCGCCACCCTCGATCGACATGTTGCAGACCGTCATGCGGCCTTCCATGGTGAGGTCGCGGATCGCTTCGCCGGCATACTCGATGACGTGACCGGTGCCACCCGCAGTGCCGATCTCGCCGATGATGGCAAGGATGATGTCCTTGGCGCCAACGCCGTGCGGTGGCTTACCGCCCACCTGCACAAGCATGTTCTTGGCTTTCTTCTGCACCAGCGTCTGGGTGGCGAGCACGTGCTCGACCTCGCTCGTGCCGATGCCGTGCGCCAGCGCGCCGAAGGCACCGTGCGTCGAGGTGTGGCTATCACCGCAGACGATGGTGGTGCCGGGCAGCGTGAAACCCTGCTCGGGGCCGACGACGTGGACGATACCCTGGCGCGCATCGAGTTCATTGTAATACTCGATGCCGAAATCCTTCGCGTTCTTGGCGAGCGTCTCGACCTGGATGCGGCTGTCGTCATCGGCGATGCCGTGGGACCGGTCGGTGGTCGGTACGTTGTGGTCGACGACGGCGAGCGTCTTTTCGGGCGCGCGCACCTTGCGGTTGGCCATCCGCAATCCCTCGAACGCCTGCGGGCTCGTCACCTCGTGGACGAGATGGCGGTCGATGTAGAGGAGGCAGGTGCCGTCCGGCTGGCGATCGACGATGTGGTCTTCGAAGATCTTGTCATAAAGCGTGGTAGGCGCGGTTTTGGTCATATCGCTCGCCGTGGTGCAAGGTTGTCGGGATGGACTCGAATTCGAGCCAGGACTTGCCAATCCGGTCGCGGCCGATCGCGCCCGGATAACATGGCCTGCCGCAGCCCCTAGATAGCGATTTGGCGGGGCTCGCGCAAATGCCGGATGGCCGGGTTGGAGAGGCTGCAGAAACCATGGCGGGCATACTCCCGCGTTCTCGAAGGTGTTGCGGCTGGACCGCCCCAGAACCGTCTCAGATCTTCACCTGCCGGGCCTTGGAGATCAGGAAGTCGCGCAGCACCTGCACTTTCTTGGAGGTCTTCAGCTCTTCGGGGTAGACGAACAGGATCGGCAGCGTCGGCGGGTCGATTTCGGTCAGCACCGTGACGAGGTCAGATTCCTCCTCGACCATGTAGTCGGGGATCATGCCGATGCCGATGCCCGAACGGACGGCATATTTCAGAGCAACCACGGAGTTGGCGCGGAAAACCGGCACGCGGGACGGCTGGCCTTCTCGACCTACCGTCTCGATCCAGGTAATGGCGGCCAGATGCTGGGAAGGGACGCCGGAATAGGAGACGATGCGGTGCTCGTCGAGTGCGTTCACGTTGGCCGGGGCACCATAACGGCGGATGTATTGGGTCGAGGCGTAGGCACGCACCTTCATCGAGAACAACGGCCGGCGGATAAGGTCTGCCTGTTCGGGCTCGCGCGTCCAAAGCGCCACGTCGGCGGCACGCATCGACAGGTCGACCTGCTCGTCGCTCAGATTGAGATCGATGCGCACCTCCGGGTAGAGTTCGAGGAACTCGCGCAGCCGCTGCGTGACCCAGACCGTGCCAAGGCCGATGGCGGCGGTAACGCGCAGATCGCCGGAGGGCTTGGTGGTGGTGTCGGCGAGCAGCGTCTCGACCGTATGCAACTTGGTCATCACCTCTGCGACGGTGCGATAGAGCATCTCGCCCTGCTCGGTGAGGACCAGGCCGCGGGCGTGGCGGTGGAACAGGGTGATCTTGAGATCCTTTTCCAGCGCCGAAACCTGCCGGCTGACGGCGGACTGGCTCATGTGGAGCGAGTCGCCGGCGTGAGTGAAGCTGCCGGCTTCGGCAGCGGCGTGGAAGATGCGGAGCTTGTCCCAGTCCATGGCGCGTGGCCTTCCAGGGCAGTGAGCGTGCGTGCCGCCTTCTGGACGGCGCAGCCCTTGCCCAACTCGGTTTCCAATTTCGATCCGGATCGTGCGCTGTGGTGCGCTGTTCAGCAGCGCGTGATTGGTGCGGCGCACAATCGGAGCACAAAATACCAATGGTATGCGAAAAATGCAAAGCTGTTCGGACGGGCGAGCAAGCGAATGTGGGTGCGCCAAAAGGGCGGAAATCGGGGGCTCAGCGACCCCGTAGAAGGTCCGGGCGGCGTAGCGTTGTGATGCGGCGGGCCTCCGCCTCCTGCCACTCCGCGATGCGCTTGTGGTCGCCCGACAGGAGCACCTCGGGGATGGAGCGGCCCTCCCACTCGCGGGGCTTGGTATAAAGGGGATGCTCGAGCAGGCCGGTCTCGAAGCTTTCGTGAGCAAGACTTTCCGCCGAGCCGATGACGCCGGGAATGAGACGGACACACGCGTCGAGCACGACCATGGCGGCCAGTTCGCCACCCGAGAGGATGTAGTCGCCGATCGAGATCTCGCGCATGTTGCGTGCCTCGATGACGCGCTGGTCGACGCCCTCGAACCGCCCCGCCAGCACCATGACACCCGGCCCGTTCGCAAGTTCGTGGGCGATGGCCTGTGTGAAGGGTTCTCCGCGCGGGCTCATGTAGATCAGCGGCAGGCTATTGCCGACATCAGCGCGTGCCGCATCAACGGCGGCGGCAATGACATCTGCGCGCATTACCATGCCAGCGCCGCCACCCGCTGGTGTGTCGTCGACGGCGCGGTGGCGGCCGAGCCCGTGATCGCGGATCTGGTGGGTGGTGAGAGACCACAGGCCAGCTTCGAGCGCCTGCCCGGCAAGTGAGTGCCCGAGGGGCCCCGGGAACATCTCGGGGAACAACGTCAGCACGGCTGCACGCCAGGGCGCGCGGGTGTCGTCGGGTGTGGGGCGATGGGGCATGGTGGCTGTTGCGTCAGGCTGCAGTGGCGACCGGGAGTTAGCGTCGGACGCACCTTAGAGCAGATAAGCGCCTGACGGTGTAGCGTCAGCGATCGCCACGTCACCCCATAACGCGTCCTTATATGTTTCGGCCCCAGACCTGGGCAACGGTATACATGGTGAATGCGGTGCCGGGTCGCGCCAGGTGCTCCCGGCATTGAGCCAGAACGTCAGGAAATTCGCTCTCGTCCAGCAAGCCAAGCTTCAGCACCGTCGCGCGCAGCGATTGGACCGTAGAGGGTAGATAGTCGACCATCGCATCCATCGGCCGCACGCCGACGATGAAGGGTCGGTATTGGACGTCGCTCAGTCCGGACTTGCACACGACATGGTAGAGCTTTCGGGCAAGCTCCAGGTCCGCTCCCACGCCGCTGAACGCTCCGAGCAGCGCGGCCTTGAGCTTGTCCCAGCTCGGATGCAGAGGATAGCAGTTCAGCGTGGAGCCGTCGGGCTCCTGCAGAGCAATCGTTCCTCCTGGCCGGGCAAGCCGCTTGGCTTCCTGTAGCAGGCGCTCAGGGTCGCCTGCGGTACTGGCCACGAAGCGCATGTGCACGAGATCAAAGGAAGCCGCAGGAAGTTGCGAACCATAGGCATCGCCGAGGATGAACTCGGTATTGGCAGCAGCGCCAGAGCGCGCATGGTCCAGGAACCCCGCGTTCATGTCCAAGCCGACAACGCGACCTTCAGTTCCGACGCGCCGGCTCATCAGCCCCGTGATGCCGCCAGGTCCACAGCCGATGTCGAGACAGGACCAGCCATCGCACACGCCGATCAGGTCGAGCATGTGCTCGGCATCCGGGGCCATGGCACGGCCCTGAATATCGAGGCGTTCTATCTCCCCGCTGCGAGTTTCGATTGGATAGCTGCCAGAGAACTCGCTGCTCATCACAACCTCCGTCACCAGCCACACTCCAAGCCGCGAGTTGGATCATGTGAGATGGTGGAGGCTGAGGGAAGCGCGTCGTAGTCTAGTCTCAAAGCTGACCGGGTGCGGATGTGACCCGCACCAACTCAGGACGTGAGACTGTGCAGCACCCGTCATGTCATCGACGAAGGCATATTGGGATGCAGATTACACGCCTTCCACCACGGTGATGTCGATGCTGCCAGCACCCTGGCGAAGGGCCTTGGCCTCGGCATATTCAGGTGACGTGGCGTAGGCAATCGCGTCGGCATAGCTGGCAAACTCGATTACCACGTTGCGCTGTGTGCCGTTGCCTTCCACGATCTCGCATTTTCCCCCACGCACGATCGGCGTGCCGCCGTACTTGTCGAGGGCAATTTTCGATTTGGCGACGTACTGGCCCCACTTCTCGGCATCCGTGACGGTGGCGTGGGCGATGACGTAACCTTTGGGCATGTAGCAGTCTCTCTCGTTGCTTGATGGCCGTGCGTGATGTGCTGCGTCGCTCAGTTGAGCGAGAGCGCATCGCGAATGTGATGGACGAAGGCGAGCGCAGTTGCGCGCGGATCGTCCGCCTGGGTGATCGGGCGGCCGACGACGATATGATCGGCGCCGGCGCGGATCGCGTGCTCGGGCGTCATGACGCGCTCCTGATCATCCATCGCGCTGCCCTCCAGGCGGATGCCCGGCGTGACAATGAGGAAGTCAGGGCCGACGGCCTTGCGAATGCGGGCAGCCTCCTGTCCTGAGGCAATGACGCCATCGAAGCCGGCCTCGTGGGCGAGCCGTGCACGATGCAGCACCAGATCGCCGGGTGTCATCGACGAACCCTGCTGTTTGATGTCCTCTGCGGACAGGTTCGTCAGCACGGTGACGGCGAGCAGCTTCAGTGGGGAATTGCCGCGACCGACGATGGCGGCGCGTAGTGTCTTGAGGTCATGGCCGTGAATGGTCAGGAAGTCGACGCCGAAATCGGCAGCGTTGGCGACGGCACGCTCGACCGTGTTGCCGATGTCGAGCAATTTCATGTCGAGGAACACGCGCTTGCCATGCGCCTTGAGATGCTGCGCGAAATCGAGGCCGCCGGCGAACAGCAGCTCCAGTCCGACCTTGTAGAAATGCACGCCGTCCTGGAGCTGCGCCACCAGGCGCGCGGCTTCCTCCACCGTCGGCATGTCGAGGGCTACGATCAGCCGGTCTCTCAACTGGATATCATCACTCATGGCCACCGCTCGCTCCGGCCTATTCGATGCACCAACGCGGGTTTTCCCGCGGGATCAGACACAAGCGTCCGAGACGCCACATTGGGCCCTGTCTCCGAATTGCCTTCACATTCTCCGCAAGTGAGCGCAAGGCATTGCGAGACATCGACCACATTAGCCATGCAACACACGGGCGGCTCGGGCAAGCTTCTGGATCAACGCCTTGAAGGTTTCCTGCGAGTCCTTGTTCTTCAGGTGGCCATTTTCCGCGAACGCATCGGCGGCGCGTGGAACAGCAAACTGCTCGGGTAGGACGAGTGCGCCGAGCCCCAGCTCCAGCACCTGGCGCACCGTGTTGAGGCCGCGCAATCCGCCCATTCCGCCCGTCGATGATGAGCCCAAGGCAAAGACGCGCGTCTTGAAGACCTCGTTGGGCAGCTCGTCCCCCTCGCGCACGCGGCTCACCCAGTCGAGCGTGTTCTTCAACAGCGGCGGGATCGAGGAATTGTACTCCGGCGAGGCGATAAAGACGCCGTTGTGCAGGCTGAGGAGGTGCTTGAGCTTCCGGGCATTGTCCGGCGGGCCTTCGGCGGCTTCCAGATCGCCATCATAGATCGGCATCGGATAGTCGCCGAGATCGGCGAATGTCGCGGCGATGCCATTGGCCTCAGCGATCATCACGCCAAGGCGGGCGAGACGCTTGTTGAAGGATGCCCGGCGCTGTGAGCCGGCAAAGAAGAGCAGGCGGACGTCAGAGGACATGTTGCTGCAAGATCCCAAGTACCGATTGATCCGGTGATATTGCCGCCGATCATAGAACGGGTCGCCGGCCGGGTCACGCTTGCCCCGCGTGCGATCGCGACTTGCCTCGCGCACGGCCGGAAAATGCAAAAAGGCCCGGGACGTCGGATTGCGTCCCGGGCCGGGCTTGTCACGATTGGGCGTCTGTCAGACGTGCGCTCGCTACTTGAGCGACTTCAGATAAGAGATGATGAAATCCTGTTCGGCTTTTTCGGTGATGCTCATGTGCTTCATGCGTGTGCCGGGCATCACGCCGGTGTTGTCTGCGATCCACGCGCGCAATGCGTCCTCGGTCCACACGATGCCGGAGGACTTCATGGCATCCGAGTAGGCAAAGCCCTCGATGGTGGCGGCCTTGCGGCCGAAGACGCCAATGAGGCTCGGGCCGTAGCTCTGCTTGGCGGGATCATCGGCATGGCAGCTGCGGCAGCGGTGGTCGAACATCACGTGACCGGCCTTGGTCATCGCTTCTTCGCCGGCTGGCGTCATTGCAAAGGTGGGAACGGCGAGAAGGCCGGCTGCAACCAGAGCTGCGGCAGCGGACGCGGCCGCAGTGATTGTAAGGTTCATGATCGGTGTCCTTTTGCTGGCGCGCTCGTGGCGCTGCACGAGGCTTCCGTGCGGGGCACGCAAGGACCATGACGCAGGTCAACGATCGTGTCATCCGACCGAAAGTAGGAGACGGGATTGCAGCCGCGCGACGCCCTATCCTCGATCCGCCATGCGCCCGCGGGCTCTGCAATCTATGCGACGATCGTGCTGAAGGGGGGGCGCTGTCCGTGAGTGTGGCTCTCAGCCCTTGCCCTCGAAGAACTCCTTCATGCGGGCAAAAAAGCCAGCGGAGTGCGGGGAGGTCTCCTTGTGGCTTTCCTTTTCGAACTCCTCGAGCAGCTCGCGTTGACGCCGCGTCAGGTTCTTGGGCGTTTCGACATCGACCTGGATGTACATGTCGCCGGTCACCTTGGAGCGCAGCACCGGCATGCCCTTGCCGCGCAGACGGAACTGCTTGCCCGTTTCAGTCCCCTCGGGAACCTTGACGCGAGTGATCGAGCCTTCGACGGTCGGCACGTCGATCTGTCCGCCGAGCGCGGCAGTCGTCATGGCGATCGGCACTTTGCAGAAGATGTCGGCACCGTCGCGCTGGAAGAACTCGTGCGGCTTGATCGACAGGAAGATGTAGAGATCGCCCGCCGGGCCGCCGCGCAGACCAGCCTCGCCCTCGCCGGCCAGACGAATGCGTGTGCCGTCCTCGACGCCGGCTGGAATGTTGACGGCGAGCTTGCGCTCCTTGGTGACACGGCCGGACCCCGAGCAGGTCGTGCAAGGATCCTGTATGACTTCGCCGCGGCCGTGACAGGCAGGGCACGTGCGCTCGATGGTGAAGAAGCCCTGTGAGGCACGCACCTTGCCGTGGCCTGCGCAGGTTGGGCACGTTGCTGGCTTGGTGCCGGCCTTTGCTCCGGTGCCCGAGCATGTCTCGCACGCGACCGAGGTCGGGACGACGATCTCGGCATTCTTGCCCGTATAGGCGTCGCTGAGCGAGATCTCCATGTTGTAGCGCAGGTCTGCCCCGCGTTCGCGACCGGAGCGTTGGCGCTGACCGCCGCCACCGCGACGGCCACCCATGAATTCGCCGAACAGGTCGTCGAAGATGTCGGACATCGATGAGGCGAAGTCCGGGCCGAACCCGCCCGGACCGCCGGGGCCGCGACCGCCTTCGAAAGCGGCATGGCCGAATTGGTCGTAGGCGGCACGCTTTTGCGGATCCTTCAAGGTTTCGTAGGCCTCGTTGATCTCCTTGAAGAGCTGCTCGGCGTTCTTGTCGCCGGGGTTCTTGTCGGGATGATGCTCCTTGGCAAGCTTGCGGAATGCACTCTTGAGATCCGCCTCGCTGGCGTTCCGCTTCAGTCCCAGGACTTCATAGTAGTCACGCTTTGCCATGTGCGTCCGTGCCGCTCTCGCGCTGCCTTACGGCTTGTACCGTCGCTCGCGACCGTGCGCCAGATGCGTGGACCGGGTTGCATCGCTCGATCACGATCGTGTCGGCGGGAACGTAGGCAGGTCGGCATCAGCAACTTCAAGACGGTGCATTAGACGAAGCCGCGGCGGCTTTGAGGTGTCGTTGCGCTGTGCACGGCTGCCGTTAAGGGCAACACGCTTGCAGCGATAGGGTCGGGACCCGAATTTTCATCAGGTCCCGACCCAGGTTCATTTCCAAGCCGACTTCACGCCGACTTCTTTGAATTGTCGTCCTTGACCTCTTCGAAGTCGGCATCGACGACATTGTCGCCACCGGAGGTACCCGAGCCGGAGGCTGAAGCCTCCTCATCGGCCCCGCCACCTTCCGCTTGGCTCGCATACATCGCCTCGCCGATCTTCATGGCCGCCTGGGCCAGAGTCTCGGTGGCTGCCTTGATCTTGGCAGTGTCGCCGGAATTGATCGCTTCCTTGGTGGCAGCGATCTCCTTCTCGACGTCGTCCTTGACCGCGGCGACCTTCGCGTTGTCCTTCAGCTCGGCAAGCTGCTTCTCAAGCTGATGGACCATGCTTTCAGCGTGGTTCTTCGCCTCCACCTGCTCGCGGCGCTGCTTGTCCTCGGCGGCATGGGCTTCCGCGTCCTTCACCATGCGCTCGATCTCGGTATCGCTGAGACCGCCCGAAGCACGGATCTGGATCGACTGTTCCTTGCCGGTCGCCTTGTCCTTCGCGGAGACGTGCACGATACCGTTGGCGTCGATGTCGAACGTCACCTCGATCTGCGGCATGCCGCGCGGCGCCGGCGGGATGCCGACAAGGTCGAACGTGCCGAGCTGCTTGTTGTCGGCCGCCATCTCGCGCTCGCCCTGGCTGACGCGGATGGTAACGGCGGTCTGGCCGTCCTCGGCCGTCGAGAAGGTCTGGCTCTTCTTGGTCGGGATCGTCGTATTGCGGTCGATGAGGCGCGTGAACACGCCGCCCAGCGTCTCGATGCCGAGCGACAACGGCGTCACGTCGAGCAGGAGGACGTCCTTGACCTCACCCTTCAGAACGCCGCCCTGGATGGCCGCACCGATGGCGACGACCTCGTCGGGGTTGACGCCCTTGTGGGGCTCTTTGCCGAACAGCTCTTTGACGATCTGCTGGACCTTGGGCATGCGGGTCATGCCGCCGACCAGAACCACCTCGTCGATGTCCGCAGCCTTGATGCCCGCATCCTTGATCGCCCTGATGCACGGCCCCTTGGTCCGTTCGATCAGGTCATCGACAAGGCTCTCCAGTTTGGCGCGGGTGAGCTTCATCGTCAGATGCTTCGGACCGGAAGAATCGGCCGTGATGTAGGGCAGGTTGATCTCGGTCTGGGTCGACGACGACAGCTCCTTCTTGGCACGCTCCGCGGCCTCCTTGAGGCGCTGCAGCGCGAGCTTGTCGTTGCGCAGGTCGAGGCCCTGCTCCTTCTTGAACTCGTCGGCCAGGTACGACACGATTTTCATGTCGAAGTCTTCGCCGCCGAGGAAGGTATCGCCGTTGGTCGACTTAACCTCGAAAACGCCGTCACCGATCTCGAGAACGGAGATGTCGAAGGTGCCGCCGCCGAGGTCGTAGACCGCGATGGTCTTGGCGCCCTCCTTCTTCTCAAGGCCATAGGCGAGTGCCGCTGCGGTCGGCTCGTTGATGATGCGCAGCACTTCGAGCCCGGCGATCTTGCCGGCGTCCTTGGTGGCCTGGCGCTGGGCGTCGTTGAAGTAGGCAGGGACGGTGATGACGGCCTGCGTCACCTTCTCGCCGAGCTTGGCTTCTGCCGTCTCCTTCATCTTCTGCAGGATGAAGGCAGAAATCTGCTGGGGAGAATACTGCTTGCCGTGTGCCTCGACCCACGCGTCGCCGTTGGCACCCTTGACGATCTTGTAGGGAACGAGACCCTGGTCCTTCTTGACCATCTCGTCGTCGAAGCGGCGTCCGATGAGACGCTTGATCGCAAACAGCGTATTGAGCGGATTGGTCACCGCCTGGTTCTTGGCTGTCTGGCCGACGAGGCGCTCGCCATCCTCCGTGAACGCCACGATCGACGGGGTGGTGTTGGCACCCTCCGAGTTCTCGAGCACCTTCGGCTTGCCGCCGTCCATGACGGCAACACACGAGTTCGTCGTACCGAGGTCGATGCCGATGACTTTTGCCATGTGAATCAAATTCCTCTTCTTGCGGCAGGCCGGTCGGACCCGCAACGGCGTCCGGTTATCCCCTCCCGTCCGGAAACACCGTTCCGGGAGTAGTCGGGGCGCGGCCCCCTGGAGCTGCGGTCGTTGATGCGGCTTATATAAGCAGCAGGTTTGCCCGTGCAACGGCGGCCGATCACCGCGATGTGATGTTTTTTTGAACCTGCCAGCTCGGTGAGTACTGGTGGAGCGTCCTCGGCCCCGCTGGTGCACGTCTATATTTTAGCAGCAACTCGGGTGGAGGGCGCCCGATCGCGCTGCTGAGCCGACGCAATCTGGCTCGGAAGGCTATGGGCACCGTGAAAGCCACGCGGCACGGCAGCTCACGCATTCCCGACCACGAGCACGGGGCCGCTTGAAAAGTTGATAGCCCGCTTCGTCTCCAAACCGAACAGCATGCGGCCGATCCCCGTGCGGCCATGGCTGCCGGGGATATCGAACAGCCGCCTCGTCTCGGCATCGCTGATGACCATGTCGGCGGTGACGGTTTCGATTGCCCCGATCTCGAGCGCGGCGACGCCGGCGGTACGGCCGCACAGATCGGAACTGGCGCCCATAAAATCCTGGAACAGTTGAGGCCTTCGGGGCAGGCCGGTCTGCAACGTGCACGCGCCGTCAGCCCATCATTAACCCTGTCGCCTGTTCGCCACCACGCGCGGCTCACCACATCTTGAACGATGTTCAAAATGTGCTACATTCAAAACTGTACGAAGTTCAATTTGTGTGAGGGCGTCGGGCAAGGGTGGGGATGGCCCGGCTTGGCAGAGCCGCAGTTCGCCCCCGGGATCTGCTCGGTATTGCCACGGCAGGAGCCTCTCTCCACCCGGGCGCGGCGCCCTCACGTCAGCCAGGAGGACCACCACATGCTCAAGACGATCACAACGTTATTTCGCGCCCAGGTATCGGAGGTCGAGGAGGCGATCTTCGATGCCAATGCAACCCGGCTCTTGGAGCAGCGCATCCGCGAGGCGAATGCCGCGTTCGAGGCCGGCAAGCGCGACCTTGCCATGGTGCTGGCGGAGGAGGCGGGCGAGCGCCGGTTGACAGCCGAGATGGGGTTGCGCATGGCCGAGGAGGAAGCGGCCGCGATGGCGGCCCTTGAAGCCGGCGGCGAGGCGGAGGCGACGATGATCTCGGAGCGGATTGCCGGACTCACCGACGATTTGAGGGCGCACGAGCTGGCGGCGCGTGATTGCGCGGAAGCCGCACATCGCATCCGCCGCTCGCTGGAAAGCAATGCGCGGCTGTTGGGCGAATTGCGCCGCGGCCTGGCAACGGCAAAGGCGGCAGCGGCGGTCGACCGCGCCAACCGGCGCTCGCTGAGTGCGGCCGGCGTTTCCGACAGTGCCATTCAGGAGGCCCGGCGGACGCTGGAGCGCATTCGAGTGCGCCAGAGTGAGCAGCGTGATTTTGCTGAGGCGATGGAGCGGGTGGAGCGTGATCCGAGCCTCAAGACGCCCGGTGCGTCGATGGGGCCACGCATACCTGCGACCGATCCGCGATCGGTGCTCGATCGGCTGAAGGCGCGACGCGCAACGTCAGGCACATCCTCCACGACGCCGTGAGCGCGTCACGGACCGGAGAGACGCCCGATCCTGCCGAACCACATCCCCGCTGACAAACCACATCAGATCAAGGAGACACGACCATGCACGCAGATTCCAAAGCCTGGCGTCTTTACGCCTATGCCTCGTTCGCCGTTTCGCTCGGCATGATGGTGCTGGGTGTTCTGGCCATTCCCGGCGAAGTCTGGATGAAGGGCTTTTTCATGCTCGGCACGTTCTTCCTCGTCGGCTCATGCTTCACACTGTCGAAAGCACTACGCGACCAGCACGAGGCGGAGAACCTGGTGCACAAGTTGGAAAGCGCCAAGGCCGAGCGAATCCTGCGCGAGTACGACGGCAACCGGGCAAGCGTGGCGTCGCGCCATAGTTGATTGACGTTGTGGCAGCCCCGTTCTGTTGCCCAGGACTGACGAATCGCGGACCGCGCAGCAAAGTTTGCGGCGCGGTCCAAATCTTTGACCCGGCCAAGTCACGGGGGCTTCGGCGCGTCCGCGCTCTGCACTTCAGCCGAAGAGATGCGGTCTCGTCGCGAGGTGGCCCAGGTAACCGACCGAACCACGGGGCGGCGCTACGCCCATGGATTCAGTACACGACATCGTAAGCTGCAGGTTGAACTCATCTTGCCTGTCTCGCGCTGTAATGGCTTGTGTTGCCCTGTCGTCCGGTGCACTCCTTTGTTCAAACTGGCACAAAAAAAGCCGGATCATGTAGATCATGGTGAGTGGCCAGCTGAATTCGAGGCCTCATGACCCGGCGGGCGAGCGGCAAAACAGGATCAGAGCGATGAAGGATATGGTCTACAGCATCGTTGCGGCGCTGGCGCTTGCTTTTGCCTTCCAGACCGCAGCGTACGCCACCTATCACATCCCCTCCGAGAGCATGGTGCCGACGCTCGAGGTGGGCGATCGGTTGACAGTGAACAAATTCGCCTATGGCTATTCGCGCCATTCATTGCCGCTCGACATGTCGCTGCCTGAGAACGTTTTCAAAGGGCGGGTACTTGCTGGCGAGCCCGAGCGAGGAGACATCATCGTATTCGTGCATCCCAAGCGCACCGACCGGATGATCAAGCGGCTGATCGGCATGCCCGGTGATCGCATTGCCGTCGAGAACGGAAACGTCATCCTCAATGGTAAGCCGCTGGAGCGGACGCTCGAGAGCACGTATCGGTTCCGCGAGCATGAAGGGCGCGTTGTCGAGGTGAACCGGTACAAGGAAACGCTGCCGGGAGGTCGCTCGTACCCGACGCTGGAATACACGCACCGCGTTCGGCACGGGTCGATGGCGGAGACGACGGTACCAGCCGGGCACTATTTCATGATGGGAGACAACCGCGACAACTCCAATGACAGCCGGTTTGCCGACATGGGGCTGGTACCGGCTGAAAATTTGGTCGGTCGTGCTGATGCGGTGCTCTATTCTTTCTATTCGTGCGCGCCCGAGCCAGGCACGCATTGCGCAGAGCGTCGCTTCGCAACACGGTTGCGCTGAGCAAAGCCAAGCAGCGAAACGGATCACTCGCGCGCGCGTTTCAGGAACCCAGCACGATCGACCGTGGCGCACGCGTCGCCACGTGCGCAAGCGCCGGCATCAGGTCGGACCGTCTGTCTTGTTCGCATCGGACGGCGCGGCATCCGCATCATTCGGCGCTTCAGCGGCCTTTGCCTTTGTTTCAGAACTCTCGGTGCCGGCGCCAGTTCCCGTGTCGGCCGCGGCAGCGTCGGCCTTCGGCGGAGTGGCCTGCGCCTTTCCACCACCACGCGCGACAACGACCATCGCCGGCCGCAGGCAACGCTCTTCGATCGTGTAGCCCGACTGGAAGACCTCCACGACCGTGCCATTCGCGACATTAGGGTCCTGCCGCTCCATCACCGCCTGGTGCAGGCGCGGATCGAACGGCTGTCCCTTCGGCGTTACGCGCCGCACGCCGTGGCGCTCCAGCACATTGAGGAATTCGCGCTCGGTCATGGCGACGCCTTCGAGCAACGCCTTCAAATGCGTATCGTTCTCGATGGCCTTGGCATCGACAGCCTGCATCGCGCGCTCGAAGTTGTCGACGAGACCCACCGTATCCTTGGCGAAGTTGGAAATGGCATAACGCGCGGTCTCCTGCTTCTCGCGTTCGGCGCGTTTCCTCAGATTGTCGAGATCGGCATGGGCGCGCAGCAGGCGGTTGGTCAGGTCGGCGATCTGTGCCTGAAGCGTCTCAACCTCAGCGGCGAGCACCGCGCCGATGTCGGCGGCGGCATCGGCTCCAGGCGCAAAGTCCATCGCCTCATCGGGCGCCTCAGGTTCGGGCTGCGCTTCGGGCGCTTCTGCTGCGGCAGGCTTGGGTTCGGCACTCGCGTCAGGTTGCCGCGTCTCGGCAGCGCTCGTCTCGCTTGTCGAACGGGGGGCGTCGCCTGCCGATCCACCCTCGGCCTGGCCATTGGGGCGGGACGGATTGTGGTCGGACATGATCTCTCCGAAACTTGGTGGCTCAAACCAGAGCTGCCGCCCCCAACGCGGCTCTGGGCCACATTCAACCGTGATGGCAACGTCGTGGCGCTATGGGGCGCAGCTTCAAGGCTCCGCATATCAGCCGCATTGGCCAAAAAATCAAGTCGCGGGGCGCGGTCGGTCAGCGCGACAACAGCTTTCCGACGATCTTTGCTGTGTAGTCGACCATCGGAATGATCCGCGCATAATTGATGCGCGTGGGGCCGATGACACCCAGAATCCCGATCACCTTGCTCGATTTGTCGTGGAAGGGTGCCACCACGAGAGAAGAACCCGACAAAGAGAACAGCTTGTTCTCCGAGCCGATGAAAATCTTCACTCCGTCGGCTTTTTCAGCCAGCTCGAGAAGCTCGACGACCTCCTGCTTCGACTCCAGATCGTTGAAGAGCTGGCGGATGCGCTCCAGGTCCTCGGCGGCACTGAGGTCCTTGAGCAGATTCGACTGGCCGCGCACGATCAGGCTCTTGCGGTTGTCCAGCGTGCCCGACCATTCGGCCAGCCCCAGTCGAATGACCTTCTTGGTGAGTGCGTCGAGTTCAGCGCGGGCCGCATTCAACTGCTTGTCGATTTGATCGCGCGCCTCGGTGATGGTGAGGCCACGGATATGCGCGTTGATGAAGTTGGCCGCTTCTGTGAGTGCGGAGGGCGGCAGGCCTGGCGGCAGTGTCAGAATGCGATTTTCGATCTCCTGGTCCTCCGACACCAGGATGACGAGCGCCTTGGTCGGCTCGAGCAGGACGAGATCGATCTGCTTGAGGCGTCGCACCTGTTTGTCCGCCAGTACGACGCCGGCGCAGTGGGACAGCCCGGAGATCATGTTGCCGGCTTCGGCGAGCACCTTGTCGAAGCTCGTTTGCGGTCGGCCGGCAATCTGACTTTCGATTCGTTGTCGTTCTTCGGTCGACAGGTCACCGATTTCAAGGAGACCGTCCACGAACATTCTCAGGCCCGACTGCGTCGGCAAGCGGCCCGCCGAGGTATGGGGAGCGTAGATGAGACCCAGCTCTTCGAGATCCGACATGACATTGCGGATCGACGCCGGCGACAGCGTCATCGGCAGGACGCGCGACAAGTTGCGCGATCCGACGGGCTCGCCGGTCGCCAGGTAGCTTTCGACGATCTGGCGCAGAATGGCGCGCGAACGATCGTTGAGGACGTCAAGCGACGTCACGCCTTCGGTCGACATTGCCATCGCTCTTGCGGATCCAGAATGGCGGTTGAGAGTAACGCGGCGGCGGCAGTTCGAATGCGGACTACGGCCAACCGTCAGACTTTAGTCAGCGGCATGCCGGCCGGTCAAATCGATGTCCCGTGTGCAGGTTCTCACGTGCCGATCATCCGGATCGGGTCTTTTCGAGTTGAACGGGCGGGCTACCTCTTCTAGCTTGCGCCGCACCCCCGCGGCCGGATTGTCCGGGGGACGGTCCTCTAGCCCCAACCTTCGGTGATCCATGCGCCCATCCAAACGCCAGCCCGACGAGCTACGCCGCGTCTCCATCGAGCGCGCCGTGTCTTTGCATGCGGAGGGTTCATGCTTCATCAAGTTCGGCAACACGCACGTGCTGTGCACGGCAAGCCTTGAGGAGAGGGTGCCGCCCTGGCTCAAAGGTCAGCAACGCGGATGGGTGACGGCAGAATACGCCATGCTGCCGCGGGCAACGAGCGAGCGAACGCGACGCGAAGTAACGCGCGGCAGTCCGTCAGGGCGGACACAGGAAATCCAGCGGCTGATCGGGCGGGCGCTGCGCGCGGTCGTCGACTTGCCCAAGCTCGGCGAGCGGCAGATCACCGTCGACTGCGACGTGATCCAGGCCGACGGCGGCACGCGCACTGCGGCAATCACCGGCGCGTGGGTAGCGCTCCACGACTGCATCCAGTGGATGCGTCTGCGTGAGATGGTGAAGGACGGCGTTCTGCGCGACCAGGTGGCCGCAATCTCGTGTGGTCTCTACAACGGCCATGCGGTGCTGGACCTCGACTATGCGGAAGATTCCAACGCGGATGCCGACGCGAACTTCGTCATGACCGGATCGGGCGGCCTCGTCGAGGTGCAGGGCACGGCGGAGACGGTGCCGTTCAGCCAGGACAGTTTCGACAACCTGATGGCACTGGCAAAGAAGGGTATCGGCGAACTCGTGCAGTTGCAGAAGCTGACGGTCGCCTGAGGCGGCTCAAAGGGTCGTGTCACCCATCCGCTGATGCGCCGTGCATCTGCCAGGGGTAGAGACGCGGGATGAGGATCGTCAGCGTTGTGGCGATGACGATGGCTATGGCCGATCCTGTGAAGAAGAGCTGCCATGTGTCGGGCTTCAGCGAGCCCAGCATGACGATCAGCAGGAGAATCGGCAGGTCGAGAAAGTGCGTGAAGGTCGGCACGCCCTCGCGGCGTGCTTCGCGCAGTTCGTCCGTGACGTGACCAGCCGCGAGCGCCGCCTGGGTGATGCGTCGCAAGCGCATGAAGTAGGCGCGCGTGATCGTATTGCCTTCGATGAACTCGAACGCGAACAGCGCCACCATGCCGGCGAGCCATGGCGTCTTCAGGAAGTCCCATCCGCCGTGATAGGTCACGATCATCCAGGTTCCCGACGCAAGCAAAATTAGGGCTCCCGGCACCACCACGCCGTCGTAGAACACAGCGATGTTGCGGACCGCCTCGGAGAAGGCGCGCAGCTCGTGCACCTGGCGCGAGCGTAGGTCCGACATCCAGACACCGATCAATCCGGCGCCGATCAGGATCGCGCCGATGACGTGAAGAAGATTGAGGATCGGATAGTCCATTTGCGTCACCTCTCCAATCGTGACCGAAACCGGCCGAGCGTGGCTGTCGCGCGGGCAATCTCGGCCGTCTCCACGCCACGTGCGAGCTGGGCTGCCCACTTGCGCTGCAGCTTCATCGCTGCCGCATAAACCTGCCGCCCGTGCGTGGTCATCACGATGAGCTTGGCGCGGCTGTGGTGGGGGTTCTCCTCGAAGGCGACGAGCCCGTCCTTGGCCATTTCGTTGGCGAGTCGCTGAACGGCCTGCCGGGTGAGCCCCATGTTGCGCGCGACATGTGAAATCGGCAGCGCTACGGGCGATGCGTCGATGGCGCCGAGCACCTGCCAGCGCGCGCTCGTCAGCGACAGCCCAGAAACCAGCCTGTCGCCCGAAGCCAGCAACGCGCCATTGAGGCGGAACACTTCGAGGATCAGCTCGGTAACCGCCGAGACGGTATCGCGTGACGTGGTTCCAGTCATGGAAACATGATGTCGTTATGACAATATATTGTCAATATGCGAAAGCCGTTCGGCGGTCATGCTGCAGCAGCAGTGCTGTTAGGGGGCGTCGACCGCCAGTGTGCCGGAGTCTGGAGAAGACAGGCGCATTTGCGGGTCAGGTCGGGCTTGGATCACGTCATGCAGCCCTGCGTCGCCAGCGATGCGCGGGCCAGGGCAGCGTAATGATCAGGACGGCGTGCGAGTGATCATCGGACCGATGAGTTGACCTTGAACGTTGGCCAAGTCCCCTGAATTGGCCGATAATTCACAGAAGTGCGGCGCAGAGAGGCTTGAGACACGGAGTGTGAGATGCGAGCCGATCGCATATTGGAGACGGTCCTCTATGTCGACGATCTGGGTGCGGCGGAGGAGTTCTACACACGCGTGCTCGGGCTTGAGGTCTATGCGCGCTCGCCTGGGCGCCAGGTGTTCTTCAAGCTTGCCGGACAGATGCTGCTTCTCTTCAATCCCGACGCGACCGTCATTCCTCCCGGGCCGGATGCCAAGCTCCCGGTGCCGCCGCACGGCGCGCATGGCGAGGGGCATGTCTGCTTTGCGGCCAGCGGCGCGGACATTGCGCAATGGAAGCTGCGCCTTGAGGCCGCAGGCGTCGCGATCGAAGCCGACTTTCACTGGCCGTCGGGTGGCAGGTCGATCTATTTTCGCGATCCGTCCGGCAATTGCCTCGAGTTCGCCGAGGCCAACATCTGGGGGTTCGAAAACTGATGTCGCATCGTCTCGAGGCGGGTGGGCGGATCGTGGTCGCGAGCCACAATCCCGGCAAGGTGTGGGAAATTCAGCAGCTCATTGCGCCATATGGTCTGGAAGCGGTCTCGGCAAAAGCGCTGAAGCTCGTCGAGCCAGAGGAAACCGAGTCCACGTTCGTGGGAAATGCGCGGCTGAAGGCCGTCGCGGCGGCGAAAGCGTCCGGTCTGCCGGCACTGGCTGACGATTCGGGTCTGGAGGTCGCGATCCTCAATGGCGCGCCGGGAATTTATTCCGCGCGCTGGGCAGGACCGACCAAGGACTTCTCGATCGCGATGCAGAAGGTAGCCGACGAAATCACCATGCGCGGTGGCTGGGACGGCGGCGGACCGCGCGCAAACTTCGTCTCGGTGCTGTGCCTCGCCTGGCCTGACGGCTCGCATCAGGTTTTTCAAGGCAAGGTGTTTGGTCATCTCGTCTGGCCACCGCGCGGTGGCAATGGTTTCGGCTATGACCCGATGTTCCAGCCCGACGGCGAGGAGCAGACGTTCGGTGAGATGCCGCCGGACGAGAAGAATGCCATGTCGCATCGCGCAAGGGCGTTCGCTGCGTTCAAGGCCGACTGCCTTGCCGGGCACGTACGCCGCTCAGAGCCACCGTCGCGCGAGACGGCGATCGAAGGACTGAAGGCGGCAGCAGCCAACCTTTCAACGCAGGCGGAGCTGGCTCGGTTCGTTGCCAACCTCTCAGCGGATGCTGCCGCTCACCCGGACGAGGTCGGTGCCGGCATGGCTCCAGGTCTGCGCCGGCTTGCTACGTGGCTGGAGACGGAAGCCCTCGAAGAGGAGACGAAATGGCGCCTTGTTGCGCGTGCATTGCTTGCTGCGGCACAACGAACTTGAACTGTTCTGTGGAAGGAGTTGTTAGGGGTCTCGGAACACGATTGCCAATCGGTTGATCGATTGTATCGGATTTGGCCGAGGTTCTTCTTAAAGGCAGCGCGAATTTGGCTCTGGCCGTTGTCTTTTAAAATGACATGACGGCATATGATCAGCACGAATGGGTATTTCATAAATGCATGAGTTGCTTGGATGATTTCACGCAGTCACGTTCCGCTCGACGCATTGTCGAAGAGCCTTGGTATAATTATCCGATAAAGGATTTCGATAAGCCGAAGCTAATCTGGCCAGGCGAATTTTGCGCGAATATTGAGTAGCTTTTACAGGTGCCTCATACCGCTCTGTAATGGCTTGCTGCGATGCTTGCGTCTCTGTGAGTCTGATCAGCAAGCGGTTTCCCATCATGAAGACGTACCTGCCCCAAGCCCTCCGGCGCTTTCATAAGGAAGAGCGCGGTACCGCGGCCATCATGTTCGGGGTTCTGGCCATCCCGATGGTGATGTTCATTGGTTTCGCGGTCGACTACAGCCGTGTGATGGCGGCCGATCACGATCTGCAGGAAGCTGTTGACGCCGCGGCGATCGCTGCTGCCGTCTACAAGGTCGAGAAGCTGTCGTCGTCCTCGAGCACTCAGAGCGACGGGCAGATCTCGCAAACCGAGGGCAAATCGGTCCGCCAGGTCGCATTGGACTATGTCAACGAGAACTCGGCGCTGCGCTACCTGAAAAATATCGTTCCGGATGCGCGCGAGAGCGGCAATACGCTTACCGTGGTGGCGAAGGCGCAAGTGCCCTCGACGTTCGCAAGACTCGTCGTCGACAAATTTGACATCGAGGTGCGGGCCAAGACTCGCATGGCCGGCGAACCCATTGCGATGTGCCTGCTCGGTCTCAACAAGACGTCACCGCATACCGTTAAGGCGTGGGGCTCCGGCGAGGTCATCGCAAAGGAGTGCGCCGTGCTTTCAAACTCCACAAATGATGCCTCGCTCGTCACAGGCGGCAGCGCGACGATGACCGCCAAGGCTTTCTGCGCCGCAGGTGGTGTGTCGGGTGATGCGTTCACACCGAAGCCCTATGAGAAGTGCGGTCAACAGCGGGATCCTTACGAGGGCCAGTTGACGAGAGAGGCGCTGAACGCCCAGGGGTACAATGTCCCCGGCGCCTGTCAGCAGACCGGGTTCGTGGCAAAGAAAGATGAGTCGATCAACGCCAACGGGACCGTGTATTCCTTCTGTGATGGGCTTGAAATCCACTCCAACAAGACATTGACGCTCGGTCCCGGCATCTATGTGGTGTTTGGTGAATTGAAGATCGCAGCGCAGGCGACGCTGAAGGCCACGCAGGGAACGACCATCATCCTGGGCGACCGGCGGTGGATGCCTGGACAGGAGGATGGATACATCTTCATTCGCGGCGGAGGAAACCTGCTGCTGACGGCTCCGACCTCGGGTCCGACGGCGTCGATGGCGATCATTCAACCGACCGTGTCGGATTATACCGGCGGAGTAGAGTGGGCGAACCAGCATACGATCACTGGCGGCGGCACGATCGAGATCGTCGGCAACTGGTATACGCCGCAGTCCAAGACGCTGGTCACCGGCAATGGCGAAATCAACGCCGTGTCAGCCTACTTCTCTCTGATCTCCGACTTCGTCGAGGTCGAGGGCAACGGTACGTTGACCATCCGGGCAGGCGGCGATCCGGAATCCGTGGCAATGACGGCGGTTCCAGGGCGGATGACCACTGGCCGGTTCATTACATTGATCGAGTAGCGCGCGCTACGACCTCAGAACCAGCAAACGGCGGCACCACATCCTTGTGGTGCCGCTTTTGCTTTTGGCTTGCGCCGGCAGTGGACCTGGGGCATGCCTCGCCCATCACCAAGGAGAGCAGATATTGAGCGAGACCTCGCCGGGTTTCGGTGTCTACATTCACTGGCCGTTTTGCGCGCAGAAGTGCCCCTACTGCGACTTCAACAGCCATGTGCGCCTCAAAGGGCCGGACCAGGCACGATTTCTGGCCGCCTACAGGCGTGAACTCGATCATGCAGCCGGCATTGTCAGCCGCACTCCCGCGGTGACCAGCATCTTCATCGGCGGCGGCACGCCCTCGTTGATGGAGCCCGCAACCGTCGCGGGTCTGCTCGATCATATTGCCGGTCTGTGGTCAGTAGCAAGCGACGCGGAAGTTACGTTGGAGGCCAATCCCGGCAGTGTCGAGGCCAGCCGCTTCGCCGGCTACCGGGCAGCGGGCGTCAACCGCGTCTCCCTCGGTGTGCAGTCGCTGCGGGATGCGGAGTTGAGGCGTTTGGGGCGCGTTCATTCGGCAGCCGAGGCAAGGGCTGCGATCGACATAGCGCAGCGGACGTTTACGCGCATGTCGTTCGATCTAATCTATGCGCGGCCCGGGCAGTCGGTTGCGGAGTGGCGGCAGGAGCTCGGCGAGGCACTCGCGATGGCGGGGGAGCACCTTTCGCTCTACCAGCTGACGATCGAGCCGGAGACGACATATGCCGCGCTCTATGCTGCGGGCAAGCTCGTCGTGCCCGACACGGATGAGGCGCGGGTTCTCTACGATGTAACGCAGGAGATCATGGAGCGTGCGGGGCTGCCGGCCTACGAGATATCGAATCACGCGCGGCCGGGGGGTGAGAGCCGTCACAACCTCACCTATTGGCGTTACGGCAGTTACGTCGGGGTCGGTGCAGGGGCGCACGGGCGGCTCGTGCGCGCAGATGACGGCACTCGCCTCGCCACCGCCACGCAGCGCAATCCGGAGGCTTGGCTCGCGGCCGTCGAGACCTGCGGGCATGGAATGGTCGAACAGAGCGTGCTCAGCAAGGCGGAACAGGCGGACGAGATGCTGCTGATGGGCCTACGCATCCGCGAAGGCGTCGATCTGAAACGCCTTCAACGCGAGACAGGGCTCGCACCGCACCCCGCAGCGGTCGAGAAGCTTGTGCGCGAGGCCCTGATCGTCGGCGATGCCCTGCCGGGGCGCGCTGTAGCGACCGCCACGGGGCGCGCCGTGCTTGACCAGGTCGTGACGCAGCTCAGCGAGCATTTGGTGCCTGTCGCGTCCCGGCATCTTCCCGCGGCCTGAATTTGCCACTAAATGGGCGGGCCGTTCGGCCAGAGCGCGCGGACGGCAACACAACACTGCGGACGAGATCACATGCTGCGCCGATTCTACGACTGGACGATGGGCCTTGCCGAGAACCGCCATGCGGGGTCTGCCCTGTTTGCGGTGTCGTTCATCGAGAGTTCGTTCTTCCCGATACCGCCCGACGTCATGCTCATTCCGATGGTCCTCGCGCAGCGCGCCAAGGCATGGTTTTATGCCGCCATCGCGACAGTCGGCTCGGTGATCGGCGGCTTCTTCGGCTATGCGATCGGCTTTTTCCTGTTCGAGCAGGTGGCAAAGCCGCTGCTGTCGTTCTACGGGTATCTCGACAAGTTCGCGACGTTCGCCTCGCAATACAACGATTACGGCGCCTGGATCGTGCTGTTTGCCGGCATAACCCCGTTTCCCTACAAGGTGATCACCATCGCCAGTGGAGCAACGGCGCTCAATCTCGCAATCTTTGGTCTCGCCAGCGTGGTTGCGCGCGGATTGCGGTTCTATGTCGTTGCCGCTCTGCTCTACTGGTTCGGGCCGCCGATCCGCGCCTTCATCGAGGAGCGGCTAGGTCTGGTGCTGACGGTATTTCTCGTGTTGCTCTTCGGCGGGTTCCTGGCGATCAGGTTTTTCGTGTAGCGTGGTCTAAGCGGTACGGCGCGCGGGTGGCGTGGGCTTAACAAGGCGAAGAGACGACTGTGGCAACTCATGTGACACGGGTGACGGGAAGCGAAGCCTACCGGATCGGAGGAGCGCTGCTGCTCCTGGCGATTGCGGCCATCCTGACAGCTTTCGGTTTCGAGCATATCGGCGGCTATCGGCCGTGCGAGCTCTGTTTGATGCAGCGTTGGGCCTACTATTTTGCGATCCCCGCCGCGTTTGCGGGAATGGCGTTGGTGAGTGCGGAGCAAGGTAAGCTCGCCGCACTCGTATTCTTCACGATCGCACTCGCATTCCTTGGCAACGCGGGGCTCGGGGTCTATCAGGCCGGCGCGGAATGGAAGCTGTGGGCCGGGCCGGCGACGTGTACCGGGCAGCAGTCGGTCGCGACGGACGCGCGCAGCCTCATTGAGGCAATGAAAGCAACCAACGTCGTGCGGTGTGACGAGGCGCAGATCAGGATTCTTTTCCTCTCTTTCGCCGGTTGGAACGCGATTATCTCGTTGTTGCTGTTCGCAGCAGGTCTGAAGGCGGCATTTGCCGCAGCCGACCAACGCTGACGGCGGCTTCTCGGCCCCACGCCAGCGCGGATAGATATTATCCACAACCTTTCGATCCCTCGTGACGGCAGCAGCGTGCTGCAATGAGCCCGGAAACACGGCGTGTTTCCGCTCGGCGCTGATGCTGTTCACCTGCGGTCAAGCAAAATTTCATCCCCCCGTCTACGTTCGGCCCAGTCGTCGCCCAAATGTCACGGTTTATTCTCCTTGTTCGCGGGACACGGACGGCGAGCGGGTTGAGCAGGGCACCAGCGAGTGCCGCCAATACCGACCGCATCGGACCTGCGATGGCGTCAGGGAGCGCGTGGTTCTTGTGTTGCGTCGTTCTCCCAAACCGGATGCGTACCGCCGGTTTCAAGTTTCAGCGTCGTTGCCCAGTAGCGTCGGGGTGTCCCTGTTCGATTTGGTTGAGTACCGCGTTTGTAGCGTTGCGTTGCGTCCGGTTCCAGTTGCGTCCCTGTAGCGTTGTGCGTTCAACCCCGATCAAAAGAGGCTAGCGCCTCTTTCGCGATCCAGGCGAGCGGCTCGTTGTCCGTCTCGCGTCGTTTCGAGCGGCTCGCCCACTCGCATCGTCATGTCATCGGGGAAGTTGCGTCGGGTCTTGTGAAGTGTCGCGTCCCATGGAGTTGCGTCGCGTTACGTCGAGGTATCAGCGTGGATGGTGAAGAGTGCCAGTGGGCAAGTCTGCACGAGGTCGTTGGAGAGCTGTTGAAATCGCTGCATCCGGGCATCGGAGCGCAGTCGACCGAACGGCTACAGGCAGCGGAGTAGGTTGCCTACGGCAGTAGAGAATTTCGGAGCCGCGTGCGGCGGCTCGCAGACGAGACGGCAAGCATGTTCAGCATCTGAGCTGTCCTCATCGAGGTGGTGCATTTTGCGGTGCTGCGTAGTGCCACCATGGTGCTGGATATGCTTGCCACTGTTGCTTGCGTCGATGTCGGCGGCCTGAGATGACCGCCATAGCCAAATGCGCGTCAGCCGCGTTCCCCCCAAGCGGTATGACGGGAATTGAGGAGGTCGTTTGATGATCCCCCAGTATATCAACCCGATGCAGTGGCACGAGGCGATGGGCATCGCCCGGCAATCGTGCGCGCGGGTTTTCCGCGATGGCGGAACCCCGACGGACGCGCTCAAGGCGTTCGGGCTCGGCAGTAGGAATGCGCAGGATACGAGTTGGGACCGCGTCGTCTGCCTCGTAGCGCAATCCCTTTGCAGCAAGCCGGCACGTCGAGCGGCGTGAGCAGGCGCGTGCTGCGCCGGGGTGCTCCCGATTACTCCAAACGCCGATTTCGAGGTCTTTGATCAGGACTTCCAGCGGTCTGCTTGTATGGCCGAGACGAAGCGTACGTAACGGCATTGCGGCGATCGAAGGGCGCGTTCCAAGACACCAGAGCGTGGTTGCCATCAAAATGGGTGCAACCGCGCTCTTCTTTTTTCCGAGAGCATTAATCTCCAACACGGCACCGGCGCAGGTCAGCAATACCGGCCAATAACTTGGCTCACGCATCCGCCAATTTGGCAGGCATCATGTCAATTTGTCAGGGACGCCACCTGAAGGACGGCATCGGTTGGCTGCCCTTGATGGCCAACAGCAAGATTCTATTCGTCTTTCTCAAGCGCACGCACGCGGCACAGCGTTTGCGAGGCAAATCCTATGGTTAACGGCGAATCGACCTCCGGGGCGAGTTAGAGGCTCTCCTGGCATGGGGGCTCGTCGGTTGCCGAATGTCGAGAAATCAGGAGGTTTATTTCATGTCGCAGAAGGTCAGGATGGCGGGCGCAGTGCTGCTGTCGTGTCTGATGGCAAGCACGGCCAGCGGACAGCAGGGTATGGGCGGTATGTCTGGCATGCAGGGCATGGACGGTATGGGCGGTATGTCCGGGATGTCAGGCATGGGTGGAATGTCCGGAATGGGCGGCATGAGCGGCATGTCCGGGATGCAGGGCATGGGCGGTCAGCGCGGCATGGGCGGTATGTCCGGGATGTCGGGCATGGGTGGCATGTCTGGAATGGGCGGCATGAGCGGCATGTCCGGGATGCAGGGCATGGGCGGTCAGCGCGGCATGGGCGGTATGTCCGGAATGTCAGGCATGGGTGGCATGTCTGGAATGGGCGGCATGGGTGGCATGTCCGGAATGGGCGGCATGAGCGGCATGTCCGGGATGCAGGGCATGGGCGGTCAGCACGGCATGGGCGGTATGTCCGGAATGTCGGGCATGGGTGGCATGTCTGGAATGGGCGGCATGAGTGGCATGTCCGGGATGCAGGGCATGGGCGGCCAGCAAGGCATGGGCGGTATGTCTGGAATGTCGGGTATGAGCGGCATGGCCGGCATGAGCGGCTCGACGGGTCAGACGAACAAGGTCACGAAAAAGAAGAAGAAAAAGAGGAAGAACCGGAGGCGCTGAGACGTCTTTCCTGAGGATGCAAGGCGGCTGCCGTGACAGGATGACTGCGCGGCAGCCGATTGCCGGTAAGGGTCAAGATGTACGGCGGGTCATGTCCACGCCACGGGGCGCAGGGCTCCCTAAGGCCACTGGCTCGAGCAACCGGACAGAGATGCGAAAGAGGCGCACCGCTCCAAAAACCGGGCAAAGGCTGCGCGCGCGACCGGTGACGGGAGGTCGCTTGGCGCGGTAACGTGGCTGCCGTTGTTTTGTGCTTTTGGCAGCCTTCATGACACGTACCAGCCTCAACCGGACACTCCGGCGCGCCTATGTCATTCTCGGGTTCGTGCTGGTCATTGCTTTGGTGGCAAGATTGTCCGACCACATCCCTGGCTTGTCGGGGTCGGGCGCCGAGCAGATCCTCAAGGACATCTACGACTACCTCAAAGACATGGCGCTGGTTCTTGTCACCGTGGTCGCCGCCTATCTTGCCAACGTCTTCCAGAAGCGCTCCAAATTCGTGGAAAGCCTGGAGCAGGAATGGCGCGGGATCGTGACCACCAAGACCGCGCTGGTCAGTTACTGCGACCGTCCCTATCCCTCGCTCGAAGACTATCTGAAGGCCTATTGCCGCATCTCCGAGACGATCGACAACATGCGGATCGTCTACCGCAATGCCGGAGAGACCGACAAGATCGTCGGGCTCTATCCCTACGCCCCGCTCCATGACATGCGCCGGGCGCTGCAGTGGCTCGACCCGCGCAAGAAGCCCAATACGGCGGCATCGGAACGCAAACTTGCGCAGGATGCGATCCTGCAATCGTTCGCAGCTCTTCGAGAGAACTTCCTCGAGGAGCTCGACCTGGAGGAGCCGCGCCATCCCCTGCTCATCTCAGGTGGCAGGCGACTGAAGCGACCGGGGGCCAAACGGGCGGCGAGGTCCGAGCAGGAACGGCAGCGCAAGAGGCAGGACGGCGAACCGCAGGCGCGCCCGGATGTCGATACGCTGCTGTCTCATCTCTATTACGACGAGCAGCAGAGCGACGCGCGTAACGGCCAGGCCAATGGTGGCAGCAACGGTAGCATCACCGGCAAGGCGGCGGCTCAGGCGCGCCGACCGGACGTGTAGACCGGCTCGTTGACGGCCGCGACGCGGCGAGTTGCTGCCCGGTTGGCGCCCTGAAGCGCCTGGAAGGCGAGATTGATGCGGCGTGCCATGCCCGCGAGGTAGTCGCTCACTTCCGGGGGCAGATCGGCGGTCGCATAGCGGTCGGGATGGTATTTCTTTGCGAGAGATACGTAGGCCCGGTGGATCTCCTCGTAGGTCGCGGTGACCGGGACTCCCAGCGTTTGGTGCGGATCAAAGCCGTCGTTCGATGTCGCCGTGCCGCGCAGGTTCGTAACGCCCGGCACTTTCACGAACCGGATGCCGCGGATGGCGGACTTGGCGACAAGCGCGGGCTCCATTCCGTAGGAGCGAAATTCGACGAATACCGCCGGACCGTTGAGCACTTCGTGGACCGGGCGGGATTGCGGTACCAGCAGGTCGCCCTTGATGATCGAATGGTCGTCGAGGGTCAGCTCGACCGGCACCGGGACGCTCTGGCTCTGAATCATGCTGTCGACGCGTGTGCGCTCGAACATCGATCCGTCTCCCTGATGAACAAGTGTGCCGAACTGGAACAGCTTGGCTCGGTCACTCCCCTAAGGTGGCAAGAAGCGTGCTAGAGCCTGATCGCCTGAAATGGAAACGCTTGGGCTTCCATCGAGGGCGTGAATCAGTCTCTCAAACAAGATCTTAGAGCAGGCCACGATCGTGGAAGTGTTTCCACAAAAGTCGGCCCTGCTCTAGATGTGAACTTTCAGGAGGTTGTCCATTCGATCCAGCCGAGGTCATCTGATGTCGCCAAAACGTCAGTGATTCCCGGAGCATCGAATGGACGTTCACAAGAATGCATGCCTGACCCCGCGCGGTCGAGAGCAGTTGGTACGCGCCGTTGTTGATGATGGCCTCTCCAAGGCCGAAGCCGCTCGCCGCTTCAATACAACGCCCAAGACCGTTGCCAAGTGGGTGATCCGCTTCCAGGCCAACGGCGTCGATGGTCTGCGCGACCGCTCCTCCAGGCCCCTCTCATTGCCGAGCCTGACCCCGCTCGCCACCTGCGATGCCGTTGAAGACTTGCGCCGCCAGCGCCGCACGCAGGCCGCCATCGCATTCGAGTTGGGCCTGTCGCCAGCCACTGTCAGCCGCATTCTCAAGCGCCGAGGCCTGAGCCTTCTGTCCTCGCTCGAGCCCGCCGAACCCAGACCGCGCTACGAGCGCGCCACGCCCGGTGAGATCATCCACATCGACATCAAGAAGCTCGGTCGCTTCAATGCCATAGGCCACCGCATCACGGGAGATCGAAGGGGGCAATCAAACCAGCGGCAGAACGGCACTGCGCCGGGATGGGAATTTGTTCACGTCGCCATCGACGACCACTCACGTATCGCCTTCAGCCAGATCAAACCGAGCGAGAAAAAGGAGCCGGCAGTGGCCCATCTCAAAGCCGCCGTCGCCTACTACAGACGCCTCGGCATCAAGGTCGAGCGCGTCATGACCGATAACGGCAGTTGCTACAAATCCATGCTCTGGGCGCGCACCTGCCAGGAACTGGGCATCAAGCACATCCGCACCAAGCCCTATACGCCGCAGACCAACGGAAAAGCCGAACGGTTCATCCAGACGGCCCTGCGAGAATGGGCATATGCGACCGCGTTTGAAACCTCAAACCAGCGACGCGACGAGTTGCCAAGATGGCTGCACCGCTACAACTGGCACCGCCCGCATGCTAGCCTCGGCGGAAAGCCACCCATCAGCCGCCTCGGACTGATCAGGAACAACCTCTTGAGGTATCACATCTAGAGCCCGTCGTCCCGGTCGCACGACAATCCGGTGTCAAAAAACACGGCTCCGAACAAGTGATTAGCGCAGGCGCTGATGTTGCCAAACGATTGGCCCGGTTTCGTGCCTGTTTCGCCGTCACACTCCGAACCGGCCGGCCGCATGGGCGCTGACGGGATTTGCCGAGGTTCCCGAGCGCCGCTGTCGCAACGGTGCCCGCGTGTGTGACAGTCGCGGTGCTAGCGGGGGACAAAGGGATGTGATACGGCTCGCCGCGAATTTTGCGCCGCACAAGCCGATCAACGCCGGCGCCTTGCCGCCCGCTGAGGGCCGACCCCCAGGACACCCATGCAGCTCCGCAACATCGCCATCATCGCCCACGTCGACCACGGCAAGACGACCCTCGTCGACCAGCTCCTGAAGCAATCCGGCGCCTTCCGCGACAACCAGAAGGTCGCCGAACGCGCCATGGATTCCAATGATCTCGAGCGCGAGCGCGGCATCACCATTCTCGCCAAGTGCACTTCGGTCGTCTGGAACGAAGTGCGCATCAACATCGTCGACACGCCCGGGCATGCCGATTTTGGCGGCGAAGTGGAGCGTATCCTCAACATGGTCGACGGCGTCATCGTGCTGGTCGATGCCTCCGAAGGGCCGCTGCCGCAGACGAAGTTCGTCGTCTCCAAGGCCTTGAAGCTCGGCATGCGGCCGATCGTGGCGATCAACAAGATCGACCGGCCCGACGAGCGGCACATTGAAGTGCTGAACGAGATCTTCGATCTGTTCGCCAACCTCGATGCCACCGACGAGCAGCTCGATTTCCCGGTGCTCTACGGCTCGGGTCGCAATGGCTGGATGGCGCTTGATCCGGCGGGCCCGCAAGAGAGCCTTGCACCGCTATTCGAACTCGTCATCGCACACGTGCCGCCGCCCAAGGTCGAGCCGGGGCCGCTGCGCATTCTGGCAACCACGCTTGAGGCCGATCCGTTCCTCGGCCGCATCCTGACCGGCCGCATCACCTCGGGCACGGTGAAGCCCAATCAGCCTCTGAAGGCGCTGTCGCGCGACGGCAAACTCGTCGAGCAGTTCCGCGTGCAGAAGGTGCTCGCGTTCCGCGGTCTGGAGCGGACCAATGTGGATCTCGCCGAAGCCGGCGACATCGTGGCGATCGCCGGCATGACGGACGCAACCGTCGCCGATACGCTGTGCGATACCAGCGTAACCGAGCCGCTGTCCGCGCAGCCGATCGATCCGCCGACGCTGTCGATGACGTTCCGCATCAATGATGGACCATTCGCCGGGCAGGAAGGCGACAAGGTGCAGAGCCGCGTCATCCGCGACCGGCTGTTGAAGGAAGCAGAGCGCAACATCGCCATCCGCGTCACCGAGAACCCGGACAAGGATTCCTTCGACGTCGCCGGCCGTGGCGAATTGCAGCTCGCGATCCTGATCGAGAACATGCGGCGCGAAGGCTTCGAACTGACGGTTTCGCGCCCGCGCGTCGTCTACCAGGCGGACGAAGCCGGCGCACGTCTCGAGCCGATAGAGGAAGTGATCATCGACGTCGACGAGGAGCACTCCGGCATCGTCGTCTCCAAGCTGTCGGAGCGGCGCGCGGATCTCATGGAGATGCGCCCCTCGGGTGGTGGCCGTCAGCGCCTGGTGTTCTACGCCCCGACGCGCGGTCTGCTCGGCTACCAGAGCGAGCTTCTCTCCGATACACGCGGCACGGCAGTGATGAACCGGCTGTTCCATGCCTATGCTCCCTACAAGGGGGAGATCCAGGGGCGGCGTACCGGCGTGCTCATCTCCAATGCGGTCGGTGAAGCCACCGCTTACTCGCTGTTCTATCTGCAGGAGCGCGGGCCGATCATGATCACGCCGCAGACGCGCGTTTACGAGGGCATGATCGTCGGCCAGCACACGCGTGACAACGATCTCATCGTCAATGTCGTCGAGAACAAGAAGCTGACCAACATCCGCGCAGCGGGCAAGGACGAGGCGCTGACGCTCACTCCGCCCATGCGTCTGTCGCTGGAGCGGGCGCTGTCCTACATCAATGACGACGAGCTGGTGGAGATCACGCCGGACTCGATCCGCCTGCGCAAGCGCTGGCTCGATCCCAACGAGCGCAAGAAGCAGGAGAGAAAGCGCGAGGCCTCGGCGGCTTGAGGCTGAGGTCGGCCGGGTCTGCAACGGCCTGCCGCGACAAGGACGACAGAAAAGGGCCCGCCCCGGCATTCCGGAGCGGGCCCGATTTCTTACATGTTACCTAACCGCGGGCAGCAAAGCCGCCATGGGCGGATTGGCACCGGCTCGCGCTTACTTCTTCTTCTCTTCGCCCGACATGCCGCTCATGCCGCCCATACCCGACATTCCGCCCATGCCCTGCTGACCGGACATGCCGCTCATGCCGCCCATACCCGACATTCCGCCCATGCCCTGCTGACCGGACATGCCGCTCATGCCGCCCATACCCGACATTCCACCCATGCCCTGCTGACCGGACATGCCGCTCATGCCGCCCATACCCGACATTCCACCCATGCCCTGCTGACCGGACATGCCGCTCATGCCGCCCATACCCGACATTCCGCCCATGCCCTGCTGACCGGACATGCCGCTCATGCCACCCATACCGCTCATGCCCTTCTGCTCCTCGGCCGTGGCCGCGGTTGCCAACGCGCAAGCAAGAATGGCAGCACCAGCAATCTTGAGAAACTTAGACATGGATCATTCTCCCTATGAACATCCAGTAGCGGACTGTTCGATGCGACGACCGGCACGGAACACTCGAGCTGATGTCAGTCGCCAACCAAGCCGCAGCAACCCGGCCCTCTCTCGGCTCGATTGATGAGCGGCGTACGAAGCCGCATCACGGCGAAGAGCCGAGCACGGAACGCTATCGCGCTATTGTGACGTCAGCTTTGCGCTGGCTCATTGCTCGGCGGGCGCATGCATAAATTTTTGAAGCACTTGCCTGATGCAAATCATCCGAAGTTATCGTGGTCGTCGCGTCGTTGTTCGGCTCATTATTCTACGGCTTGCGTGTCGAACGATGTGGCTCGCCGATGGGGTCGACTCTCGTGACACTTTCTCCGGTGGTGGCCGACGTAAAGCTCTCAGAGGCGGAAACCAAGACGATGACCGTCGCTCTTGCGGTTCTCGCCTGCGCGGGCGGTACGATCGAGAAGAAGGTAGTGGCGTCGAACATTTTTGGTTTCGACGAGGCCAAGTGCAAACACGGGTAGATTGACAAGAAGCAGAACAGGGATTTCGAGCTGCGTTCGATGACACGCAACTGACGCGGGAGGTCCCGACCGCAAGCCCGATGCCGCCGGCCCCTGCTGGCGGCGCTTTTCGTTGTACACGAGAAGTGGATCCCGGTGCTTTGACTTGTCCGTCAAGCCTGCCTATGCACGCCAACGTATCGGCGGCCTATCCTGGGTAACCGGCCGCTGCGAGGAGATCCATCTGTTGCCGCAAGACCCGCGACTGCCCGTGCCGCAATCCGATGGAGCAGCATCGGCTGCCGTCTGGCCGGCCGGCGTCACACCGACATCCGAATACGCGGCAGCACTCGACTTCGCGAGGGAAGGCGACGGGCATCTCTTCGTTACGGGCCGTGCCGGTACCGGAAAATCGACGCTTCTGCGTTGCCTTCGCGATGCGCTCACCATGGAGACGGTCGTTGTTGCGCCGACCGGGCTTGCGGCCGTCAACGTCGGCGGGCAGACGATTCACTCGTTTTTCGGTCTGCCGCCACGGCTCATCCGCGCTGATGATGTGCGCCGGAGCCGAAACAGCCGCGTCATGCGCCGGCTCGAGCTTCTCATTATCGATGAGATCTCGATGGTACGCTCTGACTTGATGGCGGCCATCGATCTGTCGCTGAGGTTGAACCGCGGCCGGCCACGGGAGCCATTCGGCGGTGTGCGTCTGCTGATGTTTGGCGACTTGCACCAGCTTCCCCCGGTGGTGACAGATCCAGAGGTGGCAGAGCATCTGGAAAATACCCATGGCGGGCCGTTTTTCTTCTCCGTTGGCGCACTTCAGGAAGGGCCGGGCACGACGCTGCTGGAACTCGACCAGGTATTCCGCCAGAGCGACGAGGCGCTCTTGCACGTGCTCAACCGCGTGCGCGACGGCGAGGCCGACGAAAGCGACCTTGCGGTGCTCAACGAGCAGGTGAACCCGGTCCGCACGTTGGGCGAAGGCGACCCCTATGTGATTCTTACCCCGACGAACGCAGCGGCGCAGCGCATCAACATGGCCTACCTCGAAGCGCTGCCCGGACAGCCGCGCACCTACGAGGCCGGAGTGACTGGCGAGTTCAACGCCGCGGCTCAGCCGACGGATCAGGTGCTGGTCCTCAAGCCCGGCGCGAAAGTAATTCTCCTGCGCAACGATCCCGATCGCCGCTGGGTCAACGGCACGATCGCGCGGATCTCGCGGCTCAACGAGCGGCAGGTGTTCGTCGACGTCGGCGGGCGGGAATACGAACTGGAGCCGGTGTCATGGGAGAGCCGCCGCTACGCCTTCGATCAGGGCGCAGAGAAGGTGGTGGAGACGGTCGCGGGGACTTTTAAACAGTTCCCCCTGCGTCTGGCCTGGGCACTCACCATCCACAAGTCGCAAGGGCTGACGCTCGATCGCGTCTACATCGATCTGGGGCGCGGCACTTTCGCGCATGGCCAGGCCTATGTCGCGCTTTCGCGCTGCCGAACGCTGCACGGCCTGGCTCTCGCTCGACCGCTCCGGCCGAGCGATATTTTGTTCGATACGAGCGCGATGGGCTATCGCGAGGTGTTTCCGCGCCTCCTGTAATTGGCGGAAGCGTCTGTTTTTGCATCGCAAATGAGCATCGCACTGCAACAATATTGCACTGCAATATTGTTCTGAGTCGGCAATACTAGTGTTTGACCCTTACGTAAGGCCGGATTTGCGTCTGTCTGTGCGCGTCGCGTATTGGCGGTTGTTCACACATTTCCGCAGGGCAATAAATTTGATGTTGCATTGCACAATCAGGTTTGTTATATATTGCCCATCAGACGGGCAGTGTCGCCGCCCGCCTCGGAATTCTCGAGTTGAGCCCGAAACATCCCAGATCAGGAGCAAATCCCATGAACGAGCAGTTCGCCCGCCAAGCCCAGGACATGTTCGCCGCTGCGAAGGACGCCCGCATCCCCGAGAACCTGCAGGTTATGGCCGAGGAAGGCGTCGTGAAGACCCGTGAGGCCTACCAGAAGATGAGCGCGGTCGCTAAGGACGGCGCCAAGGTCGTCGAAGAGGTTCTGCTCGCCTCGCAGGCCGGCGCCAAGGCGCTCGGCGAGAAGATGCTCCACAACACCGCCGTCAACACGGAAGCTGCGTTCGACGCCGCACAGGCGATCGCCCGCGCTAAGACTCTCCCCGAGGTTGTGCGTCTCCAGGCCGACTTCCTGCAGCAGCAGTTCGCTGTCGCCGGCGCCCAGAGCAAGGAGCTGTTCGAGCTGTCCGCCCGGGTGACGAAGCAGACGATCGACACCGTTAACGCTGCTGCCACGAAGGGCTTCGAGCAGCTCAAGAAGGCCGGCTGATCGCCGCCGTCGGCGCGCTGCTATAATAGCGGGGAGCAGCGCTGCTGCGCATGCATCAGCAGACGCTCGGAAGCTTTCGCTTCCGGGCGTTTTTTCTTTATCCGAACGACGTGCACGTGCATCGGTTCACGGTTACCGGTCCGATGATGATATCGCCAGGAGGCGAAAGCTGGCGCGCTTCATCCTTAACATTCGAGGCGCGCGTCTTCGCACTGAACAGCAGCAAGCGTCAGCCGAACATACGCAATAGCAGGCCTCCAAGACTTGCCGTCACAAGTCGCAGAAGCAACGAAAAAATGCTGATGCCGGCGGCACGATCTGCCGAGACAAACGCATTTTTCGCGCTATAGTTGGATCATGCTTAGTTCGAGTGCTCATGTACGCGTGCGTAATGGTCAGCTTTCCGATGCGAAGGCATTGGCCGACGTTTTCGAGCGTTCCTGGCGGCATGCCTATGTCGGCATCTTGCCGCGCGCTCATCTCGATTCCCTCATCCTGAGACGTGGACGCCGATGGTGGACAAGTGCCATCCGGTCTGGCGACCTCATCCTCGTGCTCGAAGTGGCCGGTGAGATCGCAGGCTACGCTTCATGCGGGCCGGCGCGGATGCGTGGCCGCTACGAAGGCGAGATCTACGAGCTGTATCTGGTGCCCGAGTATCAGGGGCTCGGGTTCGGCGAGTTCCTGTTCGAGGCTTGCCGCAACGAACTCGACCGGCGCAAACTCAATGGCCTCATCGTATGGGCCCTGGCCGACAACGACGTCGCCGCGGATTTCTACTGGCGGCGAGGCGGACGTCCGGTGCACCAGATGAAGGATCGGGTCGGCACCGTCGACATGTGCAAGGTCGGTTACGGCTGGCCGTGAGGTCGGGCTGCGGGAGTTCAGTTCGGCGCTTGCGCAGAGTTGAGGCAGGGCCACCGGCAGGCGGCATTCCATCTCCGTTACAGTGACTGGGTCTCGGGCGCCCTGTAGCCCGCGCTCGCCGCCCGCGCGGCATTCCGCATCCGGCCGGCAGGATGCAGTTTGGCTGCGCATCGAACAAAAGGGGGGATTGCCCCGGCAGCCGTCCTCAGGCAGCTAGATTGGGTCCAAGCCACAACGGCTGGGCTCGGCACCACGATCGCTCCAACGCGTCGGGGGCGCTGGGACCAATGCCGATCGCCGGGCTGGATGCAGGATGCTTCCAACAAAGCCCCCCGGCCCTGGATGCCCCGCTACGAATGCAGCGGCCCATTCTCAAGAAACGATCCAAGGAGATCTAAATGCGCATCGACGCCATTTCTATCGGCAAGCATCCCCCTGACGACATCAACGTCATCATCGAGGTGCCCGTGGGCGGCGAGCCGATCAAGTACGAGATGGACAAGGAGGCCGGCGCACTGGTCGTCGATCGCTTTCTCTACACGCCGATGCGCTATCCAGGGAACTACGGGTTCGTCCCGCACACCCTGTCGCCCGATGGCGATCCGATCGACGTCCTCGTGTGTAACACCCGAACGATCGTGCCAGGTGGCATCATCAACTGCCGGCCGATCGGCGTGATGGTGATGGAGGACGACGGCGGCGGCGACGAGAAGATCATCGCGGTGCCCAGCTCCAAGATCACCTCGCGTTACGATCGGATCCGCACGGTCGCCGATCTGCCACCCATCACGAAGAGCCAGATCGAGCATTTCTTCCAGCATTACAAGGATCTGGAGCCCGGAAAGTGGGTCAAGATCGTGAACTGGGGGGATGTCGACGACGCCAAGCGCGTAATCCGCGAGTCGATCGAGCGGGCCGAGGCCGCAAAGGCCCAGGGCGACGCGTAAACCCGACTTGATCGAGCACACTTTCTTACGGGCCCCGGCGTTGCTATACCGCGCGCCGGGGCCTTGGTTTTCTTGCGCACCGACAATCAATTCCCGGGCGCGCGGTAGATCCCGGTCAGCACGGCGAGGAGTGGCATGAGCGACATGAGAATCGCCGTCATGGGGGCAGGCGGGCGCATGGGACGCGAACTCGTTCGCGCGGTCCATGCCATGGCGGGCTGCACGGTCGCCGGTGGCACCGAGCAGCCGGGTTCGCCGTTCCTGGGACAGGACGTTGGTGCCGTCGCCGGCATCGGGGCGGTTGGCGCGCCGATCCTGGACGATCCGCTGGAGGTGATCGCCAAGGCCGATGCGATCCTCGATTTCACATCACCCAGGGCGACGGTGGAGTTCGCTGGACTCGCCGCCAATGCGCGCATTGTGCACGTGATCGGCACGACGGGCTTCGGCACCGACGACGACGCAGCCATCGCAGCCGCCGCGCGTCATGCCACGATCGTCAAGGCCGGCAATATGAGCCTCGGCGTCAACTTGCTGGCCGCGATCACGCGTAAGGTGGCAGAGGCGCTCGACGCCGATTTCGACATCGAGATCGTCGAAATGCATCACCGCCACAAAGTGGATGCGCCGTCCGGCACCGCGCTGATGCTTGGCAAGGCCGCCGCAGAGGGGCGCCGGGCAACGCTGGGCGAGGTCTCGGTACGTTGTCGCGACGGACATACGGGTGCGCGCCGGCGCGGCGACATCGGCTTTCAGTCGCTGCGCGGCGGTAGCGTCGTCGGTGATCACACCGTCATGTTCGCTGGCGAAGGCGAGCGCGTCGAGCTGACCCATATCGCCAGCGACAGGGGCATCTTTGCGCGCGGCGCGGTCAAGGCTGCACTGTGGGGGCGTGGGCGCGGACCGGGTCTGTTCGCGATGACGGATGTGCTGGGACTCTGAACGGCGCTCCGCCGGAAACGCCGTGGCGGACCGCTTTCGCCGCCGGTCACGAGCGCGCATTGAAATGAGAGGACGAAGCGGATGATGGACAACGTTCTAGTTCTGGTACGGCATGGCCAGAGCGAATGGAACCTGAAGAACCTGTTCACCGGCTGGCGCGATCCCGACCTCACCGAGAAGGGCGTGGCCGAAGCCAAGCGGGCGGGTGAAATGCTGCGCGACCAAGGCTTCCATTTCGACATCGCCTTCACCAGCGCGCTGCACCGGGCGCAACGGACCCTCGACCTGATCCTGACAGAACTGGGTCAGACCGACCTTGAGATCATCCGCGACCAGGCGCTCAACGAGCGCGACTATGGCGACCTGTCAGGTCTCAACAAGGACGACGCACGTAAGCGGTGGGGCGAAGAGCAGGTGCTGATCTGGCGCCGCAGCTACGATATCGCGCCACCGGGTGGCGAGAGCCTGAAGGATACCGCGCAGCGTGTTCTGCCCTACTACAAGTCCCGGATCTGGCCCCGGCTCCAGGCAGGGCAGAACGTCATCGTGGCGGCCCACGGCAACTCCATCCGCGCGCTAATCATGTATCTGGAGGAGCTGTCGGCTCTGCAGATCCTGGAACGCGAAGTGGCGACGGGACAGCCGATCGTTTACCGCCTCACGCAGATCGGGCAGGTCGCAGACAAGCGCGAGCTGGTCGCCTGAAAGTCCACGGGCGAACGGCGAGCGCCGGTAGCACGATCAGATCGTAGTCTCCGATAACCGTAGACCAGCGCGGTTGCGATCCGTCAGATCGTGCCGCGTTGCGCGCTCATGTCTTCAGTCAGTTGTGGCCGGCGCGCACTTGACCGCGACGCCGTTGCCGTTGTCGATTGCGCGACGGCGCGCTGCAAACCGGCGCTGCCGATATCTCTTCGAATTCGTTAGTTGATGTTTCCTGGAGCATTAGAATGGCGCTCGATGACCTGCCGGGGCGGACCGACGACGACGGTTCGCGACGCAACCGCGATCGCTGGATCGGTGTCTACATAGGCGTGCTGGCAGTGCTGCTCGCGATCACGTCGATGGGCGGTGACAATGCCGCCAAGGAAGCGACACTCAAGAACATCGCAGCGTCCAACATGTGGTCGTTCTTCCAGGCCAAGAACATTCGCCGGCAGCTCTTGCGCGCGCACACCGAGGACCTCGAGCTGCTGTTGGCGACCACGCCCACGCTGACACCCGAACAGCGCCAGCGGATCGAAGAAAAGATCGCGGCCAACAAGGCAACCGACGCCCGGCTGACCAGCGATCCGGAAAGCAAGGAAGGGCTCGACGAGTTGTTCCAGCGCGGCAAGGCGCTGGAAAAGGAGCGGGACCTCGCCATGATGCAGGATCCCTATTTCGATTACGCGCAGGCGTGTCTGCAGATCGCCATCGTGCTCGCTTCCATCGCCATCATCTCCGGCGGACTGCCGCTGCTCGTGCTGAGCGGGCTGTTGGGGCTTGCAGGTCTGCTGCTGTCGTTCAATGGGTTTACGATGCTCGCCAACCTGCCGGGCATGAACTGACGTCGGTGGCGCGATCGATCTTGTGCCGGCACGTGGGATTACCTCCAGCAATGGGGGGACGTGGTGTTGTCGAGGCCGAACCCGAGAGCCTGATCGTCCGCGATGACAACGCGTGTCTGCGTCTCGGGCGTAACGGAGACTCTCAAACATGGACCTGGGTGCAGGCCGCTGTGGACTGAAGTGAGCCCAACAGGATTGAACCGCCCTACCGCAATCCGGTCTTGCGGGCGACCCGACCGGTCGTCAATGAATCTATGTCCGATTGCAGGTCGTTGGCCTTCTGCGCCGGGCGGGCGGAACCCGTGGGCTTGACTTCGGCAACCGTCGCGCTGTCGAGCGCGGCCAGACGCGCATCGACATCCACCGTATGGCAACCTTTGGCGCCGAGCTGCTGATTGAGCGCGCGCACTCGGGTTTCCGATCGGCGATAACGCTCGACGTTCTTCAAACCGGCCTGCTCATCTCCGAACATCCGCCCGAAGACACCGACGACTGTGGAGGGAGGCGATGACCGTTCGGTCGCAAGCTGCACCTTCGCCTGCTGCATGTCCTTGAAGCCGACCTCGATCTCGTCACCGAGCGCGCGGCAATCCAGCGCTTGCTCAGATGCGAGCAGCACATAGCCGCCATTGGGCTGATAACCGGGATGGGGAATGCCCGCGAGGTCGGTCACCGTCGAGCAGCCGCTCGCGAATCCGGCCACCATGGCCAGTAGAACCAAACCTAGTCTGTGCCGGATTCCGCGCACCGAGCCCTCAACCGAACCCCACCACGGGCAGATTAAATCGGCCGTAGCCATAACTGACAAGCTGCTCGCGGACACAGGCCAACAGCTTTCCGCTCTGCCGCCTGCCGCGCGACAGGTGATTTCAGGAAATCTGGTCGAATGGAGGGCGGAGAGACGCCAGGCTTGCGAGCGACTGCGCAAGAACTTTCTCGTGAACGCGGCTGCATTCCGTCGAAATGCAGCCGCGCCATATCGATTCGCGCGGAGAATGCATATGCATGCCGGGCTGGCAGGCACGTTGGCCAAACATTCTCCGGGCCGGCGTTTTGGGTCTACGGCTTGATGTAGGTGAAGCCCTGGCCCTGGAGATAGGACAGTTCGGCGACGCCAGAGGGAACGATGTCCTCCTTGAACACTTCGAACAGGTCCTTGTCCGGGTCGATTTTACGACCAGTCAGCGTATTGGCGCAGACATTGAACGCCACCTTCTGCGACTTGAGATTGCTGACCTCGCCTTGCAGCTTGAGGTCCTTGACGGCGTCGCGCAGCATTTCGACACCGTCGCCGTGGAGGACGACACGTACCTCGATGTTGTCCTTGCCGACGGCATTGATGTGGTTCTGGATGTTCTTCAGCGCCTTTATGTAGGTCTTGGCGTCGCCGCCGCTGTCGTAGTTGACGTGATAGACGACCTTCTGTTTGCCGTAGCGGCTGTCGGCCTTAGCCGGCGGTATCGCCGCGAGCGAGACGGCGGCGATCACCATGGCGAACAGGGCGAATATGCGTGGCATGTGGGGCTTCCTCCTCGAATTGACCCAAGGTTTGGTTCAGATTGCCGCTTGGCGGCACGGTGGCGCCCTTTCAGTAGGCGCGCTGTTATTGTGATCGCAGCCCGAAACGGAGCTGATTGCACTCCGGCGAGGCTGTCGTCCGCGGCCCACGGGCTCTCTGCGGCTGCCGCGGGTCCTTCGGGACGAGAGTGCACTCCAGCAGCAGTCTGGCGTTTGTGCAATTCAACTCCTCAGGAATTCTGGCTCCGGGAGCGGAGCGATTGGCGCCATTCCCAGTTGCAGGACGCTGCCTGACCGGCTAGCAGAGGGGCTCCCGGCCCGTCGAGTGCCGGACAGCTCCTTTTCCGACACACCTCGCCCGGCCTGCGGCGGGCGCAACAGAAGACGGACCCGAAAGCGCATGTCCACCCACTCCCTGCTTCTTCTTCCCGGCGACGGCATCGGCGTCGAGATCATGGCCGAGGTCGAGCGCGTTATCGCCTTCCTCAACGCGCGCTCGAATGCAGCGAAATTCGAGACCACATCGGATCTGGTGGGTGGTGCCGCCTTTGACGCACATGGCGTCTCGATCACCGAGGCAGCGATGGGCAAGGCGATGGCGGCGGATGCCATCATCTTCGGTGCGGTCGGCGGCCCGAAGTGGGATGCGGTCCCCTATGAGCACCGTCCCGAAGCGGGGCTTCTGCGGTTGCGTAAGGATCTCGATCTTTACGCCAATCTGCGTCCGGCAATCTGCTACCCCGCGCTGGCGGACGCGTCTTCGCTGAAGCGCGAGCTGGTCGAAGGTCTCGACATCCTCATCCTGCGTGAATTGACGGGCGGCACCTACTTCGGCGAGCCTAAGGAGATGGTGACGCTGGAGAATGGCGAGAAGCGTGCGGTCGACACGACGCTCTATACGACACACGAGGTCGACCGGATTGCACGCATGGCCTTCGATCTCGCCCGCAAGCGTCGCAACAAGGTTCACATGGCGGCGAAGTGGAACGTCATGCGCTCGGGCGTGCTGTGGCGGCAGGTGACGGCGGCGGTGCACAAGTCTCATGCCCCGGACGTCGAGTATCACGAGATCCTCGCCGACAATTGCGCCATGCAGCTCATCCGCAACCCCAAGCAGTTCGACGTCGTCGTCTGCGACAACCTGTTCGGCGATATCCTGTCGGACGAGGCAGCGATGATGACTGGCTCGCTCGGCATGCTGCCTTCGGCCTCACTCGGCGGCCTCGACGCCAAGTCGGGCAAGCGGCGCGCCCTCTACGAGCCCGTACATGGCTCTGCTCCCGACATCGCTGGCCAGGGCCTCGCCAATCCGATTGCGATGATCGCCTCCTTCGCGATGGCGCTGCGTTATTCCTTCGATCTCGGCAAGGAAGCCGATCTCGTCGAGGGCGCCGTTGCCAAGGTTCTCGAGAAGGGTCTGCGCACCGGCGACATCATGCAGCCGGGAATGACCAAGGTCGGCACGTCGGAGATGGGCGCTGCGATCCTGAAGGAGATGGAGGCGCTGGCGGCCTGACCGGGTCCCACGCAGCGCGATGGCAAGCAACCTGTCCAGTATCGGCTTCGTCTTTCATCACGCGGAAGAGTTCCACACGCGCATGCTGGTGCTTGCCGAGGAGACTCGTGAGCGCCTCGCCTGCGGTGCTGGCGAGTATGCGATCTGGCGATCGCGCACGGGTGCGGAGGTGTGGTTCCATTTGGCGCCCTCGTCCGACGATGACGGTCCGGCGACGATCCTCGGGCTGGCGCCGTTTTATGAGGGCAGCTCGAGCATACCCGTGTTGGCGACGACCACATCGCAGCGGCCGGACGACAACCCTATGGAGGGTCTGCTGCAGGGCTGGGTGGCGCCGGACGCCAACGGCGTGGGAGCCTATCCGCTGGCGTTCGAATTGATCGATTTCGCCGCGCATGCACAGCGCCCATTGCCGGCCACCTGGCGCTGCCGCGTCACCGGTTTCTGTCGCACGCTGACAGTGCACCGGGATGAGAGCACGCTCCCCGAGATCGGCGAGCACGAGCGGCTTGCCGCGCAGGCTCTGATCCCGATCGGGCTCTTCAATGATGTGGAGGAGGACGTCGCGCCCACGGCCCCTGCCACGCCCGAGCCGACAGCCTGGCTCACCGGCATCGTGCGTGCGCATCGCCGGATGGAGAATGAGACGACCGGCAGGCCTTTCCATTGGCTCAGTGTTGAGAGCCTCGCTGCGACCTACGATCTGGTCGCCGATCCCGACATCGTCAGCGACGAGATCACCGAAGGCGCGATCGTGGAGGCGATGGCCTGGATGTTCGCCCGGGTGATGGACTGAAGCGTCTCCCCCTTCTTGCCGCGGCTCAGCATCGAATTCACGCATCCGAGGACGTCTAAGGCCTCGCGGCGATTACGTGCTTCTGCCTTCCTGACAGCGCGCCAGGCGGATACGGGCTATCCTTCTCGTCGCGAAAAAATCAATGCTGCGCAACAGGTTGGGCTGCGGGCGGCGCGAGTGGCGAAAAAAAATCGCAGGCGACCCCAAGGTTGCCGCACGCTGCCGCGTCTATAGCATCAGGACAAACCTGACGGCGGTGCGATGCCCCCGGATACGGCGCGAGAGGCGGTTGCGGGAGCAGCGGCCACGGTGGACGAGGATGCCCTCGCGCATCGTGCCGCGGCAGGCGACCGCGTGGCGTTCGCGACGCTTTTGGCCGGCGTCTACGATCGCATCTACCGCATGGCTTGGCGCTGGTGCGGTACGCGCGAGGCCGCCGAGGACGTGGCGCAGGATGTCGTCATCAAGCTGGCGACGTCGATCCGCTCATACTCGGGCGAGGCCTCGTTCGCCACGTGGCTCTGGCGCGTGACATACAACACAGCGATCGACCACGTGCGCCGCGGAAAACGCATCAGCTTGGTGGGATCCGATGCCGTGATGGCGCTGGTCGACAGCGCGTCGCTCGACACGCCAGAGCAAGACGAGATGCACCGGGAGGAATTGTGGAATGCGGTGCGCACGCTGCCACCACAGCAGCGCGACGCTGTTCTGCTCGTCTATGGCGAGGACATGAGCCACGCTGAGGCTGCCACCGCTATGAACGTGAGCGAGAAGACGGTGTCGTGGCATTTGCATGAGGCCCGCAAGGCGTTGAGGAAAAAGCTGGAGGCCGCGGAATAGGCGATGAGCGAGCGTGAGCTGAAATCGCTGAAGGGCCTGCCCGTCCCCGCACCGTCGGCGGATGCGAAGGCGGCCGCGCTGCGTGCTGCGCTCGGTGCTTACGATTCCGCAGCCGGCACCATGGAGACCAGCGAAAATAATGCGCACCAACCCAAAGGAGACGAAGCGCAACGACGTCCAACGCACATGAACATCCCCCAACGACGGAGCTTCATGATGCGTTTGTCATCGTCACATTATGCCATTGCCGCCTCGCTTGCCGCCGCGTTCGTCGCAGTGCCGGCCGGTCTTTATTACGTCAATCAGGAGAGAACCGCCCGAGTTGCGCCGGGTGGAGGCCTGCTCGGCACATTCTCGACCGACTCTGGCAACACGCCAGCGCCGGCTCGTCGCGACGAGGATCGTCCGGCTGAGCGACGTGCGCTTGAGCTTGCCAAGCCGGCAACAGCGCCGGTTGCCGTGCAGCCTCAGGCATCGCCGCCAATGAAGACGGAGGAAAAGGCCGCCGCAGAACCGCCCGTTGCGGCTCCTTCGTCGACGCGATTAGCTGCTCAGTTACCGCCGCAGGATGCCAAGACACGGCAATTCGGTTTCACTGGCGGAGTCCGTTCGTTCGATCGTCTCAGCGGGGTGCCTGCCGGCCACTTGGGGCGGTTGCAGTCTGGCGAAGCAAAAGACGCTTCGCCGAAACTGTACATCGAGGATGGCCGCGACCGCTTCGATCACGTCGCCGATAATCCGGTGAAGCAGGTTGCCACCGATCCTGTGTCGACGTTCTCCATCGACGTCGATACTGCGTCCTATGGCTTTGTTCGACGCGCGCTCAGTTCCGGTAGCCTGCCGCCGGCCGATGCCGTGCGTGTGGAGGAGATGGTCAACTATTTCGACTATGGCTATGCGCGGCCCGAGTCGGCTGATGCACCTTTCCAGCCGACAGTAACGGTGCTGCCGAGCCTGTGGAACCCGGACAGCCAGCTCGTTCATATCGCGATCCAGGGCTACGAGCTGAAGAGTGCCGAGCGTCCGCGCGCCAACCTCGTTTTCCTGGTCGATGTTTCGGGTTCGATGGCTTCGCCCGACAAGTTGCCGCTGGTGAAGAGTTCGCTCAGGTTGTTGCTCGACAACCTGCGGCCTGACGACACCGTCGGTCTCGTCACCTATGCGTCAGGATCGGGTGTGGCACTTGAACCCACCAGGGTTGCAGACAAGGGGAAGATCCTTGCCGCGATCGACGCACTGGGTGCGGGCGGATCGACGGCAGGTGCCGCCGGCATCGAGGATGCGTATCGCCTGATCGAACAGCATTTCGACAAGGCTGCCGTCAATCGCGTCATCCTCGCGACCGACGGAGACTTCAACGTCGGCGTTTCTGACCACAACCAGCTCAAGAGCATCATCGAACGCAAGCGTGATGCAGGCGTGTTCCTGTCGATCCTCGGCGTGGGAGCTGGCAACTACAACGACCAGCTCATGCAGACGCTGGCGCAGAATGGGAACGGCACGGCCGCCTACATCGATACGCTGAATGAGGCGCGCAAGGTTCTGGTCGAGGAAGCCTCCTCGACGCTGTTCCCGATCGCCAAAGACGTGAAGATCCAGGTCGAGTTCAATCCGGCTGAGGTCGCCGAATACCGTCTTGTCGGCTACGAGACGCGCGCGCTGCGCCGTGAGGACTTCAACAACGACAAGATCGATGCGGGCGACGTCGGCTCCGGCCACAGCGTGACCGCGATCTACGAAATCACACCTGTCGGCAGGAAGAAGCTCGTCGACGATTTGCGTTACGGTAGTCCGGCGGCAGAGGCCCCGAAAGCCGATCCGGTGACGAATGCGAAACCCGGCGAGCTGGGCTATCTCAAGCTGCGCTACAAGTTGCCGAAAGAGGACAAGAGCAGGCTCATCGAATTGCCGATCCGCGCGGCCGATGCGCTGCCGCGCCTCGACGCGGCATCGAGCGACATCCGCTTTGCCACCGCAGTGGCGACGTTCGGCCAGATGCTCAAGGGTGGCAAGTGGACAGGTGCAGTCAGCTATGACGACGTGATTGCACTCGCTCAGGGCGCCAAGGGTGACGATCCCTTCGGTCTGCGCGCCGAGTTCGTCAACCTCGTTCGCATCGCCAAGTCGCTGAAGTAGGACTGAAAAGTTCGGATGCGGCCCTCGTGCACAAGTAGGTCACGAGGGCCGTATCATTGCAGCCGCTCCAGATGGACGTTGTCGTCTGCCTTGCCGCCGCCGGGGCTATGGTCGCTGGTGATCTCGCAGGGCTTCATGCTGTGCCCGATCGCTCGTCAGGCGGAATCGGCGATGTCGCTCCAGCTGATGCCATAGCGCGCCAGATACTTCTTCAGCCGATCGGCGTCATTGGACGACGACTTCGCCAATCTCGAAACGGCAAACAACATGCGCCCCGCCTCGCTCAGAGAGCGCGATTGGCGGCACGTGCGGATGACGGCAGCGAGTTGCGCCTGGTCGAACAGGTCGATCTCAGACAACCGCTCTCGCCCGATAAGGCGTTCGATTTCCGACGTGTCGGAGCCTGGCTCATCGCGCTGCCATCGTCCTTTGAGCCGCTCGATCTCCTCCATAACGATTGCCTCCGTGATGCGACCCGACAGCGCGAGCGTCGCCATGCGCGTCACGGACGCACCGAGATCGCGGAAGTTGGCGAGCCACAAGGCCTCCGGCGACGTCGCAAACGCGAGATACCGCTCTCGTGCCTCCTTGTTGAACGTCACCATATCGCCGCTCGTCTCGGCGTGTCGCTTCAGCTCGTAGTCGAGGTTGGGGGCAACGTCCTCGCGCCTCTCCTTGAGGCCTGGCAGGCGGAAGATCCACAGATTGAGGCGCGCCAACAGATCCTCGCGGAACCTCCCTTCGGCGACGCGCGCATTGAGATCGCGGTTGGTGCCGGCAATGAGCTGGAAGTCGCTCTGCGTCTCCTTGTCCGCGCCGACGGGAAGGAACCGCTTTTCTTCGATGGCGCGCAGGATCATCGCCTGCTCGTCGAGCCCCAGCTCGCCGATCTCGTCGAGAAACAGGACGCCGCCGTTCGCTGCTTTCAGCAGCCCTGGCCTGTCCGTTGTCGCTCCAGTAAAGGCGCCTTTGACATGCCCGAACAGCGCGCTCATCGCCTGATCGCCGCGCAAGGTGGCGCAGTTCACCTCGACGAACGGTCCCTTCACCTGATGGCGCGCGTGCTTCAGCTCGTAGATCCGGCGGGCGAGCTGTGACTTTCCCGCGCCCGTTGGACCGGTCAGCAGCAACGGTGCTTTCGACTTGATTGCCACGTGCTCGATGCGATCGATCATGTGGTTGAAGGCCGGATTGCGCGTCTCAATTCCCGACTTCAGGAACGACTGCGCCTCTGCCTGCTCGGCTCCGAAGCGAGTGGCGATGAGATCGTAACGCGACAGGTCGAGGTCGATGATGCCGTAGGTGCCGGGCGCGCCGTCCTTCCAGCGTTTCGGCGGCGTCATCTGCAATAGCCGCGCTGGCACGACGCGTGCCTCCGCCAGCAGGAACCAGCAGATCTGCACCACGTGCGTGCCCGTGGTGATGTTGATGAGATAGTCCTCGCGGTCCGGGTCGAACGGATATGCGCGTGCGAAGGCGTGGAGCGCCGCATAGACCTCCTCGAAGTCCCACGGGTCCTTGAACTCAGTGGCGTGCGGCACGACGCGCGTCTCGGGTGACACTTGTCCAATGTCACGCGTCACACGGTCGGCGAGCGCTGTGTGTTGGCGCGAGTGCAGCAGGTCGAGCCGGTCGATGACGAGATCATCGTGCTGGCATAGGGCGACGGTTGGCCGCCAGCGGTTCCAGCGGTCCGGCGTTTTTCCCTGGTCCAGCGTGGTGCCAAGGAAGCCGATAACGACTCTCGGTTTCATGCCTCCAAGATTATCTTATATTATAAAATTGTCGATCAAATTATTATATTTTGGAAAAGTGAGACGTGCTCACCCATCGCCTCGTTTAAAAATAATCATTTTATTTCAATAACTAAGGCGATGGCTGCGCCTGTCTCATACGGTCTGGCACGGCCGCTGCAATACAGGCTGCATCTGAACCGCTCCCGCCGCCACGGCGACCCATCAGGGGAACCGATCGCAGCGGCGGGAGCCGGAGCGAAAGAACTCAACCGATGGAGGCCAGCCATGGCCAACAAGTCCCTGTTCGCCTCTTACGCTGGCAAGCTGTTGCCGCGCGCCACGGCGAAGAACCGCGCGGGTGGGCCCGCCTACAAGCTCGAGGCCCGCCACCAGTTGACACAGCTCGCCATGACGGGGACGCTGTCGCGCACGTTCTATGCGGATGCGCACGCTCAGCTTGCCGACGTCATGGCACTGGCCGAGGCGGTGCCGGCCGAGTTCCTGGCCAAGGCCGCCGTCTATGCCCGCAAGCGTGGACACATGAAGGACATGCCGGCACTCATGCTGGCGGTGTTGTCGCGTCGCGAGCCCACGCTGTTCGCCAAGGTGTTCCCGCGTGTCGTCGACAACGGCCGCATGCTGCGCACGTTCGTGCAGGTGATGCGCTCGGGGGCCACGGGTCGTAAGTCGCTCGGCTCGCGTCCCAAGGCGGAGATCCAGGGTTGGCTCGAGGCCGCGTCGAATGTCGCCTTGTTGCGCGCTGCGGTCGGCCAGTCGCCGTCGCTCGCCGACATCGTGAAGATGGTGCACCCCAAGCCGGCCACGCCGGAGCGCCGAGCGCTCTACGCCTGGCTCGTCGGGAAGCCTTACGATGTTGCGATGCTGCCGGAGCCTGCGCGTTCGTTCGAGGCATTCAAGCGCGATCGTTCACTGCCCTTGCCCGATGTCCCGTTCCAGATGCTCACGAGCCTGGGGCTGACGCAGGAGCATTGGATGGAGATCGCCAGGAAGGCCGGCTGGCAGATGCTGCGCATGAACCTCAACACGTTCGACCGCCAGTGTGCTTACGCCGTCGATGGTTTCACGGAGATGGTTGCGGCGCGGCTGAAGGACGAGCGTGAGATCGCCAAGGCGCGGGTGATGCCCTACCAGTTGATGGTGGCCTACATGGCCGCTTCGAGGGAGGTGCCGCACGAGGTGCGCGAGGCGCTGCAGGATGCCATGGAAGTGGCGCTCGCCAACGTTCCGGCCATTTCCGGCAACGTGGTGATCTGCCCCGACGTGTCGGGCTCGATGACCTCGCCTGTGACGGGCCACCGAAAGGGTGCCACCTCGGCGGTGCGTTGCATCGACGTGGCGGCGCTGGTGGCGGCGGCGATGCTGCGGCAGAACCCGTCGGCACAGGTGCTGCCGTTCGAGTGCGGCGTGGTGAACGTCGCCTTGAACCCGCGCGACTCGGTCATGACCAATGCGAGGAAGCTTGCGTCGGTCGGCGGCGGCGGAACCAACTGCTCGGCTCCGTTGGAGGCGTTGAACGAGAGGCGGGCGAAGGTCGACCTCGTGGTGTTCATCTCCGACAACCAGTCGTGGATGGATGCAAGGCGCCATGACCGCACGGGCATGATGACGGAGTGGAAGAAGCTGAAGCGTAAGAACCATAACGCCAAGCTCGTCTGCATCGACATCCAGCCCTACGGCACGACGCAGGCTCCCGAGGATCGCGAGATCCTGAATATCGGTGGGTTCTCGGATGCCGTGTTCGAAATCGTCGCGGACTTTGCAAACGGCCGGCTCGGCCCGGAGCATTGGACCGGCGAGATCGAAAAGATCGAGGTGTAACCCCGCTTGCGATCGTTGAAGAGCCACGTGTGCAGCACGACTCTTCAACGTGAATCGCTAGCGCAAACACTTCGCTTGCGATCGTGCAAGGGTCAGATGCGCAGCATCCCCCTCGTTCGTGAATCGCTAACGCAAACACCGCGCTTGCGATCGTGCGAGGGCCAGATGCGCAGCATCCCCCTCGTTCGTGAATCGCTAGCGCAAACAAAAAAGCCGCCGGGGGGAATGCCCGCCCGGGACTACATCGCTGTCACCGAGGAAGGTCTCGGGCAAACGATCTCGTCCCCCCGGCTCTTAACGAGTACGAAAAGAAGGAAATGCGGACACAGACGTGACGAATGCCGGCTGGAACTACATCATTGCTAATGACCAGGTCGCGGGTTCGAATCCCGCCGGGCTCTCCAAGCCTTCCTCGCGGAAGCTGTGAGCCCGTAGCTCAGCGGATAGAGCAGGTGTTTCGCCACCACCTCGTCGTCACATCTCGTGCCGCCAATGGATCGCGTGCAAGATCGAAAGGACATAGATAATCCGGCGAATGCCTGTGGGAGTACATCCGCAATGAATGAGCGCTTGTGTCTGGAAAACGCACCCGACCCACCGTTATCGGGAGCTCGCCTCTCACATCTCTCGTCGCCGGAGCCTCAGTGGAAGAACGTGGCGAATGCCGATGGAACTACATCGCTATAACGACCGGGTCGCGGGTTCGAATCCCGCCAGCGCCTCGCGAGGGGCACTGTAGCTCAGCGGTAGAGCAGGGGGCACGGGAAGCTGCATCAGGCGGCATTCTTGGCCCAGCGGTTTCATCACACTTCGTCGCCACGACCCAATTGCAGTATGTTTGCTGATGCATTCGAACAGCCGGAAGACGTGCCATGACCCGTGATTTTGAGTTTCTCACCGAGCGATCCGAGGCCGCCAAGGTTGCGGGCAACGGTGCACGGCCGGTGAAAATGTGGACGCGTGGCGTGCCGGTCGAGGACCAGGCCAAGGCGCAGCTTCTCAACACCGCGTCGATGCCGTTCATCTTCAAGCATCTCGCCGTAATGCCCGACGTGCATTACGGCATCGGCTCGACGGTGGGGTCGGTCATCCCGACCAAGGGCGCAATCATTCCGGCGGCGGTCGGAGTCGACATCGGTTGCGGCATGATGGCGTGGCAGTTGACGCTGTCGGCGAAGGACCTTCCCGACAACCTTGCTGCCATCCGCTCCGACATCGAACGCGCGGTGCCGCACGGCTTCGTCACGACGCAGGGTCGCGCGCTGAAAGGCGGTTGGGAGACGGCGCCCGCCGCTATTTCGACGCGCTGGCGCAAGCTCGAAGGCCGCTACAACGCGATACTTGAGAAGCATCCCAAGATCGCGCACAAGCGGCCGGTGCATCAGCTGGGCTCGCTCGGCACGGGCAACCACTTCATCGAGCTGTGTCTCGATGAGAGCGACGCCGTGTGGGTGATGCTGCACTCGGGATCGCGCGGTCCGGGCAACCAGATCGGTCAGTATTTCATCGAGCTGGCGCGCGAGGACATGCGCTCGCACTTTATCAACCTGCCTAATCGTGACCTCGCCTATCTCGTCGAGGGCACGGAGTACTTCGACGACTACTGGGAAGCGCTCACCTGGGCGCAGGAGTATGCGTGGGAGAACCGTCAGGCGATGATGGACAGTGTGTTGCGGGTGCTGCGTGATCATCTGCCACCGTTCAAGATCGGCGAGCAGGCGGTCAACTGCCACCACAACTACGTCGCGCGCGAAACGCACTTCGGTGAGGATGTGCTGATTACACGCAAGGGTGCGGTGCGCGCAGCCGAAGGCGTGATGGGCATCATCCCCGGTTCGATGGGCGCGCGTTCCTTCATCGTCCGTGGAAAGGGCAACATGGAAAGCTTCTGTTCGTGCTCGCACGGCGCCGGTCGCGCCATGTCGCGCACGGCCGCCAAGAAGCAGTTCACGCTCGAAGATCATGCGCGCGACACCGCCGGTATCGAATGCCGCAAGGACGCCGACGTGATCGACGAGACGCCCAAGGCGTACAAGGACATCGATGCGGTGATGGCCGCGCAGGCGGGCCTCGTCGATATCGTCCACACGTTGCGCCAGGTCGTGTGCGTGAAGGGGTGAGGACAACGAGCATCGCGCACTCTGGTGTGCGATGCTTAATCAACGAATATAGCGAACTGTAATGCTGATACTCGATGGTAGCTTTGGTGAAGGCGGTGGGCAGATCCTGCGCACCGCCTTGTCGCTCTCGATGATCACCGGGGCGCCGTTCCGGATCGAGAAGGTGCGCGCCCATCGCCGCAAGCCGGGCCTGCTGCGTCAGCATCTCACCTGCGTGAAGGCGGCAGAACGCATCGCGTCGGCACGCGTTAAGGGTGCGGAACTCGGTGCGGCGTCGCTCACCTTCGAGCCGGGCGTTATCAGTGCGGGCGAGTACGAGTTCGCCATTGGCTCGGCTGGCTCCACGACTCTTGTCTTTCAGACCATCCTTCCGGCCCTGCTGCAGGCGACCGCGGCCTCGCGCGTCACACTGAAGGGCGGCACGCACAATCCGCTGGCGCCGACGTTTGATTACCTGCAGCGCGTCTTCCTGCCGTTGCTTGCACGCATGGGCGCGGCGGTCGAGACGAAGCTGCATAAACCAGGGTTCTTTCCGGCCGGCGGGGGGGCTTGGCATGCGCTGATCCAGCCTGCACCGCAGCTCGTGCCGCTCACGCTCGATGAGGCCGAACCGATTTCAGGCCGGCATGCACGCGCCGACGTCGCCAATCTGCCGATCGACATCGCCGAGCGCGAGGTGTCGGAGGCCGTGCGACTGTTGAACTGGTCGGCAACTGCGGGAGTGCCGCGCACGGTAGGCGCCGATGGGTACGGCAACGTGCTGGCGCTGGAGATCCGCCGCGGCGGTCTTGCAGAGGTGTTCACGAGCTTCGGCGCACGCGACATCTCGGCCGAGCAGGTCGCGGCGAATGCGGTCGCGGAAGCGCGTGACTACATCGCGGCCGACGTGCCCGTCGGTCCACATCTCGCCGACCAGCTCCTGATCCCGATGGCGCTGGCAGGAGCGGGAAGCTTTGTTACCGTGAAGCCGACCGCCCACACGACGACCAATATTGCCGTGATCGAGAAGTTCCTGGCAGTCGAGTTCACCGTCACACGTCTCGACGGCGGGCGACGCTGGCGAATTGCCGCTACGGCTTGAGAGGCATGAGTATGACAACCGACGACGCGACGGACATCAACGCCGTCTCCCCCGAGATGCGCGTGCACATTACGGCGACGTTGAACGACGTCGCGCACGAGCATAATGTTACCATACTCTATGCCGCCGAGTCTGGCTCACGGGCCTGGGGCTTTGCCTCGCCAGACAGCGACTATGACGTTCGCTTCATCTATGCGCACCCGGCCGACTGGTACACGGGCCTCTACGAGGCGCGTGACGTGATCGAGCGTCCGCTGGACGAGCGTGATGTCGATCTCGCTGGCTGGGATGTCAGGAAGGCGCTGCGTCTGCTCCTGAAATCCAATCCGCCGCTTTATGAATGGCTGGTCTCGCCGATCATCTACATCGATGACGGCCGGTTTTGCACGTCGGCCCGGGCGCTGTTTGAGCGGCACGCATCCCCGCACGTTCTGGCCCGCGCCTATTATGCCATCGCTCGCGGCCACCGACCGGGACAGGGTGTGCGTGACGGTGAGGTGAAGCTCAAGCGTTATTTCTATCTCGTGCGACCGCTGCTTTCTTTGCAGTGGGTCGTGGAGCACGGAACGATGCCGCCGATGAACCTGCAGGAGCTGATGCGGGACGTCGACGTTCCGGCCGATGTGTCCCTGGCGATCCTGGACCTGTTGGCGAAGAAGAGCGAGACGCCTGAGCTTGGATTTGGCCCGTGTGTGCCGATCATCGATGCCTGGGCGGCTGCCGAATTGGAGCGTTTCGCGCCCGATCGCTTGTCGCTGTCAGAACACCAGGCTCCGAACACGTTGCAAGAGGCATCGGCGCTCTTTCGCCGGACGGTGGGGCTGTGATGCCGCTGTGGCGCGACGGCGACGCCAAGTCAGCTCACGGCGAGCAACCTGTCGAAGGTTTCGCCTGCCGTCTCGACAGCGCCACCGTCCCTCGCTACCTCCTTCGGTCAAAGACCATGAAATGTGAGGGCTGCCGTGGATACGATCAACAACCGTATTGCCGCTGAGCTAGGCGTCAGGAACGAACAAGTGGCCGCCGCGGTCGAACTGCTCGGCGAAGGCGCAACCGTGCCGTTCATCGCCCGCTACCGCAAGGAGCGCACCGGCGGGCTCGACGATACGCAGCTACGCCGGCTTGAGGAACGGCTCGGCTATCTGCGCGAGCTGGAGGACCGCCGCGCCACGGTCCTGAAATCCATCGGCGACCAGGGCAAGCTCACGGCGGAGCTGGAGCGGGCCGTTCGCGCGGCACAGACCAAGGTCGAGCTGGAAGATCTTTACGCGCCTTACAAGCCGAAGCGCCGTACGAAGGCGCAGATTGCACGCGAGGCGGGTCTGGAGCCGCTGGCGGATCGTCTGCTCGCCAATCCCGCGCTCGATCCGGAGAAGGAGGCGGTGCAGTTCGTCGATGGCGAGAAAGGCGTTGCTGACACGAAGGCCGCGCTCGATGGTGCTCGGGCAATTTTGATCGAGCGCATCGGCGAGGATGCCAAGCTCGTCGGCCACTTGCGCGAATGGCTGTGGGCGACAGGCGTGATCACGTCCAAGGTGGCCAAGGGTAAGGAGGCGGAAGGCGCCAAATTCTCCGACTATTTCGATTTCCGCCAGCCCATCCGCGATATCCCCTCTCACCGCGCGCTGGCGCTCTTGCGCGGGCGCAACGACGACATCCTCTCGCTCGATCTCGACGTCGAACCCGAGCAGGGCCGTCCGCATCCCGCTGAGCTGAAAATCATGTCGGCCTTCAACATCGCCGATCGGGGGCGGCTCGCTGATCGCTGGCTGATCGATACCGTCAAACTCGCGTGGAAGGCGAAGCTGCATGTCTCGCTTGCCGTGGATTTGTTGCTGCGCATGAAGGATGCGTCGGACACCGCGGCGATCGACGTGTTCAAGGCAAACCTGAAGGATCTTTTGCTGGCGGCACCCGCAGGACCTCGCGTGACGATGGGGCTCGATCCGGGTATCCGCACGGGCGTCAAGGTGGCCGTCGTCGACCAGACGGGCAAGCTCGTCGATACGGCGACCGTTTATCCGCACGAGCCCAGGAACGATTGGCAAGGCGCGCTCGCCACGCTTGGCGCCCTTTGTATGCGGCACAAGGTCGAGGTGATCGCGATCGGCAATGGCACGGCGAGCCGAGAGACCGACAGGCTCGCAACCGATCTGATCAAGAAGCTGCCGGACAAAAAGATCACCAAGGTGATGGTCTCGGAGGCGGGCGCCTCGGTCTACTCGGCTTCCGAGCTGGCCGCTGCCGAGTTCCCCGACCTCGACGTGTCGCTGCGTGGCGCGGTATCGATCGCGCGGCGGTTGCAGGACCCGCTAGCCGAGTTGGTGAAGATCGAGCCCAAGGCGATCGGCGTCGGCCAGTATCAGCACGATGTCAACCAGTCGGCGTTGGCGCGTTCGCTCGACGCGGTGGTCGAGGATTGCGTCAACTCGGTTGGTGTCGACGTTAATATGGCGTCGGCACCGCTGCTGGCGCGGGTCGCGGGTCTCAATCAGACCATCGCCAACAACATCGTGCTTCATCGCAATGAGAACGGCCCGTTCAAGAAGCGCACCGACATCAAGAAGGTGGCGCGGCTCGGGCCGAAGGCCTTCGAGCAGGCGGCGGGCTTCCTGCGCATCATGAATGGCAAGAATCCGCTCGATGCGAGCGCCGTGCATCCCGAGGCGTATGAGGTAGTGGAGCGGATCGCGGAAGCCATGAAGCGGCCGGTGAAGGCGATGATCGGCGATAGCGCTTTCTTGAAGACGCTGAAGCCCAAGGAATTCGCCGACGACCGTTTCGGCGTGCCGACGATTACCGACATTCTCGCCGAGCTGGAGAAGCCGGGCCGCGATCCGCGACCCGAGTTCAAGACGGCAGAGTTTGCCGAAGGCGTGGAGAAGATCTCCGACCTGAAGCCCGGCATGGCGTTGGAAGGTGTCGTTACGAATGTCACTGCGTTCGGTGCATTCGTCGATATCGGTGTGCACCAGGACGGGCTGGTACACGTCTCCGAGCTTGCCGACCGTTTCGTCAAGGATCCGCGCGAAGTTGTGAAGGCGGGGGATGTGGTGTGCGTCCGGGTGAAGGATGTCGATGTCGGCCGTAAGCGCATTGCGCTAACCATGAAGTCGGGCGCCATCGAGACGCGCGATTCAGGCGGCCCTGTCTCGCGCTCTGCACCTCCCGCTGTGGGGCGCTCATCGGCAGCGCCACCGAAGTCGCGTGACAACTCGCCTTCCGCTGGAGAATCGGCTCTGGCCGCCGCCATGCGCCGCGCCCAGGAGCAGGGCAAGCGCTGATCGTGGGGCGCGCGGCAGCCAGGCGAGAAGCACCTACACTCCGAAATCGAATAGAGCGTGGTCGCATTTCCATGACGCGCGACCACGCTCTAGAGCATTTTCCGCCAAAGTGGACTCAGTATCCGCCCTTGCGGCGGCTCTCCGGCAGGCCGGCGATGCGGCCGGCAATCTTGGAGGGGTCGCCGTTGAACAGGTCGTAGAGCTCTTTTTGATCGACGTTGCGGCCCCATTCCTCGGCCATCGCCTTGACGATCGTGCGCGTGTTGGGCTGTGTCTGGTTGTTGTTGAAGTACTGGTCGCGCAGGTAGTTGATGACGGCCATCTGCGGCTCGCCGAGCGTCACGCCGTCCTGTGAGGCCAGCACCTGCGCTACGCCCGCACTCCAATCTTCCAGGTTTTCCAGATAGCCCTTGTCGTTTGTCTCGATCTCGCGTCCGTCGATTTCGATGGCCATGAGTTTCGTCTCCCTTGTCGTCGTTCTCGGTTTTGAATGGCGCATGGAACATGGGGTTGAGCCCATGTGCGGTGAGCTCGCCGCCTACTCGCTTGCGGCTGCGGCGCGGTGTTTTGGCGGATGTTCGTCGGGGGGGGCAAAGCGCGCCGTCGCGGCTGCGACCTCTGCAGGTGATGGATTGTACCAAGCCAACTTGTCGCGCAGCGAGACGACTGATCCGATGATGATCAGCGCCGGCCCGGTGATGCCGCCTTGCGTGGCGACGGCCGCGATGTCTTGCAGCGTGCCGGACGCCACCTTCTGGTTGGGCCTCGTGCCGTTCTCGACGATGGCGACGGGCAGCGTCGGGTCGGCGCCGTGTGCGATGAAGTCGGCCGTCAGATCGGCGAGATAGGCAAGACCCATGTAGATCACGACGGTCTGCCCCGGTTGCAGCAGGCTCGCCCAGTCCGCCGAGAGACGGCCGGTCTTGGTATGCCCGGTGACGAACATGCAGGCCTGCGCGTGATCACGGTGGGTGAGGGGAATGCCGGCGAAGCTTGCGCAACCCGATGCGGCTGTGATGCCGGGCACGATCTGGAAGGGAATGCCTTCCGTTGCCAGCAGCTCGATCTCCTCCCCGCCGCGCCCGAAGATGAAGGGATCGCCGCCTTTCAGACGCAACACGCGCTTCCCCTCACGCGCCAGCCGCACGAGCAGTTTGGAAATCTCCTCCTGCGGCAGCGCATGGCTGTTGCGTTTCTTGCCGACATAGATGCGCTCCGCGTTGGGCCGCACGAGATCGAGAATGGGGCTGCCGATCAGCCGGTCGTAGACGACGACGTCGGCCCGTTGCATCAGTCGCAGGGCCCGGAACGTCAACAGGTCGGGATCGCCGGGGCCGCCGCCGACGAGGTACACCTCGCCAACATCGGTTGACGAGCGCCGCGCGGTGAACTGCTCGGCCTGCTGTTCCACAAGAGCCTGTGCCCGTGGCTCATCGCCGGCAAGCACGAGATCGGCGACCGTGCCGTCGACCAGGGTCTCCAGAAAATGCCGCCGCTGGCGCCGGTCCGGTATGCGCTTCGCGATCGCCGCGCGAATGTTGCCCAGAAAGCGTGTGAGCCGTCCATAAGTTGCCGGGATCGTCGCTTCGAGACGCTCGGCGATGAGCCGCACCAGCAACGGTGACGTGCCCGCCGACGAGATCGCGATCAGCAGAGGTGAGCGATCGATGATCGACGGCATTGTGAAGTCACAGGCATCGTTGTGATCGGAGGAGACGAGAACCCCGCGGCCATGTGCGAGCTGACATGCGCGTTCATTGTCGGCCGCATTCCCGCTCGCCGCGAAGAGCAGCAAGGCACCATCCAGATCGGCCGACTCCAATTGTCCGATGCGGATCTGGACACCGGGGCTCCGCGCTGCCTCATCGAGTGCGTCGCTGCGCTCTGTGGCAACGACCAGCACATGCGCACCGGCGCGTACAGCGATGCAGGCGCGCCGCGCGGCCTGTTGTCCGCTGCCCGTCACAACGACGCGGCGGTCCTTGAGGTTGAGGCAGACGGGCAGCTGTTCCATCAACATTTCTCCAGCCGTTCGGCCTGTCGCACATGCTTTCCTAGACACAGGGAGCCATCAACGGGTCGACCGGCCCCTTGCCAGTAATTGCCGTCACTCGGTCGGCTCACCAGATACGCTGCCCGCGCTGACATGTCCCGGCAACTCGCCCCGCGACCAGCGCGTCAATATGTCGGCCAAGGCGTCCGCCGTTGTCGCATCAATGTCCAGGATGGTGAACCGGCGACCTTCACGAATCCGGATGCGTAGGAGTTTCAGGCCACTTTCATGCTGGACGTCCTGCAGCACGATCTCGCGACGGTAGGGCGCGTCGATGTGGCCGATGTCCGTTGCTGTCCCGCCCTCGTTCACGACCTGCCCCTGAGGTAACGCCCGCCAAGGGAGAACACGCGCTCGATGTCGGTCTGCCATGTGCGCGGCGTATCCGGGAAGTCAGGCTTCACGTCGAAGTTCACGAACCGTGCGCCGTCTTCCGCCGCACTGGCGACAAGCCGCAGCAGCCCTTCGAACGAGCCGACTTGTGGATTGTAGATGATGAGGTCGCTCAGGTTGACCATCCCTGGCTCCCGTTCGAGGTCGTGGCTCACCGTGTGCGTCCTCTCTAGCTCTTGTCTCAGGCCGGTTCTTTTTCGCCCGGTCCCAATGATTCAGTCATGTTTGCGCGATGCGCTCCCGGTAGCGCACGCGATAAAGCAGGCGCGTCGCCTGGTCGTCGTCTTCGAAAGCGGAGCGCGTGTGCAAGACGTTGTTGCAGAGAAGGCCTTCGCCCGCAGCCATCTTGTACTTGATGATGAGCTCCTCCTCCTCGTGCGTCAGCAGCCGGTTGATGAGCGCCACCGCAGCGCGGGTATCCGCATCGTCGCGCCAGTGGATGTTTCGCGTGCGTGCCGTATAGCGCATCGTCAACCGTCCCGTCTCATCGATGAGGATGACGGGGCCTATCGAGACGGGGCGAACACCGCCGTCCTCCTCCACCGATTCAGGAATGGTCATTGCTTCGGGGTGCATCATGGCGGCCACCAGCGCAGGATCCTTGTCCCTGAGGCGGATATAGATGATCTCAGGGTCAAGCAGCGCGTTCACGCCACCCTCTCGCGCCGGCCGCACGCAATGCAGCAGCATGGCCCGGATCGGGGCCTCCGGAGGATTGTAGTAGCCGTCCGTGTGCCAGGAGAGCGGCTTGTTGGTGTAGGGGATGAACCCGCGCTTCGACTGGGCGCCGGTCACCTCGATAGCGACGATCCCGTCGTCTTCCGCCGAGCGGTGTGTCTCCATGTGGCCGAGCCCGAAAGCCGAGGCGAATTGCCTCAGGTCCGCTCGCATCTCCCGGTCGCCGGGCCGCGCCACACCCGGGTTCACTTGGGGTGCCGGCAAGGCGTAGACGGCCATGTTTGTCAGCCGGCATCGTGCCAGCAGCGCGGATTTTTCCTCCGCTGTGGGCGTCGCTAGGCATTTGATCGGCACGCGCAGGGCGTCGACACTTTTTGGGTAGTTCTCAAGCTTGGTCGCCCGCCAGGCGCCGTAGGCGAGATTGTCTCCAAGATCAAAAGGTTTAGCTGCAACCCAACCGGCTGAGGGAGAGGTCGGCGGAACATGCGCTTGAAGACCGCTCATCGTGGTGAACTCCGTTCACATAATGGCTGGGAGAAGAAAATTTCCCCCAATCTGCGGCAGTGCAATGTCAATTCCCACTAGACAGGTCGGCAAAAAGCAAACGAAATTGCAAAGATGCGCGGCGGTTGGTCACAAACCCTTGGACATTGGACTTTGGGCTTGTGCGATGCTTGCTCGCAGTTCTAATATGCAAACCTACGAATATGCAAGAGTGCGACGATCGCCTTGATCCTGGCATGCAAACAGGTGGATCATATCAAGGGGGTTCTCAAGCACCGGGTCTGGTGACAAGGGCGCGGACCGGCCGGCGGAACGGAGATTAATGTCCGCTAGGCCTGTCGGACTTTTGAGAGGCGGTGGCTCTCCATGACGCGGCTCATGGGAGAGGGCCCTCACGAGGCTCAAGGCACCATGCAAAGGCGCCTGGCGTGGCGCCCGCGACATGAACAGTAGCCCTCCCGGCAGGGGAGGAAAACAAAGGGAAGAACGCTATGGCGGATGAGGCGAAATTTGCAGGCGTCGGTAAGGTCGGTGCCCAGTTCACCAACCGGAACACGCCGAAGCTTGACGAGCTGGAGAGCGGCCCCTGGCCAAGCTTCGTCACGGGCCTGAAGCGACTGCGCGATTCCAAGGACAAGCCTTACGCCGAGTATATGAACGATCTGCTCGGCCAGCTTGAGCACTCTTATACCGAGCGCCTTGGCTTCTGGAAGGGCGGCACCGTCTCCGTGTTCGGCTACGGTGGCGGCATCATCCCGCGCTTCTCGGAGGTTGGCAGCAAGTTCCCGGCGTCGAAGGAGTTCCACACGCTGCGTGTGATGCCGCCGGCCGGCTATCACTACACGACCGACATCCTGCGCAAGATGTGTGACATCTGGGAGCGTAATGGCTCGGGCCTTATCGCCTTCCACGGCCAGTCGGGCGACATCATGTTCCAGGGCACCACGACCGAGGGCTGCCAGGCCGCGTTCGACGAGTTGAACGAGCTGGGCTTCGACCTTGGCGGCGCCGGTCCCGCACTGCGCACGTCGATGAGCTGCGTTGGCCACGCGCGCTGCGAGATGTCGATGTACGACGAGCCGCGCGCCCATCGTGAGATCCTGAACGAGAACGTTTCGGAGATCCATCGCCCGGCTCTGCCCTACAAGTTCAAATTCAAGTTCTCGGGCTGCGCCAATGACTGCGTCAACGCGATCCACCGCGCTGATTTCGCCGTGATCGGTACTTGGCGCGACGACATCAAGATCGATCAGGATGAGGTCAAGGCGTACGTCGAGAAGCAGGGTCGCAAGTATACGATCGACCACGTCGTCGCCATGTGTCCGACGCGCGCCGTCTCGCTCAACGACGACAACACACTCGAGATCGACAACAAGAGCTGCGTGCGCTGCATGCACTGCATCAACGTGATGCACAAGGCGCTTGCGCCCGGTGATGACCGCGGCATCTCGATCCTGATCGGCGGCAAGCGTGCGCTCAAGATCGGCGACCTCATGGGTACGATGGTCATTCCGTTCATGAAGCTCGATACCGATGAGGACTTCGACAAGCTGCGCGAGTTCGCGGCCAGCATGATTGAGTTCTTCGCCGAGAATGCCCTCGAGCACGAGCGTGTCGGCGAGACCATCGACCGCATCGGCCTGCCGGCGTTCCTCAGCGCGATGGGCATCGAGCCTGATCCCAACATGGTCAAGCATCCCCGCACGTCTTGCTATGTCCGCACCGACGACTTCACCGAGGAAGCGGAGAAGTACTTCGCACGTAAGGGGCTCAACAAGGACGGCTCGGCGCGCGACGCCGCCGAATAGGTCACGAATTGACAAGCCCGGCCGCTCGGCGGTCGGGCTTGTCTGATGCACCGCCGATAAAAGGGAAAGACGAACTGCAACGTCGCGGGGCACCGAATCCGCGATTCACAGTCGATCTGCGCCCGGGCGCAAGGATATTCGCAAGTCGAGAGGAAATCAGATGAGCCAAGGAGCAGTAGCGGCGCCGCCGAAGAAACGCACGCCGATCGAGTCGGGCGTTCCTGATCCCAAGCAGTTCATGCACCCGGTGATGGTGAAGAATTATGGACAGTGGGCCTACCATGAGCGCCCGCGCCCCGGCGTCCTGCGGCACGTCGCCAAGAGCGGTGACGAGATCTACACCGTTCGCGCCGGCACGCAGCGGCAGATGGACGTCTACACGATCCGCACGCTTTGCGACATCGCCGATACCCATGGTGACGGCCACGTGCGCTTCACCACGCGCTCGAACATCGAGTTCCTGACGTCGAGCTTCGAGAAGGTACCGGCTCTGATCAAGGCCCTCAACGAGAAGGGCTTCCCCGTCGGCGGTACCGGCAACTCCATCTCGATGATCTCGCACACTCAAGGCTGGCTTCACTGCGACATCCCGGGCACCGATGCCTCGGGCGTTGTGAAGAGCCTGATGGACATCCTTCATAAAGAGTTCGTCACCGAGGACATGCCCAACCGCGTGCGCATCACGACTTCGTGCTGCCAGATCAATTGCGGCGGCCAGGGCGACATCGCCATCAACGTGCAGTACACCAAGCCGCCGAAGATCAACCACGATATCGTCGCCAACGTCTGCGAGCGCCCTGCCGTCGTTGCCCGCTGTCCGGTTGCGGCCATCCGTCCGGCGATGGTCAATGGCAAGCCCTCGCTCGAAGTCGACGAAAAGAAGTGCGTGTGCTGTGGCGCCTGCTATCCGCCCTGCCCGCCGATGCAGATCAACGGCGCCGACTCCACCAAGATCGCCATCTGGGTAGGCGGCAAGCATTCCAACGCGCGCTCGCGTCCGACCTTCCACAAGCTTGCTGTCGCCAACCTCCCCAACAATCCGCCGCGTTGGCCGGAGGTCGAGGATGTCGTCCGCAAGATCCTGTCCGCCTACAAGGCGGGGGCGAAGGATTGGGAGCGTCTTGGCGAGTGGATCGAGCGCATCGGTTGGCCGCGCTTCTTCGAAGAGACGGGCCTGGCCTTCACCAAGCATCACCTCGACACGTGGACCGGCGCCCGCCACACAATGAACATGTCGGCGCACGTCCGCTTCTGACATGGGTGACAAATCCTGCCGCACGTGACTTCGGTCACTGCGGCGGGGTCGGGCCGCTACAATAATTGGCAGTGGTAGCGTGCGGCTCCGGTTCCGGCTGATGCCGGGTCGGCGGTGTGCCGCTGCGAAAAGAAGAACGAGAAAACAGGGGAGAGGTGGGGCTGTGAAGCTCAGCATCCTGGTCAACGAGGGGCCGTACACGCATCAGGCGTCCGATACGGCCTACCAGTTCACGAAGGCTGCGCTGGAGAAGGGCGTCGAGATCTTTCGCGTCTTTTTCTACAACGACGGCGTCAACAACGGCACGCGCCTGACGGTTCCGCCGCAGGACGACCGCAACATCCAGAAGAACTGGTCCGAGCTGGGCGAGAAGTACAAGCTCGATCTCGTCGTCTGCATTGCCGCTGCGCAGCGCCGCGGCATCCTGGACGAGGGCGAGGCCAAGCGCCACGGCAAGGGCGAGGGCGCAGCTAACATCGCGCCGGGCTTCCGCATCTCCGGCCTCGGTCAGCTGATCGAGGCGGGCATCGAGGCTGAACGCCTCGTCGTCTTCGGCGATTGAGGAGGTCTGAATGTCGGTCGCGAAAAAGTTTCTCTACGTCAACCGCAAGGCCCCTTACGGCACGATCTATGCGCTGGAGAGCCTTGAGGTTGTCCTCATCGGCGCCGCTTTCGATCAGAACGTGTCGCTGGCCTTCCTTGACGACGGTGTCTTCCAGCTCGCCAAGGGCCAGGACACCAAGGGGCTAGGTGTGAAGAACTTCTCGCCCACCTTCCGGGCATTGGGCGATTATGGTGTGACGAAACTCTACGTCGAGAAGGAGTCGCTCGCCGAGCGGGGCCTGACCGAGGACGACCTGATGCCGGTCACCTACGAGGATGAGAACGATGGCTTCGCCGAGAAGCCGTCTTTGATCTTCGTCGACCGCGCCGAATTGGCGCGCGTGATGCGCGATCAGGATGTTGTCCTGAGCTTCTGACGTTGGAAATATCGAGGGTAGCGCAATGACGACATTGCACATGGTCAACAAGTCCCCGTTCGAGCGCAATGCGATGAAGAGCTGTCTGGCTCACGCGCTCGAGGGCGATGGCGTGATCTTGTTCGAGGACGGTGTCTATGGAGCCGTCAAGGGAAGTGCGGTGACCGGCGACATCCAGGGCAAAGCGGGTGCCGTGAAGGTCTACGTCCTTGGTCCCGACCTTGCCGCACGCGGCATCGCCGACGGGCGCCTGATCGAAGGCATCAAGGTCGTCGACTATCCGGGCTTCGTCGATCTCGTGACATCGCACGAGAGGACGCAATCCTGGCTCTGAGCGAGCCAGATAATCGCTTCTACAGCGCCAACCGAACTGGAAAGACCTAAGGGAGACAAGCGATGGCTTACACAGTCAACGGAACGACCGTCGAGCACGACGAGGAAGGCTACCTCACCGACCTCAACGAGTGGAACGAGGATATCGCGCTGGAAATCGCCAAGGCGCAGAACCTCGAGATGAACGAGGAGCGCTGGGAGGTCGTCAACTTCCTGCGCAACTACTACGACGAGTACCAGGTTGCTCCGGCGATCCGCGTGCTCACCAAGGCGCTTGCCAAGACGATGGGACCGGAGAAGGGCAACAACAAGTATCTCTACGAGCTGTTTCCCTACGGACCTGCGAAGCAGGCGTGCATGATCGCCGGTCTGCCCAAGCCCACGGGCTGCGTCTGACCGGCCGAGCCATCGCGCTCCGTTTTCCCCCGCGCGGCATGAGAAATGCCGGAAGTGAACCGCATCGTGCGCGCGGGGGAATTCCCTTGGGGAGGATACGAGTGAGGAGGCGTGCCCCGTGCTGACGGGACTTTTTGCAGGATTGTTCTATCTGGCGACGGCGGTTCTGCTCGGCGGTCTCGCGTATCGCATCCGCCTTTATTGGAAGACGCCTGCACCGCTGAAGATCCCGACCACGCCCGCACCGACGACCGAGGCCGGCGCGGCCCTCAGGCTTGCGCGGGAGGTCGTGCTGTTCGAGAGCCTGTTCAAGGCGAACAAGTGGATCTGGCTGTTCGGCTGGGTGTTCCACTTCGCGCTGCTGCTCGTGCTGATCCGCCATCTGCGCTACTTCGTCAATCCGGTTCCCGAGCTTCTCGTGATGGCCCAGCAGTTCGGCATCTATGCCGGCTTCGCCATGGTCGCTGGCCTCGCGGGCCTGTGGGCGCGCCGCATCCTGGTGCCGCGCATTCGCTACATCTCAGCACCCTCCGACCATCTCATGCTGGCGCTGCTGGTGGGCATTGGCCTGTCCGGCCTCACGATGAAATTCATCGACCACACGGACATCGTTGCGGTGAAGGCGTTCTTCATTGGTCTCATGACCTTCAAGTGGCAGCCACTGCCGGCGGACCCCGTGCTGCTCGTGCACCTGACGCTGGTTGCAGCGCTGATGATCATCTTCCCGTTCTCCAAGCTCCTGCACGGCGTCGGCCTTTTCTTCTCGCCGACCCGCAACCAGGCCGACAACCCGCGCGAGAAGCGCCACCTGGCCCCGTGGGCGGCCAAGCTCGAAGCCGGTGGAGGGTCGAAATGACATGGTCGACCCGTTGTACGGCCGGTGTTTGCGCAAGGGAGGCACGCCGTGGCTGAGATGAGCGATTTCCTCGTCGACGAGGGCGTGCCCGATCCCCTTGAGATGCCCGAGATGAAGCGCGGCGCCATGGAGGGTCTCGCCCCCTTCGTTGCCAAGCCCGAGCATCAGGCCCCGCTGGGCTTTCCCGGCGCGCTGGTCGACGACTGGCAGGAGAAGGCCATCGACAAGATGGGCGAGCTTCTGGGCAAGTACCGCTCGTTGCAGGTCTACCTCGATAGCTGCGTGAAGTGCGGCGCCTGCACCGACAAATGCCACTACTTCCTCGGCACGGGTGATCCCAAGAACATGCCGGTCGCGCGTCAGGATCTCCTGCGCTCGGTCTATCGCCGCTACTTCACGTTCGCGGGCAAATATTTCCCCAAGCTCGTCGGTGCGCGCGATCTCACCAAGGATGTGCTCGACGAGTGGTACTCCTATTTCCACCAGTGCTCGCAGTGCCGCCGCTGCTCGGTCTACTGCCCTTACGGCATAGACACGGCGGAAGTTTCGATGGCTGCGCGCGAGATCATGGACACGGTCGGCCAGGGCCAGAAGTACTGCAACGAGATCATCGGCAAGGTCTACAAGATCGGCAACAACCTGGGCCTGCCGAAGAAGGCGATCGAATCGACGCTCGAAGGTCTCGAGGAGGAGCTGGAAGAGGAGACCGGCCTCAAGATCCGCATGCCCATCGATGAGCCGGGTTGCGAGGTGCTGCTCGTCACGCCGTCGGCCGATCTCTTCGCCGAGCCGCACATCCAGGGCCTGATGGGCTATGCGAAGGTGTTCCACGAGGCCGGCGTTTCCTGGACATTGTCGTCCTACGCGTCCGAGGCCGCCAACTTCGGCATGTTCATCGGCTCTTACGAGAACATGCGTGAGGTCTCTCTGCGCATCCGCAAGGCCGCCGAGGATCTGGGCGTCAAGCGCATCGTCTTCGGCGAGTGCGGCCATGCCTGGCGCGTCGCCTACTCGTTCCTGAATACGCTCGCCGGTCCCTTCGATTTCCTCGACCCGCGCTATCCGGCGCCGCAGCACATCTGCGAGTTCACCTATGACCTCATGCAGGCAGGCAGGCTGCGTTTCGACAAGTCGAAGAACGACCAGTACCGGCTGACCTTCCACGACAGCTGCAACGTCGCGCGCGCCTCGCGCATGGGCGACATGCCCGGTGGCCAGTTCGAGATTCCGCGCGCGATCCTGCGCGCCACCTGCAACCACTATTTCGACATGGCGCCAGAGACCATCAAGGAATCGACGTTCTGCTGCGGCGGCGGTGGCGGTCTGCTGACCGACGATTTGATGGACATCCGCATCAAGGGCGCGCAGCCGCGCATGCGCGCACTTCAGCAAGTGCGCGAAGACCATGGCGTCACCCACATGGCGGCGATCTGCGCCATCTGCAAGGCTCAGTTCACTAAGGTGATGCCGAAATACGGTTTCGACATGGATGCGATCCTCTCGGTGCATCAGATGGTCGCCAATGCGATCGTCATGACAGGATCGATCCAGGAACGGGAAATTAAGGAAAAGTCCGAGCCCGCGGCCGCTGAAGGCCAGGCCGCATAACGGAGGTTACATCCATGAACGACATGGCGAGCAAGCCGAAGTCCGCGAATGCGCCGGCTGCCGGCGATACCAAGCTAACGTTCCGTCGCTTCGAGTCGGGCGAGAACATGTGGACGGGCTGGGACGACCTGACGGAGAAAATTTTCCAGGCGGACAAGTCCTACAAGTGCCCGACCTACGTGCACCGCACACCGCCCTGCCAGGGTTCGTGCCCCTCGGGTCACGAGATCCGCGGCTGGCTGGCCATTGCGCGTCAGATGGACAAGCCGCCGACAAAGGACATGAAGTGGCAGGAATACGCTTTCCAGCGCATGGTCGAGGCCAATCCATTCCCGGCCACCATGGGCCGCGTCTGTCCCGCGCCCTGCGAGGATGGCTGCAACCGTAATGAGGTCGACGATTTCGTCGGCATCAATGCTGTCGAACAGTACGTCGGCGACTGGGCCAACGAGAATGTCTTGAAGCTGCCACAGGCGGGCGAGTTCACCGGTAAGAAGATTGCTGTCGTTGGTGGTGGTCCGGCCGGTCTCGCTGCCGCCTACTTCCTGCGTCGCAAGGGTCACGCTGTTGCGATCTTCGAGGCGCACGAGAAGCTCGGCGGCATGATGCGATACGGCATCCCAGGCTACCGCACGCCGCGCGACATGCTCGACACCGAGATCAAGCGCATTCTCGACATGGGCGTGGAGGTCCGCACCGGCACCAAGGTCGGCACGGATGTAACGGTCGAGCAGCTCGAAACCGAATTCGACGCCATCTTCTGGGCGGTCGGCGCTCAGAAGGGTCGCGGTCTCCCGGTCCCCGGTTGGGAGGGGACCGAGAATTGCATTACCGGTGTCGAGTTCCTCGATGCCTTCAACCAGGGCTGGGTCGCCGGCACCGCGAAGCGCGTTATTGTTGTCGGCGGTGGCGACACCTCGATCGACGTGGCATCGGTCGCGCGTCGTCTCGGTCACATCACGCACAAGGCCGAGAAGGATATCGATCCGCACAATGCGCTGGGCTACACCGCCCACGACGTTGCCGGCGCCATGCGCCGCGAAGGCCTGCAGGCAACGCTGACATCGCTCTTCCCGCTGGAAAAGATGACGGCCTCCGAGCGCGAGCGCGAGGATGCCATGCGCGAAGGCGTCACCATCATGGGTGGTGTCATGCCGCTCGAAGTTCTGCGCGACGAGAACGGGCGGGCCCGTGGCCTCAAGATGTGCAAGTGCACGATGAAGGGCGCGGCACCGCAGCCGACCGAGGGCACCGAGTTCGAGATTGAGGGCGACATCATCATCTCGGCCATCGGCCAGATGGGCGATCTCGGCGGCGGGCTGGAGAGCCTCGACAACGGCAAGGGCTACATCGGCACCGACGCGATGTACCGCGTCAAAGGCAAGCCGAAGCACTTCGCTGGCGGCGACGTCATCCGTCCGCACCTGCTCACCACCGCGATCGGTCACGGCCGCATCGCTGCTGAGAGCATCGACCACTTCCTCAACGGCTCGCCGGTCGACAAGCGCCCCAAGGTCGATGTGCATCACTTCAACCTGCTACGCGAGCTGCACCAGCGCGCGTTGGACCCCGAACCCTACAGCGCCGGACAGACTCGCGGTACGTCATCGGCCAAGTACGCGATCCACAACTACGAGGATCGCTCGGCGAGCCAGATCATCCCCCACTCCGATCTGTTCAAGGGTCACTTCAAGTACGAGGCCCGCGGCCGGCGCGACGAGGTGCACATCGAGGGCGATAAGGTCCTTGGCAACTTCGAGGAGCGCATCAAGGGCCTGACCGAAGAGCAGGCGATCAACGAAGGCAAACGCTGCATGTCCTGCGGCATGTGCTTCGAGTGCGACAACTGCGTGATCTTCTGCCCGCAGACCGCAGTCAAGCGCGTGCCGAAGAAGGAGCGTGCGGTGGGTCGCTACGTCTACACCGAATACTCGATGTGCGTCGGCTGCCACATCTGCGCGGATGTCTGTCCGACCGGCTACATCCAGATGGGACTCGGCGAGTAACGGCAGGCGGGACTGGGATGCTTAGGATGCGGCATTGGACGAGGCTCGTGGTGGCGGTCGCGCTGTTGGCCGTCGTCGGTTCGGGTCTTGTCCCGGCACCGGGGATGGCAGGACCCCCGCAACCGGCCAAGGGGCGGGGCGACAAGTGCGTCGAGCCGACCGACTGGATGCGCCGCTTTCACATGACGGTCTTGAAGCATCAGCGCGACGATACCGTGCATCTGGGCATCCGCACCGAAAAGCACAGTTTGAAGGGCTGTATCGACTGTCACCAGGTCAAGGGCGAGGATGGCAAGCCCGTGACCGTGTCGGATTCACGGCACTTCTGCCGCACGTGCCACGACTACGCAGCCGTGCACGTTGATTGCTTCGACTGTCACGCTTCGCGGCCTGGCGAGGCGACCAAGACCGGCGGTGCAACCGACAGTCCCCACGCCGGCATTGCCGTTGGCCCGAGCGATGTCACCGCCCTCAATCGCTATCTGGAGGGATCGGGACGATGAGGATGAAATTCGAGATCCCCGACGACCACGCCTGCGCCGGTGGCAAAGGTTGTGACTGCGAGCCATCCGTCGCTCATGTGGGCGCAGGCGGTGCGGTCGATCCAGTTGAGGTCGGGCGTCGCTGGTTCCTGAAGACTGCCGCCGCTGTGGCGACGACAGTACTCGCGCCGGGCGTGACGCTGATGACGTTTGCCGAAGTGGACGCAGCCCACGCCAAACCCGCTGGTGAAGCAGTGTCCTCGCGCCGCCGCTGGGGGCTGCTCATCGACGCAGCAAAGTGCAAGGAAGGCTGCACCGCCTGCGTCACCGCCTGCTCGAACGAGAACGGCTGGACATCGACCGGTCATCCTGCCACCGATGCGCAGTGGATCCGCACGCTCAAGGTCACGAGCCGTTCGGACGGTTCGACCTTTCAGATGCCGCTGATGTGCCAGCACTGCGCCAACCCGCCGTGCGTGGATGTCTGTCCGACCGGTGCATCCTTCCAGCGCGCCGACGGTATCGTCCTTGTCGATCGCCACATCTGCATCGGCTGCCGCTATTGCATGATGGCCTGCCCCTACAAGGCGCGCTCGTTCGTGCATGAGCCGCTTCAGGACCAGAAGCCTTACGCTCCGCGCGGCAAGGGGTGCGTCGAGAGCTGCACCATGTGTGTGCACCGCGTTGATGCGGGCGGTACGCCTGCCTGCGTCGAGGCCTGCGCCAAGACCGGGAACGTGGCCATGATCTTCGGCGATCTCAACGACAAGACGTCCGAGATCGCCATGCGGGTTGCCACTTATCGCACGACGCGGGTCAGGGCCGACCTCGGCACCGACCCGGGCGTCCACTACCAGAACATTTGAAGGGGAGCCGGGTCGACACGACCCGGCCAGAGGCAGGAACGATGGCGCGCATCACCTTTCAGAAACTGGAGGACCACAGCACGTTCTTCTGGGGGCTGCTCGCGGCCCATGCCGCCGTGATCGCGCTCGGCCTTGGCGCGTTTCTCTATATGGAGCATCACGGTCACATCGTCACCGGTATGAACAATGCGATCGTCTGGGGCACGCCGCACGTGTTCGCCGTGTTCCTGATCGTCGCCGCCTCAGGCGCACTCAACGTCGCCTCCATCTCCTCGGTGTTCAACAACCTTGCCTACAAGCCTTTCGCGCGCCTGTCCGGCGTCCTTGCTATTGCGCTTCTGGTTGGCGGCCTGACGGTGCTGGTTCTCGACCTGGGCCGGCCGGAACGGCTCACCGTGGCGATGACGACCTATAACTTCAAGTCGATCTTCGCCTGGAACATCTATCTCTATACCGGCTTCCTCATCATCGTCGCAGCCTACCTCTTCACGATGATGGACCGCGGGATGGCGAAGTCGGGCAAGGCTACGAAGACGATGGGCTGGCTCGCTTTCACCTGGCGTCTGGCGCTCACCACCGGTACGGGCTCGATCTTCGGTTTCCTGGCTGCGCGCGAGGCCTACGACTCGGCGATCATGGCGCCGCTGTTCATCGCCGCCTCGTTCCTCTACGGCCTCGCCTTCACTGTTCTTGTGCTGCTCACCGTATGCCGCGAGACGCGCCAGCAGCTCATGAGTGAGGAGATGGTGACCAAGTTTCGGAACCTGATCGTCATCTTCGCGCTGGCAGTCCTGTATTTCACAACCGTCAAGCACCTGACGGCCCTTTATGCCAGCGAACATCACGGTGTCGAGGCGTTCATTCTGCGCGACGGCGGTATCTACACGTTCTTGTTCTGGGTGGGCCATGTGCTCGTCGGCAATGTTATGCCGCTCCTGATCGCGGCCTTCCTGTCGGGCGATGGGCGCATGTTCAGCGGCCGCCAGGGCCTCGCCATTGCGTCGGTGCTCGCTCTGTTCGGCGGCCTCGCCTTCATCTACGTCACGATCATCGGCGGTCAAGCCTATCCGCTTGAGCTGCTGCCTGGCATGGATGTGAAGAGTTCGTTCCTCGACGGTGAAGTGGCAAGCTATGCGCCGTCGCTGCCAGAGGTTCTTCTGGGACTGGCCGGCATTTCGATTGCGATGCTGGCGACGGGAATCGCCCTCAAGGTCATGCCGTTCCTGCCGACGGGAATTGAGACAGAGGGCTGAAGGAAACGCGTCGCGAAATGCCGCGCACGTGGGATGCGCTTTGGCATAGGTGAAGCCGACGCAGCCGAACGCGTGACGACGGGGACGAGCATGAGCAGGGAGGGTCGGGAGCCTGAGCCCTGGAGTTTTGGTGGAGTAGTCCGGTCGTGACCCGCATCCTGATCGCAGCCGCGCACAAGTCGTCAGGCAAGACGACCGTGACACTCGGGCTCGCGCGCGCCCTTCGCGATGCCGGCCTCACGGTGCAGACTTTCAAGAAGGGCCCAGATTACATCGATCCGATGTGGCATGCCCGCGCCACCGGCCGGCCATCCTTAAATCTCGATTTCAATACCCAGGCGCCCGACGAGATCGTCGCCATGCTTGCTGCGCGCTCTGCAGGCGCCGACGTCTCCTTCATCGAGGCCAACATGGGCCTTTATGACGGTGTCGATCTGGAGGGACGCGACAGCAATGCGGCGCTCGCCAAACTGGTCGGCTCACCCGTCATTCTCGTCGTTGACACCGAAGGTATGACGCGCGGCCTGGCGCCATTGCTGTTGGGCTATCGCGTATTCGATCCTGAAGTGCATATCGCAGGCGTCGTTCTCAATCGGGTCGCTGGCGCGCGGCACGAAGAGAAGCTTCGTGCTGCCGTCGAACGCTATACCGAGCTGCCGGTGATCGGTGTGCTGCCGCGCGAGGAGGGCTTGAGCCTGCCCGAGCGTCATCTGGGCCTCACCACCCCGGCCGAGACGAATGCCGTTGAATCTTTCATCGCCAACATCGGCAGCCGTGTTGCGGAGCGCTTCGACCTGGAGACGTTGAAATCCATCGCGCGCATGGCGATGCCATTGCCGCCGCCGTTCGTCACGACTGCGGCCACCGGTGTTTCGTCGGGCGCCGCGCCCGTCCGCATTGCCGTCGCGCGCGATGCCGCTTTCGGCTTCTACTACCCTGAGGACCTGGAGGCGCTGGAGAGCGCCGGGGCAACGCTCACCTTTTTCGACGCCATGAAAGAAGCGCAGCTCCCGGATTGCGATGGCCTCTTCATCGGTGGCGGTTTCCCCGAGACGCACATGGAGGCACTGGCCGGCAACGTTGCGCTGCGCCGGTCGATCAGGACTGCAATCGAGGCCGGCCTGCCGACCTACGCGGAATGCGGCGGCCTGATGTACCTTACGCGCGCCATCCGCTGGGGCGACAAGCGCGCCGAGATGGTGGGCGTCATCGATGCGGAGGCGGTCATGCACGCAAAGCCGCAAGGCCGCGGCCAGATCGTCATCGCTCAGTCTCCAGCGATGCCGTGGCCGGAGCTGCCGGGCGGCCGCCGGACGTCAAGCACCGTAAAAGCGCATGAATTCCATCACGCGGCCCTTGTCGATCTGCCCGCAGACACCACGTTCGCTTTCGATATGCGTCGCGGAACCGGCATCGACGGCATCCACGACGGCATCCTGGTCCATAACGTACTGGCATGCTTTGCTCACCAGCGCACGACGAGGTCTAACCCCTGGACCGCGCGGTTTGTCGAATTCGTCAGGCACGTTCGGTTAGGCGTCGATCGTAGCTGTTCCAATAGTGCGGAGCTGCGCACGCCGGCCGCGGTTGCCGCAGGCCTGCCGCCCCGTCTCTGACCTGAACGGGGGTCTTGCCAGAGCGGTCCGCAGCAGATGATGAGCCACGACTGAAGAGTATGAGAAGCTGAGAAGCGCACCAAGTTGAGGAAGTACAACATATGACCAATGCACAGAGCCGCTTTGAAGCTGTTGTCGCGGCCATCGACGCCGCTAATGCCGACGATCCCCGCAAGACTGTCGTCGACGGCATCAAGCAGCCCTACGAGATCGTCTACGCGCAACGCATGACCGAACGGCTCGCGGCCATGTATCCCGATGCGTCCGAAGTGTTGAGGATCGCCGCGCGCGCCCAGCATATCCGCCGTTGGGATATCCCGCGCTCGACCTATCCGGAAGGCCGCAATGGCTATAACGACTGGCGCAAGGCGTGTCGCGAGCATCATGGCGTAGTGATCTCGAAGATCATGACAGAGCACGGCTATGCGCCGGACGACATCGCCCGCGTCGTGATGCTCATCAAGAAGGAACAGCTGAAGAAGGATCGCGAATCTCAGGCGCTGGAGAACGTTGTCGACGTCGTTTTCGTCGACCACTACTTCGATGAATTCCTCGCCAAGTACTCCCAGTACGACGACGACAAGATCATCGATATCGTCGGCAAGACCTTGCGCAAGATGTCGCCCAAGGGACATCAGGCGGCGTTATCGCTCGATCTGCCCGAGCGGACCCGCGCACTAATCATGGCTGCCGTCGAGCGCGAGAAGGAGACGCTTGCAAAACTCGCCGCAGTGGCGCTCGATTGATGCTTGCCCCGCCGCCGGGCGGGCGGTACGACCCCACTCGCGAGGCCGGCGCGGCCTTGGCCAACCGACAAATGTCCAGGAGAGACCAGCAATGAGCGTGACGAAGAGCCAGGTGATGGATCGCCTGCGTAGCATCAAGGGGCTCGATGGCGCCGGCAATCTCGTTGACCAGGGTCTCGTGTCGGAGATCATCATCAAGGAGGATCGGGTCTATTTCTCGATTACCGTGCCCATCGATCGCGCCGGGGATCTCGAGCCGTTGCGGCAGGCGGCGGAAAAGGCCGTCGCCGGTATCGATGGCGTCGGTTCCGTCACAGCCGTGCTGACCGCGGAGGCGGCTCAGGGCACCGCCGGCAAGAGCAATGGCACCAACGGGTCGGGCCACGCGAAAATGGGCTCCGTTCCCGGCGCAGGTGCGCCAGCCGCTAGCCATCTGCCGGGGCTGCCCGGCGTCAAGCACATCGTCGCTGTCGCGTCTGGCAAGGGTGGCGTCGGCAAGTCGACGACGGCCGTCAACCTCGCGCTCGGTCTCCAGGCCATGGGCCTGCGCGTCGGCATGTTCGATGCCGACATCTACGGTCCGTCCCAGCCGCGTCTTCTGGGCCTCACCGGCCAACATCCCTCCGCGACCGAGGACCAGCAGAAGCTCATTCCGTTGAAGGCCTACGGCCTCGCCGTCATGTCGATGGGCTTTCTTGTCGAGGAGGACATGCCGATCGTCTGGCGCGGCCCGATGGTGACACAGGCGCTGAACCAGATGCTGTTCGACGTCGCCTGGAACATCGATGGCGATCTCGACGTGCTGATCATCGACATGCCGCCCGGCACCGGCGACGTGCAGCTCACCATGGCGCAGCAGGTGCCGATGTCCGGTGCGGTGATCGTATCCACGCCGCAGGACCTCGCGCTGATCGACGCGCGCAAGGGCCTCAACATGTTCCGCAAGGTCGACGTGCCAGTGATCGGCATCGTCGAGAACATGAGCTATTTCATCGCGCCCGATACGGGCAAGCGCTACGACATCTTCGGTCACGGCGGTGCTGAGCGCGAAGCTGAAAAACTCGGTTTGAAGTTCCTCGGCGGCGTGCCCCTGCACATGGACATCCGCGAGCTGTCCGATGCGGGAACACCTGTCACGGCGGTGCGGCCGGAGGGTCAGGAGGCCGCCGTCTTCAAGGAGATCGCCGGCAAGGTCTGGGAGGCGGTGCAGACGTCGAAAGGTATCGAGGCGCCGATCATCAAGCTGGCGCCCGAGCGCGATAGCCTCAAAGTCACGTTCAAAGACGGCTATTCCTATGATTTGCCGGCCGAGATGCTGCGCGTGATGAGCCCGTCTGCCGAAGTGCAGGGCCATTCCGCCGAACAGCGCGTCACGGTACCCGGCAAGCGCAACGTCAAGATCAAGACCATGCAGCCGGTCGGCAAGTACGCGACCAAGATCAGCTTCGACGACGGACACAATACGGGTCTCTATTCCTGGTCCTATCTGCTGGAACTCGGCCAGCACAAGGATGCCAAGTGGAAGACCTATCTGGAGGAGCTGGCGGCAAAGGGGCTCGGTCGCGATTAAGGCACGACTTGCCCTCTTCGAGCGGCAAGCGCGCTGCGTGTTGAGCTGAACCGCTTTTCACATCAGTTCAGCATGCGCTGGTCGATGCGAGGGACGAGGGAGAGTCACTCCTGTGACGCGCCTGCTCCGGCGATCGTGCGCACCCACGTGCTCTCCGAGCGCTCCACCTGGTAGGCGGCCCACAGCGCAAAATCCCGGCGTGTCGCAATGCCGGTTTCGTTGCGGTCGGGTCCGGCAACCGAGCGCCAAATGACGTCGCCCTTGGCCCCTGGAGCTGCATCGACGACACGCCGCACCGACCAGTCGGCACCGAAGGCGCCGTTGGAATAATACGCTCCGACGCCGATATCCTCCGGTTTCACGCGTCGCGCCGCCGCCGCTTCGCGCATCAGCCCGCGCAGCTTGAGGAACTCCTCCTCGGAAATGTCGACGAAGGTGCCGACGCTTTCGAGTGCGGCGACGAAGTCGGCATGGGTGATCGTTTCAGGTGGCGTTGTTTCGGACGGCGGCGGCGATAGGATACGCGCCAAGCCTGCCGGATAACGCCGCCAGGCAAAGAACGCATTCACGGCCACTGCCACACTCACGATGATCAGCGCGTTGACGAGAACCGGCGTCACCACCAACTGGAAGCCAAGCGCATGCACCTGGGGGCCGCCGATCACCGCGGTGAGCGCCGTTGCGCCACCCGGTGGATGAATGGCGCGCAGATAATGCATCGCCGCGATGGCGATACCGACCGCTAATGCCGCCGCCAGAACCGTATCACCGACTGACCGTGCTGCCGCGACACCAATCGCAGCCGACGCCACGTGGCCGACGACCACCGCCCATGGCTGTGACAGTGCACCATGGGGTACCGCGAACAACAGGACTGCGGATGCGCCCATCGACGCGACCATGATGGCAGCTCCGACCTCGCCAAGAAGGTCGCGCTCCAGCAGGAAGATCACGTAGATGGCGATGAACCCGCCGATGCCCGAGACCAGCCGTTCGACATGGCTGACCGGCGCGAGCTCGATGCCCGCCAGCCGGCGTAGAGTTTCAGGCCAGCTGCGACTCACGGGCGCCGCCCGGAACGGCACGCCGGTGCCGCAACCGCACAGAACGTCTGCTGAAGCTCATGGCGAGATAGCCGGTCGAGCGGGCTTTCGTTCACGCCACCACCTCGGCCTTCAATTGCTCTTCTGGCAGACCGGCGGCACGGCAGCGTGCACCAATCGAAGCTGTGAAGGCTTCCGAGCCCGCCACATAGACGTCGCACTGCGCAAGCTCGCCGGCCTGTTCCAGGATCGCATCTCCAATCGCAGCATGTGGCGTGCCGGCCTTGAAGGCCACGTATTGGAAGTTGTCGAGCGCGTTGGCATAAGATTTGAGCAGGTTCTCCTGATAGAGCCCTTCCTCGCTGGCCAGCCGCACAAGTGAGATCGAGGGCGCGTGCTCCAGCGACAAGGCATGCTGCAGCATGCTCTTGATCTGCGCGAACCCCGCGCCTTCCGCCACCAGGACGACCGGGCGCTGTGAGGCATCATCGAGGCCGAACCGGCCGAATGGTCCGCGCACCGTCACCTCGACGTTCGGCAGCAGCGAAGAGAATGGACCCGTTGCGGCATCCGCGTCAGTCTCGCACTGGACGTGAACCTCGATGCGCCGTTCATCGCACGGACAGCTCGCGGCGGGCACCCTTCGGCTTTGACCATCGACAGTGATCTCCAGCAACTGGCCGGCGAGATAGCGCATGCGTTCCGCGCGCGAAGTCAGCAAGTGGACGGCGACACGTCGCCCGCCAAGCCGCTCCACCTCGCGTACCCGTGCATTGATCGTCTGCTCGGGAATGTCGTCAGCGTCGTCGAGTTCAACCTCGAGCGAGACGTCGCCGACGGCGGTATAAGCGCATGCCAGCGTGTAGCCCTGCCGCTTCTCAAGCGTGGAAAGCATGTAGTCGTGTGGGCGCACCTTGACGACCTCGCCGGAAGCGACCCGGCACTTACAGTCGCCGCAGCTCCCGTTGGAGCAGCCGTAGGGCATCGCCATGCCGGCCCTCAGCCCGGCCTCCAGCAGAGATTCGCTGCCGACGATCTCGAAGGTCTGCCCCTTGGGCAGCAGCGTCACCTGGGCAGTCATCATGCGCATGATGCGTTCCCTGGCCAGAAAGGCCTCCCACCGCGCCATGTCGCTGGGCGTGGTCGTCAGTTCGCCCATCAACCAATGCACGAAGGTGTCGGCGAAGCCGGGCTCGGTTCGGCCGTTCTCTTCCGCCTCGGCAAGCTTGCCGCCGATCCAGCCTACAACCCGGTCATAATGCATGAGTTTGCCGCGCGCCGCAGCATAGTCGCGACCGAGCTGCCGCAACCGCTGCTGCAGGACGTCTGGCTCAGGCAGCTCCAGCCGCGCCGGCGCCTTGGCAAGCGCCTGTTCCTTGATCTCCTCGACACGCCGGATCTCGGTCTCATCCTCGATCTTGGCGTCGGGGAACAACCGCAGCGCCTCGTCGAGGTCGATGTGGCCGTCGAAGGTGGCCAGCTGGCCCGACTGCGCCATCTTTTGTAGTACGGAGCGCGGCTGGCCGATCAGCCGGGCAAGCCGGCTCAGCGGAATGAGATGCGCCATGGCGGAACCTCGCGCTCAGAAGCTGGTGCCGAAGGATTTGTCCTCTGCATCGTGCGGCGCCGGCACGCCTGCGAGGCGCGATCCTTGTGTGACGGGTCCGCCAGGGAACAGCTGGTAGAGATATTTGCTGCCGCCCTGGGCGGCGAACGCGCCGTCAAGCATGCTGGCCAGAATGCGGGCGTGTGGTGCACGGCCCCGCTCCACATAAGTTGTGCGCAGCAGGTCGATGACCCGCCAATGGTCTGTTCCCAGCTGCAGCCCCTCTGCGCCGGCCATCTCCGTTGCGGCTTCTCGCGACCAGTCGCGCAATTCGTCGGCCCGCGTGGCCTGCTCGAAGCTTGCTCCACTCTGCTGCGCGCCAATCGCCTTATTGATATCGATATCGGTCATGGGTCTTTCCTCCGTCGAATGCAGTTCTGGCGCTGCAATTATTGCTTTCAGAAAAAACTGAAGTTGTTGCTGGCCGAGATCAACCGCTGCCGGTCAGTCGCGGTCACAAAATCCTTCTGCGAGAAAGGCAGCATTGCGCAGGCCGCTCAGCCTCATTTCTCCGGCGGGCAGCGCCGCAGCGGATTGCCTCGGCAGTGGTCGAACCAATCGTCGGGGATGTCGGTGTATTCAGGTGTCTCGACTTCGAACTGTTGGCCGACGAGGCCAAGGCGATCCTTGAGGTAGGGTGATAGCCCGCCAACGAACTGCCGCAGGTTTCCGCACACGTCGCACAGGATGTAGACACGGCCGTCGATCCGCCGTGGCCGCCATCCGCGCGGCAATGCCTTCTTAAGGAGCGTCGGCGAGGTGACGGTGATCTCGTGTTCCATCTGGCAGGCCTCGCAGCGTATTTTCATCGAAGCCTCCGGTTATTGTTGGTGATGATGCGGTGCACGCCGCATGGTCCGGCGCCGTCGTTCAGCGCTTCTTCACGCGGTTGCGGTGCAGTCCACCGCCTTGCTCGTCCCCGAAATCGCACTTTGCATGTTCGGAGACGCCCAGGCTTTCCTGAAGATAGGTCGAGACCCCACCCTTGAAATGGCGGATGTCTCCGCAGCAGTCGCACAGCGTATAGGTTCGGCCGGCAATCAGGCGTACGACCCACCCATGCGGCAATCCACTCGCCGCATCGCGCGGCGCATCCGCCGGAAACGGGGAGAGCCGGCAGGCGGCGCAGACGAGTTGGGCGGTATCGGTCATTTCTCCTCCGCGCCTCGCGCTTCACGCCAGGGCCTGAAATTGAAACGACATTATCCGATCGAACGAGGTGGCGAGGCAAGGACCATGGGACGGCACGCCGCGCCTGGAGGGCCGGCCGGAGTACCAATGCGCGTGTTCGATCCGGAACCCGCAGGAGGGCCGTCCGGGGCTCTGTGCCAATACATGCCGGCACGGTGCCGGTGCGGGAACGTCGGTGCCCTTTCGACAGCGCGCTTGAAAGGTGCGTCTGGCCGTGCTCTGTGCGCGGCTCGGGCGGCCGCAGCCGGGGCGAGGATCGAAAGGTTTGCTGCGTGCACTGCTGCTTCGGTGTCTGGCGGACACGACCATCGACACACGAGCCCCACATCGAAAGCAGACAATGACGACGACCGGTTCAATGACGTGCCCCGCCTCTGCAATGCAGCCACTGCAATGCAGCATCTTCGGAGCGGTGACCATCGTTCCCGCCGGGGCGTCGGGCGATCGCCGTTTGTTGAGGACGGACTGAGATCATGGCGGCTCCCCTTCTTGCGCTCCAGGGCATCGCACTGTCGTTCGGCGGCACGCCGCTGCTGACCTCCGCAGATCTCGTCGTGGCACCGGGCGAGCGCATCGCGCTCGTCGGCCGCAACGGGTCTGGCAAGTCGACTCTGTTGAAGATCGCCGCTGGTCTTGTCGAGCCAGACTCCGGGGAGCGATTTCTCCATCCGGGCGCCGTTGTCCGCTACCTCGCGCAGGAGACGAACTTTGCCGGATTCGACACGACACTGGAATTTGTCGAGCGAGGACTGAAGCCGACCGACGACCACCATGTCGCGCGCCAGGCACTCATCGATCTCGGCCTCACCGGCGACGAACAGGTTGCGCGCCTGTCGGGCGGCGAGGCAAGGCGTGCTGCCCTGGCGCAGGCCATCGCCGCCCGTCCTGACGTACTGTTGCTCGATGAGCCGACCAATCATCTCGATCTGCCGGCGATCGAATGGCTGGAGCGCAAGCTTGGCCAGATGCGCTGCGCCGTTCTGTTGATCAGCCATGACAGGCGGTTCCTCGAAACGCTGTCGCGCACCACCGTCTGGCTCGACCGCGGCGTCACGCGGCGGCTTGAGCAGGGATTTTCCGCCTTCGAATCCTGGCGCGACGAGCTGCTCGCCGAAGAGGAGCGTGACGCTCACAAGCTCGACCGTAAGATCGCGCGCGAAGAGAAGTGGATGCATGGCGGTGTCACGGCGCGCCGTAAGCGCAATGTCCGCCGCGTGCGCGAGCTGGCCGATTTGCGCCGGCAGCAGCGAGAACGGCGGCGCGTCGAGGGCAATGTGAGGATGGAGGCCGCCGATGCACAGGCCTCCGGCAAGCTCGTCATCGAGGCCATCGACGTCGTCAAGGCCTTTCCCGAACGCGTCGTCGTCGACCGTTTCTCGACGCGAATCATGCGCGGCGACCGTGTCGGTTTCGTTGGCCCGAATGGTGCCGGCAAGACCACGCTGCTGAAACTGCTGACCGGGGCACTTGAACCCGACAGCGGAACCGTTCGGTTGGGCACTGGCCTCGAGATGGTGACACTGGACCAGAAGCGCGACGAACTCGACCCCAGCTGGACCGTTGCAGAAGCGTTGACGCGTGGTCGTGGCGACCAGGTCATCGTCAACGGCAAGGCGCGCCATGTCGCCAGCTACATGAAGGACTTTCTTTTCCTGCCTGAGCAGGTGCGCTCGCCGGTCTCGGTCCTGTCGGGTGGCGAGCGCGCGCGACTGATGCTGGCGCGTGCCCTGGCGTTGCCCTCGAACCTGCTCGTGCTTGACGAGCCGACCAACGATCTCGACCTGGAAACTCTCGATCTTCTTCAGGAGCTTTTGGCCGACTACGAAGGGACCGTACTTCTTGTCAGCCACGACCGCGATTTTCTCGATCGCATCGTCACGTCGACCATCGCGTTCGACGGCGACGGCCGCTGGATCGAGTATGCGGGTGGCTACACGGACATGTTGGCGCAGCGCGGTGCCGCGCTTGCAAAAACGACAGCACCCCCATCGCGGACCACCGGAAAAACTGCTGACCGGGCAGTATCGGAAGATGGCCGTTCCGCACCTGAAACACCGCAGGCCCCTCGGCGCAAACTGTCGTTCAAAGAGAAGCACGCGCTGGAGCAGCTTCCCGGCGAGATCGCAAAGCTTGAGGGAGAGATCGCCGAGCTGGAATCCAGAATTGCGGACCACGCGCTCTTCACCAAGGACCCCGCTGCCTTTGCCAAGGCCACCAACCGGCTGGCTGCTGCCCAGACCGAGCTGGCCGGCAAGGAGCACCAGTGGCTTGAGCTGGAGATGTTGCGCGAGGCGATCGAGGCGGGGGGCTGAATTCCGAGAGCCTGTCGCCAGGCGCAGAATGCGCACGACTCCCTTTCAGCAATCGACCCACGATCCGATGCAGAACGACTTGGCGCAAGTCGCGAGGCTGTCGCGCCGCGCGTCGGCATTCTGCGCTGCTGGGCAGTCCGTCAGCGGATGGTGCGGACATGAACGCCAGATGAACGGCGCGTTCAGAAGCCATGCATGCGCTCTCTGGCTATATGACCAGTGTGCATTGCTTCTCCTGATCCCGGCCCGCTTCCCCCCAGCGATCAGCCGGTTCTTGAGGGCGCAGCCCGGGGAGGGACTGCGCCCTTCTTCTTTTCCGGTGGCGCTGTTCGTCAGGTTGAGATGTGAAAGCGCGGTGCGCACGGCAACCAGATGCTGTCAGGGAGTTACGGCGCCGGCTTCGACCAGTCGTCCTTCACCTCATCGCACTTCTTGGAGACGAAATCGTTGATGTCGTCCACTAGCGTGGATTGCAGCACATTGAACGTGTTGTCCGTCGCCGTCGCTGTCCACATCGCGCCCTTGAGCAACGTCGGCGCCGACAGCGTGCCCCAGTTGATCTTCGCTTTTACCGCTTTGCCGTTCTCGAACGTCACCGTCGGCGCGAAATCGATGTCGATCTTGGCATCGTCCTTCGCCTCGCGTTCGACGGTGCAGGCGACGTGGTGCGTCTTGAGCACGAGGTCGTATTTCGCCTCGCTCATCGCCTTCGTGATCATTTCCCGCTCGATGTCGATGTCAGCCTTGCAGACGACCGGCCCCCACGGCCACGATACCTTGGCTTGACACCATCTTGTCGAGTTGGGTCTTGCGCCATGATTTCGGGATCGAGCAGGTGATGTTGCCGCTCGCCGTACCTGGTTGCGGAATGCGCGGCACAGCTCCACTTTGCAGCTCTTGCGGGCTTCGCGCTCCGCCTTTTTCTTCGGTGTCAGCTCAGCTTCCGTCAGTCCTGACGTGATCGAGGTTTTTTCCTCGGCAGCCGCCAGGAACGGCACCAAAAAGGGCGGACGGCAGAGCGAGCAGAACGGTGCTGGTGGGTGAAGAGCGCGGAGCGTGGAATGCGGCGCATCGTCGGAAATCCTGTATGTGGTGGAGCAGCGCGGGATATCTCGACTGGTCGCAGACTGCCCGTCGCGCGGAGATGTCCGGTCGATCGAGAGGCTACGCCTGCCGTCGTTCAATCGGTGATTGGCGCGGAACTGAGGCCGAAGGCACGGGGCTCGGCCTGGCACCTGCCGGCTGGCCTGTTCTGCTGACCAGGCGGCGAGGCCGGTCCCAACCCGCCCGACGGGCCGGAGGTCCGCTTGCTGGGCCTGGCGCATGCGGGAAAGCCGGCCGGTTCCCCTATCAAGCACAAGGACCACGCGGGCCGCCTTGGGCGGGAGGGTTCTGGCGCGCCGCCGTAACGGGGCGCTGGTGGTTCACGGCAACGGCGGCAACGCCGCCAGTCGCTTTCTATGAGGGCTTTGGACCTATAGAACCGTATGTCTTTGCTGTCAAACTCTGCTGCTCGGATCCGACCAGATCGAGCGCCTGATTGATCGGGCGACAAGGGCGGCGATGGGTATCCCCCACAACATCGAGCGCGTTGCCGCGGCGGACACGGGCCCGGAGCTTCTGCGCATAGCGCTTTGCTGTCGCTGGAGTTTCACGCGACGACCTCGACATCGTCGTCGAAGACAATCAGCTCGTTGTGAGGGCAAACAGGTGGAGGACGGCGGCCGCGACTATCTTATCGCGGCATCGCAGCACGCCAGTTCCAGCGCAATATCGTGCTCGCGGAAGGCATCGAGTGTTCGGCGGATCTTCCAACGGCCTTTTGCAGAATCGATCTGGTGCGGCACGAGCCCCGAGCGCCTGGTGCGCAGGATCGACATTGGTCAGAAATCGAAAACCCAGTTCTCGGTTTTGTCAAAACTGGAACGAATCGCGGATGATTGTGGTGTCGGAGCCGTCGTAGGGGCCATCAAACGGTCACTGCCGGCATTAGGCTCCACATGACGCGTCCTGAGCCTCACCAACCGAGGAGTTCCGTCATGAACACAAAGAACACTGGAAGCCCGAAGCGGATGCAGATAAGCGTGTGCCGATCATGAGCGAGCTGGAATCGCGAAGCTCGGTGACGGCCACGTTGCTCACATCAAGACCACATGACGAGTCGGAGGAGGCAAGCCGCCTGTTTCGACCTGTCGAGGGCTTGCCGTAGGGTAGAACCCTCTCACCGTAGTTGCTGACGGCACGCCGCTGGCATTGACTGACACGCTCCGCTGCTGTCGGTCAGGCGATGGCGACGAGCTGGAGATCTGCAAGCCTGCACTGGAGGAAGAGGCTGAAGAAGACCGTTGGGCCATGAGGCCCATGTAGGCGGGATGGGTTCGTCTGCACTGCTGACAGATCGAGCGAGGAGCGCGCTTGCACCCTAGGAATGCAATCGCGCTCTTTGTTCGGCGCGTGTCCGGCAGGCGGAGCAGCCGCGTGCACCCGCCATCGGTTGATCCGGTCGCGGTCGAGCATCAGCCACGATAATGGGCGAACTGCCCTTGGCCTTGAACTCTCCAGTAGTCGGGAACGATGACCCTGCACTCTTTGGATGAGTAACGCCAAGCGCCTCGATCGTGCGGCCGTCTTCCCCGCCGCCGCGCTGACAATGCATTGTCTTTCTGCAGCATCGCACCTGATCGACAGTCACCGGTCGCAGGCTGTGGCAGCGGCCAGGTCAGCAGCGCCTGTAGCTTGGCGAGCCAGAACGGTATGGGGAACACGGCTGCTGCGCCCGCCCACTTCGGGTGTCGTCGAGCAGGCTGCGGAACGTATCCACCTCGGTCCTCGATCTCGTGAACGTGCCCGGCTTGCCTGCACCTTCCGCGGCATTGATTGCGGCGGCGAGGTCGGTCATAGACCGGTTGGAACCGTGAATTACCACCCCAACCAGGGAACTACCGGTGACATGCGCGCCATCCCGGCGAACCGGTTGAAGAACTCATCCTCCGGACCGAACACGATCGACGGCCGCACGATGACGGCTTCGGGAAACTCCGCCAGCACCGCTGCCTCGCCCTCGGCCTTGGATCGCGCATAGGCCGCGCTGGAGCCCTTGTCGGCGCCGATCGCAGAGATGTGCACGAGCCGTTTGACGCCCGCCTCGCGCGCAGCCCGGGCAACGGCGCGCGCGCCCTCCACATGCACTGCGCCAAAGCTCTGTTTGCCGACGCTGGAAAGGACGCCAACGGCGTTGATCACCACATCAGCGCCGTCGACCGCAGCCCGGCATGACTGGGGATAGCGCAGGTTGGCCTGCACCGCATGGATCTGCCCGACAGCGCCCATCGGCTGGAGATGTCCGGCAAGATCAGGCCGCCGCGAAGCCGCCCGGACGCGCCAGCCGCGGCGTGCCAGTTCACGCACGACATAGCGCCCGACGAAGCCCGGACCACCGAAAACCGTCGCCAGTCCGCCGTGCAGCAGGTTGGATGTCATGGCACCACCATTCGTTCTGGATGTGGGGCAGCGCGCTGCGCCGCGCACTGTGTCGAGGCGCACTATAAGGGCCTTGGCTCGCGTGTGAAGTGCGTCAGAAGTCCTGTTCACCGCCGACGCGCGCTCGCCGGCGCGCTTGGGGGCGCGTCGCTCCTCAGGCCGGCCCTCCTCGGACACCTGTGATCGATTGCTGCGACAACCACCTCTGGGCGTGTTCCAGGCCCCCGCCATCCCAAACCCGATCATTGACATTTCGGGCGCCGCCGACTAGTTGAAGCGCCTCGGATCGGCGACCCGGTCCGCTTCACGCCCCAGTTGCCCAGGTGGCGGAATTGGTAGACGCACTAGTTTCAGGTACTAGCGCCGCGAGGCGTGGAGGTTCGAGTCCTCTCCTGGGCACCAAAATCAGTCTATCTAATTGAATTCATTAACTTATTTTGTGCGCGGATGTCGAAGCTGGCGTCTGCTTGGCACTTGCTGCCGGGACGCGATGTAGTCCCTCAGGCCACCTCACTTTTTGTGGCGTCTCTCGAAGCGCTGTCCCCCGGACGGAGCGAGCGTCGATGCTTCGAATGCCGCATGGAACGCCGCATGGCCTGAGAGCCATCGGGTTCGCGTCGGCCCAGCAGGTGACGGTCATCATCAACCAACGGCTCTGACACTACGGTCGCCACCGATCAAAGCACGCGGCGCCCGGAAATTCCCGACCGGCTCCAGAAACGATATTGCCGGAGCGCTACCGGGCCAGTCCCGATCAAAGGGGAGGCTGTCCACTCCCCTGATCACGCCCTTTTTGCGTTTTTTACGAGAAATCGAGCCGTTTCCGCTGCTGATTGAGCATAATCAGCGTCGCGATGGATGAGCATTGTCGCGAACGCGCCCTCCATGAGGAGCACGATCCTGCGCGCCACCTTCGTCGGATTGGCGACCCCGGATTCCGTGTAACGCCGCGCCAGCCAAGCCTCGAATTTCTTCTTGTGTTGCGCTCCGATCTTGAGCGCTGGATGCCCTGGCGTGTTTGCAAGTTCGGCCGCCGTTCGCAAAAAGCCGCAGCCTTTCCATTTCGGGTGACGGGCACTACGCGCCAGTTGAAGGAAGATTTCGGCGGTTCGGTCGGCAGCGCTTCCCTTCGCCTCCTCGTACCACGTCGAGAACAACGCGAGGTTAGGCTGATCACGGGATGCAAGGTACGCCGCGATAAGATCGTCCTTGCTCCTGAAATGGTAGTAGAGCGATTTCTTCGTAACGCCAGCTTTTGCTGCGATCGCGTCGACGCTCACAGCGCGTATGCCGTCACTGTAGAAGAGCCGGTTCGCCGCATCGAGAATGCGATCTCGGGTTGTCCGTCTTATCATGTATACTCACCAGTGAGTTTCCTAGATCAAATTCTGTGACTAGCCTCGGTGTCAAGACGACATGAGCGAGGTAAGGTCGACATGGATACCGTGCTGATTGAAGCGAACGAGGGGATTGCATTGCTGACCCTCAACCGCCCCGAGAAGCTCAATGCGTTGAGCTATTCAATGAACGACAGGCTTTTGGCGTTGCTCGATGCGCTTGAGGCCGACCCTGCGGTCGGGGCGATCATCATCACTGGCGCCGGTGATCGCGCGTTCTCGGCAGGGGGCGACATCCACGAGTTCTCGCAAAGTGTCCGGAGTGGCGCTGATGATGCAGTAAGGGACTTCGTCCGTCGCGGCCAGGCGATGACGCGGAGGCTGGAATCGTTTCCCAAACCAATTGTCGCGGCCATCAACGGCATCGCCTACGGCGGGGGCTGCGAAATTGCCGAAGCGGTTCACCTCTCCGTTGCATCCGACAGAGCGATCTTCGCAAAGCCGGAAATCAACATTGGAATTCCGCCCACATTCGGCGGAACACAGCGACTGCCGCGCCTCGCTGGCAGGAAGCGCGCGCTGGAACTCTTGCTGACGGGAGACGCTTTCGGGCCGGAGAGAGCCTATGAGCTTGGACTGGTCAACAAAGTCGTCCCGCATGAGAATCTTCTTGAGGAAAGTTATGCTCTCGCAAGGCGCATCCTGAGGCACTCGCCTTTGGCGATATCGAGAATCATTTCGGCGGTGACGCGCGGGCTCAACGCGACAATCAGTGAAGGATTGGCGATCGAAAGCGAGCAGTTCGCCAGAATGGCGTTGAGCAACGACGTCCATGAGGGACTCAACGCTTGGATCGAAAGGCGGCCGCCCGCCTACAGCGGCACCTGAAGCTCTAAAAGATGGTAGCGCTCGTCCTCTCGAGAGCCGTAATGCGGTGCCCTAGGTCTAGCTCCAATAGCTGCGAGCGCACTTGTCTTGGCGCGAGATGGACCAGTCTGGTCGGGTGCGGTTGGTCTGCGCCGGGGCAACATCTCTTTCAGGGTCGCGAGTCGCGCAGAGTGGTGGTTCGTCCGCCATGCAAGCATCGTTGTGATGCGCGACATCTTTCCGGGTAGCGGATAGAAGCGGAATTGTCCGTCTGTAGTGACGATGTCGAGTACCGATTGAGGCACGACAGCGAAGCCTGTGCCTGCCGTTGCGGCGCGGCTTGAGACGACGCATGTGAATGCGCTGCGCATAGGCTCGGTGGCGGATCATCTGCTGGAACCCGCGCGCTGTGACCTCGCAGATCTCACACTCGCTGTCGCATTCGGTTACATCGATTTCCGATTGCCCGACATCGCGCGGAGAGAACTGGCGCCGAGCCTTTGGGAGTGGATCGAGCTTCTGAACGAGCGGCCGTCCCTGGTCTTGACGCGCCCCCAAGTGCCGGCATGAGCCCCGGCTCCTGATCGATCAAGTGCGATGCCGCACAGGAAATCCACGCCAAATTTGGCGCGGTATCCGGGCTCGCCTTGCAAGCCCGGATTGATCATCTTCAGTTGATGCGGTCCAGCCGAGCCGCAGTCCGCTTGTAGGCAGGCGTGTGGGACGCTGGATCGAACTTCGAGCCGACGAGACGATTGGCCGGTGCCTCGCCGAAGTGGAACGGATAAAAGATCGCGCCTTCGGGCGTCTTGTCGGTCACCTTGACTTTGACCTCGACCGCGCCCCGCTTGGTGACGATGCGGGCACGATCCCCGTCGATGAAACCGTAGCGCCGCGCATCCTCGGGATGCACCTCGACCTCGCCTTCAGGCCGCATATGATCAAGCCCGCGCGAACGACGCGTCATGGTGCCGGTGTGGTAGTGCTCGAGCAGCCGGCCGGTGTTGAGATTGAGCGGATAGGCGTCATCGACGACATCCTCGCCCGCGTCCTCCTGTTTAACGACGGAGAACGTCGCCTTTCCCGACGGCGTGGGAAACGTCTCTGCATAAAGGAAGCGCGTGCCTGGATGGTTGGTGTCGAGACACGGCCACTGCAGCCCGCTGGGTCCGAGCCGCTCGTGTAGCATTCCGGCGTAGCTGGGAACCAGAGATGCGATCTCTGCCATGATGGCCGCGGTCGAAGGATACGACATCGGATAGCCGAGCGCGGTCGATAGCTCGCACACCACCTGCCAATCAGGCCGCGCCTCGCCGGGCGGTGATACCGCAGGACGGATCAACTGCACGCGCCGCTCGGTGTTGGTGAAAGTGCCGTCCTTCTCTGCGAAGCTTGCGACGGGAAACACCACGTCGGCGAGTGCGGCGGTCTCCGACAGGAACATGTCCTGCACGACCAGGATATCGAGAGCCTTGAGCCCGTGCGCCACCTCGTCGATGTCCGGGCTCGAACCCATCGGGTTCTCACCCATGATATACATGCCCCTGATGTCTCCGTGCAGCGCGCCTTCCTCGAGCTGTACGACCGTCTTGAACTGATTGTCGGGCATCGGCACGCCCCAGGCCTTCTCGAACTTGGCGCGGTCCTTGGGGTCCTTGATGGAGTGATAGCCGGGCAGCGCATTGTGCTGCCCCTGCATGTCGGATGCGCCCTGAACGTTTGACTGACCGCGCAGCGGAATGAAGCCTGTTCCCGGCTTGCCGACGTGGCCGCTCAGCAGGGAAAGGTTGGCCATGGCAAGAGCACCGTCGACACCGGTCAGGTGTTGGGTGATTCCCATGCCCCACAGCAGCATGCCGCGTTCCGCCTTGCCATAGATGCGTGCGGCCTCGCGAATCCGGTCGGCTGGAACACCCGACAGCTCGGCGACGCGCTCGGGGCTGTAGTCCTTCACGTTGGCGCGGAAGGCTTCGAAATTTTCCGTGCGTGCGGCAATGAACGCGCGGTCCTCAAGGCCCTCCTCGAGCATCACGTGCGCGATCGCGTTGAGAACGGCGACGTTCATGCCCGGCTTCGGCCGCAGCCAGACGTCGGCATGGTTGACCATCTCGATCCGCCGCGGATCGACGACGACGACCCGGGCGCCGTCCTCGTACTTGGCCTTCATCACCTGGCTGGAAATAACGGGATGCGTCTCGGTCGTGTTGGAGCCGACGATGATGAAGGCTGTCGCCATGCGCACGTCGGGTGACGACGCGGACGGCGCGCTCGATCCCACCGCGTTCTTCAGCGCGACGGCAGAGGCCATGTGGCACAACCGCGCACAATGATCGATGTTGTTCGTCCCGAACGCGCAGCGAATGAGCTTCTGGAAGACGTAGTTGTCCTCGTTCGTCGCGCGCGAGGAGGTGATGCCAGCAAGCGCATGCGGTCCGTATTTCGCCTTCACCTCGTTGAAACGGCAGGCGGCAAACGCGATCGCCTCGTCCCAGCTCGCCTCTTCGAGCGGGCCGTCTTTTCCGCCGCGTCGGATCAGCGGCGTGGTGAGCCGGTCGGGATGATGAATGAAGTCCATCCCGAACCGGCCCTTGACGCACAGGTTGCCGATGTTGGCGTCCGACGTGTCGGAGGGATTGACGGCGACCACGCGGTCGTTCTCCGTCTCCAGCTCTATTGCGCACCCGACGCCGCAATAGCCGCAGATCGTCGTCGTCTTGGTGCGCAGATGCTTTGGCAGGCGGCCCTTGTCGGTAAGGTCTTTCAGCGCGCCTGTCGGGCAGACGCCGACGCACTGACCGCAGTTGTTGCATTCGGTGTCGCGGAAGTCGGTTGTGCCGCTGACGAGTGCGGGATATCCGTCTCCGTCGATCGTGTAGACCTGCCGGTGCTGCACCTCGTTGCAGATGCGGACGCACTGTTCGCACTTGATGCACTTGGCGTGGTCAAGCTGGAAGAACGGCCAGGAAACCAGCGGCTGCAGCGCGCCTGCGTGCCGGATGTCTCGTGCGAACTCGTTCATGGCGTCCACGCCTCCTTGCCGCGATAGACCTTGGTTCCGGCACCGTATTGGATGGAAAGCTTCTGTAGCGTGCAGGCGCCCCGCGCCTGGCATACGCAGAGCAGGCAGCGGCCAGCCTCGGCAAGCGCCACGTCCTCGGTGTATCCGAGCTCGACCTCGGCGAACGCGCCATCGTTGTCGAAGGGGCCGATATGACCGGATGTACGGAAGGCGCCGGTACGCGTGTGTTCGTCGATCACCGGCATCTGTGCGAGGCGCGCGCGCGATTTGGCCTCCGCACCGATATCAAAGAATTTCGGCTTCTCGCTCCAAACGGCTGCCGCGATCGCCTTGCTGTCGCCGCCGTTGAGATAGGCATTGATGGCAAAGGCACCCTTGCGGCCGGCGGCCACGCCTTCGACCACGGTCGCAGCACCCGTCGCGCAATCGCCGCCGGCAAACACACCCCGAATGTTGGTCATCATCGTCTCCTCGTCGATGATGATGTGGCCCCACTTGTTGGTGTTGAGGTGGCTTTCGTTCAGCGAGTAGCTGTCGACGTCCTGGCCGATCGCCATGAGAATCGTATCGGCCGGCGTGAAATATTCCGAGCCGGGCACCGGAACCGGGCGCCGCCGACCGCTCTCGTCGGGCTCGCCGAGTTCCATGCGCTGCGCCAGTATGCCGGTGACCTTGTGGTTCTCGACCACGATCGAGTGGGGCGCGGAGAGGAAATCGAACTTGACGCCCTCCACCTCGCACTCGTGCACTTCGTGCTCGGCTGCCGTCATTTCCTTTTTGGTGCGGCGGTACATCATCGTGACTTCGCGCGCGCCTTCGCGCCGCGCAGTGCGCACCGCATCCGCAGCCGTGAAGCCGCCTCCAACAACCACCACGCGCTCGCCGAGTTCGACGCGCTCGCCCCAGTTGACATGGGCCAGGAATTTTACGGCAGAGATCACGCCCGGTGCATTCTCGCCGGGGATGCCGGCGGATTTGCCGACCATCGCACCGAAAGAAAGGAAGATCGCGTCATAGCCTTCGCGCTTCAGATCATCGATCTGGTAGTCGCGGCCGAGCGCATGATTGACCTTCAGCTCGACGCCAAGGGAGAGAATGTCGTTGATCTCCTGGTCGAGAACGTGATTAGGCAGGCGATAGGAAGGGATGCCGAAGCGTAGCGTGCCGCCGGCCTCCCTCTCGGCCTCCAGTATCGTGACCGCGTGACCTTGGAGCGCCAGGTAATAAGCGGCGGACAGGCCCGCAGGTCCCGCACCGATGACCGCGACGCGCTTGCCGGTTGAAGGCTTCGGCTCGGGCTGTGTCGGCTGGCCGGTTTTCACCGCCTCATCCGCGGCAAAACGCTTGAGTGCGCAAATCGCGACGGCCTCACCGTCGATTTGCTTGCGCCGGCACGGGTCTTCGCAAGGCCGCGGGCAGACGCGGCCGAGGATACCCGGCAGCGGTAGCATCTCTTTGATGAGCGCAGTTGCCTCGACGTATTTCTTTTGCGTGATGAGATCGATGTATCCGGCAATGTCGATGCCCGCCGGGCATGCCGCCTGGCACGGTGGCTGGCAGTAGGCATTGTGGTCCGCCAGATACGCATTGAGGCGCGAGCGGCGGTAGGCCGTCAGCGTATCGGATTGCGTCGCGACCTTGAGGCCTGGCCGGGCAGCCTCCGTACAGGCCTTGACGAATCCATCTCGACCGGCGACCTCCACGACGCAGATATCGCACGCCCCCGTGGGTTTGATCCTGGGGTCGGCGCACATGGCCGGAATGCCGATGCCCGCCCGTTTGGCAGCGACGAATATGGTGTCGCCGTCCCTGACCGCGACCTCGACACCATCGACCGAGATACTCTTGTTCGCGTCGCTGGTGCCGCGTCCGTCAAGGGTCCGAGAGGTGAGGTTGCTCATCGTTTACACCGTTGTCATGGGTTCGATCGCGCCCACCCGGGCATTGCGAGCATCACATCCAGAAGCGCACGGTGAAACTTGCCCGATCCTGCCGTGGCAGCGGTGATCTATTTTCTTTTCTCTCGCGAAAGTTGCGCTGTTCTATTTCTCAATCACGATTTCAAAAGTCGGATTTTTATTGGAACGAAACAGGCTGGTGCAACTTACTGGCAGAACTGAAGAAAGATGACGGGAGCACTGTGCCGGTGAGAGCTGCGCAAAGCCGCTATTGAACTCGATCTTGCTTGAGGCAGTGCGAAATCACCCGGCAATGCCGCCTTTCGCGCGACGCGCTGTCGCACATGGCGATGACCGACACTTATCATTCGTGCTGAGCATCGGGCGAGCGATCGCTGGCATGCCCGTTTTGTCTTGGCGCCGCGGTCGTGCCAGGGATAGGGATGGCCGCTTTCGCGGTGAGGTGTTATGAGCGCAGCTCGCCGCGTCCCTCCCGCCGGCCGGCTCACGGGCGCAGACGCCAACGTATTGCCCCACATGCCAAAACGTCTGACGAGATCATGGCGAAGAAACCAACAGCCGCGACGACAAAGCCGAATATGCCCACCGCCAAGCCCAAGCAGCCCGCGACGAGGCGCAATACGCCTGCCCCGATCATTTCGACGGGCTATTGGCTCTTCAAATCCGAACCTGATGCCTTCTCCTGGGACGAACTCAAGGCCAGGGGCAAGGCGGGTGAGGAATGGTCAGGCGTGCGCAACTACCTGGCTCGCAACAACATGCGGGCGATGCGGTTGGGCGACCTGGGCTTCTTTTATCATTCCAACATCGGTCTAGAGATTGTCGGCATTTGCGAGGTTTCCGCGCTCGCTCACCCCGACACGACCACTGACGACCCGCGTTGGGAGTGTGTCGACGTGCGCGCGGTGTGCGATATGCCACGGGGCGTCAAACTCGCGGACGTGAAGGCCAATCCCAAGCTCGCCAGCATGAGCCTTGTCACGTCCATGCGCCTCTCGGTGCAGCCGGTGACCAAAGAGGAGTGGGCCGAGGTCTGCCGTATGGGCGGCCTTGATCCGCGTAAGGTCGGGGCCAGAAAGAGATGACGGCGGCTACGGGCATCGAGGCGGCGCGGTTGAATCCGTCCGACCCGGTTTCGGCCGAACGCTTCATTCGGGCCAACACCAAGCTTCTCTCTCCGCCGCTGGTCCCTGAGATCCGTCTGCATCTCGCTGAAGAAAGCCTTCCCATCTGGCAAAAGACGGAGGAGGAGTTGGGCGAGATCAACGTGCCGCCGCCCTATTGGGCGTTCGCCTGGGCTGGCGGTCAGGCGCTGGCTCGCTTCATACTCGATAACCCCTCACTGGTCGCCGGCCGCTCCATTCTCGATCTCGGCACCGGCTCCGGCCTGCAAGCGATCGCTGCGGCCAAGGCGGGCGCGCGCCAGATCTTGGCCGCAGACATTGACCGTCTGGCGCTCGCGGCCTGCCGGTTGAACTTCGACGTCAACGCAGTGTCTGTCGCAACCACCGCCGATGACCTTTTGGTGGCACCGTTGTCGGAGCGGTTCGACGTCATCCTGGTTGGCGATCTCTTTTATGAGCGGCAACTGGCGGATCGGGTTCTTGCACTCATCGAAACGGCCGAGCGCCAGGGCAGCCTGGTGTTGATTGGTGATCCGCAGCGCAACTATTTTCCCAAGAGCCGCTTCATCGCCGCGGCCCGCTACGAAGTTCCGGTCACGCGCGAGCTGGAAGATGCCGAGATCAAGCGCACCGCAGTGTGGCGCACACCCGCTCCGTGTGCTTGAGGCGTCATTGGTCTTGCAGTGCAGCGTGATGGACAGCACCATGCTGTGCTACCGTCCGCCGTGTTGGCCATCGCGTTGCGCGGACGTGGATGGTTTGCGCTCCAAACGTTGATTTCGTTCGGCAACGAGATTTCGCGCTGTTCGGTCTGGACAACAGCGAATGGATCCTTGCCGATGGTGTTAGCTCGACCTTGCGACCGCTGCTTCGCGCGCGCCCGATCGGGAGACCGATGTCATGGACTTTTCACACGTCAACTACGTTGCAGTGATGCTCGCCGCGGCGGCAAGTTTCATCTTCGGCGGGGTTTGGTATGGCATTTTTTCTAGGCAGTGGATGGAAGCCACTGGATTGACCGCCGAGGACATCAAGCCCGGCACGGGCCCGGTGATCGCGCCCTACGTCAATGCGTTTCTCGCCGAGTTGGTCATGGCCGTCATGCTCGCCGGTCTGCTCCTGACCCTGGGTGGCGGTCACACGAATGCGAAAGCCGGTCTCCTCACGGGAGTCTTGGTCTGGCTGGGCTTCATCATGAGTGCTCTTGTCGTTAACCATTCTTTCCAGGGTGCACCCAAGACGCTGACACTGATCGACGGCGGCCATTGGCTGGGCGTCTTGTTGGTACAGGGGGCGGTGCTCGGCTGGATGGGCAGCATGGCTTGAGTGGGAAGACGTGGCGGGCAAGCTGCATAGCCGCTGGCCTGCATGGGCTCCCCCCTCACCTGCCGCTGCCTTCCCTTCAAGAAGACCGTTCATACGACGAAGGGGAGGGTTGTGGGGCAAGGCCCTCCCCATATAATGCCGCCAAATCTCAAGCCATTATGGGAGGAAATACCATGTCGGATAAGGTTTACCCGGTACCGGCTGAATGGAAGCAGCGCGCCTGGGTCGACAACGACAAATACCTCGAAATGTACCAGCGCTCCGTCGATGACCCCGTGGGGTTCTGGGGCGACATGGGCAAGCGCCTCGATTGGATCAAGCCATACACCAAGGTCAAGAACACCTCGTTTGATCCCCACAACGTTTCGATCAAGTGGTACGAGGACGGTGTCCTCAACGTCTCCGCCAACTGCATCGACCGCCACCTCGCCAAGCGCGGCGATCAGGTCGCGATCATCTGGGAAGGCGACGATCCAACCCAGGACGAGAAGATCACCTATCGCCAGCTCTACGAGCGCGTGAACAAGTTCGCCAACGTGATGAAGGCGCACGGTGTCAAGAAGGGCGACCGCGTCACCATCTACCTGCCGATGATCCCTGAAGCCGCCTATGCGATGCTCGCTTGCGCGCGCATTGGCGCCATTCATTCGATCGTATTCGGCGGCTTCTCGCCTGACAGCCTCCAGAACCGTATCGACGACGCCGATTCCAAGTTCATCATCACCTCTGACGAGGGGCTGCGCGGCGGCAAGACGGTTCCGCTCAAGAAGAACACCGACGATGCGCTGAAGAAGTGCAAGGGTGACGAGAAGGTGCTCGTCGTGCGCCGCACGGGCAATCCCGTTCCCTGGACGCCGGGCCGCGATTTCTGGCTGCATGAGGAAATCGTCAAGGTTCCCGCCGAGTGCCCGCCCGAGCCCATGAACGCGGAAGACCCGCTGTTCATTCTCTACACGTCGGGCTCTACCGGCAAGCCGAAGGGCGTCGTTCATACCACCGGCGGCTATCTCGTCTATGCCTCGCTGACCCACCAGTACGTGTTCGATTATCACGAGGGCGACATCTACTGGTGTACGGCCGACGTCGGCTGGGTCACCGGCCACAGCTACATCGTCTACGGTCCGCTCGCCAACGGCGCGACCACGCTGATGTTCGAAGGCATTCCGAACTATCCGACCGCCTCGCGCTTCTGGCACGTCGTCGACAAATGGAGCGTCAACACGTTCTATACCGCGCCGACTGCCATCCGCGCGTTGATGGGTGCCGGCGAGGATCTCGTCAAGCGGACGGACCGCTCGTCGCTGCGGTTGCTTGGCTCCGTCGGCGAGCCGATCAATCCCGAGGCGTGGGAGTGGTACTATCACGTTGTCGGTGACGGCCGTTGCCCGATCGTCGATACGTGGTGGCAGACGGAGACTGGCGGCATCCTCATTACGCCGCTGCCCGGCGCGACCGATCTCAAACCCGGCTCGGCAACACGTCCGTTCTTCGGCGTGCAGCCAGCGCTGGTCGACGACAAGGGGCTGACGCTGGAAGGTGCCACACAGGGCAACCTGATTCTCAAGGATAGCTGGCCGGGCCAGATGCGCACGGTATACCGTGATCATGAGCGCTTCGTGCAGACCTACTTCTCCACCTACCCCGGCAACTACTTCACCGGCGACGGTTGCCGCCGTGACGAGGACGGCTTCTACTGGATCACCGGCCGCGTTGACGACGTGATCAACGTTTCCGGCCACCGCATGGGCACGGCCGAGGTCGAGAGTGCGCTTGTCGCCCATCCCGATGTTGCCGAGGCTGCCGTCGTCGGCTACCCGCACGACATCAAGGGCCAGGGCATCTACTGCTACGTCACGCTCAACGCGGGCGTCACGCCGACCGAGGAACTGCGCAAGGCGCTCGTCAAGCACGTGCGCACCGAGATCGGACCGATCGCGGCTCCCGACCTGATCCAGTTCTCCCCGGGTCTGCCGAAGACACGTTCGGGCAAGATCATGCGCCGCATCCTGCGCAAGATTGCGGAGGATGACTTCTCCAACCTCGGCGACACCTCGACGCTCGCTGACCCTGCTGTCGTCGACGACCTCGTCAGCAACCGGCAGAACAAGAAGGGCTGAGGCTGGCGCCTGGCGCATGTTTGGCTGAAGTGCGTAGCGGTTCAGCGTAAAAGACATGCACCAATCCACCAAGGTCGGACCTGCTTTAATGCGTCGCTCGAGGCCCGCACAACGAGCACGACAAGAAGAAGGGCATGGCGCAGGCCATGCCCTTTTCTGCTTTGAGAGTGTCCGGCTACGTTTTCAAAGTGGCGAGCGCGCCCAGAGCTTCGCGGACCAGCCGCCGTGCTCTCTCCACCTCACTTGCAGCGGATGAACGGTCCACGGTCGAAATGAAAGTGGTCGTGGTGGGCTGCGTTGAAGTCGGGTCCGAGCGCGATCCGGAAATACCGGCATGCCGAGCGATGAATCTCGTGCAGGAACTCGGCCTCGTTTCCCTGGCGCTTCCAGTCGCCCGCAATCCGGATAGTGCGACCGTCAGCGAGCCGGAAGGCAGAAATGTCGATGGCGTTGGCCGTGGCATGCTGGCTGCGGAAGCCCGTGAGCACTTTGGAGCCGATGATGTTGCGGCACGCATAGCCGCCCATGTGCTCAACGCGAACGACGGAGCTGTTGAACAGGCTCTTGGCCAGTGGCTGCACATCGTGGGCGAGCCAGAGCGCCAGTGCCGCCGCCATCTCGCAAGTGAGCGTTCCGATCGGCAGCGCGGCGCCGCCGGCAGCGGACATGCGCACGGCATTCTCCCACCCGCATCCTTTCTCGATGGGCTTGTCGGCCACAAGTTCCGCGCTGATGTTTGGCGGTATCAGCGTCGTCTCGCACGATTGCCGGTCACGCCGCAGCGCTGCGAGCCTGAGACCGACAAACCACTGGCCGGGTTCGGACAAGACCAGTTGCGGTAGCGGACTGAACCTCTGCGGTATCAGCCCGAACCAGAATGCGGCCGCCGCGCTCAAAGTGACCAGCAGCAGCAGCGCCATTCTGGCAAAGCCGCCGCTGCGGCGCTTTGCGCGTGTGGGTGATGACATGCGGGCCGCTTCCCCCATTGCATGCAGCGCGCCCCGACCAGCCGGACAGCCGCCACCGGGCCATCCTCACGCCGCAACCGAAGCACGATAGGCGGTTTGCGCGTGATAGGGAACCATTGCGGCCAGCCTGTGGATGAAGCTCGCGCATTCCGAGTTTCGGCAACCTGCTGGGCACGCGAAAAGGGCGGTGCCACGGCACCGCCCTGACCGGTATCGATAGTGATGACGATGAAAAGAGCCAGTCCTTGGCTTTTGGGCGTCAGCTCGACAGTCGGAGGCTGATGATCTGCTCGGCAATCGATTTGAAGACCTCGCGAAGCTCCTCGCCGGTGGCGGCCGCATAGAAGTTGCGGTCGTTGCCGGCGCAATCCTTGAGCGTCTGGGTGGCCTGCGGATCGTCGAGCTGGAAGCCGATGGTGTAGACGGCAATGCCCTTGTCACGTGCGCCCTCGCAAGCAGCGACCGCCAGCTTCGATGACCGCCGCGCCGTCGAGCTGTTGTCGCCCAGGTTCTGTCCGGCGAACGTGTTGAATCGGCCGTCCGTCATCACGATCATAACCTTCAGCGTTTTGCGGTCGCCATAGCTGACGGGAGTGTTGTCGCCCGTGAACACGCCGCCCCAGTTCGGCGAGATGAGATTCCAGGCCCATTGTGCACCGAGGTGTCCGGCGGTGGAGCCTCCGACGGAATAGCTTTGCACTTCGGTGCGCAGCACGTCCTTGTCGTTGGTAAGAGCAACGACGCGCGCAGCACTGGGGCAGCTTGCGCCGCGCACGATACCCGAAGAGCCGATCGCCTTGAAATAGTTGCCCGCTTCAGGCGCGCTGTCGTCGACCTTGTCGGGCCCCTCGCGCTCGAAGGTGCAGCCGCGCGCGGGAGCGGCAAGCCCGGTGGCGGTTGCCGCATAGACGCCGGCATTGACACCCGAAGAGTAGGGAGCGAGCGCGATACGAACCTTGTTGGGTGTGCCCGCATCCGGCAGCAATATGTCGAACAGATCCTGAGCCGCAGCCTTGAGCGCAGCAATCTTGGAGCCAGCCATCGAGCCGGTGACGTCGAGCGCGAGCGACAGCTCGATGTCCTGCTGCTCGAACTTGGCAGATGCGGAGACCGGGAAGACGACGTTGTCGATGCCCATGAGACGCGTGAGCGTCATCGGAAGGGCAACAGCCGCGTTGACTTGCACCCCGCTGGTGGCGCGGTCGATCTGGACATCGAAGCTTTCGACTGAGCCGAAGCGCTGGGCGGCTTTGACGTTCTGCTCGAAATAGGCGCGCGCGCGTTGCTGAACCTCCGTGTCGGTCAAGCGCCCGTCGAGCAGGGCCTTACCGGCTGCCAGTGCCGCAGCGTCAAGCGCCGCCGTGACCCGGCTCCGCTCGTGGTTGACGCGGGAATAGTCGAGTGCCACGCCGGCAAACATCATGATGCCGAGCGACATGAGACCGAACATGATGGCTATGCCGCCGCTCTCGTCGGAGCAAAAGGACTTCAAGCTCGGATTGAGGGGGAACGCCATCATCATGTCTCCGCTAGCACCGCCATTGCGATGCAGACGGATCAGCAAGCACGATGCCCCGGATGCGCGGTTAGACGTCGGCGCCACGCCGATATGCGTAGCGTGGTTGAAAATGTATGAAGATCCGGGTCGGTGGCCACCGGTCTTGTTAACGAGATATCATCAACACGATGATATCACAGAGGAATTTTTGCTCTCTAGAAATCCGAGGCAATGCCGCCTTTCTCCCAGTCGCCGTAGCGGGCCGGATCGGGTCCATTCCGGCCGCCGACTTCCGGCGCCTTGGACGTTTCGTTTTGGGCCTGACGCTGGCGCCGCTCCTCGGCCTCGGCAAGCGCCCGCTGCGCTTCTGGCGTCAGATTTCGAGACGCGTGCGCTGCGGGTTGGGGGCCGGTTGCTGCGCCAGCGTGCTTTGTCTCGCCGTCGTTGCTCATGGGGGATCCCCTTTTTATCAGTGTGAGTTTTCAGCATTGGTCCGGATAGCGGCCGGCGCTGGCGCCCCACGACCGCCTGCCCCTCTGGTTGTCGCGAACCATTCCTCCCATATACCATTGCGCCGGTCGGGGTGAACCCGCCGGTGGTGCCGTCACCGGGCTCATGCGGAGTGGCCTCCATGCCGATGAACTACACCAAGACAGCCGTACTCCTCGTCGTCCTCACCGGAATCTTCGTCGCCATGGGCGCGGCCGTCGGGGGCAAGAGCGGCATGGTGATCGCCTTTATTGCCGCGCTCGTCATGAATGGGCTCAGTCTGTGGAAGTCCGATAAGGTCGTGCTGCGGATGTTCGGCGCACACGAGGTCGATGCCGCCACCGCGCCGGATCTCGTCGAACTCGTGCATGGTCTTGCGCGTCGTGCGGAACTGCCGCCGCCGCGCGTCTACGTCATGCAGAATCCGCAGCCCAATGCCTTTGCCACAGGCCGCAATCCTGAGAACTCGGCCGTTGCCGTCTCCACGGGGCTGCTCGACGTCCTGAGCCGCGAGGAGGTGGCCGGCGTTGTCGCCCACGAGCTGGCTCACATCAAGAACCGCGACACCCTGACGATGATGATGGCCGCCACGATCGGCGGCGCCATCTCGATGTTGGCCCAGTATCTTCAGTTCGGCATGCTGTTCGGCGGCAATCGCGATGAGCGCGGTGGCGGCCTCGGCTTTGTCGGCGCACTCATTGCCATGATTGCCGCGCCATTCGCAGCGATGTTGGTACAGATGGCCATTTCCCGGTCGCGTGAGTATCAGGCCGATCGTCTCGGTGCGATGATCGTCGGCAATCCGCTGTGGCTTGCGTCCGCTCTGGAGAAGATCAATGCGCGAGCCCGTGGCATCGTCAACGAGGAGGCCGAGAGCGTGCCGGCCGCCGCGCATTTGTTCATCGTCAATCCACTGACGGGGCGCGGTGTGGACAACATGTTCTCGACACACCCCAACACGGAAAATCGTGTTGCGGAGCTGATAAAGCTCGCCCGCGAGATGGGCGTGGCGTCGGGCGACCGCGGCGCGGGCTTGCCCGAGCCTCACGACGAGAGCGATGCATCGCCCTGGGGAGGCCAGCTGGACCGCCGCGCCTCGCAGCGGGGGCCGTGGGGCTGATCGAATCCTCTCGCTCTGGGGGGCCGCCGGCGACATCGGTCCGGTGCCGGCCCGTCCGTGTTTCGTGATGCGCAGCAGGTTCTGCTTGACCCCGGCCGGCCTTGGCGGTCATTCGATGCCGGTTCCGCCTGCACCGGCGGGACGCAGCGAAGAGCAAGCGGACCCGTGCATGAGCGAAGAAAACAACAGTAGCGGCAAACCACCGCGCGGCGCGGCCGGCCGTCACGGCACTCCGCCGGAAAGGCGATCGACCTTGCGTTTGGCGAAGGGCGGTGCTGACGGACCGCGCGCTGGGGCTGGCCGCAGGCAGGTGCTCGAACGCACCGATTCGACCGGCCTCGCCGCCCGCGATCTGGCGTTGGCAATGCTTGTCGACGTGCTCGATCATCGCCGCTCGCTTGACGACGCCATCGCCAAAGCCTTTTCCAGCGCGCGTGGATTGGCGCTGCAACCGCGGGATCGCGCGCTCGCTCGCCTCATCGCCGCAACCGTTCTGCGCCGCAAGAGCATCATCGAGGGCGTGCTCGCAGGCTTCATGGAAAAGCCTCTCGCGCCCCGTTACGAGGACGCCTGGCGCATCATGCTCGCAGGCGCCGCCCAGATCCTCTATCTCGACACGCCCCCACATGCGGCCGTCTCGCTGGCGGTCGGTCAGGCCCGCGCTCGGCCCGTGACGCAGCACCTAGCCAAGCTGGTCAATGCCATCCTGCGCCGCGTGGCGCTGGAGGGCCGCGCGCTCCTCGATGATGCCGCCGATACGCTCTCGACATTCCCGGACTGGTTGCGCACCAGCCTTGTCAGTGGTTACGGCGAAGAGCCGGCTCGGGCGATTGCGGACGCTTCACTCCTGGAAGCGCCGCTGGATCTGACGATCAAGGAGCCTGGGCGGATCGACGAATGGGCGGAGCGCCTCGGCGGAGTCGCGCTCTCGACGGGCACGGTCCGCATCGCCGCCGGCGGCCGCATCGAGGATCGCGAAGGTTATCGGGACGGCGCCTGGTGGGTGCAGGATGCCGCCGCCGCCCTGCCCGCAAGGCTGCTGGGGGATGACCTTTCAGGCAAGCAGATCGCAGACCTGTGCGCGGCACCCGGCGGCAAGACCGCCCAGCTCGCCGCGCGCGGTGCGCATGTGACCGCCGTCGACATATCCGCCGCTCGGCTGTCGCGCGTCGCTGAAAACCTGCAGCGGCTGGGTCTTGCGGCGAATGTCGTCGAGGCTGATGTCGCGACTTGGCAGCCCGGACGCACGTTTGATGCCGTGCTTCTCGACGCGCCCTGCTCGGCAAGCGGTACCATCCGGCGCCATCCAGACATCCTGCATTTGAAGAGCGACAAGGATATCGCCGAGCTGATCCGCATCCAGACGCGTCTGCTCGATCGTGCCGCCGAACTGGTGCAACCTGGTGGAACGCTCGTCTACTGCACCTGCGCGCTGGGCAAGGCGGAAGGCGAAAGCCGCATCCAGAGCTTCCTCGACCGGCACAAGGACTTCGCACGGCACCCGATCACGGCGGGAGAAGCCGGCATGAATGCCGACTGGATCACGGCGGATGGCGCTCTTCGGACCCTGCCGACCGGAACGCCCGGTGGCGATCCCGAACTTCGCGGAATGGACGGTTTTTTTGCCGCGCGCCTGAAGCGAGCGCAATGATTCGTGATGAAACCCGCTGGCGCTGGCCCTGATCACGGCGCGGTGGTCACGCCACCCACAATATCGCCGTGCGAAAGCCTTGCGCCGGCCCGGCGGGGTCGTTAACCCCTTGGGGGTGTGCGCTACAACCCGGCCGGTCGCATCCCGCCGTGCCGCGGTTCGCGCAAACGTCAAGGGTCGGGGACGGGCGCAATGGCGCGGCTCACATTGCAGGAGCGGTTGGAATTCACCGCGATCGAGGCCGAGCGCGCCAGGCGCGGTCTCATTGCACGTGCGCTCAACTCTCCGACGTTGCGCTGGCGCTACGGCACGCCCCGGGTCGACCAGCTTCTGATCGTTCCGCAGGACCTGCGCTCCGCAGACCCGAGCTTCTGGCTCGAGGTGCGTAACGATCAGTTCGGTCTGGCCGGATGTATAGCGCGCCTCGACGGACGCTCGCCCTTCGACATCAGACCGCCGAATCGCAACTGGAGCCATGCGCTCAATGGCTTCGGATGGTTGCGCCATCTCGCGGCGGCGGCCGAGACGGAGGCAACGGATGCCGCCCGTCAGCTCGCCGTGGAATGGATCATCCGCAATGCAAAGGGAACGGGCGAGGCGTGGCGGCCCGACGTTCTCGCGCGGCGGGTCATCTCATGGCTATCGCATGCCAACCTTCTGCTCGACGATGCAGACGAGCGTACCTACCATTCGATCGCAACGAGTCTCGGCTATCAACTTGTCCGGCTTTCCTCCGCATGGCGCGAGGCGCCAGCGGGTGCGCCGCGCCTGCTGGCACTGATGGCACTCGTCTATGCCGACCTGTGCGTCGCCGGGCGCGATCGGCGTCTTGAAGTTGACCAGCCGATGCTGATCGACGAGTTCCGTCGCCAGATCCTGCCTGACGGTGGGCACGTCAGCCGCAATCCTTCTGCGCTGGTTGAAATTCTGCTCGACCTTCTGCCGTTGCGGCAGTGCTTCCGTGCACGTGGCCGCAAACAGCCAGCGCAGCTCGACGACGTGGCAACGTCGATGCTCGATATGCTGAGGTTCCTGCGGCTGGGCGACGGTCTGCTCGCCCGGTTCAACGGTGTATCGGTCGGCATGCCCGCGCGCCTGTCGACGGTGATGGCCTATGCCGATCCGATTGGATCGATCAACAGGCACGCCAGGAGTTCCGGCTACGAGCGGTTGCAGCAAGGCGATACGATCCTGGTTGCCGATGTCGGAGCGCCGCCACCCGTGGTTCTGGCGGGTGCCTCGCATGCCGGTTGCCTCTCCTTCGAGCTGAGCTGTGATACAGAGATCCTCTTCTCGAACGCTGGCGCACCGGGCTCGGCGCATGCGGACTGGGCGTCGGCTGCCCGCGCCACGGCCAACCACAACACGCTTGTTCTGGGTGAGACGTCGTCCTCGCGGCTCATCGGTACGCGACGTATTGAGCAATTGCTGGGCAGCCTGCCGATCCGCGGTCCGGCCATGCTGTCGGTCGAGGGCATCGGTCCGGCCGAAGGACAGGTGGGGTTCGCGGCAAGCCACAACGGATATGTCGAGCGCTACGGGCTCGTCCACGCGCGTCGGATCGTGATGGAGAACGATGGCCGCCGCATCGTCGGCACCGATGAGCTGAAACCGCCCGGTGGTATCATGCGTCTGAAGCGCGACCTTCCCTACGCGATCCACTTCCACCTGCATCCGGGCGTCACCTGCCGCCGCGGCGACAAGGTGGGAACCGTGTTCATCGATGCCGGCGAGCAGCGCTGGCGCATGGCAGCCGAGGGCGCGCGCATCGTCATCGAGGAGAGCAAGTACTTCGCTGATGCGACGGGTCCCGTCCGCCGTTTGCAGATCGTCCTGCGCGGCGCGACCTACGGCGAGAGCGAGGTGCGCTGGGCGATCTCGCGTCAGGCCTGACGCGCGGCCAACGTTGCGGGCTGCTACCTCCGAAAATTGCGGAAAACTCAGCGCAATTTGGACCGATTGGGCGCAACGACGCATTCCGGCAAGCGACCGCATGTGCTAACCGCCCGCATCAGATACGCAATGGGGAGAGCCAGATGACGTCCGCCGCACCGACCACCTCGCCCAAGATCCGCCGCGCCCTGATCTCGGTTTCCGATAAGCAGGGCCTCGTCGAACTCGGCAAGGCACTGGCTGAGGCAGGCGTCGAGGTGCTTTCGACGGGCGGCACCGCCAGCGCGCTGAAAGCCGCGGGTGTTGCCGTCAAGGATGTCTCCGAACACACCGGCTTTCCCGAGATGATGGATGGCCGGCTGAAAACGCTGCATCCGAAAGTGCATGGCGGTTTGCTCGCAATCCGCGGCAATGCCGAGCATGACAAGGCCGCTGCCGAGCACGGCATCGGCCCGATCGACCTTCTGATCGTCAACCTCTATCCGTTCGAGGCCACCGTCGCGAAGGGCGCAGGCTACGACGAGTGTGTCGAGAACATCGATATCGGCGGGCCAGCGATGATCCGCGCCGCCGCCAAGAACCACGCGAGCGTGACTGTCATCGTCGACCCGGCCGATTATTCCAAGCTGCTCGGCGACATGGCCCAGCACAATGGTGCGACTTGCCCCAAGTTCCGCCGCAAGATGGCGCAGAAGGCCTATGCGCGAACGGCCGCCTACGACGCGGCAATCTCCAATTGGCTCGGTGCCGTGATCGATAATCCCGAGGGCACGGCGGAAGGCTTCCCGCGCACCTTTACTGTGCAGTTCACCAAGGCGCAGGGCATGCGCTATGGCGAGAACCCGCACCAGCAGGCGGCGTTCTATGTCGCGAGCGGCACCGGCATCGACGCCTCCGTTTCGACCGCGAAGCAGTTGCAGGGCAAGGAACTGTCCTACAACAACATCGCCGACACCGATGCGGCGCTCGAGTGCGTCAAGGAGTTCAGGGACAAGCCCGCCTGCGTCATTGTCAAGCATGCAAATCCGTGTGGCGTCGCGGAAGCGGACACACTGCTCGCGGCCTACGAGCGCGCCTTCCTCACCGATCCGGAATCGGCGTTCGGCGGCATCATCGCCTTCAATCAGGAACTCGACGCCACGACCGCGAACGTCATCCTGGAAAAGCAATTCGTCGAGGTCATCATCGCGCCCTCCGTTGCCGCCGGTGTTTCAGAAGCGGTTGCGGCGAAAAAGAACGTGCGGCTTCTGGTATGCGGCGCATGGCCCGCCGAGCCATCGCCGCGGCTCGATTACAAGCGCGTGACGGGCGGTCTGCTCGTACAGGATTCCGACTTGAAGCTCTACGAAAAGCTCGAAGTGGCGACCAAGCGCAAGCCGAGCGATGCCGAGATGGCTGATCTTCTGTTCGCCTGGAAGATCGCCAAGTTCGTCAAGTCGAATGCCATCGTCTACGCAAAGGATCGCGCTACCATCGGCGTCGGTGCCGGCCAGATGAGCCGCGTCAACTCCTCGCGTATCGCCGTCATCAAGGCGGGCATGGCGGGCCTTGATGTAAAGGGTTCCGTTGTCGCTTCCGACGCCTTCTTCCCCTTTGCTGACGGCCTCCTCGCGGCGGCTGAGGCGGGTGCGACGGCGATCATCCAGCCGGGCGGCTCGATGCGTGACGACGAGGTGATCAAGGCGGCCGACGACAAGGGCCTCGCCATGGTTTTCACCGGAATGCGCCACTTCCGCCATTGAGGCTGCGGCTCCGGCTTGATTTCCGGCTGTGTCCGGTGATGCTCAAGGCCGCATGACGACGCGCGCCCGCACTCCGCCATCCGAAGTTGCCTTGCGCCCGGTCGAGCCCCGCGACTGGGCGCTCGTCCGTGCCTGGGTTGCGCGGCCCGATATCCAGAGCTGGTGGGGCAATGCCACGGCCGCGGAAGCCGAGATGCGTCTCGTCGCCGAGACCGGGCCGGCACTGGCCCGGATCGTCCTGGTGGCCGGTGAGGCGGTTGGTTACGCCCATGCCATCGACGCCGCGCATTGGGGCAGCGCTCTGCCGACCGGCATGCCGCCGGGCACCTGGGACGCCGACATCTTCATTGCCGAACCTGCCCATCGCGGTCGTGGAGTGGGCGAGGCGGCGCTCAATCAGCTGGCCGAGGAGGTATTCTCGACGACGTTCGCCGTCGCCTTGTCGGTGTTCGTTTCGCTCGCGAACGAGCCGGCCATCCGTGCCTATGAACGAGCAGGCTTCCAGTGGCAGCAGGTCTGGGAGGATCCGATCCACGGTCCGTCATGGATGATGCTGCGCCTGAGGGGCGCTCAGTGACGGGGGCTGGGCCTTGGGTCAGGGCTGAACGAGGAGCAGGAGGGTTGGGGCCGAACTCTACTCAGGACTCCGGTCGTCCGTCATCTGCACATGGGACCGGCAGGGCTGCGGGGCCATGGCGGCACGTTAGGCTGGAGAAGGGCCCCCCGGAAAGCAAAAGCGGCGCCCCGCTGTCGGGTCGCCGCTCATGCGCGCGCTCCAGGAGGGATGCACGCGTAATCCGTCGTGATCGACTTAGATGATGTCGATCTCGGCCGGCAGGTAGCTCGTGACCTCAAGGCCGACTTCCTGCTCAGAGACCTGCGGCTTCGTCCAGACCTTCATGGGATTGCTCCTGTTTGTATGAGTTCTGTTTATGCGGTTCTCATTCCCTGGCACCGGCTACCCCGAGAGGACCAGCGCCGATGAGTGGAATTTAGGTGAGCCCACGGATAAGTGCCAATCTGAAGTTATGAGGTACCCGATAGGATCGTCTTATGGTCGTCCGGTGCCGCCGCCCGGGCGGTCATGCACTTTGAACATCAATAGCACTCCCGCGATCAGGAAGAATGCGATGGCGCTCATGCCAGCCCGCTCCGACCCGGTCGCCGCCGTCACCGTCGCGATGAGGAACGGCGCGAAGAACGCCGTAACCTTGCCGGAGAACGCGAACAGCCCGAAAAACTGGGTCACCTTGTCGGGTGGAGCAAGCCGTGCCAGCAGCGAGCGGCTCGCCGCCTGCACCGGTGCCGCGACGATGCCGATCACCATCGCGAAGGCCAGGAACAGCTTTTCGCCCGCCGACGAGAAGGGGGCCGATCCCGGTACCTTCTGCGCCACCTCGACGCTGTAGAGCACGTGGCTCTTGTCGATCGACAGGATGCCGAACGTGCCAGCCAGCAGGATCAGCAACGCCAGCATGATGACGTTACGTGCGCCGATCCGGTCGTCGAGCAGGCCGCCGATCAGCGCGCCGACAACACCGGTCAGCGTGAGCACGATGCCGAAGATGCCAAGCTCCATGGCCTGCCAGCCGAACACGGAGGCGCCATAGATACCGCCGAAGGCGAAGATGGCAGTGAGCCCGTCGATGTAGAGCATGCGGGCGATGAGGAAGAACAGCATGTCCGGGTGCTTCGGTAGGCCCGATAGCGTGTCCCAAAGCTCCGCCAGCGCCGTTCGCTTCACTGCGCCGGGTGGCGGCGGCCGGTGGGTATCGGGCACGAACAGGAAGAACGGGATCATGAACAGAGCGTACCAGATGGCGGCGAAGGGGCCGACGAGCCTGTCGCCTTCACGCGCGCCCATGTCGAGCTTGAGGATTGGTTCGAGGCCCAAGACGGTCTTGCCGGTGTTGGGGTCGGTGACGACGAGCCCTGCCATCAAGGCGAGGCTGATGAGGCCACCGGCATAGCCCACCGCCCAACCGGTGCCCGACAGGCGGCCGAGCTTTTCCGCCGGTACCAGCGTCGGCATCATCGCGTTGGTGAACACCTGCGTGAACTCCGCCGCAATCGTCGCGACGACAAATCCCGCGAGCACCAGTGCGATTGTCGTGGTATCGGCGGCGGGCCGAGCGAACCACAGCAATGCAAGCCCCGCAATCAGCAGCAGCGAAAACAGCGCAATCCACGGCTTGCGTCGCCCGCGCCCATCCGCGAATGCGCCGAGCAGCGGGCTGCCGATCGCGATCAGGATGCCTGCGGCAGCGGCGGCGTAGCCCCACAGCGTCTGGCCTTGCGCGGCATTGCCGACCACGACGGTCGCGAAGTAGGGCGCGAACAGGAAGGTGAGCACCAGCGTGTAATAGGGCTGCGCCGCCCAGTCGAACATCACCCACGAGGCGAGGGCGCGCATCGGCGCCTGGCGAACGGTCTGGCCCTCGGCGGCTGCCGGCGAATGCATGTCGTGCTCCCTCATCAAGCGTCAGGCCGGCCTCTAGCATGTTTGGCCGAAGTGCGTTTCGGCTCAGCATCAAAGACATGCTTCCGGCAAACGGATCGAGCGTGGTTGCAATTCCGCGAAAAGGGAACGTGCTCCGGCGCGACTGTAATGGCAGGTCGTGTCCGAAAGAAGCACCTTGCCGCGCCCGGTCATGTCTCTGGTGCGGAAAGCAAGTACGTGCAGAGGAAATGTCACGGTCGAGGCAAGCACCGCATGTCCTGCCGGCCCTGCGCTTGGGTCCTGCGCCCGGCCAAGGCTTCAGTTCAAATGAAAAGGTATGATGGTGGTTCTACCTGGGCCAATGCCCCCGCCTGAGGTCCGTGCATTCCGGCATCCGCCCTGGTCGGCGAAACGTCATGCGACGGGAATAGCGATCATCGTGGGGTAATCAGGCAACCGCACTGCCAGCCATCCGGAAGACATCGGCAGGAGTATCGTCAGTCGCGTCGGCACGTGCGAGCTTGTCTGATCGCGTCGGAGACATGCCGGTTGGTGTCTCTTCCTCAACGCCGAAGTCCTGCGTGTGCTTCTCCAGAACCGATTGGATGGCTTCGATCTCCAGGCGCAAGTCGTCGGCAGCAATGGGGTTGTCGATGTGCTCGTAGAGATCGCAGGCCTCTTCTTTCGATTGAATGGCCTGCTCAAGCGGTGCCAGATCGCCGGACCGTTCGTAAAGCAGTGTCTGCGCCAGGCCGAACGTGGTGAGCGCATGGGCGCGGTCGAGCGAGGTCAGGCTGGAGTGCTCGCGAGACAGTGCGTTGCCGATCAGCTCGATGGCATCCTTGATTGCAATGATATCGTCGCTATCCGCACCGGATTGCCTATCGACCTCCTGCGCTTGCTCGCTGTCCACCAGGAGCAGCATTGCCCGTCCGGTGGCGATCTCGGCGAGCGATCGTGAGGTCTCGCCAAGGTGTGCAGCATCGCCGCGTGAATAGGGCATCAGGATATCGATGGCACTTTGCAGCGCGTCGATATCACCGGCCTCTTCGGCGATCCGCACAAGCACTTCGCCGAGGGCACAGCGGGTCTCGTGCCAAAGATCAGGTGCACCATCCTCGGTGAGGATGCCGAGAGCGGCGCGATAGGCGAATGCCGCCTCGCGCGCTACCACGACATCTCCCTGAAAGCTGGCCTGGGCGCGCAACGCATGGCCGAGCCCGATCTGAGCGCGGGCCCATCCGTCGAGCATACGTTCACGCGTGAACACGTCGATTGCTGGTTTGAAATGCAAGGCGGCGGCGAGGTAGCGCTCTGGCCGGCATTCGCGATCGCCGATGTGCAGCAGCAACAGCCCCAGTTCCAGGTTGGCCTCCCCCCACGGGACAGGGCAGTCCTGCTCCGAGATGAGGCCGCCGGCGGAGGCATAAACCTGTGCGGCTTCACACAACACGCCGATGCGCGAACCTGGCAGACGGCCGAGATCTGCGAGTTGTCTCGCCTGCGCGATCTTCAGGCGCCAACGCGGAATGCGGTCCTCACGTGGCCACAACCGAACCGCGCGCTCGAACAGTCGCGCGGATTCGCGGGGCTCACCATAAAGACCGGCGAGCCGTGCGCGCACGCTGAGCATCAGGGGAACGAACGCCACGCCCTTGAGGTCCAGAGCGATTCTCTGATCGACGCCCGGTGCGTTCTCGATGCGGCGCGAAACGGCGGTCAGGTCACAGCTTGCTGGTCCCAGGTTGCCCTCGCGCACCGTTTGAGCAATGCGAATGAGTTCGGCTTCCAGCAAATCGTCATCGCCAGCCCGGTCGGCGAGGAGCGTGATATCGGCAAGCATTTCCAAAGCGACCACGACACGGTCGACCAAGGTGTGCATCGTCGCCTGCTGTGGACTGCCGAGCCGCCCCTGAGCCTCGACGATCGAGTTGAGGAGCTGCATCGAAATGCCGGTATCCTGCGACAGCTGAAGCTGCAGCTTCGCCAGTAAACGGCTGCCCTCCGTGCAAGTCTCGGGTTCCACGTTCGCGGCGATCTCCGCTACGACAGCCGCAGCTGCGTCCAGGCACGGCGCAAGCGGATCGCCTGCGCTCAACAGGGCCGCAAAGAGGGATTGCAGTGTGTGGTCAGCATGTTCGAGGCCTCCCCTGAGACCGGCCACAGGGGTTCCGATGGAGGAGGCGAGAGCCCGCGCCATTCCTGCAGGGTCGGATGCCGGATCGATCCGCAGGTCTGTGACCTTCGCACAGTTGCAGCTCGTCGCGGTTTTCAGAATGCAGGCAAGGGCATCCACATGCGCGGTGATCTCCTCGAGCGTCAGCCCGCGATTGGCCAGGTCCTTCCAGAATTTACGGATCGCGTGCTTGCACACAGCCGCCGTCGCCTGCGCGTCTCGTCTCACGCAACCGGCGATGACGTCGGCGCCGTCGATCGTCAGCAACGTCACGCGCTGGCGCTTGCGGGCCAAGCCGGCGCGCGCCATCGCGAAACCCAGAAGTCTCAGCAGTGCGGCTTCCATGCAGAGTTCCAAACGAGACGGGCGGTCCGGCGCCCGCAGCCGGTGGTCCCGCCCGTCGCGGCGCGCAACGACGCGGGTGTCTATTCATTCGTAGTCTGCTGACGGTTCAAATTTGGTTAGCGATTGTCTCGCTTTTTCGTGACTTCGCCGGCATCAAGTTCAACGAATCGGGAACAGAATAATCTTTAAGATTTGCTAACCTTGCTTGCATGCGCAGGGACAAGCGGTGCTGCAACGACCGCTTGGATCTCGCTGAAGGGCGCCGCGTGGCGGTGAGCCAGGAACGCCCGCGCGAGAATCACAATGGCCACGGGCCGGCTCCTCGTTCCACGCGCTGGAACGGGAACACCGGAGCGTTGGTCCGGTTCCACCGATTTGACAGGCGCGCTGGCGCGCAACCCCGAGCGATAGGACGAGCTATGACCGAGCAACAAGACCAGGCAAAAATGGCGCGTCCCCACCGGCCTGGTCTTGGCGAGGCACTCGTTCGCAGCGGCGGTAGGTTGCCTGGTGCCGATCGCGCCAGGTTCGATACCTTCGCCCATCTGCTTCTTGCGCGCCTCGACGCCGTCCGCGGCAATGCGCTGCCCGACGAGACGCTTGCGGACCTGGCGTTGCAGACGTTTCTGCTGTTGGGGGAGCGCCAACGCGGCCCGGCTCAGATCAGCGTCGGGCGCATCCAGCGTGCGGCGACCGGCCGCCGCGCCGATACACCCCATGGCGGACAATCGCGGGAGCGGGAGCTTACCGTCCTTACCGTCATCAACGACGACAAGCCGTTCCTGGTGTCCTCCGTCATGGCCGAGATACAGTCGCGGGGGCTGCGCACCCATCTGGTGCTGCACCCTGTGCACGCGGCTAAGCGGGATGCATCCCATCATCTCGTAGGTCTTGAGCCGGTCACGCGTATGCCCGAGCTTTCAGATGCGGGTAACGCCTCATCCGAAGCCGCTGCCGGCTGGCGCTCTGAAAGCGTCATCGTCGTCGTGACAGAGCCCCTCGATCCGGCGGAGACCCAGGACCTGGTGGCCGCCCTGCAGCGGATTCTCGATCAGGTCGACGCCGCCGTGCGCGATTGGCGGCCCATGCTCCAGCGGCTCGATGAGGCCATTGCAGCGCTGGAGGAGAGAAGCAGCGGCGCAAGCGCAGGTCTTGTCGGGGAAACGATCGCCTTCTGCCGCTGGATGCGCGCCGGTCAGTTCATCTTTCTCGGCATGCGCGAATACCGTCTCGATGGCGATCCGGAGACCGGCTCGCTGCGCGTCATCGACGGTTCGAGCATGGGCGTGCTCGCCAATCCCGACATACATATTCTGCGCCGCGGCCACGAACTCGTCTCGCTCAATGACGAGGTGCGTCGCTTCTATCTGAAGCCTTCTCCGATCATCATCACCAAATCCAACGTGCAGAGTGTCGTTCACCGCCGCGCGCACATGGACTACGTCGGCCTCAAGACCTATGGCGCAGACGGCAAGCTGTCGGGCGAACTGCGCATTGTCGGCCTCTTCACCGCCGCAGCATACACCGAGCCGCCTACCGAGATCCCCTTCCTGCGCCTCAAGGTGGCGCGCATCTTCGACGAGACCGGAATCAAGCATGCGAGCCACGAGGGCCGCATGCTGCAGAACATCCTGGCGACATTTCCGCGCGACGAACTCATCCAGATCGGTGTGCGCCAGTTGGCGGGCTGGGTGCCCATGCTTCTCCAGCTCGAATTCGATCCGCAGGTTCGTGCGTTCGTTCGCCGCGACCGCTTCGACCGGTTCGTGTCCGTTATCGTCCTCATTCCGCGCGACCGCTTCTCGACCAAGGTGCGCAAAGCGATCGGTGATATGCTGGCTGATGCCTTCCGGGGACGCGTCGTCGTGCAGCAGCCGTTCTTCACGGCCGGCCCGCTGGTGCGCGTCCATTTCATCATCGGCCGCTACGAGGGCCCGACACCCGATGTTCCGGAAGCCGAGCTGGAGCGCCGAATTGCCGAGCTGAGCGAGACCTGGGAGGATCGGCTCGAGAGCCGGCTCGCCAATCTGCCCGACGCTCAAGGCCGCTTCGCCAAGGCCTTTTCCGCCGCATACGCGGAGAGCTTTCCGCCCGAGCGTGCGCTGGAGGATATCGAGCGCATCGAGCGCCTCAGCCATGACGGTCCGGTCGCCATCGACTTCTATCGTGCCGCGGGTGCGCCGCTGACTGAGGTGCGTGTTGCAATCTATCGTTTCGATGCACCAATCCCGCTGAGCGACCGGGTGCCGATCCTGGAGAACCTGGGCTTCTCGGTCATCGACGAGCGCACCTACCGCATCTCACCGCAGTGGGAAGGGGGCGTGCGCAGCGTCTGCCTCCACGACATGGTTCTCGACGTCGGCAATGCGCCAGGCATTGATCCGATGGGAGCCGAGGTGGCACTTGAGGAAGCGTTCACGGCAGTCTTCACGGGCCGCGCCGACAACGATCTCTTCAACCGCCTGGTCATGTTGGCAGGCGCAGACTGGCGCGACGCGGCGATGCTGCGTGCTTACGCGGGTTTCATGCGTCAGATCGGCTTGCCCTATGATCGCGTGTCGGTGGCCGAGACGCTTGCTCGCCATCATGGCCGTGCCACTGACCTCATCCGCATTTTCAAGGCGCGATTCGATCCGGCGATCGACGCCGGCGAGGACGATCGCGCACGAGTCGAAGCGGACCTCAATGCATCGTTCGAGTCTCACCTGGCCGAGGTATCCTCGCTGGACGAGGATCGCATCTTGCGCACGCTGCTGCGCCTCATCGGTGCAACGTTGCGTACGAATTTCTTCCGCCGCGATCCGTCTGGCGCGCTGCCCGCCGAGTTGGCATTCAAGTTGGCGAGCCGTGAAGTGCCGGATGCGCCCGAGCCGCGTCCCTACCGCGAGATCTGGGTGAGCGGGCCTGTTGTCGACGGCGTGCATCTGCGTTTTGCGCCGATCGCGCGTGGTGGCCTGCGCTGGTCGGATCGCGCGCACGATTTCCGAACCGAGGTTCTGGGCCTCGCCAAGGCGCAACAGGTGAAGAATACGGTCATCGTGCCGCAAGGCGCCAAGGGTGGCTTCGTGCCGCGGCTGCTGCCGAAGGATGGCTCCCGCGAGGATGTCCTGAAGGCTGGCGTCTCCGCCTATCAAACGTTCATTTCGACTCTGTTGTCGCTGACCGACAATCTCGTGGCAGGCGCGGTCGTGCCACCCGAGGGCGTTGTGCGGCGTGATGGGGACGACCCTTATCTCGTGGTGGCCGCCGACAAGGGTACGGCAACGTTCTCCGACTATGCCAACGCGCTGTCGGTCGAGCGCGGCTTCTGGCTGGGCGATGCGTTTGCGTCCGGCGGCTCCGCCGGCTACGACCACAAGAAGATGGGCATCACCGCCCGCGGAGCGTGGGAAGGCGTCAAACGCCACTTCCGTGAAATGGACCACAACATACAGCGCGAGCCCTTCACGGTCGCCGGCGTCGGCGACATGTCAGGAGACGTGTTCGGCAACGGCATGCTGTTGTCGCCACAGATCCGCCTGCTCGCCGCTTTCGACCACCGCGACATCTTCATCGATCCGGATCCGGATGCGGCAGCTTCGTTTGCCGAGCGCCAGCGCCTGTTCGCCCTGCCTCGGTCAAGCTGGCAGGACTACGACAAGGCCGTCCTGTCGCCGGGTGGCGGCATCTTTTCACGCTCGTCGAAGTCGCTGAAGCTGACGCCGCAGATGCGCACGCTGCTCTCGCTCGACAAGGAGGCCGCGACGCCGGCCGAGGTGATGCGCGCGATCCTGAAGGTGGGAGTCGATCTGTTCTGGTTCGGTGGTATCGGGACTTATGTGCGTGGCAACAGCGAGACCGACGCCGACGTGGGCGATCGCGGCAACGACGCGATCCGCATCAGCGCCTCCGAGTTTGGCGCGCGCGTTGTTGGCGAGGGCGCCAACCTCGGCCTGACGCAGAACGCGCGGGTAGATTTCGCGCTTCACGGAGGTCGCCTCAACACCGATTTCATCGACAACTCGGCTGGCGTGAATTCGTCCGACCAGGAGGTCAATATCAAGATCGCGTTGGCGCCAGCGCTGATGTCGGGTCGTCTCGACATGGCCGCGCGAAATGCGCTGTTGACACGCATGACCGAGGACGTCGCCCACGCCTGCCTCGCCAACAACTACGCCCAGACTTTGGCACTGAGCCTCGCGGAGCGCAGGGGAGCCGCAGGCATGCCCGACGCCTTGCATCTCATCCACACGCTCGAGCGCCGCGGCCTTCTCGATCGTGTGCTGGAAGACCTGCCCGACGACGTTGCGCTCGAGGAGCGGCGCGCTGCCGACAAGGGCATGACGCGTCCAGAACTCGCCGTGCTCATGAGTCACGCCAAGCTGGCATTGTCATATGATCTCGATGCCTCGAAGGTACCGGACGACGAGGCGGTGTCCGGCATGTTGGCGGCCTATTTCCCACCGGCATTGCGTGAGGCCCATGCCGCCGATATCGCCGCCCATCCGCTCAGGCGTGAGATCATCACGACCGGTCTCACCAACCGCATGATCAATCTTGCTGGACCCGATCTGCCGGAACGGCTCGCCGACGACTGGGACCTCAACGTTGATGGCGTCGCACATGCGATTGTCACGGCGCTTGAGGTGGTGGGCACCGACGAGATCGTCGCAATGATCTCCGCTGAGGACAACCGGCTTCCTGGCCGGTTGCAACTCGATCTTTATGCCGAAGCGCAGCAGCAATTGCGCACGCGTGCCGCATGGCAGGCCGCTGAGCTTCGCTTCATGCCCTCGCTTGCGGACGCCATTCGCCGCCAGCGTTCGGTTTATTCGACCCTGTCGAGCAATCTCGATGCCTGGTTGTCACCCGCCCGTACCGACGCAGTAGCCGCCGCCACCGAAACCTGGGTCTCCGCCGGGGTCACCGAGCTGATCGCAGCCCGACTGGCGCGCGGTCGCGCTCTGGCCGAGTCGGGCGATGTCTGTCTGGTGGTGGAACAGGCAGCGTCGGGCGACGGTGGCATGGCAGCACATGATACGAACTCGCTGGTAACAGCAGCCAGAGTTCATGTTGCCGTTGGTGACGAGCTGCGCCTGACGGCGCTGAAGGAGCTGGGGCGCGAAGTGCCGTCAGCCGACCGCTTCGACCGCCTCGCCATCAACAGCGCTTTGGCGAGCCTATCTGCCAGCCATCGCAGCCTCGCGGCCCGCGCGCTGAGTGCTCGTGGGGGCGGCGACGGCACCTCTGTCCTAGAACAATGGCGCCAGGACGTGAGTGGTCCACTGCCGCGTGCTGTCCGGCGCTTGTCGGAGATGCTCGATGGCGCGCCGCTCACCGTCGCTCGGCTGACGGTCGCCGCCGCGCTGGTGCGCGAGTTGGCCGACGCGATTGCGACAGACCCGCTTCCCTGAGGGCATGGGCATCGGGTGACGATGCGTTCGAGCCTCGGTAGGCCACCGTTGCGCACGCGCGGTGGCCACGCTGTCGAACAGCATCAGTCGAGCACGATCAGATGGTTCGGCAGCTCGTTGGGGTCGGCCATGCCCGGCGGAAAATGGCGCTCCAGATGTGCGCCCGCAGCCGTGATCGCCGCCACAAATCCATCCGCGGCGCGACCCTCGCCGATCTTGCGTGTCAGATCATCGACGATCGCCTGCCACGTCCCCGCCGGCACTTTGGCGTCGATGCCGACGTCGGCCAGCACTTCCGCATAACGCTCTGCCACGGAGACGAAGATCAGCACTCCCGTGCGTCCGGTGGTCGTATGCAGGTTCTGCACGAGGAACTGCTCGACGGCGCGGCGATGGGCGCGATCGCGCTGCACGGTCCTGGGCACCAGCATCAGCCGCATGCCCTGTGGCAGGAACAACAGCAGCAGCACCAGAAAGACCAGCAGCTGAATTAGGTAGATCCACTGCACCGGCCACCAGGTGAAGTAGATCAGCGGCCAGGGAACGAGGAGCGCGAAGAGTGCCGCCCAGAGAAACGGAGCATAAAGGTAGCTGTCGCTTTCCGTGGCAATCACCGCGACGATCTCACCCGACGTGCTGGTCTCCGCAGTCTGAATCGCATGCGCAATTCGCTGTTCTTCTTCCGGGCTGAACAGCGCGGTACCGTGGCGCTGAAATTGCGTTGGCTGTGCCTCACCCATCGCCATGTCCTCGTCTGTCCTGCCGGCCTTTGGGTCGCATCCCGCGCCGTCACCATCCGCCCGAAGAGCCGCCGCCGCCGAAGCTGCCACCACCACCGCTGAAGCCGCCGCCGCCACCGCCGGACCAGCCGCCACCTGACCAGTCGCTGCTGCCTCCCGGGATAATGATGACGCGATCATTGAAACCGTTGCGCCGGCGCCGACCAGAGCCGTGCGGCATTGTCTTGGCCTGCTGATACTGCGCGTAAATGATCCAGACGAAGATCGCGAGCCAGAAGGCCAGCATGATGAGTGCCGCGTAGTCGGGCTCTGGGCTGCGGCGCAGTCCTTTGGCCCTTTCCTTGACCGCCTCGGCGTCTCCGGTGACGACGTCCTTCATGTCGCGAACACCGGCGACAATGCCGCCCTGGAAATCGCCGCGCCGGAAACGCGGAAGGATCGAGTTCTCGATGATGAGCGTGCTCATGAGGTCGGTGAGATGGGGCTCCAGCCCGCGCCCCACCTCGATGCGGACCTTGCGCTCACTGGGTGCAACAATGAGCAAGGCGCCGTTGTCCTTGCCCTTCTGTCCAATGCCCCAGTGCCGGCCGAGCTGATAGCCGAAATCCTCGATCGGATATCCCTGCAAGGACGGCAGCGTCACTACGACGATCTGGTCGCTGGACTTTTGTTCGAGTTCGGCAAGTTCGGCGGTGAGCTGCGTCTCGGTTGCCGCGTCGATGAGACCTGCATTGTCGACGACCCGGCCGGTGAGCTTGGGGAATTGTGGTTCCGCCCATGCCGCGACGGAAAGCACGACATAGAGTGCCTGTACGAAGGTGAGCGCAAGAGCTGCGATTGCCCACGCCGGCAGCACAACATCACGGTGGCGCACCACCGTGACTTCGCCGTTCCAGCCAGCCAGCCTCGAAAGCATCGGCGAGGGTTCCCGCTTTGGGTTTGCGGTCACGCGACGAACACGGTCGCAGCGCCGATCAGTTCTTTTGGGTACCGAAGTCAACCTTAGGCGTCTTCACCTCTTCTGCCGGGATGTCGAAGGTCGCCATCTCCTGCGAGCCCGGGTACATGAACGCCTTCCACCAGCGGCCCGGTATGGTCTTCAGCTCGGTATTGTAGACGCGGACGGAGTTGATGTAGTCGCGCCGCGCGATCGCGATGCGGTTCTCCGTATTCTCGATCTGGTTCTGCAAGGCGATGAAGTTCTGCCCGGACTTGATGTCGGGATATCGCTCGATGACGGCGAGAAGGCGCGACAACGCGCCCGACAGCTGACCCTGCGCTTCCTGGAACGTCTTCATCGCTGCCGGATTCGTCAGGATGTCGGACGGGATCTGAACCTGCGTCGCCTTCGCGCGCGCCTCAACGACATCGGTGAGAACCTTACGTTCCTGTTCGGCAAATCCCTTCACCGTCTCGACCAGGTTGGGGATCAGATCGGAGCGGCGCTTGTACTGGTTGAGGACCTCCGACCACGCAGCCTTCGCCGACTGTTCGTAGGTGGGGATGTTATTGATGCCGCAGCCGGCGAGCGGCAGGCTCAACATCAAAACTGCGGCAAGTGCGATCGAGCGGGCGGCTGAAGGGGTAGGGCTCATGACGCGAAACCTCCGGAGGAAGCGGTTGGCACCCGTGGTACAGGAACGTCGCCCAGGTGTGCAAGCAACGTTGCCCGAAAGCAGGATCATCCGCCCACGTGGCAGACGGCACCATAGAACGTAGGTCGACGCTTGGCGGGCGCTTATCATATCGCGGTAATGCATCGACAAGGCGACAATGAGAAACTGAACATTTACCGGTTAACCCGCCGTGGCTTCGGTCGATCTCCCTTGTCCGCTAGGATCTGACGTGGCGGAGGGCGCGAGAAGCACTCCTCTTTCAACACATCCGCAAAACTGTTTGACAGGCATTTTGTTCCGCCTGAGCGTTCGAGGAGTCGTCGTCCCATGAGCTTGCGTAATGTAGCCATTGCAGCCACCGTCTGCGCAGGCGCGGTGCTTTCCACCGGCACGGCACAGGCCTTCGACCGCGACTGCGGTGGCCATGCTGTTGCCTGCTACGAGAAGGTTCGTACACCTGATGTCTACGCCACGCTCGCGCGCAAGGTAGAGATCCGGCCGGCAAGCCGCGAGGTCGTCGAAACGCCGGCAATCTACGGGCGTCGACTGAAGCGCGTCGCCGTCGCGCCGGGGCAGGTACATCGGGTCCGCGAGCCCGCAGTCTATGCGACGCGGCTGAAGCGCGTTCTGTTGCGCCCGGCGCGGGTAAGCTACGAGCACATCCCCGCAAAGGTGGAGCGGGTACGCGAGCGGGTCCAGGTCAGTGATGGCGGTTATCGCTGGGAACATCGCCGTTCCCTGTTCGGGCGCGAGCGCCTGTGCAAAGTGCGCGGCCGCCCGGTGTACAAGACGGTAACCCGCGACGTCGTCGTTCGCCCTGCCGAGCGGGTGCGTCACGTGACGCCGGCGGTTTACGAGCACGTTTCCGAGCGCATCCTCGTCCGCGAGGCGCGCACGCGAAAGGTCTATACGCCGGCCGTCACGGCGATCACACACCGCACGGTTCTGCTCAAGCCGGCGGAGCGCCGCGTCATTACCCGTCCAGCCGTCGTCGGCACCGTCCATGAGCGCGTCCGCGTGCGCAAGGGCGGCTATTCCTGGCGCGCCTCTCATGGCCATCGTTCGCTCTTCGGCCACGTACTCGATCGCTGACGCCGGCAACCAGCTACGAACATGGTCGGGATCCTGCGGCCCTGGGGACGCAGCCGGTCACACGCAGGTCCCCGCGGCTGGCACGACTTTGTCGGGGACGGGTAGCGCTGGCCTCGCTTTGGCCGATATTATCTGGTTGCCCTCGAACCCCACCGGGGCGAGGATGAAGCGGGCAATCTAGGGGCGGGGCCGCGATGCGCAAGACCGTGGCGGTCATGAATACCAAGGGCGGCGTCGGAAAGTCGACACTGGTGCTGGCCTTGGCGGAGACGCTTTCGGCCTTCCACGGCAAGAACGTGCTTGTCATCGATAGCGATTCCCAGGCGAGCGTGTCGAGCATGCTGGTGCCCGTACAGGGCCTGCACAAGCTCCAGACCGAGAGCACCACCGTCGTCGATTATCTGGTGGCCACCGTCCTGCGCGGCACGGAGGTCAACTGGACCGATTATGTCGTGCGCGATGTCTCCGACGTCGAGGAGGCCCGCACCATCTTCCTCATTCCCAGCGACATGCAGCTGACGCTGTTCGAGCGTGAGGTATCGAAGGAAGATCTCCACGCACGCTTGCGCCAGGCCATCCGCCGCCTGCTCGCAGAGGTCAGCCAGGTCTTCGATATCATCCTCATCGACTGCCCGCCGGGACTGTCAGTGTTGACGGAAAGTTGGCTGCGCGAGGCAGATTTTCATCTCTCGCCGACCAAGCCGGATTACGTGTCGTTGTGCGGGCTCGAGGTCTTCCGCCGCTTCAAGGCGCTCAATCCGGAAATGGGCTTTGCGCAGAACCTTGGCGTCATCGTCAACATGAAGGACATGCGCTCTGAATCGGATGCCGATTACGAGGCCTGGCTGAAGCAACACCCGGAGAATCGCTGCTTCTCGACGGCGCTGCCTTACCTGCGCATGCTACAGGATGCCGCGCGCTTCCAGACCGGGCGTTCGTTCCTGGGCAAATATCCGGGCGAGGCGGGCCGCGCGGTGCGCGCCGTAACCGACGAGCTTGTCGCCCGTCTGGCGCTCGAGGCGGGCAAGCCGCAGCCTCGCAAGGAAAGCCAGAGCGCGTGACGCGACGAGTGCGCTTGTCTCCGTTCGCATCCACCGTTGGGAGCGTGCGAGACGAACTCCAAAGACCTAAAAAGCGAAAGGCCGCACATGGCGGCCCTCTCGACTGAAGAAGAGAGAATTGGAGCGGGCGAAGGGATTCGAACCCTCGACCCCAACCTTGGCAAGGTTGTGCTCTACCCCTGAGCTACACCCGCAGTCCAACAGGGTAATCGCCGCGCTTGCGCGCAGCGGAGCCGTCTTATGGCGCAAGTCCCGAGCGAATGCAAGTGCCGATCCTGGCGATGGTTGCAGACCTGACCGAGTGCCCCATCAGAAGCCACTTCCGACCGTCCGACGGCCAGCTCGTGATCCCGTGATCGCCGGGTTTTCAGGCATCGGAAACCGCGCAATGGCCGTCTGGCGGACGGCCGCGCCGTAACGGCCAATGCTGCTCCGGGGACTTGCGGCTTCTGACCTGGGTGGGTAGACCCGATAGCGACGAGCCATTCGCGATCATTTCGCGCCGCTCCCGCCTATCGCCAGTGTCAACCGGTGCCGATGATTGATACCGAAAGCAACGATGGGCCGATCCGCGCCTGTGGCCCCGTGCCCGCCACGCGCCAGGATCTCTTCGCCATCCTCGACCGTCTCGGCATCAAAACCCGGACCGTCGATCATGCCCCCGTCTTCACGGTGGCCGAAAGCGAAGCACTCGAGCGCGACATCCCGGGCGGCCACACCAAGAACCTGTTCTTGAAGGATAATAAGGGCAAACTCTTCCTGGTCGTGGCAGAAAGTCACACGCAGGTGGACCTCAAGGCGGTGTCACACCGTCTCGGTGCCGGCAGATTCAGTTTCGGCAAGCCGGACCTGCTGATGGAGGTGCTTGGTGTTGCGCCGGGCTCGGTCACAGCCTTTGCCGTCATGAATGACGTGTCCCGTCGCGTGTCGGTGGTGATTGACGCACGCCTCATGCAGTTTGACACGGTCAATTGCCACCCGCTCGCCAATGCGGCAACGACCAACATTGCGCGCACCGACCTTTTCCGCTTCTTATCCGCGTGCGGCCACGAGCCGCGCGTGATGGCTCTGGGCGCCGAGGGAGACCGATCGGCATCGGGGCGGTGAAGCACGACAGGGCCTTGGGCGGGCGCTTGGGGCTTTCGGCATTGCATCCTATATCCTGGATGCGAGCGAGGAGGATGACATGGACATTGGATCTGGAGATCGGGTTGCCGCGGCTGGCGCGGGTGGTGCCGATCTCATCAAGGACTCCTCGACCGCGGGCTTCACGCGCGATGTGATCGAGGCGTCGAAAACGGCACTGGTGCTGGTCGATTTCTGGGCCTCGTGGTGCGGCCCTTGCCGTACGCTTGGTCCGATTTTGGAAAAAGTGGTCAAAGCCTATGGCGGCAAGGTCCGCCTGGTGAAGATCGATACGGACGAACATCAAACCATTGCCGGACAGTTGCGCATTCAGTCGTTGCCGACCGTCTATGCTTTCCGAGACGGCAAGCCGGTCGACGGCTTCATGGGCGCGCTTCCCGAAAGCCAGGTGCGCTCCTTCATCGACCGTCTGTTGGGTGATGAGGCCGGTGACACCCTTGAGGAGGCGATGGCAGCGGCCGAAGCGGCCATCGAGGGCGGCGATCTGCAGGCGGCTGCCGAGATATATGCCGCTGTTTTGCAGGAGGACCAGCTCAATCCATCGGCGCTGGCTGGCCTTGCCAAATGCTACCTCAAGAGCGGCGATACGGAGCGGGCCGAGCAGACCATCGGTCTCGTCCCGCCCGATAAGCGCTCCAACGCCGCCGTCGAAGCAGTACGTGCCGCACTCGCGCTGTCGCGCAAGACCAGCGATGCCGGTGATGCGGCCGAGCTGGAGCGGCGACTTGCCACCGATCCCGCCGACCTGCAGACTCGCTATGATCTGGCGATCGCCTTGGCAGCCAAGGGCTTCAAGTCGGAGGCGGTCGATCATCTGGTTGAGGTCGTCCGTCGCCAGCGCACATGGAACGAGGAGGCCGCGCGCAAGCAGCTCGTCCAGTTCTTCGAGGCCTGGGGGCCGAAAGACCCGGTCACGCTGGAAGGACGCCGCAAGCTTTCGTCCGTCCTGTTCTCTTGATCGCTGCCGCGCAGCGGCTGCGGTTCTGGCGTCTGGGTGATCCTCGGATTGACCAGTCTGGCGTGGCAAGAAGGAAGCAGCGCATTGGGCACAACGGATCGATACCACGGACCCGGCGACCTGCCTGGTGAGCTGCCGTTGTTCCCATTGAGTGGCGCCATCCTGCTGCCGCGCGCTACGCTGCCACTCAATGTCTTCGAGCCGCGCTACCTGGAGATGGTCGACGATGTCATGAGCGGCAAGCGACTCATCGGCATCATCCAGCCCGATCTGCCGGGTGATCGGACGACGCGCATCGAAAGCCCCAAGGGAAGCACCAGCCCGTTGAAGCCCGTTGGTTGTGCGGGCCGCGTCACAACCTATCAGGAACTCGACGACGGCCGCATTCTTCTGACGTTGACCGGCATCGCACGCTTCCGCCTGCTCGAAGAACGTACAAGCGAGAAACCATATCGCACTGCTCGCATCGGCTGGGGTGATTATGCGGGTGATTTCAGCGCCGGTCTGGGTGAGAGTTCGGTTGACCGGGAGGCCCTGCTGCGCGTGCTGCGACGCTATCTGGATGCCAGTCGCATGCAAGCCGACTGGCCGGTCATCCTGAAATCGTCGAGCGAGTTCCTGGTCAATGCGCTCGCTGTCATGAGCCCTTACGGTGCGGAAGAAAAGCAGGCGTTGCTCGAGGCGCCGAGCCTGAAGGCGCGCGCTGAGGTTCTGGTTGCGCTGGCCGAGATGGAACTGGCGGCTGGCAGTCGCGGTGGCGGGATGATCCAGTAACGCCACTCCGGTGGTGCCCCGTTGGCGCAACGCGCATGGAGGTCGTGAATGTCCGCGAGTGAGGCCGCATCCGGCGAGCGCGAGATTGATCCAGCCCTGTTGCGTCTGCTCGTTTGCCCCGTGACCAAGCGTCCGCTCGCCTATGATAAGGTGCGCCAGGAACTCGTCTCACGCGCGGCAGGCTTGGCTTACCCGATCCGCGACGGCGTTCCCCTCCTCACGCTCGATGCTGCCCGAGACTTGACGGACGACGAGGCGCCTTGAGCTAGAGCCTTATCGTCTGAGGTGGAAGCGCTTGGGCTTCCATCGAAGGCGTGAATCAGTCTCTCAAACAAGATCTTAGAGCAGGCCGCGATCGTGGAAGTGATTCCAGCAAGGTCGGACCTGCTCTAATGCGATGGCGGCAGGGCCACCGGGCAGCCGTTTGCTGGTGCGCTCTATGCTCGTTCGGCTGCCCCCCGCACCCGAGCTGGGACAACCATTCATCGTTTATTGACCGATCTGCTTGAGCCTTTTTCAAAGGCCGTGTGGTTGCTTGGAAGCACGATCAGTGAGATGTGCATCCGGGACGAACGGTGGGTGAGAAGAAAACAAATTCGGTGCATCCGGTCCGGCCTGCAGGGCTGAGATCATTGCGTCGTCCGAGCACCGCCGCGGTGATGCGCCTGGCTGCCGCGCTGAGCAGCGCACGCAAGCGGCGTAGCGGGCTTCGCGGCCTTCATGCCGTCTGGACGCGCCACGACCTGTCACTCCTCTCCGCCGCGGCAGCCCTGGCTCTGCTCGCAGGGCTGGCGCTTCTGCCCGGCCCCAATGGCGTGGCGCATGCATGCTTTATTGCAGCTGCTGCGTTGGTGATGCTGGTGCTGCATCGTACCAATGCAGCGCGTGCGTCGTCCATTGGGTCTGCGGTGCCGGGCATCGGCCGCTTCGACGAGTTGTGCGAAATGTTGGAGCGGCGCTTGGAGCAGCTCCAGGACGTGCACTGGGAGATCTCTGAATCCGAACTTCGCTATCGCGATCTCCTCGACGAGCAGAGCGACGTCATTCTACGCCGCGACGGCGAGGACCATCTGACCTACGTAAACAATGCCTTCTCGCGCGTCTTCGGCATCAAGCGGGAGGCTGCACTGGGGCATGTTTTCACGCCGCAGGTTCTGGAGGCCGGCGCGCCGCCATCTTTCGATCTCGGCTCGCCCGACCGCGGATATCGGCATCTGGAGCAGGTCGAGACCGCCAGAGGCCCGCGATGGTACGTCTGGGACGAGCACGATGTCGCTGCTGCCGATGGCATGGGCAGCGAGGTCCAGGTGGTCGGGCGTGACGTCACCGAGGAATGCTGCCATGCCATCGAGCTGGCCGAAGCCCGCGACCAGGCCGAGGCGGCGAGCCGTGCGAAGTCCCGCTTCCTGGCGGCGATGAGTCACGAGATCCGCACGCCGATGAACGGCATCATGGGCATGTCGTCGCTGCTTCGCGAGACCGAGCTTTCCGACGAGCAACGCACCTACGTCGCGGCCGTCGATCAATCCGCGCGCGTACTGGTGACCTTGATCGACGAGATCCTCGACTTCTCAAAAATCGAGGCCGGCAAGGTGGTCCTGCAGGAAGCGCCCTTCGCAATTGCGGAGACGGCGCAGAGTGTCGTCGAACTTCTGTCTCCGCGCGCCCACGACAAGGGGCTTGAACTCGCGCTGACAGTCGAGCCATCCGTCGTGCGCACGCTGATCGGCGACGAGGCGCGCATCCGGCAGATCCTGCTCAACCTGCTTTCAAATGCGATAAAGTTCACGGACAAGGGTGGCATTGCCGTCGCCGTCACCGGCCGCTCTGTGGCCGGCAGCGATCATCATATGTGCGTGTCGATATCGGTCGAGGACAGCGGCATCGGCCTGTCGCGCGACGACATGGAGCGGCTCTTCCGCGAGTTCGAGCAGGCGGAGGGCGCCGAAGGCCGCCAGCGTGGCGGTACAGGCCTCGGCCTCGCCATATCGCAGCGGCTTGCGCGTGCAATGCAAGGTGACATTCGCGTCAGCTCCACGCCGGGGCACGGCTCGGTATTCGTCGCCGATATCGTGCTGCGCGAAGCCGCCCGCGATGACTTCACCGATGTCCCTGGACCATTCGCGCTCGACGAGCGGCTCAACGTGCTGATAGCCATGGACCGGGAATTCGAGCGGCGCAGTATTGCTCACATTCTGCGTTCAGCCGGCCAGCGGGTGATCGCCACCAGCATGGATGCAGCCTTCGCTGCCCTTGCTGAAGCGGCCGAAGCAGGCGAACCGATCGATCGCATCATCGTCGATGTCGAGTCCGATGCCGACATCGCTGGCCGGCTTCTGGAAACCGCGGCGAAGGCTACGTCTGGAGCGGTGGTCGGCATCGTCACCGTCAATGTCCTGGCCCGATCCGGATTGGCGACATTCCGCGATAAAGGATACCAGCGTTACCTCATTCGTCCCGTACGTGTCCGCTCGTTGCTCCAGCAGCTGTCTTCCTGCAGACCGGCTGCGACCGGTACAGTTGGCGCACGGGAGCCGCATAATGCGGAGGGAAGTGGCTCGGCCGCGCTCGCAGCCGATGCAGCGGCTCAGTCTTCTTCAGCAACCCGGGTGCTGTTGGTCGAGGACAACGAGATCAATGCACTTCTCGCGCGCCGGATCCTGGAGTCCTCCGGTTGCGTCGTTGAACACCGACTTGATGGGCAGGCCGCAGTGGCGTGTGTGAAGGAGACGTTCGACGGAACACGTCCGGCATTCGACCTTGTCCTCATGGATATCAATATGCCGCGTCTCGATGGCGTTGAGGCAACCAGGGCCATCCGCGTTGCGCATCAGGAAATCGTTCACTCCGCAGGCCCGCAGGTGCCGGCCTGCCCGCCGATAATTTCACTGACCGCCAATGCTTTTCCTGAGGATCGCGCGCGCTGTATCGCAGCCGGAATGGACGATTACCTGGCCAAGCCGTTCGACGCGAATGATCTGAAGATGCTTCTCAACGTCTGGGCACCGCACCACACGTTTCCGCGCGAGGAAGCGATGCAGAAGCGGGCAACAACCCGGTGACATTTCCGTGAGTGGCGGCTCAGACCCGAAACGCACTCGCACGTGATGGGACCGCTGCTTCGCTCAATCCCCATATGCGAGGCTTGCTTGTCACGCTGTGCCGATGCGGGCCCAAATTGGGTAATTTGCCGCGTTTCATTGCTGATATCTGGTGCCCTTACATCGCGTGGAACTCTGGCCTGACCCTTCTCCGTAAACTGGATCCGGATACTCTTGATGAGCTTTGCCCGGTTCTTGGGCGCTCGATCCAGGCCGCCCGATGGGTCGCAGAACCGTCACGGAATCATGCTAGCTCCTTGCGACATGGTCGGCATCCGCACTGACCATCGAATTGAGGAGCACCGATATGCTGATTGAGCGCAGCCGCAATCTCTCCGCTCGCATCGGACTGCGCAGTTTCGTCACCGGACAGACGCCATTGCCCTCAGGAATTGGCGCTCCCGCCGCCGCAGGCATGCGCTGGTTGCCGCGTGCGCAATCGGTGCGGCGAGAAGGGCGCATATATGGCCGCGTCGGCGATCTGGAAGTGCGCATGGCAACTGCTGTGCGCGACATCCGCCGCGCGCAGCGCCTGCGCTATCAGGTGTTCTACGACGAGATGTCGGCCACGCCGAGTTTGCTCGCTGAACTGCGTCGGCGAGACGAGGATCCCTACGATTCCATTTGTGATCATCTCCTGGTCGTTGACCGCGCCGCCGCGCCGTCGTCCCTCTGGACGAGCGGGCGCAGCGCGCACGTCGTCGGCACGTATCGACTGCTCCGGCAAGACATTGCCGAGCGCCACTTCGGTTTCTATACGCAGGGCGAGTACGACATCGCGCCGCTGCTGAAGCGCTATGCCGGCACGCATCGTTTTCTCGAACTCGGCCGGTCGTGCGTTTTGAAGCCGTATCGCAATCGCCGTACGGTCGAGCTGCTCTGGCATGGACTGTGGACCTACGCGCGGGAGCACAAAGTCGACGTCATGATCGGGTGCGCAAGCTTCGCCGGAACGGACCCGTCAGCTCATGCCATGGCGTTGTCGTTCCTGCATCACAATGCGTTGGCACCGGAGCCGTGGCGCTGCACCGCCCATCCTCAGCTCTATCAACGCATGGATCTGATGCCGAAGGAGGCGATCGATGCCAAGGCGGCGCTGAAGGTGCTGCCACCGCTCATCAAGGGCTATCTGCGGCTCGGTGCCTTCATCGGTGATGGAGCTGTCATCGACCACCAGTTTGGCACCACAGACGTGCTCATCGTATTGCCCGTCTCCAACATCGATCCGCGCTACTTCGATCATTTCGGCGCCCCCGACGAGATCAGGAGCCGTATCGCTTCGGACGTTTGAGGTTGCCTGCCGAACCGCTTGACGCGAACGGGAGGTGGTGCCGACTTCGGACCACCGAGTGGGCACGGCCCGCCCGTGAGCGAACTTCCGGTTATTTGGCAGCCGGCGACAGAGAACGTGCCACGCGGAAGCCGATGATGATGGTCCGGAAGTCAGGCACTTCCCTCAATCTGACGGCAGCCCGCATCAGCTTGGGGTTGATGCTCCAGGCCCCGCCGCGCAGCACTCGCGTACAACCTTGTGTCACCGGGGCAGCAGAGCCGTCGCTGGGCGCATTGGCATAGTCGCCGTGGCAATCCTCCACCCATTCCGAAACGTTGCCGTGCATATCGTGGAGGCCGAAGGCGTTGGGCTTGAACGAGCCGGCGGGCGCGGTCTGATTGCCCTCCCACTGGCTCTTGCAGCCTCTGCAATTGGCATTGTTCTCACCGACTTCGTCACCCCAAGCGTAGGCCGTCGTCGTGCCGGCACGCGCCGCATACTCCCATTCCGCTTCTGTCAGCAGGCGGTAAGTCTTACCCGTCTTCTTGGATAGCCATTCCGCATACTGCTTTGCGTCGTTCCAGGAAATCTGGATGGCAGGCCGCGTTCCTTTCCCCCAGCCGCGATCGTTCGGGCTCTTGTTCTGAGTGCAGCCGCCGCCCGCCACGCAGGCCTCCCACTCGGCGAACGTGACCTCGAACTTGCCGACCGCAAACGGCGAGGCAATCGTCACTTTTCGCTGCGGGCTTTCACCTTTCAAGCGGTCTTTTTCCGTGTCGGGCGCACCCATCATGAATTCGCCGGCCGGAACCACCACGAGTTTCGGGCACTCTGGGCAGTCGCTGAAGGATTGCCCCGACCCCGGCTTGATGCATGCCGCGCCGCCGACGCTGAGAGCGATTTGGATGCCATCGCAGCCCGCGGCAGCGGTCTGCCCGTGCGATCGGATGGGCGCTGCAAGACTGGCCAGACAGATGACACCCAGTGCAATGGCAATATGACGTCGCATGGCACCCCCTGATATTCCGTGCACTACGGTACGGCGAAGGCTCCGCATGGCCCATCCTAAGCTCAGTCAGCAGCGCACATCAAACGCCTGCTCAATCCAAGTCAATGTTAGCGCTTTGCCGCGGTTTTGCACGCCTACTGTTATCGAAAAATGCCTGATCGATATCTGCGCCGTGCGGCACGCCCCCAATCGCCACCGCAATCAGGCCCGGCAAGCAGCAGAACCGTAAGCACAGGTCGGCCATTCGCGGGCACGACATTCGCGCAAGGGTTCAGGGGGTGAGACAGCGCAAACGGCGGTACCTGCGGACCCTACGCTCCCTACCGGTTCACATCGTAGGCCGCGAGGGCTGCGACGTTGACGATATCGGTGTCGCGGGCACCCAGTGAGCAGATCTGGATCGACTTGTCGAGGCCGACCAGCAGCGGCCCGATGATCGTCGCCCCGCCCAGTTCCCTGAGCATCTTCGTCGATATCGAGGCCGCATGGAATGCCGGCATGATGAGGACGTTGGCTGTGTCGGAAAGTCGGCAGAATGGGTAGAGCTTCATCAAGTCTTTGTTCAGCGCGACATCAGCAGCCATGTCGCCATCGTACTCGAAATCGGCACCCTTCTCGTCGAGGATCGCGATCGCCTCCCGCACCTCGTCGGAACGCTCGCCACGCGGCTGCCCGAAGGTTGAATAGGTGAGAAATGCGACGCGCGGCTCCATGCCGAAGTTGCGTGCTGCGCGTGCGGCCTCCTCGGCGATGTAGACGAGCTGCTCGGTGGTCGGGATGTTGTGGATCGATGTATCAGCGATCAGCACGGCGCGCCCACGCACCAGCGTGAGCGTCACGCCAATGACGTGGCGGCCCTGAGCCGGATCGATGACGCGCAGCACGTCGCGGTAGACGCTCGTGAAGTTGCGTGTCACGCCCGAGACCATCGCATCGGCATAGCCATGTGCCACCATCAGCGCGCCGTAGATATTGCGCTCGTTCTTGACGAGACGCACGCAGTCCCGCCTCAGATAGCCGCGCCGCTGCAGCCGTTTGTAGAGGTACTCGGTGAATTCTTCGTCGTGGTCGGACTTGCGCGTATCGTGGAGCGATATCGAGGGATGCAGCGGAATGCCGAGTTCCTTGAACGTATCGCGCACCCGCTCTTCCGTGCCGACCAGCATGGGTTGGCCGAAGCCCTGCGTCAGGAATGCGTGCGCCGCGCGGATCACCGCCGGGTCCTCGCCCTCCGCGAAGATCACCCGCTTGGGATTGGACTTGACTTCCTCGAAGGTCGATTGCAGCCAGCCGACGAGCGGGTCGAGCCGCCCTTGCAACTGCGCGACATAGGCTTCCATGTCGACGATCGGCCTGCGCGCAACGCCAGAATCCATCGCCGCGCGGGCGACGGCCGGGGCGATATGCCAGATGATCCGTGAATCGAACGGTGCCGGGATGATGTAGTCGCGCCCGAACGTCGGCCTCAGTCCATGGAAGGAGGACGCCACCTGATCCGATACCGCCGCGCGGGCCAATTCCGCCAGTGCGCGGGCCGCTGCCACTTTCATCGCCTCGTTGATTGTCGAGGCTTGCACATCAAGCGCACCGCGAAAGATGAACGGGAAGCAGAGTACGTTGTTGACTTGATTGGGATAGTCGGAGCGGCCCGTGGCAATGATGGCGTCGTCCCGCACCGATTGCACGTCTTCCGGAGTGATCTCGGGTTCGGGATTGGCCATGGCGAAGATGAGCGGACGCGCGGCCATGCTCTCCACCATCTCGGTGCTTACGATGCCTCCCGCCGAAAGTCCCAGGAAGATATCCGCGTCCTTGATGATCTCCGCCAGCTTCCGCGCTTTCGTGTTCTGGGCGAACGGCTCCTTCCACTGGTCCATCAGCTCCTTGCGGCCCTCGTATACGACGCCGGCGATGTCGGAGACAAAGATGTTCTCTCGCTTCATGCCGAGCGAGACGAGCAAGTTGAGGCAGGCGAGCGCAGCGGCGCCGGCACCCGAACAGGCGAGCTTGACGTCCTCGATGTTCTTGCCGGCGACCTCGAGCCCGTTGAGGATCGCTGCCCCGACGACGATTGCCGTGCCGTGCTGGTCGTCATGGAACACGGGGATGTCGAGCAGCTTCTTGAGGCGCTCCTCGATGATGAAGCAGTCTGGAGCCTTGATGTCCTCCAGATTGATGCCTCCGAACGAGGGCCCGAGATAGCGCACCGCGTTGACGAAGGCGTCGACATCCTCGGTGTCGACCAGCAGGTCGATCGCGTCGATATCCGCGAAGCGCTTGAAGAGTGCGCCTTTGCCCTCCATCACCGGCTTCGCAGCGAGCGCTCCGAGATTGCCGAGGCCCAGGATCGCGGTGCCGTTCGAGACCACGGCGACGAGGTTGCCCTTGTTCGTGTAGTCGTAGGCCGTGGCACGATCCTCGGCGATCGCCCGGACGGGGACCGCTACGCCCGGCGAATAGGCGAGCGACAGGTCACGCTGCGTCGTCAACGGCTTTGTCGGCGTGATCTCGAGCTTTCCCGGCTTGCCACGGGCGTGGAACTGCAGTGCTTCCTGCTCGGTGAACCGGGCATCTTGAAACCGTTTGGCCATGAGGCTTCGTTCGTTCTCTGAGTGAGCGGTCGATCGGCGAAAAACCAGGATCGAGTGCGCGCGTGTCGTTATTGCTCCGGCAGCGTGTTTGGGTTTCGTTCGCTGCGTGCTTGGGCGGCGGCACGATAGGGGGTGGGGCGTTGGTATACAACATCGAACTCGTGGTCTTGATCGAACGGTTGAGCGGCAGGCGAAGTCTCAGGGCTTGCGTCGATCAAGGGCGCCATAGTGGTTTGGCTCGCAGCCTGGCAAGCGCCTGAGAACGGGTGCTGGCCAGAGTGCGGTCGACGCGTTCCCTGACGTCGAGGCTGGGCCCTAATCATCTGTTTGAGTGACTGATTTGCACCTTGGCCCGAGGCGTGGCCGCAGCCCGTTCAGCCGGTTCCATCCAGGGCGTCGCCCTCGGATCGCCTCGCCGCCTGGGCCGGCGATCAGGTTCGTGGTCCAAGATCTTCTCGTTTCGCGTTTTCATCCGCCAACGGGCGACCAACGGGTCAAATTTCGCCGAATAGTTGTCTGGACCGAGGGCTTCGGCAGGACTTTCGGGCGCAGCAGCGGGTGCCGGTCGTCCACAACCGACCGTTCCCTGAAGCGGGTCGACACGCTATGGCTGTCCGCCGAGGCGGCCGATTGGTGCCCGGTGCGGGATGAGCGTTTGGGGCGGGGATGAAACAGCAGCGAAAAGGTGCGGCAGCGGTGACGGATCCGAGGGAGCCGGCGGTGTCGGTGCTGCCTTCCGATGCGACCGCGGGCACTGATGGCGCAACACCCGAACTCGCCGATGCCGCTACGTTGCGCCAGCGTGCCGCCGCCGAGGCGACGCCCTCCATGGCGCAGTATCTGGAAATCAAGGCTGCCAACCCCGACAGCCTGCTCTGGTACCGCATGGGCGACTTCTACGAGTTGTTCTTCGAGGACGCCGTTGTCGCCTCCGCCGCGCTCGGCATCGTGCTGACCAAACGCGGCAAGCATCTGGGCGAGGATATCCAGATGTGCGGGGTGCCGATCCATCGCGCTGACGAGTATCTGCAACGTTTGATCCGCCAGGGCTACCGCGTCGCCGTATGCGAGCAGTTGGAGGATCCGGCGGAGGCGAGGAAACGCGGTGCAAAGGCAGTCGTGCGCCGTGACGTTGTTCGCCTCGTCACGCCCGGTACATTGACCGAGGAGACGCTGCTCGACGACAAGGCACGCAATTACTTGACCGCGATCTTTCGAGCGCCGGGTGGCGGCGATGGTCCCCTGATCGGCTCTCCCGCGACGGTCGCGCTCGCATCGCTCGACATCTCGACGGGCGAGTGCGAGGTGGGTGAGGCGACCGGGCTCGATCTGCCTGGCGAACTGGTGCGGCTATCGCCGGGAGAGGTGTTGTGCTCGGAAGCGTTGTTCGCCGAGCCGGGCGTCCGCCATTGGATCGAGATCGCCGGAGCCGCCGCCACGCCGATCCCGGCGGCGCATTTCGATTCGCTGTCGGGCGAGCGCGGCCTGAAGCAGCGGTTGGGTGTCAACGAACTCGGCGGATTTGGCAGCTTCTCGCGCGCGGAGCTTGCTGCCGTCGGTGCGCTGCTGAAGTACGTTGATCTCACCCAGATCGGCAAGCAGCCCGTGCTGCGGTCGCCCCGTCGCACGGGCGCCGGAACCGCCCTCGTCATCGATGCGGCGAGCCGGACCAGTCTTGAGCTGATGCGCTCTGCCTCGGGCGAGAAGCGTGGCAGCCTGTTCTCTGCCATCGATCGCACCGTCACCGGACCGGGCGCCCGCGAGCTTGCGGCGCGACTGGGTGCGCCGCTGCGCGATGTGGCGCCGATCCACGCACGCCTCGATGCGGTCGGCTATCTGGTGGACGAGCACACACTGCGTGACGATCTGCGCGCGACCATGAAGGGTGCGCCGGACATTTCGCGTGCGGTCACGCGCCTAGCGTTCGGCCGGGGCGGCCCGCGCGATCTCGGCGCCATCCGGGATGCGCTTGGCACCGCGGAGCGTGCCGCGACGCTGCTGCTGGCGCGCTCCGGTCCGATTGGCCTTCCAGCCGAACTTGCAAACATCGCCGCACGGCTCGGCAAAGCAGCGGGCCCTCTTGGCACAAGCCTCGCCGCAGCTCTTGTCGACGAGCCACCGCATCTGCGGCGTGAGGGCGGCTTCGTGCGTCCGGGCTACTCAGGCGACCTCGATGAGGCAATTGCACTACGCGACACCTCACGCCAAGTGATGGCGGCATTGGAGGCGCGCTACGCGGAAGAGACCGGCGTCAGATCGCTCAAGATCCGCCACAACAACATTCTGGGCTTCTTTATCGAGGTTACGCAGGCGAACGCGAAGCCGCTGATGGCGGAGCCGCTGTCGGCCACGTTCCGTCACCGCCAGACCATGGCAAACGCGGTGCGGTTCACGACGACCGAACTGATCGAGATCGAGGGTCGCATCGCATCGGCCGCCGAGCGCGCATTGACGATCGAGCAGGACGTCTTCACGGCGCTCGCTGCCGACATCGCCACGGCCGAGCCGGTCCTTAACGAGATCGCGGCTGCCCTCGCTGATCTCGACGTGACGGCGGCACTTGCTGACCTTGCCCACAGGGAAAACTACGTCCGCCCCGAGATCGACACGAGCGACGCTTTTGAGATCCGCGGCGGCCGCCATCCCGTCGTCGAGCAGGCACTCGCTGCGAACCTTTCAGGTCCCTTTATCGAGAACGACTGCGTTCTGGGTCGCGCCATGCCAGAGCAGCCGACCGGCTTCGACGAGGGCGAAGACGCGCGCATCTGGCTCGTCACCGGCCCCAACATGGCGGGCAAATCGACCTTTCTCCGCCAGAACGCACTGATCGCACTGCTGGCGCAGATGGGGGCCTATGTGCCCGCGCGTTCCGCACACATCGGCATCGTCGATCGTCTCTTCTCGCGGGTTGGCGCTTCCGATGACATCGCCCGCGGGCGCTCCACGTTCATGGTCGAGATGGTCGAAACCGCGGGCATCCTTAACCAGGCGACAAATCGCTCGCTCGTCATCCTCGATGAGATCGGCCGCGGCACTGCAACCTTCGATGGCCTGTCGATCGCCTGGGCGACCGTGGAGTACCTGCATGAGGTCTCGCGTTGCCGCGCATTGTTCGCAACACACTACCATGAGCTGACCGCACTCGAACGTCGCCTGTCCGGCGTCGCCAACGTCACCGTCAACGTCAAAGAATGGCGCGATGAGATCGTCTTCCTGCACAAGGTGAGGAAGGGCGCTGCGGACCGTTCTTATGGCATCCAGGTCGCCAAGCTCGCCGGCCTGCCGCAGTCCGTCGTCAAGCGCGCGGCCGAGGTGTTGCGCCAGCTCGAGCGGTCCGATGCCCGCCGTGGCGGTGTGGAGGCACTCGACGATCTGCCGCTGTTCGCCGCCGCGCGGCCGTCGAACCCGCTGGCGCAGGAACAAGGTCCTTCCCCCGTCGAGATCGCGCTTCAATCCCTCAACATCGACGACTTGTCGCCGCGTGCCGCGTTGGACGAGCTCTATCGTCTCAAGGACATGTTGCGCAAGAGTTGAGCAGTCTGGCGGCTTGCAGGAATTGGCGCCACCAGTTACCACCTGACGCCGAACCGCACCGTCATGGGAGCGCCTTTCGTTCCGATGGAAACCGGCGCCGTTCCGGGATTCTCGTTTCTCGCACTGTTCTCGCTTAACCCGAGACCACTTCGTCGGAAAATGCTCTAAGCTGGCCCCATGGACAAGCCGATCGACACCGCCGCACCCTATTTCGACCCTGATGCCCTGCGCAAGGAGCTGACGGGCGTCTGCCAGGCCGCGGCCAATGCGTCCGATGCGCGCCCGCGACTGCTCGAGCGATTGAAGCTTCTCGTCGCCGATGCTCGCGCCGGTGCCGAGGCCGGGCTTAATTCCGACGGCAATGGCAGACGCTGCGCGGCCGGCCTTTCTCTTTTCCAGGACGAGCTTATTCGCCTCATTTTCGACTACACGACAACCCACGTCTATCGCGCCACGAACCCCTCTGATGCGGAGCGCATGGCGATCGTCGCCACCGGAGGCTACGGGCGCGGGCTGCTGGCTCCGGCCTCTGATATCGATCTGCTGTTCCTGCTTCCCTACAAGCAGACACCATGGGGTGAGAGTGTCGCAGAGTACATGCTCTATCTGCTGTGGGATCTGGGATTCAAGGTCGGTCACGCCACACGCAACGTGGACCAGTGCATCAAGCTCTCGCAGAGCGACTTGACGATCCGCACCGCTGTTTTGGACAGTCGATTGATCCTCGGTGATCCGCAGTTGTTCGCCGAACTGGAGCAGCGCTTCCGCTCCGAAGTCATTCGCGGCACCGCTCGCAGCTTCATCGACGGCAAGATGCAGGAGCGCGACGACCGGCACAAACGTTCTGGTGAATCGCGCTATCGCGTCGAGCCCAACATCAAGGACGGCAAGGGTGGACTGCGTGATCTGCACACCCTGCACTGGATGTCGAAGTATCTCTATGGCGAGGGCGTCGGACGTGCCACCGTCGAGGCTGGCGTCTTCACACGCGACGAGGTGCGCACGTTCGAGAAATGCGAAGATTTCCTATGGACCGTGCGCTGCTTCCTGCACTTCCTCACCGGCCGGCCCGTTGAGCGGCTCTCCTTCGACGTGCAGGAGGCGATGGCCGAGCGGCTGGGCTACAAGCGTCACGGCGGCTTGCGTGCCGTCGAGCGGTTCATGAAGCACTACTTTCTCATCGCCAAGGATGTCGGCGACCTGACGACCATCCTGTGCAGCACGCTTGAGATCCAGCAGCTCAAGACCGCGCCGGGTCTCAATCGCCTGCTCAATCCGCTGTCTTGGCGGACCCGCCGCGAGGTGCGCCAGAAGACCGACTTTCGCATCGAGAACGATCGCATCAACGTCCGCGACAAGGACGTCTTCGATCGCGATCCCGTCAACATTATCCGCTTCTTCGCGCGCGCCGAGCACACGGACAGCTATCTGCACCCCGAAGCGCTGCGCCTCATTCGGCGCGCGCTGCCCTCGGTCAACCACTCGTTGCAGGCCAACCCCGAGGCCAACCGCATTTTCCTGGAGCTGCTGACCGGACATATCAATCCCGAGGCGACGCTACGCCGGATGAGCGAGGCGGGAGTTCTGGCACGCTTCATCCCCGCATTCCGTCGGGTCGTTGGCATGATGCAGTTCAACATGTACCACCACTATACGGTGGACGAGCATCTGCTGCGCACCGTCGGCCGGCTCACCGAGATTGAGCGCGGTGACTCGCACTCACAGTTGCCGTTGTCGACCGAGATCATAAAATCGGTCAAGAATCGCCGCGTTCTGTTCGTCGCAGCTTTCCTGCACGACATTGGCAAGGGGCGCACGGAGGATCATTCGATCGTGGGAGGGCGCATCGCCCGCGAGCTGTGTCCGCGCCTTGGCCTCACCGCGGCAGAGACAGACACGGTGGTGTGGCTCGTCGAGCAGCATCTGACGATGTCCAACATCGCCCAGAGCCGCGACATCTCCGATCCCATGACGATCCGCAACTTCGCCGACATCGTGCAGAGTCTGGAACGCTTGAAGCTGCTGCTGCTTTTGACAGTGGCCGACATCCGTGCGGTCGGACCCGACACTTGGAATGGCTGGAAAGGGCAGCTCCTCAGGACACTCTACTACGAGACCGAGGCGGTACTCAGCGGCGGCTTTGCGAAGTCAGGACGCAAGGAGAAGGTCGAAGAGGCGCAGGCGACGTTGCGGCTGGCACTGCCTGATCTCGATTCAGACTTCGTCGACCACCATATCGAACGCTTCTATCCCGACTACTGGCTACGTTTCGATACGCGCCAGCACGTCGAGCATGCGCATCTCGTTGCCGAGGCGACGAGTGCGGGTGTCAAGCTTGCCACCCACCATACGACCGATACCTTCACCGCCATCACCGAACTCACGGTCTTTGCTCCAAATCACCCGCGTCTGCTGTCGTTGTTCGCCGGCGCCTGCGCGGCGTCAGGCGCCAATATCATGGGCGCTCACATCACCACCACGCGGGACGGCTTCGCGCTCGATACATTCCTTCTGCAACGCGAGTTCTCCGACGAGGAGGACGAAACCCGCCGCGCACGACGCATCGGCCAGACGATTGAGAAGCTGTTGAAAGGCGAGGCACGGCTGAAGTCCCTGTTGGAGAAGCGGCGGCCGATTGAGAGACGCATCGAGGCGTTCTCCGTCGCTCCTGAAGTTGTCATCGACAACTCGCTGTCCGACCAGTTCACCGTCATCGAAGTGTCGGGGCGCGATCGGCCGGGGCTTCTTTATGCCCTGACAAGCGCGATTTCCGATCTCAATCTCGACATCTCCTCCGCCCACATCACGACGTTCGGCGAGAAGGCCGTCGATGTGTTCTATGTGACGGATCTGACGTCCAAGAAGATCGTCAGTGATAGCCGCAAGCGCTCGATCGAGGACACGCTCGCGGAGATATTGACCGACGAGCCGCCGGCGGCGAGCTGATCACGCCACACGAAGCCAGCCTGGCCGCTATTCATGCGTCCGGCGCGAGGTAATCGAGCTTGCCGGCGAGGGATCCCAGCTCAGGGTCGGCATCCTCGAAGGAGAACCGTGGCGCGATGCGCCGCACCAGCGGCCCGAGGATGGCGCCAGTGTACTTGAAGTACACCCACGAGCGCTTGAGCTTACAGCCGAGCCGGACCTTGACCGAATAGGTCGTCTGGCCAGTCTGCAGATTTTTGATGCCGTTCTCGATGCAGTACCGCGTAATCTCCATCCAGTTGAAGAAGTAGAGATTGCGATCGCGCGCCACGTCGTAGTCCATACCGATGAATTTGCCGATCAGCTTGTCCTTTTCGACGATGAAGAAGTTGAAGCTGACGAGCCGTCCGCCAAGGCGGCACAGAAGCACCCGCGCCTTTCCCTCGGACAGTCGCATGACTTCGCGAAAATAGGATTCGGGCACCTCGTCGAATGCCTCATAGCTCGCTTTGCGGTTGGCGCGCGTCGCGCGGTAGAGTTCCAGGATCTCGTCGTAGACGTCGTCGATGTTGTCACGAAGCTCCGTCTCGATGCCTTGCGCATTCTTGAGCTTGCGGCGGATGTCGGTGCGCTTCTTCGACGGCAGGCTTTGAATATAGCCGTCGAACGAAGCGTAGGGCAGTGGCAGCGTCGCGATCGGCAGAGAAGCCATGCGGGCGAAGCCCTGCTTCGTGAGCGGCGCATCCACCCACTGACTATCGCGATCGGTGACGTCCTTCATCGCCAAGATCTTGATGCCTTCGGCCGCAGCATGCTGTTCCATTGCATGGATGAGCGCCTTCACTGCCTGTTGCCGCTCATCTCCGACGAGTTCTGCTGCGATGCCGATCGGGCACTCTTCGGTCATGGGGGAGCCCATGCCGAGAACCGGGATCCGAGTGAGGCGCGGTGCATGCTTCGCCAGCCAGTTGCCGATGGTCTTCATGCGCTCGGGCAGCGTCATGTCGAGGCGGTAGTCGAGCCGGAAGACAGGGGCTGCGGCGACGAGCTTGCCATTCCTGTAGGCGGCGACGGCGGAGAACGTGAAATGTTGCGACTGCGCGATCTCACAGGCGCGGAAGTAGCCCCAGTCCTCGGCGCACTCTTCAAAAAGGTGGTTCCAGTCAGCCGAGTCGATCTCCGAGATCGACGCGTGATGCCGCACGGTGAACGACAGGAACGTCGACTCCTGAATGCACGTGGTCCTGTCTTGAGCCATGGCCGCCAGGCGCGGTCCCGGCGAACGCGACAGATCGAGCGCGGGTAGAAGACGGGCAGCGGATGCGACAGAGCCAGCGGTCTGAGTGATGGACGTCATCGGGCGCGATCTCCTGTGAAGCTGCGCCGATTGTGGCTTCCCGCGGGGCCCTGCGCAGTTACGTCAGGAACAGGTGGCCGGGCGCACCGGACCAAAGCCGTTCATCCGCAACTTCGATTGATCGCTTCTGCCGCCGAGATTGGGCCGCATGCTGCCGGCAATCGCAGCCCTGTCGACGACCTGGCCGGTTGCAGCATCCCGGTGTCATGCGGCGCCAGGTGCCAATGAACGCTTCGCCCGGCCGGAATGCCGACACAAGAAAATCCGACGACATACTAGATATTAACTTAAGACGGCTACAACGTGATCACTTGTATTGCGTGGAGTGAACATATGTCCTGCGTCTTCCAGCACGGCTTCCGGGTCGGTGCCGCTTTGTTGCCGGCACTTTGCCTACACCTTGCCGCCGCCCAGGCACAAGAGCAGCTCTTGAGGTCGGTGCGTGGCGTCTTGCGCTCGGCCAATGAGGCGACGCTGGCGACCGACACGTCTTTACGCATTTTGGAGATTCCTTTCCGCGCGGGGCAAGCCTTCGCCAAAGGTGAACTGTTGGTTGCCTTCGATTGCGAACGCCTTGAAGGCGAACGGCTCATGGCCGAGGCTGAAGCGCGCGGTGCGCAGGCAACGCATGACAATGCCTCGCGACTTCATGAGCAGCGCGCCGCAGGAGCCCTGGAAGTCGCCGTCGCCAAGGCCGAGGCCGACAAGGCGGCTGCGGCGCTGCTCGTAGCAACGATCCGCCTGAAGCCCTGCAAGCAGCTGGCGCCGTTTTCCGGACGGGTTGTCGACGTGCTGGTGCACGAGCACGACATGCCCGCCGTGAATTCCCCCCTGATCAGGATTGTTGATACGAGCAACATCGAGGTCGATCTGATCGCACCTTCGAGCTGGCTTCGCTGGTTGAAGCCCACCACTCCGTTCAGCTTCACGATCGAGGAGACCGGGCAGGAAGTGTCGGGAACGGTTGCTCGCCTCGGCGCAGTCATCGATCCGATCAGCCAGACGGTGAGGATCGTCGGCCAACTTGATCTGGAGGCGGCGCGGGCAGGTTCCGTTATTCCAGGAATGAGCGGCACCGCCGTTTTCGGGCCGACAAGCTGACATCCGGAACGCTCGATCATGACCACGACGAGACTGAACACAATCAGCAGCCAGCATTCGAGCATGCCATTGGCGCACAAGGACACGGCTGCGGCGACGGCAAAGCCGCTTGCCGTCGAGGCCGCGGTGAGCGCCTTGCAGTTCATGCTCAAGCTCGAGGCCGACGTCCGGGCGACGAAGACGGTTGACGAGCTTGCCTTCCTGGCCGTGAACAGCGCGCGAAAGCTGACGAATGCGCGTCAGGTCTTTCTCCTCAGGGCGACCGGACCTCGCAGCTTCAGGATCATGTCGATTTCCAGCATGGCCTCGGTCGAGGGAGAATCGCCCCTCGTGCTCTGGGTAGAGCGCATGGCGGCGCGCATTGCGAAAGACGCGGTATCGGCGAAGACCATCTGTTTTTCGCTCCCCGCGTATTGTATGGCCGAAGACGCGGAAACGGGCACGTATCCGTTCCGGGAAATGCTGTGGGTGCCATTGAAGGATCTGGGCGGCGCAACCGTCGCCGGCTTGCTCTTGGCGCGCGAGCAACCCTGGACGCAGGAGTCGCAGGCGCCCATCGCGCGTTTTGCAGAGGCATGTGCCTATTCATGGGACCTCCTGACGAGGCCATTGGCCGCGAGATGGAAGCGCCGCGTGAACAAGCGAGTGCTGTTGGCTGGTGCAGCGCTCATCGCACTTCTTGCCTTCGTACCCGTTCCCATGACAGCGCTCGCGCCGGCCGAGGTCGTCGCGCGCGCTCCAACCGTCATCGCAGCACCGATCGAGGGACTAATCGACGAGATACTTGTCGATCCGAGCAGCCGGGTGAAAGCCGGCGACGTGCTCTTCCGATTCAACGACACTCAGGCCCGCAATGCCGCCGAGGTAGCTGAGAGAGAGGTCGAAGTTGCGGAGGCGAAGTTGCGTCAGGCACGACAGGGCGCGTTCGTCGATGCTGCGTACAACCATGACGTCGCCATCGCGCAGACGAATCTGTCCGTCAAGAAATCAGAGCGCGATTACGCCCGCGACCTGCTGGCGAAATCGACCGTCGTCGCCGACCGTGACGGACTGGTGCTTTACAGCGACAAGCGGGATCTCATTGGCCGACCTGTCGCCATCGGTCAGCGTGTTATGGAGATCTCAGATCCGGACGATGTCGCCCTGCGCATTCTTCTGCCGGTCGATGATGCTGCCGTAATTGGCAAGGATGCCGCCGTTCGGCTGTTCTTGGATAGCGACCCATTGCATCCAATCTCCGGCATAGCGACGCGCACAAGCCATATTGCACGACTGAACGAAGGCAACCAGTTGTCGTTCGCCATTCACGCAGCTCCCCAGGTGCAGGGCCGGCCGCCGCGTCTCGGACTGCGCGGCACAGCGCAGGTCTTTGGCAGCCGCGTTCCGCTGGCCTATTTCCTCTTCCGGCGCCCTCTGACGTATATGCGGCAGCGACTTGGCATCTGAGTAGAGTGCGGCCATGCCATCAATGTCACGACGATCTGCCTCTGATTCTGCGCAAGTGCTGCCGGCGCTGCGCGAAGATCTGCGCCTGATCGAAGGCCCTGTATCGCCGTCGGGAGCGCCAACCTGGCTGCTCTTCGATCCTGTGGCGAACCGCTACTTCACGTTTGATCTCGACGGATATCAGTTGCTGTCGCTGTGGGCGAAAGCCACGACGCCGGAAGAGCTGGCACAGATGATTGCCGATGTACATGGCGCCGACGTGAGCGCCCAAACCGTCGCGCAATTCGCGCGAACGCTGGAGCAGTCCTGCCTTCTCGTAGAGCCCGCAGAGGGTTGGCGTGGACTGGCACACCGAGCCGAGCTGCGAAAGCACGGATGGATCATGTGGCTGGTGCACAACTATCTGTTCGTACGGGTGCCGCTGTTCCGGCCGCAAGCGCTTCTCGATTGGCTGGCGCCCTACGTCGCGATCTTTTATTCGCGGTCCTGGCTGTGGCTGATCGCATCGATCGGCATGACCGGACTCTATCTGGTGTCGCGACAGTGGATGGAATTCGTTTCGACCTTCCAGCACTTCTACTCGCTTGACGGATTGATTTGGTACGTGCTGGCGATCGCGGTCGTAAAGATCTTCCACGAGTTCGGCCACGCGTGCACCGCCGTACGCTACAGGTGCCGAGTGCCGACGATGGGCGTTGCGTTCCTGGTGATGGTGCCGATGCTCTATACCGACGTCACCGATGCGTGGAAGCTGACGTCACGACGCCAGAAGCTGCTGATCGATGGCGCCGGCATTATTGTCGAGCTGATGATTGCCGCACTCTCCTTGTTCCTTTGGGCGTTTCTGCCAGATGGCCCGGCCCGTAGCACCGCGTTCGTGCTGGCAAGTACGAGTCTGTTCGCCAGCCTCGTCATCAATCTCAGTCCACTCATGAAGTTCGACGGCTACTTCATTTTGGCGGACTTGCTGCGTGTTCCCAATCTCCAGGAGCGTGCTAATTCGCTCGGGCGTTGGAAGTTGAGGAACGTGCTGTTCGGCATCAAAGAGCCTTGCCCAGATAATCTTTCGCCGCAAATGCGGTCAGGCGTAATCGCCTATGCCTGGATCGTCTGGCTCTACCGGCTTGTCGTTTTCACCGGAATAGCGCTTGCGGTCTATCACATGTTCTTCAAGGCTCTGGGGCTCGTCTTGTTCGCGGTCGAGATCATCTGGTTCGTGCTGAAGCCCATCGCCAGGGAACTCGGGCAGTGGTGGCAACGGCGCAAAGTGATCGTGCGTTCGCCAAGGTCGATTCTGCCCGTCACCGGCCTGCTGGTGCTTCTGGTACTCGCTGTCACGCCCTGGTCAGGACGGGTCGCGGTGCCGGCCGTGCTGGAGCCCGAGCAGCAGACCCGGATCTTTTCGTCGAGCCCCGGGCGTATCGAAGCTATTCTCGTATCAGAAGGTGCCCGAGTTGAAAAAGGGCAGCTTCTGTTCCGTCTTTCCACGCCCGAAACAGAGGCGCGGCTGCGGCAAACCGAAATGCAGATTGCTCTGGTCAAGCTGAGAGCCGATCGCCGCGTCGCCGATGCGAAGGACAAGGCGCAGTCCCTGGCGCTCGAGCAGGAGTTGGCATCACTCAACCGTCGCCGCGAAGGCCTGCAACGCGAGATTTTCGAACTCGACGTGCGCGCTCCATTTGACGGCGTCCTCGCCGAACTGCCGCCTGAGATATCGGTCGGCCGCTGGGTCGGCAAGGACACAGAGATTGCTCTCGTCGCCTCGGAGGGCCGCATCAGGGCGCGGGGATTTGTCAGTCAGGATGACCTGGGCCGCATCGAGGTCGGCACCGCGGGTACGTTCAGCTTTGACGATGCACGCCGGCGGCCGGTGCCCGTATCGGTGACATCCGTCGCCTATGCGGGTTCGCCGTCAGTCGACATCCTTGAACTCGCGTCGGTGCATGGCGGACCCATTGCCGTCGAGGCGGATCGCGATCAGCGCCTCGTTCCGACCAACGGCGTCTATTCGGTTGCGATGTCGAGCGGCGCGCAGACGAGCGAGGTCTCTCACGTCACCCGGGGGCTCGTGCATCTTTCCGGCCGGCGGGAGAGCTTTGCCGCCGCAGCATGGCGGCAGGTTCTCAAGGTGCTCTTGCAGGAAAGCGGTGCCTGACGCGAATGCACTGGGACCCTCATCGGCATATGCGTCTCGCGGCTTCCGTGATGCTGTTGGTGCAGCCGAGACTCGGGGTGCAGAATCGACGCTCAATCTTGGCATAGGAGATGATTGCGCTATCGCCCTCGCGCCCGCAGTTCAAAATCAGCTCGACGATAGGGCCTCGGTCGATCGTTGCTTCTACCCGAGCCGCGAAGTTGGCCGGTGGGGGCGAGGCAATGTCACGATCGCCGAACGACGGATATGCAGCGAAGTGCGCTGCCAGTATTACGCTACCAAACTCTTTTAACACGCTGAAATTCCATGTGCTTGGACGGGGCGCTCAGACGGGCTCATCGTCTGCGGGGCGTATTCTGTATTGAAGCAAGTGTCCGGCAGTTCGCAAAGTCAGAAAGCTGATTATTTTGCAAAGTAGATAAACTGTCTTTCGAGAAACAATGTGTACAGATTAACCGAATCGAGATAATTTTGGCTCTAAGTTCCTGATCTTGCGAGGCAATTTAGATCCTCGCTGATGCTGGGAATAGCCAAATGCCGAAAAGCAAGAAGCGCGGAGCAGCGACCAGACCCTCCAATTGCCGATCTCGGGCCGCGACTGCTGACAAAGCATCTGTGCTGTCGGCACCGTCGTTTATGCCTCTTGAGCCTCGCATGGTGTTCGATGGTGCGGCTGCAGCGCATGTCGCAGACATGGCAGCGAGCCAGATCACGCCCGATGTGGTGCGCGAGACTTTCGCAGGCGCTGGCGCCGACAATGCGATCGCTGATCTGGTTGCGACGGTCGCATCGAATTTGGCTGCCCACCAGACCGCATCAGAGTCGGCCCGCGTGTCATTTACCGGTCTTGTGGCCGATCAAATTGCTGACAACCCGGTTGCCAAGCTAATCGCCAAGGCCGCCGCGGATCTGATCGCTGGAGTGACCACTGCCGATCGCAACGACGTTTCCACCGCAGACGCGAATGAGACGAGCAGCCTGGATGTCGCAACAGCCGTCGCTGCGGCGGAAGAGCGTCATGAGATCGCATTCGTTGATGGCTCAATCGCCGATCGCGATCAAATCATTGCCAGCCTTGATCCGTCGATCGAGGTGATCATCATCGACCCGACCAAGGACGGCGTCGAGCAGATCGCAGCGGCGCTCGACGGGCGCACGGGCATCGATGCGATTCACATCATAAGCCATGGTTCAGAAGGCGAGCTTAGCCTCGGCAATGCAACGCTGAACGCCGACAGCATGCAGGGCGAGCATCTCGATGAACTGATCGCCATCGGCAAAGCATTGTCGGCAGACGGCGATATCCTCATCTATGGTTGCGACTTCACTGCCGGTGACGCGGGGCTTGAGGCCGCGATGCTCCTCGGTGGTATTACCGGCGCCGACATTGCCGCTTCGACGGACATTACAGGTGCCGCCGGCCTTGGCGGCGACTGGGTGCTGGAATCGACGCTCGGTGTCGTTGAGACCCGAACGATCGAAGCAACGACGTTCGACGGCATTCTCGCCAACGTTGCTCTTGGCAGCGCAAATCTCATAACCAACGGCTCCTTCGAAAACGGTGGAACGGGCTGGACGAGCAATAGCGGCCTCGAAGTCTCAAACAGTCCTAGCTTGTATGGAATTACGGCTCCGCCGGATGGCACCCGGTTCGTGGAAGTCGAGGGGGGCAGGCTTTCCCCGACGTCGACGCAGTCCTTCATCGAGCAGACGATCACGACGGTACCGGGACAGACCTATGTCGTCAGTCTGGCGGCAGTGACGCGCGTTAGTTTAACCACGGGGGATATCGCCCAGGTCATCGTGAACGGCACAGTTGTGCAGACGGTCACCACGGCGAACACCTGGCAGTACTACGGGACGACATTCACGGCGAACTCAACCAGCACCGTGATCCGCATTGCATCGAACGGCTCTGTCAATGGGTCGCTCCGTCGGCCGGGCGACGGCTCCGGCCTGCTGGTCGATGATATTGCGGTGCGTGCTATCAATAACACCGTTACTTTCACCGAGAATAATGCGCCCGTCGCCATCACAACCGCGGGTCAGGTCGTCGACGGCAGCACTGCGAACATGACATCCGCGTCGGTAACTCTGACAAACCCGCAGACCGGTGACAGGCTGCTGGTCAACGGCTCCTCCGCAGCCTCGGGTACTTTTGCCTCCGGCATCTCCTGGACACGCACGAACAATCTCGTCACGCTGACCGGCAGTTTCACTCAAGCTCAATATACTGACGCCCTCAGGCAGATTCAGTTCGAGAATACGACCGACACGCCGTCGACGACGCCGCGCACGATTAATGTCTCTGTGGCGGGCGGCACGAATGCGCCGAACGTCGCCACGACAACGGTCAACATCAACCGCGCGCCGGACCCAATAAACGATGCCTTCTCCGGCAATGAGGACACGGCAATCTCCAGCAATGTTGCCACCAATGACACCGACCTCGGCGATGGAGGCGGCAGCTTCGCCGTTGATACAGGGCCGGCAAGCGGAACGCTGACGTCGTTCAACACGGCGACCGGCGCATTCGTCTATACGCCGAATGCCAACTTCGCTGGAACGGATACGTTTACCTACAGCTACACGGATGTGGACGGCGACACCAAGACTGCGACCGTGACCCTGACGGTCAATCCGGTGAACGACATCCCGGTTGCGTCTGACGTATCGGTCACGACGGCGGAAGACAACGCTCTGTCTGGCACGCTGACCGCGACGGACGTCGACGGCGACACCCTGACCTTCACCAAGGCCTCGGACCCGGCCAATGGCACGGTCGTCGTCAACGCCGACGGCACCTACACCTACACGCCGAACGCTAACTACAATGGCGCCGATAGCTTCACGTATACCGTCTCCGACGGCAACGGCGGCAGCGTCACGCGCACCGTCTCGATCACCGTCACGCCTGTGAACGACGCGCCTGTGGCCACCGGCGAGAGCTACACGACGGCTGAGGATACAGCCCTCACGATCACCGCCCCTGGCGTGCTCGGCAACGACACGGATATCGATGGCGATGCGCTGACGGCGGTCCTGGTGACTGGTCCGTCGAACGGCACCCTGACGCTCAACGCCGATGGTTCGTTCAGCTACACCCCGAATGCCGACTACAACGGCTCGGATAGCTTCACCTACCGCGCCAACGACGGCACCGCCGACAGCAACATCGTCACCGTCAACCTGACGGTCACGCCGGTGAACGACGCGCCGGTCGCAGCCAATGTCTCGGTGACGACGGCGGAAGACAACGCTCTGTCTGGCACGCTGACGGCAACCGACGTCGATGGCGACACGCTGACGTTCTCGAAGGCCTCGGACCCGGCGAACGGCACCGTCGTCGTCAACGCCGACGGCACGTACACCTATACGCCGAACGCCGACTACAACGGCCTCGACAGCTTCACTTACACCGTCTCCGACGGCAACGGCGGCAGCGTCACGCGCACCGTCTCGATCACCGTCACGCCTGTGAACGACGCCCCGGTTGCGGCGGATGTCCCGATCACGACGCTGGAAGACAGCGCCTTCAGCGGCGGACTGGTCGCAACCGATGTCGACGGCGACAGCCTGACGTTCTCGAAGGCGTCCGATCCGTCGAACGGTACGGTCGTCGTCAATGCCAACGGCACGTATTCTTATACGCCGAACTCCAACTATAATGGTTCAGACAGCTTCACGTATACCGTCTCCGACGGCAACGGTGGCTCGATTACCCGCACGGTCAACATCACCGTCACCCCGATCAACGACGCGCCGGTCAACACGCTCGCCGGCAGCTGGACAACCAACGAAGATACGTCGGTGCAACTCACCGGCCTGTCGATCGCCGATGTCGATGCAGCATCGGGCACGATGGCGGTGACGCTCGGCGTTGGCTCGGGCACTTTGACCGCCACGTCGGGCGGCTCGGTCACGGTCACTGGCTCTGGTACCGGCACGCTGACGCTGTCGGGCAGCCTCGCTGACATCAACGCCTATCTGGCGAGCGCCTCGGCACCGACCTATGTTCCGGTGGCCGATGCCAATGGCACCGTCGTGCTCACGATGACCACCAACGATGGCGGCAACACCGGCATTGGCGGTCCGCTCACCGACGTCGATACCCGCAACATCATCATCACACCGGTCAACGATGCCCCTGTCGACGCAGACGAAACCAACGTCACGCTCGAAAATGTGACGCTCAACGTCAATGCAGCCTCGGGTCTTCTTGCGAATGCGACCGACGCCGATGGCAACACGCTTAGCGTATCGGCGTTCTCGATTGCCGGTCAGAGCGGACCGTTCACGGTCGGAACGCCCTATACAATCGCCAACGTTGGCACTCTGACCATCAACGCCAACGGCAGCTATACCTTTGTGCCGTTCGCCAACTACTCGGGCAACGTTCCTGTCGTTACCTACACGGTCTCCGACGGAAATGGTGGCGTCGACACCTCGACCCTGTCATTGAGCGTGACGGCGGTCATCGATAGTAGGCCGATCGTCGATCTCAGCGGTCCGGTCACTGGCACTTACGTGGTTGGCTGGTTCCACAATACGCCTAGCGGCAATGTCAATGCCGACCTCTATTGGCCTAATGCGCCGACGGGCAACTCCTTTAGGGGGGTCGATGGCACAGCGATCGCTTCGGCAGGCCAGGAGACAGTCGGTCCCGGAATTTCGCGCAACCTATCTAACAGTTACGGTACGATAACTGGTGCAAACACGACCAGTTTGTCGGCGGCAATCGTCGCCAATGATTACGTCCAGTACACGTTCACGACACCGACGAACCTCCCCGCCAATGCCGTTATCGATAAAGTCGGTTATGGAGCTCTATTCCAGAATGCAGCGACCTATCAGTTTGCAGTCGCGATCTCGAGCGACAACTTTGCGACGTCGGAATTGATCGTCGCAGATAGTGCTGTTTCGTTAGCCTCGAACTACACATTCAGGAATGTTGATACCAGCGATTTTCAGCTGGCGGCAGGAACGACCTATCAGGTTCGCGTGTATTTCTATAACGCGTCTGCCTCGTCGCTCGTTTGGGATGATTTCCAGATTGGTCGCGCCGTCGATTCCACAGGTTCCACGGTAAACTTCACTGAAAACGGCCCCCCGGTTTCCATTGCCTCCGGTCCTGTGCAGATCGACGATGCCGATGACACAAGTATGGAGTCTGCGAGCATCGCACTGACGAACCAGCAGCCTGGTGACAGGCTGCTCGTCAACGGTTCGTCGGCCTCGTCTGGTACGCTTGCCAGCGGCATCGCATGGACGCGGACAGATACGACCGTCTCGCTCACTGGGACCGCCACAAAAGCTCAATACGCCGCCGCGTTGGCTCTGATTCAGTTTGAAAACACGACCGAGAATCCATCGCTCCAGCCACGTACGGTCGACGTCACGGTCAATGACGGCGGACTGACATCGAATACTGCGACGGCCACAATCAATGTGACCCCGGTCAACGACGCGCCGGTCAACACGCTGCCGGCCGGCTGGACGACCACCGAGGATACGTCGGTAAGGCTCACCGGTCTGGCGATCGCCGACGTTGATGCCGACGGCGGCACGATGACGGTGACGCTCGGCGTCGGCTCGGGCAGCCTGACAGCGACGTCCGATGCCTTGGTTACTGTTTCTGGCTCCGGTACCGGCACGCTGACTCTGTCGGGTACGGTCGAAGACATCAACGCCTATCTCGCCAGCGCATCCGCGCCCAACTATGTGCCGGTGGCGGACGCCAATGGCACAGTCGCCCTGACGATGACCACCAATGACGGCGGCAACACCGGCGCTGGCGGCGCGCTGACCGACGTCGACACCCGCAACATCATCATCACCCCCGTGAACGATCCGCCGGTCGCGGTGGGCGAGAGCTTCACGACCGCGGAAGATACGGTTCTGACGATCGCGGCGCCTGGCGTCCTCGGCAACGACACGGACGTTGATGGCGACGCGCTGAATGCGGTCCTGGTGACTGGTCCGTCGAACGGCACGCTGACGCTCAACGCCGACGGCTCGTTCAGCTACACCCCGAACGCCGACTACAACGGCGCCGACAACTTCACCTATCGCGCCAACGATGGCACGGCCGACGGCAACATCGTCACGGTCGCCATCACCGTGACGCCGGTGAACGATGCACCGGTTGCAGCCGACGTCGCCATCACGACGCCGGAAGACAACGCCTTCTCGGGCACGTTGACGGCAACCGACATCGATGGCGACAGCCTGACGTTCACGAAGGCGTCCGATCCGTCGAACGGCACCGTCGTCGTCAACGCCGATGGCACCTACACGTATACGCCGAACCCGGATTACAACGGCCCCGACAGCTTCACCTACACCGTCTCTGACGGCAACGGCGGCGCGGTCACCCACACGGTCTCGATCACCGTCACGCCCGTGAACGATCCGCCGGTCGCGGTCGGCGAGAGCTTCACGACCGCGGAAGATACGGTTCTGACGATCGCGGCGCCGGGCGTGCTCGGCAACGACACCGATGTCGATGGCGACGCGCTGAATGCGGTCCTGGTCACCGGTCCGTCGAACGGCACGTTGACGCTCAACGCCGACGGCTCGTTCAGCTACACGCCGAACGCCGACTACAACGGCTCGGATAGCTTCACCTACCGCGCCAACGACGGCACCGCCGACGGCAACATCGTCACGGTCGCCATCACCGTGACGCCAGTCAATGACGCACCGGTTGCAGCCGACGTCGCCATCACCACGCCGGAAGACAACGCCTTCTCGGGCACCCTGACGGCAACCGACATCGATGGCGACAGCCTGACGTTCACGAAGGCATCTGATCCGTCGAACGGCACCGTGGTCGTCAACCCCGACGGCACCTACACCTATACGCCGAACCCGGATTACAACGGTCCCGACAGCTTCACCTACACCGTCTCCGACGGCAACGGCGGCTCGGTCACCCACACGGTCTCGATCACCGTAACCCCGGTCAACGATCCGCCGGTCGCGGTTGGCGAGAGCTTCACGACCGCGGAAGATACGGTTCTGACGATCGCGGCGCCGGGCGTGCTCGGCAACGACACCGATGTCGATGGCGACGCGCTGAATGCGGTCCTGGTCACCGGTCCGTCGAACGGCACGTTGACGCTCAACGCCGACGGCTCGTTCAGCTACACGCCGAACGCCGACTACAACGGCTCGGATAGCTTCACCTACCGCGCCAACGACGGCACCGCCGATGGCAACATCGTCACGGTCGCCATCACCGTGACGCCAGTGAACGATGCGCCGGTTGCAGTCGACGTCGCCATCACCACGCCGGAAGACATGCCCTTCGGCGGCACGTTGACGGCGACCGACATCGATGGCGACAGCCTGACGTTCACGAAGGCGTCGGACCCGACGAACGGCACCGTCGTCGTCAACGCCGATGGCACCTACACCTACACGCCGAACCCGGATTACAACGGCCCCGACAGCTTCACCTACACCGTCTCCGACGGCAACGGCGGTGCGGTCACCCACACGGTCTCGATCACCGTCACCCCGGTCAACGATCCGCCGGTCGCGGTGGGCGAGAGCTTCACGACCGCGGAAGATACGGTTCTGACGATCGCGGCGCCTGGCGTGCTCGGCAACGACACGGACGTCGATGGCGACGCGCTGAATGCGGTCCTGGTCACCGGTCCGTCGAACGGCACGCTGACGCTCAACGCCGACGGTTCGTTCAGCTACACGCCGAACGCCGACTACAACGGCGCCGACAGCTTCACCTATCGCGCCAACGACGGCACCGCCGACGGCAACATCGTCACCGTCACCATCACGGTGACGCCGGTGAACGATGCGCCGGTTGCAGCCGACGTCGCCATCACCACGCCGGAAGACAACGCCTTCTCGGGCACCCTGACGGCAACCGACATCGATGGCGACAGCCTGACCTTCACGAAGGCGTCTGACCCGTCGAACGGCACCGTCGTCGTCAACGCCGATGGCACCTACACCTACACGCCGAACCCGGATTACAACGGTCCCGACAGCTTCACCTACACCGTCTCCGACGGCAACGGCGGCTCGGTCACCCACACGGTCTCGATCACCGTAACCCCGGTCAACGATCCGCCGGTCGCGGTCGATGCCAGCCGAACCGTCGACGAAAACACAACCCTTATTATCGATTCCACTTCCGGTCTGCTCGCCAACGTGACGGATGTCGACAGCTCGATATTCGAGGTTGTGAGTTACACAATCGATGGTATGCCTGCGAAGCAGCCGATCGGCTCGCCGGTAACGATCCCCGACGTGGGGATCATCACAATCGACGCGGACGGATCCTTCAGCTTCGCGCCGGCAACCGGATATACCGGCGCCATTCCAGCGATCACCTACACGATCTCAGACGGTAACGGTGGAACCGATACGTCTGTGCTGGCACTCACGATCGTACCTGGTCCCATTACGCCGGCAGCCGACGTCAATGTGCTCCCGCAGAACACGCCGTTGTCGGTGGATGCCGCCCATGGCGTGCTATCTAACGATTTGGCGCTTGCTGGTGAGGCTCTGATGGTCACGACCTTCACGGTTGGCGACCAAACAGCAGTTGCTGGCAATCCGGTCGCGATCCCGGGCGTCGGTACACTCACCATCAACCCCGATGGCAGTTACTCATTTGCGCCGTTGATCGGCTATGCCGGTGCTGTGCCGGTGGCAACCTATACAGTGGAGGCCAGCTCGGGCGTTACCAGCACGGCGACGTTGACACTGGAGGTGCTGAGCGTTCCCCCGACCGCCAAACCCGACAGCATCGTTACGGATCCCAATATACCGGTTGCCATCGATGTTCTGCAGAACGACATCCAGATTGCCGGTAACACCTACACGGTAGTGCAGATCAACGGACAGCCTATCTCGGTTGAACAACCGGTGACACTGCCCGACGGTTCGGGCGTGGTGTCGCTCAATTCCGATGGCACGCTCGTATTTACGCCCGCAGCCACGATCTACGGCAATACGTCCTTCACATACACGATCATGGACGACAAGGGAGGCTCGTCGACATCGACAGTGTCGGTTACGATCCGTCCGCCGTCGACGTTCATCGGCGCAGTTCCATTCACACCGGGGACGGACGCGTTGAGTGCGTCAAGCACAGAGCCGTATTCGGTCCAGACGAGTGGCATCGTTGTCGACACGGTCGAGCGGACTGGTCTCAATTCGCATGCTTCGATATTGTCTACAGAGCGGATCGTGCTGGATGCCGTCAACAGTGCCAGGTCGCTCAACGGTATGACAGAGTTGCCGAGCACCGACTCTGTTGTCGGATTCGTCAATCGAGCCATCGATGAGCAGCGCATAGCCGAAGCGGCTTCCGATCTACAGGGTGACCTCAACAGTCAGTCATGGATGCCGGATGGCATGATGGGCTTCTCGCTGCACTCTCGAATTGGCGAAGGCCATTTGGATAATGCGTCGTCACTTGATCACAAGCTGGTCGTCGAGGCGCTCGTACGGGATGGCACGCTCTACATCCAGTTGAAGGATTTCACCGCGCTCGACACTGGCCATCGTGTCGATTGGATCCGTCGGCAAGGTGAGGCGCAGTTTACGGTTCAGCTTGCCGATGGTCGGCCCGTGCCCGAGTGGCTGTCGGTCAGCAGCCAGGCACTCCTGATCGGTCAACGCCCGGCAAATATCGAGAGCATCGATCTGCGGATCGTCGCGTCATTCCCGGACGGCGCGACAATCATCCGCTACGTGTCGATCAATACCGACACCGGTGAGATCGAGCAGATCGAAAACCGCAGAGCAGGCCTGGAACGACCTGTCACTCTCTCCCAACAGTTTGCAGCTCTCGAGCCGGGAGAACTGGACTTTGCGATTTTGGGAGATTTTTTGGCGGATCGATAGCTGGAACCGTCGAAGGAGCGTGAGATGCAGTTGGGGTCATGAAAGACCTTCAATAATATGTACAAAGATTTAGTGCGGACCTGTGGCCGGTACCCGCTTGATCTGTGTAGGGACATATGGTCCTTTCTTTGGGTTCTGCGTGTTTGTAATCCACGTCGCGTTTTTGTGCGTAAGGGCGCCACTCGACGCTGAGGCGGAATGTGAACAGGCTGGAATCATCTCTTTCCGTGCTTCGAAGCACGATGACGATCGCAATCTGCTGCGTTGTCGCCGGTTGTGCGGTCGCGCCAGAGCCTTTGACGAGTGAGGCGATGGATGCGTTTGCCGCAACCAAGCGCGCTGATGCCACTGCAGGACAGGAGCCGGTTACGCGTGCGATCGACCTCTACGAGGCAATCGCGCGGTCTTTGAAATACAACCTCGACGCTCGCGTCGAGGAGCTGCAACGCGATCTCAAGATTCGCGATTTCGAGCGCGCTAGCTTGAACATGCTGCCGGGTCTGGTCGCGAACACCGGCTATGCGGCGCGTGATGAATTCTCCGGCGGCACGAGCCAGTCGCTGATAACTGGCCAGCAGAGCCTCGAGGCGTCGACATCTCAGGAGCGCAAGCTCAGGACAGCCGACCTGAGCTTCAGTTGGAACATTCTTGATTTTGGACTTTCTTTTGTTCGCGCCCGCCAGGCCGCGGATGAAGCGCTGGTGGCTGATGAGGCGCGCCGCAAAGCCATCAACCGCATTGTCGAGGATGTACAGACGGCGTTCTGGCGTGCTGTGAGCAGCGAGAAGCTGGCTGCTGATCTGCGCGCGCTCGGCTGGCGCGTGCAGGGTGCCATCCGGCGGACCCGCGCTCTTGCTCGCAACAACGAAACCTCACCGATCACGGCTATCACATATGAGCGCGAGTTGGTGGAGATCAAGCGTGAGGTTGAACACCTGGAAGGAGAACTCCGCGTTGCCAAGACGCAATTGGCGGCATTGATGAACCTCGATCCGGCGACCAGATACTCGCTTGTCCTTCGTAGCAAGGGAATTGGACCGGGCCGATTGGGCGAGCCAGAGCAGATGGTCGACATCGCACTCAGAAATCGTCCCGAAATGGCGGAAGTCGCGCTCAAGCTCCGGATAAATCGCAACGAGGCACACGCGGCCCTGCTCGAACTGCTCCCGGGTATTCAGCTCTACGCCGGCTCAAACTTCGATAGCAACGAGTTCCTTTTCACCAATGACTGGGTGAACTGGGGCGCCAAAGCCAGCTGGAACCTCATGCGGCTCGTCCAATATCCCGCACGGCGCGCATCTGTCGAGGCTGGCGACGAACTGCTGAACGAGCGCGCACTGGCTGTAACGATGGCCATTATGACCCAGGTCTATGTCAGCCGCATTCGCTACGCACACACCAAGAAGGAACTTGCAACGGCGTCCGAGTATCTGGACGTGCAGACGCGTCTCATAGAGAAGATGCGCATACAGGCTGGCGAGGACAGGATCAGCGAGCAGACCCTCATTCGCGAGGAGATGAACACGCTCGTTGCACGCGTGAGAAGGGATATCGCCTTCTCGGCACATCAGAGTGCCATTGCCAACATGTACTCGACGGTCGGTCGCGATCCTTGCACGCCGGAATTTGTGAGCGAGAACGGCGTCGATGCAATCGCGCAGCTCCTGCGGAGCGGGAATGGCTGGCATGACGCGTTCTTCCGTGTTGCCGAGCGGTAATGGATGGCGACACCTGGATCGACAGGGAGGATCGGCGGGCTGTGCCGGCCTTGGCCGGTCCAATCATAAGGGTGCCAGGGTTGGCCGCATTGGCAATACATCCCATCATGACCGTGGTGCCGGCGCGATGCCGGACGGCTCAGCTCACGATCGCGACGGACCCTCGCTAACGCGATCATAAGTGTTTGTTGCCATATTCGCGGGCAGGGACGGCTCTTCGCACTGGCGATTGGCCCCCCTCGCGCGGAAATTCGGCATGAGGACCGGGTATGAGTGAGGTTTGCGTGGCGTCTGATCGCTTCTGGCGGGAGTTCAGGTCCGATGTCGCGGGCACGCTGACGGACGAACAGAGGGGCGAGATCGAGCGTTGTCTCGGCCAGTCCACCGGTTCCGGCAGCAGTGCCCTGGGCGATCTGCGGCTGTCGTTCAAGTGGTTCTTCGTGCGCCTCGCATGGGGACCGGAAAAGCGCAACTCGGAGCGGATCAAGCAAGATCAGAAGAGTCATCCCGTCATGTCGCGTCGCAATGCGCCGATGCTGGCATCGTTGCTTGCGGGGTACATGGCGCTTTCCTATGTCGTGGTTGGTCTGGCCGTTCTCTTGCTCGCCTATTTCATCAGCTGATCGACGGCCGGACTTGTGACCGGCGGATAACGAGTGGACTGGACCGCCGGCGAAGTGCCCCCGCGCAATGCGGTACGCATGGCGTTAGCCTTGAGTCGACCATTCTGATCTGGGTTGTTCACCGATGGCCCGTGCCTGCACGTGGTCGCGATCGTTACGTCCTGCAATCCTTGTTGGCACCGCACGATCCCCTCTTCCGGACACGGAGACGTTCTGTCGCCCGCGTCAGCTTTATCGGCTCGCGACGCCGGCATCGAGGCTTTGCCCCTTCGCATTTCCTGGCGATGCATGCCGCGTCTTTCATCATCGAAATCAGCCTCGCCGCCTCGTCGAGCGCTGGCAGCATTGCTTCCACTTCCACGCACGGTGATGCGAACGAGTTTGCAATTGCCGCGGCGCAGCATCATGCGGAAAATTTGCATAGGGCTATGATGTAGTTAGAAAAAGTCTTTGTGGCACGAGCTTTGCTCTTGATTAACCAATCTGCGCCGGAGCACCGCGCGCAAGAAACGGCAATCAAGGGAGGCGATGCTTGGCGATGACCGAGACGTTCTATGAAGTGATGCGGCGGCAGGGAATCACCCGCCGCAGCTTCCTGAAATACTGCTCTCTCACCGCGGCCTCGCTCGGTCTCGGTCCGAGTTTTGCGCCCAAGATCGCGCATGCCATGGAGACCAAGCCGCGCATTCCCGTGCTGTGGCTGCATGGTCTGGAGTGCACGTGCTGTTCGGAGAGCTTCATTCGCTCCGCCCATCCCCTCGCCAAGGATGTCGTGCTGTCGATGATCTCGCTTGATTACGACGATACGATCATGGCCGCCGCCGGACAGCAGGCCGAGGCGATCATCGAGGAGACGATCCAGAAGTACGACGGCAATTTCATCCTGGCCTGCGAAGGCAATCCGCCGCTCAACCAGGAAGGCATGAGCTGCATCATCGCCGGCAGGCCCTACCTCGAGCAGCTGAAGCACGCTGCCAACCACTGCAAGGCGATCATCTCGTGGGGCTCGTGCGCCTCGTGGGGCTGTGTCCAGGCGGCCCGCCCCAACCCGACTCAGGCGACACCCATCCACCTCGTCCCCGGCCTCGCACCAAAGCCGATCATCAAGGTTCCTGGTTGCCCGCCGATCGCAGAGGTGATGACCGCGGTCATCACCTACATGCTCACCTTCGAGAAGCTGCCCGAACTCGACCGGCAGGGTCGGCCGAAGATGTTCTACTCGCAGCGCATCCACGACAAGTGCTACCGCCGCCCGCACTTCGATGCCGGCCAATTCGTCGAGAGCTTCGATGACGAGGGCGCGCGCAAGGGCTACTGCCTCTACAAGGTGGGCTGCAAGGGGCCGACGACCTACAACGCCTGCTCGACCGTACGCTGGAACGGCGGCCTGTCGTTCCCGATCCAGGCAGGGCACCCGTGCATCGGCTGCTCGGAGGACGGCTTCTGGGACAAAGGTGCGTTCTACGACCGCCTTACCGACATCCATGGATTTGGTGTCGAAGCCAATGCGGACGAAATCGGCGGCAAGGCAGCGCTCGTCGTCGGCGCGGCAGCCGCTGCTCACGCGGCAGTCAGCGCGGTGAAGCGCGCGCGCTCCAAGGGAGGTAACGAATAATGCCGGCTATCCAGACACCCAACGGCTTCAACCTTGATGACAGCGGCAAGCGCGTCGTCGTCGATCCGGTGACTCGGATCGAGGGGCACATGCGCTGCGAGGTCAACGTCGACGCCGACAACATCATTCGCAACGCGGTTTCCACCGGCACGATGTGGCGCGGCCTGGAGGTCATCCTGAAGGGGCGCGACCCGCGCGATGCCTGGGCGTTCGTGCAGCGCATCTGCGGCGTTTGCACAGGCACCCACGCGCTGACGTCGGTTCGCGCGGTCGAGGATGCGCTCAAGATCCAGATCCCGGAGAACGCCAACTCGATCCGCAACATCATGCAGCTCTCGCTGCAGATCCACGATCACTTGGTGCACTTCTATCATCTGCACGCTCTTGACTGGGTCAATCCGGTCAACGCACTGAAAGCCGATCCCAAGGCGACGAGCGAGCTGCAGATTCAGACCAGCCCGCGCCATCCCAAATCATCGCCCGGCTATTTCCGCGACATCCAGACTCGCTTGAAGAAGTTCGTCGAAAGCGGGCAGCTCGGCCCCTTCAAGAACGGCTACTGGACGAACCCGGCCTACCTTTTGCCGCCTGAAGCCGACCTGATGGCGGTGACGCACTATCTGGAGGCGCTCGACTTCCAGAAGGAGATCATGACGACGCGCACGATCTTCGGCGGCAAGGATACGCATCCCAACTGGCTCGTCGGCGGTGTGCCGTGCGCGATCAACATGGATGGCGAACTGGCGGCTGGTGCGCCGATCAACATGGAACGCCTCAACTATGTTGCGGGTGTCATCGACCGGTCGATCGACTTTGTCGAGAACGTTTATATTCCGGACATCATCGCCATCGGCTCGTTCTACAAGGGCTGGCTCTATGGCGGCGGTCTGTCGGGCAAGAGCGTTCTCGCCTACGGCGATATTCCCGATCGCGCCAACGACTATTCGCCGAAAAACCTGATGATGCCATCGGGTGCGATCATCAACGGCAACCTCAAGGAAGTGCACCCCATCGATCTGCGCGATCCCGAGCAGATCCAGGAGTTCGTGCCGCATTCTTGGTACAAGTATCCAGACGAGGCCAAGGGGCTGCATCCTTGGGACGGCATCACCGAGCCCAATTACAAGCTCGGTCCGAACACCAAGGGCACCAGCACCAACATCCAGCAGCTCGACGAGAGCGCCAAGTATTCCTGGATCAAGGCGCCGCGCTGGCGTGGGCATGCGATGGAAGTTGGGCCGCTTGCCCGCTACGTCGTCGGCTACGCGCAAGGCCATCCCGAGATCAAGGATCAGGTCGACAAGACACTGGCCGCTCTCAACGTTCCGCTCGACGCACTGTTCTCGACGCTCGGCCGTACCGCGGCGCGGGCACTCGAAGCGCAGTGGGCGGCTCGCAAGCAGAAGTACTTCTTCCAGAAGCTGATCGCCAACATCAAGGCGGGTGACAGCTCGACGGCGAACACCGAGAAGTTCGATCCCTCGACCTGGCCCAAGGAGGTCAAAGGCGTCGGCTTCACGGAAGCTCCGCGTGGTGCGCTGGCCCACTGGCTGCGCATCAAGGACACCAAGATCGACAACTACCAGTGCGTCGTGCCGACCACCTGGAACGGCAGCCCGCGCGATCTGAAGGGGAACATCGGCGCTTTCGAGGCGTCGCTCATGAACACGAAAGTGGAGCGCGCCGAAGAGCCGGTGGAAATCTTGCGTACCATTCACAGCTTCGACCCGTGTCTTGCCTGTTCGACCCATGTGATGGGGCCGGACGGCAAGGAACTCGCCGTCGTCAAGGTGCGCTGAGGGAGGCTTGAGACATGAAGAAGTTGAAGCTCATCACGGCGACCGCGTTGTCGCTGATCGCCGTCACTGATGCCGCTGTCGCGCATACCGGCCATGGCACGTCGGGGCTCGCATCAGGTCTTACACACCCGATGGCAGGTCTCGATCATCTGCTGGCGATGCTTGCAGTCGGCGTTTGGGCAGCAACCCAACCGGTGGCACGAGCGTGGCAGGGCCCGGCGTTGTTCGTCCTCTTGCTCGCTGCGGGCGCCGGGCTCGGATTGGCTGGCATCGCATTGCCGTTCGTCGAGCCTGGAATTATTGCTTCCGTGGTTTTGTTCGGACTGATGATTGCTGCCGGGCGGGCGCTTCCCGCGGGCGCAGGTCTGGCCTTGATCGGTGGCTTTGCCGTCCTGCACGGGCACGCGCATGGCACAGAGGCTGTTGGGGCCGTCGTGGGGTACATGGCAGGCTTCATGGCCGCAAGTGCCGCGCTGCATCTGACGGGCTATGCGATCGGTCGCACCGCCGCGCTCGTCCGATTTGGCATGCCGGTGGCTGGGCTGACGCTTGTCGCGGCGGGCGTTGCGCTCGCCGGAGCATGAGGAGGGCGTGATGAGCACCGATACCGCACACGCGCCACATCGCGAGGAGGCCGTCTATGTCTACGAGGCGCCGCTGCGCCTGTGGCACTGGGTCAACGCCTTCTCCATCTTCACCCTCGCCGTGACGGGCTACCTCATCGGCTCGCCGCTGCACTCCGTTCCAGGCGAGGCCAGCAATAGCTTCCTGTTCGGCTGGATCCGCTACCTGCATTTCGCGGCTGGCTACATCCTCATCGTCGGTTTCGTGTTCCGCCTCTACTGGGCATTCGCCGGCAACGAGCACGCCAGGCAGATCTTCCTGCCACCCGTCTGGCGTGGCAGCTTCTGGAGCGAGTTGCTGCACGAGGCCCGGTGGTATGCGATGCTCGCCAAGCAACCGCTGAAATACTCGGGGCACAATCCGCTGGCGACGCTCGTCATGCACGTGATGTTCGTGTGGAGCATCGTCTTCATGATCGTCACCGGACTGGCGCTCTACGGCGAAGGTACCGGCATGGGAAGCTGGCAGCACACGCTGTTCTCCAGCTGGGTCATCCCATTGTTCGGCCAGAGCCAGGACGTTCACACCTGGCATCATCTGGGCATGTGGGTGTTCGTCTGCTTCGTCATCATCCACATCTACGCGGCGGTCCGCGAGGACATCATGTCCCGCCAGTCGATCATGTCGTCCATGTTCTCGGGGTGGCGGACATTCCGGGACGGCGCGCCGCCTCAGGACAAGAGCTGAAGCCGTCAGCAGGAACGACTGGAGCAATGAGAGCGGGGCCGATCTGGCCCCGCCTTTTTGCTTGGGGCAGGGCGCATTTTTTTGAGCCCCAGCGTGCCGCTTGCTTTGCCGTCGAACACGGAGGCCTGATCCAATATCGCCAGCGCGAATACGGGGCCGCGCGGGAAACGTCACGTCAGCCTCGGTTCAGCCCTTGATGATCGGCGTCGGCAGAGTGGCTTGCCGGCAGTCCCTCGATGATCCGCGGCACCTTGGTGCGCTTGCGGATCCAGCTCACGCCGACGAGGTCGTAGAGCCCCACCAGCGCACGGTTGAGATTGTTGTACTTGGAAACGCCGGCAATTCGCGGCCGGTCGTTCACCGGCACGTAGGCGACCTCATGGCCATAGGTCTGGAACAGCGCCGGCAGGTAGCGGTGCATCGAGGTGAAGAACGGCAGACGCAAGAAGACGTCACGCCAGTAGGCCTTGATGCCGCAACCGGTGTCTGGGCATTCGTCCTTCAACACGGCGTCCCGGATCCAGTTGGCGGCCTTGGAGGCCCACCGCTTCGAGCCCGTGTCCTTGCGCGACGTGCGCCAGCCGTTGACCAGCGCCGGTCCTGGCATACCCGGCTCCGCTAGCCGCGCCACCAGCTTGGGAATATCGCGCGGGTCGTTCTGTCCGTCGCCATCCATGGTCGCGATCACCGGGCTGGAGGCGGCCGTGATCCCTGAACGCAATGCTGCGCTCTGGCCGCTGCGCTGGTCGTGCCTCAGGTACCTGAGACCGGGATGTTTGCCCGCGCGGATCAGCGCCTTGATCTCCTCGCCCGTGGCGTCCGTGCTCGCGTCGTCGACGACGATCACCTCCGCCAACATCTCGGTGGGAACGTGTTCGTAAGTTTCCGTAACGAGGCGTCCGATGTTTCCGGCCTCGTTGAGCGCCGGAATAACGACGGTGATGCGCATGTCGGACCTGATCTGTGGGCTTCTGCCGGCCCGTGAGCTTTCGCCGGAAACGGGACACGACACCTTGTCTTGGAACCGCAAACGCCGTTCCCCGGGGGACATCCGGCTTTCCGGCCGGAGACTACCAGTCTTCCCGTCGGGCTCTCAACCTTGTAAATGACCGCGGCAGGACGGCGATCCGGCCGCGGCATGTGCCGTGAGCTGAGCCGGGAGAGGCGATCGGACATGGGATCTCAGCAGGGCACCGCACCAGCAGCGGACGATCGACGCTGGCTCTGGGCTCTGGGCCTCGGCCTGGCTGCGCTTTTGGCTGCCAGGATCGCGGCGCTCCCTCTTAATGGTACCGACCTGTTCTTTGACGAGGCTCAGTACTGGGCCTGGAGCCTTGCGCCGGATTTTGGTTACTATTCCAAGCCGCCGCTGATCGCCTGGCTGATCCACGGCGCCACCACGGTCTGCGGCCACGGCGAAGCCTGCGTCCGTCTGCCCTCGCCGATCATCCACACACTGACCGCGCTCGTCATCTTCCTTATCGGGCGGCGTCTCTACGGCACCGCGACCGGCGTCGTCTCGGCCCTTACCTTCGCTACACTTCCCGGCGTGTCATTGTCGGCAGGCATTATCTCCACGGATGTGCCGCTGCTGTTCTTCTGGGCACTGGCGCTCTACGCGCTGATCGTGCTGCGCGAGACGACGGGTTGGGGACCGGCGTTGATCCTCGGTCTCGCACTGGGCGGGGGCCTCAACGCAAAATATGCGATGATCTGGTTCGTGCTGTGCCTCGGCATCTATCTCGCCGTGACGCCGCGCGAGCGCGTGCTGCTCAAGGACCCGCGTTTGTGGGTTGCGATCGCCATCGGCGTGGCCCTCATAATGCCCAATGTGCTGTGGAACCAGGCGCACAAGTTCGCCACCTTTTCGCACACGGCCGACAACGCCAATTGGCAAGGCAGTCTGCTCAATCCCGGCAAGGCGCTGGAGTTCTTCGGCGCCCAGTTCGGAGTCTTCGGCCCGATCCTTTTCGCCTCGCTCCTGGTCGTGACCTGGCGTGCCTGGCGGCAGGGCGTTCCCCCGCCGGATCGGCTGCTGCTCTCATTCGCGCTACCGGTGCTCGTAATCATCACGATGCAGGCCTTCATTTCGCGCGCTCACGCCAATTGGGCTGCCGTTTCGTATGTGTCGGCCACCGTGCTCGTGGTCGCGACCTTGATTCGCAATATCGAATGGGCCTGGTTGCGCCGCTCGATGATCCTGCATGTGCTTCTGTTGCTGGCGCTGGTTGCCGGCACCATATTTGCCGGCCGCTTTGCCCTGCCTGGCGGCACCGATCCGTTCTCGCGCACGCTTGGCTGGAAGGAGATCGCCGATGCGACGCGCAAGGAACTCGTGGCCGCCCGTGAGGCCGGCCGTCCCTTCGCAGCCGTAATCACGGATGATCGCTCGATCACCGCGGAACTGCTCTATTATATGCGTGATGAGCCGACGCCGGTTTTGGCCTGGCGCGATGGTCCCGCCCCTCGCGATCATTTCGAACTGACGCGCCCCTATGAGGCTGGCACACCGGGGCCGGCGCTCCTCGTCAGCATCGGCAAGGCGAGCCCCACGCTCATCGCAAGATTTCAGCAGTCCCGCGCGCTCGAAGCGCGTAAGCTGCCGGCAGGGGCCGGCAGGCCGCGCACCGTCATCTTCACCGCCCTCGAGGGTCTGAAAGAACGGAATTGAAAGAAAAATGACAACGGCCAGCAAGAAGCCGAATGACACCGCCGCAAACGGCAATCTGCACGAAATACAGCTCTCCGAGGCGTTCGTTCTGCTCGACAACAGTTCCGCCGACGGCGGCGCATCGCTGTTTTTCCGCGAACCATTGGGTGTCATATGCGCCTACGAGCCCGCGGAAGTTCCCTCAGCTCTGGCCGAGATCGAAGCGGCACTTGCCGCCGGCCGCTACGTTGCCGGCTTCCTCGCCTATGAACTCGGCTATGTTCTGGAGCCGAAGCTCGCGAGCCTGCTGCCGCGCGACCGCAAGGTGCCTCTCATCTGGTTTGGCGTCTATGCCGAGCCGCACGTGATGACCTCGCGCGAAGTCGCTGACTGGCTCGACTCCCACACCCTGAGCCACAGCTACCAGTTCACCGACGTCGCCCTGGCGTGGGAGCGGGACACCTACGTGTCGCGCTTCCGCCGCGTGCAGGAGATGATACGCGCTGGCGACATCTATCAGCTGAACCTCACCTTCAAGGCCCGCTTTTCGCTGACCGGTTCGCCGCTCGCCTTTTATCGCGACATGCGCCAGCGCCAGCGCGTCGCTTATGGCGGCATTGTCGATACGGGCGCGGCAACTGTCTTGTCAGCTTCGCCGGAACTCTTCATCGAGCAGCACGGTCGCGTCATCGAGACCCGGCCGATGAAGGGAACCGCTTCACGTGCCGGCCGCGCCGATGCGGACGCCGAGCAGCGCCGCATTCTTGCGACCGACGTCAAGCAGCGTGCCGAGAATTTGATGATCGTCGACTTGATGCGCAACGATCTGGGCCGCATCGCCGAGATCGGTTCGGTCTCGGTCACTGACCTGTTCACCGTCGAGACGTTTCGTACGCTGCACCAGATGACGTCGGGCGTGCGCGCTACGCTGAAGGAGGGCATCGGTCTCGCCGAGGTGCTCGATGCGATTTTTCCCCCGGGTTCGGTGACGGGCGCGCCCAAGATTCGCGCCATGGAGTTGATCCGCGAGATCGAGACCGAGCCGCGCGGCGTCTATTGCGGCGCCATCGGTTATATCGGGCCCAAGGGGAATGCCGTCTTCAACGTTGCGATCCGCACGCCTGTCGTCTTTCGTGATGGCACTGGCGAGATGGGCATCGGCTCGGGCGTCGTCTACGACTCGGAGGCCGACAAGGAATACGACGAATGCCTGCTGAAGCTGAAATTCTTGACTGATCCGCCCAAGAACTTCGAGCTGATCGAAACGTTGCTGCATCAGCCTGGCGAAGGCTACGTGCTGCGCGAGCGTCACTTGCAGCGCCTCGCGTCCTCCGCGCACTTCTTCCATTTCCCTTATGATGCGGTTGCCGTTATCGCCGCACTCGATGGCGTGGTGCGGGGCAGAGAGGGGGAGCGTCTGCGCGTGCGCCTGCTGCTCGCCGAAGACGGCCGCGTCTCGGTCACGTCGACGCCGATGCCTGCGCAGGCGCCGGACTTGGTGATGCGCTATGTGGTCTCCGACACGCGTCTCAGTGCCGCCAACCCGTTCCTCTATCACAAGACGACACGGCGAGAGGTCTACGACACGGAATGGCAGGCCGCCCACGACAGCCGCGGTGCCGATGAGGTCATCTATCTCAACGAACACGGCGAACTCGCCGAAGGCAGCCGCACCAACATCTTCATCGAAAAGGACGGCCGGCTGTTGACGCCACCGCTCGATGCAGGACTCCTGCCGGGCACCCTGCGAGCTGAGTTGCTGGCGTCGGGAAAGGCCGTCGAATCGCGCCTCACGCTCGATGATCTGGAGCGGGCCGACGCCGTCTTCCTGGGCAATTCGGTGCGTGGGCTGGTTCGCGCGGAGCCGGTTGGCTGACCCTATCAGCCCCGATCCAGGCCATTATTGAGGTACGGGAGGCTGGCTCGGATCAGCGCGTGCCAATCGGCGATTCCACGGCGACGGGTGTCAGGTCCGGGTCCACCGGGGCGCCATTGAGCAGCGCAACGATGATCAGCACCAAGGCGGCAACCGTCAGCACCGAAGCGATAATTATACCGCGCCGGGTCTTACGCATCCGTCGTTGATAAGGGGTCTTCACGAGTAACCGCATCATGCAATCGTAACTCGCAACCGCGCCATGTCTCCACCAGAGCGCTGAACGCCGCGCGACAGAACAGCACACATCTTGTCTGCGGAACGCTGCTTGGGAAATGCACCGCACCAGTGTGGTTTTGCAACGCACACAGCTTCGCTTGTCGGGACAGATGGGGATGCAGGAGGAGCCACAGGCGCGCAGAATTCCGCGTGCCATGGCGGGCCATGCGCCGCAATCGGCGATGCTCCTCTGATTGGCCGCGCCCTACGCATCGGCAGGGCGGCGACCACTTTGCCTAGAGCCGATGCACGTGTCGCGCGGTGCAAAAAAATCGTGCTCAGGACCAACTGGCCGAGGCGTGCCGCGGTTCGGCTGAAACTGCTCTAGCGCAGGTCCGACCTTGCTGGAATCACTTCCACGATCGCGGCCTGCTCTAAGATCTTGTTTGAGAGACTGATTCACGCCTTCGATGGAAGCCCAAGCGTTTCCATCTCAGACGATCAGGCTCTAGAGGCCGCGCATCATGCAGCCGGCAAGCAAAACGACATGCGAAAACAGGAGCGCCCAGAACTCGTTGCCGGTCAACATCGGAATCTCGGCATTGAAGAATTTGGTGATCAAGACCGTGACGGTCACCACGATGGCAAAGACGAACGTCAGGATGCTGGGTGCCTTGAGGGCCATGATCGCGTGTCTCCTTGCGGGCCGCTCCGCCTGGGCTTGAATGCCGGGCCTCGTCACGAGGCGACGGGTTGCGGTTCTTACCGCGCCTTATAGCAGTCGGCCCGAGTCGCCGCAGCATCCCTTCACCGGGGCTGTGGGCAACTCTCGGCCACCGTGTGTTGGCGCTTGGTTTGGCGCCGATTTTCCGGACCTGAGACGATCCGATTGCAAGCGGCACGGATGGTTGGAATGCGGAGTGCGCGGACGGTGGTGCGCCCGGCTTTCCGACAGGCGCGCGTATCGCGGCGCGTCATCAAGCTTTTTGGGGCGTTGCGGATCCGCTCTCTGGTTCAGGCGCCTTGCCGCCCGCGCCGTGGTCGCCGCCGGTGTTGCCGCCCGCACGCCGTGGCCGCAGCAGACGGTGGAGCAGCAGGAGCACGAACAGCACGCCGAACCCCAGCAGTACCACGGCAACGGGGTGCTTCTCCCAAACCAGAAGCGGCGCCACCCGACCATTCCAGGCCCGCACCATGTCTTCATAGGCGGCAACCGGGTCCAGAACACCCTGCGGCCGCAGCATCATGTCCACCGCCGCCGTCTGATCACGGCTTGCCAGCACGGCACGTCGCACACGCTCAGGCGCGATGAGCTGCATCACGCCGGGCTCGCTGGCAACCGCCTTCAGAACCCTTTGCCGAGGTACCGGCTCGAGGCTCGTCAGATAACCGGCGAGCGTCTGCAGTTCGCCGTCGGCAAGGCTCCGCGCGAGCGGCTTCAGGTCATCGGAGCCAAGTTCGAAAAGCGCATCGCGCGCCTCGCGGGAAACGCTTGCAAGCCGGGTGATCGCAAGCCGGTCACCCACTGCCAGCAGGCGAGCGAGACTGGCGCTAGTGAAGTCCTCGGGCTTGGCGCGCCGGTAGATCTCGTTGACGACGACCGCGTCGATCCTGTCCCCGGCGACGGCCTGCCACTTGAGCCCGGTTTCCAGCGACCGTTGCGCACCAGCGATTTCCATGGCCGCCGTGGGAAGATGCGACACGGCCTGATCGAGGGTGCCGTCGTCGAGCCGGCGCACGATACCGCTTTCGCCCTCTTCGGCCAGGATCAGGGCAACGACAGCGTCGAGACGCGCCAGCTGCTTGGCCGCCAGCCCATTGAAATAGGTCTTGAAGCGCTCATTGCTCTCCGCCAGCTCCAGCACCTTGGCGTGCGCGCGACGGAAGGTCTGCCACACCTCGACCACCTGCTCTGCGGCCTTGGCTGAGATGTCCTTGACGTGCTCGCCGATCTGCTCGCGCAGCGCCACCGCCAGCTCCTCACGAACCTTCTCCTTGGTGGTCTCCGACTTCATCTCGTCGGCGATGATCGGCAAGACGCCGTGCCGCAGGTCCCAGATGTCCTTGGCGATCAGCACCAGTCCGACGCCTCCCGCTACCGTAGAGACGAGCCGCGACAAGACCGTGCCGACGAGCCGCTGTCCGAGCCGGCGCGCAAGGTTTGCCATTTGCCGCCGAAGCACCAGGATGGCGACACCCGTGATGCCCCCGGAGGACTGCTTGAGAATGTCCGCACTCGTGACGTTGGCAGAACCGATGTCGCCGGCGAGTTGGCCATCGGCGCCCTCACCGCTGGTCACGAAACCGGCGACCGCACGGCCGTAGCGCGGACCCAGGTAGGCTTCGAGGCACGCGATGGCAGGTTGTGTCGCGTCCGAGGTGGCTAGCTCGAGCCGCTTGCCGAGATCCTGGGCAACGCCGGTTGCCAGACCTTCGAGCCCGGCTTTCATGGCCTCCGAACGGTAGACGCGCTCGGCAACCGCAGTCGCAAGCTGCTGCGCTGTCTCCTTCGAGCCGAGGCTCTTGATCAGCGAGCCCCAGCTCGTCTCGTCGCGCACCTCGCCGACCGCAATGTCGACCCTCGCGTCGACGATCTCATCGAGGTTGCCAGCCCGCCACTGGTCCTTGACGATCGCACTGAAGTCGACACTCGCCATGTTGCTTTCGAGTGCTTTCAGGATGATCGCCTCGATCGCCTGGCGGAAGGCGCCTTCCTCGCGAGTCTGGCAGGCCTCGTATTCGGCCCGCGACATGGCTGTCGAAGCCCCAGCTGCGGCTGCGGAGGCGGAATGGAGCCAGACCAGGGCCAGGGCAGCCACGCAGAGGTGGCGGATGAGGCGTGTGGCGCGTCCGGGCAATTGTGGGCTCCTCACTTGGCGGCCTTGAGGATTGGTCGCAGCCGCGCCAGCGTGTCGGCGGCTCTTGTTACCAGTCCCTTGAGCGAGCGAGCCAGCCAAGGCGCCGGTGACCATATCGTCGCATATTTAGTGCAGGAATGCGTGACAACCATGGCCGCATCCTGCGTGATCCGCACAGCAGATTTCTTCCGCCCGCCAAGGCCGCGGGACGGCGAGGCATTTTCAATCAGGCAGGCCGGATAGTCCGTGCCGCTCCAGATCCTTCCCCACTTCGCTTCATCCTGGCCCCAACCTCTTTGCCCACCATCTCCACCCACCTTCGCCCTTGACCCGGTCCCGACGCGGCAGCTTTGATGATGCGCCCTGAGGCCGGCTCAAGATCGGCGGGGCAAGCGGGGGAACGCACATGAATGCCATCATGGCCGGGGTCATCGGCTACATCCTGCTGCAGTTCCTCATTGGCGCACTCGTCTCGCGCAGGATCTCCACCGAAAGCGATTACATCAATGCCGGCCGCCGGCTCGGCCCGGTCATCGGCGCCTTCACCGTGTTCGCCACCTGGTTTGGTGCCGAGGTGATCGTCGGCACCTCGGGCTCCGTCTACGAACAGGGATTGCGGGGCGCCGAATTCGATCCCTTTGGCTATGCCGTCTCGCTGTTCATTGCTGGCTTCGTTTTCGCCGCGGCACTCTGGCGGCGAGGTCTGACCACGTTTGCCGACTTCTTCCGCGACCGTTTCGGCACCGCCACCGAGCGTCTCGTCGTCGTATTGCTGGTGCCAGGCAGCCTGTTCTGGGCAGCCGCCCAAATCCGAGCGTTCGGTCAGGTCGTTGGTGCCGTGTCCGACACCGACGTCACGATTGCCATTACGTTCGCCGCCGTTGTCGTGTGCGCCTACACCGTGCTCGGCGGCCTGATGGCGGATGCGATCACGGATCTCGTGCAGGGCGTTGCCGTAATCATCGGCCTTATAGTGCTCGCCTATCTGGCGGCCGGCGAGCTTGGTGGCTTCAGCAAGAGCATCTCCGCCTTGCCGCCCGAGCGCTTCGATCTGTCGGTGGGCGGAGCCGAGGCATCCTGGGGCGAACGCCTGGAGCACTGGCTGGTTCCGATTTGCGGCACCGTCGTCGCCATTGAACTCGTCTCGCGCATCCTCGGCTGTCGCTCAGCGGAGGTGGCGGCTCGGGCGACAATGGCGGGCGCCGGCCTCTATCTCGCAGTCGGCCTGATCCCAGTCTATCTGGGTCTCATCGGGCCGTCCGTTCTGCCGGGTGTCGGCGCTGACGATCTGGAGCGGGTGGTCCCGCTGATGGCCGAGCGGTTGATGCCGGGCATCCTCTACATCGTCTTCGCCGGCGCCATCATCTCCGCGATCCTTTCCACCGTCGATTCCACGCTCATCGCCGCCGCGTCCCTCCTGTCACATAACGTCGTCATGGAACTGATGGGCAACCCCGGTGAGCGCACGCGTCTACTCTCCGTTCGGGTTTCCGTGATTGCCATGACGCTCCTGGCCTACACTCTCGCCATGACCGCCACCTCCATCCGCGATCTGGTGGAAGTCGCCGCCGCTTTCGGCAGCTCTGGCGTGGTCGTCTGTCTGGTATTCGGCCTGTTCACACGGTTTGGCGGGCAGGCGAGTGCGCTTGCCGCTCTTGTCACCGGCGCTGGTGTGTGGGGCATCGCGAGCCTGACCGAAGCGACGCGCACGCCTTACGGCTTCGCGCTCCTGGCTGCGGTGGCCGCCTATACCCTCGCCGCGCTCTGGCGCCCTGCCGCCGCGGCACCAGTCCCGGCCGGGAGCAGTCAATAAGCGCGGCTTAATCATACTCCCTGAAGGCCCGAGCCAGTCCCGCCCCGAAACGTTAGCTTCCATACATGGCGGCCGTCCGCATGCGGCTGTGCCGGTGTGGTCCGCGCGTACTCGGGGGCGAGAGAGAGCATGGTGAACAAGGTTCGATGCGCCGTCGGTGGCAGGGACATCGTGCCTCACGCAGTTGTCAACGCTGCACTGCAACATAAAATTGATCGTGCCACGATCCTGCCCGATAGGAACGCGACACCCCGTCGGCGCCCGACTTCCGGGCTTCTCTCTACCCCCGTGAGACAACCGGTCCGAGCGCATTTCTACCAATTGTTACCGATTGTTGCAGAGCTGAGATCAGGTTGCGTCAGACTGACATATCGCAATCCTGCTCAGGTCTGGCAGAAGGGGTGCCGTGACACGTCGTGTGTGCAGTGCATCAAACGAACCGATGCGCCGCTCGCCACGACCAACAGGAACTGTCGTGCGTTTCCGGGCATTGCGCCTGGGGCCGAATAACGACGGCGCAAACCAATGGGCGTCGATTTCGCGGCGTCTGAAAACAACGGGGCGCCCCTACAACTTGGGGATGGCTACCGAGGCGAACTTAGGCTACTCGTAAAGTTAGAGTAGCGTCCAAGTGAGTTGTGATAACTGCATGAGCAACAAGCAGAAAATACACGGGCAGCAGGGCAGTTACAGGATCCCTGGCGGGTCCACGGGCGTGCTCCTCGTGCATAGCCTTGGGGGCAACCCTGCCGAGCTGCGCTACCTTGCTCAATCCTTTGGGCGTCAAGGATTCACCGTCGACTGTCCGTTCATCCCTGGCATGACCAGCGGTACCGACGTCTCGGGCATCTCGACCTATGAGGATTGGTACGCCGGACTTGAGCGGTCTTACGCTGAAATGGCTGAGACCTGCGACACCATCTATCTGGGCGGCCTGTCGGCTGGAGCCATGCTCGCCTTGCGGCTTGCGGCGGACCATCCAGAGCGTGTCGGTGGCATCATGCTGTTCGCCCCCACGCTGTGGCCCAACGGGTGGGCCATCCCGTGGTATTTCAACCTGTTCCGCCTCGTTCGCGAGCGCTTCACCGCGCGCCTGTTCCACTTCAGGCACCGCGCGCCTTATGGCATCAAGGACGAGCGAATCCGCAAGTTCGTGATCGAAAGCTTCACCGCCGATGAGCGGCCGGTCGAGGACTTGTTCGGCCGCGGCGGTGGTCTCGTCTATCAGTTCCGTCGTCTTGTCTCCGACGTCAAGCGGCGCCTGGGTACGATCGACAAGCCGACGCTGATCATGCATCCGCGGTTCGACGATCAGAGCGACCTGTCCAACGCCTTCAAGCTGCAGCGCAAGTTGAGCGGCATGGTCGAAACGATCGTTCTCGACGACTGCTACCACATGGTGACACTCGACCGGCAGCGTCACATCGTGGTCGACCGTGCCATGGAATTCGTTGACAGGCTGGTTGCCGCAGCACCAGCACGCCAAGTCAGGCCGATGGTTGATCGGCCAGCCGTGGCGGCGGGCTCGGTTGCTGGAGAATAGCCCTGTGCGGTGTTGCGGAAGCCCGCTCAATCAAAGAGCGGGCTTTCCTTTAGGCGCAACTTCGGCCTCGTGCAGCTGAAGGCGGTCGACACGGCCGTCACGTGATGGCCGGCGGCTGTGCGCGCGCTGACTGCGGCGGCCTGGGCCGCTCATTTGACTGGCCACATTGAGCTTTTTGGCCTTGAGCCCGCGGAGCGATGCTCTGTGCTGCGGGCAGGAATAGGCGGCGAGGTGGTGCCCCGCCGCTGAGAAGTTTCCTCAGCGCGAGGCGGCAGTCGACGGGGCATCGCATTTGGGAAGCGTCGGCGGTGCCTTCGTCCAAGTGAACGACTTGCTGAGGAAACGCACGCCCTTGTAGCCGGTGAGTATCAAATCCTTGCCGGTCAGCTCCAACGCAGCATCGTAGGATTTGCCGACCTTGGGATCATACACCCAGCCTTCGTCCCACGTGCCGTCCGGCTGCCGGGTAAGCTCGCCCAGTATCTGCAGCCCGCAGATCGGTCGTACGCGCAGTTTGGGATCGGGATTGTATCCGTCAGTCAGCGGCTCGCCGCGCGCATTGAGCGGGTCCTTCAGCCAGATGATCTTGCCGCACAGCTTGGGGCCGCACTCGAAGATTTCGACAACACCCTTGCCGGTATCGTCGAACCACAGGCCGACTTCGCGCGGTGCTGCCGTCGCCGCAGAGCCAGCAACGCCGATCGCACAGGCGGCCAGAACGAGGCGCCGCGTCTTCCGGAAGGGCCAGCTGGGTCTGCGCGCACGCGGTGAAGAGATGGTCGAATTGAACTCGAGCATACACATGGTTCGCTTCGCTTTTTCCATTTCGAGGATGGGCTCTTGCAGCACACCAAAGCGGCAAAAAGGTGAAATGCATTTGGTGTATCGGGCCGCAATTTCCGTGGCCGGTTGTAAGTTAGCTCACGTCAGGGCGCGCGCTGGCAAGGCCTACATCGTTAACTCGTTAAGATTAGACCCAAGGTCTGCGGCGCGTCGTCGCCCTGTATTTTCGATCAATCAATTGATGTTTACAGCCTTGACGCCGCTGTTACGCCCTACTTCATCTATTCATGATCGCGCGCGATATCGCTTTACGCACGGCAATACTCTGTCGTTTCAAGTTGCGAGGTCTCGACAGCTTGTCGGCCCCGTACTCATTCAAGGTCGAACCGGATGATCCTGACACTCGCGTTCCGTAACCTGTTCCACGACCGCATCAGGCTCGTCGTGACGCTGGTCGGCATTCTTTTCTCGATCGTGCTGGTGGCCGTGCAGCTTGGTCTCTATCTGGGCTCCAGCCGCATGATCACCGCCAACATCGATCACACACAGGCCGATCTTTGGATCACCACGTTCGGCGCCAAGAGCTTCGAGGATGGCGGCATGCTTTTGAAGCCGGGTGAGCGGCATCAGGCGCTGGCGACACCTGGGGTCGACAAGGTGGTGCCGCTGGTGGTGTCGTTCGCTGAGTGGCGCAAGCCCAGCGGCGGTTCGACCCGTGTCGTCGTCGTCGGCACCGATCCGGAGGACGAGGGCCTCGTGCCCTGGGCGCTGAAGCACGGCACTTGGGCCGAGGTGAAGTCGCCCGACGGGGTCGCCATCGACAAGTCCTATTTCCGCGATCTCGATGTCACTGGCATCGGTGATACCGCCCAGGTTGCTGCCGGCCGTATCCGCGTCAAGGCGCTGACCGAAGGCGTGCGCTCCTTCACGCAGTCGCCCTACGTCTATACGACGCTGGCACGCGCCCGCCACCTGTTGGCGCAAAAGAGCGACGCGACCAGCTTCTATCTCGTCAAGCTGAAGCCGGGCGCCGACATCGAGCATGTGCGTGCAGATCTGAAGAGCCGTCTGGAATCGGCCGAGGTGCTGACCCAGAAGGAGTTCCGCGACCGCAGTCTCAGAACGTGGTTGTTCAAGACCGGCGCCGGCGTGGCGCTGATCGGCGGCGCGTTGCTGGGTCTTCTCGTCGGTACCGTCATCGTTGCCCAGACGCTCTACTCTTCGACCAAGGATCACCTCAACGAGTTCGCGACACTGCGCGCACTCGGGTCGTCATCGGGCTATATCCACAAGGTGATCCTCGGCCAGGCGGGCCTGAGTGCCGTCATCGGCTATGCGCTCGGCATGATCATCGCGCTGGGCGTGGTTTTCGCCAGTCGCGATACGCCGTTGCCGCTCGTCATGACGCCCTGGCTCGCCGTCGTCCTGTTCGCCGTCACCGTATTCATGTGCGCCATCTCCGCGATGTCCGCCATCATGAAGGTGACCAAGATCGATCCAGCCATGGTGTTCAACAGATGACAGGCGAAGCTGTTCTGGAAGCCATCGATGTCGTCAAGGAGCTGGGCTCCGGCGCCGGCAAGATCACGGCCTTGAAGGGGGTTTCGCTCGCCTTGATGCCGGGCGAGCTGACGCTGCTGATGGGGCCCTCCGGCTCTGGCAAGACGACGCTGCTGTCGATCCTCGGCTGCATCATGACGCCGACATCGGGAATGATCCGCGTAACGGGACACGACACCGAGGGGTTGCCGGCCGAGAAGCTCGCCGCCATCCGGCGTGAACACATCGGCTTCATCTTCCAGTCCTACAACCTGTTCCCAACCCTGTCGGCGCTCGAGAACGTGCGCATCGCACTCGATGTGCGCGGCGACAAGGGCTTCAAGGCAGCGGCGCGCGCCGAGGAGTGCCTGCGCGAGGTGGGGCTCGGGCACCGGCTGAAGAACCACCCCGCCAATCTGTCGGGCGGTGAGCAGCAGCGTGTCGCGGTGGCGCGTGCCATTGCGACCTCCCCCTCCGTCATTCTGGCGGACGAACCGACGGCAGCTCTCGACACCGAGAACGGCCAGCAGGTCATGGCGCTCCTGTCGCGCATTGCCAAGGAGCAGAACCGCTCCGTCCTGGTCGTCACTCATGATCCACGCACGTTGCCGTTCGCGGATCGCACCGTCTACATCGAGGACGGCCAGATCGTCCGCGAGACGCGTCGCCCCGAGGGGCTCGACGCTCCCGAAATCACCGATCTCTCTAAGAGGCGCAAAGCACATGGCTAAGATCGATTCCACCATCGCCACGATTGCCGTGGCGTTCGTTGCGGCCGCTGCCGTCAGCGCCATGTTGACGTGGCAGCCGAATGCCCGTGCTCCGGGCGATGCAATCGAGACGGGCAGCACCGGCAAGCCCGCGACATCCCAGTCGGCAACGGCGTCGCGCCCGCGTCCCGAGTGGGCGGCGTCTGCCACCGGCCGCATCGAGCCCAAGGGCGGCCAGGTGCAGATCAATGCCGCAGCACCGGGCGAGATCGCCGCGGTTCTGGTGGATGGCAACGATCGCGTGCAGGAGGGAGATCTGCTGGTGCGTCTCGACGACACCGACCAGCTCTCGCGCATTGCCGCCGCCGAGGCCGAGACGGAGGTGCGCCGTCGCGAGCGTGACGACGAGTCGAAGGCGACGGGACTGGCACTCGATCGCCGCAAGGTGGCGGACGCCACCGAAGAGGCCGATCGCGCGCTCTTCAAGGCGCGGCAGGATCTCGACGGCCGCCTGGCGGCGCTGCGGGTCGGTGGAGATACCACCATCCTCGTCAACCTGCGTCAGGCCGTCAAAGATGCCGAAAAGGCGGTCGAGGATAAACGCGCAGAGCTGGCAACAGTGAATGGCAAGGAGGGCATGCCGCTGCCCGATCGCCTCGAGGCGGCACTCACCCAGGCGCGTTCGGATCTGCGGCTCGCCTATCAGGCGCTGGAGCGCACGCGCGTTCGCGCTCCCTCGGGCGGCACGGTGCTCCGCGTCGATGCAAAGGTCGGCGAGCTTGCCGGTCCGAGTTCGCCGCTGCCTCTCGTCACATTTGGTGATCTGACGCAGATGAAGGTGCGTGCGGAGGTCGAGGAGCGCGACATCGGCAAGGTGCGGCTCGGCCAGCGCGTCATCGTCCGTTCCGATGCCTTCGCCGACAAGGACTTCACCGGTCGCGTCACAGCCATCGCCACGGCGCTCGGCGCACCCAACATCGTCACGCGCGGTCCACGCCGCCCCAATGACGTTGACGTGCTGGAGGTCGTTGCAACACTTGATGACGCCAGCGAGCTGGTGACCGGCATGCGCGTCGACGTATTCTTCGCCCATCCCGAGACGGCCGAAGCCAAGGAGTGAGGGCAGCGAGGAGCGTCGGCAAGTCGCTCCAAGCTTTGCGTGTAGGGCACGCTCGATTGCGCAGGCAATTCCAGAATCAAGACAAAGGCCGCCACGCTGCCGTGGCGGCCTTGTTCATGTCATGCGTTCGGCTTTGGCCGCGTCAGGCCGCGGCGCTTACTGCTGCCGCATCGATATGCGTTTTCAACGCGTCGGGCATGCCGAGCCGCTGCGCAAGTTCCTGCAGGAAGGCCTGCTCGCCGCGTGTGTCGGGGTCGATCGCGATGCGCGCGGCGGTGTAGACCTGCACCGCTTCCTGCTCGCTGCCGACCGCCTGGGCGAGGCTCACTGCGGAAATGGGGTTGTTGAGTTCGGCGGCGAGAAACTCTTCCGCACCGCGGTCGAGGCCCACCTGTCCGAGGCTGCCCAAAATCTTCTGCTGTTCGTTGGCATCGATGCGCCCGTCGGCTGCCGCCGCACCGATCATAGCCCGGATGTAGAGCGTGGCCTGTCCGTTGGTGACCGATGCCGGCTCGAAGCCCGAGCCTGACGGCGCGGCCTCCGGCACGAAGTTGCGATCGATGGTCGGTGCCTGCCCGTTGGCATAGTTCTGGTAGGCGCGATAGGCGAGACCGCCGATCAGCGCCAGCGCGCCGACCTTGGCTGCGGTCGTCGCCAGCGACCGCCCCGTGCGCGTGCCGAGCACCAGCGCACCGAGCCCGCCGAGCGCCGCGCCGGCGCCGAGCTGATTGTTTGAGATGAGGTCCTTGAGCTGCGCCAGTAGATCGTCGGCAGACTTGCCGCCCGTCATCTTCTCAAGTGCTTCGCGGGCACCTGTCGCTTCGCCAATGCGCGAGGCGCCTTCCTTCGCTCCGGAGGTCGCCTGTCCGAAGATTTCGCCAAGAATGTCGGTAATGCCGCCACCGCTTGGGTGACCGCCTGCGCTGCCGGTGCCGGCGTTACCGCCCATCTGCTCTTGCAACTTGCCGAGAATGTCACCCAGACCGCCAAAGCCGCCGGGGCCAGCAGAGCTGCCCGCACCCGCTCCAGCGCTGCCGCCGCCGGACGGAAGCATGTTACGCAGCAGATCCTCCAGGCCGCCGCCCGCCTGATCTGACCGACCCGAGGCGGCTGGCCGGCTGCCGCTTTGCCCCTCCAGCAGACCTCCGAGCAGGTCGCCGAGACCACCGCCGGCAGGCGTTCCCTGGCGCTGCGCGCCACCGGTCACAAGGGCTTCGAGAAGACTCTTGGCATCGAACATGGCGTTTCACCTTTCCAGAAATGCCCCGCAATGATGGGCGCTTCCACATAAGCTTTTCTTGCGCCACACCCATAGGACATTCGGAAAAACTCATTCCGCCGGAGCAGTGGACTGGGCGGCGGCGACATTGGCCGAATTGGCCTGCGTCGCGTTCGCCGCTGGCGTCTCCGCAACAGCCTGATCACCAGCACCGCTCGGCCCGACGAAGCGGCTGAAAATGCGCCATGCTAATGCGGAAAGATCGTCGACCAGGATGAACACCGCTGGCACGAAGATCAGCGACAAGAGCGTCGAGGATATCAACCCGCCGATCACCGCGATCGCCATCGGCGCGCGGAACTCGCCGCCCGATTCCAGCGCCAGCGCCAGTGGCAGCATGCCGCCGACCATGGCGATCGTCGTCATGATGATAGGCCGCGCGCGCTTGCGTCCCGCGTCGACGATCGCCTCCAGCCGCGGCACGCCGCGACGGATCTCCTCGACGGCGAAATCGACCAGCATGATGGCGTTCTTGGTGACGATGCCCATCAGCATCAGGATGCCGATCACCACCGGCAGCGAGATCGGATTGCCGGTCAGCGCCAGGGCAACGATCGCGCCACCGATCGACAGCGGAAGCGAGAACAGGATCGTGATCGGCTGCAGGAAGCTCGAGAACAGCAGCACGAGAACGGCATAGACCATCATGATGCCGGCACTCATCGCCTGCCCGAAGCTCTCGAACACTTCCTTCATGACCTCCGCATCGCCAAACTGCTTCAGCGTCACGCCGCTGGGCAGCGCCTTGGCGGCAGGCTGTGCGAAGATCGCCTCGACGGCATCGCCGAGCGGTGTCGTGCCGACGAGATCGGCGCCGATCAGCACGCGCCGCTCGCGATCATAGCGGTCGATCGATGTCGGCCCCTGGCTGAACTGGAACGTCGCCACCGCCGATAGCGGCACAGCGTTGCCAGCGGCGGTCTGCACTTTCAGCGCCCGTAGCAGATCGATGCGTTCGCGCGCGCCTTCCTCGAGCTGCACGCGGATCGGCACCTGCCGGTCGCCGACGTCGAACTTCGCCAGGTTGGCGCCGATGTCGCCGATGGTGGCGATGCGCACGGCCTCCGAAATCGCCTCGGTGGAAACACCCAGTTCGGCGGCGAGGTCGGCGCGCGGTGCAACACGGAGTTCGGGCCGGTCGAGTTCGGCCGTCGAAACGACGTTGAGCAACGTCGGAATGGTCTTCGCCTGACTGGTCAGCTCCGCTGCGGCCCGGTCGACCGCGGCGCCGTCACGCCCGGCGACTACAAGCTGCACCTGCCGCTGTCCGTTGTCCTGCAGGAACCAGTAGCGGATGTCGGGCACATCGCGCAGCGCGGCGCCGATCTCCTCCTGGATGGCGGCCTGTTTGAGCTTGCGATTTTCACCCGGTGCCAGCGTGAGCACCAGTGTCGCCTTGCGCACCTCCTTGCCGGAGCCGAGGATCTGCCCGCCGATCACGAACACGCTTTCGACGTCCTCGCGGCTATCGACACGCGCTGCAATGGCCGCTGTGACCTTCTCCGTCTCTTCCATGCGCGCGCCGGGCGGCAGCTCCACGGCAAGCAGGATGCGCCCGGAATCTTCCACCGGCAGGAAGCCGTTAGGCAGCAGGAAGAAGCTGCCGACCGAGCCGGCGAAGATGAAAAGGCCGAGAAACACAGTGATGATGCGGTGGCGCACCGACCAGGCGACGAGCCGCGTGTAGCTTCGCAGCAGCCAGCCTTCCTTGTCCTCGTGCCCTGTTGACCGCATGAAATAGGCAGCCAGCAGCGGCGTAATGAGCCGCGCGACCAGCAATGAGAAGAACACCGCGAAGGCGACGACGAGACCGAAGCTGCGGAAATACTGGCCGGCGATCCCGCTCATGAAGCTCACCGGCACGAACACGGCAATGATCGTCGTGGTGATCGCGATCACGGCGAGGCCGATCTCGTCGGCGGCCTCCAGCGCCGCCTGATAGGGCGCCTTGCCCATGCGGATGTGCCGCACGATGTTTTCGATCTCGACGATCGCGTCGTCGACCAGAATGCCAATCACGATCGTGATCGCCAGCAGCGTGACGAGGTTGAGCGAAAAGCCGAGCACGTCCATCGCCCAGTAGGCGGGGATGATCGACAGCGGGAGCGCAATCGCAGCGATGACGGTGGCGCGCAAATCGCGCAGGAACACGAGCACGACGAAGATGGCGAGGGCCGCACCCTCCAGCAGCATTTTCATCGTCGAGTGATAAGCGCGCATCGTGTAGTTGACGGTGTTGTCGATCTCGCGGATGTCGACCTCAGGATGGTCCGCCTTGATGCGTTCGATTTCCGTCGAGACGTCGCGCTCCACGACCGTGTCGCTCGCACCCTTCGCGCGGCTGATCTGGAAGGCCACCGCCGGTCGCCCATCGACGAGCGCGAATGTGCGGGGCTCCTCGAAGCTGTCGGTGACGCTGCCGAGCTGGTCGAGGCGCACGTGCCGGTTGCCCGGCAGCGCGATCTTCAGCTCTGACAGCTCCTTGACACTCGTCTTGCCCGCGAGCGTGCGGATTGCCTGCTCGCGCCCGCCGACCTCGCCGCGCCCGCCCGCAAGGTCGACATTTGTGGCCCTGAGCTGCCGGTTCACGTCACCCGCTGTGATGCCATAGGCGAGCAGCCGGTCCGGATTGAGCGAAATGCGGATCTCGCGCGTCACGCCGCCGACGCGATCGACCGCGGAGACGCCCTTGACGCCTTGCAGCCGCCGCTTGACGACATCGTCGATGAACCAGCTCAACTCTTCCGGTGTCATGCCGGGCGAGAAGGCACCGTAGCTGACGATCGGCAACCCCTCCACCTCGATCCGCTGCACGATTGGCTCATCGATCGTCCGTGGCAGATCGCTGCGAACGCGCGAGATGGCGTCTTTCACGTCGTTGAGCGCGCGGTCGACGTCGACTTCCAGGCGAAATTCGACAACGGTCTGCGACACCCCTTCGGTGATGGTCGAGGTGATGTGCTTGACGCCGGTGATGCCGGCGATCGCGTCCTCGACACGCTTCGACACCTGCGTCTCGAGTTCCGCGGGCGCGGCACCGGCCTGCGTGATCTGGGCCTGGATGACGGGAATGTCGATGTTGGGAAAGCGCGTGACCGGCAACGACTGAAAGCTGAGGACGCCGATCGTCAGCAGCACCATGAACAGCACCAGTGACGGCACCGGCCGGCGGATCGACCACGCGGAGAAGTTGAGGTCCATCACCGCGCCTCGCTGATCTTGGTGTCAGGCGTCATCGGCCTGACGTGATCGCCTTCGCGCAGAAACGTGCCGGACTTCGCCACGACCAGATCACCCTCGGCAAGGCCGGCCACGATCTCCACCATGTCGCCGCTGCGCAGGCCGGTCTTGACCTCGCGGCGTTCCACGACATCGCCGCGTACCAACAGGACGCTGGGCTGTGACTGCGGCCCGTAGATGAGCGACGCCGACGGCACGGTGATGCCGCTCGCTTCCCGCGTGGCGATCTGCGCGCGCGCGAAGGCGCCGATCCTAAGATCCGGCCTGTCGCCGATCAGCACTTTCACGGTGCCGAGCCGCGTGGCCCGGTCGACCTCGGGCGAGATGAGCCGCACATGCCCGGTGACGTCACTCGCACCGGCCACATCGATTGTTGCGGGTTGTTCTGGAGCAATACGCGCGAGGTCGCTCTCAATCACGCTCGCTTCGAGTTCGATCTCGCCGCCCGCGATGATCCGGAACATGGGCTCGCCCACGCCGGTGGCGAGCGCACCGATCCGCGCAGTGCGGCGGCTGACGATGCCGTCGCGCGGTGCCTTCACCTGGGTGTTGGCAAGCCGCCACGAGATCTCGCGTCCACGCGCTTCCGCCTCCTGCTTGCTGGCCTCGGCAAGCTTCAAACCGTCTCGTGCGGAGACGAGCTGCGCCGCTGTGGTCCGCGCCGCTGCTGCCCGCTGGTCATAAACGCTTTCCGACAGGTAGCCGGAGCTTCTGAGCGGCTTGGCGCGCTCGAACTGGGCCTCGGCCTCTGCCACCGCCGCTTCGGCCTGCTCGATCATGCTACGGGCCTGGGCGATGGTAGCCTCGGCCCGCGCGAGCGCCGCAGTGTTCTGGGCAAGCTGGGCCTCCAGCTGCTCACGCTCCAGTTCGGCGAGCACGTCGCCACGTTTCACCCGATCGCCGATGTCCGCCTTGAGATCGATGACGCGCAGGCCCTCGACCTCTGGCGCGACCATGATCTCCTCGCGCGCCACCAGCGAGCCGGTCACGAGCACTGTTTCGCGCAGCGCTGCACGCGTCGCCTTTGCCACGGTGATCGCTGGCGCGATCGCGGAAGTTGCAGTCGCGGCGGTCTTCGGCGCGGGCATTTCTGTCGGGGCATGAAGCCTCGCCAGCGGTGCCGTCAGCAAGCCCTGATGATAGGCTCCAGCACCTGCGGCGGCTGCCAGCACGAGCCCGGCAAGCGCAATCTTGGTGCGCGTCTTCATGGCATGTCCTCGTTCAGGTGCGCAGCGGCCTGCTCGGCGCTGTTGAGATCATCGTTGGCGGCGGCGGTCGCGCCTGTGTCCGTTGGTTTGAGCAGGGAGCCGACAAGTGCGGTTACGGCCGGCATCAGTGTGTCGGGCTTGAAGTCGGGGTCGATGGCGCGGCGCCACATCATCCCGTCGCCGATCACGGAAAGGAGCTGCGCGAGCGTTTCCGCGTCCAGATCGGGTGCGATGCGCCCTTCTTCCTCCAAACGCTCAAAAAGCTCCCGGAAGCTGTTGTGGATGTGTTGATCGACAGAGCGGAAGATCTCGCCGACCTTCTCGTTGCGCGTCGACTCGACACCGATCTCCACGCACATCAGCCGTTTGTGCTTGGGCTCCTCGACGAAGTACTGCTCGCCGATCGCGCGTAGAGCGTTGAGGATGTCGCGCGCACCGCCGATCGGCGCGATGCGTTCCTGGAATTCACTGCGGTCACGCTCGGCAAGGCCGGCGATGAGGTCTTCCTTCGACGCGAAATAGACATAGAGCGCACCGGGGCTGATGCCAGCCTCCTTGCAGATCTCGTGCATGGTGCAGCGATGGAAACCTGAGCGTGCAAAGCAGATCTCAGCAGCATCGAGTATGGCCTCGCGCCGGGCGCGCTGTGTGTCGGGCTTGAGTTTAGGCATCTGGCGCTGCTCCAGCTTCGCTCGTTCCTGTTCGGTTCAGTTCCATCCGTTTCCGGGGTAGCGAGTGCCCTGTGCAGGCATCAGTCCCCGTTTGTTCGGATCAGTGGCCGGAACCCCATGTCGTCGTGGCAACCCGAAGGCTCGCTGGCGGTGGTTGCGGCCTTGCGTTTCGGTCCACCCCGCTCCTCGATTTGCCTCGCGCTTCGACTTTCACAGAACGCGGTGCCCTGGCGTAGGGTTCGCATCAGAACGAACAAAACGAACGCTCATTTTGTTTGGGTATGAATGCGCTCATTGGCGGCAAACGTCAAGCAAGCCGGGCCACAAATTAAGTCGCGCTGCGGGAGAATGAGAAAAAGATTTTCATCATCAATGGATTACTGGGGTGGGGCCGGCAAGATTTGCCGGCGAAACCCTTGCCCAAATCACCGTAGCTCATTTGCGGCAGGGGACAGCCGTCAGTATGCAGACCGTTCCCTGCGGTCCGCTGAGGCATGAGTCCTCAAGGTTTGCGGCCGCCTTCCAGTCCGAGTAGGCAGTGCCGAGCCCTGGTGTCGAGCGGACCTTGTGCCGCCAGTTTGCGCGTGCCTTGGTCCTGGCCAGCCATTCGAACCGGGAGGGCTCGCCACGCGCCATGATCGGGGCATCGTGGCAGACGCGACCCGCCACGTCCTCGCCGTGGGCGAGCGGAGGCATGACAACGGCTCCGAGCACGGCCAGTGTGGCGCTACCGAGCACGCCCGCCATGCCGGTACGCCGTGCAGGCGAGCGGGCACGGCCGTTGGCGTGCAGATCCGCCGGGTCTTTGCCCGGCACCGGGTTGGCTGGTCGGTTGTCCGTCATCTCCGCCATTTTCTTGCGGAGACGCATCGGAATGCAACCGCGTTGTCGTCGCGGTGCTGACATGGCTCAGTGGAAAACAACTGAAAGGTGGCGTCAGGCGGCGAGCGCGCAAGTGGCCGCGGTCGTCGCGCAGCCTCTATTCCGCAGCGCCTGCCATCTCCCGGGCCTTGAGTTCGGTGTAGGCCGAGCTGATGCGTTCGAACATGGCCGTCATGTAGCCATGCACCTCCGGCGGCAACGTCACCGAGTTGAACTGGTCGGGGTGGTAGAGCTTGGCCAGACGCGCATAGGCCGCGCGCACCTTGTTGTGGCTGGTGTCCGGCGGCACACCGAGCACGGCATAAGGATTGTCGCTTTCCATCGCCTTGGACGGCTCGAGCTTCGGTGTCTTTCTCACCCTCGCCTCGACCAGCTCGGCCACGGCATCCTTGGCGACGAATTTCTGCGTACCGTCGATGTCCTCGAACTCCAGGAACTTGTTGGTGCCGTTCAGCTGTTTGACGAGCACTGAGCCGTAGGGCACCGTCACCTTGCCCTTCAAGCGGCGGCCGTCCAGCAAGACGAGCTCGACGAGGATCTTCTGGTCGTTGGAGCTTTCGTTCTGGAACATGAAACAGGTCCGCAAACTGATCTCAGTCGCAACTATTCGTCAAACGACTGAAAAAAGTATTGAGCAAGTGCTGCGCAAACGTGCACTGCTGTCCCGTAATCGGTCGCTTGCCGACAATCACGGGGTTGCACGTCGCTAAAGACGGGAATGGGAAGGGTTGCTCGTTGATCACGGCGCTGGGAACTGTCCTGATCGTATCGCTCGAGGCCGGGCTTTGGAGCATCCTGTCCGATCCGCGCAAGGTGGGTGAGGCGACGCTCATCGCCATCGCGGCGATCGTGCTTGGAGTTATCGTCTGGCGCCGTTGGCCGCGCTCCATCTATCCGCGCCTTTTCGGTTGGCTGGCCGCGCTTGGCCTGGTTGCTGGTCTTGCCTACGCCGGCGTCGCAACCGCTGGGCTGGTGCTCTGGATGTTCCTGGCCGCAGCGCTCCTGCTGGCGATCCTCGCTCTGGTGTTCAATTAGGGTCGGCCTAGCCATCTGGCGTCTTTTCGGGTGTCCGCCACATCCGGACTTTCTAACCCGCTCGCCTCTGCCGGAGGTGCAGCCGCACCCAAACAAATCGTGGCGGTTCGCCCCCCCCTGCGCTAGACAGGGCCACAGACGGAAGCGGTGCCCTGATGGCGGCGCTGCCGCCCTCGTCTGCCGACGTCGCTGGAGACCGCCCATGCTCACCGCAAAGCTCGTTGGTGCCCTGGTCCTCGCAATTCCGTTGCTGCTGATCGCTTGGATCATGTTGCGCCGCCAGCGGCCGGTCTTCCTGTTCGCGGTAGCCCTGCTCCTCGTCGGCACGGGCTATCTGATGGCGACCGGAGCCACCGACGATATCGGCCACCTGGTGCTGGGCGCCAAGGATCCCACCGCCGTGCCGGCCGCACAGCCCGCCAACTGAAACGCTTGCCCAACTGCCGAAAATTCACATGTCCGAACTGCTGATCGAGATCTTTTCCGAGGAAATCCCTGCCCGCATGCAGGGCCGCGCCGCCGATGACCTGAAGCGTCTCGTCGTCGACGGGCTCAAGGCGCGCGGTCTGGAAGTGGGTGAGGCGCTGAGCTTTGCCACGCCGCGGCGTCTGACGCTGGCGGTGGCAAATGTTCCGGCAAAGTCGCCCGCCATCTCCGAAGAGCGCAAGGGCCCGCGCGTCGGCGCGCCGGAGAAGGCCGTCGAAGGGTTTGTGAAGTCGGCGGGTCTCGGCTCGATCAAGGATGCCGAGATCGTCAAGGACGAGAAGAAGGGCGACTACTACGTCGCCAAGATCGAAAAGCCTGGCCGCGCGGCCGCCGACATCGTCGCCGAGACAGTGCCTGAGATCATGGGCAAGTTCCCTTGGCCGAAATCCATGCGTTGGGGTTCGTCCACCTTCCAGTGGGTCCGGCCGATCCATTCCGTGCTGTGTCTGCTCGGTGGCAAGGTTGTGCCGTTCGAGGTGGCAGGCGTCAAAAGTGGTGACGCGACACGAGGGCATCGCTTCCACGGCCGCGATGCGATCCACGCCGAGAGCTTCGAGGACTACGGCAAGAAGCTGATGGCGGCAAAAGTGTTGCTGCCGGCCTCCGAGCGCCAGGCGGCGATCGCTGAACAGGCGCGCGAAATCGCCGGCAAGGCCAAGCTCGATTGGATCGAGGACGAGGCGCTCGTTGCCGAGAATGCGGGTCTCGCCGAGTGGCCGACGGTCTACATGGGGTCGTTCGACAAGACGTTCCTCGACGTGCCGGCCGAATGCCTGATGACGTCGATGAAACAGCATCAGAAGTGCTTTTCCTTGCGCGATCCCAAGACCGGCAAGCTGGCGAACCGTTTCCTGCTGGTCTCCAATCTCATTCCCACGGACGACGGCAAGGAGATCATCGCCGGCAACGAGAAGGTGATCGCGGCGCGGCTGTCGGATGCCAAATTCTTCTGGGACCAGGATCTCAAGAAGCCGCTCGACGAAATGGAGCTGGCGCTCGACGGGATTACGTTCCACGAGAAGCTCGGCACGCAGAAGGAGCGCGTGGAGCGCATTGCCGAGCTGGCCCACGAGATCGCTGGCGCCGTGGATGCCGACCCGGACGACGCCCGTCGCGCCGCTCAGCTCTGCAAGGCCGATCTCGTCTCCGGCATGGTTGGAGAGTTTCCCGAGCTGCAGGGCCTGATGGGCCGCTACTATGCGGAGAAGGCCGGCACGAAGCCGGAGATCGCGCGGGCCATCGAGCTGCACTACAAGCCCAAGGGTGCTTCTGACACGGTGCCCAAGGAGGAGGACGGCGATTCGGTTGCAATTGCCGTGGCGCTCGCCGACAAGCTCGACACCCTTGTCGGGTTCTGGGCGATTGGTGAGAAACCAACTGGCTCCGGCGATCCCTATCAGCTCCGCCGCGCCGCGCTGGGCATCATCCGCATCGTTCTGGAGAACGATTTGCGTGTGCCGCTCGTGCGCACAATCCTGCGCCACTATGTCGAGCAGTACATCGAGAAGGTATTCGAGAGCGACATCGGCCAGATCGAGGTTTTGGCGCGCGAAGATCTCGTTGCGGATCTCCTCGCCTTCTTCGCTGACCGCCTCAAGGTCTACCTGCGCGATGCCGGCAAGCGCCATGATCTGATCGATGCCGTGTTCGCGCTCTCCGGCCAGGATGATCTGGCCTTGATCGTCAAACGCGTCGAGGCGCTGGATGGATTCCTCCAGACCGAAGACGGCACCAACCTCCTGGCGGGCGTCAAGCGCGCCTCCAACATCCTCGCGATCGAGGAAAAGAAGGACAAGACGCGTTACGATGGCGATGTGGCGGGCCCGCTCCTGGTCGAGCCGGCCGAACGCGATTTGGCCGCAGCCATCGCCAAGGTGAAGTTCGATACGATTGCCGCAATAAATGTCGAGAATTTCGAGGGCGCCATGCGTGCGCTGTCCGAGCTGCGCGCACCCGTCGATACGTTCTTCGACGATGTGATCGTTAACGCCGACGACAAGAAACTGCGCGAGAACCGGCTGAAGCTCCTGAACGAGATCCGCGCGGCCACACTCAACGTCGCCGATTTCTCCAAGATTGCGGGCTGAGCGCCACTGTCTTGAACCGATAATGGCGACGTCGTTGCTGCGGCCTCGCCTCGATCTTTGCGATTCTGGACGGCACTAGCAAAATCAGTGGCTTAGTGTGGTCTTCATTTCGCAATTGCCGAGGACGAACCTGTCGCAATTCCTGGGTCGGCAATTGCGAGACACCTCACCAGACCGGTTGGTTGCGCGGTGCACACTTTTCCGGCGCGGCATTCCGGCCACGCTCGTATATCGGACTCGATCGTTCTGCATCCACCACCCAGGCTTCGTAATGCTTGGGCCGCCTAACACGTAGATTGCCCAGCGGGCTTGCGCCGCCTGTGTCTCGTTGTGCTCAAATGCTCGATTGCAGACCGCGGCCGCCCGGAGCCATTCGACCGACAGGGGAGCACTCATGAACGAGCACACCAAGACCAAGGATTTGGTCCGCGAGTATTACGGCAAGGTTCTCTCGACCAGCGACGATCTGAAGACCAGCGCCTGCTGCACGCCCGGTGCTCTGCCGGCCGGCCTGCGCGAGGCGCTTGCCAACGTTCATGATGAGGTGCGAGCCAAATACTACGGCTGCGGCTTCGTGGCGCCGGAGCATTTGGAAGGCGCGCGCGTGTTGGACCTCGGCTGTGGCGCGGGACAGGACGTCTATGTCCTCGCGCAGATGGTTGGCACCAAGGGCCGCGTCGTCGGCGTCGACATGACGGCCGAGCAGCTCGAGGTGGCGCGCCGCCATGTTGACTGGCACAAGCAGAAGTTCGGCTACTGCTGCTCGAACGTCGAGTTCAAGGAAGGCTACATCGAGGAGCTGGACAAGCTCGGACTGGAGCAGGCGTCCTTCGATGTCATCGTCTCCAATTGCGTCATCAACCTGTCGCCCGACAAAAACGCGGTCCTGCAGGGCGCACGTTCGCTGCTGAAGCCCGGCGGCGAGATGTATTTCTCAGACGTCTATGCCGATCGCCGCCTGCCGCAAGCCGTCAAGGACGATCCGGTTCTCCTCGGCGAGTGTCTCGGCGGCGCACTCTACTGGGGCGACTTCCTCGACGTCGCGCGCGAAGCAGGTTTCGCCGATGCGCGCCTCGTCACCTCCCGTCCACTCTCCGTGGACGATCCGGTGCTGGCGGCCAAGTGTGGCAACGCGCGCTTCTTTTCCGCCACCTATCGGCTCTTCAACATCGCCGGGCTGGAGACGCGGTGCGAGGACTACGGTCAGGCCGTCGTCTACAAGGGCGGCATTCCCGGCCATGAGGATGCCTTCGAACTCGATGGCCATCACCGCATTGAGAAGGGCCGCGTCTTCCCCGTTTGCGGCAACACCTATCGCATGCTGATGGAAAGCCGCTTCGCGACCTTCTTCGATGCGATCGGCGATTTCTCGACCCACTACGGCATCTTCCCCGGCTGCGGTTCCAATCTGCCGTTCGACGAGCCCGCCGTTCCCGGAGCAAGCACCAGTGGCAGCTGCTGCTGATCGCTTCTATTCCGGCGCCAACGCCGCTTCCGTCGTGATTCGCCACGATGCCGACCAGGACCCCTGCAGAGCGCTCCGTGAGGCAATCTGCGGGGGTTTTTGGTTCTGGTCGCTGTGCTAACCCGGTCAAACGATCAAAAAACCGGGAGGCGACGGCGATGGCGGACGAGGAAGGGCAACGGCCCAGGCAGATCCTGTCGATGATCTTCCTGGAGCGTGCCCAGATGCCGGATCTGGAGCGCCTCAAGGAGCGTTTTGGTGATCTGCTTAACATCGGCGAGATCCTGCCAGCAGAGGGTGCAGCGCAGGTCGTGCCTTGCGATGGCGCGCTGTTGATCACCGGGCTGATCGACGCACCACTGCCGAAACACCACTGGCAAGGCTGGGCAGAGAGCGCCTGGTGGTGGCCAGAGGCGGCCCAGACGATGCAGAACAATCAGGCACATGTGATCGTCTCCTCATCGTGGGATCAGTCCAGTCGTCTTGATGCGCACGTAAAGCAGACGCTCGTCGTGCGGGAACTCGTTGATCAGCTTCCCGCAATGGCCGTGTCCTGGGGCAATGTTCTCGTCTCTGCGAACCAGTTCGCAGGCGAGTTCCATAAGTTCCAACAGGAGCAGGTGCTCCCGGTGCGGCTGTGGGTGCTGATCCAGCTCTCTGGTGACGGCCAGGGCGGAACGATCGTCTCGACGCTCGGGATGGATGCCTTCGGCCTCAAGGAGATCGAGGCAAACTCCGCGCCGATGGAGCCACAAGACGCACTCATCTTCGTCAACAATCTTGCCGACTACCTGATCACCAACGGTCCCGTGGTCAACGATGGCGATACCGTTGGCGGATCCGACACCGCGCGCATCAAGGTCCGCGTTACGCCCTCGTTCCGGGACGGCGTAGGCGATGTGTACCTGCTTGATTTCGAGCGTGAGGATGGGCCAGAGCCGGTCAAGCCCGGCAGCAAGTTCGCGCAAGGCGTTTACGGCAAGGGCTTTCGGAAATTGAACTGAAGGCGGCGGCGCAGAGTCGGCGGGTTCATGTCACGGCCCGAGTCTCGCCTTTCGAGCCACGTCATGCGCAGTCCCGGCATCCCCCCAAAAAAAATGGGACCGGGCTTCGCATCGTCCTGGGGAGAAGGGTGCGAAGCCCGGTCGTTTTGGGTGCGCCTGCAGGGGAGGGACGGGGGGCGGCGCACCGAACTTTTCGAGGTATCGTCGGCTGGCAGTGGGAGCTGAAGTGATCAGGATCTTTCCAGAGCTGCCGGCCAGTTCTTTTCACCTTTGGCAATCAGGTTCTTGGCATCCTTCAGCCAGGTGGCTTTGATCCGTGCGTCATAGTTGAGGTAGAGCTTGCCATCGACGATGCTCCAGGCCTCCGGATCGCCCTTCGCGATCGATCCTTGCGCAATCGCAAAGGCGCAGTAGCCGCCGAACTGAGGAGCGTAACGTACAGGATCCGCTGCGAAGGCATCGCGGTTGGACTCGCTCGCAAACCGCCACATCACGCCGTCGTGTTGCAGGGTGATGTCGACGGAGCCCGGTATCGCTTTGCCGGCCGTGAAGTAGGCGACAGGGTCATATCCACCCACCGCCGTGTCGGCCACCAGACCGGTATAGATTTCAGCGGCGCGCGACGTGCTGAACCGTGCATCCGCCGGTACGGCGGTCGCCATGAGGATGAGCGCCATCACGACAGTCGAGCCGAGTGTGGCAGTTGCGAGGAAGCGGAAGGCGGAGCCCATGATCGTTTTCTTTCCAGCGTTGCTTGCTGTGTGTTCCGTGTCTCGTTGAAGAGGACTATGCCCAAAGCCCAGGTCACATGCGAACCAAAGGCCGGTGAGTGTGGTGTGAGAGATGTGTGAGATCGTGTGATGCGCCGCACCAGGGTGTGCGTGCCGGTCGTCGACCTGGAGGAGACGGGCCAGGGCCCACAGTGTTCAAGTCGCTGGGCGTGTCGATGGACGCTGGGCACTTGTCGGGGATATGGATGAGGCCCCGCACGATCCCCACAGACCGCCGTATAGGTGAAGCATGCAAGCCGAGACGCGATTGTTGTTCGTCTACGGAACGTTGATGTCGCATGCCAGCAGTGAAATGGGGCGCCGTGAGCGTGCGCAGTTGGATGCTGCAGGCCGCATCGTCGGCCCCGCCTTTGTCACCGGCCAGCTGTTCGATCTGGGTGCCTATCCCGGTTTCGTAGCAAGTAGGTCCGGTGCGGGCGTGTCGGCACCCGCCACTGACAACGGACGCATCGCGGGTATGAGCGCTCACGAGACTTGCGGCCTGGACGACACGAGTAAACCCGAAGCTGTCGTATCGCGGGTCTATGGCGAGTTGCGCGAGCTCGAAGCGCCAGACGCTGTATTCTCCTGGCTCGACCGTTACGAGGGCATCGATCCTGCTCACCGTGACACGAGCGAATATAGACGCATCGTCTGCGCGGCCACCCCGATTGCCAACCTGTCGGTGCTACAGACGCCGGTCGCGGCGTGGATCTACATCTACCAGGGACAGCTCGACGGGGCCCGATTGCTGCCGCGTGGGCGCTGGCCGAGCTGATGTTCCTGCCGGCAAGGCAACAATGTCCAATATCTGATTGGCGGCGCCTTTCTCGCCGTCGTTAATGGTTCTCGCAGACAAGTGTCATATTGTTCTCGGTGAGGCGCCGACTTCTGGTCCGATCGAAACGGGCGCTCGACAAGCAAGATCAAGCGTTCGGTCATCGGTAGTGAAACCTGCCGGCCTGCTGGGGAAAGGTGTCCGGGCAAAATGCGCGCACATTGCCGGCGCGAAGCGGCAACAAGCCGCTCGTAATGATTGATCAACACGGTTTGAGCACGTCATGAATTATACGCGTTGCATTCGCTTTGCCTCTTTAGGCGAACTCTCGGTCGCCGACCTCGAGCTGGCCGTCGACGTCTGGCTCGACGATGCGCTGAAAGCCCCCTGGGCGACCAAGGAGTCGATGAAGCTAGCCGGCGTGATGTGCCGATACATGCTGGACCCCGCCGGGAACCAGCTCAACCTCAAGAATATGGAGGACCAGTACCAGCTCAGCGCCGATGCGGCGCGCCGCTCTCTGGTCCTCTACGCCCTTTACGGGATGATCGACGCCTACAGCACCGACAACAACGAATTGCGTGCCGCATTGCGCCTGTCACGACTGCAGACGTTCCGGGTTCTCAAGATCAAGCGTGAGTTGCGCGTGCTCGACGGCGACGTCGGCATCGCTGTGGCCGCCACACCATGGTCTCCGGAGCCGGTCACCGCGACAAAAGCAGAGAGCAACCAGTCTGAAGCCAAGGTTGCCGAGACGAAGACGGAAGAGCAGCAGCTCCACGGCGAAGGCGCGCAGCCGACGCCAGCGCCTATCGCAGAGCCTGCTGGTGCAGCAGAATCGACCTCCGCTTTGCCGGCGGCGGCCGAGCAAGCACGTGAGCCATTGCCCCGTCGACGCAGTCTGCAGATGCCGTCGACCCGCGATACCGGCGAAGTGCCAATGGAAGATGCAGCACCGGTATCGTCCGGTCAGGATGCGCTGGCTCGTTCCCTGCAGCGGCTGCAACGACGCATGGTAGTCTGAGCATCAGACGATCGCGTAGCGATGAGTCATCCTGCCTCCTGATCCCGTAGCGCTGTATCGCTGCGCGCCGAGCAGGTCTGCAATCAAGCAGGCGGTCGCGTCGTGTCGTAGGCCGGCACTGCATTCTCGAATTGTTGTAGCCAGTTGACGAGACGCGGACGTCCCTGCCGCCAGCGCTTCTCATGACGCAGATCGAGGTGGCCAAGTGCACAGGCGAGTGCAATGCCTGCGTAATCGGGAGCGCCATCCCAGTTTGGCGGGGCCATCTCGAAATGGTCCAGTCCTGCGTCCACCTTGGCTTGTTGCCGAGCCACCCACGTGGTGCTGCGCTCGTTGGGCTGTCGCAGCAGCGTCTCGTAAAAGACGAGAATACCAGCCTCCGCAATGCCGTCGGCAAGCGCAGCCTGCGTCAGCGTCGTCCACCGCGCCGGCCCGGTCTGAGGTATCAGCCGCGGCGCATCAGCCGCTCCCAGCGTGTCGATGTATTCGCAGATGACGCGGCTGTCGAACAGCCGCGTTCCGTCGTCGAGCACTAAAACCGGGATCTTGCCCAACGGGTTGTTGGTGACGAGTTCCGCATTTCCAGGAGGATTGGTGTCCGCCTTTTCGACGGCGATCTGATTTTCGATGCCCTTGATGGCAGCGGCCAGCCGAACCTTGCGCCCAAACGGCGTCGTGGGAGATGTCAGAAGCTTCATGCGCCCCGCCTGGAATTGTGTGCAACGGTTCGCGGCGGCCCGCTCATCGGCGCCACCTAGCCGTTCGGCAGGGATGTAAGCGGCAGGTCGGATTGGGTGTCAACTCACCTTCAACGCTGCTCTGCTCAACTTGCCGCGAGCGCAGCACCAGGTGACATGGCGCTTCACCGCGACCGCCGGATCAGTTCGTCAAAAACTTGGCTTGTTTCGCAGCTGCGCAGCGTGCGTGCCCCAGAGTGCGCGCTACCGCTCAAGCCGTGCTGACTCCGGCTTTTCGCTCGAACGTACATCGAAAAAGGGGATCGAAGGTTGAGGAGGAGCGATCGGCAGTGCCGGCGTCCCTCAACGCGCCGAACGGTCTCCCGCAAGACCGTCCCACCGCTCCTCCTCTGGGACCGTCCTTACCTCGACGCTAAGCTGCATCCAATGCATGGAACAGGAATAGGAGCTTATCGGTCACGCATGTCTTGAGATGCGCGCCAAGCGCCATCACATTCCCCGCCCGCCGATTGACAAACGGTGTTGCGTGTCAGGCGTCAGACGCCGCCCGCGCTTCCTCGTAGGCTTCACCTGCGATCAGCCAGTCGTCCTCCGCAGTTGCGAGTTGCTTGGCGAGCAATCCGCGCTCCACGGCAGTCTTCTGTGCCCGCTCTGGATCGTTCGCATAAAGACTGCCGTCCGCCAGCAGCTGGTCGAGCTTCGCGATCTGGTCGGAAAGTTTCGCTACTGTGCGCTCTGCGGCGTCCATCGCCTTCTTCAGCGGCGCGAGTTCTGCGCGGCGCTCGGCCGCCGCGCGCCGTTGATCCGCGCGCGATGCCGCAGGTTTGCGCTCCCCTGACGGGTCTTGCTCCGCCTCCATGCTGCCAGGCCGGTTGCGCCCGCCCCGCTCGGCCAGCAGCTCTGCGCGATATCCGTCGATGTCGCCATCGTAGCTCGTCACGGTTCCGTTCCGCACCAGCCACAGTCGGTCCGCGACGGCATCGACCAGATGCCTGTCGTGGCTGATCAGGATGACGGCACCTTCGAACGCCATCAATGCGTGGATCAGCGCCTCGCGGCTATCGACGTCGAGATGGTTGGTCGGCTCATCGAGGATCAGCAGGTGGGGTTTATGGAACGCGGTGAGTGCGAGCAGCAGCCGCGCCTTTTCGCCGCCCGACAGGTTGGCGCACTTCGTGTCCGCCTTGTCGATGCCGAAGCCGAACGTGCCCAGGCGTGTTCGCCGTTGCGCTTCCGTTGCGTCCGGCAGCAGGCGCGTCATGTAGTCGTAGGGTGTTGCCGCCGGATTGAGCTCGTCGAGTTGATGCTGCGCGAAATAGCCGACCTCGATGCGTGCAGCGCCGAGCACTTGGCCGTGCGTCGGTGACAGCTTGCCCGAGATGAGCTTGGCAAACGTCGATTTGCCATTGCCGTTCTGGCCGAGCAGGGCAATGCGGTCGTCCTGGTCGATGCGCAGGTTGAGGTTCGTAAGCACGGGTGGATCGTCGCCATAACCGACCGCGGCGTTCTCCAGCCGCAGGATCGGGCTTGCAACGAGCTTCTCTGGTGACGGCAGCAGGAACGGTGCAACACGCTCATCCACCTGCTCCGCGATCGGTTTCATTCTGGCCAGCGCCTTGACGCGGCTCTGTGCCTGGCGCGCTTTGGTGGCCTTTGCCTTGAACCTGTCGATGAACGTCTGAATGCGCCGCCGCTCGTCGTCTTGCTTCTTCTTCAGCTTCAGTTCCAGGCGCTGCCGCTCGCGACGCGTTTCCTCGAAGTCGTCGTAGCCGCCGGTGTAGAGCGTCAGGCGTCCGCGCTCCAGGTGCAGGATCGAACTGACGGCCGTATTGAGCAGGTCGCGATCGTGGCTGACGATCAGCACCGTCTGCGGGTAGCTCTTGAGATAGCTCTCCAGCCACAGCGTGCCTTCCAGGTCGAGATAGTTGGTCGGCTCGTCGAGCAGCAGGATTTCCGGTTCCAGGAACAGGACAGAAGCAAGTGCCACGCGCATGCGCCAGCCGCCGGAGAACTCGCGACAGGCCCGCCGCTGCCGCGTCTCGTCGAAGCCGAGGCCGGCGAGGATCTGCGCTGCGCGTGCGGGCGCGGCATGCGCGCCGATGTCCTGCAGCCGCACCTGGATCTCCGCGATCCTGTGCGGGTCGGTCGCCGATTCCGCCTCAGCCAACAGGGCAGCACGCTCCGCATCCGTCGACAGCACCCAGTCGATGAGGCTTGCTTCGCCGCCGGGGGCTTCCTGCGCGACATATCCGATGCGGTGATTGCGAGGCACGCCGATCGAGCCGGCATCGGGGAAAAGCTCGCCATTGATGAGGCGCAGCAGCGTCGTCTTGCCAGCACCGTTTCGACCGACCAGCCCAACCTTGTGGCCGCCGGGGATGGCCACCGTCGCGCCGTCGAAAATCGGCTTTCCTTCGATGCGATAGACGAGTTCGTTGATGTGCAGCATGGGGTGCGGGTGAGCCGTCTGAAGCCCGATCGGCTGAGAGGAAAACTCGCGCCATTCCATCGAAGGCGTGATCGAGGCACTTGAACAAGGACGTGGAGCAGGCCACCGCCGACCGAGGCGAGCCCACCAAGATTGAACCTGCTCGGGCACGCAGGGCTGGAGGTCTCGCTGCGCCCTGGGTCAGATGACGATGTCGAAGCGTGCGAGGATGCGGACCATGGCGAAATAGGCGGCCGCCGTCAAACCTGAAGCTGCTGTAAGGGCCGTCCAGAATCCCCAGCCGCTACGCAGCAGCGCCGGCAATGCGACGAAGAACACCAGCGAGGCGAGTACCAGCCAGAAGATGCCTTGAGACAGCGACGCGATCCGCTCGCTATCCCGTGTGTCGTGCCACAGCCAGATGATCGCGAGCACAGAGGTCACAGGCAGCGAGGCGACCAACGCACCAAAGAGGCTCGAGCGCTTGGCGGCCTCGGTGATCGCCACGACCAGCAGCGCGGTCATGGCGACCTTGAGGGCGGTCTGCATAGAGGCGCTCCAACTCAGCCGGCGACGACGGGGCGCAGCGTCTCAAACAAAAGTCGTTCCTGCACGGCGGCATCAGAAATCGCAATGTGTGCTTTGAACCAGTCGCGTACCATCGTGCAGACCCGCGCCGGCGGTGCCTTGGCCAGGGCCTTGGGATCGGCGAAGAGCTGCAGATCGGCCTGGCTCCACCCGAGCTTTCCAAGCTCGGAGGCAAGCACGTCGTAGTCGCCCTTCTTCGGGCGCTCATGCGACGTCGGACGCGCCGTGCCCGCGTCGATGGCTTCGAAGATCGCCAGCGCCTGTGCTTCCAGGGCAGGAGCGCTCTGCGGCCGGTGGAACATGTCCACGCTTTTTGCGCTCACTTCTCCCTGGCTGATGAAGCTGTAGCAGGCATCAGCGCCGTTTTCCGACATCGATTGCAGGTTCTCGAGGAACGCGGTCGCGATCGCTTTCAGCCGTCCCATATCGGCCTGCAATGCAGCGTCGGCATGCTTGCGGCGCAGGCCGACGAGACCTTCGACCAGACTCTTGGTGGCATCCCGGGCAGGCTCGTTTCCACCACCGAGGGCGGCAGCCTCGGCCATGCGCGCGCCATACCAATCCGGATAGACGCGCTTCATATGCTGCCAGAGCTTGCTCTTCTGGTAGTAGGTGTCCATGGCCGCTGCCGCATCGGCGGACGCAGCCGTCGGCGAGATCGCCGATTCCGTTGCCGCGATCCGCGTCGATGGATCGGGTGTGGCCTGTGTATTGGCGCTCGCGTCGCTGGGCGCGGGGGTGCTCGTAGCCGGTGCCGGGGGCATGGTGGTGACGACGCCCGGCACGACAGGTATTGCGGCTGGCTGTGGTCTCGGTTTCTCGACTTGCAGCGCGGCCGTCTCTGCCGGCTTTGGCGTCGTCTCGGCCCGGATCACCGGAACCTCGGCTTTCTTTCCGCCCTCGAGACCGGCCACGCCGAGGATCGCATCCTTGTGGGTGATCAGGTAGGCGCCGCTGCCGCCGATCAGCGCGACGAGAACGCCCGCCAGCGCCAGACGCATTCCGCGCCCTGATCCGCCAGCCTCCGTGACAGGTGAGGAGATCTGTGCCGGTTCGAGTGGCGCCGCATATGAGCCAGCCTGTGCGGATGGGCGCGGTGCCGACTTGTTGTCTTGTGCGGTGTGCTGCGCTGTGGGGCGTGCGCTGCTGGTTGCGCGCTGCTCGGGCGAGCGGGCAGGGGATACGCCGGCGGCTGCGGTCGCATAAGGCTGGGCGACCGAGCGCTGCGCGCCCGCGCCGGCACTTGCGGAGGTGCTTGTCGCGGGGCTCGATGCCGTGGCTGCCATGCCGGACGTGGCTGGGCTTGTGGACGCGGGTTGCCCTTGCGCGGCGGGCGCACCGCCACCGGACATCCTCTGCATATCCGGCTGAGCTTGCGCGCCCCGGCCGGAGGCCGGCGATGCAGAAGGAGTAGTGGTCCGCGCTGCGGCCGGGGGATCGTTGGGTGAGCCGTCGCCCGATCGTGGTGGTGTTCCGGGGAGCGCGTCGCGCCCGACCTGTCCAGGGAATACGGCATCCGCCTGTCGCCAATCGGCGAAACCAGGCCGCCACAAGAGATCGGTCGGCCGCAGGTAGCCATTCGTGACGAACAGCTGCAGCTCGGTGTCCGATATGGGCCCGTGCTGCTGGCCGTCACGAGCGATATACCAGAGGTTGTCCGTCGTGTTGCCTGTCATGGAGGCTTGTCCATCCCCGCTTGCATGCTGCTGCTGCGCCATGCCCGACGCCACGCCGGCGGGCTGCCTGTGCCCGCTGTGCCCGGCTTGCGATCCTGCAGACTCAGCAGTTCGCCGCGATATGAGCACTTTTTGGTCCGAACCCGCGTCAGCGTCAATCGGCAGGGGGCGTGGCATCCCCGATTGGGAGCCGATTTTTCGCCGCGTTTGAAGCCTCAGACCAGCCATTGCAGTGCGCTTGACGTGCCATGAAGGCCGCTGCTTGCCCCTGTTGAGCGCATAAACCCGGCAATTGCACGGCGAAATCCTTGCCTGCGTTGGACAATCCGCGCCGGCTGGCTTGCTGGCGCCTGTTCCGGCAGCTATAAGGCGCCGCGATCAACAGGAAATCCGCCAAATCGCCGAACAGGCACGAGACGAGAGACACCCAAAATGGCAATCGAGCGCACTTTTTCCATTATCAAGCCGGACGCCACGCGCCGCAATCTGACTGGCGCGATCAATGCCGTCATTGAGAAATCCGGCCTGCGCATCGTCGCGCAGAAGCGTGTGCGCTGGACACGGGCGCAGGCGGAGAAGTTCTACGAGGAGCACGCTGCGCGCCCCTTTTACGGTGAGCTGGTCGACTTCATGACCTCAGGTCCCATCGTACTCCAGGTGCTGGAGGGTGAAGGTGCCATCGCCAAATATCGCGAAGTGATGGGTGCGACCGATCCTGCCCAGGCCGCCGAAGGTACTGTCCGCAAGCAGTTCGCGGTCTCGAAGGGCGAGAACTCGACCCACGGTTCCGACAGCCCGGCGTCCGCCGAGCGCGAGATCGCCTTGAATTTCCGACTTGACGAGATCGTTGGTTGACCACAGCGGCACGGGTGTTCGATGTGGATGGAGTGAGTTCAAGCGGGCTTGGCCATCTGCTCGCACCACTCTCGCCGCTTGCGCGGCGTCTGTCGTCGCCTCGCGCTGTGGACCATGCCCTGTGCAAGAGCCACACGTCCGGCGGCGCTGGCGATGCGGATGCGGTCCCGCCGCGCGCAGTGTTGGCCGGGCTCATCCAGAGCCCATTGAACTGGAAATATTAGGTCCGGCACCGGAAGGTGGCTTGATCGACCGACCGGTGGCCCGCCCTTCAGGCCACCCGACCTGACCGGCTCATCGCGTGGTTGTGCCACGCTGCTGCGCGGTGCGCCTTACGGGCGGTGCTTTCGGGCGCCGCCCGTTCTCGTTTGCGCGACGGGGTAGTGTTGCCGTCCAACAGTGGTGCAACTCGCCAGGACGCGGCCAGCCAGTGGGCCTGTCCTCAGCTCAGCTCATGCACCTTGAACATCAGCCCGCCCTTCGGCGTCAGCGTCACCGTGGCGTTGATGGGGGCCGGCACCGGCCCGACATACTCCGGCCGGAAGCGGCGCAACAGGAGGGCCAAGGCCAGCGTATTCTCCACCTGACTCATGGCGCCGCCGATGCAGGAGCGCTTGCCCGCGCCAAACGGGATATAGGAGTACTTCACCTGCCGCTTGGCGGACTTGTCCGTCCAGCGCTCGGGGCGGAATTCCTCCGGTTCGTCCCAGAACCGCGGATTATGATGCGCGGAATAGCCGAACAGCACGATGCGATCGCCAGCCTTGATCTCCTTGCCGCCGATGACATCATCCCCGGCGGCGACGCGGATCAGGCCCCACACGGGCGGATAAAGCCGCATGGTCTCCTGGATGACGGAGCGCGTGTAGACGAGCGCAGTATAGTCGGCGGCGGTCGGCTCGCGGTCGCCCAGCACCTCCTCGCTCTCCTTGATGACGCGTTGTGCGGCTTCAGGATGGATTGACAGGAGATAGAGTGCCCAGGCGAGCGTCAGCGCGGTCGTTTCCGTTCCCGCCCACAGGTATTGCTTGATCTCGTCGACGGCCTGCTGCCGGTCGAACTCGGGAATGGCGGGATCGGCGACGCAGTCCTCAATGAGCTTCAACAGCGTCTTCTCGCGATGGTCTCGCGGATCGGCTCCAATCACGGCGGGCGGCACTGCGGCCCAGGCCTCCATCGCCTTTGCCGCATCGAATTCGGTGACCTCGTAGGCGTCGCCCGACTGCTTCTTCTGGCGGATGCCCTTGTGCTCCTGCACGTCAGTGTAGGTCTTCACGTACTTGAAGACGACGTGCGGGTTGAATGGCATGTCGCGATCGAACAGCGCCTTGCAGATCATGTCGGCGGCAAGCGTCCAGGTCTGCTCCACCATCTCGAAGGTATCGCCGGCCTTCGCGTGTCTGGCCCAGCCTTCCATCTTCTGCTTGATGGCCTGGGTGAAGAACGGGATGTAGTCGGCAAACGCGTCGGGATGGAATGCGGGCTGCTGCGGCATGCGGATCTTCTGCCAGAGCGCGCCATCATGGGTGATCATCGACTTGCCGAAGATCGGCTTCAGTCCGTCGAAATACTTGATGTAGTTATCGGCCTTCGACACCAGCACGTGCTTGAACAGCTCAGGCTCTGAGATCAACACGACGCGCTCGGAGCCCATGTTGACCGGGATCACCGGCCCGTAGCGCTCCGCCATCTGGCATAGGATGCTCATCGGGTTCTCGGTATTGCCCTTGAGAAGTGGCGTCAGCTTGAACCAGACGCTCTGCTCCTCACCGAGAAGCTGCGCTTGTGTTTCGACGGCATTCATTTGCGTTGGTCTCCAGGCCGTGCGCGGTGGCAAAGATCGCCGCGCCGTTTCGGACGAATTCACCCGCCTCGCAGGTCCCTCGGTTCGGATCCCTCGAGCGGGCGCGTCTCCCTTGGACGTTGCGCTTCTTTTTCGGTCACCGCTCTTTGCTGGCGGTTTCGTCAAGTCGCCCATGCGCAGGGAATGTTTCGCGCCCCTGTCTTCGAGCCTGCCGCTCCCTAGCACCGCTCATCATGCAGTGTCCATCCAGCCGATCAGCCCACGACGTGAGCGGGTGCGGCTGGGCTGGGGGCCGCCAGCCGACGTGTAGCCGCGTAGGGCCTGACGGGCGACGTTCGCTCGGTGGGTTGGTTAACCCGTGACCGCCGCTGGCTGGCACCGTGCACGCGGTGCTAACAGGTCGGGAAAATGCAGGTGAATGTGCAACTTGACGGCTTCATTCCGTAGCGGGCCCGCCTGTCCACGGCGGCCGTGTAAGGGGCAGCGCGATGTGCTCACGGCCGCAGTGGCGGACTGAACAGGGCCGCAGGAGTATCTGTCGGCGGAGCAAAGCGGATGTCCTCGCCGCTCACCCGCACCGCACCCGAGGCAACGAGCCGCAGGGCGTGCGGATAGAGCCGGTGCTCGGCCTCCAGCACCCGTGCGCCGAGCGTGTCAGGTGTGTCCCCTGGCATCACCGCCACGGCTGCCTGCGCCACGATCGGCCCGGTATCCATCTCCAGCCGCACGAAGTGGACGGTGCAGCCGTGGATGCGCACTCCCTCCCGCAGCGCCCGCTCGTGTGTGTCGAGTCCGGGAAAGGACGGCAGCAGCGAGGGATGGATGTTGAGCTGCCGGTTCTTCCAGCGGTCGACGAAACCGCCCGTCAACATGCGCATGAAGCCGGCATTACAGATGAGATCGACGCCGGCGTCGAGCAGCGCCTGATGCATCTTGGCCTCGAAGGCCATGCGCGTGGCGTAGTCCTTGTGGTCGATGACGACGGTCTGGATACCGGCCTTCGCGGCGACGGCAAGGCCGCCCGCTGCCGGCCGGTTGGAGATGACGGTGACGATCTCAGCCGGATAGTCGCTCGCTTCCGCAGCCTTGATGAGCGAGGCCATGTTGGAGCCGCGTCCCGAGATCAGAATACCGACGCGCGTCTTTGCCATGTCTCGTGTTCCCGCCTTCAGTGCGCCTGCTTTTGCCCCGCATTACGCCAGCGCGAGGCGTCCCTGGTACGTCACGGCCCAGGCGTCGCCTCGTCCCTTGGCGTCGAGCGCTCTCCGCCCGGGGGATGACCCGCCGAGCACTGTCGGAGCTTCACCCGCCGCCCGCAGCGCCGCCGTGACCTCGTCCGCGCGCGCCTGCGTCAGCCACGACGACCATGCCGATACCGCAGTTGAAGGTACGCAGCATTTCGGCGGCATCAAGCCGCCCGGTTCGCCGCCAGCCAGCCGAACACAGGCGGCACCTGATCGCGCGTCGAGATCGACGGGCGCTCCCACCGCCGACGGGCAGCACGCGCGGCAGATTTTCCGACAAACCTCCGCCGGTGATATGGGACAGCGCCTTGATGGCCTGCCGCCGGGTCCGCCGCCGCCTGTCGCGCGCAAGGCGGCCAGCAGCGGCTTGACGTAGATGCGGGTCGGTTCCAGCACGGCCGCGGCGAGCGTCTGGTTGCCCTCGAAGGGCGCCGCATCGTGCCAGCCGAGTTTCAGGCTTCCTTCACCAGCCGCGCACCAGCGAATAACCGTTCGAATGCACGCCCGACGAGGGCAATCCGATCAGAACGTCGCCCACCACGATGTCGCCACGTGGCAGAAGGTGTCTCCGCGTTCAGCCGCCCGACGGCAAATCCGGCCAGATCGTAGTCGCCCGGCTGGTACATGCCGGGCATTTCTGCTGTCTCGCCACCGATCAGCGCGGCCCCGGCCATCCGGCAGCCGTCGGCAATGCCTTTGACAACCGCCTGGGCAACCCCGACGTCGAGTGTTCCGCACGCGAAATAATCGAGGAAGAACAGGGGCTCGGCAGCCTGTACCACGAGATCGTTGACGCACATGGCGACGAGGTCGATTCCGATCGTGTCGTGCAGTCCGGTGTCGATGGCAATCTTGAGCTTTGTGCCGACACCATCGTTGGCGGCCACCAGTATGGGATCACGGAACCCGGCGGCTTTGAGATCGAACAGCCCGCCGAAACCGCCGAGATCCGCGTCCGCACCCGGCCGTCGCGTCGCCTTGACGAGCGGCTTGATCGCCTGCACGAGCGCATTGCCGGCGTCGATGTCGACACCGGCCTGGCGGTAGGTGATGGGCGCCGCTGGCGGCTTCTCATTCTCGGCCATTGAGCCTCGGGTGCGTGCGGACGTCGGTTTCAGGCCCTCCCGCCTGGTTTTTCCCGCTGGCGATAGGGCGCCTTGGAGCGCGATTTTTACCCGGAGAACCGGGACTGGAGGGAGGTAGCAGGTCGCCCGGAGCCCCGCAACCGAGTGCCGCCCGAGGCGACAGCGTGGCGGTGGACAGTTGTGGTAAGCCTATGGCCGCAGCACCCCTTTGTCGTCCGCACGTCACCTCGTCCGGCGCCGGCGGGAATGCACCGTCGACCCACCTCTGCCATGATGCGCAGGCACGAGATAAGGTCCGATTCGGAGCGAGGGCAGCCTATCTGCTGCGCGGCGGGGTTGGTGCAGAGGTAAGTGGGGGAGGGCACTAGGCATGACGATCTCTGAGACCGGCTCGCAGCGCATAAGGAGCGCGATCCGCCTCGGACCCGGAGTGCGCATGGCCGCAGGGCTGGGATTGGCAGCCCTCTTCGGCGCGTGCATTGCCATATGGGGCACTCCACAGGCTCAGGCCCGCGGCGAATCCAGGATTTTCACTGTCGCCAACTATCCGGTGCAGGCCAAAGCCGCCAACGCGGTGGCCGCAAAGGAGCAGGCCATCGCCGACGGGCAGCGGGCCGCCTTCCGCTCGCTGTTGAAGCGGCTGGTGCCAGTCACCGCCTACTCCCGCCTGAAGACGCTTGGCGAAACCGACCCCCAGAGCCTCGTCGACGGCTTCGTCGTCCGCTCCGAGCGCAACTCCACGACGGAGTATATCGCCAGCCTCGATTTCGCTTTCCGTCCTGATGCTATTCGCAACCTGTTGCGCCGCGAGAACCTGCCATTCATCGAGGAACAGGCCCCCGAGGTGGTGCTCATCGCCGCCGTGCGCGAGGGTGGCAAGCTTGCACGCTCTGGCTCAGTCGCCAAGGCGTGGCTCGACATCTGGAGCGATCTTGACCTGAAGAACACCCTCACCCCGGTGAAACTCGCCGAGGTCAAGCCGTTCGTCCATGACGATACGCTCAACCTGCTGGCCACCGGCGACGATAGTGCCAACCGTGTTCTAGGCAACGAATACGGCGGCGAGAACGTTCTGGCCGCCATCGCCGACATTGATCAGCCGGCCGGCCGCGTCCACATCACGCTCGCCGGTCGGGATGCGCAGGGCTCGTTCAATCTCAAGCGCAGTTACCGCATTTTCGATGGCGACGTCGGCTATGCAATGGAGCTTGCCGCGGTAGTCTCGATGGGGATCGTCGAGGGCCGCTGGAAGGCGGTGAAGGCGCAGCGCTATGGCGGCGTCGCGGCCCTTTCGGCGGGCGGCGAGCCGGTCCGCATGCAGGTCGAGTTCCAGGGGCTGGCGGACTGGAACGCATTGCGCACCCGTTTGCAGGAGACCCCCGGTGTCGGCGAGATTCAGGTCGATGCCGTCTCCGCCCGTGCCGCCGACATTCAGGTGAGTTTCCCTGGCGGCGGACCGGCGCTTGCTGATGCGCTGGCCGCTCGCGGTCTCTCCCTGCGGTCGATCGGCGGCAACTGGTTCCTGCGGTCAAGCTTCTGAAGCGAACCCCGCTGGCTGGCGGCCGGCCCGGTCAAGTCGTGGGATGCCACCAAATCAGGAGGCCCGACCTGCGACACGGTGAGTCACGGAGAACGGCCTCCCTCCCCATGGCACACCGCCGCTTGCGCCCGTTCGCCCGATTTGCAAGCTTGCGCCGTTGCAAGCCGATCCGGTCTTGTCCTGGCGCGGCGTCAGCGTCGTCTTGTGCGGGATGCGGCCCTGGCTGGTGATACCGCCCGTGCGGATGGGCGCAAGCAAACTTGGCGGAAAGGACGGAAGGTCGGGGTGAACGAGAATGGTTCGGGGTGCAGGTGGCTAACCTTCCCAATCTGATCACGCTGGGCCGGGTCATCCTGGTGCCGTTCGTCTTCTGGCTGGTGCTCAACGGCCAGATGCAGCCGGCTTTCGTCCTATTTCTGCTCGCCGGCATCTCTGATGGCGTCGACGGCTATCTGGCAAAGCGTTTTGGCTGGACGACCGAGCTTGGCGCCTATCTCGATCCGCTCGCCGACAAGCTGCTTCTTGTGTGCATATTCATCGCGTTGGGCGTCGGCGGGCTGCTGCCGTCCTGGCTGATCATCGCCGTGGTGACGCGCGACGTGCTGATTGTCATCGGCGTCGTGCTGACCTGGATGCTCGCGAACCCAGTCAACATCCATCCGCTCGTGGTGTCGAAATTCAACACCGTTTCACAGATAGGGCTGGCGGCCGTGGTCCTTGCCGACGAGGCATTCAGGCTCGGCCTCGATCCACTGCGCGGGGTGCTGATCTGGGTGACGGCTGCCTTGATCGTGGCCTCGCTCGCGGCCTACTCCCGTGCCTGGTTTCTCCACATGACGGGTTATGAGTCCGGCGCTCCTCCGGGTTAGGCTCTTGGATCAGCAGACTGGACACGTCCAGAAGAGTCCGCCGCCTTAACCTGCGGCGTGTCACAAGGATCCCGTACCCTGCGGGGGGCAACGGGGCCGCGGCATGAAGGGGAGTGACCAATGCGAGCCGAGCGTCAGGTACTGTTCTGGATGAGTGCCGCTCTGGTGCTCGTGCTGCTCATCGGGCTTTTGAAGGATATCCTGTTGCCATTCGTGGCCGGGATGGTGATTGCCTATTTTCTCAATCCGCTGGCCGGTGCACTTGAGCGGCTCGGCCTGTCGCGGATGTGGGCCTCGGTTCTGATCCTGCTGATAGCGATCATCACCTTCGCGGCAGTCCTGATCTTCGTCGTTCCTCTGCTTGCCTCGCAGGCCCAGCAGCTCGCTCTGGCCCTCCCCGATGAGCTGGAGCGTCTGAAGGGCATCCTCGAAACCTGGGCACGCGAGCGCCTGGGCACGCGCTATCCGGCCTTCGAGTCGGCCTTGACGCAGGGGCTCGAAGGCGTGTCGCAGAATTGGGCGGCGATCGCCGGCTGGATTGCATCCTCGCTGTGGGACCAGAGCCGCACGGTGGTCAACTTCGTCTCGCTTCTGCTCGTCACGCCACTCGTCGTCTTCTACATGCTGCTCGACTGGGACCCGATGCTGGAGAAGATCAACGGCTGGTTGCCACGTGCGCACGCCCCTGCGGTTCGCCAGCTTGCCAGCGATGTGAACGACGCGGTCTCTGCTTTCATTCGCGGCCAGGGCACGGTCTGCATGGTGCTGGGCGCCCTCTACGCGGCGGGCCTGACGGCGGTCGGTCTCAAGTACGGCCTGCTGATCGGCATCATGACCGGCGTCTTGACCTTCATTCCTTTCGTCGGCTGGGCGCTGGGCACCATTACGGCGACGACGCTCGCGGTGATCCAGTTCTGGCCCGACGTCGTTCCCGTCGCCATGGTGGTCGGCGTCTTTCTCGCCGGGCAGGCGTTTGATGCCGGCTTTCTGTCGCCCAACATCGTCGGTTCCAAGATCGGCCTGCACCCCGTCTGGTTGATCTTTGCGTTGTTCGTATTCTCCTATCTGTTTGGCTTCGTCGGCGTCCTCGTCGCGGTGCCGGTTGCCGCTGCCATCGGCGTGCTCGTCCGTTTCGCGCTGAAGGTCTATCTGGCCAGCCCTTATTACGGTGACGAAGTAGGTGCGACGGGCGCTGCCGCTGTGGCCAAGAGAACGGGAGATGATCGGCGCGCATGACTTCGACGCCTCCGCGACAACTGGTGCTCGACTTGCCGCTGCGCTCGGCCAGCGGCATCGAGGACTTTTTCGTCTCGCTCTCGAACCGGGCTGCCGTCGAGCTGATCGACAGTTGGCCGCACTGGCCGCACTGGGCGGCTCTCGTCGTCGGTCCTGAGGGCTCGGGCAAGTCGCATCTGGGTCATGTCTGGCAGACCGCCTCGGGTGCTGCCGTGCTCGCCGCTTCCGCGCTCGATGAGACGGCGCTCGACCGGCTCCGGCAGGACCGCGCATTGCTGATCGAGGATATCGACCGCGGTATTGCTGATGATCGCTTGCTGTTCCACCTCCTAAATCTGGCCCGCGAGCACAAGTTGACCATCCTCATGACGGCGCGTCGCCCGCCCGGCGAACTCGACATTGCCTTGCCCGACCTGCGCTCCCGGCTGCGCGCGGTGCCGCTCATTCCGATTGATCCGCCCGACGAGCCGCTGATCAAGGCGGTGCTGGTCAAGCTGTTTGCGGATCGTCAACTTTCCGTTGAGCCGCATGTGGTCAATTTCATCGCCCTGCGGCTGGAGCGTTCGATGGCGGCCGTAAACGCCATCGTCGAGCGTCTCGACCGCGAGGCATTGGCGACGCGGCGCCGGGTGACGCGGGCGCTTGCGGCCGACGTGCTCGACGTCGGCGCCGTTGAGGACGACGAGCTGGCGATTGGATCCGGCGATGGCGCCGGCGAGGATCTCGGCACGAGAAGGAAGACCGCCGAATGAGACCCGTTGCCGACCCATTGGTGGTGGCCGAGAAGCCGCCAAAGGACAGCCGATGACCAGCGCCAAGTCGAAGAAATCCGCCAGCGTGGCCAAGTCGACGCCCCGCCCGCGCGCCATCAGCGCGACCCTTCCGCCATCTGGCCCGGAGCGCTACTACAACCGAGAGCTGTCCTGGCTCCAGTTCAACAAGCGCGTGCTCGAGGAAGCAGCGAACGCCAGTCACCCACTGCTGGAGCGGCTGCGCTTCCTCGCCATTGCGGCGAGCAATCTCGACGAGTTCTACATGGTGCGCGCGGCTGGCATCTTCGGTCAGCTCGCCGCTGGCGTCACGACGCCATCCCAGGACGGCTTGTCGCCGGCCCAGCAGCTCTCTGCCATCAACCGCTTCGTTTCCGGTCTCGTTGCCGACAAGCAGAAGATCTGGGAGGCGCTGCTCGCCGAGCTGGAGGAGGCCGGCGTCACACTCGTTCGCGAAAGTGAGCTGACGCGCGCCGACCGCGCCTGGTTGGAAAGCCTGTTCATGCAGCAGATTTTCCCGATCCTCACGCCGATCGCGGTCGATCCTGCTCACCCCTTTCCGTTCATTCCCAATCTCGGCCTGACACTCGCCGTCGAGATGGAGAACGCGGTGCGCGCGATGAACGGCCTCATTCCGATCCCGAGCCAGATCGAACGCTTCATCCGCCTGCCCGACGGTGAGGACGGCCACGCCAGGATACGCTTCATCCAGCTGGAGATGATCATCGGCATCCACCTCGATGCCCTCTTCCCTGGTTTCGACGTCAAGGCCCGCGGCGCCTTCCGCCTCATTCGCGACAGCGACATCGAGCTTCAGGAGGAAGCAGAGGACCTGGTGCGCTCGTTCGAGACGGCGCTGAAGCGACGTCGCCGTGGCCACGTCATCCGGCTCGAGCTGGAAGGCCGCATGCCCGAGAACCTGCGCAAGTTCGTCATCGAGGAGTTGGAGGTCGGTGATGAGTCGATCTTCGTCAAGGAAGGTGTCCTGGGCCTCGCCGACGCCACCCAGATGATTGTCGCCGACCGGGCGGATCTCATGTTCCGGCCGTTCCCAATCCGTTTTCCGGAGCGGATCCGCGAGTTCAACGGCGACTGCTTTGCAGCTATCCGCCAGAAGGACATCGTCGTTCACCACCCCTACGAGAGCTTCGACGTCGTCGTGCAGTACCTCCGCCAGGCGGTCGCCGACCCCAATGTCATGGCGATCAAGTGGACTCTCTATCGCACCTCGCGCGATTCCCCCATCGTGCGTGCGCTCAAGGAGGCCGTAGAGGCGGGTAAATCGGTGACCGCGGTGGTGGAGCTGAAGGCGCGTTTCGACGAGGCCGCCAACATTCGTTGGGCACGCGACCTGGAAAGCGCCGGCGTCCACGTTGTCTATGGCTTCATCGAGCTGAAGACGCACGCCAAGCTCGGTCTCATCGTTCGACGAGAGGGTCACGAGCTTGCCACCTACTGCCACATCGGCACGGGCAACTACCATCCACAGACAGCGCGCGTTTATACCGATCTGTCGCTCTTCACCAACAACCCGGCGATTGGTCGCGACGTCACCCGCATCTTCAATTTCGTCACCGGCTACGGTGAGCCGGGCGTCTTCGAGCAGATGTCAGCCTCCCCGCGCGGCATCAGAGAGCGCATTCTCTCCCACATCCGCGACGAGATCGAGCATGCCCGCTCGGGGCGGCCCGCCGCCATCTGGATGAAGATGAACTCGCTCGTCGATCGCCAGATCATCGATGCGCTCTACGAGGCATCCGAGAACGGCGTTGAAATCGACCTCGTGGTGCGAGGCATCTGCTGCCTGCGGCCTGGCGTTCCGGGCCTGTCGAGCCGCATTCGCGTCAAGAGCATCATCGGCCGGTTCCTCGAGCATTCACGGATTTTCTGCTTCGGTGGCGGTGAAGGGTTGCCCTCCCCCCGTGCCGCCGTCTACATCAGCTCCGCCGACATGATGCCGCGCAATCTCGATCGCCGCGTCGAGGCGATGGTACCGATCCTCAACGCCACGGTGCACGAGCAGGTGCTCGAACAGATCATGGTCGCCAACATGATGGACAACCAGCAGACCTGGCGCATCAATGCGGACGGCTCCTCCACCCGCATCGCGCCTGCCGATGGCGAGACGCCCTTCAATGCCCACAAGTACTTCATGACCAATCCGTCGCTGTCCGGCCGTGGCACCACGCTGCAGGCCTCGCGCCCGCCCGCTTTCCCGATCAAGGCCCGCAAGGCGAAATAGGAGTGGGGCGTGTGACTTCCCTGCGCAATCATCTCTCGACCGTTGATCGCATCGGTGATCTTGAGCCGATCGGTGTGGTCGACATCGGCTCCAATTCCGTGCGTTTCGTCATCTACGACGGGTTGACTCGCGCGCCGACGCCGGTCTTCAACGAGAAAGTGCTGTGTGGTCTGGGCAAGTCCGTCGCTTCGACCGGTCATCTTGGCGGCAAGAGCGTCGAGTGCGCCATTCGTGCACTCACCCGGTTTCACGCCATAGCCCGCAACCTCGGCGTCAAGTCGATCAAGGCGATCGCGACTGCCGCCGTTCGCGAGGCCGTGGATGGGGCCGAGTTCATTAGGCGCGGGCAACAGGAGCTTGGCGCGCCGATCGAAGTGCTGTCGGGCGAGAAGGAAGCGATTCTCGCCGCCAAGGGCATCATGATGGGGATTGTCGGTGCAGATGGCGTCGCAGGCGATCTCGGCGGCGGCAGTCTCGAGCTGATCGATCTGGCCGGCGACAAGCTGAACGAGGCCACCACCCTGCCGTTGGGCGGTCTGCGCCTTATCGACACGACACGTTCCAAGGTCGACAAGGCGGAGACATTCGCCGGCCAGAGCTTCGATGACGTGCCGTGGCTGAAACTCGGCAAGGGCCGGCCGTTCTACGCGGTCGGCGGCACCTGGCGCGCACTGGCCAAGATGTACATGGAGAGGACCGACTATCCGCTGCGCGTGATGCACGGTTTCTCCATGCCGATTCCGGTGGCCATCAGCTTTTGCGAATCGATCGTGAAGGCAAAGAAGCTGTCGGCCCTGCCGGGCGCCAGCGAGGTCTCCAAGGCGCGTCGCGACGTGCTGCCCTATGGCGCCGCCGTCATGCTCCAGCTTCTGAAGAAGATGCAGCCGTCCGAAGTCATATTCTCGATCTTCGGCGTGCGCGAGGGGTTGCTCTATTCGCTCATGTCGGCGGAGGAGCGCCGCCGCGATCCGTTGTTCGCCTCCTGCGAGACGTATGCACGCCTGCGCTCCCGCTCCGTCGAGCACGCTTTCGAATTGTGCAACTGGACAGATGCCCTGTTCGGCGAAGGCGGCCCCGACGAGACGCCAGCGGAACGGCGCCTGCGTCATGCGGCGTGCCTGCTCTCCGACATCGGCTGGCGCGCGCATCCCGACTATCGCGGTGAGCAGAGCATGAACATCATCGCCCACGCGGGTCTCGGCGGCGTCGATCACCCGGGACTGATGTTCCTCGCCCTGTCGGTCTATTTCCGCCACGCCGGAGCGAGCGAGGCGAAGGGTGAGCATCTGTCGGAGCGCTTCAAGCGCCTTGTGAGCAAGCGGTCGTTAAACCGCGCCCGCATCGTCGGCGCTGCCGTGCGAACCGCGCACATGCTGTCGATTGGCATGCCGGGCGTGATCGACATGACGCCGTTGTCCTATGACGGTGACAGGCTGGTTCTGTCGATCCCGCCTGCTTTTGCCGGACTGGAGGGCGAGCGGCTGCAGCGCCGCTTCGGCGTGCTCGCCACTTTGTTGGGCAAGACGCCGGAGATTCGAAAGATAAGGTGATCGCCGGGCTGCCGTCCTTGGCCACGCCATAATTCGGGCGACTCTGCGGTATGTCGATGCCCCGCCGGCGGCGGGGGCTGCGGCGGGGGTGGTTAACGACGAGGCGAGATGACCTGCTGCGAGCGGGCCCTGGGCACACGGGTTATGGGCGTCCAGGGGTTTTCCTATCCGCTGTGCTTGCATTGTCTGCAGGTCACGTACAATAAAGCGCCCGATTGGTAGACGACTGGAACGCACGCGGTCATGGCAACAGATCCCTATACGGTGCTGGGTCTGGCGCGCAGCGCCTCCGATGAGGAGGTGCGCAGCACCTTCCGCAAGCTCGCCAAGTCGTGCCATCCCGATCTGCATCCGGGCGACAAGTCCGCGGCTGAGCGTTTCAAGTCCTTGTCGGCGGCCTATGACATCGTCGGTGACCCGGAACGCCGCCGGCAATTCGACGCCGGCCTGATCGACGCGCGAGGCGAACCGGTGCGCCAGCCCTATGCGAGCGCGGGCGGAACCTATAGCGGCAGCTTCAGCGACATCTTCGACGATGCCTTTGCTCAGGCCTGGGGCAGTGAGCGCCATCAGGGGCGGCCTGGTTTCCATATGCGCGGACAGGACGTGCGCTACACGCTCGAAGTCGGTTTCCTTGAGGCGATTTCAGGCACCAAGAAACGCGTCACCATGCCCGAGGGCGGCATCCTTGATCTCAGCGTGCCTGAAGGCGTCGCCGATGGTCAGGTTCTACGGCTGAAGGGCAAGGGCAAGCCGGGATTCGGTGGTGGTGAGGCGGGCGATGCGCTGGTCGAGATCAACGTCAAGCAGCACCCTGACTACAGCCGAATCGGCGACGATATCCATATGTCGCTGCCCGTATCGCTCGACGAGGCGGTGCTCGGCGGCAAGATCGAGGTGGCCACACCGACAGGCCGTGTGCACCTCGTACTGCCCAAAGGAACGAGTTCCGGCCGCGTCTTCCGTCTGAAGGGCAAGGGCGCAAAAACAGGCGCAACCGGCCGCCATGGCGCGCTTCTCATTACAGTCCGCATCGTCATGCCCGACGAGATCGACGACGGTCTCGCCTACTTCATGTCGGAGTGGAAGAAGAAGCACCCTTACAACCCGCGCTCCTGAAACTGACATCGCTTTCGCCCGGCATCGACCGGTTGCCCCGCAGGCAAATACACCTCGATTTAGCGGGCTCGAAGCCGCCGGCTGCCGCGACGCGTGGCGGACGTCGAGAGCAATGATGTGCAACGGGATCCGCCGCCACGTCATTGCGAAATTTCACCGCCAATGATCACCCATTGCTGATCCGATGTGACTGGCGAAGCAGTCGACCGCGGTTAAATTACATTTTGACGTGGTTGGCGCCGGTCCCCGCTTGAAACCCGGGTCGTTGCAACAGCGATCGGCTAGTCGCACAGGACAACGCTGTGGCGGCTTGTGCGTCCGAGGGTGAAACAGGCAGGCGAACGGCCCTTACATGGCATCGGCAAACAGCTTTCAATCCCGCATCTTCTTGCTTGCGTTCTTGGTCACACTTTCTTTGCTCTGGTTCGATGCTGCGCGCGCCGAGGGCGCGGCACCATTGCCGGACTACGTGATCAAGAAATTCGGCAAGCCTCCTGCAATACCCAAAGGCCCGCTGTCCAAGGAACTGCAATCCTCTGTACAGGTTGCCTTTGTCGATAGCGCGAAGCAGTCGACTTGGGGCAGAGATCAGGCGAAAGCCCTGGGCGAAATCGCCGCGTCAAAAGACCCTCGCATCGTCTGGATCATCAGCGATTTTATGCGCTTCGTCGCGGACGCCGAGTTGAGCGCAACCCTCGCAGGTACGGCCTCGGAGTTGCTCGGCATTGGGCCGCCAAGTGAAAATTATTGGGGCTATGTCACCGATCAGCTCATCGCCTGGGACATCCCGGCGCCGCCCGATTATTTGCGGGTCAAGCGGGCCATCTATACGGATTTTGTTCCTGGCTGGGACAAGATCTTTGTCGAAGGCAATATCGACTGGAGGCACGTCTCGTGGGGCGGCGTACTGATCGATAACCGCGAGTATGACAAGACAGACGAGCAGTGTAACTGCATTCCCGCTGCGGACAACCCTGAGGTGAGCAGCGCCAAAGACGCGGCGTGGCTCAAGGATGAGGATATCGTTTTTGGCATCGAGGTGAATGGCGAATATCGGGCCTATCCGCGACGCATCATGGAAGTGCGCGAGATGGTCAATGATACGCTGGGTGGCCGGCATCTCGGCATTCCCTATTGCACCTTGTGCGGCGCGGCCCAGGCCTATTTCACTGATCGTCTGCCTGAAGGAATTGATCGCCCGGTTTTGCGCACGTCAGGCCTGCTGATCCGCTCCAACAAGGTGATGTACGACGTCAACACGTATTCGGTGTTCGATACGTTTCTGGGCAAGGCAGTGACGGGCCCTCTCGCGGAGAAGAAGCTGCAACTGAAGCAAGCCAGTGTCGTGACCACCGACTGGGGTACCTGGAAAAAGGCGCACCCCGAGACGACCGTGCTGGTCGAAGCGTTAGCGCTTGGTCGCGATTTTGATTTTCGCAATACGCGGGATGCCGATGGTCCGATCTTTCCGATCGGTGATGTCGATCCGCGTCTGCCGGTCCACGAGGATGTCATCGGCGTCATCACAGCGTCGGGCAAGCCGGTCGCGTTTCAGAGAAGCAAGGCCTTCGTCGCCTTGAAGAAGGGTGAAAAAATCACCTTTGAAAATGTCCGGCTGCAACTCGACGCTGGTGGCATCAAGGTCGTTGACGCGGATGGCTCTGATCTTGGCAGCCATCAGGCGTTCTGGTTTGCCTGGTCGCAGTTCCATCCTCAGACCGCGCTCTGGCCGGGGTAAGGTGATCAGGCCGTCAATCTAGAGCCTGATCGTCTGAGATGGAAACGCTTGGGCTTCCATCGAAGGCGTGAATCAGTCTCTCAAACAAGATCTTAGAGCAGGCCACGATCGTGGAAGTGATTCCACCAAAGTCGGACCTGCTCTAGGACTTGATGAGCGGACCGCAGTGGATCGAAGTGATGTCATCTAGATCCGACTTGTTTCGATACCGCCGACTAAGACCAGTCGTCAGCCGCCAACCCGGTAGACCGCCACTTCGCCGTTCTTCAGCGACAGCGCCAGCTCGCCACGCTTCAAGGCCAGTGCGTCCTCGCCGAACAGTTGCCGCCGCCAGCCGTGCATCGCCGCGACGTCGGGTTCGTCTTGTGCTGCGATCTTTTCCAGATCCGAGGCATCCGCCAGCAGCCGCGGCGCGACGCCATGACGGGCAGCCGCCGACTTCAGGAGCACCTTTAGCAATTCGACTGTCGCCGTCGCCTCCGCGGTCAGAGGCTCGCCCTGGCGCAACGGCGGCACCTCGCTCATGTCGCGATCGAGCCCCTTCTTCACCGCCTCGACGATTTCCTTGGCTCGCGACGAACGCGAGAAGCCGTCCGACAGGCTCCTGAGACGCGACAACTGGTCGGTCGCGGTCGGTGCCTGATTGGCGATGTCGTAGAGCACCTCGTCCTTCATGATCCGCCCGCGCGGCACATCCTGCGCCTGGGCAAGACGCTCCCGCCAGGCTGCCAGCTCCATCAGAACTGACAGCGCCTTGCGGTTCTTGACGCGCAGCTTCAGCCGCTTCCAGGCTTCCTCGGGATGAGTCTGGTAGGTGGTTGGAGCGGTCAGCACCGCCATTTCCTCGTCGAGCCAGGCATGCCGGCCCGCCTTGTCGAGCTGCGCTTCCAGATGACCGTAGACGTTGCGCAGATGCGTGACGTCTCCGAGCGCATAGGCAAGCTGCTTTTCAGAGAGCGGCCGGCGGCTCCAGTCGGTGAAGCGCGACGACTTGTCGATGTCCTTGCCGGTCACTTTCTTGACGAGGTTGCTGTAGCTCACCGAATCGCCAAACCCGCACACCATCGCCGCCACCTGCGTGTCGAAGATGGGATTGGGGATGATGCCGGCGAGTGTCCAGACGATCTCCAGATCCTGGCGGGCGGCATGAAACACTTTCACCGTCGTCTCATCCGCCATCAGCTCCCAGAGCGGCTCGAGTGCCAGCCCCGGTGCTAACGGATCAACGATCGCCTCGATGCCTGGTCCGGCGAGCTGAACGAGGCACAATTTCGGCCAGAACGTCTGTTCACGCAAAAACTCCGTATCCACCGTCACGTAGTCGTTGGCGGCGAGGTTTTGGCACAGGTCTTTGAGGTCTTGGGTGGAGGTGACGACTTGCATGCGGAGAAGGGATATACCCCAGCCGAGGTACCTTGTCGCGCCTTTGACCCCAAGACTTTGGCCGATGTGGGCAACCTGCGGCGCCCGGCCTTGACTTTCAGGGGTCGCCATGCGCTCTTCCGCCCCTTGGAAACGGATTTTCTGAGCTTTTTGAGGGACGACACGCCATGGCAAAGGCGAAGGCGGCAACGACATCTGCAGCCAGCCCCGGCGGAGCACCGCTGCACCGCTACCGCTCGCACACATGCGGTGCGCTGGCCGCCGCCAACATCGGCACGGTGGCGCGGCTGTCCGGCTGGGTGCACCGCGTCCGCGACCATGGCGGCGTCCTGTTCATCGACCTGCGCGACCACTACGGCATTACGCAGGTCGTGGCCGATCCCGACAGCCCCGCATTCAAGGTTGCAGAAAAGGTGCGGGCGGAGTGGGTGATCCGCGTCGACGGCAAGGTTCGCGCGCGTCCCGAAGGCACCGCCAACCCCGACCTGCCGACCGGCGACATCGAGGTCTACGCCACCGAGATCGAGGTCCTGTCGGAAGCCAAGGAACTGCCCGTCCCCGTGTTCGGCGAGCCGGACTACCCGGAGGACTTGCGCCTCACCTATCGCTTCCTCGATCTGAGACGCGAAAGTCTGCACGCCATCATCATGAAGCGGCTCGAGATCACGCGCTTCATTCGTGAGCGCATGCATGGTGCCGGTTTCAACGAGTTCCCGACGCCGATCCTGACGGCCTCCTCGCCCGAAGGCGCGCGCGACTTCCTCGTCCCATCGCGCATCCACGCCGGCAAGTTCTACGCGCTGCCGCAGGCGCCGCAGCAGTACAAGCAGCTCTTGATGGTGTCGGGCTTCGATCGTTATTTCCAGATCGCGCCCTGCTTCCGCGACGAGGACCCGCGCGCGGATCGCCTGCCCGGCGAGTTCTATCAGCTCGACGTCGAGATGAGCTTCGTCACGCAGGACGACATTTTCGGCACAATGGAGCCGATCCTCACCGAGGTGTTCGAAAAGTTTGCCGACGGCAAGCCGGTGACGAAGGGCTGGCCGCGCATTCCTTATGACGAGGCGATCGCCAAGTACGGGTCCGACAAGCCCGACCTGCGCAACCCGATCGAGATGCAGGACGTGACCGAGCATTTCCGCGATTCAGGGTTCAAGGTGTTTGCCGGCATGATTGCGAAGGACCCGGCCGTGCGTGTGTGGGCGATCCCCGCGCCGACTGGTGGTTCACGCGCCTTTTGCGACCGTATGAACTCGTGGGCGCAGGGCGAGGGCCAGCCAGGGCTTGGGTATGTCTTCTATCGTAAGCCCGATGGCAGCGGCGAGGCGCTCGAAGCAGCAGGCCCCATCGGCAAGAACATCGGCCCCGAGCGCGGCGAAGCGATCCGCAAGCAGTTGGGCCTGAAGGACGGCGACGCCGTCTTCTTTGCGGCCGGCACACCTGCCAAGTTCTACAAGTTCGCCGGCGCCGCGCGCGATCGCGTCGGCCAGGAGCTGAAGCTCATCGACGAGAACCGCTTCGCGCTCGCCTGGATCGTCGACTTCCCGATGTATGAGTGGAACGAGGACGACAAGCAGATCGACTTCTCGCACAACCCGTTCTCCATGCCACAAGGCGGTGGCGAAGCGCTCGACGCGGCAACCAAGGCGGGTCGCGATGCGATACTGGGCCTCAAGGCCTACCAGTACGACATCGTCTGCAACGGCTACGAGATCGCGTCGGGTTCTGTGCGTAACCATCGCCCCGACACCATGATCAAGGCGTTTGGCATCGCCGGCATGGGACCTGAGGTCGTCGAAGCACGCTTCGGCGGCATGCTGAAGGCGTTTCAGTACGGCGCGCCCCCGCACGGTGGCATGGCGGCCGGCATCGAGCGTGTGGTCATGCTGCTGACCGGCTGCAAGGCCGTGCGCGACGTGGCGCTATTCCCGATGAACCAGCAGGCGCAGGACCTGCTGATGGGCGCCCCCTCCGAGGCGAGCCCGAAGCAGCTGCGCGAATTGTCGATCCGCGTCATGACGGACGCGAAGGCGGGGGGGTAGACGGATCGCCAGAATGCGGCAGACTGTCTCGCCGCCACCTGAACCACGACGTGGATCTCTCGGGCCTTCTGGTCATTCCCCGTGTGCGGCCGTCAGCCCGGCCTTCGCCCGTGCGTACTCGTAGACAGCGAGATCACCCCTGATGCGCTCCAGAGCGAGTCTTTTCTGATTCTCGTCGAGCGGAGCAATGGCTGCCTTTGGTGCTTTGCCCGGTGCCTTCCGGCTGGTGACGTTCTCTTGCGGCATGAGGCCATCGAAGCGGATGCCCGCTTCCTGCGTCACGCGCGCCATGTCTTCCGGCAACTGTTCAAGGAAGGCGACGATATCGATTTGGTCGATGTGAGCGATGGCCTGTTTGACCATGGCATCTAGTGGCACCCCGATGACGCGTTCGCGATCGTGACTACTGGCGAGCTGGCGCGTCATGACGTTATCGGTCCATTGCAGGATCTCAGGATCCTCGCTCTTGAGATAGTCCTCTAACGTCATCTGGGGCACCTTGTGCCCAAGCGGATTGCCCTTCCTGCGCGTGTGAAAGTGCCCATATGTCGAGCGCAGCCGGTCGAACGGATCGCGCAGCACGGTGAACGTGAGGGCGTCACCGCGGACCGCCTCGAGTGTCTCGAAGCCAAAATGCCCGCCCACGAACCGCGCGCCACGCGCGCGCTTGACCTTATCCTCATAGACCGGCGCATCGATGCGATCATCGATGAGAATAACGCGCCCTGAACGGCTCGATCCGATCGTGCGTTTGAAGATGAAATTGACCGAGCTTCCGGCACACTTCGGGATATGCAGGAAGACGATCCGCCTGCCAGCCGTCGAGCCCGTCAGAACTCGCAACATGTTATCGATCCGGAACCCGAACCGACCGGATCGCTTCTTAAGCGTGGTGAGAACCCGATTCATGTGCATCCCCGGATTCGATGCGGGTCAGCTTGCCCCTTGCCTCAATGCCCCCTCCAAAAAACCGATCCTAGGCGGCCGCTGCCATGCGGAAAGAACTCCATTCGCTTCTGTGCCAGCGAGGCTTGAAAACGGGTAACCCGCGATGTCCGGGCATGTCATGCAAAAAATGGTTCTGCATTCCGGTTGGAAGCTTGTCGTGTGCCCTTAGGCACTTGAATGTCGCCGTCCTCGTCCGCCACGTCTGTTCGCTTGCCTTGGAGATGCGCGAAGTATCTGCCCAGTGAACTTAGCAGCGGTGGAGCTTGACATTTTGTTCGCAAAGTAATCCCATTTCGCACGGAGCGGTTCATCTGGGCATTTGCCCAGGTGGCTTAGATTTTGTGCAGGGGACCGAGCAATTACTTTAGTTTTTGACAAAGATCGCGATGTTCTCGTCTTCTTGCGTGTGCCCAAGACGGCTTCGACCAGCTTGGCAAACACGCTGACACAGGCAATCGGCGCCGATAAGACCGTGCATCTGCCCGACCGCCATATTGACGGTCTCGATACGGGGATCAGGCGTGCGCACGATCAGTTGCGCAGGTTTGGAGTGCGGTTAACCCATGACGTTGCAGGCTATTCGAAGCGGATCGTTGGGCGGTGCGATCCAACCGGTGATGCCCGCTTTCTTCACGGGCACCATCCGCTGTGGGCGCGTATCCGCACGCCGCGGCGTCGCCGGCACATTATCGTTTTCCGCGACCCCATCGAGCGCTTCGTTTCTCTCTACTATTACTACCTCGCCAAGGCAGAGCGTAGCACGCGGCCTTTGGGCCATGAAAAGCGCGCGATCATTGAGCTTGACCCGAACGATTACGTGCGTTGGGCAATCCGGAATGGGCTGTCGCGCCGTCTCAATAGCCATTGCCTTTATCTCAGTCCGATGGCCACTTTCGCCGATGCCAAGGACGTGCTGGAAAAGAAGCTTCTTTTTGCTGCGACACTTCAGGATCTGCCAGATCTGACAGCTTCGTTATCCGATTTCCTCGGTATTGATGTTCCTCCGGTCCAAAGATTGAATGTCGGCACGAGGAAGGGCGCACGTGACCCGTTGGAATCGAAGGTGGAGCGCGTCCTTCGCGAAGCTTTGGAGCCTGACTACCGTCTTTACGACTATGTCCGCGACAACCGGGCGAGGTTTCTGAGTACGCAAGTTTAGCGTAGCCAGTCGCAAAGCAAGCCGCAGTCGTTGTCTTCCCGGCTTCTCCTGGGCACCCGCACGCGCCGCCATTGCCACTTGCGTCTTCCTCCCCCATAAGGGCACCGCGCGGACGTGGTGGAACCGGTAGACACACGGGACTTAAAATCCCGAGACGGCAACGTCGTGAGGGTTCGAGTCCCTCCGTCCGCACCACTGACTTTTCCGCCTCGCTCCGGGTCGCTGCCAACAGCCTCGCCCCTCACAGAAAGTCCGCCTCAGCCAAGCCGATATGTCGGCAGGGCCCGCCGGTCGACCTGGCACGCCGTGCACGAGGATGTGATCTTCGCGTGATCGAAATATTGAGCGAGATCAAGCGTCGCGCCCAGGCGGTCCGCAAATCTCGGCTTCGCGCAGTCGCTACGCGGCTCAATTTTCCCCTGCCCATGGCGCTTGGCCGCCCACCACCAACAAACAGCAAACGCAATCGTGGTCGAGGTGGCGGCACGGAAGATCGACCACGACACGAGGAGGATCGCCCATGAACGAATTCGTCAGGAAGCTCGACGTCGTCGCCCAGCCCTGGAGCCGCGAGGAATTCGAGGCGAAGCTGCGTGCCGTCGGCCCGGAGCGATATCACGACCTCCACCCGTTCCATAAGATGCTGCATGGCGGCAAGCTCGATAAAGGTCAGGTCGCCGCGTGGGCTCTGAACCGTTACTGTTATCAGGAGGCCATTCCGCGCAAGGATGCGGCGTTCATGAGCCGCACCCACGATCGCGATCTGCGGCGCGAGTGGATCCACCGGATTCACGACCACGATGGGCAGCTTCCCGATGAGCACGGCGGCATCGAGCGCTGGCTGGTGCTCACAGATTGCCTGGGCCTCGATAGGGACTACGTCATGAGCATGCGCGGTGCGCTGCCCGCAACGCGCTTTGCCGTCGAAGCATATGTACGTTACGTCGTCGAGCAGCCGCTCGTGGTAGCCGCGGCATCCTCGTTGACCGAGCTGTTTGCGCCGAGCATCCACCGTGAGCGCATCGCCGGCATGCTCGCCAACTATGATTTCGTCAACGACGACGTGATGGCCTACTTCAAGCGCCGCCTGTCGCAGGCTCCGCGTGATGCGACGTTCGCGCTGGAGTTCGTGAAGACGTACGCCTACACGCGCGAGTTGCAGGAGGCTTGCGTCGAGGCCGTCAAGTTCAAGTGCGACGTCCTGTGGGCACAGCTCGACGCCCTCTATTTGGCGTATGTCGAGGGGATGATTCCGCCCGGCGCCTATAACCCCAAGTCCTGAAGCGCAGGCGGGTTCGTCCGTTGGCGACAGTCGGAAAAGCTCAAGAGCGCGGCTGCCTGTCATTGAAAAGCAGCCGCGCTTAGTCTTGTCCACGGACAAGTCCTTGGCGCTGCTGGCAACGAAGGGAAGGTGACGTTCTGGTGTCGTTGCGCGCGACGGCTCGTGCCTGCCACTGGACCGTTGCGCCGGCAACCTCGTCCGGCTCAATCCAGGAATAGGCCTGCCTCGAAAATGAAATCCCGATTTGCGGAATCAAAATTCCCGCCGCGAATCAGAAGCTTGCGCAATGGCGGATTTTTCATTTTGCGCCGCAATAATTGACCAAAAAAGTGTTGCTGGTTGGTGATCTGGAGCAGAAATCAGTTCAACATTTTGTTCCCTGCGGAGATGGCCGATGCGAGCTTAGGCCAATCCGTGAACTCGCGGAATTTGTGCGCCGCAAGCGAGCTTGCGCCAAGAGTTTCAGTCCAAGAGACGGCGGCGCAGCATGGTTACGCACATGCGGCAAAGGTCGCTTCGACCAATTTTTGCGGAGATGTCCGCCGATTTTGCGCCGCGCAAACCTGATCCTGCGCACTCGACGCGATTTGGCTTTCAAGTATTCTAATATGCCTTGGTGCTGAAGTTTCGTTTCGTGCGGCTGACAGGCTGCGGAGCGGGGGCAATTCGGCGCTGATCGAACAGAATTCTTGAGGGAACTCGATCGTTGAAACAGGCTGTTTATTCGGTCGTCGCCAATACCGGCCTCGTCTGCCTGGGGCTTGGAGTGGTGCTCATCATTCCAGCCTTTGCAGCCGATGCCTTCTTCTGGCTGCCTGCCGCCGTTGCCGCACAGATCTGGATGTGCTGCATCCGCCGCGTCGGCCGCTGAGGGCTTCCCGGTTGCACTGTGTGTGCGACGTGGGACTGTTCCAAAGGGCTGCCGGTCAACGCTCTAAGTTTGTTGTTCTCGGCAAAGCGAAAAAGGGCGGCCGCTTGGGTCGCCCTTCGTTCGTTTCAGTGCAACACCGGCCCGCATGATCGCCGCCGTTGCTTGGCGGGTTCACAAGAGCGCCTCCCGCATCGTTTCACCAACCCGCGATGCGTCCGCAGCGATCAGTACGCCGGCCAGCTCGAGTGCCTTGATCTTATCGGCGGCTGTGCCGGCGCCATGCGTAGCGAGAGCACCCGCATGCCCCATGCGCCGCTCGGGCGGTGCATTGCGCCCGGCGATCAGCGCCACGACCGGTTTGCGCGACCGACGCGCCTTGAGAAGTTCGGCGACGTCTTCCTCGTCCGAGCCGCCGATCTCGCCAATGACGATGATGCCGCTGGTCTCGTCGTCATCGAGGAACATCTCCACCGTATCCTTGAGGCTGACACCGTGCACCGGATCACCGCCCACGCCCACGGTCGTCGATTGCCCGAGACCCGCGCGTGTCGTCTGCAGCACGACCTCGCTCGTCAACGATGCGGATCGCGAGGCGATGCCAATGCCGCCGCGCCGTGCATCAACCGTTGTCATCACGCCGAGTTGTCCGATGCCGGGAGCGAGCACGCCCTGGCTGTTGGGTCCGACGAGCCGCGTCTTCGATCCCTCGATCGCCTGGCGTACGCGGACCATGTCGAGCACGGGAATGCGCTCCGTGACGCAGACGATGAGTTCGAGTTCCGCCTCGATCCCTTCGATCATTGCGGCAGCGGCATTGGCGGGCGGCACGAATACGAGGCTCGCGGTGGCGCCCGTCGTCTCCTTCGCCTGTGCGACGGTATCGAAGACCGGTAGGTCGAGATGTGAGCGACCGCCTTTGCCAGGCACGACACCTGCAACGAGCTGAGTGCCGTAGGACAGCATGCGCCCGCAGTGGAAGGTGGCCGCGCGACCGGTGAGGCCCTGGCACAAGACCTTTGTCTCAGGTGTTACGAGAATAGCCATTATGCAGCCTCCCTGCGTGCAGCGGCGACGGCAGCGGCCGCGCCGTCCGACATGTCGTCCGCATCGATGTAGTCGACGCCGTTGTTCTTGAGCACGGTTGCCGCGAACGCGGCGTTGTTGCCGGCCATTCGGATCACGATCGGCAAGCGCCGGCCCGAGCGCCGCATGGCGACGCCGATGCCTTCCGCGATCGTGTCGCAGCGCTGCATGCCGCCGCCATGCACGTTGACGAATACCGACCTTACGGCGGGATTCTTCAGGATCAGCCCCATCCCATGCGCGATGTCGAGACTCGTTGCTGTCGTGCGGATGTCCATGAAGTTGGCAGGGCGTCCGCCGGCATCGACGATCAGGTCGTGAGTGGCGAGCGCCAGTCCCGCACCGTTGACGACGAGCCCGATATCGCCCTCAAGCCTCATGTAGTTGATCTGGTGCGCTTGCGCTTCGAGTTCGGAAGGATCGGCAGGCGACCTGCTCGCGTCACGCAGCTTGGCTAGGTCGGGTCGGCGGAACAACGCATTGTCGTCAATGCTGATCTTCGCGTCGAGCGCCACGAGCTGGCCGTCCGGCGTCACCGCAAGCGGGTTGATCTCCGCTTGTGTCGCATCGAGACCGACAAAGGCCGCTGCGAGGTTGCGCATGAGGGTGACAAGGCCTGCCCTCACCCTCGCATCCGTCTCGATGCGTTGCGCGAGACCGGTGAAATCACCTTCGAGCTTTTGTGCAGATAGTGTCAGCGGCAATCGCTCGACGATCTGATCATCCTTGCCGACACGCGCCTCGATGTCTTCGCCACCACTCTTTGAGGCAAGCATCACGATCCGTCCGGCGCGCTTGTCGACCGTGATCGCCAGATAGAGGTTCTGTGCGACGCGCACCATCTCCTCGACGTGCACCGCCGTCACGGGTGCGGCAACACCGCCGGTCTGGCTGGTGACGAGACGGGAACCGATCAGCTGCCCTGCTGCGGCCTGTACCTCGGCCGGTGTCGCCGCGAAGCGTATGCCACCTGCCCTCTTGCGGTCGCCCGCAAGCACCTGTGCCTTGACGACGTACGTCGCCGCGCCGATCCGGTGTGCAGCCTGTCCGGCTTGATCGACCGTGCGAGCCGTCTCGCCGACGGGAATTGGAATTCCATAGTCGGAGATCAGGCGCTTTGCCTGATGCTCGAAAAGATCCATGAGCCCCTCCCAGGGTCGCTGCGGCCGAAGTTGTCTCCGGTCCTCGTTCACCTGCGGCTGACAGCTCGGTCCCGGCGCGAGCCGGCTGTCCCCTCAGGCCATCCTAGTCGTCCTGGAGCGCCTTTCGATCCCCTCGAATTGGAGCGGGGCTCCAGAGTCTTCTTGTTGTCGTTTCTTTCTTCGACGAACTGGCTTTCGCTTCGTCGCACAATGCTCCTGTGTCGTGATCGCGAAATCCGTCAAGGTTGTGCAGCAGCACTCGATTGGTTATCGCGATCAACCAGCCGAGCAACGTCGATCCGCCGGCATCAGCCTCGGGCCGCCCTCGGCAACTTTGCAATTGGGCGGCATTTCTCGCCACCCGAATGTGCCCCTGAGCGCAGCATGGGGCAATCGCATCAAGCTGGCTCAGGGCGCGAGGTTCATGCCGGGAGCGGGCCCGTCAAAGCGCCGTTTCCGGCACCCCATTATTGGCATACAATATGCCATATTCAGATTGTTGTCGAGCGACCTGCACTGTGAAAAATCCTGTCGTGCATCAGCCGGCCGATGGGGGGCCTGACTGGAATGGGTCGAGTGTCGCGGTCCCTCGAGTGCGTTCGCTGGACGGGGTTTGCTTGTTCGCCAGGGGGGATTTCCGCAAACTCCGCTCGCACGATGTCCGCGCCGGTGAGCCGGATTTCTGGATGCGCTCTGCATGCGCTAAGGCCTCATGGCGCGCATGATGCGGTCCGGACGGTTTCGCATGCTGCGCCCGAAGACCGCCTCAGCCCCGGTTGCGAAAAACGGCGAGCCTCATCCCGAGATAGCTGTATCCCATCGTGACCGCCGTCGCGGCCACCAGTGCCGCCAGCGGTGTGATCTGTGGCCATATCATCAAGATGCCGGAATAGATGGCGTAGTTGAGAGCCGCCGTCGTCCAGGCGAGAGTGGCATAGCGGCCGAACTCGGCGAGTGTCGGCGGTACGGTGACATTGAATGTGAGCCGCCGGTGTGAGAGCCAGGCCGCGACCATCGCAAAGCAGACAGCCACGACACGACCGCTGAATGGGTCCATCCCGGCATAACGGGTCACCGCCCACAGCACGAACGCGTCGACGCTGAACGCGATGAGACCAGAGACGACAAAGCCGGCGCCGTGCCGCACAAGTGCCCTGTGCCGATTGCCTGACGTTTCGCTCATCCTGATACAGCGCCCTCTTCTCGCCAGTCGATCATGCCGCCGGGAGTGGCGCGCACCACAAGCCGCAACCGATCCGTCAGTGGATTGTCACGGGAGAGCACGGCAAGCTCCGCGCCGCGCCGCGTCGTGACCGGGTCGTGTGCGGCAAGTTCGGCGTCGGGCACACCCGGATGGCACATGACGAGATGCAACCCGCCGCGTGCTTCCAGTGCCGCCACCTCCAGATCATGGCGTACCTCCTCCTCGCTGTCGCCGAATGCCGTCACCCCGGCGAAGCTCGCATTGGCCGGCAGTCCTGCTGCGGCAAGCGCGCGGGCGAACCCGCCAGACAGGAGTGTCAACAGCATCGCTTTGCCGCGTGCGCCGGGCCGCCGCAACAGCGCGCGCGGATCGTCACCGGGAACGCGTATCAGCGGCCGGACCGGCTCTGAACGGTAATATTGCAGGACCGTCGCGATCAGCGCGTCGCGCACGCCGGGCAGCGCATGCACGTGCTGGTGGCCGTCGATGAAGTCCGGCTTGTGACCGACGACGGCCTCGAATAGCCGAAGTTGCCGCACGATTTCTTCAGCGATCTCGTCGCGGTCGAGGCGCCCCAGCACGCTTCGGCGCACCAGCGTGCCGACATCAGGCAAGCGGCCCTCCGGGGCAAGCGACGGCATGTTTCCGAGTGGTAATCCAAGCGTGAGGTTCATATGCAGGCCGATGGCGATCACATCGCGCAGTTCGGCAAGGATTGCCCCGTCGGTATTCCAGCGTGGCAGTGTCACCAGCGCGCTCGTGCCCGTGATCCGCTGCGCGCGGGCGAGCCGCGTGATGCCGGCGCTGACGCCCTCCGACAGAGCGAAGTCATCTGCGATCAGCACGATGTCGCGCGTGGGCAGGGCCATCACGCCGCGGTCTCATCCTGAGGGCGCGTTTCGCTCGCGCGCCGCGTGTCACCCTCGACCGGTGTAACGCCGATCGTCTCCCCGACGATATAGAGCGGGCGCGCCTTCACCTCTTCGTAGACGCGGCCGAGATACTCGCCGATGACCCCGAGCGAGATGAGCTGAATCCCCCCGAAGAACAGGATCGATACGATCAATGTCGGATAGCCGCGCACCGGATTGCCGTAGATCAGAGTGTTGATCATGATGAACAGCATCGCCGCGAGCGCCACCAGCGAGATGACGAGGCCGAGATATGACCAGATCCGCAAGGGAACGGTGGTGAATGAGAAGAGACCGTCGAGCGCGAAGTGCCAAAGCTGCCGCGGCCGCCAGCGCGACGGCGTCTTGTCCTCGCGGTCGGGCACCTCGAAGTCCACACCCAGAGATTTGAACCCCACCCACGCAAACAGCCCCTTGTTGAAACGGGCGCGCTCGCCGAGCTGGTTGAGGGCGATGACCGCGCGGCGGCTGAGCAGGCGGAAGTCGCCGGCGTCATCGTGGAGGCGCGTTCCGGAGAGTGCGCGAAATGTACGGTAGAAGATCCGCGCCAGGAACCGCCGTGCCGGTCCATCCGCGTCGCGGTGCGTGCGCCGGCCGTAGACGATATCATAGCCCTTGCGCCAGCCTTCGATCAGCTTCGGGATCAGCTCAGGAGGATGCTGCAGGTCGCTGTCCATCACGATCACGGCCTGTCCATGCGCGTGACGCAGCCCGGCTGCGACGGCGATTTCCTTGCCGAAATTGCGGCTGAAGGACACCGCCTTGATCCTGGGGTCGGACGCATTGCGCGCCTCTATGAGATCAAACGTGCCGTCCGATGAACCATCGTCGATGAACACGATCTCGAAGGACGCCACCTCTCGTTCGAGCACCGGAATGAGGCGTGCCAGGAGCTTGTCGAGCCCCTTCTCCTCGTTGAGCACGGGTATGATGACGGTCAAAACCACGGGCGTGCCGGCGCTCAAATGGCTCACGGCGTCGCTGGCAGCATCTGCATGAGAAGGATGTGTCACGGATCACAGCCGCCGGTTCTGGCGGGCTCCAGGTCATCGAGGCGACATGTCAATTTTACAATCAGGCGCATGTCGGGTGCGAATGCGATACTCCGGTCGATTGCTCGCCGTCCAGGCCCTCCGTGCGGCATTGCGGCGACATGAGACGAAGAGATGCACTCCGATCTGGCCCGAATCTGGGCCGGAACCGGCGCCTTTCCACAGCCTGCGCCGTGATCTGTTGTTTAGGCGCCCACGGCAGAAGTGTTAGAAGGACCCCCGAAATGCCGTTGCGCCGGCGTGCCAACCTGGCGCCACGCGCCGACCGAGTGGACGAAGGGAAATCGACGTGAATATCTGCATGATTGGTGCCGGCTACGTCGGATTGGTCTCCGCCGCCTGCTTCTCCGAGTTCGGCTGGACCGTGACCTGTATCGACAAGGACGCGGGGCGCCTTGCCATGCTCGAGGCCGGCCGCTCGCCGATCTACGAGCCGGGCCTCGATGACCTGCTCGCCCGCAACATGCGCGCCGGCCGCATTCGTTTTTCGGCCGATCTCGCCACGGCGGTGCGCGAGGCCGATATCGTTTTCTTAGCCGTCGGCACACCGATGCGCCGCGGCGACGGCTACGCGGACCTGTCCTACATCTATTCGGCGGTTGAGGAGCTTGCCCCGCATTTGCAAGGCTTCACCGTCATCACGACCAAGTCGACCGTTCCCGTTGGCACCAGCCGCGAGATCGAGCGCCGCCTGCAGGCTCTGCGCCCTGATGCCGACTATGCCGTCTGCTCCAACCCGGAGTTCCTGCGCGAAGGCTCCGCCATCCAGGATTTCACGCATCCCGACCGCGTTCTTGTCGGCACCGACAGTGATCGCGCCCGTGCCGTCATGGAGCGCCTCTACAAGCCGTTGTCGCTGCGCAATGCGCCGGTGGTGTTCGTCTCGCGCGAATCCGCCGAGCTGGCAAAATACGCTGCCAACGCGTTCCTTGCCCTCAAGATCAGCTTCATCAATGAAATCGCTGATCTGTGCGAGGAGGTCGGCGCAGACGTGCAGGAGGTCGCCAATGCCATTGGCCGGGACCGCCGTATCGGCGACAAGTTCCTGCACCCCGGTCCAGGTTATGGCGGCTCCTGCTTCCCCAAGGATGTGTCTGCATTGATCCGCACCGCGCGCGAGACCAAGACGCCGCTGTCGATCATCGAGCAGGTCCAGCGTGTCAACGACGAGCGCAAGATCTCCATGGCAAGCCGCATCGAGCGCGCAGCGGGGGGCTCGCTGCGCGGCAAAACGGTGACAGTGCTCGGCGTCACCTTCAAGCCCAATACCGACGACATGCGCGATGCGCCGAGCCTCGTCGTCGTGCCGATGTTGCTTGAGCGCGGTGCCAAGGTGCGTGTCGCTGATCCGGAAGGCCGCAAGCAGGCCGAGCCGATGCTGCCGGGGGTCGTCTGGTGCGCCAACGCGCCAGAAGCAGCGGAGGGAGCGGATGTGCTCGTCGTGCTGACGGAGTGGAACGAATTCCGTGCGCTCGATCTGAAGTCCTTGCGCACGCGCATGACGGGCGACGTGCTGGTCGACCTGCGCAACATCTACAACCCTGCAGCCGCCCGTGAAGCCGGATTCCGCTATACGGGTGTCGGGCGCAACGGCTCCTGACATGTAGACGCCAGCTATCGTTCGCGGAAGGCTTTGGCGAACTGGTCCTCGATCGGCTTGACGAGATAGGATAGCGCGGTGCGGCTTTCGGTGCGGATCTGCACGTCCGCTGGCAGTCCTGGCACCAGCGTCGCACCTGCGATTCTGGCGAGTTCGCCGTCGCTGATGGCAATGCGCACCGAGTAGTAGGGAAGCCCCGTGCGGCGATCCTCGCTGAGGTCGGCGGCAATCAGCTTCACCCGGCCCTCGATTTCCGGCGTCGTACGTTGATTGAAGGCGGCGAAGCGGATCTTCGCCGTTGCCCCGAGCGCTATCTGCTCGCGGTCGCGCGGCGCCACCTGCGCATCGAGGGTCAAGGCGTCGCCGTCCGGCACGATCAGCAGGATGGGCTCGGCAGGGGACACCACTCCGCCGACCGTGTGCACGGCAAGCTGGTGGACGTGGCCGGTCACAGGCGCGAGGATATTGATCCGCTTGAGCTGGTCCTCTGCCGCGACGCGCCGCTCGCTCAGCTCGGCCTGTCGAGCCTGGGCGTCGCGGGTCTCGGCCGCGACCTCCTTTTTGAATTGTTGCACCTGCTGAAGAATGACGATCTCGACTTCGGCGATTCGCCCCTTGGCCTGGGCAATGCCGGCCTCGATCTGTGCATGCTCGCCTTTGAGCCGTGCCGCCTCGCGTCGCAGCGCGATCATCTTGGATGCTGGAACGAGTCGCTTCTGCTCAAGCGTGGCGAGGCTCGCCAGCTCGCTGCTGATGAGTTCGATCTCGGTAGCCTTGGCGGCGCGCTGGGCGGTGAGCCCTGCAATCTCCTTCTCAAACTGCAGAATGCGCTCGCGCAGTTGCTTTTCCTGCCCCTCGAGCGACAGGCGGCGGCTGTCGAACAGCACGGTCTCGCCGTTGATGATCTGCGAGACTGCCGTGTCAGTCGACCATTGCTCGATCTCGTCGGGGAATCGGAGGGTCGCAGCTCCCGTCTGCTCTGCGGTGAGGCGCGCGAGCCGGGCGCTCGTCTCGACGATTTGGTTGGTCAGGATCTGCAGGTTTGCACGCGTCTGTGTGTCGTCGAGCGTGATGAGAAGATCGCCTTCCCGCACAAGGTCGCCGTTGCGGACGTGGATCGCACCGACGATCCCGCCCGTCGGATGCTGTACTTTCTTGACGCTGGATTCGACGACCACCGTGGCAGGCGCGATGACGGCACCCGCCAGCTCGGTTCTGGCAGCCCACAGGCCAAACCCGCCGAACAACCCCAGCACGACGAACACCCCGCCGAAGATCAAGTGGTGGACCGGGGCGTGGACGGCAGCCGTCGTACGCGTTTCATTACGCGCTGGCGTGGCGCTCCCGGCGTCGCTTGCAGCGTGGTGCAAGCCGGTGTGCGTCAAAAGCTGCCCGCTGCCGTCAATACTTGCTCTGTCAGGCATCGCTCGGCTCCCTGATATCGCTCGTATCCGACGCGGCCTCCGCTGTCGTGCCGGCTGTATTGCGTGTGCCGGACACCGCAGCCGCTCCCGCCTGCGCCTTCAGCACGCGCCGCAGTACCTCGTCCCGTGGCCCGAAGTCCTGCGTCTGTCCATTGGCGATCACCAGCACCTTGTTGAGGCTCGACAGTGTGGCGGGGCGGTGCGCGATCACGATGGCGATGCCACGTCGGCGGCGCACACCAATGATCGCTTGCGTCAGCGCGGTCTCGCCCTGCTGGTCGAGGTTGGCATTGGGTTCGTCGAGCACGACAAGGAACGGATCGCGGAACAGTGCGCGCGCCAGGGCGATGCGTTGGCGTTGTCCGCCAGACAGGTTTGCACCGCTCTCTCCGATCTCGGTCTGGTAACCGGCCTCCAGCTGCACGATCATGTCGTGGCATCCAGCCGCCCTGGCGGCGGCGATGATCTCCTCGTCACGGGCGGTCGGATCGAAGCGGGCGATGTTGGCCGCCACCGTTCCCCCGAACAAGGCGATATCCTGTGGCAGATAACCGATATGGCGGCCGAGGCGGTCGGAGGACCACTGGTCGATGGCAGCCCCGTCGAGCCGCACTGCCGAAGCGGGCGAACCGGGCTTCCACACCCCGACGAGGGTCCGCGCCAGCGTCGATTTGCCTGACGCCGTTGGTCCGATGATGCCGAGACCGTCCCCGGCCGCGAGAGAGAAGTCGATGCCCTTGAGCGTCGGCTGGCGAGCAGCGGGTGGGCTGGCGACGAGCTTGGACACCTGCAGGGTGTCGCGGGGCTCGGGCAATGCCACCTGTGGTGTGTCGCCGAGCCCCGCGCCGGGTTCCGAGAACAGCATCACAAGTCGACGGTAGCTCTGGCGTGCGCCCATGAAGCCGCGCCAGTGAGCGATTGCGCTGTCGAGCGGTGCCAGTGCCCGCGAAAGAGTGATGGAGCCGGCGATGATGGCGCCCGGTGATAGCGCGCCAGAGATTGCGTAAAAAGCGCCGAGCCCGAGAATGCCCGATTGCAGCATGAAGCGTACGACCCTGGCGAGCGTGCCCATCAAGGTCGTCGCGTCTGCGGCCCGCATCTGGTCCGTCATGTAGCGGTCGTTGACGAGTTGCCAGCGCCGGGCAAGATGCTGGCCCATGCCGAGCGCCTGCACCGCCTCCCCGTTGCGCCGCGCCGCTTCCGCCAGACCATGCCGCTCACGGTGGCTTGCCGTCGCGGCCGCCGTCGGCGCCTTGCTCATCACCTCGGCAAGCCCGGTGAGCAGGGCGAGTATCATGGCCCCGGCCAGGGCGAACGCCCCCAGTACCGGATGCAACATGGCGATGACGGCGAGGTAGATGGGCATCCACGGCAGATCGAACAGCGAGGCCGGCCCCATCCCAGAGAGAAATCCGCGGATCTGGTCGAGGTCGCGGATCGGCTCCAGCGAGGCATCGGCCCTCTGCGCCGACACCGCCGCGGAATGGACGAGGGCGAAGATCCTGCCTGAGACGAGCCGATCGAACCGCATTCCGACGCGGCTCATCAGGCGGATGCGGAAAAAATCGAGCAACCCGAAGGCGATATAGAGCCCGCCCATGAGGACGGTCAGCCCGATGAGCGTCGCCACACTGCCAGAGGGCAATACGCGATCGTAGACCTGCAGCATGTAGAACGCGCCTGTCAGCGCCAGCACGTTGAGCACACCTGAGAAGATGCCGACGGCGAGCAGGATCGCGCGCTGTTGTTTGAGCGCGGCGGCGATCTCGTTTGCGGCTTTCGGCGCCAAGGCAGCCATCTGGCTCTTTCGTCTGTTCGGTCAAGTCCGCGCGGCTTGCTGTCCGCTCCCGACACGGGCGCCCGGAGCGGGACAAAATCCGGATATGGCGGCGCATTGTTCGGGGTGGCTTGCCCGAGCAGCAAACGAACGGCGAGGTCGGGTCATCGGTGTCCACTCGTGACAAGAGATCGGTGGTGAACGCGCGAGGGAGCCACGCGGTATTCCCGGCGTCGAGGCTCGCTTCGGTCAATTGAAGCGTCCGGCCCCGTTCCGTCTTGGCCGGTTTGACGGAAGGTCAAGGATGGTGGATGCGATCATAGTCGATCCGAATGTCTCCGTCAGCACTCGGATGTTCATAGCGAGATCAGCAACCCAAACACATGCAATCCGATTACTCCCTGCCGATCGACGCCGAGCTGGAGCGCCTGAGCGCCGCACTGGCAGAAGCGCCCAATGTCGTCCTCATCGCGCCCCCTGGCGCCGGCAAGACGACGCGCGTGCCGTTGGCGCTGCTCGATGCGGCCTGGCGCGGTGATGGCCGCATTCTGGTGCTGGAGCCACGCCGTATTGCCGCCCGGGCCGCCGCCGAGCGCATGGCGCAGACGTTGGGCGAGAGTGTCGGCGCAACCGTCGGGCTGCGAGCGCGCCTGTCGTCGCGGATCGGCCCGCGCACTCGCGTCGAGGTCGTCACCGAAGGCGTCTTCACGCGCATGATCCTCGATGATCCCGCGCTCGACGGGATTGCCGCGGTGCTGTTCGACGAGTTCCACGAGCGTTCTCTCGACGCTGATTTCGGTCTCGCCCTGGCCCTCGATGCTCAGGCAGGTCTGCGCCCCGATCTCCGGCTCCTGGTCATGTCGGCGACACTCGAGGGCGCGCGCGTGGCGAACCTGCTGGGTGGTGCGCAGGTGATCGAAAGCGCCGGCCGCAGCCATCCCGTCACGACGCGCTACCTGGGACGCGATCCGTCAAGCCGCATCGAGGACCAGATGACGGCTGCGATCCGCCGTTCGCTCGCCGCCGAGCCCGGCTCACTGCTGGCATTCCTGCCCGGGCAAGGCGAGATCCGCCGCGTCGCCGATCGCCTCTCCGAAGGCAACGGATTGGGTGCAGATGTAATCATCGCACCGCTTTATGGGGCCATGGATGCTGCTGCCCAGGACCGTGCCATCACGCCGGCTCCCGCCGGGCAGCGCAAGGTCGTGCTGGCAACCTCGATCGCGGAAACGTCTCTCACCATCGAGGGCGTGCGCATCGTCGTCGATAGCGGTCTTGCCCGCGTGCCGCGCTTCGAGCCTGACATCGGCGTCACGCGCCTGGAGACGGTGCGGGCTTCGCGCGCCTCCGTCGACCAGAGGCGCGGCCGCGCTGGCCGAACCGAACCCGGGGTGTGCTATCGTCTGTGGGACGAACCGCAGACACAGAGCCTGCCGGCCTATGCGGCCCCCGAGATCCTGGCCGCCGACCTCGCCGGCCTGCTGCTCGATTGCGCGGCCTGGGGCGTTCAGGACCCCGCCGCGCTCGCCTGGCTCGATGCCCCGCCGCTGGCCTCGCTCGCCGCCGCGCGCGAGGAACTGACGGCGCTGGGCGCGATTGCCGAGGACGGGCGCATCACCGCAACCGGCCGCTCGCTGCGCGCCCTTCCCCTGCCGCCACGTCTTGCCGCCATGCTGCACCGGGCGACGAGTGGTGGCGCTGTTCTGGTGCGTCAGGCGGCCGAAATTGCAGCGGTGCTGGTGGAGCGCGGCCTCGGCGGCAACGATACCGACATTGCGCGCCGCCTTGAGATGTTCCGCCGCGACCGCTCGCGCCGCGCCAGCGATATGCGCCGGCTTGCCGAGGGTTGGGCGCGCATGGCGTCCGCGTCCGGGCAACAGGGGCGTGGCGCTGGCGAGTCCATCGGGCGCCAGACGCGTAGAGCGACACCCGATGCCGGGCCAATGTCCAGTGTGCCCCCCGAGGTCGCATGCCTCGCCGCAGCCTACCCGGAGCGCGTCGCCAAGGCACGCGGCAGTCCGGGCCAGTACCTGCTCGCTAACGGCCGCGCCGCCGCCCTCGATGCGGGTGATCCGCTGGCGCGCTCGCCCTATCTGGTCGTCGCCGAGATGCAGGGGGCTGCGGCCAGCACGCGCATTTTGCTCGCCGCCGCCGCCAGCGAGCGCGATGTCCTCAGCCTTGCAGGCGACCGCATCACCGAGCGGGACGGCTGTGAGTACGACGAGACGGCAGGCGCGGTCCGTGCGCGCCGCACACGTCGCCTCGGCGCCATCGTGCTGTCGTCCGAAGCACGTCCCATAGCGCCGGGCGAGGACGTTACAGTCGCTTTGGCCCAAGGGGCGGCACGGCGCGGCATCGATCGCTTGCCCTGGTCGAAGGCACAACAGCAGCTCCGTGACCGCGTCGCCTTCCTGCGCGCCACTGATCCGGGTGCTTGGCCCGACCTGTCGGACGCCGCGCTGGCGCAGACGACCGGAACGTGGCTCGCCCCGTTCCTGTCCGGCCGCACCCGGCTGTCGGAAATCACCGCTGCTGATCTCGGCAACGCCCTCGACGCGGTTCTGCCCTACGACTTGAAGCGCCGCCTGGACGCAGACGCGCCAACCCATTTCGAGGCGCCGACCGGCAATCGCATTCCAATCGACTATGAGGGGGCCGGCGCACCGCGTCTCGCCATCCGCGTGCAGGAGCTGTTCGGGCTCAAGACCCACCCCACGATCGCCGGCGGTCGTCTGCCGCTGACGCTCGAGCTGCTGTCACCTGCCCACCGGCCGATCCAGGTGACGCGTGATCTGCCGGGGTTCTGGGCGGGGTCCTGGGCCGACGTCCGCGCCGACATGCGCGGCCGCTACCCCAAGCACGTCTGGCCCGAAGATCCCGCGAGCGCCGCACCGACCTCCCGCGCCAAGCCGCGTGGCACGTGACGGCGCGCCAAAGCATGCTATCAGAGCCGATATCAGCGCTATCACCGGATCGCGATGGCGCACACGTTGGAAATCGTTCTGCAAAGGAGCCGCAATGTCGTCTGCTGCAAACACGCCGTTCGATTGGGAAGATCCGTTCCTGCTGACCGGTCAGCTCACCGACGAGGAGCGGATGGTGCAGGAGACGGCGCGGCGTTATTGCCAGGACAAGCTCGCGCCCCGCGTCCGCGAAGCCTTCCGCCATGAGCGGACCGATCCGGAAATCTTCCGCGAGATGGGTGCGTTGGGGCTGCTCGGTGCGACCATTCCGGAAGAGTACGGCGGCGCAGGGCTCAACTACGTGTCTTATGGGCTCATCGCCCGTGAGGTCGAGCGCGTCGACTCCGGCTACCGCTCGATGATGAGCGTGCAGTCCTCCCTCGTCATGCTGCCGATATCGACGTTCGGTTCGGAGGCGCAGAAACAGCGCTATCTGCCGGGCCTTGCGAGCGGCGAACTGATTGGCTGCTTCGGCCTGACCGAGCCCAATCATGGCTCCGATCCGGGCTCCATGGCGACGCGAGCGAAGGTCGTCGACGGCGGCTGGCGCCTCAACGGCGCCAAGACGTGGATCTCCAATTCTCCGATCGCCGATGTGTTCGTCGTCTGGGCCAAGACCGACGACGGCACCATTCGTGGCTTCGTCCTGGACAAGGGAATGAAAGGCCTTTCCGCCCCGGCGATTCACGGCAAGGTCGCGTTGCGTGCTTCCATCACTGGCGAGATCGTTCTCGATGATGTCGAGGTCAGCGCCGACGCGATGCTGCCGGGGGCGGCCGGCCTGAAGGGTCCCTTCACCTGTCTCAACTCAGCGCGCTACGGCATCGCCTGGGGAGCGCTGGGTGCCGCCGAATCCTGCTTCCACACCGCCCGCCAGTACGTGCTCGACCGCAGCCAGTTCGGTCGCCCGCTGGCCGCCAACCAACTCGTCCAACGCAAGCTCGCCGACATGTTGACCGAGATCAGCTTGGGTCTTGGCGCCTGCCTGCGGCTGGGCCGCATGAAGGACGAGGGGTCCGCACCTCATGAGCTCACCTCCGTCGTCAAGCGCAACTCGTGCGGCAAGGCGCTGGAGATCGCGCGCACCGCCCGCGACATGCTGGGCGCCAACGGCGTCTCCGACGAGTTCGACGTGATCCGTCACATGGTCAACTTGGAAGCCGTCAACACCTACGAGGGAACGCACGATGTGCACGCGCTGATCCTCGGGCGCGCCATCACGGGGATTGCCGCGTTCAATGGTTGAGTGCGCCGTGTTCCTCCAGGGGCAGCGGTCGCTTGCATCGCGTCGTCACCGTGCTTGGCCTCCGCCGTCTTGCGAAATGTCGATCGGTACAGGCTCGATCGGCACGAGTTCGCGGTCCCAGTCGCGCCAGCCGTCGGTGCCTTCCGGGAACCAATAGAGCCGCGTGTAGCCGAGCCGGTCGACGCGCTTCATCGCGTTCCACGACATCCAGCAGTCGGCATGGCAGAAGAGGATCAGCGCGCGCGCCCTGTCGCCGTCCGTCAACCGGGCGAGGTTGTATGCCAGATACCGCTCGATGGTCGGCTCGAGCGCGCCACGTCCCACTTCGGGCAGCCACACCGCACCCGGCAGGCTCTGATGTGCCTTGGCCGCGCGCCAGCGCCCCGTTTCTGGATCGTAGCCGAGGCCCGTGATCGGCGAGACGTCGATCAGAATCGCTCGCTTGTCGCGGACGAGCAGGTCGATGTCGTCGATCCACACACGGGTTCCCGCTGGCGGAGCTTCTGGCACAGCGGCCTGATAGCGATCCACGCGAAATCCCGTGGCAGGGTCGAGGTGATCGTAGGCTGGTGTGTCCGCGGCGTGAGAAGTCCCCGCGACAAAGCAAGCCATCACCAGTGGCGCCGCCGCGAGCACGGCTCTCGCCAGAGCCGGCAGCCCTTCCGCAGCCTGCCACACGGTCACGGACAGGTCCCGCACTCGAAGTCTTGCTTTCATTTCTGCTTCGGCTTGATGGCGACGCCCCAGGGGTAGCGCCCCACTGTAAGGGATTTCACCGCCTGCAGCTTGGTGACATCGATGACCGTGACGTCGTTCGACACGCCGTTGGTGGTGAGCAGAAGGTCTTCCTCCGGCGTCAGGGCGAGATGCCAGACGCGCTGCCCGACGAGGATGTACTTCACGACCTCCAGCTTTGCCGTGTCGATGACGGCGACACGGTTCGCCGGGCCCAGTGCGACGAACAGGCGCTTGTCGTCGCGCGTCAGCGCCATGCCGACCGGCTGGATGAGATCTGCCCGCACGCCTGGGATCTTAAAGCCGATCGTCTTCGTCACCTTGCGTGTCGCCATGTCGATGACGGCGAGCGTGCCACCGATTTCCGACGACACCCATAGTCGCTTGCCGTCATGCGTGAATTCGGCATGCCGCGGCCGCTGGTCGACGAGGATGTTGTCGAACACCTCGAATGTCGCGGTGTCGATGAAATGCGCCATGTTGGTGGTTTCCGACGTCGTCACGGCGATGGCATTGTCGGGTGAAACGGCCATGCCTTCCGGCTCGATGCCGACATCGACCTGCTGGATCACCTTGCGGCTCTCGAGATCGATGATCGTGGTGACCGCATTGTCCTCGTTGGCGATGTAGAGGCGCTTGTTGTCGGGAGAGACGGCAAACTGCTCCGGGTCCTCTCCCGAAGGCAGGTCGTAGAGCCAAGCGTCCGTCGCAGCATCGTAGACCTGGACGGCGTCGCTGTCGCTGGCGCACACGAAGAAATGCTTGTAGTCGCGGGAAAACGTGATGCCACGTGGCCGCTGGCCGACAGCGAACGTGCGAACGACCGACTGCGTCTCGGTGTCGATCACCGAGATCGTGTTGTCCTTCTCATTGGAAACGTAGGCCTCGTGCGTATGCGCTGCGCCCGGGGCCGCGATGATGGCGATCAGCGCCAGCACTCCGACTCTCGCCAGCATCTTCGTATTACGTTCCCTGTTCAGGGCCTGCGTTGGCTGGGCCTTCGGCTCGCTTGCTGCGTGGACTGGGGCCTGCTGCGACCGCCAGAGGAGCGGGACGGTCACCATGTATCACGCCACAACCACGGGCAAAGCACCACATGGTCCGAGACGGCATCAAGCTAGGCCCGCAGGGTGCCGCAACTGAAGTGTACTATGGTACAATGTAACAGTATTGCCGAGGTGGGCGGTCGCAACTCACGCGCGCCGCCGCGCTCTGCAAGCTGCACACCGCGGAATGCCCGCTTGGGTCACTTTGTGCACTATTTGGCAATGTGGCTGGCTCTCATGCTCGCTTATGGTGGTGGCAACGAAAAGAACAACGACCCCAGTAAGGAAACGCGGAGTGCTTTGATGGTCTCATTTCGCAGTCTGGCTGCCGCATGCCTTGCCAGCGTCTGTCTGGCGGCAACGGTCGCCAAGGTGCAGGCGCATGGCGATGTCCAGCCGCAACCAGTCGACACCACCGGGCTCGAGCAGCTCGGCGAGGCTTGGCGCGAGAAGAACCCCTACAGCGGCAACGAGCTGGCCATCAAGATCGGTTCATCGGGCTACAATCAGAACTGCGCGCGCTGCCATGGCCTTGAGGTGATCTCCGGTGGTTTGGCACCCGATCTGCGCTACCTGGAGAAGGGCGAGACGGGCGACGAGTGGTTCATGGAGCGCATCCGCAGGGGTGCCACCATCAACGGCGTGACCAAGATGCCTGCGTTCGAGGGAGTGCTCAGCCAGGAGGCCATGTGGGCGATCCGCGCCTATATTGAGTTCAAGCACGACGACAGCTGAGCAGGGCGGCGCGTGTCAACCAAGCGCAAGCACGGGTCCCCCGGCACGCGTCACTTGCGGGCGAGGCTCTTCATGGGCCTCGCTCCCGCTGTTTCTTGCCTCTCGTTCCTTGTGCTTTCCGTAATCCTTGGCTCCAGCTCTGTTGGGGCCCGTCCGCTTGACGATGTCACTGCGAGCGGTGTCCTGCGGGTCATCGTTTATGATGACTTCGCTCCCTTTTCCTGGACGGCACCTGACGGCAGCGTAATGGGCATCGACGCCGATATTGCGCGTGCGATTGCTGCCCGCATGAAGCTGCAACCCGACATCATCGCGCGCATCGCAGGCGAGGAGGTCGACGACGATCTGCGCTCCAACATCTGGCAGGGCCCGCGCACGGGCGGCCACGTCGGTGACGTCATGATGCACGTACCGATGGAAAAGCAGTTCATCGCCCGCAATACGCTCGTTGGCATCTCTAATGCCTACCATCACGAAAAGGTCGTGCTGGCCGTGCATCCCGACATGGTCGATCCGGCGGCGGGCTTGTCTGCGTTCCGCAACGCGAAAATCGCCGTTCAATTCGCAACGGCCGCGCACTACTTCATCATGTTCGCCGACGACGAGGCCTACAAGACCAGCGTCAATCCGTTCCGCAAGATCGATGCCGCCGTCGCCAGCTTTCTTGCGCGAGAAAATGCCGGTGTGCTGGGCCCACGCTCCGAGATCGAGGCGCTGCTGGGCGACAAGCGTTCGAGTGTGCGCATCGTCGAGCCGCAGTTCGATACGGATCTGCGCATGGCCTGGACCATCGGCACCGCAATCAAGCATGATAGCCGCGATACCGGATATGCGGTTGGCAAGGCCTTGCAGGAGCTGGAATCGTCGGGTGAACTCGCTGCCATCTTCAAGAGCTACGGCGTGACGCGTGTTGCACCGCCGGTGCCGTGAGCAATCGTATTGGCGCGTGTTGCCGAGCCCGGTGCTGGCCGTGATGTGATATGTTTGCTGGCAATGTCGGGAGCATGTCCGCCGGGGTATGGGCTGCGCCGAGGTGCACGGCTATTGTGGCGAGCGGAGGAGAGACCATGAATGCCGACCCGCAGGCGAGCGGAGCACGCGCCACGGCCCGGCTGTTTGGAAGGGTGCGCGCGCTCGTCGCCGCTCTCTCAGCCTTGCTGCTCGGTGCCATGCCCGCCTCCGCCGCGCCCGGAGATGATCCGCTCCGCTCGATCATGTGGACCGAGATGAAGGCGCAGTTCTTCGCAGACGAGCCCGTCGTCTTCGACGAGCGTGTCAAGGTCCAGGTGCCCCGCGTGGTGGAAGACCAGGCACAGGTGCCCATCACGGCCGATGCCCGCGCGCTCGACGGCGTGAAGAAGCTCGTTGTCTTTGCCGATCTCAACCCGATCCAGCATGTGGCGACCCTCGACGTCATGAAGGCATCTCCCTTCATCGCCCTGCGCATGAAGGTCGAGCAGGCGACGCCTGTGCGTGCCGCGGCACAGACCGCCGATGGTGTTTGGCATATCGGCAGCGTTTTCCTCGATGCCGCGGGCGGCGGCTGCTCCGCTCCAGCCATGGCGCGCAAGGACGCCGACTGGTCGCAGACCCTTGGTCATGCGCAAGGCAAGCTCTATCGTGAACTCGACGGCTCGGTACGCGTACGCTTCCGCGTCCGTCACCCTATGGATACGGGCCTCGCGCGTGACAACACACCGTCATTCTTCATCGAGAAGCTCGACCTGCGTTCCGAGCAGGGTGAACAGCTCGCCACGTTGGATCTGCGCGAACCGGTGAGCGAGGACCCAACTCTCACCGTGCTGGTACGGATGCCGCTGAACGATTCCGTATTGACGATTTTGGGGCGTGACAACCAGGGCGAGGAATATCGCTCGATCATTCCCGCAAGCTGGCGCCAGAGCGCGACAAGCGACCCGCCGGCGCGAAACGCCGAGTAAGGCCGTGCCCGTGACCATCGATAAACCCGGCCATTCTTTCTCCGACGCAACCGGCTCGCCTGAAGCCTTGTCGCGCCGCGCCGCCCTGCAACGGCTCGCGCGCATCGCCGCGCTGCCGATGATCGCTGCGGCTTTCGACATCTCCCATGCGGCGCCGCTCACCTATGATCTGAAGCCGGTCGGGATCGGCGAAGGCGTCTGGGTCCTCTACGGCGTGCCCGAGCCGATCGAGCGCTCCAACGGCGGCGCAATCGCGAACATCACGATCTTCGACACGCGCGATGGCGCGGTCATCGTCGATACCGGTCCATCGAAACGCTATGGCGTGGCATTGCAGGCGCTCGCCCGCGAGTTGACCGGCAAGTCCGTCGTGCGCGTCTATCTCACCCACTTCCATCCTGACCACGTGTTCGGCAATCAGGGCTTCGAGGCAGCAGCGATCGCCGCTCCGCAAGGCGTCATCGACGGGCTTACGTCTCTCGGCGAGGACTTTGCGTCGGCCATGTACCATGCCGCAGGTGATTGGATGCGCGGCACCCAACTCATGCTGCCAGGCAAGGTCGTCGCCGATGGAGTCGAGGAGATCGGCGGTCGCCGTTTCGCACTTCATGCGTTGTCCGGCCATACGCCGTCCGACCTGGCGATCCTCGAGGAGGTGTCGGGCGTGCTCGTTGCCGGCGACCTCGTTTTCCTCGATCGCGCGCCCACCACGCCACATGCCGACCTGGAGCTTTGGCGCGCGAGTCTCGATCGGCTAGGTGCCATCAAGGCGGCCCACGTCGTTCCGGGCCATGGCCCCGTGGAAGGAGCGCCGCGTGGCCTCGAGCAGACGCGCGACTGGCTCGGGATGGTCGAGGAAAAGATCCGCGCGGCATTCGAGCGTGGCTTGACGATCAACGAGGCGATGCAGGAGCCATTGCCCGAATGGGTCGGGAAAATTGCACTCGCACGCTACGAGTACGAGCGCTCGGTCATGCATTTCTTTCCCAGGCTGGAAGCCGGCCAGTGGCCGCGCGTCGATAGCAAGAACTAGCGACGGCACGCGCCGGCGTCGTATGCGCAGTCAGCGGCATTCACCATGTGCCGGTCAATCGTGCGCGGCTTGTTGGATCGACAGCAGGCCTCCATTCGCATCACGGATTGCATCTGCGCGTCCCGCATCAAGCGGCGTTCAAGAAGGCGCGCAACAGCGTGGGTTTTTGCGCGCCAAATCGGCTTTGCCAGCGAGTTTGTACTATTTGGCAATAAGAGGCGGATGCCCCCTGCGATAACGTCGCAGCCGGCCCGACTTCCATAGCGCCGCACAGAGCCCGCCAAAGGGGAAGCAGCCAGGAAACCAACCAAGGGGAAAGCCCAATGAAGACCTGGAAATGGTTTGCGACGGCGAGCGCGCTCGCGCTTTCGCTGACGGTGGCACAGCCATCGCTCGCTGATGTCTCGATCGACGACATCGTCAAGGATGCCGAGACGACGGGCGACGTCGTCTCCAACGGTCTTGGCCCGCAGGGGCAGCGCTACAGTGCATTGAAGACCGTCAACACCGGCAACGTCGCAGGTCTTGTTCCTGCCTGGGCGATGTCGCTCGGCGGCGAGAAGATGCGCGGCCAGGAGACCCAGCCGCTCGTCAAGGACGGCGTGATGTACATCACCGGATCCTACAGCCGCGCCTGGGCGATCGACACCAAGACCGGCCGTGAGATCTGGCAGTACGATGCCCGCCTGCCGGAAGGCATTCTGCCGTGCTGTGACGTCATCAATCGCGGCGGCGCGCTCATCAAGGACAAGTTCATCTTCGGCACACTCGACGCCAAGCTGGTCGCGCTCGACGCGAAGACCGGAAAGGTCGTGTGGACGAAGAAGATCGACGACTTCAAGGCCGGTTACTCCTACACCGCCGCGCCGCTCGTCGTTCCTTCCGAGAAGCATGGACCACTCATCGTGACGGGCGTGTCGGGAGGCGAGTTCGGTATCGTCGGGCGGATCGAGGCGCGCAAGGCCGATGACGGTGAACTCGTCTGGTCGCGGCCGACCATCGAAGGCCACATGGGCACTCTGAACGGCAAAGAGTCGACCATGACAGGCAAGAAGAATGCGACCTGGCCGGGCGATCTGTGGCAGACGGGCGGCGGCGCCACCTGGCTCGGCGGCACCTATGATCCCGAGACCAAGCTGATCTTCATGGGCACCGGTAACCCGGCTCCGTGGAACAGCCACATGCGCCCCGGCGATAACCTCTATTCGTGCTCGCGCCTCGCCCTTGACCCGGAAACCGGCGAGATCAAGTGGCACTTCCAGACGACGCCCAACGACGGCTGGGACTTCGACGGTGTCAACGAGGTCGTCTCGTTCGACCTCAACGGCACGAAGGCTGCCGCCACGGCCGACCGCAACGGGTACTTCTATGTGCTCAATCGCGAGAACGGCAAGTTCATCGGCGGCTACCCGTTCGTGAAGAACATCTCGTGGGCGAAGGGCCTCGACAAGGATGGCCGCCCGATCTACGTGCCTGAGAACCGCCCGGGCAACCCGACCAAGTCGAAGGACGGCAAGAAGGGCGATTCGATCTTCGCTGTGCCGAGCTTCCTCGGCGGCAAGAACTGGATGCCCATCGCCTATTCCAAGGACACCAAGCTGTTCTACATCCCCTCCAACGAGTGGGGCATGGACCTGTGGAACGAGCCGGTGACCTACAAGAAGGGCGCGGCTTATCTTGGCGCGGGCTTTACCATCAAGCCGATCTTTGACGACCACATCGGTTCGCTGAAGGCGATGGACCCGGCAACGGGCGAAGTGAAGTGGGAGTACAAGAACAGAGCGCCGCTGTGGGGCGGCATTCTCACCACCGGCGGCGGTCTCGTCTTCTTCGGCACGCCCGAGGGTGACCTCAAGGCCATGGACGCAGCGAGTGGCAAGGAGCTGTGGGCCTTCAACACCGGTTCCGGCATTGTCGGATCACCTGTCACCTGGGAGCAGGACGGCGAGCAGTTCATCTCCGTCGTGTCCGGCTGGGGTGGTGCTGTTCCGCTGTGGGGTGGCGAGGTCGCCAAGACCGTCGCTCACTTGAACCAGGGTGGCATGGTGTGGACCTTCAAGCTGCCCAAGCAGACGGCCCAGAAGAACTGATCGCCAGAGCGGCGCACGTCGCCGCCGTCGATCGAGGGGGTGGGGCGGGCAGGGCAACCTGCTCGCCCCTTTTTTCGTCCATGCCGATATTCTGTTGGCTATAGCTTGTCGCGCGCACTTGCCAGTGCGGACGCGGTTTGGAAAAGTGCGAGGAAACAATGGAAGTGGGTGAACATATCCACTCTGTCGCCTGGGAGGCGGACGCCGTGCCGGCAAATTTTCTCGTCGTCGACGATCACCCCTTGTTTCTCGAAGCGCTGCGCTTGTCGCTTGGCTCGGCCTTTCCTGATGCCGAGGTGACTGAGGCAACGTCGATCGCTGATGCACGTCAGGCGATCAGCGAAAAGGGCTCGTTCGATCTTGTGCTGCTCGACCTGTCGATGCCCGGTACATCGGGGTTCGATGGTCTCTTGGAACTGCGCACCGTCTATCCCAAGCTGCCCGTCGTCATCTGTTCCGCACTCGAGGACCCGCGCATCATCCACGAGGCTTTGAGCTATGGGGCCTTAGGCTTTATCTCCAAGTCTGTACGTCGCGCAGAGTTGGCGTCAGCCATTGAGGAGGTGATGTCGGGCAACGTCTATCTGCCGACGAGCTACAAGCCACCGGCCGCCGTTGTCCCGGGCTCTGATCTGGCGCAGAAGCTAGCGTCCCTGACACCGCAGCAGTTGCGCGTCCTCAAGATGCTGCGCCAGGGCATGCTCAACAAGCAGATCGCCTATGAGTTGAACGTCGGCGAGACGACGGTCAAAGCGCATGTCTCCGAGATTTTGCGCAAGCTCAACGTCGCCTCTCGTACACAAGCCGTGATCGAGGTTTCGAAGATCGATTTCGAAAGCATCCTGGCGGCTGCCGACGAAGACAAGCCTTGACGGCCGTACCGTCGATGACGAGCAACGCGAGTATGCGAGCCGGCCGCGCCTATCAGCGGTCCGTCGACGATGTCGCGACCTGGGACGCCCATGATTCCGTCGCCGCCGTAGGTTCTGCCGTCGGCCGCAGGGTCGGAGGCGACTGCACACTGGCCTGTCGAGCCGTTGGTTTTTGCTGTGCATTTGCGACAGCCGTCGTCGCCGCTGGCATGTAGGGCTGCGGATCGATGCCGACGATCTTGCGCACCATTTCGGTATCTTCGGCGACCGTCGTTTCCGACAGCACGCGTCCGCCGACCAGCTTGGCCTCGTCGTACTTGCCCTGCAGACCCAGCACCAGAGCGAGGTTCTTCTGCACCTTGTCCGAGTTGCCCTTGACCGCGGCCTCACGCAGGAGGCGCTCGCTGTCTCCCGCGCGCCCATCGAGCGCGTATGCCATGGCCAGGTTGTTCATCACGGACGGATTGCGGTTGGACAGTACGAGTGCGCGCTCGAACAGGGTGACGGAATCCTTGGCCCTGCCTTCCTTCGCCGCAACCGTGCCGAGCGCCGACACGATGCGCCAGTCGGGCTTCGCCGGGTCGTCGGCGAAAGCCAGCACCTGTTTGGCGGTCTGCACCTGATCGAGTTCGAGGGCGAGACGGCCATACTCGCTCGCCAGCTCGCGGTTCTGGGCATGGTAGTTGGAGGTGTGCTGCAAGGCGGCGAGCGCTTCGCGCTTGCGGCCCATCGCCTTCAGGTTGCGGGCGTAGTTGAGCGCATACTCCAGCGTGGTCGGCGACTTGGAGAATTTCTCACCCCAGTAGGAGGTGGCTTTCTGCAGTTCGGTCTGCGGGACTTCCGCAACCTCCTGCTGCTCAGCTCCGCTCGGCTTCTCTTTGCCAAACAGGTCCGCAGTGAGATCCGCACCCGATCCTGCGCATCCGCCGAGGCCGAGTGTCAGAGCGACGGCCGCGCTGAAAGCCGAGCGCCGGAGGAGCATCGCCATGGCGTTGACGGATACGTGTTGCGACATTGCGCATTTCCTGTTGGTGGCATTCGCGAGGTGCGAACTGCATGTTGAGTTGACGTCATTTTCCGGGACAGCGGTCAATAAAGCCTTAAGCTCTGACCGGCGCCCCTTCACGACTTTGAGGGGCTATGCAACCTGACATGCGCATCTCGCCGGGTGGGGCTTAGAGGCGGTGGCGAGGGATGCTAAGATTGTTGGGCATGCGCCGTATGGCTCTCGCGCCGGCGCATTGAAGCAGAAATTCGCGAGCACAGCCCAAGGAGATGGCGCGCATGGCATCAGCAGGCTCAGGTGGGACAGCAGCAGCGCTGCAGGGGGTCTTCACCAGCGCGGGCAGGGAGCCGGCACGTCCGATCCATCTGGTGCGCGCAGGCACAACGCCTGCCGAAATCACAGGGCTCGCGCCGACACAGCGCCGCTGGCTGGAGGATTGTGCGAGCGATCCGGGGAGCGCACGCAAGCAGACGCTCATTCCCGCACCGGATGGTAGCCTGTCAGGTCTCGTGCTCGGCATCGGCAACGGCAATTCCGGCGATCCCTGCGGCCCTTCCGAGCTTCTGCTTGGCCAGGTCGCATCTTCCGCACCACCTGGCACCTATGCGCTTGCCGAAGGTGATCATGATCCGACACTCGCCGCCACCGCCTGGGGACTGGGTGCCTACCGCTTCCGCCGCTACAAGACACAGCCCGCGCGCAACGGTGAGACCCGTTTGGTGCTACCCGACGCTGCGGATGCGCGAGCCGTCACGGATATTGTCGAGGGAGTCTGGCTCGGACGCGATCTCATCAATACGCCGGCCTCCGATCTGGGCCCGGCCGAATTGGAGGTGGCATCCCGGGCCCTTGCCGACCGGCACGGTGCGATGTGCTCGGTCATCGTCGGTGAGGAACTGCTCGCGCGCAATTTCCCGATGATCCACGCCGTAGGTCGCGCCAGCGTGCGCGCCCCCCGCCTTATCGACATCACATGGCAACGGCCCGGCGGTCGCGCTGATGCGCCACGTGTCACCCTCGTCGGCAAGGGGATCTGCTTTGATACCGGCGGTCTCGACATCAAGCCGGCGAGCAACATGCTGCTGATGAAGAAGGACATGGGCGGAGCGGCGACGGCGCTCGCCCTCGCTCATATGGTCATGGCGCAAGGTCTCGACGTGCGCTTGCGGGTGCTTATTCCTGCGGCCGAGAACTCCATTGACGGCAATGCCTTCCGCCCGAGCGACGTGATCATGAGTCGGGCCGGCCAGAGCGTCGAGGTCGGCAACACCGACGCGGAAGGGCGGCTTGTGTTGGCGGACGCCTTGTCGCTGGCCGACGAAGAAAAGCCCGATCTGCTCCTTTCGCTCGCCACGCTGACAGGCGCCTGCCGCGTAGCGCTTGGCCCAGATCTCCCCGGTCTCTTCACGTCCGACGATGCACTTGCTTCCGAACTCATCGCGGCGGGGCTTGCGGTCGGCGATCCGATGTGGCGCCTGCCGCTGTGGACCGGATACGATCGCAATCTCGACAGCGAGGTTGCCGATCTCAACAATGTCTCGGACGGTCCGTTCGCCGGCGCCATTACGGCTGCGTTGTTCTTGCGGCGCTTTGTCAGGAACGCAGCGAGCTTTGCACACATCGATTTGTTCGGTTGGCGTCCGTCTGCGCGTCCGCTCGGACCCAAAGGTGGCGAACCGCAGACCGCCCGTGCCATTTTCCGGGTTCTCAACGGTTGGCATGGAGTTTGATCCGTATGTGCCCGCCACCGAACACTCCGCGTATTGGCGCCAACGATGATGCGGGTGCCGGCGCACCGCTCCAGCTCGATCCGCGCCTTCATGTCTATCGCGATGATCTTGCGGCCGCGGAGTTGAAGGGTCGCGTCCGGTCTCAGCGCTTCGTTGTGGGCGAGGCGCGTCAAGTCGTGCAGTCGGCACTGCCGTTGCGCGGGATACCCGACTCGAAGGCATCTTATGCCACCGAGTTGATCTTCGGCGAGCGCGTCATGGTCTACGAGACTCGCGAAGGCTGGGCCTGGGTGCAGTCGCAGCGTGATCGCTACGTCGGCTATGTGCCGACCGCCGCGCTCTCGCGCACTGTCGTCGCTCCGACCCACAAAGTGCGCGCGCTTGGAACGTTTCTCTATCCCGCTCCCGACATCAAGACAGCGCCGTTGATGCATCTTTCGATCGGCTCGGAGTTGGCGATGGCCGAGACCGGAGAGAGTTTCAGCCGGCTCATCAAGGGGGGGTACGTCGTCAATCGCCACATCGTCGAGATCGACCGACATCATCGTGATTACGTCGAGATCGCCGAGCGGTTCATCGGCACGCCTTATCTTTGGGGCGGACGCACGCGCCTTGGCATCGATTGTTCGGGCTTGGTGCAGGTCTCGCTGGAAGCCGCGGGCTTTGCAGCGCCACGTGACAGCGACATGCAGCAGTCCGCGCTCGGTGATCCGATAGCCGTGCCTTCCGATCTGGAGGGGCTTCGTCGTGGCGACCTCGTCTTCTGGAAGGGCCATGTCGGCCTCATGGTCGATGGCCTGATGCTCGTGCACGCCAATGCCCATCACATGGCCGTGGCGGTCGAGACGCTGCCGGAGGCAGTCGGGCGGATTGCTCGCTCGGGCAGTAGCATCGTCACAATAAGGCGGATGCCCGCACTCGCGGCGCCAATGCCGCCCACCGTTTGAGGAGACCTCCACGATGAGCGACGGCACCGGCAACTCATCAGACACGACCCGCGCGCGGCCGGCCGCGCTGACGGGAGCCGAGGTGGCTGCCCTCTGGCAGGGCGAGCGACGCGCGATCCGCTATTACGTTGCCGCGCTGACGGTCATGGCGGCCGGGCTCGGCCTCGTTGCATTCGCGGGCCTCGCCGGCGAGCTGCGCTATGTGATCGTACTGATCGCACTCGTACTGCTGGGCGGGGCTCTCTACGTGCAGCTGGCGATCCGCTGTCCGCGCTGCAATGCGAGGCTTTCCATACAGTCGCCGTTGCTGCTGCCCGACCGCTGCAAGGGCTGCGGCACGGCCATCGCGCGGCCACCCGTCCTCGATTCCGAGCTTGACGTTTGAACAGAGCTCGCTGTGCGGCATGTCCTCGCCACAGCAGTCGCTGCGCACCGCAGAAAAACACCGATAACGGAACTGTTCGCCGTCATGAATGTGCTTATTAAGGCGTTCATGCTGAAAGACTTATTCAAACTTGCGGAGTGTACGACTTTGGTCGATACTGGCGCCGCTTCGATCTGACGCAGGTCACATCGAGCAAATGGTTGTCCCCGTTCGAGACGACGTCGCGCGAGATGCATGCCAAGTCTGCTCAATTCGCGATCCCCAAGACTGCACGACGAGACTGCAGCGCGACACCTGCGTTTGGTGGCGCTCGAGCCGACAGCCCCTAAGACCAGTGCGGGGATCTCAGGAGTGAGCTGATGCGCCAGACCGGCATCGTGAAATTCTTCAATACTCAAAAGGGCTATGGATTCATCACGCCCGATGACGGGGGCAAAGACGTCTTTGTTCACGTGACAGCAGTGGAGCGGTCCGGCATCGGCCCCTTGAACGAGGGCATGCGCATCTCCTTCGAGACAGAGCCTGACAAGCGCGGCAAGGGGCCAAAGGCCGTCGAGCTGAAGCTCGAGGGTTGAGTGAGGCCGTGTCAGGGCGCTTCCACTGTCCTGACCCGAACAGCCCTTGCCTTGGCCGGTGCTCCCTCTTGGGTCGGCACCTGGTCTTGATCGTTTGATGTGTCCGATGTGCGTTGCCTCACGTGGCGACGCTGACGGGAATTAATGCGCCGCCGTTATGCGCGAGCGGCGAGGCAGTTCATTCCGCTTTGGATCGCGCGTACGAATGATCAGCCTGCGGCCGCGCCGCATCCTGTTGCGTGGAAATCGTTGTTCGCGTTCGACCACGCCGCGCGTCGGCCTGGAATGCCCAGAACGGCCGCGTCGCCGCCGGGCAACAATGCCACTGAAAACGCTGTGCCGACGTCCGCGCCGAATGGTCTCTGCATGGCCTTTCGGGCAGTCTCTCGCCATTTGCTGCGAGCCATGGGAGATCCAAGGGATGTTGAAGCTCAGTTCCGCATTTGTCGTCGTCTGCACCACCTGCGCTGCATTGATGGCCGTGACCGGAAGCGCGGAAGCCAAGAAATCGTGCGTCGTGAAGGCGGCCGAGGGCACAGGCTCGGATGAGAAGGCAGCCAAGTTCCAGGTCGACGAGGCCCTCTTGCAGGCTGTCGACTGGGGCGCCTGGGCGTCGTGGATGGCGAACGGCACGACACCGGGCTACGAATACGGCAAGCGCAAGTACAAGTGCTCGAAGGGTGGCATTGGCGTCGTCTGCCGCGGCCAGGCAAAGATCTGCAAGCTCTAAGGTTCTGCGGTTCTGCGACACTGGAATGATCTGTGCTCGTCCAGGCGCAGCGGCGGTTGAAACCGGCGTTGCGCCTGTTCCGTTCGCTGTGCAGAGCGCCGCGTGGCCGCGCGGCCACCAGCAAGTCGCAATCGCGCTTTTGCTCGATCAGTGCCTGCTCGGCAGCCATTCCCACGGACCTGAACCGCGAGATAATGGATGACAGCGCGCAGTTGTCCGCGCTCAACTTTTCGAATGGAGCCACGTGATGACGTTCTCAAAGTCGTCGAAATCTGTTGCTGGCGGTATCGCCGCCGTCCTCGCCCTGTCGATTGCCGCCGCCGCACCGGCGATGGCCAAGGGCAAATGCGTGCGCGCAGGCGGTCAGGGTTCGAACATCCTGCCCGACGTGGCCAAGTTCATGGCCGATGCCGCGCTGAAGAATTCCATCGCGGCCAACGGTCTGAAGCCTGCTGGCAAGATCAAGCAGACCTGCAAGACCGATGTCGTGCTGACCACGTGCGTTTCGCGCCAGCGCGCCTGCAAGTAGTTCCGCAGGGCAAGGCGTCATGCCGCAACATGCGGCCCGCAGCATGAAGACGCCCGCATCCTGAGGAAGGATGCGGGCGTAGTTCTCATCGCCTGGAATTTCGGAGCGTTGTTCGCGCCGGCCATCTTTGTTGGAAGTTCCATTTATCTTCCGTGGCTGCTTCCGCGCCGCCGCTGGACCGCCGCGGACGGCACGATCAACGCTGGCCGCCGAGCATTCTCTTCAACAGGCCGATGATCAGCATGACCACGCCGCCACCGACGCCGCCGCTTGCCACCTGTCCCAGGATCGAGCCGATGTCGAGGCCGCCGCCACCAGTTGGCAGTCCGAGCAGACCGCCGAGGATCTGTCCACCGAGCCCGCCGCCCAGGATGCCGGCGAGCGAATTGCCGAGTACGCCGAGGCTAATTTTCTTGACCAGTGCGCCAACGACGTTGCCGCCGACAGCGCCGCTGAGCAGCTGGATGATCAAGGTCACGATATCCATTTAGGTCGTTCTCCCATGAGGTTCGCTGGGGCGGCGTCACACACAAGGCCGGTCGCTTCGATCCCGTTGCGACGGTCGTGCGCTCGTATTCGGAGCGCCCAGTCTTTCAAAGTGCGTAACAGGGCCTGAACAGCAGGACGGACGCATCGCCGTCCGACTTGCTTTTATCATGGGTTGTCAGAGCAATTTATGCTGGGTTGGCGGAAAGTAATTCGGGCACACGCGCGAAGATCGACACGTGTATGGCAGTCATTATGATTGAATCAGTGGGCATACATATTGCTCTTTACTGCACGAACACATTCATCACTGAAGTGACGTTCAGCTCACGAAGGTTGCTGCAAGATGGGCTGGAACTCGCCGTTTCCCGGTTTGTCGCTGCACACGAGGTTGCAGGCCTAGCCGCGGCCGTTGCGGGACGGCGACAGAAACGCGTCAAATCCACGGATCGATTACCGATTGTTAAACGTTTCGTTGACGATTTGACCTATTCTCGGCTCCATGCCGAGAGGCTCATGAGAGAGGCAATGATCATGATGCGTTCCGTTCTGGCGGCCCTGGTGGCCGTATCCGTCGCGGCTCTGTCCGCCGCCGCCCCCGCCGATGCCGGCCGCTATTCGCGCTCGGATGACGGGGCACATCCCAAATCGTCCTACTATCGCGGCAAGGCTGAGGTGCGCGGCTACGTCAAGCGCCGCGGCGGCTACTCCTACAACAAGGAAGACACGATCAACACCTACGGCGACGCGCGTGGCCGTTTCGGCGCTGCCAACAGTCTGCGCGATCCCTCGCTCGACACCCAGACCCGGTCGGGACCGTTCGATCACGGCTTCTTCTTCAATTCGCCGGCCGCCCGTCACGGTGGTGACTCGCCGTACATGAACTGAGCCTCTGACAGCAAAAAATTTCTGCTGTTCAGCTGCTTGGAAGGTTTTGTGCGGGCGCGCTCTGCAAGTGGAGCGCGCCCGCAACACGTTGTGGGATTGCGCTCGTCCGGAATGGCCCGGGCTAGGCAGGTCGTGCAGCCCTGTTTATACGAAGCTGCATATGCAAAGCTGATCGCGACAAACTCAAGGGGGACACCCGAATGTCGTACCGCAGGCTTCTCGCTGCGACCGCAGCCGCCGTGTTGGCCGTTTCCCTTGCCGCTCCGGCGCAGGCCAAGTGCACGCGCCTTGGCTTCTCCGTCAACGATTACGGCAAGAACGGGCCCACTGAAGATGCCAAGAAGCTGCTCGACAAGCACATCGCGTCATGGGCCGCCGAGAACGGCATCAAGAGTTACAAGACCGGCAAAAAGAGCGTGAACTGCGAGCTGTTTCTCGACTTCATCGTGTTCGATGAGCACACCTGCCGCGCTGAGGCGGACGTCTGCTGGAGCGAAGGCGGCTCCAAGAAGTCCGCGGCCAGCACGTCGGCAGGCTCGGCAATCACGACCGGTTCCGTCGACAAGCCGGCCCGGAAGATCGACGCAACGCCGAAACAGTAGGCTGTCGCTCAGCTCGTTCGCGCCGGGCCATTGCCTGCACGCGGCCGCAGTGCCGACGATGAGCGATGTGACACGAATGAAAAAGGGCGCCGCCGCATTACCCGGCAGGCGCCTTTTCTTTCGTCACCAGCCGGTCGAGCCGCAATCTGTGCCGGTCGTCCGTGATCAGCAGCACACCGCCGAAGGTCGCGAGCAGCACGCCGAGCGCCGTCGAGCCGGCGATCAGGAACATGATCAGCACCTGATACTTGGTCGCCTCCACCGGATCGACACCGGCGAGAATCTGTCCCGTCATCATGCCGGGCAGCGAAACGATACCGGAGGCCGCCATGGCGTTGAGAATCGGTGTCATGCCGGTTTTGAGCGCGCGCCGCGTCGTCTCACGGAGCGCCATCAGGCGCGGCTGGCCAAGCGCCAGTCGGGCTTCGATGGCAGCGCGCTCCCGCCACGCGGTCGAGGTCAACGTGTCAAGCGACAGCGCGATGCCAGTGAGTGAGTTGCCGAGTACCATGCCGAGGATTGGCAGCACATACCGCGGCGCATACCAGGGATCGGGCGAAATCACGCCGCCGACCGCGAAGATCGTCGCGAATGTCCCGACCATCAGCAGCGTGCCTGTCCCGAGCCCGTAGCTGGACCAGCCGGCGATCCGTCGCTCCTGCCGCGTGATGGCCTCGCGGCCGGCCGCCGCGATCATGATGCTGGCGAGCAGCAGCGTCCACAGTGGCGAAGTCTGCTGGAAGATCCACCTCAGCACGAGCCCGATCAGAAGCAGCTGCACGACCATTCGTAGCGTGGTCAGCAGCAATGTGCGCTCAAGTCCGAGACGGAACGCCATCGAGACGCCGGCGTTGACGAGGATGAGTATGGAGGCGAGCGCCAGGTCGGCCGGCGACAAAGAGACATAGCTGCTCATGGCGAGCCTCCTGCAGCGGGATCGGCGAGCTGCAGCCTCAGATCGGCGAGCCGCTCGATCTGGCCGCGGTCGTGGCTGACGAGCGCGACTGTGCGGCCGGCGAGGATCTGGTAGCGGATGAGCTCCTCGGCGAGAGCCGCCGATGCCTTGTCGAGCGCGCCGGTCGGCTCATCGAGCAGGATCACCCGCGGCTGATCGGCAAGCGCGCGCACCAGCGCGAGGCGGAGCCGTTCACCGGTCGAAAGTTGCGATACGGGCCTGTCGAGGATCGCCGGGTCGAGCCCCAGGTCTGACGTCATTTTCTCGATGCGTTCGAGTGTGCCACCGGCTTCCTCGATCGAGTGGCGCGCCGTCTCGCCCCACCACCCTGGCTCCGCCGCTGCGAAACGCACCTGCCGGCGCCATTGCGCAGCAGGCATCTCGTGGCGCTCCGCACCATCGAGGAATACTTGGCCCGGAACGTCGTCGAGGTCAGCGATCGCCCGCAACAGCCGCGTCTTGCCGATGCCGGACGGTCCTTCGATCGCCAGACACTGCCCATCGCCCACCTCGAAGGTGAGGTCTGGCAATCCGGGAATGGTGAGCTGTTCCACACGCAGCAAAGCGATCGGCCCTTCGAAACCGGGGCGGATGCATCGCCCCTCTGGGCCATGGCTTTAGTGCCAGATCGCCAGCGATGGAAGCCCTCGCCGGCCCATCGTCAGGCGTGCAGCGCCAACTCGTTGATCTTGCCCTCGAAGGCGACGCGGTCGAACGGCTTCATGAGGTAGTCGTCGGCGCCGTATTTCTTGGCCTCGGCGATGTCTTCCATGTTCTGTTCGGTCGTCATGTACACGACCGTGGGGCGCCGCATGCCGCGAAGCTTTCGCAACTGGACGATCGTTTGACGCGGTGGGATGCCCGGCATGTGCCAGTCGAGAAGGACGAGGTCGGGCATGCTGAGTTCCGCTCGCACCAGCGCCTCATCCCCGTTCTTCGCCTCTGAGACCGTATAGCCGAGGCGTTCCAGAAATACGCGCGCCACCTTGCGGATGATTTCGGAATCGTCGACCACCAGGCAGTGTTTCGCAGGCATCATGCCTTCTCCCAGAGCGCTCATGTCCGCGCCGGCGCACGTCACGGGCGCTGGCAGCCTCGCTGAAGCTTCCCGCGCCGCGGTTAAGCGCAGGTAAACCGCAGACAGATTTGTGGACGAGTGTGGCAGATGTGATTGCGCATGCATGGGCTCATGCGCACATCTGCGGGTCAGGGTGCAATCGGGTTGTACGCGCCAATGCGGGCGTCAGAGCATGCGCCGGCCCCGAGTGTAAGGGCAGGGACGTCTCAGGCGAACGGCGTCGCACTCAGCAGAATATCTGCGCCGTCCTTCAGGATCTCGAGCCGCATCCGGGCCGAGCCCGCAAGCCGCCATGTGTAGTAGGCCTGGATCGAGAGCGCGTCGAGGTCCGGCGTCTTCTCACCGCCGACATAGTCGGTGAGGTATTGGGGCGGGCGCGCGCCGGTACCGCGACAGCGGACCACGAAGCTCGGCTCCTCCAGCGATCCGCCCATGAGAACGTCGATATCGCCGCCGCGCGGCAAAGCGGTCGTCGCCGCCGCCACGAGATTGAGCAGCAACTTGACCTTGTCCTTGGCCATGTAGCCGGGCAGTCCACGCCAGTTGAGCTTGTGCTTGCCGGTGCCGACGAAGCCGCGCGAGATCTGCTCTGCCGTGCCCAAATCGATCATGGCACCGGCCGAGCCTGCGGCGCCGAATGCGAATCGCGCGAACTGTAGCCTCGCCGACGCCTGTTCGGTGACGTTGCGGATGACGTCGAGTGCGTAGGATTTTGATTCGGCGCCCTCGTCCTCATCGAGGATTTCCAGGCCATTGTAGATGGCGCCGACGGGGCCGATCACGTCATGGCAGATCTTGCTCGATATCAATGCTGCAAGTTCAAGATCGGTCGGCTGCGCGTGCTCGCTCATATCGGCCCTCTCACGGTGGAGTTCTCGGTGTGGGGAGCGCGGCTGCTCAGAAAGCGTGTGATCGAACGCGAGCAGACAGGGCCGCAACGGCGCAGACAAAATGCGCTTCATGCTTGATACACGGCACGTCCCGCCGTTGCAAAGGCCTGCCGGCCGTTCCCGCGATTCTCATGTCGTTTTGGGGGCTCATTGAGCCTTGAGCGCCACGCGCGGATTGGAGGCGCGCGCACGGACAGTTGAAGTGTTGAATGCCGTGTGCACCTGAGAGGCCTCGGGATAGCCACACTTTGGCAACAGTTACCCGCGAAATTTGTGGTTCACATAGCGTGCGCGACGCGTGATTCGCTGCGTGCTGGCGAGTGGGCCGGATCTGCCGGCTTTAGGGGATGCAGGTCGCAGCGTGCTGCCGCCGTGAGCGGCGCGCATGACGGCGATGGGTTGGACTGGAATGTATTCGAGCGACCGCGCCGCTGGTGACGGCAGCTCGGATATTCTTGGGGGCACGGCTGGCAGGCGCACAGCGCCGCCGAGCGAGGGATGAAGAACCATGCGATCTCTCTTCAGCGTTTCATTGGCGGTTTCGCTTGCCGGCGTCGCCGCACTTGGCTCCAGCGTCGCTCCCGTGCGGGCCGACGCGTTGCATGAGGCACCTGCTGCAACAGCAGTCGAAAGCCTGGTTGATGCAACATCAGCGCCCACGACGCAGGGCCACAAGCCGGCGTCGGTCGTTCGCCTCGCCCAATACAACGACGCCTACCGGCCACCTGCGGACGACAACGCCGCTGACGATGGTTATCGCGCACCGGAGCGTTACAGCAGGACTGACGACGTTTATCGGCCGCCCTCAAGTCGCGACGAGTACAGCGGCGGCTCGAGCTACGGCTCGGGTAGCGCCTACAACAGTGGGCCGCCGGTCAACAGCTATGATCGCAATCGCGACGACCGCGGCGGCGACGCCTACCAGGGCCGCACCGCTCCGCCGAGCGGTCGCTACGGCGAGCCTTATGCGCCGCCTCCAGGCGATGCAACCGCACGCTATGACGCCGATGGCGGCTATCCCAGTCCGCGTGGACCCGACGAGTACGACGATCGCCGCTACTACTCCAAGAACGAGATCATCGAAGCGGGCCACGGCTTCTTTGGCTCGATCAGCCAAGGCCTCGCCAGTGTCATCGAGCACGCCTTCAAGAAGGCCGGGCGGCCCAACGGCTACATCCTGGGTGAGGATGCAGCGGGCGCATTCGTTGCAGGCCTGCGCTACGGCGAGGGGCGCCTCTACACAAAGGATGCCGGCACCCACAAGATCTACTGGCAAGGCCCGTCAGTTGGATACGATTTCGGAGGCGCCGGCTCCAAGACAATGATTCTCGTATACAATCTGCGCCATCCTTCGGAAGTCTATGAACGCTTTGGCGGCGTGGAAGGCTCTGCCTATCTCGTCGGAGGTGTGTCGATCCAGTTCCAAAAGCACGGCGATGTTGTTATGGCGCCAATCCGCGCCGGAATTGGCTTACGCCTTGGTGCCAATGTGGGGTATTTGAAGTATACCCGCAGACCAACTTGGAACCCGTTCTGACGGCACCGGGGCGCGAAACGAAGTTCCGCAGCGCCGGCATCTGAACAGCAGGGATGGTCGGGGTGCACGACGGCAAGGTCGTGCAAGCCGTCCGGCTCGGCGAAACGTTTGGGAACCTGCGCGTGATCACCATCCAGTCCGCTATGCTCGTGGCGCTGGGCCTGCTGTCGGCGGGATTTGTCGTCCTGCTTATCCTGCCGTTCTACCGTCGCCGCGTCGAGCGCCTGTCAGCCGAAGAGCTCAAGCGCCGGTTGCCGATGACCGAGGCAGAGATCCGCGCCGATAAGGACCGCCTGCGCGCGGAATACGCGATCCGCATCCATCAGCTTGAAAGCCGCGTCGACGACGCCTCGCATCAGGCCGCGCGTCAGCGCATCGAACTCAATCGCCGTGATGGTGTGATCAACGGCTTGCAGAGTGAGATCGCGGATTTGCGCGGCACGTTGGAGGAGCATGAGAACGCTCGCCGCGTGCTCGAGCAGACGATCACCGATCGGTTGCCGAAAGTGGAGGAGCGGCTTGGCCATGCCCGTCAGCTTCTGCACGATCGCGACGAGGAAATCGAGAGGCTGACGCGCACGGCCGACCAGACGGCCCGGTCGCTTGAAGAGGCGCGTCAGATCAACACCCAGCAGCGCGACGAGCTGATGCGTTCGAGCGCGACGCTCGCGTCTCGCGCCGCCCGCAATCGTGACCAGCTCGCAGATCCGCGCTTCGACGGCGAGGTGGCGCTGCGTTCGGAGATCGAGGCCTTGCGCGCGCGTACCCGCGAGCAGGCGGAGATGATCACGCGGTTGCAGGGCCTGCTGGTGCGCGGCGGCAAGACCGCAGAGGCTAAGGCGAATGGCGAAGAGGGTTCCGCTGCGAGCGATGATGACGGTGGCCTGAAGGATCGCGAGATCGCCAGCCTGCGCCGCCGGTTGACCGAGGCCGAGAACGCCTTGCGGACGGCGCAGACATCGGCCGAAGCCGGCAAGGCCGGCCAGCAGCTTGCCGACAATGAGAAGCGCGCGTTGCAGGCGAAGAGCGATTCGCTGTCGGTCGAGGTCGCCCGTCTCAAGGCGTCGCTCTCCATCTACGAGTCGGCCCAGAAGGATGACAGCGCCATCAAGGAATCGAAGGTGGCCATGAAAGCCCGTCTCGGCGCACTGGAGGCGGAGATCGCGACCCACGACGCAACCATTCAGAGCCTTCGCGCCGAAGTCGCGGCCGCCAACGAGCGCCTCGCCCGCCAGGCAGCCCATTATCGCGACGAGTTGCGCCGTCTTGGTGCGGGTACGTTGCCCACCACAGCCGAGACCCGCGATGCGTCAACTTCGGCAGAAGAGCGTCGTCGCCCGTCGCTCGCAGAGCGCATGGGGGCACCTGTCCGGCCCGCGCTGAAGTCGGTTTCCACGTCGGGCAACGAATCTCGCACAGCCAGCTATCTCAAGGCGCTCTCGGGGCGCGACGCCGCAGCGGCACCAGCAGATAACGGGCACACTGCGACGGTGGATGTCGCCGAGGCGGTGCCGGATGCGCCGCAGATCGCCCAGAAGAGCGCAGCAGCCGCATCGGCTGAATCGCGTGATGCAGCCGCTGCATCGGCGGGCGAGCCCGCGCCGCGCCGCCGCGTCGGTCTCATCGATCGCATATCGAGCGCCTCTAAGCATACGAGCTGAAAAGCCGCACGCGCGCCGGTCCGGATCACTTGCGGGTGAGACGGTGAGCTCTGCATGGTCGGCTTCAACGAGCGTCTCGAAGATGGCCCAGAAGCGTGCCGGCGCTACGCATAAAGCCCGGCGTAGGTCTCACGAAGCACGTTCTTCTGAACCTTGCCCATGGCATTGCGCGGAAACGCATCGACGAAAATTACCCGCTTTGGGATCTTGAACGCGGCAAGCCGGTCTTTGATGCGCGCAATGACGTCAGCCTCTTTGAGGCTTGCGCCGGGCTCTAACACGATGATGGCCGTCACGCCCTCGCCGAAGTCGACGTGCGGCACGCCGATGACTGCGCTCTCTGCAACGCCGAGAATGGCGTCGATCTCGCTTTCGATCTCTTTGGGATATACATTGTAGCCGCCGGAGATGACGAGGTCCTTGCCGCGACCGACGATGTGCACATAGCCCGTTTCGTCGATACGTCCGAGATCCCCGGTTATGAAATAGCCGTCGTCACGGAACTCAGCTTCGGTCTTCTCCGGCATGCGCCAGTAGCCCTTGAAGACGTTGGGTCCCTTCACCTCGATCATGCCAATCTCACCCGGCCCGAGTTCGCGCCCGCTTTCAGGGTCGGTGATGCGCAGCGACACGCCGGGCAGGGGAAAGCCCACGGCCCCTGGAACACGCTCACCGTCATACGGGTTCGACGTGTTCATGCCGGTCTCGGTCATGCCGTAGCGTTCCAGGATGTTGAGACCGGTCTTGGCCGTGAACGCGCGGTGCGTCTCGGCGAGGAGCGGAGCGGAGCCCGAAACGAACAGCCGCATGTGCCGCGTCGTATCCGGCGTCAGTCGTTCATCCTGGATAAGCCGCACATAGAACGTCGGAACGCCCATCATGGCGGTCGCCTGCGGCATCACCGCGAAGATATCGTCGGCGTCGAACTTGGGTAGGAAGAGCATCGAGGCGTTGCACCACAGGATAACGTTGGTCGCGGTGAAGAGGCCATGGACGTGAAAGATGGGCAGAGCGTGAATGAGCACGTCTTTGCTGGTGAAACGCCAGTAGATCGCAAGAGCCTCGGCATTGGAGGCGAGATTTCCGTGGGTGAGCATCGCGCCCTTTGAGCGGCCGGTCGTGCCGGAGGTATAGAGGATCGCGGCGATGTCGTCCTCGCTGCGCGGCGCATTGGCAAACGTCGCAGGCTGGTCTGTTGTCAGGTCCATCAGACTGCCGTCGCCCTCGGTGCCGAGTGTCAGGCAATGCTTTGCGCCGAGGCGCTGCGCGAGTGGTGCCACCTCGCCATGCATCTTCGGCCGCACCACGACGATCGTCGGCTCCGCATCGGAGAAGAAATAATCGAGTTCGGCGAGCGTATAGGCGGTGTTGAGCGGCAAGTAGACGGCGCCCGCGCGCAGGCATGCCAGATAGAGTAGGATCGCTTCGGGTGATTTGTCGGTCTGCACCGCGACGCGGTCGCCTGGTGCGACGCCTGCGGAAACGAGCGCATGGGCAAGACGCGCAGAACCCGCTTCGATATCCCGATAGGTCCAGACGCGCCCGTCCCGGGTGATGATGAAGGGCTTGTCCTTTTCGGCCCAGTGGCGTGACAGCTGACTGTAGAGATCTAGGGCTTCAGGCATGGGGGATCTTCGATTGCATGAGCGTTGGCGTGCGACACAGTGCACAGATCAGGTGGCCTTGCCCATCAACTTGTCGGGCAGCCACGTCACCAGTTCGGGGAAGATTGACAGGATGACAATTGCCAGCGCCATGCACAATACGTAGGGGAGCGAGCCCTTGAGCACGGTGCCGAGTGGCACGTCGGGAACGATGCCGTTGATCACATAGAGGTTGAGGCCGACCGGCGGCGTGATGAGGCCGATCTCCATATTGATGGTGAGGATCACCGCGAACCAGTAAGGATCAAAACCTGCCTGCGTGATGATCGGCAGCAGGATCGGCGCGGTCATCAGGATCACGGCGACCGGCGGCAGGAAGAAGCCGGCAACGAGCAGGAACAGGTTGATGATCCCCATCAGCACCCACTTGTTGACGTCGAGGCCCGAGATCCACTGTGCGATGGATTGTGTCACGAACGTCGAGGACAACGTATACGCGAACAATTCCGAAGCGCCGATGATCATCATGATCATGATGGATTCGCGGATCGAATCCCGGAACATGGCGATGATCGGCCGGGCCTGCCACATGCGGTAGATGACGATCACCAGGACGAGACAGAAGAGTGCACCCGCGCCCGCTGCCTCCGAAGGCGTGGCAACGCCGCCGTAGAGCACGAACAGGATACCCGCGATGATGGTGAGGAACGGCAGCACCCGCGGCAGCATTTCGAGCTTCTCAGCGAGCGAGTAACGGCGCGTGACGTCCGAAAGCCCGATGCCCTTCATGCGGCAGGCGATGACGGTCCAGGCCATGAAGAGTGCCGTCAGCAATAGTCCGGGTATGATGCCGGCGATGAAGAGACGCCCGATGGAGGTCTCCGTGGCGATGCCATAGACGATCATCGTGATCGAGGGCGGGATGAGGATGCCGAGTGTGCCGCCCGCCGCGATCGAGCCCGTCGCGATATCGGCAGGATAGCCACGGCTGCGCATCTCCGGGATGCCCATCTTGCCGATTGCCGCGCACGTCGCAGGCGAGGAACCCGACAGGGCCGCGAAGATCGAGCACGCGCCGAGGTTGGATAGGACGAGCCCGCCGGGCACCCGATTGAGCCAGCGGTCGAGCCCGGCATAGAGGTCCTTGCCGGCGGGGCTCGAGGCCACGGCCGCGCCCATCAGAATGAACATCGGGATCGACACGAGCCCGAACGAGTTGAGCCCGCCGAAAAACGTCTCGCCGAGGATCGTCAGCGCGCGTGGCCCGTCGGTCAACAGTAGCGTGCCAACCGAAACGGCACCCAGTGCAAACGCGATTGGCATGCCGGTAGCGAGCAGAACGAGAAGCCCGACGAGCACGAGCAGACCGATCTCCAGCGGACCCATCACTCGCCCTCCCGGATCACGGTCAATTCCGAGGCGCTGAGCCGTGCGCCCTTGGTCAGCTTCATCAACTCCGCCACGTACTGCAGGCACAGCGCCGCCATGCCGACTGGAAGCGGCAGAAGTGGGATCCACAATGGCAGAGCCCAAACCGTGTCGGTGGTCCAGTTCTTGGCCCAGGCTTCGTGGAAGTAGATCCAGCCCGAATAGGCGAGCACGGCACAGAAGGCGAGTGAGATGAGACCGCCGGTCAGCTCGAGTGCGAGCCGTGCCTTGCCGTGCAGCATCGTCGGCAGCAGATCGACACCGACGTGACCGCGATGCAGGAGCACATAGGACGATCCGAGGAACGTCGCCGCGACGAGAGCGTAGATGACGAACTCCGTCTGCCACACGGTGGAAGCACGAAACACGTAGCGGATGAGAATCATCTCGCAGACCACGAGCACCGCGGCGGCGAGCAGCATCATCGACAGGATGCCGAGAAACTCCGACATGCGATCCACCGCACGTGTGAACGCGTTCATGGACGGGGCTCCTGCGCTGATTGGGGGCTGCGTGCAGTGCTCGCCTGCGCCTGTCACGCGCACATCGCGCTGCGCCGGGCGATGAAAGAGATGGCCGGCGGCGACCCCCGTCTGCCGCCGGCCGCCCTCGCTACTCGACGGCCAGTGCCTTGTCGATCAGCTCCTTGCCGCCCGGCACCTTGTCGGCGAAGTTCTTGTAGGAACTGTCCTTGGCGATCGCGAGCCAGGCGTCGTAGTTGTCCTTCGACATCTCGACCACCTCGACGCCGGCCTTCTTGAAGGCCTCGACCATCTTGTCGTCGAGCTTCTTCGCCTCGCCAAGGAAGTACTGCTCGCTCTTCTTGCCGGCCTCCATGATCGCCTTCTGCTGTTCTGGCGTCAGGCCGTCGAAGGTGCTCTTCGCCATCAGGATGGGCTCGTACATGAACCACAGCGCGTTGGCGCCCGGTGCGGTCAGACACTTCACCTGCTCGTAGAGGCGATAGGAGACGAACGAACCCGAGGACGTGTTGGTTGCGTCGAGCACGCCAGTCTGCATGCCCGTGTAGATCTCGGAGGACGGCATCGACGAGATCGATGCGCCGGCCGCCACCAGCATCTGCTCGAACGCCGGTCCGGCGGCGCGCGTCACCTGCCCCTTGATGCTGTCGGGCGAGGTGATGCAGCCCTTCTTGGAGGCGAAAGCACCCGCGAGCCAGGCATCAGCGATGACCTTCACGCCGGCGTCCTCGATGATCTTCTTGATGTCGGTCATGAACGGCGAAGTGTTCATGCGCAGTGCGCGCTCATGGTTGCGCACCAGCCCCGGCATCAAGGTGGCTGAGAACTGCGGATGGCGGCCCGATGCGTAGTCGAGCGGGAAGGCGGAGATGTCGATCTGCCCCTTGGTGAGAGCACCCCACTGCTCCTTCGGCTTCACCAGCGAGGCGCCGGGGTAGACCTGGATCTTCAGACCGACGTTGGCCTTCTCCACCTCGCGGGCAATGAGCTGCACCATCTCATCGCGAGCATCGCCCTTGCCGCCGGGCCATTGGTGGGAGGCTTTCAGAACCGTTTCCGCCGCGAGCGGTGCGGTCAACGTGAGAGTTATCGCGGCGGCCCCAGCGAAAGCCGCGCCCTTGAGCGCTTTCATCGATTTCCTCCATGGATGACAACCGCCGGTCGCCCCGGACGGTACAGCGTTTCCCCTGCGCCCTTTCTCTGGAGGGCGTATGTTCAACTCAAAACACGACATTGAATGCGATGTCAATCGCATTGTATACAACCAGACATCGTTTGCGGTACAGTTCGGCGGACGGCTGTAGCAACCCGTTCAGGCGCCGGCGGGAGGAGCTGTTGGCGGGCGCAGCCGCGCACGTTCCTCGGCGTTGCCCGACGCCGTTGCGTGATACGGGGCGTGTATCGCGCCCTCAGGCTTCGGGCCCGCCACCGGTAAGCACGGATTTGTTGGTCGGATTGGGATAGCAGGCGAGATGAAGAAGGGTTCTTCCGGCTTCAAGGAGCAGCTCGAGGACGACATTGCGACGGGGCGGCTGATGCCCGGCGCGCGCCTCGACGAAGCCTCGCTGGCCACCCGCTTCGGCGTATCGCGGACACCGGTACGCGAAGTGTTACGGCAACTCGCAGCGCAAGGCCTCGTCGAGCTACGGCCCTACCGCGGTGCCATCGTATCCGCGCCGGACCCGCGCAGCCTGATGGAAATGTTCGAGGTGATGGCGGAGCTTGAGGCGATGTGCGGACGCCTCGCCGCCCGCCGCCTGACGGACGACCACGAAGCGCACATCATGGAAACCCTGCAGGCGTGTGCCCGCGCCGCCGAGATCGGAGACCCTGACGCTTATTATTATGAGAACGAACGGTTCCACCGGGCCATCTACAAGGCGTCCGGAAACGAGTTCCTTGCCGAGCAGGCGCTCGCCCTGCACAAGCGTCTGGCGCCATTCCGCCGCCTGCAGTTGCGGGCGCGAAACCGTCTGCCTGGCTCGCAACGCGAGCATGAGGGCATCGTCGCGGCGATCGTATCAGGTGATCCTGACGAGGCCGAGGAAGCGCTTTGGGCTCACGTCGTGGTGCAGGGCGAGCGGTTTGCCGACCTCGTGTCGTCCCTCGACTACGGAACGCAGCGTTCCGCATAATGGATGGGACTGGGGCCGGTCCGCAGGTGCGATTGCGGGCACGCGTTCGGCCCGCCCGTCCGAACACGGCCTTCGGATAGCAGACAACACTGAGTTTGCTCGATTACTATGATCGGACCCGATGGTCCGCACATGCGTCGGCAGGTTCATCCCGTGCTGCAGCCGGGCGAACTCGTGGCCGAGGCGGGGAGGGGTACGTGTGCAATCTCAAAGGTGATCTGTTCGGCGGCCTGACTGCGGCGGTTGTCGCATTGCCGCTGGCACTGGCGTTCGGCGTCGCCTCAGGTGCTGGTCCGATCGCTGGGCTCTATGGCGCCATCGCGGTCGGCTTCTTTGCCGCTGTGCTGGGCGGCACGCCGGCGCAGGTCTCCGGCCCAACTGGTCCCATGACGGTCGTGATGGCCGGCATCATCGGGCAATATGCCGACAGCCCCGCTGAAGCCTTTACCATCGTCATCTTCGGCGGCGCGCTGCAGATCCTTTTCGGTTTCGCGCGCCTCGGTCGCTATGTCGAGTTCACACCGGTCTCCGTGGTGTCGGGCTTTATGAGTGGCATCGGCGTCATCATCATGTTGATCCAGACCTTGCCGTTCTTCGGTCTTGCCGCCGTATCAGGTGGTCCGGTCGGGGCCATCGCCGCATGGCCACGCATTCCGTCGGAATTCAATAGCCACGCTCTGGCGATCGCTGCGATCTCGCTTGCCATCATGTTGTTCTGGCCTGCCCGTTTGCGCGCTTACATGCCGCCGCCACTTGCGGCGCTGATCGTCGCAACGGTTCTCGCACTCACCGTCTTCACACGTGCTCCCGTTCTGGGAGATATCCCGACCGGACTGCCAAGCCTCATCGTGCCCGACATACCCTGGTCATCGCTCGCAGGCTTTGTGCAGGCGGCCTTCATCCTCGGCATCCTCGGTTCGATCGACAGTCTTCTCACGTCGCTGGTTGCCGATTCGATGACAGGCACGCGCCACAACTCCAACAAGGAGCTGATCGGCCAGGGTGTCGGCAATATGATCGCCGGTATGATCGGCGGGCTGCCGGGCGCTGGCGCTACGATGCGCACGGTCGTCAACATCAAGGCGGGCGGTACGACACCGCTTTCAGGCGCCGTACATGCGTTCGTCTTGCTTGCGCTTGTCGCCGGACTCGCGCCGCTTGCATCTCATGTCCCACATGCCGCACTTGCAGGTATCCTTCTGAAGGTCGGCTGGGACATCGTCGATTGGGGCTTCCTGAAGCGTCTGAAGAGGATGCCGCGACCTGCCGTCGCCGTCATGGCCGTAACGTTGCTGCTTACCGTCTTCGTCGATCTCATCACTGCCGTTGGTGTCGGCATCATCATGGCGTCATTCGTCACGGCCGACTGGCGGCAGACAGAAGAGCTGGGACGTATTCTCCGCTTCTACTCCGGCGGCATGGCGGCGGCTGGAGAGGTCGGAGCGGATCCCGATAGTCTACCCGAACAGGAGAGAACCCTGTTGCAGCAGTCGCAGGGAAGGCTCTTGCTGACTCGGCTGATCGGCGGCTTTTCCTACGCCTCTGCGCGCGAATTGGTCGCCCGCGCCACGCCCCTGGATGATGATCCCGAAATCATCGTCTTCGATTTGTCGCAGATCGGTCGCCTCGATGTTTCCGCGGCTATGGCGATCGATGAGCTGCTGGAAAAACGCGAACAGGACGACAGGATCTTGCTGCTGGCCGGCGCCGATGTGCCGGCGGCCAAACTGCTGCGCGATCTCAAGATACTCGACCGTGTTCCAGCTGCGCGACGTTTTCCCGATGCGGTGGCCGCGCTGTCAGCAGCCGGCAAGATGCTGCGCGCGACATGAGGCCGGAGGTCACCCCGTGGATGTCCTGCATTGCGAGTGGTGACGCTCAAGGATCGATGAAGTCTACGCCATCTCTGTCGCGGCGCGTGCTTCAGCAACCGCAAGCGGCACGGTGAATGTGAACTCCGAACCCGATCTGTCGTCGCCACGCGGCTCCACCCAGATGCGGCCGCCGAACTGCGAGACGATGCGCTCCGAGATGGTTAGCCCAAGCCCGGTGCCGGTCCCCAGCGGATTGCCGTCGCCTTTGTGGCGATCCTTCACCTGGTAGAACTTGTCGAAGATCGCCTCCCTGTCGGCCTCCGGGATGCCGGGTCCGTTGTCGATCACCGAGACGCGCGCCATGTCACCGGCGAGGCGCACGCTGACTTTGACCTTGCCACCGGGCTTCGGGCAGAACTTTTCCGCGTTGGAGATCAGGTTGATCAGAACCTGGATGAGGCGGTCTGCGTCGGCGCGGACTTGCGGGAGCCCGGCGGGCATCGGCGCCACTTCGAGTTCCACACCATCGCGCTGGAAGATCGGCAACAACGCCTGCGTGGCTTCGTGCACATTGGCAGCAATGTCGATGTCCTTGATGTGCCATTGCATGCGACCCGCCTCGATCTTGGCGAGATCGAGCACCTGATTAATGAGGCGGGTGAGGCGCTCGCTCTCTGACACGATGATGCCGAGGAAGGCATTGCGTTGCTCCTCCGGCATCTCGGGGTCGTCCTGTAGGATTTCCGAGAACGAGCGGATCGACGTCAGCGGCGTTCTCAGCTCATGACTGACGGTCGACATGAACTCGTCCTTCAGCCGGTCGGCTTCTCTGAGCTGCTCGTTCGCAGCCTTGAGCTCCCGGCTCGCCACTTCCAGCTCCTGCGACTTCTGTTCGAGCTGCCGGGAATATTCCAGGACGTGTGAGGTCTCGTCGAGGATCTCCATGATCTCCTCGAGGCTGACCTTCTCCGCCTTGACGGCGGATGCCATCGCGGCGCGAGCTGAGGATGCACCAATGCTGCCGGCGATCAGCCGTTCCACCATGCGCATGAGACCGGTGTCGACCCTGACATCTCGCTCCGAGCTGGCTCCCTGGCGTGCCGCATAGACACGGAAGGCATCCGCCGTGCGGGTCTCGCCGACGAACTTTGCCGCCAGTTGCCGCAGGCTCTCGACGCTGGCCCCGCCCCGGTCGATGTGCGCGGCGCCTTCCATTTTCAACTGCTGGTCGCTGAAGGCTTCCACGAACACCGTGGCCTGGATGTGCTCGATGCGCGATTGGCGGTCATTGAGTGCGACCAACAGAAAGGCGCCGATGTTGAACACCATGCTCCAGAACAGTGCATGCGAGGTGGTGTCGAGCCCGGTCAGGCCGAACAGCGCATAGGGCTTCAAAAGCGCGAGGCCGAACAGGCCGTCGTCGATGAAGCTTTGTGGCAGGAATCCCGACTTGGCGAAGGAGGGCAGCAACAGCGTGTAGACCCACACCGCGAAGCCGGCAGACAGGCCGGCGAACGCCGCGTTGCGCGTTCCGCCACGCCAGTAGATGCCGAACAGGATCGCAGGTGCGAGCTGGGCTGCCCCGCAGAAGGAAACGAGCCCGATCGTAACGAGGTGATATGTCTCGCCGACCGCCGTCAGATAGAGGTAGGACAGGATCAGGATGACGAGGATCGCCGAGCGCCGGATGTTGAGGAGCAGCGAGGTGAGGTCTTTGCGGCCGGCGAGCCTGTGCTCGAACAGCCGCAACAGCGACGGCATGACCAGATCGTTGCAGACCATGGTCGACAGCGCGATCGTTTCCACGATCACCATCGCGGCAGCCGCCGACAGCCCACCCAGAAGGACAAAGAGGGTCAGCATCGGCTGGTCGGCCATCAGCGGAAAGGCGAGCACGTAGGTGTCCGCATCGACGGCCTGTGCGCCGAACACGAGCCGTCCGCCGAAAGCGATCGGCAGAACGAAGATGTTGATCAACACGAGGTAGAGCGGGAAAAGCCATGTCGCGCGCGTCAGGTGGTTCTCGTCCGTGTTTTCCACGAACGTCACCTGGAACTGGCGCGGCAGACATACGATCGCCGTGACCGACAGGAGGATGAGGGCGAACCAGTTCAATCCCGCCTTCTCCATGGTCATCAGCTTGGCAAGTTCTGGATCGGCTGCCGCCCTGGCGAAGAGATCGCCAAAGCCATCGAAGACTCCGTAGGTGACGAATGCTCCAACGGCGAGAAACGCAGCAAGCTTGACGACTGACTCCACAGCGATCGCGACAACCATTCCTGCATGGTGCTCGGTCGCCTCGATGTGGCGCGTTCCAAACAGGATTGCGAAGGCCGCCAGAACGGACGTCACGAGCAGCGCGATGTTATAGGCGCCAAAACCGGATGCGGCCCATTGCATGTCTTTGGCAAGCACAACGCCGAAGCTGACCGCCACCGCTTTGAGCTGTAGGGCGATATAGGGAATGATGACGATCACCGTAATCACGGTGACGATGCCGGCGATGAGCTGGCTCTTGCCGTAGCGTGAGGCGATGAAGTCGGCGATCGACGTGATGCGCTGTGATTTGCAGATCCGCAGGATCTTGCGCAGGACGAACCAGCCAGCCGCAAACGCGATTGTCGGGCCGAGGTAGATGGGCAGGAAGCCGACACCCGATGTCGCTGCCCGGCCGACGCTGCCGTAATAGGTCCAGCTCGTGCAGTAGACCGCGATCGACAGCGAGTAGATGTAGGGATTGGAGATGAGACTAGGCCGCGTGCCCGACTTGGCAACGCGATCGGCATAGTGGGCAACCGCGAACAGCGCCAGCAGATAGGTCAGCGATGTTGCCAGGACGATCCATGTCGGCAGCATGACGCGTTCCTCACGGCTGGTCTTGTTGGCCAGTTACGGCGGCTGCGGAATGAGGATCGCCGCCTGTGCCGGCCGCGTCATCGCCATCGCCCCGGTCAGCCCACTTTTCCATAACGAGCGCAGTTAGCGCAACGATGACGGACCAGGCGAAGAACAGGTAGACGAACAGCACCGGTATGCCGAAAACCGTCGCGCCGGCGCCTTTGTCGAAGATGCCGAGCAGAGGCCGATGGAAGAGAACGGCGGCGAGCGCAGCGACGGCGAGTGCGCGCTCCGGCCGTTTAGGCGAATGGAGCTTCTTTGCCGAATAACCCGAGCCATTGAGCGGCATGTGGCGCCTCTTGAAAAAAAAGCGGGACTGCACCGTTCTGTGGTGTTGTGATCGAAAGATTCGTCTCAGTCTCTAGAGCGTATCGAACGAATTTCACGATCTTCACACGAGGATGACCGTCCTTCACGTTCATTCGCCGTGCTGCCGCTGTGCCCGAGGCGGCAGGAGCGCAATTGTGCATGATGAAAACGCAACCGCGCTCTATCCAATTGAGTAATGCATGCTTGACCGCCCCGATGTGGTCCAGCCAAGGCCATCTTCTAGTACTTCGCCTGTCGCCTGCGGATCTCGACGATCTTGTTGGAGGCCTCGATCGCCTCGCCGAGCGTCCGGATCCCGTGCACCTCCAACAGCTCGATCAGTTTTAGGAGCACGCCGGCGGTTGCCAGCGAATCGCCAAGTGCGGTGTGGCGCGTTTCCGGCGGGATCTCGATGGAAAAGCGCTCCGCAACCGCGTCGAGTGTATGCTGGTTGGTGTGATCGTGCACGATCGCCGATAGCAGCACCGTATCAAGCACAGGATTGTCGAAACGCAGATTGCAGCGCTCCTGCTTCAACTGCAGGAACTTCATGTCAAACGCCGCATTATGAGCGACAAGTACGGATTCGCCCACGTAGTCGTGGAAACGCGGTAGCACGTCGTCGATACGCGGCTTGCCTGCGACCATCTCCTGACTGATGCCGGTGATTCGGGTGGCAAGCGGCGGCACCCGCCGTCCCGGATCAACGAGCTGATCGAACGCCTCGCCGGTCAGGATGCGACCATTGAGAATGCGCACGCCAGCAATCTGAATGATCTCGTCGCCATTCGACGGCTCCAGTCCGGTCGTTTCGGTATCGAACACCACATAGGTCAGATCGCGCAGGCTGGTGTCGGCGACGGCGCCGAGCTGTGCCGGCTTAAGCAGGTTGAAGTCGTAGAATTCCAGACGGATCGGAAGCGGCGCGGTCGACGTCGTCGCCGTATGCTGTGACGCAGGTGGCGGCACGGGGATGCGCACGCGTGCCTTTCCGCCTCCAGCCGGCTCGCACCAGGCCTCCGACTTGTGATGCTCGAGGATCTCGACGCCTGTCAGCCCGAGGCCGCGCTCGATCGGCTCCTTGAGCCAGCGCTCCATCATCGACGGCGAGGCGACATCCCCCTCCCAGGTCACTTCTATGTAGCTGCGGCTTGTGCCGGTGCGGGCCGAGACGAGGAAGGTCTGCGCGTCGAGTTCGATGAGCGCGCGACGGATAATATGCGAGAGCAGTGCCACGACTGTCGTACTGTCGCATCTGAGCCAGATGGGCTCGCCGGTAACATCGCACAGAATGCTGTCATCGTTGCGGAACTGCCGTGTCAGCGCATTGAGCAGATTGCCCGAGTGCACGTCGCTCATCGGCCATTGGCTGGTGACGATGGCGCGATATTCTTCGCCGAACCGTTCGAGCTCGCTCGACAGCCTCTGACTCTCCTCCGCCAGAACCTTCTGGAATGCGCGACGGGCGTCCGCATCGTCGGCCGGCATGTCGTCAAGCATCTCGACCGCCGCTCGCAGGCTCGCAACGGGGTGGCGCAGTTCCTCCAGCGTCGAGCGCATCAGTCGGTCCGACTTGATCAATTCCTTGAGTTCGGAGGTGACGTCATCGAACGTCAGCACGTAGCCGGTGATCTCGTGATCAGCGTCATCGACGATCAGACTCATGCGGCCTTCCAGGATAAGGCTTCCGTCGTTCCTGGCGAAGACAAGGCCCGTCATCAAGCGGTCGGGGTGCGTCTCGTGGCGCCCTTCGAGGTAGCGGCTGGTCAAACGGTCGAGCGTCAGCACGAACGGTTGCTCGTTGAGGATCGAGAACAGCGGCCGGCCGAGCCCCATTCCTTCGGTGACCCCCAGGATCTGCAGGGCGCGGCGATTATACAAGAGGATGCGATGGCTGGAGTTGCAGACGATCACGCCCTCGTTGAGTTCGCGCAGGATCGCCTCGAGCTGCTGGCGTTGCTCGTTGAGTGAGTGCGTCGCCTGCGTCACTTCCTTGTCGACATCGGCGCGCGCGTTGGCGAATGCGTCGGCAATCTCTCGTACGACCGGCGCGAGCAGGCCGAGATAGCGTCCCGACGTGGTATCGACCTCATGCTGCGGGTTTGCGTGCAGGAGGGTCTGCAGGTCGCGCACGATGGTCTGGATCGGTCGCGCCACGTTCTGGTCGAACAATTGCCAGACCCCGACGACGACACCAATGAGCGCGAAGCCGGCGGCGCCACCGAACAGCAAAAGATGCGGCGTCGGATTGCCTTCCAGCCGCTGCGCAGCGAGCCACAGGCCCCCGCCGAGCAGGAAGGGAACCGCCACTGCGATCAGTGCAAAGAACAGGAAGAAGCGGACGCGGAGACTGAGACGTTCATTCATGGGAAGAGTAGAACCAGCATTTCATGATCACGCATCAGCGCCGTTGAGGAGCTTGGCGACGCGCTCGGCAAGCTCCTTTGTCGAGAAGGGCTTGGTCGCGTAGCCGTCGGCGCCGAGAGCCAGCCCCTTCTCAATCTCCACCTCACGCCCCTTGGCGGTGACCATGAGGATGCGAACGTTCTTGAGCTCGGGATTGGCGCGGATCGCCTGACAGACCTCGTAGCCGTTACGCTTGGGGATGTTGATATCGAGCAGCACCAAGTCGGGTGGCGAGGCGATGACCGAGGCCAGCGCCTCCTCGCCATCCCGCGCCAGTCGGACATCATAGCCCGCTCGCTTCATCAGGTATTCGAGCGACAGCATAATGTTGGGTTCGTCGTCGACGACGAGCACGGACTTTGCCATTCCACGTCCTCCCTGGGCCGCATCGACGTCCATTCTGTCGGGACGTTCTTGTGAAGTATCGCGCGCGGCCACGTAGTCCTACCACGGTGAAGCCTAGCATGACTTGTCCCGCCGGTTGCTTGACCTCAGCCAAAAGTCGTTGCGCGACGCCTGAGCGCATAGGCTAACCGCTGTTGCTGCCGATTGAGCCAACGTGTTGATCGGCGCCGGCCGGGCCCGGTTATGTGAATGTACCGGACGTGGGAGGAACACGGACACTTGCCGCAGGGCAGCATAAATTCCGCAAGGGCAAAACAGTCCAGACCAGCAAGTTGAACCGGGAATTGCACGCCACTTCATTTTAAAGCGGCATGGCAGGTGGCGCCGAAGCCAGGCGCACACCGACACCCATCCCGCGCGGGCAGCGGCCCGGCAAGCCGTGGTGAAACCAGAACGCAAACAAAGAGCTGGTCGAGCGCACGGGGAGTTGATCCCGGCTCGGGTGCCCGTGGCGGAGCACACATCGGCGTTGGACCTTCGCGAGCGAACCAGCGCTCTGGTCTGAGCCTGTTGTGTTCAGAAAATACGATGCTGCATCGCAGCATCGTTTCGCCAAAAATATTTTGTTGGCAATGTGTGGCACATGAAAAATTTTTGGCTAGATCGACTTTCGGCGCGTTGCATGATCGCTGCCCATAAGGTCAATTGGCAACAGGCCCGGATTCCCGCCGTGGCGCCAAGGCTGCGCCATGCCGGGAGCCGGGATGAGTCTGTCGTGTGAAATTCCTTTCACGTGAACAGGTTGGAGAAGAGAACATAAGCTTCTGGGGAGAAGTCCAAGACAATGGCTACACAAAACGGAAACGGGGATGCCTACTGGGCCGCAAATTTGCGGCTGGTAGCGTTTTGCCTCGTCATTTGGTTCGCCGTCTCGTTCCTTATGGGAATCCTGCTGCGCCCGATGCTCATGGGCATCCACGTGGGCGGTCTCGACCTCGGCATGTGGATGGCCCAGCAGGGCTCCATCTACGTCTTCGTCATCCTGATCTTCTTCTATGCGGTGCGCATGAATGCGCTTGATCGCAAGTTCGACGTTCACGAAGACTGAGCCGGGGAGCGAACATCCATGGATCTGAGAACAATGACCTATCTCGTCGTGGGCGCGTCGTTTGCGCTCTACTTCGGGATCGCCATCTGGGCCCGCGCCGCGTCGACGGGCGAGTTCTATGCCGCAGGCCGCGGCGTTCATCCGGTCGCCAACGGTATGGCGACGGCAGCTGACTGGATGTCGGCGGCCTCGTTCATCTCGATGGCCGGCCTCATCGCATTCCAGGGTTATGAGGGCGCCAAGTTCCTCATGGGCTGGACCGGCGGCTACGTGCTGCTGGCCATGCTGCTGGCCCCCTACCTGCGCAAGTTCGGCAAGTACACGGTGCCTGAGTTCATCGGCGACCGCTTCTACTCCAATACGGCGCGCCTTGTCGGCGTGATCTGCCTCATCGTCATCTCCATCACCTACGTGATCGGCCAGATGCGTGGTGTCGGTGTCGCCTTCTCGCGCTTCCTCGAGGTGCCCGTTGACATTGGCATCTACGCCGGCATGACGATCGTGTTCGTGTATGCGGTGTTGGGCGGCATGAAGGGCATCACCTATACGCAGATCGCCCAGTACATCGTGCTCATTCTCGCCTACACGATTCCTGCGATGTTCATCTCGCTGAACCTCACCGGCAACCCGATCCCGCAGTTGGGTCTCATCGGCAACCACACCTCGGGCGTGCCGTTGATCACCAAGCTCAACGAGACGATCCAGGCGATCGGCTTTGGACCCTATGACGGCCCGGTCAGAAGCCAGCTCGACATGTTCCTCTATACGATGTCGCTGATGATCGGCACCGCTGGTCTGCCGCACGTCATCATCCGCTTCTTCACCGTTCCCAAGGTTGCGGATGCGCGCTGGTCGGCCGGTTGGGCGCTGGTGTTCATCGCCATCCTCTACACGACGGCTCCGGCGGTCGGCGCCATGGCTCGCCTCAACCTGACGCAGACGCTTTGGCCAAATGGTGCGCAGAGCGAAGCCATGTCGATCGAGACACGTCCGCAGTGGTTCAAGAACTGGGAGACCACCGGTCTTCTCAAGTACGAGGACAAGAACAAGGACGGCAAGCTCGAGTACTACAACCCCAAGGGGGCAAAAGCCGCTGACAACGAGCTCACAAAGATCGACAACGACATCATGGTTCTTGCGAACCCTGAGATTGCCGGTCTGCCCAACTGGGTGATCGCGCTCGTTGCTGCGGGTGGTCTCGCCGCCGCTCTTTCGACGGCTGCTGGACTGCTGCTCGCCATATCCTCGGCGATCTCGCACGACTTGTTGAAGGGCATGATCAATCCGAACATTTCGGAACGCGCAGAACTCATGGCTGCTCGTATCTCGATGGCGTTCGCGATCGGCGTGGCGGCCTACCTGGGTCTCAACCCACCAGGGTTCGCGGCACAGGTGGTGGCGTTGGCCTTCGGTCTTGCTGCCTCATCGATCTTCCCAGCCTTGATGATGGGTATCTTCTCAAAGCGCATCAACAGTGCAGGTGCGGTTCTGGGCATGATCACTGGCATCATGGCGACTCTGGTCTACATCTTCTGGTTCAAGGGCTGGTTCTTCATCCCCGGTACCGAGATGGCCAAGAACGTTCCGGACAACTGGTTCCTCGGCATCTCGCCGGAGGCCTTCGGTGCGGTTGGCGCGATCATCAACTTCGCGGTCGCTTACGTTGTCTCGATGGTCACGGCACCGCCGCCCAAGGAGATCCAGGACCTGGTGGAGAGCGTCCGGGTTCCGCGTGGTGCGGGTGCTGCCACGGGCCACTAAAAGCCTAGTCCTTTTGGACTACGGTCAATGACATGGGACGGGCCCCGCGACATAGTGGGGCCCGTCCGATTCGTGGCGTTACGCGGCCCGTGCGTTTGGTTCATCCGGTTCGCGGCTCGGGGCTATGATCTCGGACGAAAATGCCGATGTAATGCTGCCAGCCCAATGACCGATCGAGGTGTTCCGTGACGTTAACGCAAGCCGATATCGAGAGCTTTCTCGGCGCTTGTCATCCTTTTGCCCTGCTGCCCGCCGAGGCGCTGACGCGGCTTGCCGCTTCAATAGAACAGCGGCCCATGGAGGAAGGTGGCGCTGTTCTGGAACTTGGCCAGGAGAACCAGCATCTCCACGTCGTTCACTCCGGGGAGGTCGAGATCCGCTCTGCGACGGGCAAGATTTTCGGTCGTATCGGTTCCGGTCAGGCCTTCGGCATTCGTGCGTTGCTGGGCGGAGGCCGCGCCACCTATCGCGCCGTCGCCCTGAAGCCGGGCCGGCTTCTGCTCGTGCCGCGAGCAGCATTCATGGAACTCGCGGATATTCATCCCCAGTTCGAGCGCTATTTCGAGCCCATCGGTATCGAGCGCGTTGGGTTGACACCGCTCGGTCGCGATCAGGATTCGGGGTCAGGGCAGAATGTGCCGACCGCGGGCCTCGATCTGATGGTGCTGACCGCGCGTGACATGATGACCAAAAATCCAGTCTCCGTGACGCCGGCAGACACGGCCCACGCCGCTGCGCGCATCATGCGTGACCGCCGGATCTCCTGCGTGCCTGTTGTCGAAGGCGAAAAGATCGTCGGT
>JACKJI010000030.1 GCA_020638035.1 Hyphomicrobiaceae bacterium
CACTCCCGCCCCGGCAAGCGTTGCCATGACGTCGGGCCGCGCGTCGGCGGCACGCGCCGTCGTGATCACCCGCACCGGAACGTGGCGCGCAGTGCGGACGAGACGGCTCCCGTCCAGGCCCTCAAGATCGGTTGCCAATACGAGACGGAGCGGCGAGCGGTGAGCCAGACCCGGGAGCCGGCAAGTGAGATCGGGATCGTCGTCACGCAGCGTGCCGTGGCCGATCAGGATTGCATCAGCCTCGGCTCGCAGCAGATGGCCTTGCGCTCGGGCAAGCTCGCCCGTGACAAAGACCGGCGCTCCCGCGTGACCGCGCGGAACGCGGCCGTCTGGACCAAGTGCCAGCTTCAATTGAACGAAGGGGCGGCGCTCGGTGACGCGGACGATGTGGCCGCGCGTCAGCCAATGCGCCTCCTCGGCGCGCACGCCACGCGTGACGGCAATGCCAGCAGCCCGCAATCCGTTGAGGCCACGGCCGGCAACACGGGGATCAGGGTCGGTCAAGGCCACGACGACACGCTGAAGTCCCGCCGCGATAATGGCATCCGAGCAGGGCGGTGTCTTGCCGTGGTGCGAGCAGGGCTCCAACGTGACGTACATCGTCTTGCCGCGCGCACGCACGCCTGCTGTGGCGATGGCAAGCGGCTCGGCGTGCGGGCGCCCGGTTGGTGCTGTGACGGCTCTTGCAATGACCTCCCCCCGCGCCTCATCGGCGATCACCGCGCCGACCGAAGGATTGGGCGCGGTGGTGCCGAGCCCACGCCGCGCCATGCGCAGAGCAATGCCCATCATGTGATGGTCAAAGGCACGCGGTGTAGAGCCCTGCTCGCCAGCCGGGTACGGTGCATGATCTGAGGGCTCAGCGGACGGCGGCATCAACGTCAATGCTTCTTGGCGGTGGCCGATGCCGGCGGTACCCATGCGTCGTCATCGCCGCGCGGGCCGTGCACACCGGCACCTGAGCCGGCCGGCGCCCGCGCGATCTCGCCCAGCACCTCGGCGAAGTCGGACGCCTCGCGGAAGTCGCGATAGACAGAGGCGAAGCGGACATAGGCAACGGGGTCAAGGCCACGCAGCGCTTCCATCACCAGTTCGCCGATCTGCGCCGAGGGCACTTCCACCTCACCAAGGCTTTCGAGCTGACGCACAATGCCCGAAATCATGCGCTCAACACGTTCGCTGTCGATGTCGCGTTTTCTGAGAGCGATATGCACCGAGTTGGCAAGCTTGTTGCGGTCAAATGGCACCTTGCGGCCAGAACGCTTGACGACAACCAAGTCCCGCAACTGTACGCGCTCGAAGGTGGTGAAGCGGCCACCGCAATCGGGGCACACGCGACGCCGGCGGATGGCAGCATGCTCCTCGGTCGGGCGGCTGTCCTTCACCTGGGTGTTCTCGGCCGCGCAATAAGGGCAGCGCATCGATTACGTCTCCTTGAAAATCCCGCCTCTACTCGCAATCGAGAACCCGCCCGACGACCCTGTCGAGAAGTCTGCAACCGACACCTCGATCACAATCACGCCGACGCCGGCGACCACGGGGCGTGCGTCTCATATCCCATTCCGCCGTGCCGAAGCGAGCCCGTGGCCGTTCGCCTCATGCGCCTCCTCCTCCGCGCTGGCCGCGCTCCCGCATCTCGAAGTCCCGGCGCGCCGCCTCGACCTCGGCGATGTGGGCCTCTGCCCATGCTCCAAGATCCCGCACTTTCGCCGACAGGGAAACGCCCAGCGCGCTGAGACGATAGTCCACGCGCGGCGGCACCTCGTGATGATCGAGCCGTTCGACGAGACCATTCCGCTCCAGCTCGCGCAGCGTTTGCGTCAGCATCTTCTGCGAAACCCCGCCGATCGCACGCATCAGTTCGCCGTTGCGCATCGGGCCCGGCAGCAGCGCGTGCAGGACGAGCAGCGCCCACTTGTCGGCAATCAGCTCCAGGATTGCGCGCGACGGGCACGTCTGAGCGCAGATGTCTGGCGGCGACGGGGTCGCCGCAGCCTCGGCATCCGCAGTACTCCCGATGATGCGCCCCAGTATGTGCCTACGGATCACCATCCTCTCCATGGTTACCAAAAGGTGCGTACTTTACCGTCGGTTCCTGCCGTCTATATCCGGTCGTGGTTACACAGATCAAGCCAGGAGATCGTTCATGACCACCATCGCCATTGTCTATCACAGCGGCTTCGGCCACACCGCCCGCGTGGCCGAGCACGTCGCCCAGGGTGCCGGCAGTGTGCCAGGAGTCGCGGCAAAGCTCTTCAAGGCCGACGATCTCACATCCCCGGAGCAGGGACCGTGGGCCGAGCTTTCGTCCGCCGACGCGATCATATTCGGCGCACCAACCTACATGGGCTCGGCCTCTGCCACCATGAAGCAGTTCATGGACGCGTCGTCCAAGGTCTGGTTCACGCAGGGCTGGAAGGACAAGATCGCCGGCGGCTTCACCAATTCGGGCAGCTGGTCGGGCGACAAGCTGGCCACTCTCACCCAGTTCGCGATCCTTGCCGCGCAGCACGGCATGATATGGGCGAGCGCCGGCATGATGCCCGGCAACAATTCCTCCAAGGCATCGCCCGAGGACGTCAACCGCGTCGGCTCCTACATCGGCCTGATGACGCAGGCCAACGTCGACGAGGGCCCCGACACCGCCCCCCCGGCGAGCGACCGCAGGACGGCGGAATTGTACGGCAAGCGGATTGCAGAGAGGCTGTGTGATAACGCGCCGCTCGGTCGGCCATCGGCGACATCGCGGTTGTTGACTGCATTTCGATGGGAACCGGGCCTATCGGGCCATTTTCAGCTTCCTGCTCGGTCCCTGCACGACTCTCGGCGCATTGACGACGCGATATTGCGCTTCCATCACGCCTTCATCGCCTTCGTCAGCCCCCGCACGCCGAGGATCGCGATCACCCGCGTCATATTGTAGGCGAGCACGTGCAAGGCCATCTCGGTCGCCACGTGCTTAAGTGTCTTCATCTTGAAGTGGGTCGCGCCCATCCAAGCCTTGATCGTCCCGAACGGATGCTCGACGGTCTTGCTCCTGAGCGGGACCTTGGTCGGATCATCCTCGAGCCGCTTCTGCACGCGCTCGAGAATGTCCTCGTGCTCCCATCGCTTGATGCGCCGTTCCTTGCCCGTGCAGCACCTGTGCTTGATCACGCAGGACTGGCACTCGTTCGTCCAGTAGCTCCGAACCGTCTTGCCGTCCTGCTCGTTCGTGTAGTGGTAGGTGAGCCATTTGCCGGCCGGACATTCGTAGGCGTCTTTCTCCGCGTCATAGACGAAGTCCGCCCTGTCGAAGCGGCCGACCGCAGCAGCGTTGGACGTGAGCGGCTTGGACACGGTGACGGCGATGCCGGCCAGCTCGCAGGCAACGATCTCCTCGCCCTTGTAGTAGCCCTTGTCGGCGATCGCCTCGATCGTGTCGCTGGCCATCGCGTCACGAGCCTTGTGCGCCATCATCGACAGGGCATCGCGGTCGTAGCCGAGGTTCGTCACCTCGTGCGCGACAATCAGATGGTTCCTGGTTTCAACCGCACTTTGCACGTTGTAGCCGACCACGCGCGGTTGCTTGCTCGTCGTTGCCATGGCCCGGCAGTCCGGGTCTGTCAGCGACACTTGCGTCTCGCCGGTCGTATCCATGCGCTCCTCGATGGCGCGTAGCGTGCGTCCCTCCTTGCGGTAGTGCGCGAGCTTCTTGATGACCCGCGACATCCGCGCCTCGACCGGGTGCATGCCGGTCTTTGCCAGAACCTCGTCGGCGCGATCGAGCTCGCCCATGTACCGGTCGATTGCCGCGTCGATCTCGCCGAGGCGCCGCCTGAGTTTCTCGCGCGTATAGCTTTTGGCCTTGGCATTGACCGCCTTGAACTTGCTGCCGTCGATGGCAACGAGGCTCGCGTCGAGAAGATCGATGTCGCGGCAGAGGGCCACGAACTGCCGGCAGACCTTGCGGATGGCAGGGCCATTGTCGCGACGGAAATCGGCGATCGTCTTGAAGTCGGGCTTCAGGCGGCCCATCAGCCAGATCAACTCGAGATTGCGACCGCATTCACGCTCAAGCCGGCGCGACGACTGCACCTGATTGAGATAGCCGTAGACGTAGAGCTTGAGAATCGTCGCCGGATGATACCCGGGGCGGCCCGTCGCCTCGGGCTCGATGTCGAAGCCGAGTGCCGCCAGATCCAGCATCTCGACGAAGGCATCGACGGCACGCACCGGATTCTCCTCGTCGACGTAGTCGTCGATGCAGTCCGGCAGCAAGGTCGTCTGGCTTCGATCCAGCCCTTCGATGAAGCGCTTCATGAGAGCCCCCCGCTCGCAACGCGGGAATCATACCACGCTTCGCTCACCAGACCGCGTTTTCACACGGGCTCCAGAGGTAGCGGTCCGCTGGTCTGGCCGCAGCTGAAACGAGATCGGCGCGGCCCTTGGGGGCCGCGCCGAAATCATGTTCGGGTGAAGTGGTGGCCGATCATCAGGCGTAGATCGGGAAGCGGTCGCACAGAGCGATCGCCTGGGCGCGAACCTTGGCTTCCACAGCCGCGTTGCCTTCTTCGCCATTCTTGGCGAGGCCATCGAGCACTTCCGCGATCATACGGCCGATCTCCTGGAACTCGGCAACGCCGAAGCCGCGCGTGGTACCCGCAGGCGAACCCAGACGGATGCCCGATGTCACCATCGGCTTCTCCGGGTCGAACGGCACGCCGTTCTTGTTGACCGTGATGTTGGCGCGGCCCAGCGCCTTCTCCGAGATATTGCCGGTGAGCTTCTTGGGGCGCAGATCGACCAGGATGAGGTGCGAATCGGTGCCGCCGGAGACCAGCGCGAAGCCGGCCTGCACCAGCACTTCGCCCATCGCCCGGGCATTCTCCATCACGTTCTTGGCGTAGAGCTTGAACTCGGGCTGCAGCGCCTCGCCGAAGGCCACTGCCTTGCCGGCGATGACGTGCATGAGCGGGCCACCCTGGATGCCGGGGAAGATTGCCGAGTTGACCTTCTTGGCGATGTCCTCGTCGTTCGTCAGGATCATGCCGCCGCGCGGACCACGCAGCGTCTTGTGCGTCGTCGTCGTGGCAACGTGGCAATGCGGGAACGGGCTCGGATAAAGACCGGCAGCGACGAGACCGGCAAAGTGCGCCATATCGACCATGAAGACGGCGCCAACCTCATCGGCAATCTTGCGGAAGGTAGCGAAGTCGATGATGCGCGGATAGGCCGAGCCGCCGGCGATGATGAGCTGCGGCTTGTGCTCGTGCGCCGCCTTGCGGACATCCTCCATGTCGACGACCTGGGTGTCGGGACGGACCTCGTAGTGCGTCGCCTTGAACCACTTGCCCGACTGGTTGACCGTCGCGCCATGGGTGAGATGGCCACCATGTGCGAGGCTGAGGCCGAGGATCGTGTCGCCGGGCTTCAGCAGCGCATTGAAGACGCCCTGGTTGGCCTGGCTGCCGGAGTTGGGCTGCACGTTGGCAAAGCCGCATCCGAACAGCTTCTTGGCGCGATCGATGGCCAGGTTCTCGGCGATGTCGACGTACTGGCAGCCGCCGTAGTAGCGCCGGCCGGGATAGCCTTCCGCATACTTGTTGGTCAGCACCGAGCCCGCAGCATCCAGCACAGCCTTGGAGACGATGTTCTCGGATGCGATCAGCTCGATCTCGTGCTGCTGGCGGCCGAGTTCTTTGGCGATGGCGGACGCCATCTCCGGATCGGTCTCTGCGAGCGGCGCGGTGAAGAACTTCGACTGGGCGGGCGCAGGGTAAGCAGCCTTGGCTGTCGACATGGACGATTTCCTCGTTCTGATGGGTTTTGGTTGTTCGCCGCGTTCTGATCGCACGCGGAATCCGGGGTAAAAAGCGTCGTTACGGCCGGCTTGCCTCAGACACGCCACCGCGCGGGTTTGCCTTCCTACCATAGTCTAAAAGCGCGAAACAAGGCGGCGGGACACGGCGTCGCGAGGACTTATCCGTTGGGGTAGGCACCGATAGCCATGAGGGGTGGGACCGCGCGCGCATGCGCAGCCGAGAGCGGCTTTCTGTGCCTGCCTTGGCAAGTCATGCCCAAGTGACGTGCACATTGCTCGTGCCGCAAGGCCGCCCCATCCCACTGCCGACCTCCGCCGGGACGATCGCGAAAGCCGACCGAGAAGGCGCAACCGGAAAACGCCCCCGGCAGGATCAGAGGCGTATGCAATCATTTTGGAGCGGAGCGGCCACCGAGCCTACTTGAACCAGGTAGCGACGTTATCGACACCGCCATCGTGGACCATACGCAGGTACCAGACGAGGATGTAACCTTGGCTCGTGTACTTGGAATGGTTGGCCTTGAACTGTGCGTCGCTCATACGGCGGAACGAAGCAAAGCCGGAGCCCTTGGGCAATGTGCGGAAGTCACCGCGATACTTGATGTGCCCGTCGAAGTTTCCGACCTCGACCTTGGCGGGATAGTTGCCCAGCATGCGCTGGTAGCGGAAGAACGAATTGTAGCTGTCGCTGTCCATCCATTTTGACTAGGCCGCCTGGGCAGTAGACGTGCCGGCCATCACGAACAGCATGATCGCAACGAGCAAACGCATGACGGGTCATCCTCCAAAGCGCCCGCGCCATACGGACAAATTCAGTCGGTCAAATTCACGGCAGCATTTAGTTTGAAGTGACGTGAAGCGCAGCTGAACACCGGCTCTGAATTAGGCGCTCAAGGATTCGCCGACGGCTGGACCGACTGAGTTAACGGCGAAGAGACAGCGCCCAAGCGTCGGCAGCGAGGTTCCTAAAAGCGAAACGCTCCCGACCTGATGGCTGGGAGCGTTCCATATTCCAATGCAATTGATTCGGCGATCCGCCTGCCCTACTCCGCGGCGAGGCGCACGTAGGTATCCTTGGCAACGGGGCAGCGTTCCCACAACTCGGTGAGAGCCTTGACCAGATAGTCCATCTGCTCGTCGGTGTGGACCGGACCGGGCGTCAGGCGAATGCGCTCCGTCCCCTTCGGCACCGTCGGATAATTGATCGGCTGCACATAGATGCCATAGCGATCGAGCAGCGTATCGGTGACGGCTTTGCAGTGCACCGGATCACCAACCATCACCGGAACGATGTGGCTGGGCCCTTCGATCACCGGAAGGCCGGCGGCGATGAGGCGCGCCTTCAGCGTGCGGGCACGCTCCTGGTGCTTCTCACGCTCGACCTGACTGGTCTTGAGATGGCGGATCGACGCCAGTGCGCCGGCCGCAACGGCAGGCGCCAGAGAAGTGGTGAAGATGAAGCCCGGCGCGAACGAACGGATCGCATCACACGTGTCGGCGGTGGCGGCGATGTAGCCGCCCATGACACCGAAGCCCTTGGCAAGCGTCCCGTTGATGATGTCGACACGGTCCATGACGCCGTCACGCTCGGCAATACCGCCACCGCGAGGCCCGTACATGCCAACCGCATGCACCTCGTCGAGGTAGGTAAGCGCGTTGTACTTCTTAGCGAGGTCGCAGATCTTACCAATGGGCGCAATGTGGCCGTCCATCGAGTAGACCGACTCGAACGCGATCAGTTTGGGCGTATCGAGCGGGTACGTCTTCAGGCGCGCTTCCAGATCGGCCACGTCATTATGGCGCCAGATCTCCTTGTTGACGCCACCGCGGCGGATACCCTCGATCATCGAGGCATGGTTCTTCTCGTCGGAGAAGATGACGAGGCCGGGAATCAGCTTCTGCAAGGTCGACAGCGTCGCATCGTTGGCGACATAGGCCGAGGTGAACAGCAGGGCCGCTTCCTTGCCATGCAGATCGGCGATCTCGCGCTCCAGCTCGACATGATAATGGCAGGTGCCCGAGATATTGCGGGTGCCACCGGAGCCAGCGCCGACCGTATCGATCGCCTCATGCATGGCGGCGAGCACGGAAGGATGCTGACCCATTCCCAGATAATCGTTGGAGCACCAGACGGTTATCGGACGGACGCTGCCGGAACCAGTAAACTGCTGGGCGGCCGGGAAGGCGCCACGCTGCCGTTTCAGATCTGCGAAAATGCGATAACGGCCTTCAGCCCGAATTCCATCAAGCGCGCCGCGCAACGTCTTGGCGTAGTCCATCAGCGTCCTTCACTCCCTCAGCATCAGCGTATTGCAGCACGTGACTGCCCGGTGGGCAACGCCTTCTTCCGTCCCAATTGCAGCGCCGATTGTCGCTCCTGTTAGGGGCGGCGAGCTTGCGGCCCGGTCCCATCCCGTTCGTATCGGCTCCGGCATCCGCAGTGTGCGGCATTTTTTTCCGGATTTATCGAACAACTGCGATGGGTTCAAGGCCAGACTTCGAACCTTTTTGTGATCTTAGACCTGACATGGTGGAATGAGCTTCGTCTTGACGATGGTCAACCGTTGCGGCGGGGCAGTTGCGACAGCAAACCGCACGACGTGGGGATGAATAGGACGTAGCCGCCTGAACCGAGAGGCAGAAGTGCGCCTTCGCAGAGGCTGAACCGACGTGACGGGCGGTGCTGCGGAAAAAAGCGCGGCCCAAACAATCAGATAGAACCCGGCTTCTCAATAATCGGGCGCGGAAGCGCACCGGACTTGATGTCCGGCGATTCGCAGCCACCGCAAGAAGCCGTTGCCACGCGGGCATGCCCGCATGATCTGACTGCGCTAAGTGAAAAAAGCGACCAGCGTTTGAGTTCGTCAGTAGGCCGAGGCCGTGTCGCCGACGCCATCACGCTGATAAAGATCACGGCGGAACTGGACGACGCCGTCCTCGGTCGCCCATGCGGTGATGTAGACGAAATAGAGGGGTACCGGCTTCCTCACCCGCACGTCCTTGCGTTCACCGGACTTCTTCAAAGCCGTGATGTCATCCAGCCTCACACCCTGATCCTCCAGGATCCAGGCGGCGAGCTTCTCGATGTTGCTGACACGAATGCAGCCCGAGCTGGCGGCACGGAAGTTCCGACCGAACAGACTCTCCGACGGCGTATCGTGCATGTAGACCGAGTGGCTGTTGTGGAAGTTGATCTTCAGGAAGCCAAGCGGATTGTCCTTGCCCGGCTGCTGCGAGTAGCTGAGCGCGTTCGGCATCGCCGAGTTCCACTTGATCTTCTCCGGATCGAGCTTGCGGCCATTGCCGTCGTAAGCATCGATGCCGAACTTGACGAGCACGTCCTTACCGGCGGCCTGCATCTGGCGGCCCTTCGGAATAAGGTCCTTCTGCACCACTGTCGGCGGCAAACGCCAAATGGGATTGAAGTTCATCTCATGGATCGTCGACGTCAGGATTGGCGTCTGGCGCTCGGGCTTTCCGACGACGCCGGTGTGCCGTGAGATGACGCGGTCGCTGTCCACCGCCTCGATCTGCGCGGCGGGGATATTGACGACGACATACTTTTTCTTGGCGAGACCGGAATATTCGCGCAGCCGGTTGAGTCCTGCCTTGAGCTGCTTCAGACGCGCGACAGCGGGAACATTGAGCGCAGCGATGGTGCGCTTGTCGACGATGCCGGTCGGCGTCAAGCCATTGGTGGCCTGGAACCGTTTGACGGCGGCCTCCAGCTCGGTACCGAAGTGGTCGGGATAAGATGAAGCTTCGCGCAGATGACCCGAGGCGCGCAGGCGTGCGTAAAGTTCGGCAACGGCTGCACCGTTCGTGCCCGGTTGCAGCTCCTTTTCGCCGATCGGTTTCCAGCCGCCATCCGCCACGATGCCTTCGTAGCGCTTGATGGCCTGCTTGGTCGCCTCGATGTTCGCCGGTGACAGCGTCGGATAACCGCGCGGCGGGTTCGCCTCCCACTCGCGGACGAACTGCCGATCATACGAGCCCGATCCGTACGAGCCCGACCCATAGGAGAACGAAGTGGTGTCGCTGGTCGGACCAAACCGCAACCAGGAGTTGCCGTCGTTGGCCTGCGCGCAATCGGTGACCAGGAACGTCCCGGCAAAACTGAGAGCCGCAGCGGCCGTCGCTGCAAGGCTCCGCGAGGACTTAGAGAAACTGGCCGCGATCATACCCCTTCACCTTCTTCCATCGAGGTCCTGTAGGACGATGTCACCATCCCCATGCCGACGATCCAGACGTTTGACCGTTTCGGCGACGCGCTAAGTAGTCTTAAGAACACCGCCACGGATCCCTGCGCAGGAAGCTCAGCGTCTCGTCTGGTGACGCATCGCAAACAAACGCTAACTTTGTTGAAACGCCGATCCAAGCTGGCCGACGCGTGGCTACGCGAGACCCTGCCTCCATAGGCGCTCCAGAGCCCGGCGGAGATAACTCCGCGAGGGCGTTCCCAAGCATGGGCATCCGATGATGCTCGGACTGACGTTACGAAAATACAAAAACGCAAACAAACCCTGCCGCAGAACCTCGTCAAGGCGCGGTGAGATCACGCTCAGCCTGAGGCATTGGCGCTGTTTTGAAAAGTCCAAAACCCCGACAACGAAGAGGCGATTCATCCGTGATGCCGGGATGCCACAAACGAGACCGGCACGCCCCAAGGGGCGTGCCGTTCGATCCCGTTGTAAATGCCGCTTCAGCCTCGAAGCAACTCAGAGCTGGTAGCTGATCTGATACGACCAGAACCGCTCCAGGCGCACCAGCGAGCGATTGAGACGCTGCAGATCCTCAGTGTCCACTTCGCCCACCTTTTCCAGCGATCCAAGCTGACGCTGATAAAGGTTCTGCACCACCCGGCTTGCCTCCAGCCCCTTGTCGGAGAGGCTCACCCGTACCGAGCGCTTGTCCGTTTCGGAGCGCTTGTAATGGATGTAGCCCATATCGACGAGCTTCTTCAGGTTGTAGGAGACATTCGAGCCGAGATAGTAGCCGCGGGTCTTCAGTTCACCCGCGGTCAACTCGGCCGAGCCGATGTTATAGAGCAGCAGCGCCTGGACGCTGTTGAGATCCGAGCCGCCCAGGCGGTCGAACTCATCCTTGATCACATCGAGGAGAAGACGGTGCAAACGCTCGATCAACCGCAGCGCTTGCAGATACTCGCTTCGGACCTCGCCATCCTCCGCTGGCGCACGTCTGCGCGCCATATCTATTGCAACACTCATTGGACATGCCTCGCTACTGTTCGACGCAACCCTTGTTTTTGCTTTTCGGGCCATGCCTCACAGTATCGCAGACAACTAAAACTTGCCTGAACAGACATAGTTAAAGACGAGTTACAGGGGGGGACCGATTAAAGCCTAGTTTACCACGGGCCAGACCATCCCTCCCGGCATGAGCGACCGACCGCGAGCGGCCGCCAAGCCCGCCCGTCTGATCCCAACGCCCGGATCAGACCCTGGCCGCCTGCATCTCAGCCCGTGTCGGCAGCACCAACTCGTCCACGTCAGGCAGCGGGGCAAAGTAAGCCTCGATCATGGATGCGGTTGCATCGGCCAGTGTCGCCGGCCGCCACACGGGGAGGTTGTCCTTGTCGACGAGTGCCGCCCGGACGCCCTCGGCGAAGTCATGTCCCTCAAGACACCGGCAGGCAAGCCGCTGGTCGGCCGTCAGCACCTCGCGCAGATCCATCCGCGCGGCATGGCGCAGGTGGCGCAGCGTAACCTTCAGTGACATTGGCGAGCGCTTGCCGAGATCTGCGAGAACCGCCGCGGCAAAGCCCTGGTCTGGACCCGTCACGGCCTCCAGGCGCGCAAGGATCGCCTCGACGCTATCGCCGGCAAAACAGTGTGCGATGACCGATGCGACGGCGACCAGCTCGCCGGGGCCTGGATCGACATGACGGTCATCGAGCAGCGGATCGACGGGCTGGGCGTCCGCCAGCGCAGCGGCAATCTCGTCGAAATGTTCAGACGAAATGCAGTGGGTCGCCAGCCCAAGGCGGTAGGCGTCGGCTCGGCCGATGGTCCGGCCGGTCAGCCCCAGGTACGTTCCGACCTCGCCGGGCAGTCGGGATAGGGCATGAGCAACCCCGACGTCTGGAAACAGGCCGATTGCCGTTTCGGGCATGCCGAACCGGTAACCCGGCCCCGCGACGCGATGCGTATTGTAGAGCGAGATGCCCACGCCTGAACCCATGACGAGGCCGTCAATGAACGAGATCGTCGGCTTGGAAAAGCACTCCAAAGTCCAGTTGAGCGCATACTCGCGGGCGAAGGCCGCGCGGGCTGCAGCCGGATCCTGGCGATGCAAGGCAATCAGCTCCCGTACATCGCCACCAGCCGAGAAGGCCTTCGGGCTCCGCGAGCGAATGAGCAGGGCGTAGATATTCGGGTCGCGTGCCAGGCGCGGAATGACTGCGGCAAATTCGTCGCGCATGGCAATGGTCAACGCGTTGAGGGCGCGCGTCCGGCCGAGCCATACCGTCACCGTCGCGCCATCGCGCTCCGTGGCCAGATCGGGGTTCGTCTCCGGAGCGGCGCCCGACCCTTGATCCACAGATTTGCCTTCCATGCCGGCCCCTCGTCCACCGTTCATCGACAGTTATCGCCCGCGAGCAACGTACGCGGTCAAGGTCTGCCTCATTTCGGGGCTATACACCACCCCACATTGTCACGACACTTGGGGTGATTCGCGCGGGCTGCCATCAAACGCTTTGGGGAGCGGGTAGCCGGCGGACTTCGACGGGGGACGTCACTTTGATGCGATGCGGTCCATGGGGCCCGGCGCTTGCGTCGGGGCTGTTCCTCAGTGTTTTCGCCGCCAACGGTGCTGTCGCCGAGACGACGAGCATGCGGTTCGTTGCGCAACCCGAACTTCTTCAGGCCGTCGATCCGACCCGCGCCACGGCAGCCGCGCAAGTTTCGGCACCTCAGCAGCCGGCGGCTGTGACACCTCCGACACCATCGCCCGCTGCTGCCGTCACCGCGGCCGATGCCGTTGCAGTGACGAAAGGCCCGTCGCGGCGTGCCATGCCCTCCAGTTGGCCGGTCACACTGAGTGAGGTCCAGGAGCGGAATAAGGCAATGACATCCGGGACGGTCGATGCATGGTCGCCCGATGAGATCAAGGACGCCCGTCAGCGCTGCGCGGCGATCCTGAAGCAGATACCTGCGGTCGTCATCGAGGAGGAGCCCATCAAGGAGGGCTCATGCGGTGACCCCGCCCCCGTTCAACTCATCAGCATCGGCCGCAAGCCCGAGGTTGTCTTCTCGCCGCCGGCAATCGTCAATTGCGAGATGGTGCAAGCCCTGCACACGTGGATCAGCACCGGACTGCAGCCACTCGCCCGTCGCCATTTGGGCGGACCGATCATCAAGATCGAGAAGATGAGCGACTACTCCTGCCGCAATGCCTACGGCCGGGCAAAGGGTCGACTGTCCGAGCATGGCCGTGCCAACGCTCTCGACATCTCCGGTTTCACCACGGCCAAGGGCGACACAGCCATGCTGCTGGCCGACTGGGGCCTCACGCAGCGCGACATCCGCCGGCAGATCGCGGCCGCAAAAGCCAAAGCCGATGCCGAACAGAAAAGGAGAGTGGCCGAAGAGCGAAAAGGCCAGGAGAACGCGCGCGCAGCACTGCACAAGGAACCGACACCTGATGGCACGGCAGGCGTAACGCGCAGCGCAAGCAACGAAACTGGAGCACTGCCGCCCAGCGCATTGGGCATAACAAGCGGCGCGCCGGCGGGTGGTGTCGCGCGGGGATCGATCATCGATGGCATCCCGCGCGTGACGGTCTCGCTTCCAGGGGCTTCGGCGGACACATCTTCCGCGTTCGATGCTCCGAGCCGGCTTGGCGGGCCAAAGCCCGGCGACTGGACCGTGAAGAGCGTCGTGACGCCCGCCGCGGCCCGCGGGGCTGCGGTCAACGAGATCCGCAAGCAGCGGTTCCTCAAAGGCGCGCACACGAGTGCCTGCAAGGTCTTCGGCACGGTGCTCGGACCTGAGGCCAACAACGCCCACCGCAACCACCTGCACGTGGACCTTGCCCAGCGGTCATCGGGCGCCTTCTGCCAGTAGGCGGCCACAGGCTGCGGCCAATCGGGCTGCGAAGATCTCGACCGCATCGGCCGCTTTGATCTCTGGGCCTTGCAATTGGCGCCAAGCGCGGGGATGGTGGCGGCGCATGAGCCACTGGTAACCCACCTATCTTTCCCATGAACAAGCCCTCGCCTCCCGCTCCTGGCGGCGCCCGCAATGGACATCAGCCCATGACTGGATTCCCGGCGACGCGCATGCGCCGCAACCGCAAGTCTGATTGGGCGCGCCGCCTCGTCGCCGAACATGCGCTGTCGGCAAGTGATCTCATCTGGCCGCTGTTCGTGCTCGAGGGGACGAACGAGCGGCAGAAGGTCGCCTCGATGCCGGGCGTCGAGCGGTTGTCCGTCGATCTTGCCGTGAGTGCAGCGCGCGAAGCAGCAAGCCTCGGCATTCCGGCAATCGCACTCTTCCCTTACACCGATCCGAAGCTGCGCACCGACGATGCGCGCGAGGCCTTCAACACTGACAACCTCGTCTGCCGCGCCACACGCGCGATCAAGGACGCCGGCATCGACATCGGCATCATTCTCGACGTAGCCCTCGACCCATATACGAGTCACGGCCACGACGGCTTGCTGATCGGCGGCGAAATTGCCAACGATGCAACACTCGAAGCATTGGTGAAGCAGTCGCTCGTACAGGCAGCAGCGGGCTGCGATATCCTCGCGCCGTCCGACATGATGGACGGTCGCGTCGGTGCTATCCGGGGAGCGCTTGAAAGCGATGGCCATACGGGCACGCAGATCATGTCCTACGCCGCCAAGTACGCGAGCGCGTTCTACGGGCCATTCCGCGACGCGGTCGGCTCCTCGTCGACACTGAAGGGCGACAAACGCACCTACCAGATGGACCCCGCCAATACCGATGAGGCGCTGCGCGAAGTGGCGCTCGACATCGAGGAAGGCGCCGACATGGTGATGGTCAAACCTGGCATGCCGTATCTCGATATCGTTCAGCGCGTATCGGAGACGTTCCAGGTGCCGACCTTCGCCTATCAGGTGTCAGGCGAGTACGCGATGATGATGGCGGCAGCCGAGAAGGGCTGGCTCGACGGCGACAAGGTAATGATGGAAAGCCTGCTCGCCTTCAAGCGCGCTGGCGCGGCCGGCATCCTCACCTACTTCGCGCCGAAGGTAGCTCGCCTCATCAACGCCTGATCGACGGAACAGCGCGACGCTCATTCATAACCGCACGCTTGCGGCAGTGCCGCTCATCGCCGAATGCGGCGACGGGTGATGACCGGCTCGCTGCTGTCGTCCGCCGGGGCACCACCCTCAGCCGTCGGCTGCTGGTCGGGCGCGGCAGTGGTTGCAGCGTGCGCACCTCCGTGCGGCTTGGAACATCCGGTCAGCCAGATGTCGAATACAGGATGCTCGACGGCGTTGAGGCCCGGGCTTTCGGCAAACATCCAGCCGGTGAAGATGCGCTTCCGATTACCGTCGAGTTCCTTTTCCTCGACCTCGACGAAGGAAGTGGTCTTGGGCTGCTCGGTTGCGGGGCGCGTAAAGCAGACGCGCGGCGTCACCTTCAGTGAGCCAAACTCAACGCTCTGACCCAGCGGCACCTGGAGCTTGGAAATGCGGGCCGTCACCTTATCGAGCGCCGCAAAGAGCGCCACCTCGTTCTCGATGCGGTCTGCCGACGCCGATCCGGTGTTCGCGACGAACACCGCCAGTGCACAGGCCATCACCCGGAGCGAGCCGGTCCCAGCGGACACAAGCGTGAAAATTGGCGTTTTCAAGCGGACACTTCCCGATGCCGTTAGCCGCTGCCCAAACACAGTCCTGGTGCGCGCTTCCGATCCGCGCCTGCATTCCCGGCGCCGTCATGGCGCAAGACGCTGGTTCCTGATTTGCGCCGAACTTGGGCCACAGCGTGACTGAGCCCGGCCTACACTGCAATCGCCTCGACGCGCAAGCGGACATAATCGGCGGTCCAATTGCCACTGGCATCGCACAGAACGGATCGCAACAGGTCCTCCACATCGGCCTTCACGGCATCCGCGCGATCGCCAAACTGGGCGAAAAACGGCCCACGGAATGTTGAAAGCCAGCCGGAAAGGCCCGTTGGCAGAGGTGTCGGTCGCGGAAAGAGGGCGATCCGCCGGACGCGAAAGCCGCCGGCATCGAGCAGGGCGCCATACGCGTCAGGAGTGGGATAGAACCACGGCGCGGCGAGAGATGGATCGCCGCCGTGGATCCTGGCCGCCGCGCGCATCGCGGTGACGATCGCCGCCACGTTGCCGTGACCGCCAAACTCCGCGACGAGACGTCCCTCCGGCCGCAGGGCCGCACGCATGCGCGCAATCGCCTGCACAGGCTCTTTCACCCAATGCAAAACGGCGTTGGAGAACACCGCATCGAAATCGGCAGAGAAATCCATGTCGGTGACGCTCATCGCCCGAACGTCGAGACCGCGGGCACGCGCGGCATCCAGAAGCGAATCCGAAATGTCGATGCCGACGACCTCTGCCCCGGCGTCGGCGATGCGCCTTGTCAGCGCGCCATCGCCACATCCGACGTCCAGAACGCGCATACCCGGTGCGGGCGCAAGCCACGACAGGATCTCGCCCCCCAAGTCGGAAACGAAGCGCGCATTCCTATCGTAGCTGTCAGCCGACCACGTCTGTTCGTCGGCGAGGCTCGACATGGGCCGGCGCGTCCCGCTCACTCGGGCCGCCAGGCCTTGTAGTCACCGGTGCCATGCGGACGCTTGGCCGGCGTCAGGATGGAGCCGTCAGGGCGATAGGCTTCCGACGTGCCTGTCATGTTCGGGCGATGCGGCTGCTGCCAGGGCTTGGCCTCATAGGTCTCTTCGGTCGGCGGCGTGTCGACGGTGTAATGCAGCCAGCCGTGCCACTCCGGCGGAACCTTCGATGCCTCCGCGCCGCTCTTATACGTCACGAAACGGCGGGGCTTGCCGACCGGGCCCGTCCCGCTCTTCTGCACATAGTAGCGGTTGCCCAGTGCATCCTCTCCGACGAAGCGCATCTTGCGCCAGACGTAGAGGCGGGTGCCCCATGTGTTTCCGCCCCACCAGCTGAAGATCTCCTTGAACATGCCCATAGGCGGTCTTCTCCCGGGATCGAGGGGCCACCGTCGCAGCCCCATGCGCCTGTGATGCGCGTGCATTGAAACCGCTCCCGGCTTAGCCCTTCCAAGCACGGTCTGTCCATACGGACATAAGGCGCGGCCTGCGTGCCACAGGGGACCGCACGGAATCGGTCTACGTTGATCCATGTCGAGGCGATCCAGGCGTGCGCCGGCCGCCATCCACAGCCCCTCGACCGCAGCCAACCGCCTGCGCGCCCGGAAATCCGGGCTTTTCTGTGGCCACCGTCCACAAGTTGCCAACACCACAACATCTAGTGCTTAGTGGCAGATGCCACCCACAAGGGGTGGTGACGATCAGAACGAATCATCCTAGCTTCGGACACATCGGGTGAGCATGTCGGCCACTTTAGGTCAGGCTTGAGCGCCTCAGTACCCCGGCTGCCACGTGCACCGGATGCAAGTGTCGCAGTAACGGCCCGCGTTTCGGCCGAAACCCAAGTTCCCAGACATACAGAGACCATACGGCAGGATGCCGGCCAGGTGCGTCGATAGAGGGAGAGACGCACCCGATCCAATCCAGTGCCGAGTGACTTGACCGGGGCGCATGACCACGCGCGCCGCGGACGAGGGGTTGTGTGCCGTTTTTTCCAAAACCGAGCCCGCACGGAGGCTTCCGCGGTGGGCGAAACAAAAGACTTCAAGCCTAAAGGCGGGGACCCACATGAGAATTACGCGGCGCTTCACTGAAGCCGGAAAATCGCCCTACGAGAAGATTCCGTTCCGGCGCGCCACCAGCGAGATCAAGAATCCGGATGGCTCGATCGTCTTCCGCCTGGACGGTTTCGAGGTACCCGAGCATTGGAGCCAGGTTGCCGCCGACATTCTGGCACAGAAGTACTTCCGCAAAGCCGGAGTCGCCCGCCATTTGAAGCGCGTCGAGGAGAATGACGTGCCGTCCTGGCTGTGGCGCTCGGTTCCCGACGAGAAGGCGCTGTCCGGGCTGCCTGCGTCCGAGCGTATCGCTGGCGAGACCGACGCACGCCAGGTGTTCGACCGTCTCGCCGGCACCTGGACCTACTGGGGCTGGAAGGGTGGCTATTTCTCGTCCGAGGAGGATGCCCGCGCCTTCTATGACGAGCATCGCTACATGTTCGCCATGCAGATGGCGGCGCCCAACTCGCCGCAGTGGTTCAACACCGGCCTGCACTGGGCCTATGGCATCGATGGCCCCGGCCAGGGCCACTATTACGTCGACTTCCAGACGGGCCAGCTGACGCTCTCGTCTTCCGCCTACGAGCATCCCCAGCCGCATGCCTGCTTCATCCAGTCGGTCGAGGACGATCTCGTCAACGAGAACGGCATCATGGACCTGTGGGTCCGCGAAGCACGCCTCTTCAAGTACGGCTCGGGTACCGGCACCAACTTCTCGTCCCTGCGCGGTGCCAACGAGCGGCTGTCTGGCGGCGGCAAGTCCTCCGGCCTCATGAGCTTCCTGAAGATCGGCGACCGCGCCGCTGGCGCCATCAAGTCGGGCGGCACGACGCGACGCGCGGCCAAGATGGTCGTCGTCGACATCGACCATCCCGACATCGAGGAGTACATCAACTGGAAGGTCCGCGAGGAACAGAAGGTTGCCGCCCTCGTCACTGGGTCCAAGATCGCCGGCAAACGCCTCAAGGCAATCATGAAGGCCTGCGTCAACTGCGAGGCGGATGGCGAGGACTGCTACGACCCGGCCAAGAACCCCGCGTTGAAGCGCGCCATCAAGGAGGCTCGTCGCGACGAGGTTCCGCAGAACTACATCCTGCGCGTCATCCAGTTCGCGCGGCAGGGCTACAAGGACATCGCCTTCGACACCTACGACACAGACTGGGATTCGGAAGCTTATCTGACGGTCGCCGGCCAGAACTCCAACAACTCGGTGCGCGTGACCGATGCCTTCCTCGGCGCTGTCGAGGCTGACGGAACGTGGGATCTGACGTCACGTATCGGTGGCAAGACGGTCAAGACGATCAAGGCACGCGATCTGTGGGAGCAGGTCGGCTATGCGGCCTGGGCCTCGGCTGATCCCGGCATCCAGTTCCACACCACCATCAACGACTGGCACACGTGCCCGACGTCGGGCGAGATCCGCGCATCGAACCCGTGCTCGGAGTACATGTTCCTCGACGACACGGCCTGCAACCTCGCCTCGCTCAACCTGATGGCGTTCCGCCGTCCGGACAAGTCGTTCGACGTGGAGGCCTTCGAGCACGCCTGCCGGCTGTGGACGATCGTGCTGGAGATTTCGGTGCTGATGGCGCAGTTCCCCTCGCGCCAGATCGCGGAACTGTCCTACCGTTTCCGCACCCTGGGGCTCGGATTCGCCAACATCGGCGGCTTGCTGATGGCGGCCGGCATCTCCTACGACTCCGCTGAGGGTCGCGCCATCTGCGGTGCCATCTCGGCGATCATGACCGGCACCTCTTATGCGACCAGCGCGGAGATGGCCGGCGAACTCGGAGCGTTCCCCGACTACGAGGACAACGCCGACGACATGCTGCGCGTCATCCGCAACCACCGTCGCGCGGCACGCGGAGAGGCAACGGGCTACGAGAAGCTTTCGACGGAACCCGTGCCCCTCGATCATGGCTCGCTCAAGAGCACGGCATTGTCGGACGCCGCGATCGCCGCCTGGGACAAGGCACTGGCGCTCGGCGAGCAGCACGGCTACCGCAACGCTCAGGCCTCCGTCATCGCCCCGACCGGCACCATCGGCCTTGTCATGGACTGCGATACGACCGGCATCGAACCGGACTTCGCGCTCGTCAAGTTCAAGAAGCTTGCCGGCGGTGGCTACTTCAAGATCATCAACCGCTCCGTGCCCGAGGCTCTGGAAAACCTCGGCTACCGGCCGAGTCAGATCGCCGAGATCGAGGCTTATGCCGTCGGCCACGGCAGCCTTGCCCAGGCTCCCGCCATCAATCACACGACGTTGCGGGCAAGAGGCTTCACCGATGCGTTGATCGCCAAGGTCGAAGCCGGACTAAAGACCGCCTTCGACATCAAGTTCGTGTTCAACAAATGGACTTTGGGCGAGGACTTCTTGACCGCAACGCTGAAGGTTCCAGCGGACAGGCTCAATGATCCGAGCTTCGAACTCCTGTCGTTCCTGGGCTTCTCCAGGAAGGACATCGAGGCCGCCAATGAGCACGTCTGTGGCGCCATGACGCTGGAGGGTGCGCCGCACCTGAAGGCGGAGCATCTGCCTGTGTTCGACTGCGCCAATCCCTGCGGCCGCAAGGGCAAGCGCTACCTGTCGGTGGAGAGCCACATCCGCATGATGGCGGCAGCACAGCCGTTCATCTCGGGTGCCATCTCCAAGACCATCAACATGCCCAATGACGCGTCGGTGGAAGACTGCAAGCAGTCCTACATGCTGTCGTGGCGCCTGGCGCTGAAGGCCAACGCGCTCTATCGCGACGGTTCCAAGCTGTCACAGCCCTTGAACTCGCAGATCCTCGGCGAGACCGAGGACGAGCAGGAGGAGACGGCTGAGAAACTCACTGCCGACAAACCGGCCCTGCAGCGCGTCATGGTGGCGGCCGAGCGTCTGGCCCAGCGCGTCGCTCAGCTCGAGGAAGAGGCGCGGCAACGTGAAATGGAGCTGCGTCAGCGCAGCGTACAGGAGCGCGAGAAGCTTCCCTCCCGCCGCAAGGGCTACACGCAGAAAGCCTCCGTCGGCGGCCACAAGGTCTACCTGCGCACCGGCGAGTATGACGACGGCCGCGTCGGCGAGATCTTCATCGACATGCACAAGGAAGGCGCCGCCTTCCGCTCGTTGATGAACAACTTCGCCATCGCCATCTCGCTCGGCCTGCAATACGGCGTGCCGCTGGAAGAGTACGTTGAAGCGTTCACCTTCACGCGCTTCGAGCCGGCCGGCATCGTTCAGGGCAACGAGGCGATCAAGAACGCGACATCGATCCTCGACTACATCTTCCGCGAGTTGGCCGTCTCGTACCTCGGCCGTCATGACCTTGCCCACGTCGACCCGCGCGAAATCGTCGGCGAGACGGGGCTCGGCTCTTCCGACGAGGAAACGGACGAGGATCTGGCGCTCGATCCGCCTGCCGCCCAGGCACAGAAGCTCGTCAGCCATGGCCTGGTGCGCGGCATCGTCCGCATCGGCAGTGGTCGCGGCAACGGTGGCAGCGGCAACGGCACTCACGTCGCCAATGCCGTGGCCGAGCTGCAATCGTCGGCGGCGACTGCGTTCGCGACGGATGGTGCCAACGCCCTGAAGACCGCGACCGAAGTGATGTACCAGCAGGCGGTCGTCACCAAGACCGAGGTGAAGACTGCTGTGCGCTCGGTCGACGATCGCCGCGCCGAGGCACGGCTCAGAGGCTATGAAGGCGAAGCCTGTCACGAGTGCCAGAACTTCACGCTCGTCCGCAACGGCACCTGTCTCAAGTGCGACACGTGCGGTTCGACGAGCGGGTGCAGCTAGTTTCTCCACTCTGCGCGTTGATGCGTAACCTGATGCGAACTGCCCCGGGAGCTCACCGCCCCCGGGGTTTCTTGTTGCGCACATCCCGCCCTCCCCCAGCGTGAAGAGAGCGAGGATAGGCAGACCGCGCAGACTACTGGCGCACGCACACGCCATTGTAGCCCTGAATGCGCCGGTTACATCGGCGCAGCGCACGAATGCAGCCGCGCGGGCCGTGGCCGATCGCGGCAACGCCAG
>JACKJI010000031.1 GCA_020638035.1 Hyphomicrobiaceae bacterium
CCGACCGCGTTCCAGTCCCTTGCATGGCTGAAGGCGCTTCTGGCTGTCGTGGCAACAGCTCGCCATGCCGAACCGCGACTTCTTGTTTTCACCGAGCAGGAGACGGAGCGCTTCGCCATAGCGCTGCCGATGTTGGTTCGTTCGCAGGGCGGCTTGCGCATTGCCGAGATCGCCGACCTCGGCCTATCGGACTATTGCGCACCCTGGTTGGGGCCGGCAGCACCCGTCGATGCCACCGGGTCGGCCCGCCTTTATGATGCGCTCGCGGTCGCACTTGCCGATGTCGATCTCATACGTCTGGAGAAGATGCCGCCGCATATCGCCGGGCACGCCAACCCAATGGTGTTGCATGCGCGGGCTGTGCCGAGCCGTTTCAGCCGCAATGCTCTCATCATCGAGGATACGGTTGAGGCGTTCCTCGCTTCTCGCGGCAAGAAATACCGCAAGGAAGCCGAGCGCGCCCGACGTCGGCTGGAAGACATGGGCGAAGTCCGCCTTGCGCGTGCTGCGACGCGCGAGGAGATCGATGCGGCGTATCGCCAACTCGAACGCTGGCAAGCTGAGCGCCACCGCGAGGCGGGGCACGACTATGTGCTCGATCAGCCCGAGATCTCGCGGTTCTATCGGGCGCTGCTGCACGATACGTCGTCGACAGGCGCGGCGAGCCTCTTCACGCTGACGGCTGGCGGTGAGCCCGTGGCCATGCTGTTTGGCGTCACTACGGGTTCGACGTTCACGCTGATCCGCATCGCTGACGGCGGCGAGCGCTGGCGCCAGGTTTCGCCCGGCCGCATGATTGTGCTGGAGGCCGTGCGCACGCTGCTCGCCCAGGGTGTTCGTGAGTTCGACATGGGTGTCGGCGATTACCCTTTCAAACGCTGGATCGGCTGCCAGTCGACGCCACTCGTCGAGGTCGCAGTGCCGCTCACCTGGCGCGCGCGGCCCAGGATTGCCGCGGAGGCGGCCAGACGCGGCTTGCGGGCGAATCGGTACCTGCGTGCATTCGTTCGCAGAATCAGGGCGTTGCGGCGCCCAAAAGGCGCTGTGCAATAGGGCGCATTGGCCCCATCTGCCGCGCGCCCGCGTGCCTTTCCCATGGGGCATCGATCCGCTATAAGCGGGCCAAATCATTTCCCGTCGGCAGATGCCCTAAGCGAGGCGCTCCCCCGATCATGGCTAAAGACAAGAAAGTTGCCGGGCCCGAGGCGCGGCTGCCGAAAGGCTTTCGCGACATCCGCGCCGCCGAGCTCAGTGCGACGCGCGCCATGCTGGACACCATCCGGCGTGTCTACGAGACCTATGGCTTTGAGGAGCTGGAGACGCCAGCGATCGAATATACTGATGCGCTGGGCAAGTTCCTGCCCGACCAGGATCGCCCCAACGAGGGCGTCTTCTCCTTCACCGACGACGACGAGCAGTGGTTGTCCTTGCGCTACGACCTGACGGCGCCGCTCGCCCGCTTCGTTGCCGAGAATTACCAGAGCCTGCCGAAGCCGTTCCGCCGCTATGCGACAGGCACCGTCTATCGCAACGAGAAGCCGGGGCCTGGGCGCTTCCGCCAGTTCACCCAGTTCGATGCCGACACCGTCGGTACCGAAAGTCTCGCCGCCGATGCCGAGATCTGCATGCTCGCCGCCGATACGCTCGAAGCGCTCGGCATCGCGCGTGGTGACTACGTCATCAAGGTCAACAACCGCAAACTGCTCGATGGTTTGCTCGAGTCTGTTGGCGTCAATTTGTCCGACCACGTGGCCCGGCTTGCTGTTCTTCGCTCGCTGGACAAGCTCGACAAGTTCTCGCGCGAGGATGTGGCGCTGCTGTTGGGGCCCGGGCGCAAGGACGAGTCGGGCGATTTCACCAAGGGCGCGGGGCTCGGCGAGAAACAGATCGCGGTTCTGCTCGACTTCGTCATGCAGCCGAAGCTGTCGCGGAGCGAGCGGGACGCAATCGTCAGAACTGCCGGGTTCGAGCCGGTCGATGCATTTGGCGATGGCTTGGCTGAGCTGGACCAGATCGGTGAGCTTGTCGAGAAGGCTGGTTACGGTGCGGACCGCATCCGCATCGACTTCTCCGTCGTGCGTGGCCTCGAATACTATACCGGTCCTGTGTTCGAGGCCGAGCTGACGTTCGAGGTCAAGGACGAACAAGGCAACAAGGTACGCTTCGGCTCGGTTGGCGGCGGCGGCCGTTACGACGGTCTCGTCGAGCGCTTCCTTGGCCAGAAGGTTCCCGCCACCGGTTTTTCCATCGGCGTGTCGCGTCTGCAGGCAGCGCTTGGCGTATTGAAGGGCTCTGCCGCTGCGGATGTCGCGCCGCAGGGTCCCGTCGTCGTCCTCATCATGGATAAGGGCGAGCTGCCGCGGTACCAGAAGATGGCGCAGATGCTGCGTTCAGCCGGCATCCGTGCGGAGATGTACCTCGGCACGTCGGGCATGAAGGCGCAGATGAAATACGCCGACAGGCGTGGCGCTCCTTGCGTCGTCATCCAGGGTTCCGACGAGCGCGCGAAGGGCGAGGTGCAGATCAAGGACCTGATCGAGGGCGCGAAGGCCGCTGCCGCGATCGCGGATAACAAGGAATGGAAGGAAAGCCGGCCGGCGCAGGTCTCCGTCAAGGAAGAAGACCTCGTCGCTACCGTGCGCGAGATCATCGCCCGTCATGGCGGAGCCGACTGACCGATGCGCAATGCGCTTGCCAACTCCAAGCTTGCGAAGAATACGCCCAGAGAAATGACGCACCGGACCTGACACGACATGGTCGCAGAGACAGCAAAGAAGTTCGAGGCGCTCGAGGCGCAGGCGCAAAAGATCATGTCGGTCTTCATCAAGGCCGGTCACGAGGCCGTCGCGCCGGCAATCATCCAGCCGGCCGGCGTTTTCCTCGACGTGATCGGCGAGACCTTGCGTGCGCGCACCTACGTCTTCACCGATCCTGACGGTGAGGAGCTGTGCCTGCGTCCCGACATCACGGTGCCGACCTGCCGCCTGCACATCGAGCGTCATGCCAATCCGATGACGCGCGCCAAGTACTGCTACAACGGTTCGGCTTTCCGCTTCCAGCCGGCGGGTGCGCCGGTCGCCCATCCGCGCGAGTTCCGACAGGCCGGCATCGAGGCGTTCGGTATCACGGACAAGGCGAAGGCAGAGGCGCAGACGGTCGTCACGGTGATCGATGCGCTGAAGGCGGCGGGGCTCAAGGATTTCAAGCTGCACGTCGGTGATCTCGGCCTGTTTCGCGCGCTGCTTGAAGCTGCCGACATGCCGGTGCGATGGCGTCGGCGACTGATGCATCAGTTCTGGCGTCCGGACGCGTTCCGCACCGAGCTGAAACGCCTGACAACGGCGGCGATCGACGTGCCGCGCGATGTGCCCAAGGAACTGTTGACGAAGCTCGATCCGGAACGGCCGGACGATGGGGAAAAGCAGGTTGCCGCCTACCTGGAAAGCCGTGGCATCGACATGCTGGGCACGCGCACGCTGGGCGAGATCACCGAGAACCTGTTGTCGATCGTTGCCGACGCCAAAACGCAGCCGCTCTCGGCTGCAACCGCCGAACTTCTGGAAAGCTATGTCCGTGTCGTCGCGCCCGCCCGCGCCGCCGGAGCTCGACTGCGTGACCTGCTGCGCGGTGGCAATATCGACATTACGGAAGCCTTCGATGCCTATCAGCGCCGGCTGCAGCTTCTCGCCGACGCCGGAGTCGACGTCACCCACGCCGACTTCGAGGCGGAGTTCGGACGCACGCTGGAATACTATACCGGCTTCGTCTTCGAGGTCGTCGTGCCGGACCTCGGCCGCCAGAGCCCCGTCGCAGGCGGCGGTCGCTATGACACGCTCATGCGCCAGTGCGGCTCGGAAGAGGACGTGCCAGCCGTCGGCGCCGCCATCCATACCGAGCGCCTGCTCGCTGCTTTGACAGGAGACGTGCGATGACGTCCCCCGATACGCTCGTCCTCGCCGTTCCCTCCAAGGGCCGGCTGATGGAGCAGTCCGTCGAAATCTTTGCCAACGCGGGCCTCAACGTGCGCAAGGTCGGAAATATGCGCGGCTATCGCGGCGAGATCGAGGGCATCGACAACGTCGAGGTGGCCTTCATCTCCGCATCCGAGATTGCGCGTTACCTGAAGACCGGCCGTGCCCACATCGGCATCACGGGGGAGGACCTCGTACGCGAGCAGATGACAGATTGGGAGACGCGTATCGAGATCCTGAAGCCTTTGGGCTTTGGGCATGCCGACGTTGTCGTCGCGGTGCCCGAATGCTGGATCGACGTGCGTGTGATGGCCGATCTCGACGAGATATCGAGCGCGTTTCGCCAGATCCACGGCCGCTGGTTCCGCGTCGCGACCAAGTACATCAACCTGACGCGCCGCTTCCTGTCGTCCCGCGGGCTCACCGACTTCCGCATCATCGAAAGCCTTGGCGCTACCGAGGGCACGCCCGCCGCCGGCACGGCCGACTTCATCGTCGACATCACCACGACAGGCGCGACGCTGAAGGCCAACGGCCTCAAGATCCTCGATGACGGCCTGATTTTGAAGTCGCAGGCGAACCTCATTGCTTCGCGCGCCGCCGAATGGACACCGCGCGTGCGTGAGGCCGAGAACATCATTCTCGACAAGCTCGGCATCTGATCTCGGTCAGTGCTCCAGTGCCTTGCGGTCGCGTGCTTGCGCGCGACAAGGCTGAAGTCGCGCATATGGTGCGGCTACCTGTCGTCGAAGGGCAATGCTGGGAGGAGATGGTAGCGGGACCCGGACTTGAACCGGGGACCTACGGATTATGATTCCGCCGCTCTAACCAACTGAGCTATCCCGCCACGTGCCGCGTCTGTGATCACGGGCTTGGTGTCTATAAGGAGGCCGGCGGCGGGCTGTCAAGGCTCGCGCTGTGGTCGGCAAGTGGTGAGCTGCGCGTTCCGCAATTCGGCCACCGAAAAGAAACATGGCGGGCCGGAACATTGCCGACCCGCCATGGCGACTTGGGCCAAATGGGGAAGCAGCGCGTCCGCTACTCCGCCGCCACGGGGCACTCGACGGTGCTAAGCGACTTGGCAAACCGCATCATTGTGAAAAGACCGAGCGGGCGCACCGAGGTGCGCTCGGTGAGGCGCAGGTTCTCGCAGACCATGACGCGATCCGTGTCGAACACCGAGCGCCAGCCGATCTTGTCGGCAAACGGCGCCATGCGACGCTCGACCCAGCCGCGCAAACCTTCTTCCTGGCTGAAGTGATTGACGAGGATCACTTGTCCGCCCGGCTTGGTGACTCGAGCAAGCTCGCGCATCACCTTCTCTGGTTCGGGGACCACGGTCATCACGAACATGGCCACGGCAATGTCGAACGTTGCGTCCGGGAACTCCAGGTTGGACGCGTCCATCTCGTGCAGTCCCGTCACGTGGTCGAGACCTTCCTCGACAACGCGTTCGCGCGCCTTGTCCAGCATGTCAGGCGACAGGTCGATGCCGACGATCTCGTGACGCGGGTCATAGTCTGGCAGTGACAAGCCGGTGCCGACGCCGACCTCGAGTACGCGACCCTTGGGCATGGTGTTGATGTGTTCAACCACATGGCGGCGCCCCTGCGCGGCGACCATGCCGAACGTATGGTCGTAGAACGGTGCCCATCGGCGGTAGGCGACCTTCACATCGCTTTCGTCGATGCGCCCGATGCCGATGATCCGCCCGCCGTCGCGGTGCAGAACAGGCCCGCGGCGGGACTCTTCGGTCCGATCCATGGTCCTCATGCTATCAGTGCTCCTCATTGACCATTACCCCATGCCCCCAATGGAGGCACGGCCGGTGACCTCGCGGTCCTGGCCGTTGTCCTTCAATTTGATGTCGCCGGCACGTGGCCGCTTGCGAACGGTCTTGGCGATGAAACCTCCGCCGAGCACCTGCGCATCCGCGCCCCCGTCGCTGTAAAACACACACGCCTGGCCGGCTGCAATGCCTTCGATGCCCTCGCTCAGGACGACGCGAACCGTACCGTCGCCATCGACCATCAAGGTGGCCGGCGCCGGCGGTTGCGTGGATCGCACACGGGCATGGATTTCGAGGCCATTTGCCGCGGCCTTACCGATCGCGCCATGGCCGAGCCAGTTGACGTCGCGCAGAACGATCGCCTCGGTCTTCAGGCAGTCGCGTGGCCCGACAATCACTTCGTTACGTTCGGCGTCGAGCCGGATCACGTAGTAGGGCTCGGCGGCCGGTATGCCCAGGCCGCGACGCTGGCCGATCGTGTAATTGATGATGCCGCTATGGTGCCCGAGCCGGCGACCGTCAACGTGCACGATCTCGCCTGGCTGCAAGGCTCCAGGCTTCAGCCGCTCAATCACATCGGTGTAGCGCCCTGTCGGCACGAAGCAGATGTCCTGGCTGTCAGGTTTCATCGCCACCGGGAGATCGAGATCAGTCGCGATCCGGCGCACCTCCGACTTTGCAAGGTCGCCGAGAGGAAACCACAGCCGCTCGAGCTGTGCCCGCGTCGTGGAAAACAGGAAATAACTCTGGTCGCGATCCGCATCGACCGCCCGGCGCAGCTCCGGCCCGTCCGGTCCCATGGTCCGGCGGATGTAGTGGCCGGTGGCGAGATAGTCCGCCTCCAGCTCCTGTGCGGTCTGTAACAGGTCGCCGAACTTCAAATCGCTATTGCAGGTCACACACGGGATTGGCGTTTCGCCAGACACGTAGCTGTCGGCGAACTGCTCGATCACCCGCTCGGCGAACCGCGTCTCGTAGTCGAGGACGTAGTGAGGGATGCCGATTGCCTCGGCCACCCGACGGGCGTCGTGGATGTCCTGCCCGGCACAGCAGCTTCCAGACTTTGCCGCAGTCGCCTCGCCATGATCGTAAAGCTGTAATGTGATGCCTATAACGTCGTGACCGGCCGCCTTCATGAGGGCGGCTACGACTGATGAATCGACACCGCCCGACATAGCAACGACCACGCGCCGACGCTGCGTGGCGCTCTGGCCCGGCGTTCGCTTGTCGGAAGTGGCGTTGGCAGCACTCATGGCAACCGCGTCGCTCATCTCAAACGGCATTTCATACGTCGTGGGTTGGCAGCTCCGCCCGCCTGGCACTCGTTATGCTCAAGTGCAGGCAAATGCTAATTCCAGCCCTACATGCTGGCGGCGGTTGCCAACCAGCGGAGCTGCGCACCGGGTCGCAGCCCTCTCGGCGTGGACCAAACGCGCAGACCCCCATTTCCGAGGCCGGCCGCTGGTCCAAAGAAGAAATCCCTCATCACCTGCACGCACCCCAAACCGTTCGCAACCGATTTTCGCAGCGCGTTCGTTGCCACGGCCTCGTGACTAAACAGGGGCAAAGCCCCCTCGGCACGTGAGGATGCCATTATTTATGGCTTATGCGCTTTTGCCGCAAGCGCGGCAGTGCCGCATGGGCTCGTCTTTCCGGCCAATTCTGGGCGGTTGCGGGACCACTATCATATCGGTCTTCGACGCCAGCAGCGCCTCTGGGCTGCCGGTCTGGGGAGGGGGCGATGACGGGCTGCGCTTTCGTCTGTGCACGTCGTTTGTGAGCAAGCGGGGGGAGGGTGGGGCCATAGGGCTCGGCAACCGGCGACACCTTCCTGCTGGCTCCGTTCCCAGAGCGGGGAGCGGTGCGATCCCAAGCAAGCGTCTGTCGTGCTGCGAATAGTGTCCCAGTGTTGTCAGGACGCGCAAGTGATCGATGTTCATCTGTGTTTTTCAGGTCGAAACGAAACAGGCTGTCATTGTTTGGATCATTTCATTCATGTTTGTCTCCAAATGACATTGCGTTAAACAATATCATAAACCATGATGATCCGAAATAGATGAAGAGATACAGTCATTTATTGTAAGTTTATTTTGCCGCTTAGGTCAAACTTAACGGCACTGCGTTATCAATTGTCATCTGGTCCATGAGCGTGTGTTGAGTAGCATGACCGAACATCAAATGAGAGCGCGTGTGCGCTATGTCATCGGCCCCGACGGAAGCCCGTTGACGGTCGCCGATCTGCCCCCCAGCGACACCAAGCGCTGGGTGATCCGCCGCAAGGCGGAGGTTGTCGCTGCGGTGCGCGGCGGACTATTGTCGATCGAGGAGGCGTGTGAGCGCTACAAGCTCACTGTCGACGAATTCATGTCTTGGCAGCGGTCTATCGACAAGCACGGCTTGCCGGGCCTGCGGGCAACACGGATTCAGAAATACCGGAGCTGATGGCGGCCAAGCGGTCGCAGGGCGGTCTCGGTCGCATTTGCGGCCGGAACACTATGGTTTGCTTTTCGCCGCCTGCCCTTCCGGCCGGGTGGCTTTTTGTTTCTCTCCGGCGGTCTTGCCCGCTTCCGCCTCTGGTTGCCAGGCTCCCTTGACGGCGTCCGGGTCGCAACCCTGGTTCCCGATCGACCAGGCCGCGACACTTTTCTTCATCCCCTCGGCGGCGGCCTCCGGCAACTTCAGGTTCTCCGCCAAGACCGTCGTTTCCTCGCTTGTCGAGGGCGTGATGAGAATGCGGAACGCCTTGACGCCGCGTGGGCTTTCGCCCTGTGCCTCGCGTTCGCGAATGAGGATTTCGGCACGTCCGCCCTTATTTTCCGGCTCCGCCGTCGCGTCATAGATATGGGTCGCCTTCAACGATCCGTTGGCGCCGAACCAGCAGGCCATGGCGCCGCGGCCGATGCGCTCATAGACCTCCGTCGCCGAGCCGACGACGGGGGGCGGGGCTTCGGGCAGTGAGATCTTGGGCAGGGCCGGCAGGCCGGGCAGTGCGGCTGTCGATACATCTCCGCTGCCGGCACAACCGGTCATGCTGGATGCAATCATCGCGGCGCTGGCAACCCGCCAGACCGTCCTGTTGCCCAATGATATCGACCGTGCATGACCCGTACCGGCCATCGTCGCGCTATGCCCCCCGGCACTTCACCCCTAGCCCCTTCGCCGCCCCCACTCATGCCAAAGCGGCTCGGATGGGGCGCTGTCCTGATCTTTTGAATAGGTCGTTGAACGGGTGCGGGCAAGGGGAGGGTGTCGGGCGTACACACACCAATGGCCCGCCCCACGGATCGGGAGCGAGCCTGATAGGTGTTCAATCGTGTCGGTCGCTCGCTGCGAGCAGCCGATATGCCGCGGCTCAGCGCAGTTGGGTGGACTGCGAGCTGGTGGCCCCGCGCACCATACGCCGGCCGGGTGAACTGGTTGGGCGCTCTTCGACAGATGAAAGGCGCTCCATCTGCTCGAGAAACTCGTCCCGCTCGCGGACGGCATCGCCAAGCCGTGACTTCAGCCCGGCGGCGGAAGCCCTGAGGTTGTCACGCCGCTGCGCCGCGGAGCGTGCAAACGTCGAATAATTGTAATGGGCCGGATCGCGCACGCCCGTGCGCTCCTCTTCCGCCTGGATCTGCCGGTCGAGATCGATCGCGACCTGCTCGAATTCGCGGATCATCTGCTCGAGATCCGAAACCTTGCGGACTTTTTCGTCAGCCTCAAAACGCAAAGCGCGCGACGCCAAATCTGGTGACTTCATTGTTCGACACCCCAAACAAACTCGAACTGGTGATCAGGAACTAAACAAGTTCCATGCCAAGTCATTTGCCAAGAATAGCGAAGCACGCTCCGCTTTCTCATTTTATTTTTCAAATGTTTTGCGCTGCACCCGCAACATTTGTTGTCCCTAACTATCGCATGGGCCGATTAAGTTGCGGTAAAGCAACTTCTTGATCGCTTCATCGGATCTATTGGCACACATCGAGAAAAATGCCCCAACAATGCTGTGGATCACCTGCGAATTCTGTTACCTCTTGAGTCGTGCCGCTTTCGGGCTGGGCAGGCCGAAATCGGAACGATTTTCCGGGCTGGAAATCGTTTGATGACGGTGGCGCGGTGGGGCACTTTCGGGCGCAGGGTTTCAATTCTCCAATCTTATCGTTTTGCCATCAGAGAGCTCCGGCGGTTCGCGTGGGCGGGCCGGTCGTGGCTGGATGATGGCCTTCCATCGGGGGGTGGAAGGGCAGGGTACGGCAGATGTGAATGAGTTCCTGCCAGGGGGGCTCGTTTTCCTTGCCTCAGGGCAAGACAAAATTAGGGTTTGTTAACCTCTGCCGCGTACTTTCCTAACGATGGCTTAGCGAGAACTGAGTTGCGTTCTCTTCATGTCGGGGCAGCGGGCCCGGCCGGCGGGTCGGGGAAGAGAGGAACGAGCATGCGGGTTCTTTTGATCGAGGACGATGGCGCGACGGCGCAAAGCATCGAGCTGATGCTGCAGTCCGAAGGGTTCAATATTTATACAACGGACCTTGGCGAGGAAGGTGTCGACCTCGGCAAGCTCTATGATTACGACATTATTCTTCTGGACCTCGGGCTGCCAGACATGAGCGGCTACGACGTCCTGAAGATGCTCCGGGTGGCAAAGGTTCAGACACCGATCCTGATCCTTTCGGGCCATGCCGGTATAGAGGACAAGGTGCGCGGGCTCGGCTTCGGTGCCGACGATTACCTGACCAAGCCGTTCCACAAGGACGAGCTGGTGGCGCGCATCCACGCCATTGTGCGGCGCTCGAAAGGGCACGCACAGTCGGTCATCGAGACGGGCGACCTGCGCGTCAATCTCGATACGAAGACGGTCGAGGTTAACGGCCAGCGCGTGCATCTGACGGGCAAGGAATACCAGATGCTCGAGTTGCTCTCGCTGCGCAAGGGCACGACGCTGACCAAGGAGATGTTCCTCAACCATCTCTACGGCGGCATGGACGAGCCCGAACTCAAGATCATCGACGTCTTCATCTGCAAGCTGAGGAAGAAACTGCAAGCTGCCACTGGCGGCCAGCACTATATCGAGACGGTCTGGGGTCGCGGCTATGTGCTGCGCGATCCGGGCGACGATACGGTTGCTGCCTGATTTCCAAAGCTGCCCTTGCGCATTTTAAAAACGACAAAATATCGACGGAATGTCGGAAATGGGGGAGCTTTCGCTCCCCCTTTTGTTTGCTAGTACGGCATATCGCAGATTGAATTTTGGATCTGAAGAGCGCGACAAAGTGCCTCCGGAAACAATGGAGGCTGGCTTGTCTGCAATTGCGATGATCCCAAACGCGTTCTGAAACCGGTTAACCTGCGGAAAAATGCCTCAAAACGCTGGCTTGGTGAGCATTAACCAAACAATCGCCAGCACGGCTGCAAACGCCGGGAAGCCGCAGGCGAGCCAGATTCGGTAGAGCCGGTCGAACGCGTCGGGCAGAGGTTGGCCGGCATCGCGGGCTGCGCGGGCGAGATTGCGCATGCGGATCTGGATGGCGACGACAGGCAGCCAGAGGGCACCGACCAACACGTAAAGACAGAGGCTCGCCAGCACCCAGCCCGACAGCACTGGCCACCCGACGTGGTGGGCCAGCGCAAGGCCCGTCACAGGCTGGAGCACCGCGGCGGTTGCGGTGAACACGGTGTCGGCCAGTACGACGATGCTGGCGACATGGGCAATAAGCGCTGGTTCGCGCGAGCGAATCGAGACCACCATGAAAAAGGCGATGCCGGCGCCAGTGCCGAGCAGCACGGTTGCTCCGATCACGTGCAGAAAGCGGAGGATCTCATACGACATCGCCTATAACCCATCGCCCATCGCTAGCGCTCCTCCAGCAGAGCCACGGCAACCAGCGCCAACACCAGTCCCGGCAGCACCTTCAACATCGGTCCGAGCGGATCGGCCCACAGGTCGGCAGCAAAGAGGGTGGCCCCGGCGAGGTAAGCGAACGATACCGTGACCATGCCGAGAGATGCGGGCCTGGCAAATCGGCGCACCAGAATGCCGGCACCCAGGACAATGTCGGCGATGGCTCCCGCAGCGACGAAGAACGATGCAGGCAAGGCGGCAAAGCCCCGTTGTGTCAGGATTTCGGTGGCCGTATCGAAGCGGGCGAGACCAATGAGGCCCGAGGAGATCCAGAATACGGCTAGAGTTCCGACAATCACTGGAACCAGCAGGTAGGCGCGGGCGAACCAGCGCTCCTGTGCAGTTGCGGGCATGGCGGCCAGCGTATCGTCGAGGGTCCGGCATGGTGGCCCGCCGGTCTTGCTCCAGGCCGTGGGATTGCCGCTGATGCCTTCGCTCAGCACCTTCAGCGCGGTGGAGCGGAGCGGCGAGCGCCAGCCGAGGGTCGAGAGCGCATCTGCAACTCGCGCGGTCGCGGCCACGAGCGGCGTCGGGAGACGCCATGAGAGGCGCCAGGGCGAAAGGCCCAGCCAGCGGCGTGCTGCGCGCACGAGTTCACCGAAGCTGTGGCTTTCCGGTTCGGTAAGGTCGGCTACGGTGCCGGACGGGATCGCGCCTCGCGCCGCCATCACGACAGCCGCCGTCACGTCGTCGATGAAGACTGTCTGCACGCGTGTTTCCGGCAGCACATCCAAGCCGACGAGCGGCATCGCTGCACTGGCCCGTAACAGCGCTGTGCCGCCATAGGCCTCTGGCGCCAGCACCAGCGTTGGGCGCAAGATCACGTGGTCGAGTCCCGATGCCTGTAACAGGGCATCGCCGCGGGCCTTGGAACGGAAGAACTCGGTCGAGGCCTTTTCAGAGACGCCGGCCGCAGAGATCTGGATGATTCGTGTCTTGGTGCCTTGAAGGACCGTGACGAGCCGCGCGATCATGCCTTCGTGGATCGCAGCCACATCGTCGCGCAACCCGTCCTGCAAGGCGCCGGCGGCATTGACCACCACATCCGCGCCCGCGAGCACGCGCCTCAGATCTTCAGTGCTGGCGCGCGCCAGATCAGTGAAGCGCCATTCGACCTCCGGCACGACCCGCCGCGCGGCGGCCTGCGAGCGTCCGACGCCGACGACGCGGAAGCCCGTTGTCCGCAGTGCCCTCACGCACGCCGCACCTATGAGGCCATATCCGCCCAGCACCACGACTGTGTGTGTCACGATCCTCGTCTCGCAAGTTGCGGTTCAGGTGTGGGCCAAGGATTAGCATCGGGTATCGCGTCGCGTCCCTCCGCTTGGAACATGTTTTTCACGCGGAACCGCTGCGCACTTCAGCTAAACATGCTCTAAGAGCCACTCGGAAATGCACGAGAGAACCGGCCGCAGCGCCGGAATGCCCCGGCCAGGGGCCGAGCAAAAACAGACAGTCGAGACGAAGCTCCATGACAGCCACTGCCAAGCCGCCGTCAGGCCTCAAGGCCGCCATCGTGCAGGTGACGCCGTTCCAGCAGAATTGCACACTGATCTGGGATGACGAGACCAAGAAGGGTGCCGTCGTCGATCCGGGTGGTGATCTCGACCGCATCGCGATGGCGCTCGATCAGGTCAAGATCACGGTTGAGAAGATCATCCTGACGCATGGCCACATCGACCATGCCGGCGGCGCCAAGGCGCTGAAGGAGAAGCTGGGCGTGATGATCGAAGGGCCGCACATTGCCGACAAGTTTCTGCTCGACAACCTGGACAAGCAGGGCGCGGCATACGGCATGGAGGCCCAGAAGGTCACGCCGGATCGCTGGCTCGACGAGGGCGACCAAGTTACGGTTGGCCGCTTCACGTTCGGCATCCGCCACTGTCCCGGACACTCGCCGGGCTCCGTGGTGCTGCTCAATGACGCACAGAAATTCGCAATCGTTGGCGATGTGCTGTTTCGCGGCTCGATCGGGCGTACCGACTTCCCATACGGCGATCATGCGGCACTGATCCACGCCATCAAGACGAAGCTCCTGCCGCTCGGCGACGAGTGGGCATTCATCTGCGGGCACGGTCCCGGCAGCACCATTGCGATGGAAAAGCGGTCCAACCCGTTCCTGCAAGGCTGAACCTGCGCGCCCGTGTCATCTGCGGCACGCCGAAATGTGGGAGCCAGGACGTACGCAAGATCAAGGCGCGGATGTCGATCCGCGCCCCGTGTGTTGCAGCCGTGTGAGGCGTATGCTGGCCTCCGACGTCATTGCGTTAGCGCCGCCGGCATCCCCCGTGGTCGGAGACCTGTAGCTACCAGCCGATGCCGAGGCAGCCGAAGATGCCGCATTCCTGCGCGAGGCCGCCGACACCGTCGACGCGGCCTTCCCACCTGTCGACGGTTTCGACACGCAGGGTTTCCGAGCAGGAGCGGCGGCAATATTCCCATGTGCCGCCAGGCAGACGTACCTGCGGGCCGAGTGAGGTCACGCGGACAGGGCCCGAGACGGAGCCGTTGCCAAAGCGCGAACGCGCGACGACGTAGCCTTCTTCCAGTCCATTATAGCCCTTGTCGCGATGGAGCAGGCGGCCCCCTGCGTGAGCTCCGTGGCTGAGAGCCATGTTGGCGGCAGCCGCGATCAGGGCAGCGGCGGCGATGAGGCGTAGCGTCATGAGTTTCTCCGTTCTCCGGACGGGCATCGGCCCGAGGGCCGTCGCCGCGCGCAGGTGTGCGACGCGCCGGTATGCGTGACGAGTGCGAGCGAATGCGCCATCATTCCGGCAAAACGTATCACAAATGGTGAACGCTCCCCTCACATGCATCCCGTCGCGACGCATTGCTCAAGCGTGTGGCGCCGGCACCACGGCTGTACGGCTATGCTCAGCCGCGTGACAACGACAGGTCCAGTCCCTGGAAGGTTGACCCGGTGGTCGAGATGCTGACCGACTGGGATGCGCCGCCAAGCCGCACCGACATGTTGCCGTCGAGGCCGCCGCCCTGGATCTTGAGCGTCAATTTGCTGGAGGAGGCCTGGCCGGTCACCTGACCTGCGGCATTATAGGTGCGCTCCTCCCAGCTTCCCGAGACGCTGCCGTTCGCATAGGACAGATTGGCGCGCATCTCGATCTTGTTGGCAGCGCTCGCGCAGCGGATCGCCATGCCCAGTCCCGAGCCGCCGTCGCTGGTGGTGTAGTAGGCCTTGCAGCGGATTGCCTCGGACTTTCCGCCCTCCAGCCGCACTTTGCCTTGACCCGACCATGTGCCAGCGAGGTTGGCGAATGGGCTTTCGGCGGCCGCCGGGAGGTTTCCCGCGATCAGGGCGGCCGCTGTGATCAGGGCCACGGTACCCGCTCGGCCGGTCACGCGTTTCATTTTCGTCTCTCCTCGTCCCATCCCGTGGCGCCGCATGAGCACCACCCCGGGGGCATTATTTCTGCAAGTTGCCCAAAATGCGAGTGCACGCCGGCCGCACCCGCCGTTCAGATGTGAATTGGCGGCTGTCCAGAGACGGATGGAGTGCGTATGCAGAGTTATCGGAGGGCCTCAGCCTGAATGGCGCCGCCCAAGATGGCTGGGGTCGATGTGAGAGCGCCCATGGTCGGTGGATCCTCCAGGGGGCATGCCGACGTTCGCGTCTGCACGAGCCGGCCGCCATATGGCAAGGCGGCGAGTGGTCCTCGCCGAACGCTGGGAACATCAGGCTTGTTTGCGGCAGACGAACCGCGCCAGCAGCATCGCCAACATGACAGGCGCCAGAGCGATGATCGCATAGCCGAACACGTGCCGTTGCACGACGGACCGAAAGGCCGCCTGTGTCGCCGGATCGCCGGCCGAGACGTCCATCGGGATGTGCGGCCATGTGTTGATCGCATGTATGGTCACTACCCCGGCCCATGCGAGCGCAATCGCCAGCGAGAACATCAGGCAGCCGCTGCGCAGCCGTCCGCGGCGGCCCTCGTTAGCCTGAGGTGGTTGCTGCTGGTTCATGACATTCCTCGCAGTTGTCGGCGGTGCTTGTGCCGATGTGACTTCATGAAGCGTGGTGCTTTCAATGATGCCGATCCGGCATCGTTCGCACAGGTTCTGCCCGGCATGGTGATGAACAACCCGCTCACGACGACAGAGGTTCATACTTTTTCACGAACGGCACGCCATTGAACGTGTGAGTGCAGCAGGGGCAGCTGGGCGTCAGATCCTCGTTGCGCAACTGGGGTGCGACGAGCGCGAGCTTCCCGTCGCCATCGACGAAGAGGCCGCTGAAGTAGGACGATTCACCGATGCGGACATAGTCCTTTCGTTCGCGCTCGGTGCGCGCCACCAGCCAGTAGATCGGCTCCTCGCGGTCGAGGCGGCTGATGGCTTCCGCGTGGACCGCCGGCCAGTCCTTGCCGACCTTCGACAGCAGGAAGCGGAACAGCGGCGTGTAATCGAGGCCGCGCCGCTCTGTTCCATGCATCGTGCCGCGCGGAACCTCGTCGGCGATGTTGCGTTGCTCGCGTTTCGTGTTGCGCTGATGGCGCCAATCGCCACCGGTGTGATGGTGCACACCGCGCGCACGTGTGTTGACCTTGCGGTAGAGCGGTGCCTTCGTCCCGGTGCGTGTCATGCGATCAAAACTAGAGTGGTTTCCATGCTTTGTGAATTCAGCCGAATGCGTGCCGACCATTGACGCACTGCAATAATCTCGAATTGCAAAGTTTTTCTGACGAGAAAAGTCGGAATAAAAACAACGAGTCCGTTTGTCAGAGTGTGTTGCCGCATTCGAATATATTGACGTATCGTTAGCCGCAAAGCGAAGGCGCGCGCACAGATATTGCGGCGCTGCATGCAATCGGCGGATGGCTCTGCGATCGACGAGCCGTGCTTCGCGAATGATGGTCAGAAGGCCACAAGCCAATGGAAACGCTGACGGGAGCACGCCATGACGGAGACCGCCACTAGTCCGACCAAGCTGACCTACCGCCGCTACAGGGATGGCGAGTCGCCCGAAGACTGGACCGACATGCAGGAACGGATCTTCCAGGCCGACCGCTCCTATAAGTGTCCCACCTACGTCCACAGAACGCCACCCTGCCAGGGTTCGTGCCCGTCGGGCCACGACGTGCGCGGCTGGCTCTCGATTGCTCGCGGTCTCGATAAGCCGGCCGACAAGAACACGCCGTGGCAGGAATACGCGTTCACGCGCATGGTCGAGAGCAACCCCTTCCCTGCCATCATGGGGCGTGTCTGTCCGGCGCCGTGCGAGGATGGCTGCAATCGCAACGAGGTGGACGACTACGTCGGCATCAACTCGATCGAGCACTACGTCGGTCAATGGGCAATTGAGCACAAGTTGAAGCTGCCGGCTCCCAGTCCCTCGACCGGTAAGAAAGTTGCCGTCGTCGGCTCTGGCCCGGCCGGGCTCGCCGCTGCCTACTTCCTGCGCCGCAAGGGGCATGCCGTCACCATCTTCGAGATGCGCAAGGAACTCGGCGGCATGATGCGCTATGGCATCCCTGGCTATCGCACACCGCGTGACGTGCTCGATGCGGAGATCCAGCGCATCCTTGATCTTGGTGTCGACGTCGTCACCGAAAAGAAAATCGGTGTCGACATCGCGCTCGGTGATCTGGAGAAGGATTTCGATGCCGTCTTCATGGCGATCGGCGCGCAGAGCGGTTCGCCGCTGACCATCCCAGGCGCGGAAAAGGCGCCCAACTGCATCTCCGGCATCGCCTTCCTCACCGCCTTCAACGACGGCCGCCTGAAGCACTCGTCGGCGCGCGTGTTGGTCATCGGCGGTGGTGATACGGCGATGGACGTTGCCGCGGTGGCGCGCCGCCTCGGCCACATCGAGCATACGCATGAGAAGGACCGGCCGGAGTATGTCGTGCTCGGCCAGACCGCGCACGACGTCGCCACCATCGCCAAGCGCCAGGGGGCGGAGGTGATCGTCGTCTATCGCCGTCCAATCGAGAAGATGCCGGCCGCCAAGCAGGAGATCGAGCATGTCCTGCAGGAGGGCGTGAAGATCCAAGGCTCACTGGCCCCGGTCGAAGTGGTGCTCGACGGGAATGGCCGCGCCCGCGCGCTGAAGGTCATCCGCGTCGACTGGACCGGCGGCAAGATGAAGGAGATCGAGGGCTCGGAGCACGAGATCGAATGTGATCTCGTCGTTGCCGCGATCGGCCAGGCCGGCGATTTCTCGGGCATGGAAGATCTCAACAACGGCAAGGGCCTGATCAAGGCGGACCAGCTCTATCGCTGGCCGGGACGGCCCGGCATCTTCGTCGGCGGCGACATCATCAAGCCGCATCTGCTGACGACGGCCATTGGCCATGCCTCGATCGCCAGTGAATCGATCGATCATTACGTTGCCGGCTCGCCGCCCGACAAGCGCCCCAAGGTCGACGTGCATCACTTCAACCTGCTGGGCGAGCTGCAGCAGCGCGGACTTGCGCCGGAGGAATATCCGCACGGCGAGGTGTTCAATACCGACTCGCAGAAGTTCGCGATCCACAACTACGAAGACCGCTCGCAGTCGCAGATCGTGCCGCACGACATGCTGTTCCTCGGTCACTTCAAGTACGAAGCGCGGCACGTGCGCTCCGAGAAGCACATCGGCGATGCGGAGGTGCTCGGCAACTTCGAGGAGCGTCTGCAGGTGCTCCTCGAGAAGCAGGCGCAGGAAGAGGCCGCCCGCTGCATGAGCTGCGGCATGTGCTTCGAGTGCGACAACTGCATGATCTACTGTCCGCAGCAGGCGGTGGAGCGTGTTCCCAAGAAGGAGCGTGCGCTCGGTCGCTACGTGACGACGGTCTATTCGAAGTGTATCGGCTGCCACATCTGCGCCGATGTTTGCCCGAGCGGCTACATCCAGATGGGGCTTGGCGAGTAGCCAAGTCGCAGGGACTGCGGGCCATCAGCGCGAGGCGAGTGAAGTGTTCGCCTCGCGTGTGTTGACGGTCTGAGATCAGGTCGTTGTTGTGCTCTGACGCGCACGCCAACGTCGTGTTTTTCTTGAACTCCGACACGGCACGGCAATGGGGGCTCACGCTCCTGGCCGGCCGGTCTTGCGTGGCCGTCCACGCCGCTTCTTCTTTTCGGCGGGATCATCAATGTCGCGAGTGAGCGTCGGTCTCGCAGGGCGCGATGTGTCGGCCGCGGCCGTCTTTGGCGGCGTCATTGCGTG
>JACKJI010000032.1 GCA_020638035.1 Hyphomicrobiaceae bacterium
GATCAAGGGACTGGAGCTGGTCGAAATGGCAGACTCTGAGATCTGTTGCGGCTTCGGCGGCACGTTCTCAGTCAAGTTTCCCGACATCTCGAACGCGATGGTGGAGAAGAAGACGGAGAACATTGCGCGCGCGGAGCCGGACATGCTGCTCGCCGGCGATCTGGGCTGTCTGCTCAACATGGCCGGCAAGCTGGCACGGCAGGGCCGGCAGATCGAGGTACGGCACGTGGCCGAAGTGCTGGCGGGTGATCTTGATACGCCGCCGATCGGCGCACCACCCGGACTGACGCGGCGACGCTGAGGGCCCTGCAAACACGTCATGAGACCCGGGCTCCGCCGAGTGCCCGGAACAAAACAGAGGACGAGGGCGACAAGGAGAATTGGCAGGATGTCCCACGTACCCCACGAGATCCCGGAGGAGTTCCCCGAGTTCAAGGACAAGATCCACGATCTCAAGGTAAGCAATGCGCACTTCGCGCGATTGTTCGACGAGTACCATCAGATCAATCGTGAGGTTCACCGCATCGAGGCGGCGGGCGTCAATACATCCGATGAAGAGTTCGAGAACCTGAAGCTCGTGCGCCTTCGCCTGAAGGACGAGATCTATCACATGCTGCACGAGTGAAACCTGGCGCTCGCACATCTCCAGCGGCCACCGCAGCTCGTCTGCGGTGGCCGTTGCATTATGGGCTGGCTTTCAGGCCCCACCAGCATCATGCGGGAAATCGAACCCACCCGCATGGAAGTGAGTGAGGAACAGGACGGCCTTACGGCATGATGGACGAGGCAACCTGGAATCGGCACGCGAACCCGTGGAGCGTGTGGACGCGCGCACTCTCCTTGCCGCCACTGCTCGCGGCCATCTGGAGCCACACCACGCTTGGCTGGTGGGCGGCACTTCCGATCGGGCTCATGGGCTTGTGGCTGTGGCTCAATCCACGGCTCTTCCCGCCGCCCGCGCACACCGACACCTGGGCATCGAAAGTGACGTTTGGCGAGCGGGTGTGGCTCAACCGGACCAATGTACCGATCCCGGCACATCACGCACGCGCCGCGGCACTGCTTTCTGGCCTTGCGGGCGTCACGTTCACCGCGGCCCTTGCCGGCGCCATCGCCAACAATCTCGCTTGGACGGTCGGCGCGGGCAGCCTATCGTGGGTCGCCAAGATGTGGTTCGCCGACCGCATGGTCTGGCTGTTCGAGGACATGAAGAGCCAACATCCCAACTACAGGAAATGGCTGCGCTGACAGCCTCCCAACAGGACGACGCAACGCGCCATGCGCATCGAGACGCCACACTTCAAGGATAACGCCCACGAAGCGTTGAAGGACAAGCAGCTGCAGAAGGCGCTCGGTGGACTTCCGGGTGGTCTCGTCGCCCAGCGCGCAGCGGCCCGCGCCAAGTTGCCGGAGTTCGAGACGCTGCGCGACATCGGCCGCGACCTCCGCAACGAGACGCTGGAACTGCTCGACGTCTACCTGGAGACCTACGAGCGCAATGCCACCGCAGCGGGTGCGCATGTGCACTGGGCAGAGACAGCCGAGGACGCGCGGCGCATCATCGTTGAGTTATGCAAGGCGGAAGGCGCGCAACTCGTCACCAAGGGCAAGTCGATGATCTCCGAGGAGATCGGCCTCAACGACGCGTTGGAAGAGGCGGGGCTGGAGGTCGTCGAAACGGATCTCGGCGAATACATCCTGCAGATCCGTGGTGAAACGCCAAGCCACATCATCGCCCCCGCCATCCATTTGACGCAGGAGCAGGTCGAAGCCGATTTCCGTCGTGTCCATGACGATCTGCCCGCCGACCGCGCGCTCGTCGAGCCGGCCGAGCTCGTCGGCGAGGCGCGACGGGTCTTGAGGCAGAAGTTCCTCGCCGCCGACGTCGGCATCACCGGCGCCAACTTTCTCATCGCCGAGACGGGCTCGTCTGTGATCGTCACGAACGAGGGCAATGGCGATCTCACGCAATCGCTGGCACGCGTACACATTGTCATTACCTCGATCGACAAGGTGCTGGCGACGCGCGAAGACCTCGCCACCATCCTCAGGCTGCTGGCACGCTCCGCGACGGGACAGGAATGTACGACCTACGCAACGCTCTCGACGGGACCGCGACGCCCGGGCGACGTCGACGGGCCTGAGGCCTATCATGTCGTACTGCTCGACAACGGCAGAGCAGAACTGCTCGGCACGCGATTCCGCGAGGTCTTGCGCTGCATCCGCTGCGGCGCATGCATGAATCATTGCCCGGTCTACGGCGCGGTTGGCGGACACACCTATGGCTGGGTCTATCCAGGACCGATCGGCGCTGTGCTCACACCGGCCCTGATCGGTATCGAGAAGGGCGCCAACCTGCCCAATGCATCGACGTTCTGCGGCAGGTGCGAGAGCGTATGCCCGATGCGCATTCCCCTACCCAAGCTGATGCGCCACTGGCGGGAAGCTGATTTCGAGGCCGGCCAACCACCGCTGACGCAGCGCATGGCGCTGAAGGCATGGACGGCCCTCGCCACACGGCCGCGGCTCTATCACCTGGCGATGCGCTTCGGCGCGGCGGTGTTGGGCGCGGCCGGAACGTGGCGCGGGCGGTTCGGTTGGTTGCCGCTGGCAGGCGGATGGACGAAACATCGCGATCTCGCAGCGCCTCAGGGCCGTACGTTCCAGCAGCTTTGGGCGGAAACACAGCGGGGAGTTCCCAGATGAGCGTCGCGCGTACCGCTATCCTCGGGCGGATCAGGGCCTCGCTGAAGGCCAAAGCGGGCGATGAAGCGCGCATTGCGGCGGCCAACACACGCATTGCGACACACGCAAACCAGCTCGTACCAGAACGTGCGCGTGGCCCCGAGCAGGGACGCGTAGCCCTGTTCCGCAGTTTCCTGGAGGGCCAGCTCGCCAGCGTGATCGAGGTTGCGGGTGATGACGCCGTGCCTGCGGCGATCAACACCTACTTGCAGCAGATGGAGTTGCCGGCGCGGCTGCGGATGGGAGCCGACGCTCGGCTTGCCGCGATGCCATTCGCTGCGGAGCGCGGACTTGTCGTCGAAACCGGACCGGCACAGGCCGACGATGCGGTCGGACTGTCGCATGCGCTCTGTGGCATTGCCGAGACCGGAACGCTCGTCATGGCGGCTGGTGGTGACAACCCGGTCACGCTGGCATTCTTGCCAACGACGCACATTATCGTCGTCCGCCGTGACACGATCGTCGGCAGCTATGAGGAGGCAGTGTCGAAAGTGCGGGATGCACTTGGAGCAATCAGTATGCCACGCACGCTCAACTACATTTCCGGACCGTCGCGCACGGCGGATATCGGCGGCAAGATCGTGATTGGCGCGCACGGACCACGCAACCTCGCGGTCATCGTCACCGGCTGACGGCTACCGACAGTAAGAATGTTGACTCCAACGACAACGGCGGCTCGCAAGCCGCCGCTTCCTTGGCTGGGGCCATGCCGCTGATCAGCAGCTTACCTCCTGAGGCAGGACTGGAGACACTGCTGCAGGCGCGCATCGCAACTGGAGCTGCCCTTGGTCGCAATGCGACACTGGTTGTGCTGCTGGCGGCACCCGGCCGCGCATGCATTCGCCTCAGCCGACGGCGCGAACGCCATCAACATCGCACTGGCGCCGAGGACGGCCGCGAGCACCACAGATATGTCCTTGCGAAAGGTCAAAACGAGACCTCCCTCACCAAAGCGTGGGGGGCGGACGACCGGTAAAGGCATCACGGATGATGCCACGGCGCACGCTCATCCTCCCACAGATTTGTCGGAGCTTATCGGCCCGCGAATGAACGGAACCTGAAAGATCAGCGTTCAAAAATACTGAAGTGCTCGAAGACGCCAGAATCTCAGCGTTGCATCAGCAAGAGGTGTTCAGAATGCGAACTCCGTGAACAACGGCGCGATCTCGCCGTTCCAGCGGCCATGATAGCGATCGAGAAGTTCGTCGGCGCAGGTCTTGCCGCGCGCGATCGCATCCTCGAGCGGGGCCAGATAGATCGTCTCATCCTGTGAAAGTCGATCGATGCAGCGGCGGTTGCGCAATCCGAGGCGAGAGAGGGTAAGAACCTCCTGGGCGATGTCGCGCACGGTGCGATCGCGGAACGGCGTCTGCAGTGCCTGGCGGGGCACGTCGCTGCGTAGCTGGTCGCGCTCCTCGCTAGTCCAGTCGCGCACGAGATCCCAGGCACCGGCAAGCGCCGTGTCGTCATAAAGGAGGCCGACCCAGAAGGCCGACAAGGCAACGATGCGACCCCAGCGACCACCATCGGCGCCGCGCATTTCCAGGAAGCGCTTCATGCGAACTTCGGGAAACAGCGTCGTCAGGTGATCTGACCAGTCGTCGAGAGTGGGCAGCACGCCTTCCAGCCCCGGCAGCCGGCCGGCCATGAAGTCGCGGAATGAGTGGCCGGCGACATCGATGTAGTGGCCGTCGCGGTAGACGAAGTACATCGGCACATTGAGCGCATAGTCGACGTAGGCCTCGTAGCCCATGCCCGGCTCGAACACGAACGGAAGGAGCCCCGTCCGTGCCCGGTCGGTATCGCGCCATACCTCCGAGCGCATCGACTTGAAGCCGTTCGGCTTGCTCTCGGTAAAGGGCGATGAGGCAAACAGCGCCGTGGCGATCGGCTGCAACGCCAGCGATACGCGCAGCTTCTGCACCATGTCAGCTTCGCTGGCGAAGTCGAGGTTCACCTGGATGGTCGCGGTGCGGTACATCATGTCGAGGCCGCGGCTGCCGACCAGCGGCATGTAGCGCGTCATCACAGCATAGCGCTCCTTGGGCATCCGCGGTGTTTCCGCGAGCGTCCACTTGGGCGAGAAACCGACCCCGAGAAAGCCAATGCCGAGGCGCTCGCCAACGCGCAGAACCTCCAGCAGATGCTCCTCGGTCTCCGCCGCCGTTTCGTGCAGGGTCGCGAGCGGGGCACCAGACAACTCGAACTGGCCGCCGGGCTCCAGCGAGATGGTACCACCATGCTCACCTTCCGGCCGGCGTAGCGCGATGATGTTGTCGCCTTCCAGAATCGGAACCCACCGGCAACAGGCAACCAGCGCCTCCATCAGCGCACGGATGCCGCGATCGCCACCATAGGGAACCGGATCGCGCGTCTCCGTATAGAAGACGAATTTCTCGTGCTCGGTGCCGATGCGCCAGGCCGACTTCGGCTTCTCGCCGGCGGCGATCCAGGCCACAAGGTCATCCTTGGTCCGCACGAGGGGGCTCTCGGCGCCAGCGACGCGGGTCGACATCGATGCGGCTCTCGCTCTTGGGGTTGGCTCAGATCAGGGCAGACGGCAGGTAGGGGAAAACGCCGACGGCGCCCGCGACGTGACGAAAGTCCGGCGCAGGCGTCAATTTGTGGAGACACGTTATGCGGCCCGGTGGCGCGGCGCACAAGTCTCGTTGTCGCGAGCGGCATGTGATTGCTGGCGCAACAGCGGCGATCGCGGCCGGCGAGTGAGCACCCAGCTTAGGCTCTCTTGCTGAAAATCATTCAGTTCGACGCCCACCCAAGGGCAGTCAGGTCGCGGGGGACTTCGACGGCCTTGCCGACCGGCTTGAACCAGGAAAAGAGACCCCCACCACCCGCTGCGGGCGGGGCCGGGGGCGGGGTAGCAGCCACAGCCTGCGAGGCCGCCGGCTGTCCCGCCGCTGTTGCCCCGTCCGCCGCATTGGTGCGGTGGCGGGCGGCGCGTGCAGCAGCAGCCGGCGTCAAGCCGCGAGCAGGACGCAGTTTTGCCGGTGTCGATGCGGCGCGGTCGGCCGAACCGGACTCATCCGCGCTGGCTCTGGTCTCAGACAGCGGTGTCGGGGAAGGACGGGGGGCGGGCAGACGGACGGCGGACGATTCCTCGGACGAGGTGGTGATGGCCGCCGTTCTGGTCGCCGCACCGTGCGCAGCCGTGGTGGCGCCGCCGATCGGCGGCAAAGCAAGGGGAGCGGCCACGGCTGCGGCAGTCCCTTCGAACGGTCCCTTGTCAGGTCCAATCATATGGGCACCAGTACCGAGGCTCATGCGGCCGGGTAGCGGCTCTCGTGGCAATGCCGCCGTTTCGAGTCGTTCAGTTGCCGAGGTGCCAGCCTGCCCCGAGGACGCACCCGGAACGGCAATAAGAGCCGCAGCCTCTCCGTTCGCGCCTGCCTTTGATGCACCCACAAGACTGGTGGGTGCGAGCGGCGCGGGTCGGGCGGCAGTCTCAGCCGGTGGAATTGGCGCCAGCGAAGGTTCGCCTGACGCGGGAAGGCGAGCAAGTTCATTGGACTGCGGCACAGCAGGCAGTCCATCACTCAGCTCGGCGGCGCGCCGGCCGATCTCGTCGGCCAGTGCCCGGGTTTCACCGGCATCGCGGCGCGCAGCGTGGAGCGTTGCCTGAAAGTCGGTCGTGGTCAGGTTTGGGGCGCCTCGCGAAGCGAGTTCACGGTCGAGCACGGTAACAGCCAGCGGCGACTGCAGCATGTGACCCAGGGTACGCAGCGCCCGAGTATCGATGAACGAGGGGAATGACGTTGCGGCGGCAGCGCTGGCGCTGCTCTCGGCATAGGCCTGCAGTCCTGCCTGCAGCGGTCCGATGTAGGGCGCCGCCAGAAAACTCGGCATTTCGTCGGAACTGGCCGGAGCGATCGAGACTTGCGCGGCGGCAATGAAAACGCCCCCCAGCGCGATCAGAACTTTACTCATGACGCGTCACTCGAACTCTTACGGTCCGCCCTGCACCGTGGCGCAAGCACACCGTCGATAAGATCGGGAGACGATCATGAACCGGGTCGAGACCGGTGATGTCGAGACGAACCGCAACGCGCGGCTGTCAATGTCCCACGCCTCCCCCAAAGATCGGCGTCCCCCGGACGAACTTGCAGAGCGAGAAGCGGTTCCATCAGGACCATGCCCAACGGCATCCCACGCGCATCCGCCAACACATTGAGGACGGTTACTACGGCAGCAACAAGGCGCCCCTGCATTCATCGTGAATTTCTTGAGGTCTTCCAGCCGCCAGTGGTCCTGGCAGCTAGCACCCATCGATCAAGCCCGCCGGGATCAGCGCCAATCGCCGAGTACCGCATTGACGAGGGCGAGAGCCGCGACCGCAGCAGTGTCGGCGCGCATAATGCGCGGGCCAAGCGAAATGGGCACGACGAAAGGCTGACGCAACAGCAGTTCCCGCTCCGCCGGGTCAAAACCGCCCTCGGGCCCGATCAGGACGCCGATCCGCGCGGGCGAGGTCATACCCTCCCGCAGCCCCGAAAGGACGGTGATCGGATCAGCGGTGGCGGCGTTCTCGTCGCAGAAGACCAAGGGAACGTCGAGCGACCAGGCGGCGATCGCCTGCTCCAGCCTTTGCGGCGTGTCGATCTCCGGCAAACTGAGAATGCCGCACTGCTCGGCCGCTTCGACCGCATTGGCACGCATGCGGTCCAGGTTGACACGCTCGGCCACGGTCCGGCGCGTGACCACCGGAGCGAGGCGACCGACCCCCATCTCGACCGCCTTTTGGACCATGTAGTCGAGACGGGCCCGCTTCAGCGGCGCAAACAGGTAGGCGAGTTGGCCCGGTGGCGTCTGCGACCTTGTCCGATCACCGATCAGGAGCGCGGCGTCGCGCTTACCTTTGCAGGCAAGGCGCGCGCTCCATTCGCCGTCATTGCCGTTGAACACGAGGAGCTGGTCGCCATCGGCAAGGCGCAGCACATTGCGGAGATAGTTCGCCTGATCGCGCGTCAGCGCGACTTCCCCGCCGGGGTGGAGGGGAGCGTCGAGAAACAGTCGCTGGGCGCAGAAATCGTGAACGGCCATGGCGCCGTCATATCGCAAGCCGGCGTGAAGGCAAATCTCCACCGATGGTCCGCCTCCGACGCCGCCGGCATGGCGCAAGCGGACGCCTACACCGTCGATGGACAGTCAACTGGCCTATATCAATATGTTGAAACACGGTCTTTGCGCTGAACCGCTGCACTCTTGAGCCAAACATGCTCTAACTGGGCTGTTGAATCGGGGGGGGCCGCGCCGCGTATGGCTGACGCAGCAGTAAGGCCATTCCTCGATCGAGGAATGAGATTGATAGCGGTACACGGCAGTGACCGCCCCACCGCAAGAAGCATGGTGCTGATGACGTCGCCTGCGCCGCCAACTCATCTGTCCACATCCGCGCCCGACGCACCGCCGCCGGTCGGCGACGCACCACGCGGCAATTGGGTCGACACGCGCGCGCCAGCGTCCTGGCGCCCCTATTTGCGGCTCGCCCGCGCCGACCGGCCGATCGGAACTTGGCTTCTCCTGCTGCCGTGCTGGTGGTCTCTGGGGCTCGCCTCGCTTGCGCAGGGACAGGCCTATCCAAACCTCTGGTCGCTTGCCCTCTTCGCGCTCGGCGCATTTGTCATGCGCGGCGCCGGCTGTGCCTATAACGATGTCGTCGATCAGGATTTTGACGCGAAGGTCACACGCACCAGAAGCCGGCCCATACCCTCAGGTCAGGTCAGCGCACGCCAGGCACTGATGTTCGTCGTCTTTCTTGCGCTCGTCGGGCTCGCGGTGCTGGTTCAATTCAACGCCTTCACGATTGTTTTGGCGATCGCATCGCTGGCGCTGGTGCTGGTCTATCCCTTCATGAAACGCGTGACCAACTGGCCGCAGCTTGTGCTTGGCCTCGCCTTCAACTGGGGCGCGCTCGTCGGCTGGTCCAGCGCCACCGGCGGCCTGGCCCTGCCAGCCCTGGTGCTCTATGCCGGTGCCGTCGCCTGGACGATCGGCTACGACACCATCTATGCGCATCAGGACTCCGATGACGACCTGATGCTGGGCCTCAAATCGACAGCGCTGCACTTCGGCGCGGCCACCCCTTACTGGATTGTGCTGTTCTATGGCATCGCGATCATCGCCTGGGGCACGGCGGCCGCACTCGCTGGCGCGCATGCGATCACCTTCGTGGCGCTGGCGATCGTAGCCGCGCATTTCGCCTGGCAGGTGGCAACCCTCGATACCTCGAATGCAGACAACTGCCTCAAGCGGTTTCGATCCAACAGGGACGCGGGCCTGATCCTGTTCTCCGGAATTGTCCTGGACATGGCGGTCGCCGCGCTAGCCGGCATCTGACGGGCGACGCTTCCCCCGGGATGACGAACAACACGACGCGGCATCAGCAATGGCCGCAGAATCAACGCAAGGTAACGAACTGCGATGACCATCAGGCCATCGCGCCGGCTTCGCCTCCCCAGTTTTGTTCAAGATCCTCGTGAACCCGTAAATCGAGCGTGCGCGAAACACATTTCGCCTCAAAAAATATCTGCATAATCAATAGCTTGCTGGGCAAGGCCGAGCGGTTGCCATGGGGTCGGCCGGCCCGGGCGTGCATGCCGCCTGCCCCCGTGCGCCGTTCGGTGGCCTGGATCAGCGCCAGCGTGACGATTAGAACGGCATTCTACATGCGACGTGCAGCGGCGGACAGACCAGCAGACGCGTGCCCACAACCACAAAAGATCAAGCCGGAAAAAGAGATCATCATGACCAGAGAAACACAGCCCAAGCAGCTCCTCCATCTCGTCTTCGGCGGCGAACTCGAAGACCTCGACGGAATCACATTCCGGGACCTCCAAAAGCTCGACATTATCGGCATCTATCCCAACTACGCAGAAGCCCATAAGGCCTGGAAGGCAGCAGCTCAGCGCACCGTCGACAACGCCCACATGCGCTATTTCATCGTCCACATGCACCGGCTCCTCGATCCGGAAGCGACCGATTGAGAGTGTGCGGCGAGCGCCACCGCCGACTACCGGCCAGACTTTGGGACTTGCGCGCGTTTGCACCTTGCGAACTCGCAAGCATGTTCCCGTGCAGGTTGAGCTGACGCATACAGCGGGTCAGCTCAACTTGCTCTGGTCTCGCCAGTCCGTCCGGGCTAAAGGGCATCGGGCATCCCGGAGGTTCCGTAGGACACGTGACGAAAAGCGCACCAGCCGAGGTCGAGGACTCCGCACGTACCAGTGGGCGCGCACCGCAACCACGAGGGCGCAAGCGCGCCTTCGACCAGCACTCGCGCGAGCTTCTCGCGCGATTTCTGCAAGACTGGGTCTGGCCGCGCTGGCGCAGCCTCGTTGTCGCACTCACACTCACCGCGTTCCTCGCCATGGCGACGGGTGCATACCCGATCATCATCAAGCAGTCCTTCGACACGCTGCTCAAAGGCAACCAGGAGATGCTGCCCTACGTGTTGGCGGCCATCGCCTTCATCACCGCGGCACGCAGTTTCTTCCTCTATCTGCATACCGTCACCACAAGCCGCATCGTGCAGCGTCTGACGACGGATCTGAAGCAACACACGTTCGCGCACCTGATGCACGCCGACTTCGCGCGTCTGTCGCGTGAGACGCCGGGTCGCCTGATGTCTCGGCTCACCAACGACGTGTCGTTCATCGAACAGGGCCTGATGGCCGCCATCAACACGGCGGTGCGCGATTCGCTGTCGATCGTCGTACTCGTCGGCACGATGATCTGGCTCGACTGGGCCATGTCGCTCATCGTTCTCGGCGTATATCCGCTCGCCGCAGCGCCCATCATGATCATCACGGGACGGTTGCGGAAAGTCGCGCGGCGCACCCAGTCGGAACTCGGGCAGATGACAGCGGAACTCTCCGAGAAGTTGTCGGGCGTGCGTCTCATTAAGACCTATCGGCTGGAGGACTACGCAGCCAAGCGAGTCAACGCTTCGTTCGAGGAAGTGTTCCGTTTGCGCATGAAGGCAATCCGCACGCGTGCGCGGCTCGACCCGATGCTCGAGGCCTTCGGCGGTTTGGCCGTCGCTGGCGTGATTGCCTTCGCCTACTGGCGCATCGCCAGCGGCATCTCGACGGTGGGCGATTTCATGGGCTTCGTCACCGCGCTGCTGATGGCGTCGCAACCGATTCGTGCGATCGGCAATCTGGCCGGCCGCGTGCAGGAGGCACTGGCAGCGATTGAAAGTGTCTACGGCATCCTCGATGAAAAGCCGAAGATCGTCGACGCCCCCGGTGCCCCGCCCTTGCAGGTGTCAGAGGGCCATATCCGGTTCGACGACGTTTCCTTCTCCTATGGGGAGGGGGCAACCGATAATGCTGTACGCAATGTAACGCTCGATGCCAGGGGCGGCACGACACTTGCGCTCGTCGGCCGCTCAGGGGCGGGCAAATCGACACTGGTCAACCTCGTGCCGCGGCTGTTCGACGTGACGAGCGGCGCGATTCTGATCGACGGACAGCGCATTGATCAGGTGAGCCTCACCTCGTTGCGCAATGCGATCTCGATCGTCAGCCAAGACGTGACACTGTTTGACGACAGCATCCGCGCCAACATCGCGCTTGGCCGTCTCGACGCGAGCGAGGAGGAGATCGTTGCCGCTGCCAAGGCTGCCGCGGCACACGAATTCATCCTGGCGCAGCCTGCCGGTTACGATACGCAGATCGGCGATCGCGGCCTCAAACTGTCGGGCGGGCAGAGGCAACGACTCGCCCTTGCCCGCGCCATTCTGAAGAATGCACCTATCCTGCTGCTCGACGAGGCGACGAGCGCGCTCGATACCCATTCCGAGCGGATGGTGCACGAAGCGCTGGACCGCTTCACGGAAGGACGCACGACACTGGTCATCGCCCATCGCCTCTCGACGGTGCAGAACGCCGACATGATCTGCGTGATGGAAGGCGGACGGGTGGTGGAGACGGGCAAGCACGGCGAACTCGTCGCCCGCGGCGGCATCTATGCGGGTCTGGTCCGCTCACAGTTGCTGGCAGACGATTCAAGCGGCTAATACATGCGCTCTCGTCGATTGCCTCACCTGACCGGGGGGACCGGCACCTACTCGCGGCGCAGGACGGAATCGACCAGCCGGTTGGCCCATCCCTTCGCGCGAAATGTACCTTTGACCTCGATGGGATCGTAGACCGTCGCCACCCATTCCATGAATGGGATCGGCTGGCGCGCGTTGTCGGCCAGGTAGCGCTCGAAGAAATAGTCGAGAACACCGGTCTCGGCCTGGCTGATGTGACCGTAACGAAGCGACAGCTGCTCCTTGGCCTCTGCAATAGGCTTGCCCTCGTGGAAATGCATGAACAGCACGCTCATCAGGCCAGCCCGGTCCGCACCCGACTTGCAGTGCAGGAGGATCGGATACTCGACGCGTTCAAACAGCTCCTTCGCGCCAAGGACCTCGGCCACCGACGGAGCGGCCCGCGAACGGACGCGATAATCGATGAGGGCGAGCCCATGTCGCGCGCAGGCCTCGCGCTCCAGGGCATAGCTGGAACAGTCGCGCGGACCGCGCAGGTTGACGACAGTTCGCACCCCTTCCCGCGCGAAGCGTCGGATGTCGCGCGGCGCAGGCTGCGCGGCTCGCCATGCGTCCTTCGAAAGGCGGTGCCTGTTGAGATAGAAGACGCGAAATATTCCGTGGTCGGCAAGAAGCAGTTCGGCATACGCGGCCGGGCGGCCCAATCTCGAGCGGATCCAGTCTGGAGTATGGAGTACGATCGCGCGTCTGTACTCGTCCGTCCGGCGCCGCAACGCCCGGCGCGCCTGCTTCAAGAATGTTGCCATTCAGAACGATCCAGCCGACATTTCCTCATGCGCCCGAATGGCCCCATTTGCCTGATCGGCCCTATACGCCCAAATGCCGTCCACCACTTCGCCCGTCCGCATAGCTCGGGGCGTTTGCTTTCGCTAATTAAGCACTATAGGAAGCTGGCGCAAGGCATTCTCAAACCTTCTCCACGCTCCGTTCCAGGATAGCCGAGGCGCCTTCGCGGCATGGCACGTTCCACTATGAAATCGCTGCGACTTTCGGCTGCATCAGGACGCCTGATCGCGCGCCTCATCCGGCGCGTGCAGCGAACCTCGGAGATGATCACCGACCCACCCGACCTCACCGACCGGTTGTTGGCCGAGCATCCCGCGATCATCGGCTTCTGGCACGGACAGTTCATGATGGTGTCGGTGCTCAATCCCGCGGGAGTGCCCGTCAAGGCGATGGTGGCACGGCATGGCGACGCCGATCTCATCGGCAATGCGATGTCCGAACTCGGCGTCGAGCTCATCCGCGGCGCCGGCGCCGGGGGACGGCGCAAGGACCGTGGCGGAGCGCGGGCCCTGCGCGAAGCGGTGCGCGCCCTCCACGAGGGCAACTCGATCTGCATGACAGCCGACGTGCCGCCGGGACCTGCGCGGCGGGTCGGCGAGGGCATCATCACTTTGGCCCGCCTATCGGGGCGCCCGGTGATCCCGGTCGCGGTTGCAACGTCGCGCTTCCTGGCGCTCGACACGTGGAGCCGCATGACCATCAACCTGCCGCGTTCGATTCTGGCTGCGGCCGGAGGCACGCCGGTTCGTGTGCCGCGCGATGCGACACCCGAACAACTGGAGGCGCTGCGCAACGAGGTTGAGGAACTCCTCAAGGCGGCAACGCAGCGCGCCTATCAATTGGCAGGCGCGAACCTGTCACGGGCGACGCCCCCTGGCGCACTCGATATCGACGCTCCCCTGCCCCGGCCCGGGCTAAGGCTTAGGATCTACCGCGCACTGTCGCGGGCGATGGAGCCCCTGGTGCCGGTGTGGCTTGGGTTGCGCACGCGCCAGGGCAAGGAGGTCCGCGAGCGGCGCGGTGAGCGTTACGGCATCGCTTCCATGGCCCGACCGCAGGGCCCACTGGTGTGGGTGCATGCGGCAAGCGTCGGCGAGACGAACGCGGCGCTGCCGGTGATCGCGGCGCTACGCGATCAACGTGGCGATGCCTCGTTCCTTCTGACGACCGGCACGCGCACGTCCGCTGCACTCGCGGCTACACGGCTCGGCCCGCGCGGCATTCACCAGTTCGTGCCGCTCGACTCACCGCGCTACGTAAGACGTTTCCTCGACCACTGGAGGCCCGATGTCGCCGTATTCACCGAATCGGAAATCTGGCCGAATCTGATCCTCGAGACGTCGGCACGAAACATCCCGCTCGCCCTCATCAATGCGCGCGTGTCGCAACGCAGCTTCCGCCGCTGGCGGCGCAGTGCAGGATTGTCTCGGGCGTTGTTCAGCCGGTTCAGGATTGTGCTGGCGCAGAATGCGCGACTGGCGAGGTCGTTCTCGCTGCTTGGCGCACGCAACGTCGCAGTGAGCGGCAATCTGAAAATCGATTCTCCGCCGCCACCCGTCGATACCCGCGAGCTGGAGCGGTTGAAGTCAGCGATCGGTGCGCGCCCGCTATGGCTTGCCGCCAGCACGCATCCGGGTGAAGACGAGCAGATCGCCGCCGCGCACAAACTGCTGGCCGCGCAGCATCCCCACCTTCTCACCATCATCGTCCCGCGCCATCCCGAGAGGGGGCCGGCCATCGCCCAGATGCTCGCAGCCCAAGGGCTCGCCTGCCGGCGCAGGGCCGACGGCGCACGACCCAATGATACGACCGACGTCTACGT
>JACKJI010000033.1 GCA_020638035.1 Hyphomicrobiaceae bacterium
GCCACAGGTCGCCCTCGCGGCTGACGAGCCGTTGGCCTGGCTTCAACTGGCGCTGCAGAGCAGAGCCCTTGCTGCGCGCAACGACGCCGACCTGCGCCAGTCGCCGCTCCAGCTCGGCGGGAGCCTGCACGCGCCGCGCAAGGGGGGCTGCACCGGCGGGAAGGGCGGGATCGTCGTCGCCGGTCGGAACAAACTCCCAGTGCACGGCGGCATCCGTTCCTGCCGGTGCGTCGAGGTCATCACCGAGTGCCGCGCCGAGTGCCGCTTCATAGCCCGCTGCCACGTGCACCTGGTCGACAATCGCCGGCAGGTCACCGTCGCGCGGAACGACAAGGAGCCGCGCCAGCGTCTCGCGCTCCGTCGCCACCGCCTTCAGCGCGAGTTGCGCCGCATCGGTCAGCGCGCGCTGTGTTTTCAGGTCTTGCGTCAGCGCGGCGATCTTTTCGTCCGCCGCCAGCTGTTGCGCCTCGGTGTCGATGATGTCGTCGCCCAGGATGGAAATGGTCTCAGCCAGCTCTGTGGCAGCACTGTCAGTTGGTGCACGTGCCGCAAGCTCACGTTCCTGCGTCAGCAGGGCCGCGAGGTGCCGTTCGAGCTTCTCGCGCGCTGCCCGCCGCTCCAAAGCGGCCGCCTCCAGCGCCCGTTGCGCCGCCCGCGCCTCTGCCGCCCGCTGCGTGACATCGGCGAAGGTGCGCTCAGCAAGGGAGAGCGTCGCCGCCGCCGCTGCATGCGCGGCCTCCGCTGCACGCTCCGCATCAGCGGCCGCCTCATCCATCTGGCCGAGGCTGGCGATTTCCACCTCCAGCCGGTGATTGAGATCGCGTGCCTCACCGACGAGCGTCTCTTCACGCACGAGGTCGGCGCTGAACTGCTGCAGCCGCGCCTGCAACTCGTTCTGCCGTTCAGCCGCCAGCCGTGCCTCGCGCTCGAACGTCTCCACCTCGACCTTGATGCGGTGCAGGGCGGCCGCCCGCTGCGCCTCCGCCTCGCGCAAGGCGGGCAGCGCTTCGGCGCCATCGGTCTCCGCCTTCAACGCGCGTGCTTCCGCGGCAAGCGCGCCGGTCAGTGTCTCCAATGCCCTGACGAGGTTGGCCTCGCTGTCGTCCACCTGCGCTTGCGCCTCGGTCCACTTGAGGTGCGCGAGCAGCGCCTCTTGCCGGCGGATCTCATCCGACAGCTCTTTGTAGCGGCGCGCCTGCCGCGCCTGTCGCTTCAGCGTGTCGATCTGCGACGTCACCTGGCCCAGTACGTCGGTGATGCGGGCGAGGTTTGTCTCAGCCGCCTTGAGCCGCAGCTCCGCCTCGTGGCGACGCGAATGCAGTCCGGCGATGCCGGCGGCGTCCTCCAGGATGCGGCGGCGCTGCTCGGGCTTGGCGTTGACGATTTCGCCGATCTGGCCTTGCCGGACGAGCGCCGGCGAGCGCGCACCCGTCGCTGCGTCTTCGAACAGGATCTTGATGTCTCGCGCCCGCGCCTCGCGGCCGTTGATGCGATAGATGGAGCCCGCCTCGCGCTCGATCCGCCGCGTGATCTCGATGGTATCGCGGTCGTTGTATTCGGCCGGCGCCTGCCGTTCGCCGTTGTCGAGGAACATCGTCACCTCCGCGGCGACGCGCGGCGGGCGGGTGGTGGTGCCCGAGAAGATGACGTCGTCCATCGCCGCAGCGCGCATCGACTTGTAGGACGTCTCGCCCATCACCCAGCGGAGCGCCTCGAGGAGGTTCGATTTCCCGCAGCCATTCGGGCCGACCACTCCCGTCAGCCCCGGCTCGATGACGAGCTCGGTCGGCTCCACGAAGGACTTGAAGCCCAAAAGTCTGAGGCGGGAGATCTTCATCGGAGGCGGGTGGTCGAAATCCTTGGGTTGTGGCGCCGTGGGCGTCGGTCACTTTCAGCAGGTGCAAAGCCGAGTCAGCATTTTGCCGCGATTCCGGCAAGTGAGCAGGTCCGCAAGGCCCAAGTTCCGGTGGATTCGGTGGATGTTGCTGGCGCGAAGCCGATATCGCGGGATTTGGGGTCGTGGCGATTGACCCGAGGTGGTCTTGAGCGGTGGCAGGGGCCGACGCCACCGCAAACGGGAATGCCTCGAGACTTGGTTGCATGCCAAGGGCACCAACATCGGGGTTGCTCACAACCCCGACCGGAAAACACGCCCATGCCGCCAAGGTACTGACGTCGAAGCGCGAGCTTGCCCAATATTTGGCCATTTTTCAATCATGACCAATGATTAATCAGTATTCTGCTCGTATGTTGGGCAGATCCTGCTGCTCGGGACGTCAGTATTTTACTGCCGAGGCGCTGACGTGGACAGGTATTTTATCGCAAGAACAGACCCATAGACGCAATTTGAAGCGCTCCAATTTGGTTGGCACGCCGTTTGCCAACTCTGACCCGGCTCAGACAACAAACTGGAGTTTGAAATGGCGTTATCGCGAAGATCGCTCCTCGCGTCGGTGGCTTTCGGCCTATCGCTGGCGACTAGTTTTGCCGGGCCGGCAGCTGCGGAGGACACCATCAAGGTCGGCATCCTGCACTCGCTCTCTGGCACGATGGCCATCAGTGAGACGACGCTCAAAGACGCCATGCTGATGTTAATCGAAGAGCAGAACAAGAAGGGCGGGCTGCTCGGCAAGAAGCTTGAGGCGGTGGTTGTCGACCCCGCATCCAACTGGCCCCTGTTCGCCGAAAAGGCGCGCGAGCTGATCACTCAGCAAAAGGTCGCTGCTGTTTTTGGTTGCTGGACGTCGGTTTCGCGAAAATCCGTTCTTCCGGTGTTCAAGGAACTCAACAACATCCTCTTCTACCCCGTGCAATACGAGGGTGAGGAATCTGAGCGCAACGTTTTCTATACAGGCGCAGCGCCCAACCAGCAGGCGATCCCTGCCGTCGACTACCTGATGAGCGAAGGCGGCGGATCGGTGAAGAGGTGGGTTCTGGCAGGAACCGACTACGTCTATCCGCGCACGACCAACAAGATCCTTGAGGCCTATCTGAAATCAAAGGGTGTGGCCGACGCGGATATCATGATCAACTACACGCCGTTTGGACATTCCGACTGGCAGACGATCGTCGCGGACATCAAGAAGTTCGGCTCCGCCGGCAAGAAGACGGCCGTCGTCTCCACGATCAACGGTGATGCCAACGTGCCG
>JACKJI010000034.1 GCA_020638035.1 Hyphomicrobiaceae bacterium
AGCTGGCGCGCGGCTATGGCACGGCTCAGGCTACCAAGGACAACGTTGGAGACCCCATGATCAAGGGCAAGGCCAACAGCCTCGCGTATTCGATCTTCTTCTACGACTGTCAGAAGGGAGCGAACTGCACGTCAGTCCAGTTCCAGGCCGCCTTCGATATCGGCAAGAAGGTCAAGATCGAAATCATCAACGACTGGAACATCAAGAAGCGCTTCGCCAAGGCCGAGCGCAACGACAAGGGCAACGGGGTGTTGCGCATGGATTATTCACTGAACGGCGGCGCAACGCGCGAACACATCGATAATGCGATGGACATGTGGTTCATGCAGCTCAAGGATTTTGCCGCCCACATCGGGTTTCGCGAGTAAATTTGAGTCGGCGGGGCCGCGCGGGCGGCCGTCCCGGCCCCACCACCTCTGGCGCAAGCTCTGACGACGTTTGCCACCGTCAACCAAGCCCGATCCCGCCTTGGATTAGGCCTCGGTGCCCCCGTTGGTCGAGGTTGCACGACCTACGTTTTCCCGCCCAGTTGCGCAGGTATTGCCGCCTGCGGCATTGCGGTGCGAAAAAATTGCCTGTTGGAGTGGGAGCGGCTGTTGACCATCCAGAAACCTGTGTATATAGGTTCCCCACTCTCACGGTAGGCGGTAGGCCAATGCCGCGCGCTGACACGCGCCCGGGCCTAGACGCTATCGTTCGCAAAGCAGAGGACATTTCTGGACCATGATCGCTGGTTTCGCGACCGGCCGATCCTCTGGTTTTTCGTGCCGGGTGCCCGTTTCGCGCGGGTCTCGGCAGTTTCGGCTTGGCGCATGCTCTTCGTTGGGCGCGCGCGAGGGATGGACAAGGCGAATGCCGACGATTCAACAGCTGATCCGGAAGCCCCGGCACCCGAAGACCTACCGCGAGAAGTCGCGCCACATGGAGGCCTGCCCGCAGAAGCGCGGCGTGTGCACTCGCGTCTACACGACGACGCCGAAGAAGCCGAACTCGGCGCTTCGTAAGGTCGCCAAGATTCGCCTGACCAACGGTTTCGAGGTCATCGGCTACATTCCGGGCGAGGGCCACAACCTGCAAGAGCACTCGGTGGTGCTGATCCGTGGCGGCCGCGTCAAGGACTTGCCGGGCGTGCGCTACCACATCGTCCGCGGCGTTCTCGATACGCAGGGCGTCAATGGCCGCAAGCAGCGCCGCTCCAAGTACGGCGCCAAGCGTCCGAAGTGATCGCACTGCGCGATCCTCATGCCGGAGCCGGCGGCTCCGATCGAATGGTTCTTACGCTGCAAAGCGACACTTGAAGGAACGGACCCATGTCCCGTCGTCACAGTGCACAGAAGCGCGAAGTGCATCCGGATCCGAAGTTCGCGGATCTCGTCGTCACCAAGTTCATGAATGCGGTGATGCGCGATGGCAAGAAGTCGGTCGCCGAGAACATCGTATACGGCGCCTTGACCCGCATGGAGGACAAGGCAAAGTCCGATCCCGTGCAGCTCTTCCATCAGGCGCTCGAGAACGTGATGCCTGCGGTCGAGGTGCGCTCCCGTCGCGTCGGCGGCGCGACCTATCAGGTGCCTGTCGAGGTGCGCTCCGAGCGCCGTCAGGCTCTCGCCATCCGCTGGCTCATCTCCGCAGCCCGTGGTCGTAACGAGAACACCATGGTTGAGCGGCTCTCCGGCGAGCTGCTCGATGCGGCCAACAACCGCGGTACGGCGGTGAAGAAGCGCGAAGACACGCACAAGATGGCCGAGGCCAACCGTGCGTTCTCGCACTACCGCTGGTAACGGACGGACCGGAGCAGACACATGGCTCGCGAATATCCTATCGAGGACTACCGCAACTTCGGCATCATGGCCCACATCGATGCGGGCAAGACGACGGCCACCGAGCGGATCCTGTTCTACACCGGCATCTCCCACAAGATTGGCGAGGTGCACGATGGCGCTGCCACCATGGACTTCATGGAGCAGGAGGCCGAGCGCGGCATCACCATCACGTCGGCGGCCACAACATGTTTCTGGCCGGGTCGTGACGGCAAGAAGAAGCGCCTCAACATCATTGACACCCCAGGCCACGTCGACTTCACCATCGAGGTGGAGCGTTCGCTGCGCGTGCTCGATGGCGCGGTAACCGTGCTCGACAGCAATGCCGGCGTGGAGCCGCAGACCGAAACGGTTTGGCGCCAGGGCGATAAGTACAAGGTGCCGCGCATCGTCTTTGCCAACAAGATGGATAAGACGGGCGCCGACTTCTACATGTGCGTCCAGGACATCAGGGACAAACTCGGCGCAACGCCGGTCCCGATCCAGCTGCCGATCGGCCAGGAGAGTGATTTCGTCGGTGTCGTTGACCTGATCGAGATGCGCGGTCTGATCTGGGACGGCGACGACAAGGGTGCCACGTTCCGTTACGTCGACATTCCCGCCGACCTCGCTGATAAGGCCGCGGAGTTTCGCGGCCTCATGATCGAAGCGGCCGTCGAGATGGACGACGCGGCGATGGAGGCTTATCTCGAGGGCAACGAGCCCGACGCCGACACGATTCGCAAGCTGCTGCGCAAGGGCACGATCGCCAACAAGTTCTACCCGATGCTGTGTGGCTCGGCGTTCAAGAACAAGGGTGTGCAGCCGCTGCTCGACGCCGTCGTCGACCTGCTGCCGGCTCCGATCGATCGCGATGCCTA
>JACKJI010000035.1 GCA_020638035.1 Hyphomicrobiaceae bacterium
TTCGTAAGTCGGACTGTTGTTCAGGCCAGTGGCGCTGCCACAGCGCCACCCACCGACACCAAAGTCATGAGTATGTATGCACATGCGCAGGTTGGCGTTTGTGCTTTGCGTGTCGCAACTGTTCCTGGTTACTGTGTCGCCTCCGTTCGCAAACCCCCACGAATAGTTGTCATTGAAATACCATTCAACTCCATTTGCATTATGCGTTGTATTGCCAGTTCCTGTATCAACGGTGACATCCGATTTTGACGCCTGGGCCAATAGTGTTAGCGTGCTACTTCCCGTTAATCGACAGGCCATCATAAGTTCGGTGCCGCTGCATGCGCTCAGCACTGACGCAACTAAAGTGTGGCCGTTGCCATTAAAGGTTTGTTTGAAACATTCGGTCCACCCGCCGCCGGTCACTGTCGACACTGGAACGTTCGTTTGAGGGCCGACCGGCGCGTAAGATTGCGCAGCCACTTGTGATGGCAGCGCCACAAAGAGCGCGGCGAAGACGAGCGCTGAGATCCCCCGCAAGAACATGGTCATCAACCCCACCCGCAATATCGCAGCACCCCGCACCGTGGACGAAAATTCGTCCGCTGCCGGTCCATTCGGACCACTAATTTGAGCTGCAATTATTCAGGCGGCGACGACACGGAGTCGTCAACGCCATATCCTCGAAATCATACAAACAATATACAACCTGTGGCTTCGAAGTCGCGCCCCGGCCTATTTTACGGTGTTCATCTGCGATTCCCGGGTATTGCTGAGGCCGATGCCAATAAGTGCCGCTCGAAGCCAGGATCGGAGTGGGACAAGCACATCGACCCGGTGACGGCGTGTCGGGCTGTTCGCGAATATCTCGAAACTCTCGATGATGCGGCTTACGGCAAGGCGTCTCCCGTAACACTGAAGTTCGTCGCCCCGTCCGATCCCGCCGCCCAGTGGACCGGTGCTCAGAAAAGTAAGGCGACCTTTGCTTATGCCAACAACTACCTGATCGACGCTCGGTACGAGATCATTGTCGACGTCGAAGCCTCACGTGCCATTCGCCAGGCGGAAGTAGGCGCCTCACGGACGATGATCGAGCGGACCGAACAGCGCTTCGGACTGAAACCTGTCTTAGCCCCCTAAAACTGGGCCATCATGTAGCGTCTTGTGAGAGGAGCGAACGATGGCCCGGAAGCGGCATTCCGACGAGGACATACTGAAGCTGTTGCGCGAGATCGAGGTGCGTCTAGCGTCAGGCAGTGACGTTACGTCAGCCTGCCGGAGTGCTGGGATCAGCGACGCGACCTACTACAACTGGCGCAAGAAGTTCGGCGGCATGGCACGGTCTCAGCTTTCAGAGATGAAGGCACTCGAGAAGGAGAACCAGCGCTTGAAGAAGATCGTCGCCGATCTGGAACTCGACAAGCTGATCCTCAAGGAGAGCCTCGATTTTTTAAAGCCGAAGGGCTGAGCACCGGCCAGCTCCGCGCCGCGGTCGTTCACACGCGCCAGAAGCTCGGCACGTCGGAGCGCCGCACATGCCAGGTTGTCGGGCTCGCACGCAGCACGCTGCAGTACAGGTCGTGTGAGGACAATGACGATGAGCTGCGTCTCGCCCTGATCCGGCTGGCCAAGCAGTACGGCCGCTACGGCTATCGCAAGGTGGGTGAACTGCTCGAGGCCGAGGGCTGGCGGGCCAATCACAAGAAGATTGAGCGGCTGTGGCGCGAGGAAGGCCTGCAGCTGCCGCAGCGGCACAGGAAGCGCAAGCGCCTTTATCATCATGACGCATCGGTGATCCGGCTGAGGCCAAAATACCAAAATCACATCTGGTCGATCGACTTCGTCCACGACAGGCTGAGCAACGGTCGCCCCTACAAGATGCTCACCGTGCTCGATGAGTATACGCGCGAGGCATTGTGCGTGAGCGTTGCCGCAAAGATGGGATCGGCCGAGGTCCTGGAAGCGCTCTATCCGCTGCTGCTGAAACGCGGCCGACCGGACTGCA
>JACKJI010000004.1 GCA_020638035.1 Hyphomicrobiaceae bacterium
ATGATGTCGAATCGCACTCCTGCCTCCAGGAATGCGCGATAAAGGCCGATCTGGGCGGTACATAGGGCGCCTCCGCCGCACGCGATGAGGCCCAATGCCGTGCCCTTGAGGAAGCGGGCCAGCCGCGCGAAATCTTCTGCCTCAGCGAGCGCCACGTGATGATGCATGGCGACGTCGCGATGCGCCAACCACGCGCGTGTGCCCGAGATCACATGCCGGTGCTCGTGCAGGAGGACGAGGCGCCGCGACGTCTGCGGCAGCAGTGCCGCGGCGCGCGCTTCCAGAGCGTTGATCGCAGGGTCCGCGCCGAATACGCCGACCTCAAGCACGATGTCGGCCTGTCTGATCGCCTTGTCCGACCACGCGTCGAGTTCGTTGCCGGCGACATAGATGACGAAATCGGATTGCCGCTCCAGGTCGTTGAATGCCGCGGTCGCCTCGGGTGAATCGTAAGAGCCAGCATCGGCGAGAAGTGTCTCTGCCCGCGTTGCGTCGACAGTCTGCACGCGCCGCCCGCGCACTTTGCGTTTCTGCGACGGCTGACCGAGCGTTGCCGCAAGTGCCATCACGAAGCGTTCCGGAACCGGTGCGCCGCCGGCACGAATGACTCCAATCGTCCGCGGCCGCGGATCAGGCGGCGCGGGGCGCGCGACGTTGAGATCGGCGACGCGGCGTGCCAGGGCCACCGTGACGAGCCGCCACAAGGTGGGGTTTTGTGCCGTCAACCGGTCGAACCGTTCGCGATCGAGCCGGAGCACCAGGCTGTCGCGCAATGCGACCACCGACGCCGTTCGCGCGCCACCGGCCAGAAACGCGATCTCTCCGATGGGCTGGCCGGGTCCGATTTCTGAGATGGGTTGGGCGCGGCCATCGAGCAGCACCGCGAACCGACCGGACACGACGATGTACATTGCATCCGCAGCATCGCCCTGCCTCACCAACATATCGCCACGCTTGACGGCGCTGGTTTCCATCTCGGCGGCTATTGCCGCGCGCAACCCCTCGTCGAGATCGGACAGGATCTCGAGCGACTGGATGAGGCTGGCACGACCGTTGGCTGACATGTGCGGCGAGAGGCAAGACCATCGAACCGACACCCTAGCACGGCTGGTGTCGCCTTGCCCGGTCCGGCCAGCCTATAAGATGAACTTGGACAGGTCCGCGTTCCGCGCCAGATCGCCGATCCGCGTTTCCACATAGGCCTTATCGATGGTCACCGACTGCCCGGATTTGTCGGAGGCATTGAACGAAATTTCTTCCAACACGCGTTCGATAACGGTCTGCAAACGCCTCGCGCCGATGTTCTCGACCGTTGCGTTGACCGAGACCGCGGTGTCGGCGAGCGCCTCGATGGCGTCGTCGGTGAAGTCGAGCGTCACGCCTTCGGTGGCGAGCAGCGCGACCGACTGGCGGATGAGATTGGCTTCCGGCTCGGTGAGGATGCGGCGGAAATCGTCGCGGCTCAGCGCGGTCAGCTCAACGCGGATGGGCAGGCGCCCCTGCAGCTCCGGCAACAGGTCGGCGGGTTTGGCGACATGGAAAGCGCCCGAGGCGATGAACAGGACATGGTCCGTCTTCACCGGGCCGTGCTTTGTCGCCACCGTCGTGCCCTCGATCAAGGGCAGCAAATCACGCTGCACACCCTCGCGCGAGACATCGGCGCCTGACCGGCCGGCCTCGGAGCGCGAGCAGATCTTGTCGATCTCATCGAGGAAGACGATGCCGTCGTTCTCAACCGCGCGGATCGCTTCAGACGTGATCTGGTCGCTGTCGATCAGCTTGTCGCTTTCCTCTTGGATGAGGACGTCATAGCTGTCGGCGACGCTGACGCGGCGTGGCTTCGTCCGCCCACCGAACGCCTTGCCGAGCATGTCCTGGATATTGATGGCACCCATCGACGCACCGGGCATGCCTGGGATCTCGAACACGGGCATGCCGCCGCCCGTCTCGGAAACCTGGATCTCTATTTCCTTGTCGTTGAGTTCGCCCGCGCGCAGGCGCTTGCGGAAAGCATCGCGCGTCGCGGGCGAGGCTGTTGGTCCGACGAGGGCATCGAGCACGCGCTCCTCGGCGGCCTTCTCGGCCTTGGCACGCACGTCCTTGCGTTTGGCCTCGCGAACAAGACCGATCGCCACCTCGACGAGATCACGGACGATCTGCTCAACGTCGCGGCCAACGTAGCCGACTTCGGTGAACTTGGTTGCTTCCACCTTCAGGAACGGGGCGCCCGCAAGCTTCGCGAGCCGCCGCGAGATTTCCGTCTTGCCGACACCCGTCGGGCCGATCATCAGGATGTTCTTGGGGAGAACCTCCTCTTTCAGGTCGTCAGAGAGCTGCTGGCGGCGCCAGCGGTTGCGCAAAGCGATGGCGACCGCGCGCTTGGCATCAGCCTGACCAACGATGAAGCGATCGAGTTCGGAGACGATTTCGCGGGGGGAGAAGGAGGTCATCTGTCGGGAGCCTAACTGTTGGATACGAGCTTAAGTCCCATGATCGAGCCGATCAGGATGAACAAAAGGACGAGGCGGGCAGTGGTGGCCGGTTCCGCGTAGACGTAGATGCCGATGAGCGCCGTGCCTGCCGCGCCGATCCCGGTCCACACGGCATAGGCGGTGCCGAGCGGTATTGCGGCCAACGATCGATAGAGAAAATAGAAGCTGGCGATGCCGAGGACAAAGAACGCGGCCGTCGGCACCACCCGCGTCAGGCCGCCGGTGTAGCGGAACACGGTCGTGGTCGCGACTTCCAAGGCGCCCGCAACGAAAAGAAGGAGCCATGATTGCGTGAGGTTGCTCATCGGCTCGACGCCAGGCTCTCCACCACGACGTTCGCGTTGGTATAGACGCAGATGTCGGCGGCAATGGACATCGCCCGGCGCACGATCTCCTCAGCCGACAGAGGCTGATCGGCAAGTGCCCGCGCAGCCGCCAGGGCATAGTTTCCGCCCGAGCCAATGCCCATGATGTGCGCCTCGGGCTCAAGGACGTCGCCGGTGCCCGTCAGCACCAGAGTTGTGGAGGCATCGGCGACGATCATCATGGCTTCCAAGCGCCGCAAGTAGCGGTCCGTCCGCCAGTCCTTGGCGAGCTCGACACAGGCCCGCATCAGCTGGCCTGGATATTGCTCCAATTTGGCTTCGAGCCGCTCAAACAAGGTGAACGCGTCAGCGGTCGCACCCGCGAACCCGCCGATCACGTCGCCTTTGCCGAGGCGGCGTACCTTGCGCGCATTGGCCTTGATGATCGTCTGCCCGAGGCTCACCTGGCCGTCGCCGGCGATCACGACCTGTCCCCCCTTGCGCACGGTGAGGATGGTGGTGCCGTGCCATTGCGAGGCATCGGTGGCCGAGGGCGGGACATGTGGCGAGTTGGACATGGGCTCCTTGGCGGCGCAAGCGGCGCGTTCCATGAGGGAGATTAAGGATGCTGCGACCGCACTTTCAAGCTTCTCCGGGCCGCCAGTTGCACCTGCAAATGCTGGCAGGCGCGAAGCCGAGCTGATAAACGCTTGTTGGAATGAGGGCAAGATTGAGAGCGAGGGACCTCCCGTGAGCCGCAAAGCCATGATCGAGCGCCGCACCAAGGAGACCGATATCACTGCCGAGATCGATCTCGACGGCACCGGCGCCTATGACATTTCGACCGGCATCGGTTTTCTCGACCACATGCTGGAGCAGCTCGCGCGCCATGGCCTGATCGATATCAAGCTGAAAGCGAAGGGCGATCTGCACATCGATTACCATCACACCGTCGAGGACGCCGGCATCGTGCTGGGCCAGGCCGTGGCCAAAGCTCTGGGCGATAAGGTCGGCATCACACGCTATGCGGACGTGCACCTGCCCATGGACGAGACGATGACGCGTGTCGCCATCGATGTGTCCGGCCGCCCCTATCTCATCTGGAAGGTGGATTTCTCGCGACCGAAGGTCGGCGAGATGGACACGGAGCTGTTCCGCGAGTGGTTCCAGGCATTCGCCCAGAATGCGGGCATCACCCTGCATATCCAGAACCTCTACGGCGAGAACAACCATCACATCGCCGAGACCTGCTATAAGGGTTTGGCGCGAGCCTTGCGTCAGGCCGTCAGTCTCGATCCGCGTCAGGCGGGCCGGGTTCCCTCGACGAAAGGAACGCTCACCGGATGATCGTCACCGTTTGGCCATTCCCGACACAAAAGCGCATGACTGTATTCACTGTCCATGAGCCGCCTACGACGCCACCCGACCGGCTCGACCGGGCCGAAGCGATGGTGTTCCTGAAGGACGGCTTCACCTGGAGCGCATTCCTGTTCGGGCCGCTGTGGCTCATCGCCAACCGCCTGTGGCTGGCGACACTTGGATATCTGGCTGTTGCCGGCCTCGGCTATCTGATCCTTGCCGCGGCCGGGGTCGACCAGGCATTGTTCGGCCCGTTTCTGATCGCCCTCAACGCCGTTGTTGGCTTCGAGGCGCATTGGCTGAAAACCATCAAGCTCGAGGCAGGCGGCTGGCAAGCACTGGGCTCGGTTACCGGGCGCGGCCTTGCCGACTGCGAGCGCCGCTTCTTCGCAGGCTGGTTGCCGACGCAGCAGATGGTTCGCAGGGCCGAGTCCACCGCAACGTCTCATGCCGCTGCGGCCCAAGCACAGACGGCCACGCACGACGGCACGGCCGAGCCTCGCGCATCAAAGCGCGGCCCGTTCGCATTCCTCTCCCGCCCCCGCTGAGGGCCGACACGATCCCATGCAGACAGTCGCCATCATCGATTACGGGTCGGGCAATCTCCATTCGGCCCTCAAGGCCTTCGAACGCTCCGCCCGGGAAAGCGGCAGCGCTCTGAAGCCTGTTCTCGCGACGAGGCCCGAACAGGTGGCCGCCGCCGAGCGCGTCGTGCTGCCGGGCGTCGGTGCCTACGCCGACTGCAAGCGGGGGCTGGAAGCGGTGCCGGGCATGCGCGAAGCGTTGGAGGAGACTGTGCGCGGCAAAGGCCGCCCGTTCCTCGGTATTTGCGTCGGCATGCAGCTGATGGCAACGCGCGGGCTTGAGCATGGCGTGACCGACGGCTTGAACTGGATTGCCGGCGAGGTTGCACACATTGCGCCGTCCGACCCGACGTTGAAGATCCCGCACATGGGCTGGAACACTCTGAACGTCGTGACACCGCATGCCCTGCTCGATGGCATCGCAACGGGACCGGCCGGGCTGCACGCCTATTTCGTGCACTCGTATCACTTCGTCGCCAAAGACGAAGCGCACATCGTTGCCCGCACGGATTATGGCGGACCTATTACGGCGTTCGTTGCGAAGGACAACATGGCGGGCACTCAATTCCATCCGGAAAAGAGTCAAACGCTCGGCCTGAAGCTGATCGCCAACTTCCTAACCTGGACGCCGTAAAGCGCGATTGCCGTTCGTGAGACGGCAACCGCGCTTTGATTTTCTTGCGAGCATGCTTTTCACGCTGAACCGCTACGCACTTCAGCTAAGCATGCTTGGATCACTTCACCGGATCGATGCGGTAGATGCCGCCCTTGGACTCGTCGTTGAGAACATAGAGGTGTCCGTCGGGGCCCTGGCGGACCTCGCGGATTCGGCCGAGCTTGGTGTCGATGATATTCTCGGTGCCAATGACGGAACCAGACTTGCTCAACATCACGCGGACCAGCGTGCCTTGAGTCAACGAGCCGGTGAACAGGTCGCCCGTCCAGTTCGGGAAGTCCTTGCCGGTATAGATCTCCAAACCCGAAGGCGCCATGACGGGCGAAGCACCCCAGGTGAAGAACGGCTCCACGAAGTCGCCACCCTTCTCGGCTCCCGGCGCATTGCCGCCACCGAAGGCGCGCGTCGGCCAACCGTAGTTCTTGCCCTTTTCGACGCGGTTGATCTCGTCGCCGCCCATGCCGCCGTGATCGACTGCCCAGATGTTCCCCTTGGGATCAATCGTCAGTCCCTGCGGATTCTTGAAGCCATAGGCAAAGATTGCCGGATGCAGCTTGCCGCCGGGGTTCTTGTTGGCCGGTGTGCCGTCGGGCTTGATCCGAATGATCGAGCCAAGTGCATTCGACGGATTCTGGGCGTTGTCCTTCGCCGCATGGTCTCCGACAGAGATGACCAAATTGCCATCACGATCGAAGCGGATGCGCGAGCCGAAGCCCTGGTCCTTCTCGACCTTCACGCCTGACGAGAAGATGGTCTTCACATCCTTGAGAGCGCTGCCCTCCAGGTGCGCGGATGCCACCTCGAGCCAACGTGATTTTCCGTCTTTCTTCGAATAGGCGAAGAAGATCGCCTTGTCCTTCGCGAATGCCGGGCTGACGGCGACATCCAGCAGACCATCACGGGACTCGCTGGTGATTTCGGGCAGGCCGGTCAGCGGCTCGGAAACCTTGCCATCCGGCGATACGATGCGCATGCGACCGGCGCGCTCGGTAACGAGGATCTGCTTGTTGGGCAGCCAGTCGAGACCCCAGGGGTTCTCGAGGCCATCGGCAACCTTGGTCAGAGCGTAGGTATGCTCCGAGGTCACGATCTTGTTGCTTGCATCCTGCGCCCAGCACGTCACCGGTGTCAGTGTCGTCAGTGCGGCCAGGATTGCTAACCGTCTTGGCTTCATTCATCTTCTCCGTGTCTGATATCGTCACAGTCGGACCAGAAAGGGTGCCCTCCAGCAGGCGAGGCAGGCGCTTTCGCAGGCGCGCCGCGATCACGAGCGAGGCCGGGGACGTCGGGTAGACACGGCAAGTCGAGAGTTTATTCGATGGTCCACGAAAAAAATCCGGCAGACGAACTGCGCTCGGAGATCGTCACCGTCTTGCCCTCCGTATGGCGCTTCGCGCTGTCACTGGCGGGACGGCCCGACATGGCCGATGATCTCACGCAGGCGACGTGTGTCAGGGCGCTGGAGAAGGCGCATCAATGGCGTCGCGACAATAGGCTCAGCGGCTGGCTGTTGACGATCTGCCGCTCGATCTGGCTCAACGAGCTCAGGGCGGAAGCCGTGCGACGGACGGGCAGCCTCGACACCGCCGCGCCGAGCGAGCTGATCGACCGCGCCTGTGGCGTGGAGTTGCGAACCTTTGCGTCACAGGTGTGTGCTAAGATTCTAGACTTGCCAGAGGCGCAGCGGGCTGCTGTGGAACTCGTCTACGTATAGCAGTTCACCTACAGCGAGGCCGCGTCGATCTTAAACGTGCCTATCGGAACGATCATGAGTCGACTTGCAACCGCACGTGCCGCTTTGGCAGACCTGAGAGAGGATGCGGCCACGAGCTGGAAGGCGACGCGGCAATGAATTATTCGGATCAGACGTTGCTCGACTTCCTCAACGGAAAGCTTCCCGATGCCACGCGTCGGGAGATCGAGGCCGACTTGCTCATTGACCAGGATCTCGAGCGACGTGTCATGGCGCTGGACGACGTCGCCCCGATCGTCGCGGAAGCGTTCAAGCAGATTCCCGGACCTGAGCGGGTTGAGCGGCTCGCCAAGACAATTGCACCGGCCCCGCGGCGGCCCTGGCGGAGCGCACCGCTTGTCGCCGGCCTCGCCGCATCAATCGTCGTCTGCGCCTTGGCCACGTTCTACTTGTTCAACGCGCAACAGGACTGGCGCAATGTGGTGGCACAGTACCAATCGCTCTATGTCCCCGAAACGGTCGCAAACTTGAATATCGATGCGTCACAGATGAAGAGTGATCTGGAGCGGGCCGCGGCTGCGGTTCGCATGCCCCTGTCGCTCGACGCGATCGGTTCGGTCGACGGGCTCAAGCTGCGTCGCATTCAAACGCTCGGGTTCAAGGGCCAGCCTGTCATTCAGATCCTCTACACCGACCAGGCAGGCATGCCGATCGCATTCTGCCTGACGACCGGAGACGATGGCACGGCTGGATCGGCGACGCGAACCGGGCTTGCGAGCTACAGCTGGGGAGCGGGAACGCACCAATTCATGATTATCGGCCCGATCGACCAGACGGACCTCAACCGGCTCGCCGCGATACTTGAAAAGCGGGTGCGTGGTACGGTCTGACGTCAGGCACGCTTCAGCATGGAGAACCTGTTCGCATGAACAGGTGGCGTTTGGCTCAGACGTTATGCTGTTCCGCGCACGTGCCCGGTTTGCCCACGACATGGCCGCGGGCGGTCCAGGCCGGACTTCCCGGATCGGCTTGTGCCTGAGCTTCGGTGCGCGCGACGAAATAGAATTCATAGCAGTTGCCGGCGACCTGCTTGACGCGGAAGCAGCCGCCGGTCGAGTCATTGTCGTAGATGGTGCAGAAGGTGCCAGCCTTCACCGACCAGCGACCACCGATCACGGCCTCCACGCCGCGGTACTCGAGCCGGCCATCCTTGTCGTAGGTCTCAGTGAACGGGCGGCCGGAGCCGTACTTGCCGTCGAGTGTCACACCGGCAAATGTCTGGCGCATGGCGTCTTCGCTCATCCACTGGTCGTCAGCGGTGGCAGAACCGGCGAACATACCGGCACAGACTGCGACAATGGCGCAGCCAGCCACTTGTGCTGACGACGTGCGCCCCGCACAACGTCGGCGGACAACTTTCATGTCGATCTCCTGGCACTGACCGTCCCGGCACCATAGATCCTGAAAGTGTGTCGGCACCAGGGTGGCGCGGTGTGCCACCCCCAAAGACCGGCGAACGTCAGGCTCGATGCGTATCAGATGCGACCAGACGCCCAGTCATGCGGGCGAGCGTGCCGTCCTTGTCGACGAGCTGGTGCTTCAGCGCGCCGACGACATGCAGGATGATCGCCGCGATCAGCAGCTTGCCGCCGAGACCGTGGATGACCTGACCCACCTGATCCAGGACAGGCTGTTCGCCGATCGCGGGGATCGTGAACAGGCCAAGGACATCGATCGGACGGTTCTTGCCGAGCGACATCATCATGCCGGAGATGGGCATGAAGAGCGTGCCGAGTAGCAGGAGCCAATGGGTGGCGCCAGCCACGCGCTCCTGCCACGCGGGCGCACGCGACAGCGCGGAGGGGAAACCTTCGACGAGACGCCAACCGAACCGCCACAAGGCGAAAGCCAGGACGGCGACGCCAATTCCCTTATGCCACCAGATCAGTGCCGATTTGGCCTCGCCCTTGGGCATGTCCTCCAGGATCAGGCCGAACGTGAGCATCCCGATCATGGCAACGGCAATGAGCCAGTGCAGCCCTATAGTCGCAGCGCTAAGCTTATGGTTCTGATCTTTCACGAAAATTCACCCCGCTCGATGATCCATTCTGGCGTCCTGTTCGAGCAGAAACGCTGGCGGCGGTGCGGTTCCGTCGCAGCTCCGGCCGAACCGTGCCGCCGCTCAGCCGCCAAGGGGCGAAGCCGTTGCCGGCCTGCATCGAGAGATCACCTTGAATTGGGGGCCAAGCTTGCGTAAGGGATCGCGCTGAGAACTGGCATGGCCGCAATTCGCGCACGGACGGCGTCCGGCTGCGCGCCACTCACACGCAAGGACTTGAAAAGTCATGGGCTACAAGGTTGCTGTCGTCGGCGCTACAGGCAACGTGGGCCGCGAGATGTTGAACGTGCTCCACGAGCGCCGCTTCCCGGCTGACGAGGTCATCCCGCTCGCCTCGCGGCGTTCGATCGGCACCGAAGTCTCCTTTGGCGACAAAACGCTCAAGTGCCGCGATCTCGACAGCTTTGACTTCACTGGTGTCGACTTCTGCCTGATGTCGGCGGGCTCGTCGGTCTCCAAGGAGTGGGCGCCGCGGATCGGACAGAAGGGTTGCGTCGTCATCGATAACTCGTCGTGCTGGCGCTACGACCAGGACGTGCCGCTGATCGTGCCCGAGGTCAACCCGGAAGCAATCGCCGGCTACACCAAGAAGAACATCATCGCCAATCCCAACTGCTCGACCGCGCAGATGGTCGTCGCGCTGAAGCCGATCCACGACGCGGCGACGATCAAGCGCATTGTCGTCTCGACCTATCAGTCCGTCTCGGGCGCGGGCAAGGAAGCCATGGACGAGCTGTGGCAGCAGACCAAGGCGAAGTACGTTCCTGGCACCGAAGTTGCGCCGAAGAAGTTCACGAAGGAGATCGCCTTCAACTGCATTCCTCACATCGACGTCTTCATGGAGGACGGCTACACGAAGGAGGAATGGAAGATGATGGCGGAGACCAAGAAGATCATGGACACCCGCATCAAGGTGACGGCGACATGTGTGCGCGTCCCGGTGTTCGTCGGCCATTCGGAGGCCGTCAACCTGGAGCTGGAGAAGCCGCTCTCGGCCGAGGAGGCTCGCGAGCTGTTGCGCAATGCGCCGGGCATCGCCGTCGTCGACAAGCGTGAGCCCGGCGGCTATGCGACGCCGGTCGAATGCGCAGGTGAGTTCGATACCTACGTCAGCCGCATCCGCGAGGATGCGACGGTGGAGAATGGATTGGTACTGTGGATTGTCTCCGACAATCTGCTGAAGGGCGCCGCACTCAATACCATCCAGATCGCCGAAGAGATGATCACGCGCAACATGCTGAACAAGGCGGCATAGCGCCAAAGCGACCGGTTCTACGACAAATGCCAAACGCCCGCCCTTATCGGGGCGGGCGTTGTCGTTTCGCACGAACCGTCGTGCACGAGTGGCCTTGTCAGCGCGTCAGATAGAGCGTCGATATCTGCAGGGCGATATCGCGGAACGCCTGCTTCAGTCCATCACCGTCATCAGCGGAGAAAAAGCTCGATGGATCGGTCGCGCACTGGCGCATCGTCTCGTAGGACTCGCCGCCACGCGCCAACTGGAAGCCGACGGTATAGACCGTGATGCCGGCGGCCTTCATGTTGGTGCACAACGTGCGGGCCTGGGTCGTCGAGGAGCCGTTCGGCGAGTTGCAGTTGATGTATGACGTGGTGACGCCGTTGCAGTACTCCGTGTTGTATTCGCCGTCCGTCATCAGGATGGCAATCTTGTTGATGTTCGGATCGCCATAGGGGCCGGGACGGCTGGTCGGCGGCACGCGTTGCGCCCAGTTGGGAGAGAGCATGTACCAGGCCCAGGCGGTGCCCAGATGTCCGGCCGTGTTGCCGCTCGCCTGATAGCCATCGATCGACTGCTTCAGCTTCGACTTGTCAGAGGACAGCGGGATGACGGTGCCAGATTTGGGCATGCACTCGCCATCGCTCGAATAGAAGTGGCCGAGCTTGTTCTGGCCATCGGGCGAAGCGTCGGTAAAGGCGTCCGCACCCGTACGCTCCGTTGCGCACAGCCCATCGAGCTGCCAGCGCTGTGTACGGCCCCACCAGTCCCGGAAGGTGTAACGCTGCGGACCGTTCGAGACGACCTCGGCTGCCCAATTCTTCTCGATGTTGATGGCCTCGGAGAACGGGACGAGCGCGACGCGCGTTTGGCCGTCCTCTTTCAGCAGCACGATGTCGATCAGATCCTTGGCGGCGTCCTGCAGGTCAACGATCTTCTGGCCTCTCATCGAGCCGGTGATGTCGAGCATGATCGAGATTTCGTTCTCGCCCCGGCTCTTGCCGCCACTGGCGATGACTGCCTCGGAGATCTTGCCCTCGGCGGCATTGAGGACCGGCAGCCTCGGGATGCCGATGATGTTCAGGAACGGTGTCACGACATAGGACTGTCCGGTCGCCTTCATCCCGGCGTTGTTCTCCAAAGGCAAGAAGCGGACGGTATCGTCGACGACGTCCAGATTGCGTGTGTTTTCCTTGTAGTAGCGGTTGGCCGCGGCCACTGCAGCGGCAACGTTATCATTGTCGGTCTGCAGCGAACGGGCACCGGCAAGGACGGCCGAATCGACCGCCGAGAGCGTATTTGTGCGGGCGGCGAGCCAGCGGCTGTAATCGACGGCTCCGGCCACGAACAACAGCATAAGGACGAAGGTCAGTCCGAACAGCAAGGCGACGCCGCCCTGCTGGTCCTCTCGCCAGCGCTGCACGAGCTTCGCCAGCCCTTTGTGGGTGAAAAAGCGCTTGAGATACTGAGACATGACCGAACCCCTGGGTTGATCGGGTTGTTCTTCGACTGGGGCGATCTTTATTTGCGGGGAATGCGGATCAGGTTAACGGCCAAGGCCAAATTTCAACGATGGACAGCGCCCAATGAACGTGGTCGGACAAATTCAGCTCAATTGCGAGATAATTGCGTGAGGCCGCAACGGGGGCATGTCCGGGTTGCATACACCGCACAAACAAATGCGCCCGCCTTGGCGGCGGGCGCATGACAATCAAGAGCGGTAATCGCTTTCCGGCGAGCCGCCGGCAGAGACGGGTGCCCCGCGTCAGGGAACGAGCTTATAGCCACCCGTTTCCGTCACCAGGAGCTCCGCATTGGAGGGGTCCCGCTCGATCTTTTGGCGCAAACGATAAATGTGGGTCTCAAGGGTGTGCGTCGTGACGCCGGCGTTATAGCCCCAGACCTCGTGCAGAAGCACATCGCGCGTCACGACCTTCTCGCCTGCGCGGTAGAGGTACTTCAGGATCGAGGTTTCCTTTTCGGTCAGGCGGATCTTGCTGCCCTTCTCGTCGACAAGAAGCTTGGAAGCCGGCTTGAAGGTGTAATGGCCGATAGCGAAAACAGCGTCCTCGCTCTGCTCGTGCTGGCGGAGCTGGGCACGGATGCGTGCGAGCAGCACGGCGAACTTGAACGGCTTCGTCACGTAGTCGTTGGCGCCGGCATCGAGCCCCAGGATCTGGTCAGCATCGCTGTCGTTGCCCGTGAGCATGACGACCGGCCCCTTGAAGCCCGACTTGCGAAGCAGCTTCACTGCCTCGCGACCATCCATGTCGGGCAGCCCGACGTCGAACAGGACGAGATCGAAGTGGTCTCCCTTGGCGGTCTCAACCCCCTTCGAGGCGGTGCCTGCCACCGTGACCTCGAACTCATCGTGCAGAGCGAGCTGATCGCGGAGCGAGGAGCGCAGATCCTCATCGTCGTCGACAATCAGAATCTTTCGGGCCGTGCTCATTTCAAAGTGACTCCATTATGTATGGCGAACAGCGTTGTGGCGGGACTTTAGCATTGGGGCGGCGCATGAGGTAGTGTTGAAGAATTCCCGCGCCGGTGGCCACCTTCTGCCCGAGAATCCGTTCTGATGCTGCTCAAACCTCATAAAATGCGCGTGACGGCGTTGTCATCAGTTAACAGCATGGGTTGGCTGCTCGATGGTTACCGGCGCTACCCGATCGCCCTGGGGCGGACCGGCCGGCAGAGCCGCAAGCGGGAAGGAGACGGCGCCACCCCGGTCGGCCGCTGGCGCCCCCTCAGTGTCCTATATAGACCTGACCGCACGCTCCGCCCCCGCTGCGGGTTGGCGGTACGCCCGATCGGTCCATTGGACGGCTGGTGCGACGCGGCCGGCGACAGAAACTACAATCGACCCGTGCGGCTGCCCTATCCGGCCAGCGCCGAGCACCTCTGGCGGGCGGACCGGCTCTATGATCTCGTCGTCGTGCTGGACCACAATCAGAGACCGCGTGTACAGGGCGGCGGCAGTGCCATCTTCATGCACGTTGCCCGGGTTGGCTTCCGGCCGACGGAAGGCTGCATCGCCCTCTCGGAGAAGGACCTGCGGCAGGTGGTAGCGCGTCTGCGTCGAGGGACACAGATCATTGTTTCCGGCTAGATCGGTGGTTGCGCGAATTCGATCCTAAAACATGGGCCAGTCACGCCCCGACCGCCAGCACGACGCCGGCGCGGCGCGGATCACCGATGCCGCTCATAAGACCGTGGCGATCGCGCTCCACGGCGTGGACGCCACCGAAGAACATGTTGGGCTCTGGCCATGCGCGCGCGTCAGCGAACCTCGCCAACAAAGCAGAGATGTCGGCGGTCTCGAACTGTGCCTCGTAACTGACAGTGCCGCACTTCTCGACATGCAGACGCGGCGCAACAACGGCGTCGGCGAGGCTCATGCCACGGTCGATGGCATTAATCACGACCTGCAGGATTGCAGTGCGGATGCGGTTTGATCCGCCAGAACCCAAGGCTATGAGACGGCCATCGGCGGTGCGAACGATGGTCGGCGCCATCATACTCGACATGCGTGTGCCCGGTTGCCAGAGGCCGAAGCCGTCCGGATTGAGATCCTCCTCGCCCAGCATGTTGTTGAGCATGAAGCCGAAGGGACCGACAAGAACGCCGTTACCCTCGCCGTTGGAGACCGTGGCCGAAGCGGCGCGGCCCTCCGCATCAACCACCGAGATGTGTGTCGTGCCACGGTAAGCCTCGGCATGACCAGTGAGCGAAGCCAGGTGAGCGGCGATGAGGTCGCTGTCGAGCAAGCGATCGGGCGCATGACCATGAGTACGGCGCACAGTGTTGGTAGCGGACATCGCCTCGGCCAGTTCGACGATACCGGGCGCACGATCACCGGTGAGGTTCTCGACAAGCCGCAACGCGAAGGCGATCAATGGGCCGCTCGCGGCAGGAGCGGGATTGAGGAAGAGACTTGCTCCCTTGTGGTGGCTGACGAGCGGCGTGCGAGGCTCCACCATGTAGCCGACGAGGTCCTGCTGGCCGATGTGGCCGCCCAGCTCGCGCGACTGGCGCACCATCTCGCGCCCAACCGCACCATCGCGGAAGAGATTTTCGCCTTCGCGCGCCAGCAGGTGAAACGTCTCGGCCAGCGCTGAATTGACCAAGCGATCGCCTTCGCGCAGGGGCTGACCGTCAGGTGCAAAAATGGCCGTTGCCTGCGGTTCGCGGGTGTAGATAGGAGCGGCGATGGCGAACAGGTAGGCCTGGAACGCGTTGACGGCGACGCCGTCGCGGGCTGCGGCAATCGCCGGTGCGAGCAGGTCGGCCATCGGCAGGCGGCCGTGTGCGCGATGAACCGAAAAAAGCCCCGGCACGAAGCCTGGCGTGGCAGCAGCCCCCAGGCCGATGTGAAACTCCTGAGTGGCTGGGCCGAAGTCGACCTCGACGGCAAAGAAGTGCTGCTCGGGCGCAGGGCGCTTGGCTCGCGGCGTGTCGACGAAGAAGTCATAGAGCAGATCGCCACCGGCGTGCGGATCATGCGCCATCAGGAAACCGCCGCCGCCGGGGGACGCCAAGACCGGCTCGGCGACACATGCGGCAAAAAGGCCCGCGATCGCGGCATCAAAAGCATTGCCGCCGGCACGCAGCACCTCGGCAGCCGCGGCGGCGGTAGCCTGATGGCCGGCGGCCACGATTCCTCTGCTCATGTTTTTCTGGCTCGCCCGACCGGTCCCCACATCGTCGGAAATTGCTCTAGCAGACGGGGACAGCGCAGCAAACCCCAGGGGATCGGTCCTGGCTCAGCCGAATAGCCAACAATGCTCACTCTCGTCGGCGCATGGAGGCGCGGTCAGCTCCCGCGCCATCTCGCTTACACCGCGAGCCAACCCAATCCCTAACGCGGTCGAGCCCGAAGCTCGCGCTTCGGGCCCGGTCGAACCGATCAATCGTGATGGAGGGACGCGACCGATCGGTGATCGCGCAGGCGAGATGGCTCTAGGGAGCAAACAGCCAGTCTCGCTTAGTGCTGCGATCAGATCCGGCAGGCGGCCGATGCCGGGAGGACTACGGCCGCCTGCTGTTCACCAGGCTTGCGTCCTGTAGCCTAGTGGACGGTCTCGCCATGCAGTCGGAGATCGAGACCCTCGACCTCGGCGCTCTGCTCGACCTTGAGGCCCATGACGAGCTTCACGATCATGAGGATGACAAACGTGGCGATCGCACACCAGGCGATGGTGACACCGACGCCGTAGAGCTGCGTCATCACGCTGGCGCCCTTGCCAAGCTCATTGACAGCCGGCGAGGCAAACACCGCCGTGAGGAGCGCGCCGACGATGCCGCACATGCCGTGCACACCGAAGGCGTCGAGGCTGTCGTCGTAGCCCAGCCAGTGCTTGACGTAGACTGCGAAGAAGAAGCCCGTGATACCACCGGCAATGCCGATCCACAGCGAGCCCATCGGGTCGACGAAGCCTGCCGCGGGAGTGATGGCGACGAGACCGCCGACCGCGCCGGAGATGATGCCCAGGACGGAGGGCTTACCGCGCGCGGCCCACTCCGCGAACATCCACGTCAGTGCAGCTGCCGCAGTCGCAATCTGCGTGTTGGCCATGGCAACACCGGCAAGCGCGTTCGCCGCAACAGCCGAACCGGCGTTGAAGCCGAACCAGCCGACCCACAGCAGCGAGGCGCCGATCAGCGACAGGACGAGGTTGTGAGGCGCCATGTTCTCGGTGCCGTAGCCCTTGCGCTTACCGAGCACCAGCGCCGTAATCAGGCCGGCAACACCGGCGTTGATGTGAACCACCGTGCCGCCAGCGAAGTCGAGCACGCCGTCAGAGCCGAGCATGCCGCCACCCCAGACCCAGTGCGCGACGGGTGCATAGACGATCAGCGACCACAGCGCCGTGAAGACGAGCATGGAGGAAAACTTCATGCGCTCCGCGTAGGCACCCGCGATGAGGGCGGGCGTGATGATCGCGAACGTCATCTGGAACATCATGAAGACGTATTCGGGAATCGTCGCGGCCAGCGCGTTGGCGCTCTCCATGCCGATGCCCTTGAGGAACAGGTTCGAAGTTCCACCGACATAGGCGTTGTACGGGCCACCATCGGAGAAAGCGAGGCTGTAGCCGATGATGAACCACAGCACGGTGATAAGCGAGGTGATGGCAAATGACTGCATGACAGTCGCCAGCACGTTCTTTTTGCGCACCATGCCGCCGTAGAACAGTGCAAGGCCGGGGATCGTCATCATCAGCACCAGCGCTGTCGAGACGAGCATCCAGGCCGTGTCGCCTGTATCGAGCTTCGGCTTGGCGGCCTCAGCGGCGGCGGCAGCGGCAGGGGCAGCCTCCTGCGCCAAGGCAAGGCCCGCACATGCGAGGGAAGCGAGGGAGGCTGCAAACGCGCCAACTCCCAGGCGTCTCATGAGTGTTGAGGACATCGGCTCATTACTCCGGATTTGTCGTTCTTGATAAAAGAGGCGTCGCCAGGCGGGATGCGCTTTAGAGCGCATCCTCGTCAGCCTCGCCCGTGCGGATGCGGATCGTGTTTTCGATCGACGAAACGAAGATCTTGCCGTCGCCGATCTGGCCGGTCTTGGCGGCGGACTGGATCGCTGCCAGCGCCTTGCCGACGCTGTCTGAGGCAACGACCACCTCGATCTTCACTTTGGGTAGAAAGCTGACGGCGTATTCGGCGCCGCGGTAGATCTCGGTGTGGCCCTTCTGGCGGCCGTATCCCTTGACCTCAGTTACTGTCATGCCTTGCAGGCCGAGGTCAGTCAGCGCAGCGCGGACCTCCTCGAGCTTGAAGGGCTTGATGATGGCTGTGATGAGCTTCATGCGAACCCCCATTGTTGGTTTGACGCGTTGCGTCGGGCGCCCCCGTCTCCCCCTCGTGGCCCATATCAGCCAGCCGCAAGCGAGGTCCGCGCGAACGTCGACGGGGCGACAAGAGTCAAGACCTGTGCCAGAGGGCGGGCACGGATTTAACTTCCTGTTATTATTTGATTATTTTTCGAGCAGCCGGTGCCGGCGGGGATCTCACCCCACTAATTATGCATGTTTTTTGTGCAAAATAGCGGATTTGCCTGCTATTTGACCAGGTCCGTTGCCACGCGCTGCCGCATCAGTCCTTCCTGCACGGTGGAGGCGATCAACTGGCCGTCGCGCGTATAGATAGAACCGCGGCAGAACCCCCGGCCGCCTGAGGCGCTCGGGCTGTCCTGGGCGTAGAGAACCCAGTCGTCCCAGCGGACCGGCCGGTGGAACCACAAGGCGTGATCGAGACTGGCGAGCTGCATGTCCTCGTCGAACAACAGCTTAGCGTGGGCGATCAGGGCAGTGTCCAGGAGCGTGAAGTCTGACGCGTAGGCCAGCATGCCCTGATGGACGGCCGGATCGTCCGGCAGCGGGCCGTTGGGCTTCAACCAGATATACTGAACAGGCTCGCGAACCTCGCGTTTCATGTAACGCGACAGGTCGACGGGGCGCATGTCGATCGGCCGCTCGCGGCTCCAATACGTGCGCATGTTCTCAGGCAGCTTGTCGAGCAGGGCCGCGAACACCTCATTGGCGGACTTCAAGTCTTCCGGCGGCGGCACGTCTGGCATCGTTGCGGCATGGTCGAGCCCCGGCTCGGCATCCTGGAACGACACGCCCATGACGAAGATCATGCGGCCATGCTGGATCGCCTTGACCCGCCGGGTGGAAAAGCTGCCACCGTCGCGGGTGCGCTCGACCTCGTAAAGGATCGGGTGCTTGGGATCGCCGCCGAGAAGGAAATAGGCGTGCAGAGAATGCGCAATCCGGGTCGGCGGGACGAGGCGGATTGCCGCCATCAGCGCCTGTCCCAACACTTGCCCTCCATAGACGCGCTGCCAGCCGTCCTTGGGGCTTGTGCCGCGAAAGAGGTTGTCGTCGAGCTGCTCGAGGTCAAGGATGTTCAGCAGATTGGCGAGTGCGCTCAAGTCGACCTCCGGACGACAACGGGATGGGACGGCATCGACCCTTCCTTGACGATTACGGCAACGGCCATCGAAGGGACGCGAGTTGCTGTGCAATGTCAAGGCAATGGCGATACGGCCATGGTATTGATCCAAGCGCATTGGCGCGCGACATGCGGCCCCGTGCCGGGAGTGGCACACGCGGCAGCTTACGAAGGCAACGGAGCAGGACGAAAACGGATATGAGTTCCGACCCCCATCGCTATGACATTCTCATCTCCGGCGGCAGCTATGCCGGGCTGGGTTTGGCGCTTGCCCTGGCGCAGGCGCTCGAAGGGGTCTCAATCGGCGTGATCGATCCCAAGGCGCGCGGCGCAGGCGATCCACTGCTCGACGACCCGCGGGCCTTTGCGCTTTCGGCATCATCGCAACGGTTGCTTGATGCCATCGGCATTTGGTCGGCGGTTTCGGAGACGGCGCAGGCGGTCGCTTCGATCGAGATTACCGATTCGGAACTCGATGCCGGGGTTCGCCCGACGCTACTCACGTATACCAACGAGATCGACGACGGATCGGCGGCCTCTTTCATCGTGCCCGGTGGACCGCTGCTGATGGCGCTCGACGCCGCGGCCCGGTCCGATCCGGCCATCCGGTTCGTCACCGGCACTGCATCGGGGTATTCGGCCGGCGATCATGGTGCTGTGGTGACGCTAACAGACGGCCGCGAGGTAACCGGCGCATTGGTGGTGGCGGCGGAAGGGCGCCGCTCTACCCTGCGTGAGGCGGCCGGCATCAAGCTTATCGGCTGGGACTACGAGCAGACCGGCATCGTCGTCACTGTGGAGCATGAGCGCGAGCACGAGGCGCGCGCAGTGCAACACTTCCTGCCATCAGGACCGTTCGCGATCCTGCCTCTGCCCGGCCGGCGCGCATGCATCACATGGTCGGAGGGGAGCCGCGAGGCACAACGCATACTGGCGCTCGACGACACCGCGTTCCTGGCCGAGGTCGACAAGCGGTTCGGCGGCCGGCTCGGCCGCGTGCGGCTTGCAGGGCCGCGGGCGTCCTGGCCGCTGTCGATGCATCTTGCGCGCGGCTACATCGCGCCGCGGCTGGCCCTGATCGGCGATACCGCGCACGGCGTCCACCCAATCGCGGGGCAAGGGCTCAATCTCGGGCTGCGTGACGTTGCAGCACTGGCGCAGGTGATCGCGGAAGCAATGCGCGTCGGGCTCGATCCGGGCAATGCCGAGACACTCAAACAGTATGAACGGTGGCGGAGGTTCGACGCGACGGTATCGACGTTCGCGTTCGACGGGCTCAACCGGCTCTTTTCGAACGACTGGACACTGGTGCGGGCAGCGCGCGACGTCGGCCTTGGCATTGTCGACCGGCTGCCGTTCCTGAAGCGCGCCCTGGTGTCAGAGGCGGCTGGCGTGAGCGGCGACCTTCCGCGCCTGCTGAAGGGCGAGGCGTTGTGAGGCTTCAGTTCAGTCAGATAGCTAGCACAATCAATAAAAGAACGAGCAGAATCATCGCATAGAAAATATACTTACCGGTTCGCGAGTGCTGCTTCGACCTCGGGTCGCCCACCTCCACCAGCATCTTGAACATTTCTTCATTGCGCTCCTTGAGTTCTCGCTCGGATAGGCCTGGCGTGCGTAGCATTTCTCCGTACTTATTAAACACGTCCTCGTGCGTGGGCTTTTTTCGCTTCATCGCGTAGCCTTCACTTTCCGATCGGTCGTTCGCGATCGCACTGGACACAGAAATTGCGATCATCTGCCACCACATTTCCGCACTTGCACACCCAACGCGCCATCCTCTTCAGCATTCTGGCCATAGATCACTCCCTCATTGGATCCCAAGTACGAATTGTTGCGCCAGCACTTCGTGCGACCGCTTGATCAAATAGCACCTTTGTCAAACAGTAACAAGATCTTCAGACAAGTGATCAAAAAAGTTTAACCTTATTTAACGAACTCGCCATTGTTGCAGGACAAGTCGATGCGCTTCGCCAGCCACGCGGGGCTGGATATGAGCATCAGCTTGCGATGATGGCCTGCTCAATTGCTGCATGCCCGCACGCTCGAGGCGCGGCGGTGTCAATTGTGTGCGAGGCAAGCGTGTGATCGGCTCAGATCAATCCGCCTCATCCCAGCCTTGGTGCGGACCTGTCGCGCCTGACGTGCCGTCTCTGGGCTCGCCTACGACCTCCTCGGGCCTGACGACCGTCATGCGACGGGCGGCGATGTCGATATCAGGGACGACAGCCTTGGTGAAGGGTATGAATTCGGTACGCGTCGTACCTGCGAGGCGGATCTCCAAGAGATCACCGGCGCCGTAGTTCTGCACCGCGATGACCTCACCCAGCGCGCTGCCCTCTGCATCGATGGCCGCCAGGCCAATCAGGTCAGCATGATAGAACTCGTCCTCGTCGTCGGGCGCCGGCATCGTCTCTCGCGCAACGAAGAGCTTGCGGCCTTTCAAGGCCTCCGCACCGTTGCGATCGGTCACACCCTTGATGCGCGCGACGATGGCGCCCTTTGGCGTCAAGCGCACAACCTTGATGGTCAAAGGCGCTGTTCCGGTGGCGTCGGTCAAAGGGCCGTAGCTGGCAATCGCCTCAGGTTCAGCGGTGTAGGCGCGCACGAGAACCTCGCCACGGATGCCATGCACGCCCGTGATCTCGCCCAGCAGGATGCGTTGGTCGCTCACGCTGCCACTCTCATGTGTGCCTTCGTCTCGTCCGGTCAGTTCGGCAAGGCGCCAAGGTAGGTCATCGTCACCTCGAGCGGCTGGCCGGCCACTTCGGCGATCGCTCGGGCGACCGGCGCGGCTCGTCCGAAGCAGCCCGATATTTCCAGGATGGCACCCTCAGGCCCTGCGGCAAAGCCCGTCACCAGCTCGCCGCCCGGCGGCACATGCAAACGCAGATGCACGGCATTCGTCTCACTCACGGCATCGAACTCGTAGGAGCCCATGAAGACCGCTCCCCAATGATCAGAGCCCAAGATCTTTCCGTTCCGCAACACAGCTAGAGCATTACCGCGACTGGACTGGTCACCCGCAGCATGAGCCGCATGGTAGTCGAGGGTGTAAAGGCCTTCATCCATTGTCTTGGACCTCGCTTAGACGTGCTTCCGCTCCTCGGCATGCTTGGGACCCGGCCTTTCGAGAAGGCTCTTGAAGCCCTGGTTCTTCTTATAATCAGTATAGAACATTCTTCGAATTTTGATGGTATTGCTATTCGAGTTGCTGGTACGAGCGGGAATTATGGTTGCTGCACGTCCGTTGCCACTACACAGGGCGGACAGTTGAGTACAGGTGTTCGTCAAACGAGGGAGCTTTGGCATGAAGCTGACGGTCGAAACTCGTGTCGCGGCCCCTATCGAGCTCGTCTGGCGGGCTTACACAACGCCAGCCGACATCGTGCAATGGAATGCGGCGTCTGACGACTGGCACACGACCAGTGCTTCCGTCGATCTGCGCGAAGGCGGTCAATTCTCGTCGCGCATGGAAGCCAAAAACGGCAGCATGGGTTTTGACTTCGCGGGCACGTACGCAAAGATCGTCGAGCACAAGCTGATCGCCTATACGTTCGGAGACCGGACAGCCGAAGTCGAGTTCGCTCCCGGACCGGATGGCGTCGTCACAGTTCAAGTTCGTTTCGACAGCGAGGAGACGCATTCGATCGCGCAGCAGCAGGCCGGCTGGCAGGCCATCCTGGACAACTTCGCGCGTCACGTCACGGCACTGCATGTTGGGACCTGAACGGACGGCACATCGGTGTCCGCATCTCTATGCCCCGCAAGAGAAGGCCCGCTGGAAAACCTCCAACGGGCCTTATTCAACCGGCAGCGGTCCCCTGGAGCAGGTCCGACCTTGGTGGAATCACTTCCACGATCGTGGCCTGCTCTAAGATCTTGTTTGAGATACTGATTCACGCCTTCGATGGAAGCCCAAGCGTTTCCATCTCAGGCGATCAGGCTCCAAGTGCGCGGAGACGGTGCCGGGGCCGTACCACCGGCACACCACCACGCACCGCCGATCGGCTTATTCGCCGGCGGCTTCCTTGGCAGCAGCGGCAGCAGCCTCCTGGGCGGCCTTCATGCGCTCCTGGGCCTTCTTCTTCGGCTTTGCCTTGTCCGGATTGTTCTTGGCATCACGCTTGGCGAGGCCAGCCGCGTCGAGGAAGCGGGCGACGCGGTCGGTCGGCTGCGCGCCGACGGAGAGCCAGTGCTTGCAGCGCTCCTCGTTGAGCTTAATGCGGCCCGGATTGTCCTTGCCGAGCATCGGGTCGTAGGTGCCGACCTGCTCGATATAGCGGCCGTCGCGCGGTGAGGTCGAGTGCGCGGCAACGATGTAGTAATAGGGCCGCTTCTTGGCGCCGCCACGGGCGAGACGAAGTTTCACTGCCATGAGTTCGTTCCTTTCGAGATCGGTTCAATTCTTCAAGGGTTGAGGTTTCACGTCCGCCTCACGATGCGAGGAGGAAATTCGTTCAGCGCTTCTTCTTTTTTCCGGGGCCCATGGGGAAGCGCGGCATGCCCGCGCCGCCGAGACCGGGTAGCTTGGGCATGCCGCCGAAACCACCCAGGCCACCCATACCGCCCATGCCGGGCAGACCCGGCGGCAGGCCCTTGGGCAATGCTTCGGCAGGCTTGCTGCCTGCGGCGTCCGCGGCACCGCCGCCCTGGGCCAACATGTCCTTGATCTCCTGCGGTAGCTGCTCGAGCGCACGCGGATCGAGCTTGGAGAGCTCTTCCTGCATCTTCGCCAGCTCGGCGGCACTTGGCGAAGCACCGCCGCCACCCATGCCACCCATCATCTTGGACATGAGGCCGCCCTTGCCGCGCATGGACTTCATCATGTCGGCCATCATCATGTGCATCTTGAGCAGCTTGTTGATGTCGGCCGGGGTAGTGCCCGACCCCGCCGCGACGCGTTTCTTGCGCTTGGCGTTCAAGACCTTCGGGTTACGCCGCTCGTGTGGGGTCATCGACTGGATGATGGCGAGCTGCCGCTTCAGGATGCGGTCATCGAGATTGGCATCCGCCATCTGGCTCTTCAGCTTACCGACGCCGGGCAGCATTCCCATCAGGCCGCCCATGCCGCCCATGCGCTGCATCTGTTTCAGCTGATCCGCCAGGTCCTCCAGATCGAAGGCGCCCTTGCGCATTTTCTGCGCGATTTCCTGGGCCTTCTGAATGTCGACGGTCTGCATCGCCTTCTCGACGAGACCGACGACGTCGCCCATGCCGAGGATACGGCCGGCGATGCGCTTGGGATCGAAGTCCTCCAGCGCATCCCATTTCTCGCCCGTGCCGATGAGCTTGATCGGTTTGCCGGTCACCGCGCGCATCGACAGCGCCGCGCCGCCACGGCCGTCACCGTCCGCGCGCGTCAGCACGATGCCGGTGAGGCCAACCTGGTTCTCGAACGCCGTCGCGGTGTTGACGGCGTCCTGGCCCGTCAGGCTGTCGGCAACCAGCAATACCTCGTGCGGGTGGGTATCGCGCTTGACCTCGACCACTTCGCGCATCAGCTCATCGTCGACCGTGACGCGACCGGCCGTATCGAGGAGCACGACATCATAGCCGCCGAGCTTGGCTGCATCGCGCGCGCGCCGGGCAATCTGCAAAGGGGTCTGGCCGGCGACGATCGGCAGGGTATCGACATCGGTCTGCTCGCCCAATACGCGCAACTGTTCCATGGCCGCCGGGCGACGCGTGTCGAGCGACGCCATGAGGACCTTTTTCTTGTCGCGGGTCTTCAGGCGATAGGCGATCTTGGCCGTCGATGTGGTCTTGCCCGAGCCCTGCAGGCCGACCATCAGGATGGCAACAGGAGGTGCTGCGGCAAGGTCGATCGGTTCGGCATTCGAGCCGAGCATCGCGATCAGCTCGTCATGGACGATCTTGACGACCATCTGCCCGGGCGTGACGGACTTCAGCACCGCCTGGCCGACGGCCTTGGTCTTGACCTTGTCGACGAAGTCCTTGACGACATCGAGAGCGACGTCGGCCTCAAGCAACGCCCGGCGCACCTCGCGCATGGCCTCGCCGACGTCGCTCTCGGTGAGGGAGCCGCGCCGGGTCAGCTTGTCGAAGACGCCTGAAAGACGATCGCTGAGGGACTGGAACATCAAATCTCCTTGGTGCGCCACAGGCCGGGGGAGCCCCTGGTGCGGTTCGAGCAGCCAAAGCAAAAACGCATCCGCGGGCGAAACTCGCTGGCGGATGTTGACCCCCCTGCCTCCCGGACATGTGGGTCGAGTGACCCCAGAATCCATGTGCAAGGCGGCGGCGCGTTGCTACGGCCGTCGGATTGGGCCGGAAAATGACGGACAGGGCCGGCAAAGTCAAGCTGCACAGGTTGCCGCTTTCAGTGCACATCCTTTCGGCAATCATCAACCCGTCTTGTTTTTGTCAGCGAGATTTCATGATTGCCATTGTATAGTTTGCTTATCACGTCGAGGTCTGCCCGGGAGTCTTGGGTATCCGCGTAGCTCCCTCGCCAACAGACGGGACGTGAGCAACGCAGCGTCGACACGATCGCTGCGACATCGACTGACCCAGTCCGCTCCTGGCCTTTGCGCGCTCGAGCGGACTGGGTCGGTTGCCTTTCGTACATCCGCCTGTGCAGCCCATTCCCGGACGGCCGGTCAACCCCGATCGTCCAGGGCGCGCGCCTTGCCGCCAAAGACTCGGGGGCGTCGGCAGAGACGATACCGCCTGCCGAACGTTGTTTCCTTGTCAAATCGCTCATAACCTTACGGAGCTGACGGCGGATGTTCCGTTGCCGGATTTCCATCGAACGTTTGTGCTCAATCGAGCTTCATGCCGCGTTCATCAGGACAATGTTCAGATGGGCCTCACAACGCCTCGTGACCGCCCACCCTCCATAAGACACAACAACGGGATGCCTCGTTTGGCACTGGGCTCAACGCTTGCGCGCCGACCAACTTACTGCATTGGGAAGGAAGCTAACGATGACGGTTTTCTCATGGGGCATTTCGCGCGCGGCGCTGCTGCCCTTGTTTCTTGCGGCGGCGGTGGTGATCAGCCCTCCGGCCGCCATGGCTCAAGGTAACAGCAACGAGCGTGCCGCGTTCGAAAGCGCGAAAGAACTTGGCACACCTGAGGCCTTCAATGCCTTCCTTTCCAACTACTCGACGGGCTTTTATGCGGATCTGGCGCGGGCCTACCTGAACAAGCTCAGTGGCGCGGCCGCCGCCGGCACACCGCCCGCGACCGCTCCCAATCCGCCGGCACCATCTGCAATGTTTCCAGGCGTGACCGGCTTCAACCTCGTTATGGCGCGCCATGCCGGCGGCGCCTTCGTCAAGAACGGACCCGACACCTGGGTGGAGCAGAATTCGATTGGGACCGGGACCTTTCGCTTCAAGGAGGTCGGCCGCACGGACGCCGAGGTCCTGTTGTTCGACCATTCGCGCACCGTCTATCTAGGTCTCGATACGATCCAAGGTATCGTCTGGTACTCGGATGCTGCGCAACCTCGGCGGCCGCTTTATCAAATCATCGATGCGCAAGCGGGATTCGTTTCTGCGGCCCAGCGTCATCCACCGGCCGCCGCACCTGTAAATCCATCGCCGCCTTATGCGAGCTATCCGAAACGCGCAACCGGCTGCGAAGAAGGTCAGCGCCTCGTCAATGGACGCTGCCAGAGGATCCGCGCTGGCGAGAAACCGCAAGGATGTCCCAAGGGTACGGTGCCGGTTCCCGAGACCGACGATTGCCGGCCGATCCGGCGAAAGGTCGTCACCTGCAAGCGCGGCTATCTCAAGATCGACGGCAAGTGCATCAAGAAGAACGAAGCCGCGGGCTATTGCGGGCCGGGCTACAGGGCGAAAGGCGGCAAGTGCGTACCTGGCTCTTATCAGCCGCCGCCCAAGACCTCGTCGCGCCCCCAGTGGCAGATTGATGCGATCAAGAAGGGGTGCAAGCCAGGCCAGGGTTGGAACCCGCAGGAAGGCTGCCACGAGAACGACTGAGACAGCGCCTCGTTCAACGACCGATCAGTGACTGAAGATCACCCGCGTGACGGATACGTCATGCGGGTGATCTTACGATGTGGCCAAGTGTTGCTGGAGAGCGCTCCCCTTTTCCCCAATTGGCAGCGGCCTTCGGTCCGAAGCCTACGCGGCCTCCCACTGCTGGCATTTTGATCGAGATCGTAAATGCTATTTTTACCGGTTGAATATGATTTGAGCATTTCGTTCGGAGCATTCTGCAACAATAAGCGGTACCGGTGAGACGAGCCGGAGCGGCATGGGCCATCGCGGCCCACCCCATGGAATGCAACTGTGAATGTCCCAGTCCCTGAAATCTCTCGTGAAGCCGTTGGTGCCCGTATGGGCACTCAACAAGTGGAGACAGCGGCTCTACGAAGCCGAGCAGGCGCGCTACAAAAACCTGCCTCTGAACCAGGTGTTTGAAGAGATCTATGAGACGCACACTTGGGACCAGAAGGGTTCAACTGCGCGCTTTCGGTCCGGACCCGGTTCAAGCGCCCTCGTCACGAAAAGCTACGAAGCCTTCGTGGTCGATTACCTGATGCACCACCCGGAAGCGCGCACGCTGGTTGATATCGGATGCGGCGACTTCCAGGTTGGACACCGCATTCTCGATGCCCTCGCCACGCTGGAACGGCCGATCCGCTATATCGGCTGCGATATCGCCTCGAACGTGATCGACTACAATTCGCGCACGTTCGGAGCGCCGAACGTGTCCTTCCAGGTTCTCGATGCGACCAATGGCAGTCCACCGGCTGGTGACATCGTGACCGTGCGGGAAGTCTTCCAGCATCTGTCCAACGCACACATCTGCACAGCCATTGCCAATCTGCGGCAGCACTTCGGCCACGCCATTATTACCGAGTCGATTCCCCCTAATCCTAGAGCGCCCAATGTCGACATCGTCAGCGGCTATCGGACGCGTGATGGCTACGGATCAGGCGTGTTTGTCGACAAGCCACCTTTCAATCTCACGGTGCTGAACGAGCTCGTCACCGTCGTGTCGCCAACGCACGAGATCCGAACAACGCTGGTGCGGCTGTAGAACGCATCAGGTCCATTTGAAACGCAATTGCCGCCGCGGAGTCTTCCGCGGCGGCAATTGCGTTTCCAGAAACTGCGACTTTCTTCAGGCGCCGATCGACCTCAATACACGCGGGCCTTGGGCTCGATGTAGCTCATCTCGTTGGTGAGCGTGTAGGTGTGGACGGGGCGATAGTCGAGCGACACCGTCTTCTTGCCGTAGTCGGCAAAGGCGAGGGTGTGCTTCATCCAGTTGGCGTCGTCGCGCTTGGCGAAGTCCTCACGCGCGTGCGCGCCACGGCTTTCCTTGCGGTTCTCCGCGCCGACGACGGTGACCGCCGCCTGGGCAATCAGATTGTCGAACTCCAGCGTCTCGATGAGGTCGGAGTTCCAGACGAGCGAGCGGTCGGTGACCTTGATGTCATCTGACTGCTTCCAGATCTCGTTGATCTTGGTGATGCCCTCCTTCATCACCGGACCATCGCGGAAGACGGCGCAGTTGGCCTGCATCGTCTTCTGCATGCGCAGGCGCAGCGCCGCGGTCGGCGTATCGCCCTTGGCGTTACGGAAGCGATCAAGACGCGAGAGTGCCGGATCGACAGCATCGCTCGGAAGCTCGGCCTGGCGCTCCTTGGAATCCAACACCTCGGCACAGCGCAATCCGGCAGCGCGGCCGAACACGACGAGATCGATGAGCGAATTGGAGCCAAGACGGTTGGCGCCGTGAACCGACACGCAGGCCGCCTCGCCGATGGCCATCAAGCCCGGCACGATCTGGTCGGGGTTGCCGTCCTTCAACGTGACGACCTCGCCGTGGTAGTTCGTCGGGATGCCACCCATGTTGTAGTGAACCGTCGGGATGACGGGGATCGGCTGGCGGCGCAAATCGACGCCAGCGAAGATCTTGGCGCTTTCGGTGATGCCCGGCAGCCGCTCGGCCAGGATCTTCGGATCGAGGTGGTCGAGATGCAAATGGATGTGATCGCCCTCGGGGCCGACGCCACGGCCCTCGCGGATCTCGACGGTCATCGAACGCGAGACGACATCGCGCGAAGCGAGATCCTTGGCGTGCGGCGCATAGCGCTCCATGAAGCGCTCACCCTGGCTGTTGGTGAGATAGCCGCCCTCGCCGCGTGCGCCTTCGGTGATCAGCACACCGGCGCCATAGATGCCGGTCGGGTGGAACTGCACGAACTCCATGTCCTGCAAGGGCAGGCCGGCGCGCAGCACCATGGCGTTGCCGTCACCGGTGCAGGTATGAGCTGAGGTGCAGGAGAAATAGGCGCGACCATAGCCGCCAGTAGCGAGGATCGTGCGCTTGGCCATGAAGGCGTGGATCGTGCCGTCGTCGAGGCAAAGCGCAACGACGCCGCGGCAGGTGCCATCCTGGTCCATCATCAAATCAAGGGCGAAATACTCGATGAAGAACTCGGCGGAGTGGCGCAGCGACTGGCCGTATAGGGTGTGCAGCATGGCATGGCCGGTACGGTCGGCAGCCGCGCACGTGCGCTGTGCGGGCGGGCCTTCGCCGAACTCGGTCGTCATACCACCGAAGGGACGCTGATAGATCTTGCCGTCCTCGGTGCGGGAGAAGGGAACGCCGTAATGCTCCAACTCATAGACCGCGTCGGGCGCATGGCGGCAGAGGTACTCAATGGAATCCTGATCGCCCAGCCAGTCTGAACCCTTCACGGTGTCGTACATGTGCCAGCGCCAGTTGTCCGGCCCCATGTTGCCAAGCGAAGCGGCAACACCGCCCTGGGCAGCCACCGTGTGCGAGCGGGTCGGAAAGACCTTGGTCACGCATGCGGTCTTGAGACCGGCTTCGGCGCAGCCCAGCGTGGCGCGCAGGCCGGCGCCACCGGCACCGACCACGACGACATCATACGTGTGATAGGTGACAGGGTATGCCTTGCCGTTCAGTGCAGGTCTGGAGCCCTTCGTCATTGTCGCCATTACCGTTACGCTCCAAAGCTGAGCTTCGCGACGGCGAACAGGCACGCCGCACCGATCACAATTGCGAAGAAGGTATTGAGCATCAGCAAGACAATCTTGCTGAGCTCGCCATGTACGTAGTCCTCGATGATGACCTGCATGCCGAGCCGCATGTGCACCGCACCGGACACCGCCAGCAGTCCGAGGACCAAGGCGTTGACGGGATGAGCCAGCGTCGCCTTCACCGTCGGATAGTCAGCACCAACGAGTGAAACGAGCAGCCAGACCACGCCGAGGACGAGAAAGATATTCGCGACAGCCGTCACGCGCTGGTGCCAGAAGTGATTGGCACCTTCCTTGGCCGAACCCAACGCCCGCACGCGCTTCAACGGGGTCCGCATATTCATCTCTGTCATGTGCACCTTCTCCCCGGCTAGCCGACAACCCAGACGGCGAGCCAGACCAGCGCCGTCAGGATGATCGATGCGAGGAGCGTGCCCCAAGCCAGCCCATCAATCGTTTTCAGGTCGTAGCCGCGCCCCGTATCCCAGATGAAGTGGCGGATACCGCCCATCATGTGGTGCATGAGCGCCCACGTGTAGCCGAAGAGCACGAGGCGGCCCGGAAGCGAACCGTAGATGGCATTGACCCAATTGAAGTAGTCGGGTCCGGCTGCCGCCGCGACCAGCCACCAGGCCAGAAGCAGCGACCCGAAATAAAGCGCTGCGCCGGTTATACGATGTACGATCGACATGAGCATGTTGATCGGCATCGCGTAGACTTGGAGATGCGGCGACAACGGGCGCTCTGCCCTCGCCCCACGCAGGGATTTGGCTTCAGCCATGGCATGTCCTCAATGGATGTGCTGAAGCGCCTTTTAGCGTGCTTGCTGCAATGCGGCAATTAACCGAATGGTGGCCTGTACCGGCGATATCGTGATCAAGGGGCTGAAAAAAGCACCGTGACTGCGGAGCGAGGGGCAGGATTTGGCATATGCGGAGGCTCGGCACTGGAGGCCGGGAAGCGGCCGCCGGCCTGGACGTCAGTCCAGCGAGGCCACAATCGCCCGCCCCAGCGCCGAGCCGCTTTCGTAGGCATGCTCGGACAGGCGGCCAAGGCACCAGTCGCCGGCGACGCCGACGCGTTGCTGGCTCGAATAAATGAAGGTTTCGCCCAGCGACTGTTCGACCAGGCCATACCGCCAAAGGTGAGCCGTCATCTGAGATGGGCGCACAGGGGGAAGCGCCAGGATGTGGCAGACCTCAGACCACAGCTCCTCGGCCACCGCCTCTGGCTCGGCATCCTCGGTCTCACGGCTCCATTGGGGAGAGGCATGGATGACCATGGTCTCGCCCTTCAGGGAGCGGCCCGGTTTCGCATTGTTGCGCGCAATCCAGCGGATGACGTCCGACATGTCAGAAAACACGTCCTGATCCAGCTGCATGTGCTGGTCGAGCCGCACCATCAGCGACCAGCACGGCGACATGCGCACGCGGGCGAGCGGCTCCGAAACCTCCTCGACGCGACCGAGGAGCAGGAGGGCCTGAGGCGCGGGAACGGCAACGGCGACCACTGCGAATGGTCCCATCACCGATTGGTCGTCAAACCAGATGTGCCAGGCCTCGTCGGACCGCTCGATCGTATGAACGCGGCGGCTCGTATGAATGCGCACACTTTCGGCCAGTGGGCGCACGATCGACGACATGCCGGGCGTGCCGACGTACCAGGGATTCATCTGGCCGCCGCCTGACGAGGTGTTCGGCTTCCAAGGGGCGGCATAACCCGCGTGGCAGAGTTCGTCGATGAAGACGCGGAACTGGGCGGAGCGCGCGGTCAGGTATTGCGCCCCGTGATCGTAGGGCACGACGCCGACGCGCGTTGTCGCCATCCGGCCGCCGATGATGCGGTCCTGCTCGAAGATCTCGACGTAGGCCCCGGCACGTCGAAGCACCCGCGCGCAGGCGAGTCCGGCCAGGCCAGCACCGATGACGGCGATCCGCTTTGTCACTCGACCTTCATGCGGTCAGAACCGCACCTCTTGTGTCCGTTCGACGGGACCGTTTGCTTGAGAGTCCGCCCAACCCTGGAAGCCAAGACGCAAGATGATCAGAAAACGCCCCAAATCTGGCACCGGTCGACACGCAATGTGTCGGTCAATGCCCGGCATGGGTTCACCGCCTAAGGCGGGCCGGTATACTTTTGATAACCATGTTTTGGTTAACAAAACCGTTATTCAATAGAGCTTGTGCGCGCCCGGACGCGCCGCCAAGCTGTGCCGGGCGGCCAGAAGAGACGGCGCAGTCCTGGTGGATTTATCTCCGCGTGCGGTGCTCGTGCTCCAGCGCGGCTCAGCGCGGCAGCACCAGCCACAAATCCAAATCGAGCATCACCGAATCGGCATACTTGCCGTCGGCCGCCTTGTACGGCAGGGCGGCGCAGTTCTCGTTCTTGACGGCGAGAAGGCGGGTGCGCAGGGCGCCGACGTCGGTGCGGCCGGGGATCTCCGCCTTTTCCAGGATCTCCGACCATGCATAGACGGTATCGCCCGCGAAACACGGGGAAACATGGCGGCCAGCGTTGATTGCGGCCACATGGAAAGCGTTGCCGAGGCCGTTGAACGAAAGCGCACGGGCCAGCGAGATGACGACACCGCCATAGATGATCCGCTTGCCGAAGCGGCCTTTCGATTCGGTGTGCTGGTTGAAGTGCACCTTGGCCGTGTTCTGGTAGAGGCGGGTGGCCATCTGGTGCTCGGCTTCCTCCAGCGTCATGCCGTCGACGTGGTCGATTTTCTCTCCCACCTCATAGTCGCCCCAGCGGAACGGCGAGCCGGCAAGTGCGAAGTCATAGCGGCCGATGTCGAGCTTCGGAACAGCCTGGCCCAGATCTTCGGGCGCGACGCGGTCCGGCAGATCGGGCACGATGGCCTCCGGCGCCGGCGCCGCCTTGTCGCGCTTCCGCACCATCACCCAACGCGCATACTCGATCACCACATCGCCGTTCTGATTGCGGCCGGTGGAGCGGACATAAACGGTGCCGGTCTCGCCGTTGGAGTTTTCCTTCAGACCGATCACCTCCGAAGTGGTGGAGATGGTGTCACCCGGATAGACCGGCTTCAAGAAGCGGCCGCCGGCGTAGCCAAGATTGGCGATGGCGTTGAGCGATATGTCCGGCACGGTCTTGCCGAACACCACGTGAAAGGCGAGCAAGTCATCGAGCGGCGCCTGCGGATAGCCGATCGCCTTGGCGAAAGCATCGGACGACTGCACGGCAAAGCGCGGACCATAGAGGCTCATGTAGAGCGCCGCATCGCCGTTGGTTACCGTACGCGGCGTCGCATGGGTCAGCACCTGCCCGAACTTGAAGTCCTCGAAGAAGTTGCCAGGATTGGTCTTGTTCGCCTTCATGGACGTTGGTCTTTCCCGTGGTGGATGCGTTCAATCGTGGGGCGCGCGGCGGCAAGCCACACGGACTGCGCCGCGTACATCGTTGCAGCACTGCCGAAAAGCCGTCAGGCCTTCTCCATATCGGCGATGGCCTCTGCGATTGCGACCGTGCGCTGTGCCATCACCATGTGCAGGCGCTCGACCATCTTGCCTTCGACGGTGATCACGCCCAGTTTCTCGTAACCGGGCTTGGCAAACTCTGCGATGATCTTGCGCGACCAGGCGACCTCTGCTTCGGATGGCGAGAACGTCTCATTGGCGATCGCCACCTGGCTCGGGTGAATCAGCGTCTTGCCGTCCATACCCAACGTGCGGCCGTGCTCAGCCTCGGCGCGGAAACCCACCTCGTCCTTGAAATCGTTGTAGACACCGTCGAGAACATCGAGGCCATAGGCGCGGGCGGCGACGATGGTCATCGACAACCAGGGCACGACGGCGAAGCGATCCTTGTAGGCGCGGGCATGGCTTTCCTTGAGCAGGTCGTTCGTGCCCATCACCATGCAAGTCAAGCGGTGCTCACGCTCGATGCCAGCCATGGCGATCTCGCGGACGTTCAAGATCGACATGGGCGTTTCCATCATCGCCCAGATCTTGGTTTTCTCGGGGGCATGGGCCGCGGTCAACACCTTTGCCGCTGAAATGATGTCGCCGGGCCTGCCGACTTTCGGCACGAGGATCGCGTCGGGCGCGGCCTTGGCGGCAGCGAACAAGTCCTCCGCTCCCCACGGCGTCTCCAGACCATTGACCCTTATGATGAGTTCACGCTTGCCGTAGCCACCGCTGGCAACCGCAGCGCAGACCTTTTCACGCGCGCCAACCTTGGCGTCGGGCGCCACCGCGTCCTCCAGGTCGAGTATGAGTGCGTCCGCGGCAATGGATTTCGCCTTCTCGAGGGCGCGCTCGTTGGAACCGGGCATGTAGAGAACACTGCGGCGCGGGCGAACCGTCATCTTATTGGCACCTCTTGGCTTGGCGTGCGACCGGATCGGCCGCGGGCGGAGCGGGCTTCTGATTTTGCGGCGCAACATTAATCGGCCGACCCTGAATTACAAGCCCACAAAGGTCGGGTTATGCTCATTGTCCGTAAGTTCGGCCGGCAAGGCTGGCGATGCGCCATTGCTGCCCTACAAGCTCCTCATGTCCCGGTGCCCCCTGTATGCCCCGTATCCTCGCCATTTCCTCTTACGTCGCTTCCGGTCATGTCGGTCTTGCCGCGATCGTGCCCGCGCTGCAGGCCATGGGAAACGAAGTGATCGCCGTGCCGACCGTGGTGCTCTCCTGTCACTACGGCCACCGGCATGTCGGTGGCGTGGGGATCGACGCAGAGGGGCTCGACCGCATGCTAGACGCGCTTTGGCGCAACGGCGCGCTCGACGACATCGACGCGGTCATCACCGGATACATGCCGGACGCCGAGGTGGTGTCACGCGTTGCCATCGAACTCGATCGGATCGCCCAAACCGGCCGCGATATCCTTTATCTGTGCGACCCGGTACTGGGTGACGACCCGGGCGGGCTCTATGTGCCGGACGCCGTCGCCGGGGCAATCGGGGAGCGGCTCATTCCCTTTGCTGACATCGTGACGCCCAACCGCTTCGAATTGCAGTGGCTGACGGGAGAGCCCGTCGGCAATGCTCGGGAGGCTGATGTTGCCGCCGACGCGATTGGCGCTGACCTCGTTGCAGCAACGTCGATTCCCGCATCCGGAGATCGCCTCGCCAATGTCATGAGCGATGCGACGGAGGCCTGGCAGTTCCCGGGACCGAGGCTTGCAGGCGTCCCGCACGGAACAGGCGATCTGTTCGCGGCGCTGCTGCTCGGGCATCGCCTTGCCGGCAACGACAATGCTCAATCGGTCGCTCGCGCAGCGGCCGGCATCTCCCATGTCATCGCCAACAGCATCGGGCAGGCCGAACTCGCACTGAGCAGCAGTCTCGCCGGTGCGGTCAGTGCCTTGCCGGCGGCGGCCGAGCCCGTTGCGTGAACGGAAAATCCCACCGGCATTGACGCGACGGTAACGTGTCGCCAAATACGACAATGTTTGGAGACCACTTCATTTCCGTGTGCGGACTGTACCGCTCAGCCCGGAGGTTTCGTCATCATGAAAGAACGGCTGAAGGGAGCACTCGGCTTCATCCAGCACGAGGCGGCGGCAGGCGTGTTGCTTCTGCTGGCGGCAATCGCCGCACTCGCGCTCGAAAATTCGCCGTGGCGCTGGATCTACGACGCGCTTCTGGAAACGCGCGTCACGGTCGGCATTGGGGCGCTACTACTCTACAAGCCGCTGCTGTTGTGGATCAACGACGGCCTGATGGCGATTTTCTTCTTCCTCGTCGGCCTGGAAATCAAACGCGAATTGTTGGCGGGCGAGCTGTCGTCAATTCGCCGCGCCGCGTTGCCGGCGATGGCTGCTGTCGGCGGCATGGCCGTGCCGGCGCTCATCTACATGGCAATCAACTTCTCCGATCCTGTGACGCGCGCCGGCTGGGCGATCCCTGCGGCAACCGACATTGCTTTCGCAGTCGGCGTGCTGGCGCTGCTGGGGCCGCGCATTCCGCCATCGCTGAAGATCTTCCTGCTGGCGCTGGCCATCATCGACGACCTCGGTGCCATCATCATCATCGCGCTGTTCTACACCGCTGACCTGTCGCTTCCTGCACTTTATCTGGCGAGCGCCGGCATTCTCGTGCTCCTTGCGCTCAACCGGTTGCATGTCACATCGACGGCACCCTATGTGCTGGTCGGCATCTTCATTTGGGTGTGCGTACTCAAGTCCGGCGTGCACGCGACGCTTGCCGGCGTGGTGACGGCACTTGCCGTTCCGCTCTACAGCGCGGGCAGTCGCGAGGCCGAAGAGGGTCCGCTTGTACACCTGGAGCACAGCCTGCATCCCTGGGTAACGTATGCGATCCTGCCGCTGTTTGCTTTCGCCAACGCAGGTGTCTCACTCGCCGGGTTGTCGATTGAAAAAGTCCTCGGGCCAATACCGCTTGGCATCGCGCTCGGCCTGTTCCTGGGCAAGCCACTAGGCATCGCAGGATTCACATGGCTCGCACTGAGATCGGGCATCGGCGAGCGGCCGGAAGGCGCCACGTGGCCGGGCCTCGTCGGTGTCGCGTGCCTCGGCGGCATCGGCTTCACGATGAGCTTGTTCATCGGCGGTCTCGCGTTCCCCGACCCGGCGTATGCTGCCGATATCCGTATCGGCGTGCTCGGTGGCTCGATCCTGTCGGCCACGATCGGGTTCCTCTTGCTCGCCTGGGCTTTTGCCGGCAAGAAGCTGCCGCAGCCCGGCTGAACTCGCACGTGGCCTAGCGACGCTTCGTTGGCCCGTGCCAAGATGCAAGCTGAACAAGAACGGACGAAACCCGCATTCAGGAGCCGCACATGACCCAATTCCCAGAGCATCTCACCGATCGCTATCACCGGTTCAAGTTCCGGCATTTCACGCCCAACATGGACCGCTACGAGGAGCTGGCAACCTTCGGACAGAGCCCGGATGTGATGCTGGTGTCGTGCTGCGACAGCCGCGTCGACCCCGAGACAATCTTCTCGGCGATGCCGGGAGAGCTGTTCGTCATGCGCAATGTCGCCAACCTGGTGCCGCCCTACGAGACGGACGGCAAGTTCCATGGCGTATCCGCGGCGCTTGAGTTCGCACTGCTCAATCTGCGCGTGAAGCACGTCGTGGTGATGGGCCATGCGGGCTGTGGCGGCGTCAAGGCCGCGCTCGAGCAGACCGCGGCAAAGCAGACCGAGGCGCTGTTCATCTCCAAGTGGATGTCGATGCTGGATGATGCACGGCTTTCCGTGTTGTCAGCGCACCAAGGCTTTTCAGCTTCCGAGCGGCTTAGATTGCTGGAGCTTGAAGGTATTAAAACGTCGCTGAAAAACCTGCGCACATTTCCATGCATCCAGGCGCTTGAGGCGAAAGGCAAGGTCAACCTGCACGGCGCCTATTTCGATATCGCGAAAGGGACGCTGTCAGTGCTCAACCAGCTGACCGGAGAGTTCTACGAGATCTGAAGGGCTGCGTAGCGTGGCTGCAGGTTGGCGGCATTTCAAGCTGTGCTGACAGCAAGGTCACCTGCAAACTTGGCGAGTGCCCGGGAAGCAGGCTTTCCATTCCCGGCACTCGGGATCCGGACCCTATTGGAGAACCTCTCGCCCTGACGACACGATTTCTGCGATGTGGTTGGCGTGGAAACAGAGCCGCTTTCCGCGCAGCGATTCACAAGATGGGTTGGCTGTTTCAAATACGTCGCCGGAAAACACGTCTCCCAGTCGATCGGTGGCGATCCTAGCCCAGACATCCGTGGCAGCGCTGTCTCGTTCGAAGATCACCGCCAAGCGCACGATCGCGCCTTCAGTGATCTGGCGCTTGCTGCCCAACGTCGGCAAAGGAGTTGCGGGCGGCAACTCAATCGCCTGCCAGGCAAGGTCGGCCAATTCAAATCCGTCGGCTTCAAAAGTCGGAAATTTGGCGTTCTGGGGCAGTGAAATGTACTGCATTGCGTAGCTTTTTTGGGTCTTCGTTAGAGCTTTATCGACTTGCCGCGCGGCTTCCTGGCGCTTCCTTTCCTTCGCTTTCTCTTCCCGCCACTCCTTTCTTAAACCAAAAAAAACGATGATCAGTACGCCCGTTATCCATGCGACATTGAACAGGATTTCAGCATCAAAAACCATGATCCCTATGCCGCCGCCCAAAGCACAACAAAGATCGCAGCCGCAATGAGAAGTTCGAGCATCGAATGGCGGTAGTCATCGACGAGATACCGCCATTTGGTCTTCAAGAGCGTGTTGTTCAGATACTGGTCCACCGCACGCCACTGCCAGGCATTCTTGTCCGCCTCCCGGGTGATCGCCCTGTGCAGATCGTGTAGTTTCAGACGGCTCTCGGTGGACAGGTGTGGCCCGCCAACTCCCTTGATTGCTTTTCGCATGATCTGAAATGGATCGTGGCCATTGGATTTGCAGAACATGTGAATCGCCGCGAGTTCGATCCGAGTGGGTGAGGGATGCAATGCCAAGAGCTTGCCGGCTGCAATCAACTCGTCACGCTTTATCATGCGGGCGGCGAGACTTCGACGCAGGTGCATGTTGTCCGGATAGGCACAAAGCAATCCGTGCAGGCGGTCATCGGCACTTGCCTCACGCTCTTCTTCCAGGTCTTTCGTGATCCGGCTTTCAACTTTGCGGATGTGATTGCGTTCGGCAACGTGTGCGAACCAATCCCGTTTGAACAGCAGCGCGAAGAGTGCAAATCCATATATCCCGAACAGGATAATGCCTTTGAACAATCCGCCCCAGAGCATCATGACCACCCCGACGAAGCCAACCACGCTTTCGTCGTAGGTTCGAAAGATCCAGTATCCAACCGCTAGAAAGAACGCAGCTGTCAGTGCGTGTTCAAACAGCGGAGATAGAAGGTCCGCACCCCTGATACCTTTTGTCGGATTTGCAAGGCTCGACTGTGTGCGCCGGATTGCTTCGGAAAGCTGTTGGTCATTCTTGCCCATTCAAGCAATCACCCCGCACATCCTCCTGGAAATGCAGACACTCACTTTTGTCCGTCAGCGCCAAACGGCCTTGGCCAGCGCTGCGGCGGGCGTAGCGGTGCTCGAACCCTTCCCTGACATGTAGGCGGAGGCTAGGGTTTGACGGTGGCGGGCGTAGCGCTCCCGGCCTTGCGCGCCTGTTCGATCGCCGGAATGACCTTGTCTTCGAGCGATTCCTTGGAAATCGGGCCGACGTGCTTGTAGGCGATGCGGCCCGTACCATCGACGACGAAGGTCTCGGGCATGCCGTAGACGCCCCACTCGATGGCGCCGCGGCCCTGTGGGTCGACGCCGACGGCGCGATAGGGATTGCCGTAGCGGCCGATGAAGCGGCGGGCGGCGTCCGGCTCGTCCTTGTAGTTGACGCCGAGGACCGGTGCACCGGTGCGGCGCGCCAGCTCAATCAGCATCGGATGCTCCTGCACGCAGGGGATGCACCATGAGGCCCAGAAATTGACGACATGGGTCTCGCCGTTGGCCAGCTCCGACGCTTTGAAGCCGGGGACGGGCCGACCCGCCTCATTCAATCCCTCGAGGGCGGCGAAATCGACGCTGGGTGCGGGGCGCCCGATCAGCGCGGACGGCAGCTTTGACGGGTCGCCGGAGAACAGCGCAAATGCAAACATGACCGCCAGCCCGAAGAACATGGCAAACGGCAGCACGAACCAGCCAGAGCGGCGGCGGCCATCGTTGTCGACGGTTGCGGCGGGCGGCGTTCCATCCCGCTGTGCGGCACTCATGGGATTTGCGTCCTTCTCGTTCTTGTTATCGGGCCTGTTTCCTAGCGGCTCGGCCATGCGCATCGTCCCCGGGGGTCAGCGCTGCGGCCGGCGGCGTACTCCGCGGGCCTCGAGGTCTTCCAGCAACTGGCGCTGGCGCCGCCCGTCCCACAGGAGCCATGCGGCGAGCGCCAGCAGCACGATCGCCACGGCGGCGTAGGATGCCCAAATGAAAGCGGCATGCGGGCCGAGTTCCATATGACTTGCTCCTTGTCCCTCAACCTGCCGTTGCGGAGGACGTATCGCGGCCCCGTGCTGCCTGCTCGACCTCGGCCATGCGCAATGCCTTCACGCGCCGTCGCAGCACCTCGTTGCGCATCGCCTTCATGTGCAAAGCGAAGAACAACAGGGAGAAGCCAACCGCATTAACGACCAGCGGCACCAGGATCGAGGAATGGATCGCCGGGCCATCGATTTTCACGACGCTCGCCGGCTGATGCAGCGTGTTCCACCAGTCGACCGAGAACTTGATGATCGGCAGAATGACGACGCCAGCAAGGCCCAATACCGCCGTCTGTTTCGCTGCCAGCGTCTCGTCCTCCAGTGAGGACCGCAGCGCCATCAAACCCAGGTAGAGGAAGAACAGAATCAGCACCGAGGTGAGCCGCGCGTCCCAGACCCAATAGGTGCCCCACATTGGCTTGCCCCAGAGCGAGCCGGTGATCAGCGCCAGCAGTGTGAAGGCGGCACCGATCGGTGCCGCAGACTTGGCGGACACGTCAGCCAGCGGGTGGCGGAAAACGAGTAGGCCGAAGCTCGAGATCGCGATCATCAAGTAGCCCATCATCGCCAGCCAGGCAGAGGGCACGTGAATGAACATGATCTTGACGGTCTCACCCTGCTGGTAATCGGGCGGCGCGACGAAGAACGTCAGGTACAGGCCGTAGAGAACGACGGCGATGGCGGCAATGGTGAGCCAGGGCAGGATCTGGCCTGACAGCGCCATGAAGCGCGTCGGATTGGCCAGTCGCTGGGTCCAGGTCTGCGTGGCGGCGTCGGTGGTCATGGCACTCACTTAAGTCGTCCCGGGCAAAAGCGCAATTTTCCATACGTCGCAGCGGTCGCCCGAAGCGGGGAAGACCGTTAACGGCGGTGGCTACTGCATGTGCTGGCGCAAGGCCGCCGCGGCGGCAACCGGCCCCAGCACCAGCGAAACCAGCGAGATGGCGGTCAAAATCAGGAACGAGGCCTGGAAGCCGGCAGGCGACAGCAGCGCCGCGCTGATCGACGTGATGCCGAAGATCAGGGTCGGCACGTAGAAGGGCAGCACGAGAAGGGCCAGAAGAAGGCCGCCGCGGCGCGTCTTGAGCGTCAACGCGGCGCCGATCGCGCCGAGAAAGCTGATCGCCGGGGTGCCGGCCAGCATGGTGGCGATCACCAGCGGATAGGCGCGGGCCTCCAGGTTCAAGAGAATGCCGAGGATGGGGGCCATCAGCGCCAGAGGAATGCCGGTGGAAATCCAGTGGGCGAGCGCCTTGGAGGCCGCAACGAGTTCCAGCGGCATGTGCCCTAGCGCCAAGACATCGAGGGAGCCATCGTCGTGGTCGGCCTCGAACAGGCGAGGCAGCGACAAGAGGGCTGCGAGGAGCAGCGCCACCCAAAGAATTCCCGGCGCAATGCGCGTCAGAAGATTGAGATCGGGACCCAGTCCCAACGGCATCAGCGTGACGACGATCAGATAGAAACCGAGCGCTGTGCCCAGTGCCCCGCCCTCGCGCAGGGCAAGGAGCAGATCACGCTTCAATAACGTGAGAAAACCGCTCATGCCGGGCCCCCGCTGGTGCGTTCTTCAGCGGCGGCGTGCGGTGTAGGTCCGAGGCGAAGTTCACGCGCACTGGCGAGGCCGAGGGCCAAGTGAGTTGCAGCGACCACCAGCCCGCCGGCGGCAGCATGGGTCTCGATCACCCGTGCCAGCAGCGCGGTCGATTGCACATCGAGCGAAACGGTCGGCTCGTCGAGGAGCCAGACGGGGCGTTCGGCAACCAGCAGCCGGGCCAGGCCGAGGCGGCGCTTCTGGCCGGCAGAAAGATAACCTGCGGGAATATCGGCGAGCGGCTCAATCTCCAGCCGCTCCAGCGCGGCCCAGACGCGATCACGGGCCGCGGCATCATCAGCGGTGGTGCCGCCCAGATAGGCCTGCCAGAAGCGCAAGTTTTCCAGCACCGTCAAACTTGCCTTATCGGCGTTGAGATGACCGACGTAATGGCACGCCTCGCGGGGGTCGCGCTCCGGGTCCCAGCCTTTAAGGGTGATACTGCCCGAAACGGGGCTCAGATAGCCGGCAAGCGTCCGGATCAGGGTGGTCTTGCCGGCGCCATTGCGGCCGGTGAGCAGCCATACCTCGCCCGCAGCCACATCGAACGAAAGTTGATCGATGATACGACGGGCTCCGCGCGCGACGACGAGATCTCGAATTTCCAGCTGCACGGGGCTCAATCCGCCTTATCGTCTTCCCAATACACGCGCCATTGCGAGCTGAGAGTCCTGCCCTCGCCCTCAGCGATCCGACCAACAGTTGCCACCTCGCCAATCCGGAAGTTTAGTGGCCGGGCGAGCGACCGGGCTATATAAGTGTCGCGCTCCCACTGACGCCAGCGCAAAAAGAGGCGGGCGGTTCGAGGTCTGGGTGGCCCATTAGGCGCCATCTGGTCCTTCAGTCACGGCCCATCCGCCGGCACACCGGCGGCGCGGCGCGGTTCAGGGGCGGCGAGACCCTGCTGTACGGCCACTGCTGGCTGCGCGGAGAGGCTCGACGTGTCATTGCTGCACGTGCCGTCTCCTGAACCCTTCGTCAACACCCGATCCTGTTCTGGAGGTCCGACCTTGAGCGCCAAAACACCCAAGTCCATCGACAGCTTCAATTGCCGCAAGACCCTCGAGGTGGGCGGTAAGAGCTATGTCTACTATTCGCTGCCCGACGCCGAGAAGAACGGTCTTGCCGGCATCTCCAAGCTGCCGTTTTCGTTGAAAGTGCTGCTGGAGAACCTGCTCCGGCACGAGGATGGCCGCTCGGTCACCAAAGCCGACATCGAAGCGATGGCGAAATGGCTCGACGACAAGGGCAAGGCCGGCAAGGAGATCGGTTTCCGGCCCGCGCGCGTGCTGATGCAGGACTTCACCGGCGTGCCCGCCGTGGTCGACCTCGCGGCGATGCGCGACGGCATGAAGCTGCTCGGCGGCGACCCGGAGAAGATCAATCCGCTGGTGCCCGTCGATCTCGTCATCGACCACTCCGTGATCGTCGACGAGTACGGGTCGCCCAAGGCGCTCGCGCAGAACGTCGACCTGGAGTACAGCCGCAACGGCGAACGCTACAACTTCCTCAAATGGGGCCAGGGCGCGTTCGACAACTTCCGCGTCGTGCCGCCCGGCACCGGCATCTGCCATCAGGTCAACACCGAGTATCTGGCGCAGACGGTGTGGACCAACGAGATGGTGGATGGCTCGACAATCGCCTATCCCGATACGCTCGTCGGCACCGACAGCCATACGACGATGGTCAACGGGCTTGCCGTGCTGGGCTGGGGCGTCGGCGGCATCGAGGCGGAAGCCGCCATGCTCGGCCAGCCGCAGTCCATGCTTATCCCTGAAGTCATCGGCTTCAAACTCACCGGCAAGGCCAAGGAAGGCGTCACGGCGACCGATGTCGTGCTCACGGTGACGCAGATGCTGCGCAAGAAGGGCGTTGTCGGCAAGTTCGTCGAGTTCTACGGCCCGGGCCTCGACACGATGCCGCTCGCAGACCGCGCGACAATCGCCAACATGGGTCCGGAATACGGCGCAACGTGCGGTTACTTCCCGATCGACGGCGAAACGATCCGCTATCTCTCCATGACCGGCCGCGACGCCCACGTCGTGGCCCTGGTGGAGGCCTATGCCAAGGCGAACAGCATGTTCCGCCAGGCGGGCGCCGCAGATCCCGTCTTCACCGATACGCTCGAACTCGATCTGGGCAGCGTGGTTCCGTCGATGGCGGGGCCGAAGCGCCCGGAGGGCCGCATCGCACTCACCGATATCAAGTCGGGCTTCGCGACCGCGCTCGACGGCGAATACAAGAAGCCCGGCGAACTCGGCAAATCGGCCAAGGTCGAAGGCCGTGATTTCGAGCTGCGCCATGGCGACGTGGTGATCGCTGCGATCACGAGCTGCACCAATACGTCGAACCCGAGCGTGCTCATCGCCGCCGGTCTGCTCGCCCGCAATGCCGTGAAGAAGGGCCTGAAGCAGAAGCCGTGGGTGAAGACATCGCTGGCGCCTGGAAGCCAGGTCGTCGCCGCCTATCTCGACCAGTCGGGTCTGCAGACCTACCTCGACCAGATCGGCTTCAACCTGGTCGGTTTCGGCTGCACCACCTGCATCGGCAATTCCGGTCCGCTGCGTTCAGAGATCTCGAAAGCCATCAACGACAACGGCCTCGTCGCCGCGGCCGTGCTCTCGGGCAACCGCAACTTCGAAGGCCGCGTCAGCCCCGACGTTCAGGCGAACTATCTCGCCTCGCCGCCGCTGGTCGTCGCTTACGCGCTCGCCGGCTCGGTAAACCGCGACCTGACGACGGAGCCGCTCGGCATGGGCAGCGACGGGCAGCCGGTCTATCTCAAGGACATCTGGCCAACGTCTGCCGAGGTGCAGGACTTCATCACGCGCAACGTGACGCGCGAGATGTTCGAATCCAAGTACGCCGACGTGTTCAAGGGCGACACACACTGGCAGGCGGTGGCGGCACCGACGGGCCAGACCTACGGCTGGGACGAGAAATCGACCTACGTGCAGAATCCGCCCTACTTCCAGGGCATGTCGGCGGCACCCAAGCCCGTCACCGACATCACGAATGCGCGCATCCTGGCGTTGTTCGGCGACAAGATCACGACCGACCACATTTCACCGGCCGGTTCGATCAAGGCGGCAAGCCCGGCCGGTAAGTACCTTCTGGACAACGGCGTGACGCAGGCTGACTTCAATCAGTACGGCACGCGGCGCGGCAATCATGAGGTGATGATGCGCGGCACGTTCGCCAACATCCGCATCAAGAACTTCATGAACAAGGATGGGTCGGGCAACGTGAAGGAAGGTGGCAACACCGTCCACTATCCGTCCGGCCAGAACATGCCGATCTACGATGCCTCGATGGCGTATCAGGCGGAGGGCGTGCCGCTCGTGGTCTTCGCCGGTGTCGAATATGGCAATGGCTCGTCACGCGACTGGGCGGCAAAGGGTACCAACCTGCTCGGCGTCAAGGCCGTCGTCGCGCAATCGTTCGAACGCATCCATCGCTCCAACCTCGTCGGCATGGGTATCGTTCCCTTCACCTTCGAGGACGGCACAAGCTGGCAATCGCTCGGGCTCAAGGGCGACGAGGCGGTAACGATCCGCGGCCTTGCTTCGGTGAAGCCGCGCCAGATGATGACGTTGGAGATCACGTCTGCCGATGGCGCGAAGCGCGAGGTGCCCGTGCTGTGCCGTATCGATACGCTGGACGAGATCGAGTACTTCAAGAACGGCGGTATTCTGCACTACGTGCTGCGCAATCTTGCCGCGGCTTAATTGACGTGCGCAGACGACCATGACGGGAGCGGCCACTGTCTGCACAGACGGTGGCCGTTTCATTTCAACGTCCCGGGCCGCGTTCACTTTTCATCGAGTCGCAGCCGCACCTCCGCTTTTCCTTGGCAGTATGTTGAGCGGTGGCGCAACAGGGTTCGGGATGAATAACGTGCTCTAAGTCCAACCGTGGCGCCACTTTTCAGATGGCGTCCGGCGGTGCCACGGCACGCAACGAGGATTGCGAAAGGCGGTGTCGGCGTCACCCACTCGTGACTCGCATTTGACCGTGGTCATGTGCATGTAATGCTTGCATGAAATCGCTGGTACGGTGATCGCGTCGTCCGCTGCACGCTTGGTTCTACGACCAGCATGCGGACCTCTCGATCTCAGTGCGGCACATTCAAAGTCCATGGGTGTCGGTCGGAACGCAAAACTATTCTATGCTCACTACGCGATGCAGAGAGCCTTGCGGCCATGACACGAATGTTTCTGCGTCGCCTCTTGGCACTCAAGCGTTCGGTTCGGCAACACCAGTCAGCAATCGGGATACGGCAACCGGTGCGAAACGTTAATCAAAACGAAAACCTCGTGCATGACGGGCGCAAGACGCGCCGTGGGTGGCGCTTTGCCCTGACGCAAGTCATGCTTCTGGGATTTGCGGCGAATGCATTCGCCCAGCAAGCAACACCCACAGCCGACCCCGAGACGGGGCTTGGGCCTAACGGCGAGCAGCTACAGGTTTCGGCGGTGATCGAGATGTTCACCAGCCAGGGCTGTTCGTCATGCCCGCCAGCGGATCAGCTGTTGGAGGGCTATGCGAAACGCCGTGACGTGATGGCGCTATCATTCCCCGTCGACTACTGGGACTATCTCGGCTGGACGGACACACTTGCCTCGGCGAAGAACTCCGAACGGCAGCGTGCCTATGCCAAGTCGCGCGGCGACGGGGCCGTCTACACGCCACAAGCCGTGATCAACGGCAGTGCTCATACGGTGGGCTCGGATCGGACGCAGATCGAGCGGCAGATTGCGAAAACGTCGATGGCCTTTGCCGAAAAGCGCGTGCCCATGCGCTTCTGGCGAACGTCATCGATGATCGTCGTCGAGGTGGCGAGTGCGAACACCCCACCGGCGAAGGAGGCGACCATCTGGCTGGCCCCCGTCGACGAGGTGGTCGAAGTCGCCGTCCGCCGCGGCGAAAACCACGGCAAGAAATTGAAGTACTACAACGTCGTCCACGAGTTGATGCCGATCGGCGTGTGGAACGGGAAAGCCATGCGTATCCAGCTTTCCGCGCAGCCATTCTTGAAGCCCGGCAACATGCGTTACGCGGTGCTGATGCAGGAAGGCACGAGTGGACCCATCATCGGGGCGGCGTGGCTCGGGCTATAGGCCCGTGTCCACCGGGCGCGATGATGGTTTGGCGCGAGCAGACTTTTCGTACGCGCGTAGCGAGGCACCACCAGATTGGGTCGCAAAACTCCGCAGCGCACCGTAATGAAACGCGGTGCGCTGCGCTGGTGGTGGTGCTTGGTCGCCGGCAACAAGCACGTCATCAATCACGTGACGAACCCACGATTGCGCAATAGCCCGTCGACCGTCGGCGGGCGACCGCGGAACTTCACGTAAGCCTCCTCGGGATCGCGCATATTGCCAGCCGAATAAATGTAACGCTTCAATCGATCAGCCGTCTTGCGATCGAAGATGTCGCCGGCTTCCTCGAATGCGGCGAATGCGTCTGCGTCCATCACTTCCGACCACATGTAGCTGTAATATCCCGCTGCATAACCTGAGACGATGTGCATGAAATGCGGCAGGCGGTGGCGCATGACGATCTCGGCCGGCATACCGATCTCGCGCAACACCTCAGTCTCGAAGCGGTCGACATCGGCTGGCGGCTCTGCGGCGGCATAAAGCTTCATGTCGGCGAGCGCGGAGGCCGTGAACTCGACCGTGGCGAAGCCCTGGTTGAAGTTGCGCGCGGCCTTCAGCTTCTTGATGAGACCCGCCGGCATCGGCTTGCCTGTTCTGGCGTGCAGCGCGAAACGGCTGAGTACTTCGGGCCGTGTCAGCCAATGCTCGTAAAGCTGTGAGGGAAGCTCGACGAAGTCACGCGAGACAGATGTGCCCCAGAGCGTCGGGTAGGTGACGTCGGAGAGCAATCCGTGCAAGCCGTGACCGAACTCGTGAAACAACGTGCGTGCATCATCGAAGGACAGAAGTGTCGGCTCGCCGTCCCCACCCTTGGCGAAGTTCATCACGTTGATGATGATCGGACGCGAGCCCCTGCCCATCTTGTGCTGCCCGCGGAAGCTCGACATCCAGGCGCCCGACCGTTTCGAGGACCGCGCGAAGTAGTCGCCGAGAAACAGGCCCACGTGATCGCCCGCGCGGTTCTTAACCTCCCACACGCGCACATCCGGATGATAGCGCGGCAGGTCATCGCGCGGTGTGAAGACGAGACCGAACAAGCGTGAGGCGCAATCGAATGCCGCAGCGATCATCTGGTCGAGCTGCAGGTAGGGGCGCAATTCCGCCTCGTCGAGATCGAAACGCTCCTTGCGCACCTTCTCCGCATAATAGCGCCAATCCGCAGCAGCTATCTCGACATTGGAACCATCCTTTCCGGCGGCCGCGGCGAGGGCAGCACGCTCATCAGCGGCCTTGTCGAGGGCATGCTTCCACACATTACCCAACAGTTCGCCGACAGCAGCCGGGGATTTTGCCATCGTGTCGCTGAGCGCGAACTCAGCAAAGGTCTCGTAGCCCAGAAGTCCCGCATACTCTTTTCGCAACGATACGATTTCGGAAAGAATGCCACGGTTGTCGGTGACGCCGGAATTGGCACCGCGACGAATCCAAGCGTTGAACGCCTGCTCGCGAAGATCCCGTCGGGCCGAGAATGTGAGAAAGCCTTCGACGCTGGAGCGCGCCAGCGTGATGACGTGCTTGCCCGAATGGCCGCGCTCAGTAGCGACGCGGGCGGCGGCAGCCCGGAATGCCTCGGGCAATCCGGCGAGGTCGTTCTCGCCATCGAGCACGAGTTGCCAGGATTGCTCGTCCTTCAGCACGTTCTGCATGAACTGGGTGACAAGTGTTGCCAGTCGCTCCTTGATGGCGGCGACACGTTTGCGCTGCGCCGGCTTTAATTTCGCACCGGCGCGCACGAATGCCAGGCGGGTTCGCTCCAGAAGGCGACGCGCCTCGGCATCGAGCTTCAGCGTGTCGCGCCGTGCGTGCAGATCATCGACGCGCTTGAAGAGGCTGGTGTTGAGAAGGATGGCGCTTTCGTGGGCGGCGAAACGCGGCGACATTCTGCGAGCGACTGCGGCTAGCTGATCGGTGGAATCAGTCGATTCGAGATTGGAGAACACGCGCGCCACCCGATCGAGGAGGCTACCCGCCTTTTCCAGAGCGAGAATCGTATTGGCGAACGTCGGGCGCGCGGGACTGTTGGCAATTGCCATGATCTCGGCGCGGTGCATGGCAAAGGCCTTGCTCAGTGCCGGCTCGAAGTGATGCGTTCCGATGCGATCGAACGGGGCGATGGCGAATGGCGTGCGCCACGGGGCCAACAGCGGATTGGCGACGACGGTCTTCGATTTCGATTTGGCGGCTGACTTCGTCTTGGCCGCGGCTTTCGGTCCAGGCTTGGTGCCGGACCGTTGATGCCGCGATCGAGCAGCCGATCTGGCTTTGGCTGCGGCCGCAGTGCGTTTCAGTTTCGGCTTCTGCACCATCGATAACCACTCTCCTGTCGCACGCCTCTGTCTGGCGCGCCCGAGTATTACCCGGTTCGCACATGGCGCAAGCCCGATCGCACGAGGTGAGCAAGTGTTGATGCCCCCATGCGTCAACTGTGGTGACCTAAAGCAACGAGGACCGGTTGGGGGGAACCGGTCCTCGTGGGTACTTGGCTAGCACCATTCCTCAGGAGAGGATTGCGGGAGCGTCGAACCTCAAGAAACTGACCCCGGGGGAATGGGGCTGATCGTTCAGAGCCAAGTGGCCCGTCGCTGTCGCAATGATCAAATGATGCCCGACGTTTATGTCTTTCCCTCGAAGAGATGTTGACGTTGTTCAGATCATGTTGGGGCGAAACTTTGTCAGGATTTTTCGAGTCGGACGGCCGCGTCAGCGGAAACAAAAAAAGGCCCGGTCCGGGAGATGTTCTCGGAGGGAATTGGGGGCTGATTTCCGAGAGGTTTGCGGACCGGGCCAGGCGCCGATGTGTGCAGATCGTGGCAGAGCAATGGGGCGCACGAGCGGGCCCAATGTGGCCATGTCGTGATTTTTGTTACGCGTTGTTTCCAATCTCGGTTCAACCGCCGGTCGCCAATTAAATCGGCACAAGCCGCCGTACCACTTGGCGAACGCCTTGATCGGCAGCGCTTTTCAGGCAATCATTCGATATCCGCGACAGGGAGGCGCCCTTGAGCGATTCGGAGCCGATAATTGATATCCGCCCGGTTCTGGCGGGCCGCTCAGCGCACCGTGCAGGGTCGGGTGGCAAGGCTCCAGCCGCTGCATCCGGCAACGGCGCATCGCGCGAAACCACTTCCATAACAGCTTTCAATCGGCTCGAGCTCAGCGAGATTCTGAGAGTTTATGGCCGCTTCGTCGCCAGCGGAGAGTGGCGCGACTATGCCATCGACATGGGGCGGGAGACGGCCGTCTTCTCGATTTTCCGCCGGGCGAGCGAGTGCCCGATCTATCGAATCGAGAAGACGCCAAAGATGGCGCGGCGGCAGGGCATGTATTCCGTCATTGCCGCCAGCGGGCTCATCCTGAAGCGTGGTACCGATCTGCGCCGGGTGCTGGCAGTTCTGGACAAATCGCTGCGACTTGTCGGGCGCTGACGGACTGCGGCAATCACCGCGGCAGACCGGCCAACCCCACAAAGCCCACATATGCGAAAGGCCCCGCTTGCGCAGGGCCTCCGCATCAGTCTTTGGCCGTGTGACGTTCGCCGCCCTTACTCGTTCTGGGCACCGAACAGCGACAGCATGAACTGGAACATGTTGACGAAGTCGAGGTAGAGGCTCAGAGCGCCGAAGATCGAAGCGCGCTTCATGGCTTCGCCGTTGCCCGCCACCATCGCGTACTCGTCCTTCAGACGCTGCGTGTCGTAGGCCGTCAGACCGGCGAAGATGAGCAGGCCGATCACGGAGATCGCGAACTGCAACGCGCTCGAGGCGAGGAAGAAGTTGACGATCATGGCGACGATGATGCCCACCACGCCCATGATTAGGAACGAACCCCAGCCCGACAGATCTTTCTTCGTCGTGTAGCCGTAGAGGCTGAGACCCGCGAAGGCGGCCGCGGTGACGAAGAACATCTGCGCGATCGAACCCATCTTGAAGATGACGAAAATCGACGACAGCGACAGGCCCATCGCCACGGCGAAAGCCCAGAACACAAGCTGTGCCGTCGATGCGCTGGTGCGGGCGAACGACAGGAAGAGCACAAAGCCCAGCGGCATCAGCGCTAACACCCACTTCAGGGGTGACAGCAGGATCGTCTTGCCGAGCGGCGTCAGGTACATGCCACCCTTCAGGGCGGCTGCCGCGAGCGCAGGATCGGTCGTCACCATCTGGGTGTAAAGACCATAGGCAACGACACCCGAGAGGGCGACGGCGACGGCCATGTAGTTGTAGACGCCGAGCATGAACGAGCGCAGGCCCTCGTCGATGCGCCCGATCTCGCGGGCGGCCGTGCCGACGGGACGCGCATACCTATCATATTGAGCCATCTTGAGTTTTCCCTTTCTGATCCGGCTCCCCGCCGGAAAATCACATGTCGAATATGATCATACCTACGGTGACATTCAAGCCCGCCAGCGGCTAATCCTGACCGGTTAGGAAGGCATTAACCAAGATCTCTTGCGGGATGATGCAGGCCATCGGTTTCGATTTCGGTCTGACGTCGAACATATCATTCTGATCTCAGATAAGGAACCGGGCGGGCACGCAGCACCTGTAGGGTGCCGAGGCCGCCGAACAGCACAACAAGGCCGCTCGCCAGCCCGAGCGCCAACGCAACGGCCTGCCAGGAGAAGACGAACGCCACGTCCATCACCTGCTCCAGCGCCACCCAGGCGGCGAGTGCACCAAACAGGATGGCAAAGCCAGCGGTGGCCGCGGCGATCAGCAGATACTCGAGCACATGCGCTGTCAAAATCCTGCGCCTGGTCGCACCCAGTGCCTTCAGAATTACCGCCTCCAGAACGCGGCGGCGCTGAGCCGTCGCAAGTGCTCCCGCCAGCACCAGCGCGCCTGCGACAAGCGTCACCGAGCCCGCAACACGGACGGCGGCCATCATCTTGCCGAACACAACGCCGAAAGCATTGATCGCATCCTTGACGCGGATCGCCGTCACCGTCGGATAGGCTCGGCCGACCGCGCGGGCCACCTCCGCCTCATCAGCGAGGCTTGCGGTCTTCGGCAAAGTCACGGTGGCGAGAAGGTTATGTGGTGCGCCCGACAGCGTATTGGGCGAGAACACCATGACGAAGTTGATGGCGAGGCTCTCCCAGTTCACCTGCCGCAGGTTGGAAATGCGGGCGGTGACGTTTCGACCGAGCACGTTGACCGTCACCATGTCGCCAATGCCGACGCCCAGCTGCTCCGCGAGTTCCCCCTCGAAAGAGACCAGCGGTTCGCCCTGGTAGTCCTTGCCCCACCACGTCCCCTTGGTAACGATTGAGCCTTCCGGCACCTCGTCGGCATAGGTCAGACCACGATCCCCGCGTAGCACCCATTCGGCCTCCGGCGGCGCCTTGATCTTCTCGACCGGCCGCTCGCCGAGCGAGACAAGCCGGCCGCGCAGCATAGGCGCGTGCACCATCGTCGCCTCGGGCGCGGTGGTCTTCACCAACTTCTCCACGTTCCCGTACTCTTCCTTCGGGATGTCGAGCAGGAAATAGTTGGGCGAGTTTTCGGGCAAGCGCGAGGAAATCTCACTTACGAGTGCAGCATCGGCGAGTGCGACAGCAACCAGCAGCGACAGCCCGGCTCCCAGCGACAGCACAACGGACCGCGTCAACCCGCCTGGGGCGCCAATATTGGCCAGTGCCACGGCAAGCTCGGGCATTGCCGGTCGTGGCAAACGACGGGCGAACCAGGTGACAGCGCCACCCAGCGCCCAGAATAACGCGAATACCAGGCCAAGGCCGGCGACGAAGTACAGCGCGATGCGGCGCGAATCCGACGTCAGGATAACGAAGGCCGCCAGCAGCACGGCGATCGCAGCGACGAGCGCCACCAGATGCGGACGCGGCCAAGCGCGGCGGTCGGACACCGCATCCCGGAACAGAACGGCCGGCGGCACAAGTTCGGCTTGGCCCAATGGCCACAAGGCAAACAGCAGCGCAACGAGCAGACCATAAAGAGCGGCAACGGCGATGCTCGCCGGCGTGATCGTCAGTTGCGTTTCGAAGGGCAGAACCTCGGCATAAAGCGCATGCAAGGAAACCGGCACCACCAAGCCGAGCGCCAGACCTATGGCGATGCCGACCAGGGCGACGATCAATATCTGGATGAGAAAGATCTGGAAGACGAGACGCTGCGGCGCGCCGAGGCTCTTCATTGTCGCAATGACCTTGCGACGCCGATCGACGAAGGTCTGCACGGCATTGGCGACGCCGACTCCGCCGATCAGCAGGGCAGTCAGTCCGATAAGGGAGAGAAACTGCTGCAGACGTTCCAGCGTGCGGCGGACACGCGGCCGGGGGTCGCGGCGGTCGAGCACGGTGAAGCCGGCATCGGGATGATCGCGCTTGACGGCGGCGGTAAAGCCATCGATCGGTGAGCCGGTCGTGGGCGTCTCCGCGGTTCTGGGCTCGCCTGCGGGGTTGATCTTGACGGCATAGCGCCAATTGACAAGCGAGCCCGGCTTGACGAGACCCGTGCGCTCCAGCGTCGCCATCGCGACGAAGATACGCGGACCAAAGGTCAGCCGGTCGGACAGATTGTCGGGCTCAGACAGGATGGTCGCGGTGGCGCGAACTTCGATGTCGCCCAGCCGGAAACGTTCGCCAATCTTCAGTGCGAGCCGTTCCATCAGGATCGGATCGACAGCGGCGCCGGGCAGGCCGTTCGCATCGCTGGACACTGCTTCGGCCAGCGCAATGTCACGATGCAATCGTACAGCGCCGACGAGCGGATAGAGCGCGTCGACGCCCTTCAGCTCGACCAGGACCTGCTCGCTCGCATCCAGTGTTCGCGCCATCGTGCGCAACGTGGCCGTCTCACTGACACGTCCGCGGGCGTCGAGCCAGCCTCGCTCCGCTTCGGTCGCGCGCATGTGCGTGCGCGAGACGGTGACGTCGCCGCCGAGGATCATCTCGCCCTGGCGGACGAGGCCCGCGGTCAAGGCATCCGACAGCGCACCGACTGCCGCAATCACCATCACGCCGAGAGCAAGACAGGCAATGAATACGTAGAACCCTGACAGGCCTGCGCGCATCTCACGCAATGCCAGTCGCACGACGTCGGCGGGCGCAGGACCTTGTCGGCGCGGAGCGTGCCCGGCCTTGGCAGTCGTCCCTGAGGAAACGATCGTTGCATCACTCATCACAAGGTCGCCTGATGCTCGGCCACGCCGTGCGTCTCATCAGCGATGATGCGGCCGTCAGCCATGCGCACAATGCGCTCGCACTGCACTGCCAGCGCGTCGTCGTGCGTGATCAGCACCAGTGTTGCTCGATGACGGCGATGCATGTCGAACAGCAGTTCGATCACTTGATTACCGGTCTTGCCGTCGAGATTGCCGGTGGGCTCGTCCGCCAGTATCAGGCGCGGCCGGCCCGACAAAGCCCGCGCCAACGCGATGCGTTGCTGCTCGCCACCAGACAGCTCCGCCGGGAAATGCTCCGCGCGCGCGGCGAGGCCTACTTCGGTCAACAGCTCACGTGCCCTCGGGAATGCACTCTTATCCCCGGCAAACTCCAACGGCAGGGCGATGTTTTCCAATGCCGTCATGGTCGGCACGAGATGAAACGACTGGAAGACGATGCCGATATCGCGACCGCGCACGGCGGCAAGTTCGTCCTCACTCATGCGCGTAAAGTCCTCGCCGGCGATCGTGACGGTGCCGGTGGTCGCGCGCTCAAGACCCGCCAGCACCATGAGCAACGAGGTCTTACCGGAGCCCGATGGACCGACGATCGCCACCGACTGACCCGGTCGCACTGACAGCGACACATCACGCAGGATCTCAACAGCGCCAGCACGGCTCGACAGCGTCAGGCCAACGTGAGCGATATCGACAATGGGCGCGGCTGCACGAGGCGCGACGGAAGCCGCCGTCTTGCTCTGGTGCTCGACCGGAAGTGCACTTGCAGCGGGTAGGCTCTGGCTCATCTGATTTGTCGTCTGTCCGTCTCGTCCGTGTAACTCGTCGTGCTTCATCGCGCAGCGGCGTTGCGATTAGCCGCGCGGGACCATCGCCATCACGCCGCGTGCACTTGCACGTCGGCCGCTTGCGCCCTACCTCATTGTGCATCCGGCCAAATCGGGCCAGACCACTCGGTCATGCACACACTGGCAGGCCCGTACCGTGGCAAGCAGAGAAGCTCTCATGTTCGGCCGAAAGATGAAACCACCGCGCTCCGTGCCTCTTCGACTGCCGCAATCGCACATGGGGATGGCTGCGGTGCTGATCAACCTGGCGCTCATCACAGGATTACTCATCACGACGGTCGTGACCATGCCTGGCGCCCATGCTCAGGACGCGGCAGCCCCGCAAAATGGCGAGATCATCCGTGTCGTAGCGTTCGGCGACAGCCTGACGGCCGGCTATGGCCTGAAACCAGGTCAGGCCTTTCCAGACGTGTTGCAGATGGCGCTCAGATCACGGGGCCACACTGTGGCCGTGATCAATGCCGGTGTTTCTGGCGATACGACGGCTGCGGGGCTGGCGCGGCTCGATTGGGCGATCGGAGAGGACGCCGATGCGGTGATCGTGGAGCTTGGTGCCAACGATGCGCTGCGCGGCCAGTCACCCGACGAGACCCGCGCCAATCTGGACAAGATCCTTCAGCGGCTCAGTGCGCGGGGGCTGCCCGTACTGCTCGCCGGGATGCGGGCGCCGGAGAACTGGGGCAGCGACTATCGCGACCGGTTCAATGCCGTGTTCAACGAGCTTGCTGCAAAGCACGGTGTGCTGCTCTACCCGTTCTTCCTCGACGGCGTGGCGACCGATCCCAAGCTCAATCTGTCTGACGGTCTACACCCCAACCCGCGCGGCGTTTCCATTATCGCAGCGGGCATCCTTCCCAAGGTCGAAGACCTTCTGGCGCGCGTCAGAGCGCGACGCGAGGTGCAAACGAATGCGGCGCGATGAGTGAGCCGATCGGCTGGCTTGGCGTGCGACTGCCGTGTGAAGAACGCCAATCGCGGTCCCGTCAGTTGCCGCATGCTCTCCAAGCGGTGCACTTCAACCAAACATGCTCTAATGTGTGCCTGTTCCGACCTCCTTGAGAAGGTCTGCCACCATGCCTCGCCTATTTGTTGGAATCGAGCTGCCCGATGATGTCCGGGATCTGATCGGCGAGCTGGAAGCGCCTCTGCCCGGCGTCCGCTGGATCGAGAACGACAATCTGCATCTCACTTTGCGGTTCGCCGGCGATATCGGCAATGATCAAGCGCGGGAATTGGCGGACTTTCTCTCCGCTATCGATGTCGATGCCTTCGAGATGAGGCTCGACGGTCTGGGGACCTTCGGCGGCAAGGACCCGCGCACGCTTTGGGCTGGAGTGAGCGCAGGGCCGGAACTGGAAGCGCTGGCACGCGGATGTGAGCGCGCGGCGCGATCCGCTGGTCTGAAACCTGAGGGGCGCTCTTTCAAGCCGCACGTGACAATCGCAAGGCTTAATAAGCCGCGCATCGAGGCGCTGACGCGGTTCCTCTCGCGACATGGGCGCTTTGCGAGCCAGCCGTTCGTCGTCAGCAGGTTCGTTCTTTATTCGTCGAAGCCGCAGGTGGGCGGGGGACCTTATGTCGTGGAGGAAGCCTATCCGTTATCCGGCGCGGCGTGGGAAGCCTACGACCAGAGCAGCGCAGAGGGCGGGCCGGCTTGGTGAGATCAACATCGCGGCCAGCCGGCGGTGCTCTCAGCGAGCGTCGCCTGGCCACACGTACCGCTGCTTGCCGCCCAAACCGAATAGCCCGTTCCATGAGGACGTTCCCGCAGCATTCGAATATCGCGCACGTTGTTGCGCCGGAATCGATTCGGCGGCTCGTCTGACGGTGCGAGAGGACTTTTGCGCATCCCTGCTCGCCGTCGTCTCATGGCCACCTACCGTGATCGTTTCGAGGTGATGCTGCTCGGTCACCGGGCCTATGACGTCCTGGGCGACGATCTGAGAGTGGCTGCCGGCCTCAGGTCCAGTTTCGCCGGCCGGAGCCGGCCTATGATCAGCGGCGATCTTGTCGTTTGATCTCGCGGCGGCAGCGACTTTTTCCGCTTCCTGCCGGGCGGCGTCGAGCGCGTACTGGTGATGGCGAAGCTGCTCGGCGGATGACCAGGGCGGCGGTCGGCACGTACAGCCGGGTCGCAAGGCCTTGCGGTAGGCGAATGCCGTATTCAGCGCGTCATAGCGGCGTCCGGTGAGATCGACCATTGCAGCGGCATCGGGTGCAGCATCGACATTGCTGTAATAGAGCCGCGAGTCACCGCCGCATGTGGCCTTGCAGCGCTCGTTATCGGCGGTCAGCCGATGCGCGCTCGTGCTGTTGGACAGAGGAAAATAATAGCCATCGCACGTGCGGACACAGAATGTGCGAATGGTGCCGGTGGGCCGGCTTTGGGCGGACCCTGCACTCGTCTGATCGGCTGGTGAGCGCGTTGACGGCAACTGGATCGGAGCGCGATAGCTGGGCATGGGCGGCGGAAGCGACGGCCGCTCGGCTTGCTGACCGATACCAAACAGCTTCTCGAGAAATGACTGGGCCGCTGCGGGGCATGCTGCGGCGACCAATATGAGCAGTGCAGCCGCACAGGTTTTGAAAATCTGCATCATTCAACCCCTGCAGCATACGTCGCCGCCGCGCGCTTGCGCCGCTTCCGGTCGCGCAGTGCACATTTCGGTCCGAAAAGTTCGAATCAGCCTTCTATGGTCTTTCCCGACGTGGCCGCTCAGCGCAGTCTTGCGACGCACCAATCGACGATTGCGCTGGACCCGCTCGCGGCTTCAGCTCGGGCGATCAGGCCCTAACATGCGCTGATGTTGGCAAAGAAAATCTGAACGTCCGCACGATCGCAAAAACCACCTGCCGGCAGACGCAGAGTTGTCAGTAGAAGTTGCGCGCAAAGGATTCCAGAGCGCTGCCCCCGCGCGGCAAGCCGTGGGCATTTCGGCCGACGCCCCAGATCTTTCGCTCAACGAGGCCGTCCGGCAGGGCACGCACATCTGGATCCGCTTTGACGTGCCGAATCCGGCTCGGTTGTTTCCTGGACGTTCGCCGGGGGGATGCCTTGCGCTCTGCCCCCTCCTTGCCCGGGTCCTTGGCGCTGTCAGAATCGGACTCGACAACGGCAGCGGTATCCGCCGGCGGGCTCCCATGGCTCTGATCTTCCGGCGTCCATTTTGTTTGGATGGGCGAGACGCCTTCGATTGCCGCCAGCGTCTTGCCGCGGTCTGCCGCGATGTGCAACCTGACGGCCTGACGCGCTGCGAACTTCGCCTGCGGAGCCGCTGGTAGCGCGGTACCGCCGATCGGACGTGGTCCCTCGGCCCGGAGCTGCCATGTCGGGTCAGGTCGTCCAAACGGCTCGGAGGGATAGCGTTCGCTGCCGACAGTGGTGTCGGCCCCGGCTGATGTTCTTCGCACAGCCGTCGTAGCTATACCCGCTGTCACGATTGCAGAACCGGATGCCGGTTCGGATTGTGCGACACTGGCCCCCTTGAGCGCTTCCCGCAATCTTGCCAACTCGGCCAGGTCCACCGGCCGCCCGGCCGCGGCGCTCTCCTCGAGTGCATAAAGACGATGACGATCGCGAGATGCGGATTCCCAAGGCTGCGCCTGACACGAGCAACCGGCAACTGAGCCCTTGCGGAATTGATACGCCGTCGGCAGCGCCAGATACGCATGACCCGAGCGGTCGCGCATCAGATCGGGCGTGCCACCGGGGTTTGGAAAGACGAAAAGCCGGGCGGGACTGGCGCAACGCGCGGCGCATACCGCTTCGTCCTTGGCGAAATGCTCGCGCGAGGTTGCGAAGCTGATGGGGAAATAGGCACCATCACAGAGCCGCACGCACATCGTCTTGTAGGTCTTGCGCTCGCCCGCGTGCCACGGCGATGCATCATCGGTGACCACTCGTTCGGACACCTCGTCCTTCAATTCGGTGATCTGTTCCGCAGTCAAGCGACCGACCATCATCGGCGCAGAGCGCGCATGCTCGAAGGCGCTGCTCTCTACACCTGCCGGGACAGCAACATCATCGCTTTCCATGCCGCGGAAGGCGCGTGGAATCTCGCTGAGAACTGCGGCCTCATCCGTGCCTACGCGATCGAACCTATCGACAACGCGCATCGCGCTATCCGCGCTGTACTCAGTGACCGACGCGATTGCAGTGAGCAGGGCGCTACCCACCAAGACATAGGCGCCGAGGCCGAGCATGATGTCGAGCCAAGGCCGCCTGTGCTGCAGGACCGCTCGCGCCACTTCCAACTCCCAACCTCACGCACAACTCTGGTCTGGCGTCGTGATCGCTACGTCCGCGGCAACTCAAGCCTTGCGGCGCGCCGCGGACGCGTCGATCTACGCACTGGCCAAGATTAACCGGCGAACCGGATTCCGGTTCCCATTACATCGAAAGAACACTTCTTCCGCACGATGAAAACCACCGATTTGATCCGCCGACATACAAATCCGTTGACGTCGTTCTTATCCGGCCGCTCTCTCGTGCCGGGCGCTCATGGTTAACGCGGTGCCAGGCGGATGGCGCCATCCAGGCGGATGCCGCAACCGTTGAGCATCATGTTCTCGGCGATCTGCACGACCAGGTGACCGAATTCGTCGGGGTCGCCCAGGCGGCTCGGAAACGGCACCTGTGCGGCAAGCGCCGCCTTGGCGTCGTCGGGGAGCGTGTCGAACATCGGAGTGCCGAACAGGCCCGGCAATATGGCGACGGCGCGCACGCCCTCACGCGACAGATCGCGCGCCAGCGGCAGGATCATCGACAGGACACCACCCTTGGATGCGGCGTAGGCGATCTGGCCCATCTGGCCTTCTTCCGCCGCGACAGATGACGTGCAGACGATGACGCCGCGCTCGCCGTCCGACGACAACGGCGGTGCTGACATCATGCCGGCGGCCGAGCGCGTCGACATGATGAAGGTGCCGATCAGATTAACGTCGATGACCTTACGGAAAGAGCCAACGTCATGGGCCTCGACAACTCCGGTGTCCTTGACCCGGCGCACCGAACGCTTGCCCACAACGACGCCGGCGCAGTTGACCAGTATCCGCTCCTGGCCGAAGCGCGCACGCGCGGCAGCAAGCGAAGCATCGACGCTCTGCTCGTCGGCGACGTTCGTCTTGAAGAAGGCTCCACCGATCTCGCTTGCAATCGCATTGCCGGCCTCTTCGTTGAGATCGAAGACGGACACGCGCACGCCGGCTGCGGCGAGGCGGCGAGCAGATGCCGCGCCGAGACCCGATGCGCCCCCGGTGACGATGGCGGAGATGTTTTGGTCCAGATTCATAGAGGGATGCCCCGTATTCTTGTGCTTTCCGCCAACGCCCGGCGACTGCCATCCAAGCCGATACGGCTGCCGCGTGAGGCAAACCGACCGTGCTTCATCAGGTGAATTTCCCGTCAGATCCGCGCGCCGCATGCGCCTAACGATTCGCGGTCTGAATACGCAACGATGCCCGGCGGCGTAAAGTCCCCAGCGGCAGAACCGTCCGTATCAGGCCGCGACAAAGTTAACCGTGCTCCCTGCTACGCAAGGCCGGTCAGACCGTGAGCACGACTTTGCCGACCGCTTCACGCCGATCGAGGACGGCGATCGCCTCCCTGACTGAGGAGAGCGGGTATGTGCCGTGGATGCGCGGCTTGAGGCGGCCATGCGCGATCCAGCCGAGCACAGACGTCATGTTGGCGCGGTGGCCAATTGGATCGCGCTTTGCCGCCTCGCCCCAGAACACCCCTCTGACGTCACAACCCTTCAGCAGGACAAGGTTCAATGCCAGCTTGGGGATCTCGCCGGCGGCGAAGCCGACGACCAGATAGCGGCCCTGCCAGGCGATGGCGCGCAGTGACGGCTCGACATGCGGCCCGCCAACACAGTCGTAGACGACATCGGCGCCCTTGCCGCCCGTCGCCTCCTTCAGCGCAGATTTCAAGTCTGTCGTGGAATAATCGATAAGAGTCTCGGCGCCATGGGCTTTGGCGACGGCGAGCTTCTCCGGAGAGGAGGCGACCGCGATGACGCGCGCGCCCATCAATGCGGCGATCTCGACGGCTGCCAGACCGGCACCGCCGGACGCCCCGAGCACGACGACGGTCTCGCCGGGTTGCAGCCCAGCGCGATCGCGCAGACCGTGGATGGCCGTGCCGTAGGTAATGGCGATGCCTGAGGCGACGACATCATCGACCTCATCGGGGATCGCCACACAGGCGGCGGCGGGCACCACCACCTTCTCTCGGGCGCCGCCCCAGCCAAGGTAACAGGCGACGCGCGTTCCCTTGGCGATGCCTTCCACACCCGGCCCCAGCTCCTCGACCACGCCAGCAATCTCACCCGACGGCGAAAACGGTAGCGCCGGCTTGTGCTGGTATTTGCCGCGGGTGATCAGCGTATCGAAGAAATTGAGCGCTGCCGCCCGCACGCCAACCAGCACCTCGCCGGGGCCGGGCGCCGGCGCGGGCAGGTCCTCGATGACAAGGGCCTGCGGGCCATCGAGTGTCTTGCAGAGCGCTGCCTTCATTCAAAACCACCTGTCTTGACGTTCGTTTTCGTTGTAGGCAGCGGCGGATCGCCCCCCAATGCAATGGTCGGGGACAAAGCAAACCTCGGCATGTTTGTCGAGGCTCGCCAAACTTGCCGGGTGCGGGCCGCACCGTCAGCCGCGCATCCGATGTGATCTCTTCCTGCTCACCGACGAGGACTTACCGTATGGCGCCTCAATCCTGGCCACCTACTCCGCGGGGCTACTTCGCGATCGGGGCGGAGCGCATGTCGAAGGCGCTCAATCTCGGCAATCTGATGCGATCGGCGCATGGTTTCGGCGCAAGCTTCACCTTTACCATCGGCGCCACCTACCGGGCCCTGGAAGCACGCGCTGACACCTCGAAAGGGCAGTGGCACCTGCCGCATTACAATTGGGCCAATCTCGACGAGATGGCGCTGCCGCAGGGGTGCGTGCTGGTCGGTGTGGAACTCGTCGAGGAGGCAATCGACCTGCCAAGCTTCCGGCATCCCTTGCGCGCGGCTTATGTGCTGGGACCGGAAATGGGTTCGCTGTCGCCGGCGCTGCTCGGGCGCTGCCAGCACGTCGTCAAGATCCCGACGCGGTTCTGCATCAACGTGGCGATGGCGGGCGCCATCGTCATGTACGACCGGGTGCGCTCGATGGCGAATTTCGCAGACCGCCCGGTACGCTCAGGTGGACCGGAAGCACCGGTAATCCGCGCGCGGAGCTGACACGGACATCACGCCGAGCCTCAGCCCGATGGTTTCAAACTGGCGAAAAAATACCTCCAGCGGGTGACATTGGGAACATGATTCGGCTATAGGTTTCACTCGCCCCAACGAGAACCGATGGAAAGATGGACTATCCAAGAATGATCTATCAGCCCATATCCCGTCGTCTACCTGTTGTACTGTGGGTTTTCGCCGCGATCTTCTGTGCATCGACTGCTGAAGCCGCAAAGCTCGTCGACAAGTCGGGTGACTGGTCCATGTTTGTACATGACGCGGCCCAGAAGAAGATCTGTTTTATTGCCTCACAACCGTCCGCCAGCACCCCGAAGGACGCCAAGAGGGATCAGCCGTTCTTCTATGTGTCGGCATGGCCCAAGGACGGGGTGAAATCAGAGGTTTCCATTCTGCTCGGCTACGAAGTCAAGAAGGGCAGCGAAGTCTCGGTCAACATCTCATCGAGCATATTCAAACTGTTCGCGCAGGGCGACAAAGCGTTCGTCGCCGACCCGACTGATGAGCTGAAGCTCATCGAGGCGATGAAGCGCGGTAGTACGATGGAGGTCTCTGCAGCGGCCGAGTCCGGCTTTGAGACCACCGACAAGTTCTCGCTTTCGGGCGTGACGGCGTCGCTCAAGAACCTCGACAGCAAGTGCGAATAGCCTTGGCCGAAGCCCTGTGCGGTGCTCGACGCTCTTGGCCGATCAACCGTGATGGCCGGTGCGGCGTCCGCGCAGGCGGATGTAGAGGGCGCCCTCTCCGCCGTGGTGGAGGGCCGCCGTCGTGTAGCTGACGACGAGTGGCCGCAAATCTGGTTCTGCCAACCAGCGCGGAACGGCGCGGCGCAGGATGCCGCGTTCATGCCCCGCATAATACGGCTCGCCGGCTGCCTGCTCGGCACTGCTCGCCACCCGGCCTTTTCCGGTGATTACGAGCACCCAGCGCAGCCCGCGGCCCTGACATCCATGCAGGAAGGCGCGCAACGCGCCGTGCGCCTCGTCCTGGCGCATGCCGTGCAGATCGATGCGCGCTTCGATCTCGATCCGGCCTGAACGGATGCGGCGCACCGCCTTGCGGTCGAAGTCTGCCAGTGGCGGCGTACGCTGGCGGGTCGGATGAGGCTGCGGCGGCGGAGCGCCGCGCGCGGCTGATTTCGCGTACTCGGCCGTTCCCGGCGAAGGTTCTGAATGCGCGATCTCGGACCGCAATCGGCTCTCCAGCCGCGATACCGGATCAGCCGCATTGCAACCGGCGATGTCGGAGCCCTCGGCCAAGACCGGCACGCGCGATTTGGAGCGGCGGGATCGAGGTACGGTCCGTGCCACGTGTTCCCAAAGCGCCTGGTCCTCGACGCTGACATGCCTCGAGCGGCGCGGCGGCGGGGATTCCCCGTCGCCGACGGTCATTGCCGGGCCTGGCGGATGAGCGGCGGCGTGCCCGCTTCGATAACGGGGCCATGCATCTCTGTGCGCGGGAGAAGCACGTAGAATGTTCCGGCGTGCTTGGTGATACCGGCGCAGCGCCCGGCCTTGGTGCCCGATCCACAGTAGATGTCGCCGCGCTCGGGGCCGCGAATGGCGGAGCCGACGTCCTGCGCGATCATCAGGCGCTGCCAGGGCCGCTTGTCTGCGGTGAGGTGCGTGATATCGGGTGCTGCGACATAAACCGGTGTGCCGATCGCATGATAGCGCGTGTCGACCGCGAGACTGCGTCCGGGAGTCAACGGGATCTCCAGAACACCCATCGCGCTTTCGGCTTGCTCCCCCTGCAATTCGCGGAAGAAGACGTAAGAGCGGTTCTGCCAGAGAACGTCGCGCATTTTGTCCGGGTTGTTGCGCAACCAGACCTTCAGCGCCTGCATCGACATGCGATCGGCCGGGAACCAGCCCTTGTCGATCAGATAGCGGCCAATCGAAGTGTAGGGATGACCGTTCTTGCCGTCGTAGGTGACGCGGACGTGTGTGCCGTCCGGCAGCGCGATGCGCCCCGACCCTTGGATCTGCATGAAGAACAGCTCGACGGGGTCCTTGAGGTACAATAGTTCGAGCTGCTGGCCGGCGAGCGCGCCTTCCTCGATCTGCTGGCGGGTCGGGAACGCTTCCCAGCCTGCGTAGGTTTTGCGCGCATGGGTGAGCTTGTCGGCTTTGGCGCCGCGCTCGGATTCCGCGACAAGGTTGATAAGATCGGTCGGGCGGCGCAGCACTGGCGTCTTGTAGGTTGCATCGCGCTCGCGCGAGCCTTCGATGACCGGCTCATAGTAGCCCGTCAGCATCCCCTTCGGACCGTCATGTACGACACGATGGGGTGTGAAATGACTTTCGAAGAATGCGCGGGCACTGGCGCGCGTCGACTTGCGCTCGAGGAGGCGAGCGGCGTCCTCGCAGGCACTGAGCAGTCCAGGCGCTGGCGCAGTACTGCCGGTGCGACTGCCTCCACGCACGGCAGCGAGCACGCGCTCGCAGGACTTACCGAAGGTCTTCAGCGCCGCCAGATGATCGTCCTCGGACCAAGCGGGCAAGCCGGAGTAGGCAACCGGCTCATAGGAAACCGCGGCGGACGAGCTCGAGGCTTGTGTGGCGGGTTGAGGGGCGGCGTCTTTCACCATGGCTTTCGCTGCATCATCCGAGCGCGTGGCCTTCAAGATCTGGGGCATGGCGAAGCGCGAAATGCCTCTCAGCGGTGCGGTGGCTTCGGCTTCAGATGTCGCCGTATCGGTCGCGCTCGCATCGAGAACAGGCATCGATACCAGCGCGAGCACGGCAAACGCGCCTGATGCCGCCGTTCGCAGGGAACCCCACGTCCGTAACGCGCAGCGGATGTCACCAATTGCGGTGCCCAGATCCCCCAATCCAGAGCGGCGAAAGAATTCGCATCGCGCCTGCATGAGCGCAATCCCCCAGCATCGTCGTCCCCATGTCCGCTTCAGGCGCCGAATGCCCCCATCCGGCTTGCCTGCAACGCGGACGCCCCTTGCCGGCCTGCATCTTCCTACATGCAGGCCAGAACGGGCTCGGCCAACAGTCTAGAACACGACGGCGATTTGGGGAACCGCGATCACGCCGCGTGCTGGGTCGCGACGAGCTTCCAGTTTGGGTTCATGCGGGCCCGCGCGCTCGAAACGTCGCGGCTGAACGTCCAGCGGTCCGTTACCTCGGTCACCGTCTGTGGATCGCCAGCGATTACTGTGCCGGTCTTGTCACGCGTCGCAGAAATGAGCTGGCTCACGAACTTGACGGTCACACTGGCGATGCCGTCATTTTCCTCCGCGTCGATGATATCGGCCTTGGAAATGCCGACGAACGACTGGTCGATCTGCTCGCCACGCTGTTCGCGGTCGCCGATCACCGACTGGAAGCTATCGAAAACCTCCCGGCTCAAAAGATCCCGAAGAAGCTTGCGATTGCCCTCGGCAAAGGCCGTGACGATCAGCTCATAGGCCTGCTTGGCGCCCTTGAGGAATTGCTCCGGATCGAAATTAGAATCGACCTTGAAAATGTCGCGCAGCCCGCGCTCCACCTCTCGGTTGGAACCGGCAGCCGCTCTTATCCGTTCCTCGACCTCCGCGACAACGAGACTGGCTTCGCCGGGCGCCGGGCCCGGCTGCGGCTCACCCCGCTGCGGCAGAGTGACCACCTTGTCGTGGGCCGCACCCTGAGCTGCAGCACGGCTCTGCTCGGCGCGATAGCGCTCCATGCGCGCGTCGTCCTCATCGGTACGACGTCCTAGAACGCTGCGCAGCTTGATGATGACGACAACCGCCACAATCAGCGAAATCAGGGTGATAAGATCGATTCTTCCGTCCATAGACGTGCTTTCGAAGGTAAATGAGCAAGAAGGCGCACCACCGCATGTAGACGCCCGGGCGGCTGAGGTCCAGACCCGCGTTTGTTCAGGGTCACCGACTGGCCATTTCGCTGGCCTGTGCCGCCAAAGATCGTTGGTCTCGCGGCCAACTTAGGGCACAAACAGCGGCAAGCCAACTGAAGCTGCGTGACGATGTGGGACAATGTGGGCGCCCACAGGACGTGATCAACCATCTCAGACGAAGTCCGGCCGATACCAGACAACCGCTCGTCTCACCTGGGGACGGCAGTCGATCTGCTCAAGGGGGCAGGATGCGAAATGGGGCCGAGAAGCCAAGGAAGATGCCACCAAGCGCGCACGACTGGATATGGCATGGTAACCGCCCGACGGGATCGGGCCGCGGTGCGGCCGACGTGCCCGGCCGATCCCGCTCGCTGATACGGTAGGCTTAAGCCATGCAAAGCCAGATCCGCGCCATACTTCTCCTGGTGTTCATCGCGATCCCGCTCCTGGAAATCGCGCTGCTGATCAAGATCGGCCAGGCCATAGGTTTCTGGGCCACCATTGCCATGGTTATCGGCTCAGCCGTGCTCGGCACCTGGCTTTTGCACAAGCAAGGGATGGAAACACTTCGGCGCGTGCTGACGGCAATGGACGACGGCAAACCTCCGGTCGAGCCGGTATTGCAGGGTTTTCTTCTGCTCAGCGCAGGCCTGCTGCTGCTGACCCCAGGAATCCTGACTGATGCTCTCGGCCTGATCCTGCTGATCCCGCCCGTGCGCGAGCTCATCGTGCGCTATGGCCTGAAGAGGCTGTTTGTCGTCACGGTCAGCGGGCGAAGCCGGCGTTCCGGACCAGCAGCAGACGCGACCCGACCGGACGTCTTCAGTGAAGCGGAGGATACAGGTCCGCGCGGGCCGGCAGGCCCGGAGACGCGAGAGCCTCGACAGCGATCACCGCTTGGCGGCGGGCCAGTCATCGAAGGTGAATTCGAGCGGTTGGAGGAGCGCACGATCGATCCCCGCCGAACCAAGAAATGAGGACCCAGCGTCCGGCTTCAATAACTATCCGTAAAGGGTGTCCCCCGTCTCCATGTGCAATTGCGCACCGGACGCGACCATGATAGCCACCCGATGAACTTTCAGGGACCCGGCGCAAGCCCATATTTCAATACAGAACGGCAGATCACCATGGCGGACGGCACAGACGGTACGAACGGCAATGGCGCAGCAACCGCGGCAGGCCAGGACAAGGACGGCGGGGCACCGATCCAGGTGCAGATCGTCGGCCAGTACATCAAGGATCTGTCGTTCGAGAACCCGAATGTCGACAAGTTGATGGGCACCGGGCCTGGCGAAAGTCCCCACATTCAGCTCGAGGTCACCGTCGACGCGCGTGTGGCCGACAAGAAAAACAACGTCTACGAGAGCGCGATTCAGTTCCGCGCTCATGCGACGAGCAAGATCGGCACGATCTACCAGCTCGAAGTCGAATATGCCGGCCTCTTCCGGCTCCAGAACCTGCCTGAACAAACGATGGAGCCGTTCCTGCTGGTGAACTGTCCTGCGCTGCTATTCCCCTTCTTGCGGCGCCTGCTTGCCGACATCACGCGGGAAGGCGGCTTCCCGCCGCTGCTGCTCGATCCGATCGATTTCGGTGCGCTTTATGCGCGGCGCCTGCAGGAAAAGCAGGCCGGAAAGAGCGGCAAGGGCAAGGATGTGAGCAAGTCCTAAGACGCTTAGTGCGCGTCGTCAGCTGACTTTTTCCGGCAAGTATTTGAGCCAGATCGGGCTGCCACCGCCGAGTGTTTCCACGAATGCCCGGTGGGCAGCCTTCATTTCCTGCGTGACGCGAGGGGGAAGCGGCGCAGGCCGCTGAGCGGCCTGACGCGGCCCGCGGCGGCCACCACGTTCAAGCGACTGGCGCTCGGTCGTGTCGGCGAGAACGAGTGTCGCCTGCCGTTCGCCCAGAAGCTCGATATAGACATCGGCTAGCAGAAGCGAATCCATCAACGCGCCGTGCTTGATGCGTTGGGAATTGTCGATTCCGTAGCGCTTGCAGAGCGCGTCCAGCGAATTGGGACCGGCAGGGTGCTTGCGACGCGCCAATTGCAGCGTATCGACCACGCGATCCATGGTGATGGCTGCCAACTGCAAGCGCGCCAGCTCTGCGTTGAGGAAACCGACGTCGAATGTTGCGTTGTGGATCACCAGCGGATCATCAGCGATGAAATCGAGGAAGTCCTGAGCGACTGCCTTGAATACCGGCTTATCGAGCAAGAACTGAGTCGACAGGCCGTGCACATCCTCTGCCTCCTTGGGAACGTCACGTTCGGGATTGATGTAGACGTGATATTCGCGCCCGGTCGGAATACGGTTGATGAGTTCGATGCAGCCGATCTCGATGAGGCGATCGCCGCGGTTCGCGTTGAGGCCAGTCGTTTCAGTATCGAGTACGATCTCGCGCATACGTGGGGCTTCCTCGACGAGTTCCTTGCCGAACAGTCTATGCCGGCGCCCAATGACGGTGATACGCGGTGGCGGGCCGCGTTTTCAGTGCGGCGATTATTCTATCGATTTGCACTTGCGTTTCGGAAATCGCGCCACCGGTATCCACAACGAAGTCGGCGCGGGCGCGCTTGTCTGCATCCGGCATCTGCCGCGACAAGATCTCCTCAAGCTTCTGCGGCGTCATTCCAGGGCGGGCGAGAACACGTTGGCGCTGCTCTTCAGGCGATGCGCTGAGAACGATGCTCAGATCGCACAGCCGATCGCCACCCGTCTCGAACAGCAATGGTATCTCAAGCACAGCCATCGCTGCACCTGAAGCGAACTGCGTGCGCAGGAACTCGCGTTCCATATCGCGGACCAGCGGATGGATCATGGCCTCCAGCCGCCTGAAGCCATCCGGCGAAGCAACGAGGGCCATGAGCAGTTTGGCACGATCGACGATTCCGCCTTGCGTCGTGCCGGGAAAGGCGTCCTCGATGAGCGGAACCGCCGCTCCTGAATAGAGATCGTGAACAGCGGCATCGGCATCAAACACCGCAATTCCAAGTTCTCGAAGATGCGCCGCGGCGGTCGATTTGCCCATTCCGATGGAGCCTGTCAGTCCGATCACCAGCATCAGGCGGCAGCCTCCAAGTCGGAGACGATCAGCGCGCGCAAATCTGGCGTCACCTCAGGACGCGTGCCGAACCATTTCTCGAATCCGGGGACCGCCTGATGCAACAGCATGCCGAGACCATCGACTGTGCGCAGTCCACGCGCCTGCGCCTGTTTCAGAAGACCGGTTTGAAGCGGGACATAGACGATATCGGACACGACAGTGCGATCATCGACATGTGCCAAGTCCATATCCAGAGTGCCATCGCCCTTCATGCCGATGGTCGTCGTGTTGACGACAACACACGCATCGCGAGCGGCATCGGATCGTGCGGACCAATCGACGACCTTCACACGCGGACCGAAGTGCTCCGCGAGTGCTTCGGCGCGTGCGATCGTGCGGTTGGCGACACGGATCGTGCCCACTCCCGCTTCGAGGAAGCCATATGCAATGGCGCGTGCAGCGCCGCCGGCGCCAAGAACCAGCACTGGCCTGTCGCGCTCATTCCAGTCGGGAACGGTCGTCGTCAGATGAGTCATGAAGCCATACGTGTCGGTGTTGGCGGCACAGATCCGACTGTCGTCCAGCCAGATCGTATTGGCGGCGCCCACGGCCACGGCGGAGGCGTCCTTCTCGGTTGCCGTCTGGTAGGCAATCTCCTTCAGCGGCACTGTGACGTTGCAGCCGACGTAACCCGCGCAATCCAGTCCCTCGAGAAAGGCTTTTGCATCCTCGGGTCTGACCGCGACTTTCTCGTAGCTGCCGCTGATACCGAGCTGTTTGAGCCAATACCCATGGATCAACGGAGAGCGCGAATGCGTGATGGGCCAGCCGATGACACAGGCTTTGCGCATATCAGTTCCGGTCCTCGTTATTGTGCTCAGCTCAACAAAATGTTGCGGGCGCGCAGCTCAGCCAGCAACGGCAGCAACGGCATGCCGAGAACGGTGAAGTAGTCACCATCGATCGCATCGAAAAGCTGGATGCCGCGGCCTTCCAGAAGATAAGCGCCGACGCTTTCGAGAACCGCGGGCCCGGCGTGGCGCATATAGTCATCAAGAAACGCATCGGAGAAATCGCGCACATGCAGCTCTGCGGTATCGACTGTCGACCACAGCGTTTCTCCTCCAAGCGCAAGGGCCACGGCGGAATGCAGCGCGTGCGACCTACCCCGGAATGCAGCGAGCTGGCGCCGGGCTGCGGCCTCGTCCTTTGGCTTCGTGAGAAGTGCGTCACAGAACGCCAACACCTGGTCGCCGCCGATGACGTAGGCTTCCGGATGCTGGCGGCTGACTGCTTCCGCCTTGGCGACCGCGAGGATCTCGGCGACGTCGGCCGCATCGACCGTCAACGCGCCGCTATCATCGTAAAGAGCGGTGCGAACGGCATCCTCATCGACATCCGCCTTGACGACCGAGAAGCTGACGCCTGCCCCGTGCAGCATCACACGACGCGCGCGGCTGCCGGAGGCCAGGATGATTTCGGCGTCAAGGCGCACGCTCACACCTCGCCGGCATCTTCCGCGCCCGCCTTCTTGTCATGCATCAGCTTGATGATGGCCGCCGCGGTTTCCTCGACCGAACGGCGCGTGACGTCGATGACGGGCCATCCGTATCTCGCCGACAGCTTGCGCGTGTAGGTGATCTCAGCGGAGATGAGGCTACGATCCACATAGGTGTCGAGATCGCGATCAGCCATCATCATCGCCCGGTTGCGGCGGATCTCAGCAATTCTGTCTGGCGAGGCGACGAGGCAAACGACGAACGCGGAATGCGGCTCGGTCAGTCTTTTTGGCAATTCGATCTGCGGAACGAGCGGCAGGTTGGTCGTCTTGAAGCCTCGTTGCGCCAGATAGATGCTGGTGGGCGTCTTCGACGTGCGAGAAATACCCAGAATGCAGATATCTGCCTCACTCATGTTGTCGGGCAGGCGGCCGTCATCATGCGCCATGGTAAAGTTCAGGGCGTCGATGCGCCGGAAATAGTCGGCATCGAGCACATGCTGGCCGCCGACCAGGGGCGTGCTTGCCGTACCAAGATAGCTTTCGAAAGCTTTCATGATCGGCTGGAGCACGTGCAGGCACGGGATTTTCAGTTCCCGGCAACGGCGATCAATGTCGTCAGACAGCGTCTTATTGACGATCGTACACAGGACGATGCCCGGCGACTGCTCGATCTCCTGAAGGGCGCGGGTGAGTTGCCGCGGCGTGCGCACGAGCGGATAGACGTGTTCGATCGCGCGCGTCTCCGAGTACTGCACGGAGGCCGCCTTGGCGATCGTGGTCAACGTCTCGCCGGTCGAGTCGGAGACGAGATGTAGATGAAAGTAGCTGGGCTGAGACTGGACCATGGGTGGGGGGCTGTCTGTGGATGAAAGAGGGAGTTTTCCAGTGGTGGGGCCGGGCCGGGGCGAGCGGAAGGGGTGTGCGGCTCAGTTGTCCAAGGTGATACCCACATTCGAGCCAGAACGGATGAAAAATTTTAGGATCATCCCTCCCTGGGGATCGTTGGACCATACCCGGGCAGCCGGGTGGCTCTCCCCAACATGTCAACATGACCGGGCTTGTGGCTGGTTGCACAAGTAGCTCATAACGCGAAACATATTGCCGTCTTGCGGTTCGGGTAGCGAGCGGCCACAAGATCTGGTCAGCGGATCATGCCGATCGGTAAAGGCTGCGGACAAGATGGGGATGATCATGATATCTCCGACCTCCCCAGCCCTAAGAGAAACAGAAAAAACAAGAAGAAGATTCAATAAGATTGAAGTGTAGATGGTAGCTAACGCCCACGCATCCCATTCGACGTCATCGCCATATCGGCGGTTTCTTGATCCTCTCAAGGGGAAGGAGCTGACACCTCCGCCAATCTGGCTGATGCGTCAGGCAGGGCGCTATCTGCCGGAATACCGAGCTACGCGAGAGCAGGCCGGGGGCTTTCTCGATCTGTGCTACTCACCGCGCCTGGCGGCCGAGGTGACACTGCAGCCGATCCGGCGCTATGGTTTCGATGCAGCCATTCTGTTTGCCGACATCCTGATCGTTCCAGACGCGCTCGGGCAAAGCGTGCGGTTCGAGGTCGGAGAGGGGCCACGCCTCGATCCAATCACCACGGAAAAGGAGCTGGCGCGGCTCAGGCCGGATGCGACGGGAAAGAAATTCGCAATCATCTGTGAGACCGTGCAGCGGCTGCGGCAGGATTTGCCGGCGGAGACGGCGCTCATCGGGTTTTGTGGAGCGCCTTGGACCGTCGCGACCTACATGGTTGGAGGACAGGGTTCAACTGACCAGGCGGATGCGCGGTCCTGGGCGTATCGGGATCCCGATGGCTTCCAGAAACTCATCGACATGTTGGTCGAGGTCTCGGTTGACTATCTTTCCGGACAGGTGAAGGCCGGCGCCGATGCTTTGCAGATCTTTGACAGCTGGGCTGGATCGCTACCGGACAACGAGTTTGCGCGGTGGGTGATCGACCCGACCCGGGCGATGGTCGAGGCCTTGAAAGCTCGGCATCCGGAAATCCCGATCATCGGTTTTCCGCGCGGGGCTGGTGCGTCTACGGCGGAGTTTGTGACGGCGACGGGAGTTGACGGGGTGAGCTGCGACACAGCAATGCCGTTGTGCGCCATGCGCGAACTCGCTGAACTTGATGTGGCGGTCCAAGGCAATCTTGACCCACTGCTGCTGGTGGCGGGTGGAGAGGCACTCGATCGCCGGGTTGATGAGATCCTGGCGGCAATGAAGGGTCGCCGGCATATATTCAACCTGGGTCACGGCATTACGCCGCCGACGCCGCCGGAGAATGTCGCGCGATTGGTTGAACGCGTGCGTGGCGGGGCAGGCTGATCGGGTAGCAAAACCATGGCAACTCCGGATTTGGGCGACATCAAGATTTTCGGGCTCGGCCTGCAGAAGACCGGTCTGACGAGCCTGCTGCGGCTGCTCCAGAAATGCGGGCTTAATGCGCGCGGCACCAACCTCAAGATCCGCCGCCAGTTTGCGCGGCGGGGCGACTATCAAGGTGTGCTCGACTACTACGACAGTGCCCAGATGTTCTGCGATTGGCCGACACCGCTCATGTACAAGGCGGCGTTCGCGAAATACGGTCCGCGCGCACGCTTCATTCTTACCGTGCGCAAGGATGCCGATACGTGGTTTGACAGCCTGAAGCGGCACAACCGCTATGCGCACCCCATTCTCAACAAGCATCGGTGGGTATTCGGGCGCTACTACCCGCATGGGTTCGATGCCGAGCACAAGGCCTACTACGAGCGGCACAACCGCGAGGTGCAGGAATTTTTCGAAGCGCGCGGTGCGAGCGATCAGCTGCTCGTCATCCGGGTCGACGATCCTGAATCCATCGGCAAGCTCGCAGCATTCCTCGGCATCCAAATCCCATTCGAGACGTTTCCGCGGGAGAATGTGTCGGCTGGGAATCGCAGGGATATCGGCAGCATCTTCAAGTGGAACTATAACAAGCTCGCTTTGCCTCTCTACGAGCGCGTCGCTCCGCGCCTGTCACGTGGGCCTGTGCGCCAACTTGTGCCGATCGAGGTGGAGGTCGACTCGAACGGCGTACTGCGCCCCGCGGTAAAGCGGTGATGGATCTGATGTGGCCACTCGCTGCCGGGCGCCGATTGCCGCCCCCGGTGAGGTATCTGCCCAAGTCGGGCAGGCACACTCGCGGGCTTATCGGTAGACGGCGATCGACCCACCACGCCAGCTGCCACCGGAACGGATGCGATGCCGACTGACTCGAACCTACCGCAACCGGCTCAGACTTCTTCCGAGCCGGCCTCTCCCGCCAAGCGCGCGGCAGTAGCGCTCGCTGTCACCGTGGCGGCAACAGCCGGAGCAATGCTAGCTCTCGGTGATGCCGCTTATTTGTGGGTGAAGTCCGTCCACGTCATCGCCATCATCTCCTGGATGGCCGGTATGTTGTATCTGCCGCGACTTTTCATCTACCACTGCGAGGCTGAAACCGGCTCCAAGCAGTCTGAGACTTTCAAGGTGATGGAGCGGCGGCTTTTGCAGATCATTATCAATCCGGCGATGATTGTCGCCTGGGTGCTGGGCCTGTGGCTCGGCTGGAAAGCCGGCTTCTTCTCGGATGGTTGGTTCCACGCAAAGCTCGCCCTGGCGCTGGCACTGTCCGGCGTGCACGGTTATTTCTCCGCCGCCGTGCGAGCGTTCGCGGAGGACCGCAACACGAAGCCGCCGCGCCACTGGCGGATCGTCAACGAGGTGCCGACACTGCTGATGATCGGGATCGTCGTTCTGGTGATCGTCAAACCGTTCTGACCGCGCGGCAATTGTTCGCTGGCGCAATCGGAAGTTACTTCCGCGGACGTTGTCGGTCTGCTATAGGATGCATCATCCCATTGCGACTCGTGGTCTCTCCGGCCTGAGTTCCGCCTGTGCTTCAAGAGGTAGCCCGGCGGAGAGGGATGCGTGGCAGATGTCCCGCCTCATTGATCCCAGATCCCACCCCATAGACGACCGGCCTGGCCCAGCCTCTTTCCCACCTTGCCTCAGACGCCGTCGTCCCGCGGAGTTCCGCCCATGAAAGAAGTTATGCTCGAGGACCTGAAGCGTAAGTCCCCGACTGAATTGCTCAGCTTTGCAGAAGAGGTCGGCGTCGAGAACGCCTCGACCATGCGCAAGCAGGAGCTGATGTTCGCCTCGCTCAAGCAGCTTGCTGCCCAGGATATCGAGATCGTCGGTACTGGCGTTGTCGAGGTCCTGCAGGATGGTTTCGGCTTCCTGCGTTCGCCCGACGCCAACTACCTCGCTGGTCCTGACGACATCTACGTTTCCCCCTCGCAGATCCGGAGGTTCGCATTGCGGACCGGCGATACCGTTGAGGGTCATATCCGCAGCCCCAAGGACGGGGAGCGTTATTTCGCGCTGCTGAAGGTCTCGAAGATCAACTTCGAGGACCCGGAGGCGACGAAGCACAAGGTCCACTTCGACAACCTGACGCCGCTCTACCCGACCAAGTGGCTGAAGATGGAAATCGAGGATCCGACCATCAAGGATCTCTCCGCGCGCGTGATCGACATCGTCGCGCCGCTGGGAAAGGGCCAGCGCGGCCTGATCGTCGCGCCACCGCGCACCGGTAAGACGGTGCTCTTGCAGAACATCGCCCATGCGATCTCCGCCAATCATCCCGAGTGCTTCCTGATCGTGTTGCTCATCGACGAGCGCCCGGAAGAGGTCACCGACATGCAGCGCTCGGTCAACGGCGAGGTGATCTCCTCGACATTCGACGAGCCGCCGTCACGGCACGTGCAGGTTTCCGAGATGGTGATCGAGAAAGCGAAGCGGCTCGTGGAGCACAAGCGCGACGTCGTCATCCTGCTCGATTCCATCACGCGTCTTGGCCGCGCCTACAACACCGTCGTGCCGTCCTCCGGCAAGGTGCTGACCGGCGGCGTCGACTCCAACGCCCTGCAACGGCCGAAGCGGTTCTTTGGCGCCGCCCGCAACATCGAGGAGGGCGGGTCGCTCACGATCATTGCCACGGCGCTGATCGACACCGGAAGCCGTATGGACGAAGTCATCTTCGAGGAATTCAAGGGCACCGGTAACTCGGAAATCATCCTCGACCGCAAGGTCTCCGACAAACGCGTCTTCCCGGCGATCGACGTCGCCCGGTCGGGCACCCGCAAGGAGGACCTGCTCGTACCGAAGGACCAGCTCAAGAAGGTCTACGTGCTCCGCCGCATCCTCAACCCGATGGGCACCATGGATGCGATCGAGTTCCTGATCGACAAGTTGAAGTCGACCAAGACGAACTCGGAGTTCTTCTCATCGATGAACACCTGAGACTGGACAAAGAAGGGGCGGCGTACCGCCCCTTCTTCATTTGTGGCACACCGCGCACAAGTTGATGGGTGATCTATCCGGCACTGGTCGTGTCCGCGACCTGGTTCTTCACCATTGATTGCGCTTGAGAGGTATGGTCGACGTCTCGGCTGAAATCTGCGGAGCCGGCATGACGCAAAAGACCTCTGAGCAAGCCACCATTTTCGCCCTCTCCTCCGCGCCTGGCCGGGCCGGTGTCGCCGTCGTCCGCATCTCCGGACCTAATGCCGGCATGGCTCTCAATGTCATGACGCCAAAGCGCCCCAAGCCGCGCGCGGCTGGAGGGCGGAAGATCCTGCATCCCACGACCGGTGAGGTCCTCGATCGCGGCATCGTCCTGTGGTTTCCAGGGCCGCGGAGCTTCACGGGCGAGGATGCCGCAGAACTACACCTGCACGGTTCGATTGCTGTCGTGCGGGCGGTGTTGTCGGCACTGGCGCTGCTGCCTGGATACCGGCCAGCCGAGCCGGGCGAGTTCGCGCGGCGCGCATTCCTGAATGGCAAGCTCGATCTCACTCAGGCTGAGGGGCTCGCAGACCTGATTGACGCTGAGACCGAGGCGCAGCGGCGCCAGGCGCTGGCCCAGGCGCAAGGGGCCTTGTCGGCGCTCTACGGGAGCTGGCGGCAAACGCTGATCGAGGCGGCAGCCCTGGTCGAGGCCTCGATCGATTTCACCGACGAGGCCGATGTGGCCTCGGATGCCTTCGCTCAGGGGCGGACACTCGTTGTGGAGCTGGCGCGACAGATCCGCCGTCATCTGGAGGACAATCACCGCGGAGAGATCCTCCGCTCCGGGTTCCGGGTGGTGCTCGCTGGGCCGCCGAATGTCGGCAAGTCCAGCCTGCTTAATGCTCTGGCGCGGCGGGATGCGGCGATCGTCTCGGAGGAGGCAGGGACGACCCGGGACGTGATCGAGGTACGGCTCGACCTGGGTGGGCTGCCGGTCATCGTCTCCGACACCGCCGGCATCCGTGAAACCACGGCGTCTGTTGAGATGGAGGGTATCCGCCGCTCGATGGCCCGGGCTGAGGAGGCAGACCTCGTCATCTGGCTCACCGATATCCACGCGCCCGAGCCGGCGCTGCCGAAGGCGCTGCGGGCAATGGCGGATCGGACCTTGCTGGTGGTGAACAAGACCGACTTGGCGCCGGATGCTGGCCAGCCTGTTCTACCTGACGACATGATCGCCATCTCGGTGCATACGGGGGCAGGGCTCGATCTGCTGTCGAAACGACTGGAACAGATCGCGGCTGAGCGCATTGCGCCACGAGAGGCACCGGCATTGACCCAGGAACGGCACAGGAGGCTGTTGGAGCAGGCTCTGGAGGATCTCTCATCCTTCCTCTCTGGTGATCCCAATCAGACGGAGCTTCGCGCAGAGGACCTCCGGCGGGTTGCAATGGCCCTTGGCAAGATCACGGGACGCATCGATGTCGAGGAGGTGCTCGACCACGTGTTCGGCCGTTTCTGCATCGGGAAATGAGACTTGCCCCGAACCCCCATCAAACCGTGGCTCAGCGCGCCGAGGGCTGGGCATGATCGACGTGTTTCACGTGAATCATCAAGTTGTTGCACCAACTTTGATGTGCAACTTTGTGTCGGTGATTCACGTGAAACATAGCGACTGCTCGCTTGTGGTGTAGCGACCTGCATTTCACGTGAAACATCTTTGACCACGGCTGGTCGTGTCGGTATGGTCCGCGCCGAAGCGACAGACTTTGTTTTCGGCTTTCTCTCTGGATAGGCAATGCAACAACCGGCCTTCGACGTCATCGTTGTCGGCGGCGGCCATGCAGGCTGTGAGGCTGCTGCGGCGGCTGCACGAGTCGGTGCGCGCACGGCGCTGGTGACCCATGACCGGGCAACGATCGGTGAGATGTCCTGCAATCCCGCCATCGGTGGGCTCGGCAAGGGACATCTGGTTCGCGAGATCGATGCGCTCGACGGCTTGATGGGGCGGGTCGCAGACGCGGCTGGCATCCAGTTTCGGCTGCTAAACCGGTCTAAGGGGCCGGCCGTGCAGGGGCCAAGGACGCAGGCCGACCGAAAGCTTTACCGCAAGGCGATGCAGGCGGCCCTGGCGGCGCAGGAGCGCCTCGATGTGGTCGAGGGGGGCGTCGAAGATCTGCTACTCGACAACGGACGTGTTACCGGTGTCGTGCTTGGCGACGGACGCCGCCTGGCTGCGGCGGCGGTCGTGTTGACGACCGGCACGTTCCTCAACGGTCTCATTCACCTGGGGGAGACCCGCATTCCAGCGGGGCGTATGGGCGCGGCCCCGGCGTTGAAGCTTTCGGATCGTCTCTATGCGCTCGGGTTGACGATGGGGCGATTGAAGACCGGAACGCCGGCACGGTTGCTCAACAGCTCGATCGACTGGGCCAGCTTGGAAACGCAACCCGCCGACGATGATCCGGTGCCGTTTTCGTTTCTGACCTCGAGGATCGCCAATCCGCAAATCGCCTGCGGGATTACTACGACGACTTCGGCGACCCATGAGATCATCCGGGCGAATCTCGCGCGTTCGCCGATGTACTCGGGGCAGATCACCAGTGTTGGACCACGCTATTGTCCATCGATCGAAGACAAAGTCGTTCGGTTCGCGGACCGGGCGGGGCATCAGGTCTTTCTGGAACCTGAGGGGCTCGATGACGATACGGTCTATCCCAACGGCGTTTCGACCTCGTTGCCGCAAGAGGTTCAAGATGCCTTCTTGAGAACGATGCCGGGGCTGGAACGCGTGGTCATCAAGCGTCCCGGTTATGCGATCGAATACGATTACGTCGACCCGAGGTCACTAACGCCAGGGTTGGAAGTGAAGATCTTGCCTGGGTTGTTTTTGGCGGGCCAGATCAACGGAACGACCGGTTACGAAGAAGCGGGAGCGCAAGGGCTGATTGCCGGCATTAATGCCGGGCTGACGGCTGGGTCGGCCGGGAGTGGGCAGGGCTTGCGGAGCGGGGATGCAGTGCCTTTTGCAGTGTCCCGCGCCGATGGGTACGTCGGGGTGATGATCGACGACCTGGTGACGCGCGGTGTGTCGGAGCCCTACCGGATGTTCACATCCCGGGCCGAATTCCGGCTGAAGCTCCGGGCGGACAATGCCGATCAGCGGCTGACGCCTTTGGGGTTGTCGGTCGGGTGCATCGGGCAGGAGCGGGCGCGGGCCTTTGCGTCGAAAGCCCGCGTGCTAAGCGACACGACGGAACGTCTGCGGACTTTGTCGATTTCGCCGAGCGAGGCTGGCCGGCATGGATTGGAGATCAATCGCGACGGGCGTCGACGGACGGCTTTCGAGCTGTTGTCGTATCCTGGTATTGATCTGGACCGACTAAGTGTCATTTGGCCCGAGATCCACGGGATCAGTCCTCGGATCAGGGCGCAAATCGAGATCGACGCCCGGTACGCGGCCTATGTCCAGCGGCAAGAGGAGGATGTTGCGATCCTCCGCCGCGATGAGGCGGAGATCATTCCAGCGGACTTCGACTATGAAAATCTGCCTGGGTTATCTAACGAGATCCGCCAAAAGCTCTCACGGCATCGTCCGGCGACATTGGCCCAAGCTGGGCGGATCGACGGTATCACTCCAGCTGCTCTGATGCTGGTGTTGGCGCACCTCAAGGCGGCGCGGCGCGATCGCAAGCGAGCGTGAACATCGAGGCTAGGTTATCGCCTGTCTCGCGAAAGATCTTGATGATGTTCGTCGGCGCTGGACCAGCATGCCGGGTCGTGATTCAGCTATGCGGTACAAGTCGATGATTCACGTGAAACGCCCGAGCACCGATGACGCCCGATGAATTCCAAACCTTGTTTGATGTTTCACGTGAAACGTTGGGGCGATTGGAAACCTATGCCGCGCTGCTACGGCAATGGCAGAAGACCATAAATCTCGTCGCGCCGAAGACCCTCGACGATCTTTGGTTGCGCCACTTTGCAGACAGCGCCCAGCTCGTGCGGCTTGTTCCGACGTCGACCCGGCAGCTCGTAGATCTCGGTTCGGGGGGTGGGTTTCCCGGTTTGGTTTTGGCGATTCTGCTCGCAGAGCGGGAGCCGCCGGCTGCCCAACCTGTGAAAGTGTTGCTGATCGAGAGCGATCTTCGCAAATCCGCGTTCCTTCGTGAGGTCGCACGACAGACAAGGATCGCTGTGGACATCATGTCGTCGCGAATCGAAAGCATCACGAATTCGGATAGTGTCGACTCAGCAGATGTGATCACGTCACGTGCTCTGGCGCCATTGCCGCGGCTGCTCGCGCTCTCTAGTCCGCTATGGGGACAAGATACGACGGGATTGTTCCTGAAGGGTCGGACGGCCGAGCAAGAGGTCGCCGAAGCCCATAGGGACTGGTCATTTGAATATGTGCTTGAGCCAAGCATGACAGAGCGAGACGCGCGTATCGTCATGATCCGCAAGTTGAAGCGCAAGAAGGAGGGCTGATCCCGTGATCGACAGGGGGGGAAGCCGAGGTCTGAGGGTGCTGGCGGTCGCCAATCAAAAGGGCGGTGTCGGCAAAACGACGACGACGATCAATCTGGGTACCGCTTTGGCCGCAATCGGCGAGCGGGTGCTGGTGATGGATCTCGATCCGCAGGGGAATGCGTCGACCGGGCTCGGAATCGGTCCGGCCGAACGTCGCCGGACGGCATATGACGTGCTGGCCGGACAGTCGACACTGGCGGAGGCCGTGTTGCCGACCGCGGTCCCGGGCCTTTATGTCGTCCCGGCGAATTCCGATCTCGTCGGTCTCGAGAGCGACCTGATGGATGACCAGAACCGCGCTTTTCGGCTGCGCGATAGTCTGAGGCATCTCGAGGCAGCGGCACGATCCTGGGCGGAGGAGCAGCGGTTCAACTACATGCTGATCGATTGCCCGCCATCGCTCAATCTGCTGACGCTCAATGCGCTGACGGCGGCACATGCGGTACTGGTGCCGGTGCAGTGCGAGTTCTTTGCGCTGGAAGGTATCTCGCAGCTCAAGGAGACGATCGATCAGATTCGCGGTTCGCTCAATCCTGCGCTTGAGATCCAGGGCGTGGTTCTGACCATGCATGATGCGCGCACGCATCTGTCGCGCGAAGTCGCCGACAACGTACGCGCCTTTTTCGGATCGAAGGTCTACGAGACGGTGATCCCTCGGAACACGCGGGTGGCCGAGGCGCCGTCCTATGGCAAGCCGATCCTTCTCTACGATTACGATTGCGCCGGTAGTCAGGCCTATATCCGGCTGGCGACTGAGATCATCGAACGGGAACGCCAGTTCAAGGCGGCATGATGGAATTATCCATCAACAACAAGTTGTTATAATGAATGAGCGGATGAGCAAGGGGGCTCTGAACACATGACTGCACCATTGCCGAAGAGCCGTCTGGGTCGCGGACTGGCATCGCTGATCGGTGAACCGACGATGGAGGGTTCGCGGTTGCCGCCCGAGGGTGAGCAGCGCATGATCGGAATCGCGCAGCTCAGGGGCGGGCGTTACAATCCGCGCAAGGATTTCCGCGAGGACGAGTTGGCGGAACTTGCGGAATCGATCCGGCAAAAGGGTCTCGTTCAGCCGATCGTGGCGCGGCCCGATCCGGAGCAGATCGGATCATATGAGATCGTTGCGGGCGAGCGTCGCTGGCGTGCCGCGCAGAAGGCCGGGCTGCATCAGGTTCCGGTCATCATCCGCGAACTTGACGATCGCGAGGTGCTGGAGCTGGCGATCATCGAGAACGTCCAGCGCGCAGATCTCAACGCGATCGAAGAGGCAGGTGGCTATCGGGAGCTTGTCGATCGGTTCCAGTACACCCAGGAGCAGCTTGCAGAGATCATCGGCAAGAGCCGCAGTCATGTCGCCAATACGCTGCGACTGCTGCGTCTGCCACAGAGCGTGCAGGGGATGGTGCAGTCGGGCCGGCTCGATGCGGGCCATGCACGGGCGCTGATCGGGCGGGACGACGCTGAAGCGTTCGCCTTGCGGATCATCGACGAGGATCTGACGGTCCGCGAGGTCGAGGCGCTGGTGCAGGAGAATATCGGCCCGGTCGGTGCGCCAGGCTCCAAGCGGAAAGTACGCGAGAAGGATGCCGACACCCGCGCTTTCGAGAAGGAGCTTGCCGATGCGCTCGGCCTCAAGGTCGAAATCAAGCGCGGCTCGGGCGAAAGCGGTAACCTGATCATCAAATACGGAAATTTCGATCAGCTCGACTACATCCGCATGCGATTGACGGGTATGAGCTCATAGGGCGTCAGGAGACACTGGCCTCGCCGATCTTTCGAATGGTGGTTGCTCGTGCAACATAAAGTGCCTTCGAGCGTTTTGGCGCGGAGGGAGCTGGAACGGCCCGGATCCATCCGGGCCGTTTTTCTTTCGCGGATCGGGAGGCAATGCTTGACGGATGTGCAGTCGCTTGCTGCATTGCCTGAAAACGGAAAGTCGCCCATTCGTGTGGGACGATTGCTTCGAGCGGAGCTGTATGATGAGCGGGAACGTGCTGGCGGACTTGGCGGAGACGATCCGCGCCAGGCGCAATGCCTCTGGTGACGTTTCCTACACCCGTCAGTTGCTCGACCATGGCGTCGAGAAATGTGCCAAGAAGTTCGGTGAGGAAGCGGTCGAAGCAGTCATTGCGGCGATGGCGCAGAGCGACGAGCGGCTGTGCAGTGAGTCCGCCGATGTGATCTATCATCTGCTGGTCCTACTCGAAGCGCGTAATATCGAATTTTCGGACGTTCTCAAGGTGCTGGAAAAGCGCCAGGGGCAGTCGGGCCTCGAGGAGAAAGCGAGGCGTAGCTGATGAACGAGATTCTGGAGCGGCTGGCGGCGCTGACGCCAGGGGCTCCGCAACCAGTCAATTCAGATCTTCAGTTTTCGCCTTACCGGCAGTTCAGCCGCGAAGAGTGGGCGCGCTTGAGGGCGGATACGCCGATGACGCTCTCGTCGCGCGAGCTGGAGCAGCTGTCCGGCCTGATCGAGGAGTTGTCGATCGAGGAGGTGGAGAAGATCTATCTGCCGTTGTCACGCTTGCTCAATCTGTATGTCGCGGCATCGCAGGAACTGCACGCAGTGACGTCCAAGTTTCTCGGTCGTCGGGAGGGCAAGGTGCCGTTCATTCTCGGTGTGGCCGGGTCGGTCGCAGTCGGGAAGAGTACTACGGCGCGCGTGCTGAAGGCCCTGCTGGCGCGCTGGCCGGACCACCCCCGCGTCGATCTCATAACTACCGACGGCTTTCTGCGTTCGAATGCAGATCTGGAGCGGTTGGGGCTAATGGATCGCAAAGGATTTCCGGAAAGCTTCGATATTGCAAAACTCCTGAACTTCCTTGCGGACGTGAAATCGGGTGTGCGGGAGGCGGAAGCGCCCGTCTATTCGCATTTTCATTATGACATCATTTCCGGACAGCGAATCCGCGTTGAATGTCCCGATATCCTGATCGTGGAAGGGCTCAATGTATTGCAGCCCGCACGTCTGCCGATCGATGGCGAGGCTATCCCGTTCGTTTCGGATTTCTTTGATTTCTCGATCTATATCGATGCTGATCCCGAACTCATTCAGAGGTGGTATGTAACGCGATTCATGCGGCTCAGGACGACGGCGTTTCGAGATCCCGCCGCCTATTTCCACCGCTACTCGAAGCTCACAACCCAGGAAGCCGAGGAGCGCGCGTTGACGATCTGGCGATCTATCAATTTGAAGAATCTTCACGAGAACATCCTGCCGACGCGGCAGCGGGCAAGCCTGATCCTGCGCAAGGATGCCGATCATTCCGTCGAGCAGGTTTCACTAAGACGGATATAAGACGCGTCGTTTGGGCGATAGGCGCCTGCCTACGCAAAATTCAACTCGACGCCGACAAGAAAAAAGGGCCGCCCGGGGTCGGCGGCCCTGTGAAGATGTCTCTTAAGCGGAGAGGTGATTTAGGAGACGATCAAGTTGCGGTCTTGGTAGAGAGCGGGAACAGCGGCACGAGGCCGGCAGCCCACTCTGAAAGGGCGATCTGCTGGCGCAGCGCCAAGGACATGTACGGCGACCGTATGAACTCATTGGCCAAGGTCGTGTGTGCGGCCATCAAAGTGCTCGTTGCTATGACGCTTGCACTTAACATCGTGGTGAAAAATTGCGTGGCGACAGGTGTTAGCGTGCAGGAGGCCGGGGCACGCTCGCCATCTTCGTCAGATGGGGGCGTGGACGGCCGCGCGGGAGCAGTTGCGCGCTGAGAGCCGTTACGGGCCGGTGGCGCCGGTTGCGGATCGCTAACCGCTGCGACGCGCAGCTTGCCGCTGGGCTTTGTTGCCGGAATTGCTCGAGGTCGCTCCGAAGCGCGACGTGCCTCACCCGCTTCGGCCAGCGGGAGCGCTGCGAGCGGACGCAGCCGATCTGTTGAGGTGCGGGGCCGCAAACGCCCTTTCGGCGCAGACTTTTTGACCGGCGAGTCAGGGCCAGCTTCGGCGGAGCCGACGGGCTTTGCGGCATCGATGCCGGCGGCAGTGTCCTGAAGTTCCTGCATCAGTTCGGTGCGCACGACATTGAACTTGTCGCGCAGCCTACGGATGACCGAGGGGTCAGATACGCCGATGGCGCGGATCGCGGTGGTGGGCTTGAGGTCAGGGTTCGAAGCGATCAGCCGGGCTATTGCGCCCAGTTGCTGGCGATCGTCGATCCCACTGCCTTTCGGCCGGCCGCGGGAGGGCCTCGTCTCGGACATACGAAATACCTTCAGTCAATCGAATCGTCTTGATCTTCATTGTCGGAAAGTCGCCCCCGATTCCAAGGAAAAAAATTCGGCGGTAATTAGAAAAGGCCGATCGGTATATGCATCTGTGGCCTTGATACATCGAAATGCATTTCAGGAATTAAAAGAATAGGCGGCGAAATTCCGGAAATCGAATTTCGCCGCCTCGTGGTTTCAGCAAGGAATTGGAGCCGGATCAGGACAGCAATCCACGTGCTCTGGCCAGCTGATGCAGGGGCGTATTGGGCCGGGCACCCATGTGTGTGATGACCTCGGCGGCGGCGAGGCTGCCGAGCTTTCCGGCGGTTTCGAGTCCCAGGCCGGCGCTAAGTCCGTAAAGGAAGCCGGCAGCATAAAGATCTCCAGCGCCCGTGGAATCTACGACCTTCTCAACGGCTTCAACCGGGATTTCGAGGCGCCGGCCCTCCGACAGGATAACGGATCCCTTGGCGCTTCGGGTCAGCGCCGCAAGCGAGGTGTCGCGGGCAGCATTGGCGGCGGCAATTTCGAAATCCGCTGTTTCGTAAAGCGATATAATTTCGCTCTCGTTGGCGAAAAGGATGTCAACGCCATTGCGAATGAGATCGATGAACTCGGCGCGATGACGATCGACGCAGAAGGAATCGGACAGGCTCAATGCAACACGCCGGCCGGCGCTTTTGGCAATTCTCACGGCTTCGCGGAACGCGGCTTTTGCATCATCGCGGTCGAACAAATAGCCTTCGAGATAAACGATGGCGCTGGAGCGGATCACCGCCGCATCGATTTCTCCGCCGTCGAGGTCTGTCGATATACCGAGAAACGTGTTCATGGTGCGCTCGCCATCGGGCGTGACGAGGATGAGGGAGCGCGAGGTCGGTGCTTTGCCGGCAACGGGAGGGGTGGAAAAGGCGACGGCGGCGGCCTCGATATCGTGGGCGAAGATGCGACCAAACTCGTCGTCCGCGACCTTGCCGATGAAGGCAGCGCGGCCGCCGAGCGAGGCGATGCCGACGAGGGTGTTGGCCGCCGAGCCGCCAGAGATTTCGACGGCGGGGCCCATGGCGCCGTAAAGGGTCGAGATGGTCGCGTCATCGACGAGACGCATATGGCCTTTGGGGGCTCCATGCTCGGCCAGGAAGGCGTCGTCGCAGCGGCCGAGGATGTCGACGATAGCGTTGCCAATGCCGACAACGTCGTGACGAATTTCGCTCATGAGGTTTTTCCTTTCCTCTTGGTTTGCATTGCGGCGTTCGTGATTTGCCGCTTCAGCTCTTGCGGGAAGCGAGCGAGAGCAGCAGGCGCTCGGCGATCGAGTCCTCGATGGCGCTATTGAGGCGGGCGGTCTTGAGGGCTTCAGCGCTGGCTGCCAGCGCCCGGTCGAGGGCTGCGTGGGACCAGCGGCGGCATTGCTCGGCAAATGCGTCGCGCTGCTTGAAATGCAGCGGCGGGCGGAGCTGGCGGAGTGCATCGGCGAGCGGCGTGCCGCGATCGAGATCAGCGCGGACGCGGTGCAACTTATGCAAGTGGCGTTCGACAGCGAGGATCACCATCTGCGGGTTTTCGCCAGCGGTCAGCGCGCGTGCGAATTCGTTGACGGCGTCGGCGGCCCTGCCGGATGCCGCAGCATTGACGATGCGATCGATGGCGAGTTCGGAGGCGTCGCCGACAATGGCATCGACATCATCGATCTCGATGCGTGGCTTGTCGACGGCATAGAGGACGAGCTTATCGATCTCGGCGCGGGATAGTGCGCGGTCGGCGCCAAGCCTGGAGACGAGCAGGTCGCGCGCTTCGGGCGTAATATTGATGCCTGCTGTCTGCACGACTTCACGGACGAGTGCATCAAGGTCGCGCCCCTCGTCGCCATAGCAGGCGACGGCGGCGGCACGAGGGGATTTTTCAAACGTTGTACGGAGCGCGTCAGACGTTTTCAGGTTGCCTGCCTCGACGATCAGAACGCCGGCGAGATCGTCGGATTCGACAAGGTCCTTGAGGACTGCGGCATTGATGATGCGGCCCGTCGTGACGCGTACGATCTTTTGGCCTCCGAACATCGGAATGGTGCGCAGCTCGACGCCGAGGCGGTCACGGTCGCCATCGAGATCGGCATCATCGAGCCGGATGATTTCGCCAGGCGGGTTCGCAGCGGAGGCAAGGCGCTTGGCGGTCATCTGGGCGCGTTCACTGACGAGCCCCGGATCGGTGCCGAAGAAGAGAAACGCCGTCAACGACCTGTCCGGACTGGCGAGGAATTTCTCAGCGAGGTGGGCCTTGATGGCGACCATTGGGCAGATCTGGTCCGTACGGGTCAGTGCGAGAAGGTGCGTGCGCCTGCCGGGCCGGCAGGCGCGGGGTTGGTCTTATCACGACCGTACCGCGACGGGCGAGTGAGGAGGGAACTACGAGTGCGAGGAGAAAAAACGGTCAGCCGGCCCGCGGTGCGCAGGGTTGCTCACAGGTGGCGAGGAAATGGGAGGAAAAATCCCTTGTCAGACGGGCTGTGCCAAATAGGCGGCGACACGCGTCTTCAAGTCCCTGGCGATTGTCGTCGCGGCGCGATCCTCCGCATCGCGACGGGCGCGGACGTTGGAGAAGACGGAGGTGAAGCGCTCAAAGCCGGCCCGCGACACGCTCTTGCCCTGCATCACGACCTTCTTGTCGGACATGCGGATCAGGCGAAAATCGGCGTCGAGGTTGTAGACCGAGCCTGAAGCGTCGCCGCTGATCTTCACCAGGGTCGATGTGACCGATTCACGGATTGCCACCTCAAGGCGGAAGGTAGCCGGTGCTGCGTGTCCGCCGCCGGTCGTCTGGAAGATGACTTCGTTGCGAATTTGCTGGCCGACGCGGCCAGGGATGGGCGCAATCTCGACCTGGGAGAGGGTCTCGCTGGCGTTGGCACCGCCAAGCGAGGCTGTGCCGTATAGCGGGCGGAAACCGGTGTCGCCGCAGCCAGCAATCAGGGAAGCGGCCGCGAGCGCGACTGCGAACGTGCAAAAGCCGCGGATGCGGCTACGAGCAGCATCTGCCGGACGAGCAGCCCTGCGTTCACGCGCGTCAGCCCACGACATTCACGATCCTTTGCGGTACGACGATGACTTTCTTAGGCTTTCTGCCATCGAGAGCCCTTTGGACGGACTCCAGTTGCAAGGCTGCGGCCTCGACGTCCTCGTTGCTGGCCGTGCGCGCGATCGTCAGCTCGTCACGGCGCTTGCCGTTCACCTGTACGGCAACGGTTACAGTATCGTCAACGAGCAAGCCCGGATCGGCCGCAGGCCAGGGCTGATTGGAGACGAGGGTGTTGTAACCGAGCCGCGCCCAGCATTCTTCGGCTAAGTGCGGCATCATCGGGGCGATCAACTGAACCAGGATCTCGGCGGCTTCACGCAGCGCCCAGTCAAGGCCGTCACCGGCCTTGCCGGAGGCCTGTTGAATGGCGTTCGTCACTTCGTAAAGCTGGGCTACAGCAACATTGAAGCGGAGGCCTTCGATATTGCGCCCGGCAGCGTCGAGCGTCTTGTGCAGGAGCTTTCGCAGTTGTGCTGCATCCGGAGAAAAGTTGTCCGGCCGAGGGGTACCGGCCGGGGCAGCGCGGTCAGCCAAGTCGTCGACGACACGCCAGACGCGCTGCACGAACCGTCCCGCGGCGGCGATGCCCTCATCGGTCCAGATCACGTCGCGCTCGGGCGGGCTGTCGGACAGCATGAACCAACGGGCGCAGTCGGCGCCGTAATGGGCGATGATGTCGTCGGGATCGACCACGTTTTTCTTCGACTTCGACATCTTGGTGATCTCGCCGATCTCCAGTGTCTCGCCGGTGTCGCGATGGATGGCGCGACGGCTGGCTCCGTCGCCCTCGAAACGCACCAAGGCGGGCTCGATCCAGATCGGCCGGCCATCGGTCTCGCGGCGGCAATAGCTTTCGTGGACGACCATGCCTTGCGTGAAAAGTGCGGCAAACGGTTCGCGCAGGTTCTTGGCGGCATGACCGGCGTCGGAAATGGCGCGGAAGAAAAAGCGCGAATAGAGCAGGTGCAGAATGGCGTGCTCGATGCCGCCGATATACTGGTCGACGGGCAGCCAATAGGCGAGCGCGTCCTTGTCGAGGGGGACTTCGGCGTGCGGGTTGGTAAAGCGCGCGTAGTACCAGGACGAGTCGACGAAGGTGTCCATGGTGTCGGTCTCGCGGCGTGCCTTCGATCCGCAAGTGGGGCAGTCGACGTGCTTCCAGGTCGGATGACGCTCCAGCGGATTGCCGGGCTTGTCGAAGTTGGCGTCGTCAGGGAGCCTGACCGGCAGATCCTTTGCGGGGACCGGCACGACGCCACACGTCTCGCAATGGATGATGGGGATCGGGCAACCCCAGTAGCGTTGGCGCGAGATGCCCCAGTCACGCAGGCGGAAGTTGACCTTGCGCTCGCCGACAGGCTTGCCGCCAAGCTTCGCCTTTTCCAGGCGTGATGCGACGTCCTCAAATGCGGCCTTGGTGTCGAGACCGTCGAGAAAGCGCGAGTTGATCATCGTGCCGTCACCGTCATAGGCCTCGGTGCCGATCTCGAAGGTATCCTTGTCCTTGCCCGGCGGCAGAATGACGGGGACGACGGGCAGGTCGTACTTTCGGGCGAAGTCGAGGTCGCGTTGGTCGCCGGACGGACAGGCGAAGATTGCGCCGGTGCCATAGTCCATCAGCACGAAGTTGGCGACGTAGACGGGCAGCGTCCACTCCGGGTCGAGCGGGTGGACCGCGCGGATGCCGGTGTCGAAGCCTTTTTTCTCCGCCGTTTCGAGATCGGCGACGGAGGTGCCCATGCGGCGGCATTCCTCGCAGAATTCAGCGAGTGCCGGATTTTTCTCCGCGGCAGCCTTGGCGAGCGGGTGGTCGGCGGCGACGGCCAGGAACGAGGCGCCGAACAGCGTGTCGGGGCGCGTCGTATAAACTTGCAGCTCGCTCTGGCCCTTTGGCGCGGTGGCCTTGTCGAGTGCCCAGCGGACCAGCAGACCCTCGGAACGACCGATCCAGTTCGCCTGCATCAGGCGCACTTTCTCAGGCCACTTGTCGAGGGTCGAGAGAGCGTCGAGCAGCTCCTCGGCGTAATGGGTGATCTTGAAGAACCACTGCGTCAGCTCGCGCTGCTCGACCAGCGCGCCGGAGCGCCAGCCGCGACCGTCGATGACCTGCTCGTTGGCGAGGACGGTCATGTCGACAGGGTCCCAGTTGACCTTGGCCGAACGGCGGTAGGCGAGGCCCTTATCGAGCAGGTCGAGGAACAGCTTCTGTTGGTGCCGGTAATAGTCGGGTGAGCAGGTGGCGATCTCACGGTCCCAGTCGAGCGCGAGGCCCATGGACTTCAGCTGGCCTTTCATCGTCTCGATGTTGGCGTAGGTCCAGGTGCCCGGATGGGTCTTGTTCTGCATGGCGGCGTTTTCCGCCGGCATGCCAAAGGCGTCCCAGCCCATGGGATGGAGAACGTTGAAGCCGCGGGCGCGCTTGTAGCGGGCGAACACGTCGCCCATCGTGTAGTTGCGCACGTGCCCCATGTGGATGCGCCCCGAGGGATAGGGGAACATCTCGAGCACGTAGCACTTCGGCCCCTCGCGATTATCGTTGCCGGCGGCGTGTGAGCCCCGGTGCGCGTCCCAGACGGCTTGCCAGTGCTTTTCGCGCGCAGGGGCGTTGTATCTCTCTTTGGCCATGGGTGCTCTTCGAAGGGCTTTGCGTGGGGCAATGTGGCGCCCACTGCTTGAGAATTCCTGGTTTGGCGGCGTAATGAGCCCGAAAGGTCCCCATGGGTCAAGGTGGGGTTAGGTCAGGGCAGTGCGAATGCGGGGATGGTGCGGCGATGGGTGATGCAGCGCAGCGACTTGGCGAGATCAGGGCGCGGATCGCAGATGCGGCGAAAGGACGGGGACGCGATCCGTCATCCGTGACGCTGATCGCGGTGTCGAAGACGTTCGAGGCGGACGCCATCCGGCCGGTGATCGCGGCCGGGCAGCGGCATTTCGGCGAGAACCGGGTGCAGGAGGCGAAGGCCAAGTGGCCGGAACTGAAGGCGGAGACAGCAGGGATCGTGCTGCACCTGATTGGACCGTTGCAATCCAACAAGGCGAAGGAGGCGGTCGAGCTGTTCGACGCCATCCACTCCATCGATCGGGAGAAAATCGCCCGGGCGGTGGCGGCGGAGATGAACAAGCAGGGCAAGCGGCTCGAGCTGTTCGTGCAGGTCAATACGGGCGAGGAGCCGCAGAAGGCGGGCGTCATGCCGGCCGACGCGGTGGCGTTCGTGACGATGTGCCGAGAGGAGCTGGGGCTCGATATCGCGGGGCTGATGTGCATCCCGCCAGTCGACGAGGAGCCGGCCGTGCATTTCGCGTTCCTGGCCAAGCTGGCGGAGGAAGCGGGTGTCAGCGGCTTGTCGATGGGGATGAGCGACGACTTCGAGACGGCGGTGGAGTTCGGCGCGAGCCATGTGCGGGTTGGATCAGCGATTTTCGGGGGGAGGGGGTGATTTTTGTTTGCTGACGCGAGTAGGGAAAGGCTTTGCGATTCCTAACGTTTGCGCAGGTTGATGTCCGGCGCACTAGCGCCGGGCCGCGGTCGCGGCCTGACCCGCCCTTGGTGGGCCGGTGATGTCTCAGTCCCAAGCGGGACTTCAAGCTAGGGTCCGGACCCTAACGGATCCTAACGTTGTCACGGTCGGGCTTGTCCCGATCATCCAGTTCACAACATGGGAAGGTTTGTGCGGAGGCCTGGGTCCTCGGGACAAGCCCGAGGATGACAAACGAGAGGGTTTGCGGTGTGCCACTGGCCCGTACCGAATGGGGCGATTTGACAGCAGGGATGTTCTGGAACCACTCCGGAATAACAGAGTTTTCCACACGCATTCCCGTGCGCGCAATCTTGGGCCAGTAGGCTCGGGTGCTACCCTCCCTCATGTGATTCGCGTGCGGATTCCGCTGAAAACCGTCGGTTCTTGCGTCTCGTTCGTCGTTCGCGTCCGTCTGTTGCGCATGTTCTTAGCGCCGAACCATTTCACACTTCGGCTGAACATGCGGCATGTCCCGAACCCGAGGAGATGACCCATGGCCAGTGCCGCTGCCCTTGCTCGCGAAGCCGATGCCGCCGCCAACGAGGCTGCGCGCGATGCCCGCGCCGAGGTCTACGAGCGTGCTGGCGCCGAAGCGCCGACAGCTCCGGCCAAGCCGACACGCAAGGACAAGCGCATGGCGAAAGCCTCGCAGTCGGGCGAGGGCTTCCTGAAATTTGTCGTCAACGTGTGGGTTACGAACTTCAACTCGGTGGAGTTCGGTATCTACAAGCATTCCCGCAACCGGGCGAAATCGCGCCAGTTCACCAAGGACATGGATGTTTTTGCCGAGATCATCGAGAACGGTGAGCGTACGGGGCTGCTGTCCTATCGCGAGGATCTGTGGAAGGACAAAGTCGGGACCGACAAGCGCCTCGTGGTGAAGCTCTTCTCGGAGAACCTCAACTGGCGGGCGACGATGGACCTGATGCTGGCCCGCTCGGTTGCGCAGACGTTCGGTGCGCGCGGTCTGCCGGTTACGACCTATTCGATCAACACGAATGACGACAATTATGTCGTCTACGTCGAGCGTTCGGCCAACAAGTGGCCGCTACTGCCGGAATATTTCTCCTTCTTCCTGATCGACCAGGATGGAAATCCGGATTTCTACGTGCTGCGTCGCGACGTCATCAACATCGGCGGCGACTATACGCTCTACAACCAGAAGAACGAGATCGTCGGGCACCTCGATGGGCGCGTGCTGACGCTCGGCGGCTACTGGACCGGCTACGTCAAGGAAGGCGTCGCCGACAAGCGCCTGCTCAACGTCATGAAGTTGCTGGTTGGCATGATCCTGTTCAACGGCTCGTGCCGGCGCCACATCAAGGCGCTCTATCGCGACATTCGCGACGGACGCGTGGAAGCGACCATCGAGCGGCAGGAAACGGACCTCTACATGAACCCGCGTCGGGTGCGGTGATCACCGGTCTGCAGCACCGGCGCCGACGGCTCGCGTGCAAGCAGCGAATTTCGAACGTGCGCCACAGGTAAAGGCCCCGTGTTGCGGACTGGGCAAGGCAGGTCTGTGCACGTAATTTAGGCAGTATATTCACCCATAACGCCTATTTATTAGGCGCATTACAGGCGGGCGGCGTTGCGTTCTTCCAATAAATCTGTTTAATTTCTGATGGTTATATTTTTCTCCTGGCTTGGCACGAACTTTGATCATTGCGCCCGCGACACCGGCAATCCGCCTGATCCGCATGCGGCTGCCCGGTTCTCAGTCAAATAATGTCGCTGGGGGAGGCGCATGGAGCAGCTGCAAAACGGCACGAACGTATTTTTCGTCCTGATGGGCGCGATCCTTGTCTTTGCCATGCACGGAGGCTTCGCGTTCCTCGAGGTCGGCACCGTGCGGCACAAGAACCAGGTCAACGCGCTGGTCAAGATCCTGGTCGATTTCGCGATCTCGACGACGGTCTATTTCTTCATCGGCTACTGGATCTCCTACGGCGTGTCGTTCCTCGTCTCGGCGGAAGCGCTGTCGGGTGGCGCGGAAGGGTTCCTGCCGAACGGCTTCAGCCTGGTGAAGTTCTTCTTCCTGTGCACGTTCGCGGCGGCGATCCCGGCCATCGTGTCGGGTGGCATCGCCGAGCGGGCGCGGTTCAACGCACAGATGCTGGCGACGGCGCTGCTCGTCGGCCTTGCCTATCCGCTGATCGAGGGTGTGGTCTGGAATTCGAATTTCGGCATCCAGGAGGCGCTTTTCAAAGGCATGCTCGGCGGTGCGTTCCGGGATTTCGCGGGCTCGATCGTGGTGCATGCCTTTGGTGGCTGGGTGGCGCTTGGCGCGGTGTGGCGGCTCGGCGCTCGGTTCGGCCGTTATGATCGGGGCGGGGCGGTCGGTATTCCGCCCTCGTCGATCCCGTGGCTGGCGATGGGCTCGTGGATGCTGTGCGTCGGCTGGTTCGGCTTCAACGTCATGAGCTCACAGAGCGTCACCGGCATCTCGGGCCTTGTCGCGATGAACTCTTTGATGGCGATGGTTGGTGGCATCCTGGCAGCGCTGGTCGCTGGCAAGAACGACCCGGGCTTCGTGCACAATGGTGCGCTTGCCGGCCTCGTCGCGGTGTGTGCCGGCTCCGACATCATGCATCCGGTTGGTGCTTTCATCACCGGAGGAGTCGCTGGCGTGGTGTTCGTGCAGATGTTCCAGCTCTCGACGATCAAGTGGAAGATCGACGACGTGCTGGGTGTGTGGGCGCTGCATGGGTTGTGCGGTCTGTGGGGCGGCATCGCTGCCGGCATCTTCGGGCTGAAGGCGCTGGGCGGCATGGGCGATGTATCATTCGCCGCGCAGCTCGTGGGCAGCCTGATGGGGGCTGGGTTTGGCCTTGCGGTCGGCGTCGCCATCTATACCGTCGTCGACATGATGCTGGGCCTCAGGATGTCGGATGACGAGCAACGCCGCGGTGCCGATGTCGTGGTCCACAACATCAGCGCCAATCCGGAAGAGGATGTGCGCATGGGTCGCGTGTAAGGCGCAGGTGCGCGGCGACGCCGGGCTCAGAACAGTACTTCATGACGAACAGCAAACCGCCCGGCTCTTTGCCGGGCGGTTTGTCCTTTTCGGGGTGCGTGCGAAATCAGAGGTCCTTGCAGGCGAACTTGATCTTGACCCACGGCAGGTCGAGGTTGCACGAGCCGTCCGCGCTCTTCTTCAAGACCTTGTCGATCGACAAGCCACCGAGCTGCGGTGAGTTGGCGCGCGGGGCGTTCGCATAGGCGTCAGTGCCGCCGGCATCAGCGCCAGTGTCGGCTTGCGCTGTGGTGACCTGATCGGTGGGGGACGGCGAGGGTGTGCCTGTCGACTGTGATGCATCGGTCGAACGGGCATCAGGCTCAGAGGACGCGGCGGGAGACGTGGTTCGGTTCGCTCCGGTCGAGTCGTCTTTTGCTTCGCGTGTCGGCGCTGCGGGCGTGCTCGTAACGGCTCCCGCCTGCGTTCCTGGCTGAGGTTCGGCAGTGGCGGCCTTGGCCGTGTCACAGCGCGGCAAGTCGGCCGGTGCACGGGTCCAGGTTCGGCTCTCGGAGAAAATCTTGATGCCGGCATAGCCTGTGACGCGCAGTCGGTCGTTGCCCTCTGGCGTAAGTGCAACATCGAACTTGCGGCCGTGATCGGGGCTGTAGATCCAGCCGTAGTCCCAGGAGCCTTTGCCGGCAGGTTTGACGCCATCCATGATCTTTGCGCCGCAGCCGTCCTTGTCCTTTGAGAATTTGACCCAGACGACTTTTCCGCACAACGCCGGGCCGCATTGTGCGATTTCGACCGCTCCACGGCCTTTGTCGTCGAGCCAGATCCCTAGCGGACTCTGCTCCGCCGCAGCCGGGCCGGCGATGATGGACGACACGAGGACCGCTGCCGCGGCAGACGATCCGAGGGATGACAAGATGCGCATCTTCAACATGGGATCTCTCCTGGTTGGGCGCGGTGCGGGTATAGTCCCGGTCAACTGGGGTCGACCAGCTTCGCCCGCTCCATGCATTTTTCCCGGGAGTCGTTTTGCGGCTTGGACGGAGCTGTTGGCGGTTCCGTCTCATGCGATCGGGCTCTCGGTAACAGCGTCGTCTCACGGGGGTGGCGCGGGCGCAGTTCCATCGGGAACAGGCGGGTCTCGACGGCCGGGTCGCAAAGCGGATAAAGGTGCGGCGGCCGATGATCCGGCAGGGTCACGTTGGGCAATCAGCAGAAGGACAGGGACGACATGGATGGGCTTGAGTCGCTAGCATCTGGAGCGATCATCTCGCCTTTCACACGCCTCAGGCAGCTTCTGGACGGGATGGCATCCGGAATGGAGCCAGCCATCGACCTGACGCTCGGCGAGCCGCGCGAGACGATGCCACCGTTCATCGCCGACAAGATCAGCGAGGCGAAGGCGCTGTTCGCGAAATACCCGCCGATCAAGGGTAGCGAGGAACTCAGAAGCGCAATCGTCGATTGGCTTGGGCGCAGATATGGCCTCAACGGGGCGAAGAGTGTCGATGCCGCGCGTGAGGTGCTGCCGGTCAACGGTTCGCGCGAGGGGCTCTATTTCGCGGCGTTGCCCGCTGTCGGGCGCAAGCGTGTTGCGGGCCGGCCGGCGATCCTGATCTGCAATCCCTATTACCAAGCCTACATCGGCGCGGCTTTGGCAACGGGGGCGGAGCCCGTGTTCCTCAACGCCACTGAGCGCACGGGTCATTTGCCTGATCTCGACGCGCTCGAGGGGGATCGCGATCTGCTCGAACGGACGGTGGCATTCTATGTGTGCTCGCCGGCCAATCCGCAGGGTGCCGTTGCGTCCAGGGCTTACGTGGAGCGCGCGCTTGGGCTCGCTCGCAGATATGACTTCATGCTGTTCTTCGACGAGTGCTATTCGGAACTCTACAACGACGAGGCGCCGGTGGGTGGGCTCGAAGTGGCGGCATCGACACCCGAGCGGTTTGCCAACATCGTCGTTTTCAATTCGCTGTCCAAACGCTCGAATCTGCCTGGCCTCAGATCGGGTTTCTGTGCAGGTGATGCGAAATTTCTGGAAATCCTCGCAGAGGTGCGAAATCTCGTCGGCCCGACGATGGCGGGGCCGATACAACACGCCTCGGCCGCGGCTTGGAGCGAGGACGGTCATGTCGCGGCCAATCGTATGGCTTACCGGAAGAAATTCGATGTCTGTGATGAGGTGCTGCAGGGGCGCTATGGGTACCGGCGGCCGGGTGGCGGCTTCTTCCTTTGGCTCGATCTGAGTCAATATGGGGGCGGTGTTGAGGCGACGGTAACCTTATGGAAACGCGCGGGTGTCAGGGTGATACCGGGTGCCTACCTGGCGCAGCCCGGACGAGACGGCATCAACCCTGGCGCGGATTACGTGCGCGTGGCGTTGGTGACGGACCCGGCAACGATCAGGGAGGCGCTCGGTCGAGTGGTTTCCGTTCTAGCGTAAGAAGTTGCCGTGCCCATGTCGTTCGATGCGTCTTATCCGCCCGCTGGTGTCGTCGTCCCGCCACCCCCCGCGCTTGAACAGCGACTGATGGCAGCGGTCAGCCGGTTCGCCGGCGGGCTGTTGCTTCTGGTCGTCGGTGTGCTGTGGCTCAGCGTCATGACGTGGTCGGTCACTGATCCAAGCCTCACGCATGCAACCAGCGTGGCAGCGCGCAACCTCATGGGGGCGCTCGGGGCGATCGTTTCGGATCTTCTGCTGCAGACGCTTGGCCTAGGGACGATCGTCATGCTTGTCGTGCCGCTGTTCTGGGGCATGGCGATGCTCAAGGCGCAAGGGCCGACAGCGGGCCTTTCCAAATCGCAATTCTTCTGGTTTCCGGTTGCCGCTCTGGCGTCGGCCGGCGCGCTGTCGGCGCTGCCGGTGCCGCTGGCGTGGCCGCTGCATCATGGGCTCGGCGGTATCGTCGGCGATACGGTCTTCGACATGACGGCGAAGGGATTCCTGCTCGTCAATGCTGCACGTGGTGGGATTGCCGCCGGTCTCGTGCTGTTTGCTGCGACAGCGATGTCGTTCAGCCGTGCCATCGGCGTGACGTGGCCCGCGCTCGGCGCGGCGGTGGCGTCCATGATTGTGCGGAGCAATATCGGAGCTGGGCGCCCGGCAGAAGCGGCTGGAACGGCGGCACATCTGAGTGGCGCTTATCATGCAGCCGCTTCGGGTGCGCCGACAGAGACGATGCAATCCTATCAGCCTTATCGCTACGACGCAGGCCGCATCGAGCCTCAGCTCATGGTTCCACCACAGTCTTACGTGGCGGGGTACACGTCGGAGATGGCACAGCCCGTCGCCAATACCAGCGATGTGGCCGTGGATCGGCAGCGTGTCTATGCGGGTCTGGCTGATCGATTTGGTCAGGCCGTGGCCAGTGCCCGTTACATGGCGCAAAGAGGCGCCGCAGCGGCACAACAGCGAGCGTCCCAACTTGGTGTTGGACTTCATGCTGCGGTCGTCGGCCGGGCTGGTTCGGAAGAAATGCGTGCCGGCTACGACGTGCCCCCGGACCAGGTGCCGCCTCATGCTGCTCCGTCCCTCGGTCGCCCCTACGCACAACGCGGGAACTATGAGCAGCACACGGGCGGCTGGAACGGCCAAGTCGCGGCCAGTAGTCCTTATCGCGATGCCGATTTCGACGTAACGACCGAAGAAACCAGCCGTGCCATTGCGCGCAGGTTTGCTCCGGCCGGGGCGGCGGCGCATGATCGCGCTGATGCCGTCGAGGAGGATTTGCCGCCGGTGCCGTCGTGGAACGGCGCGGTCGGTCCGCTCGATCGGCCTAATGCCGCGGCGATGCAGACCGATCCGATGATTGGTGGTTTCGACGCAATCGCTGAGGCAGCAGCGCCGGTTGCCCCTGGCGGTAATGGCTCGCATGTGGCGTCAGCGCCCACGATGGGTCCGGCCGCGGCCGCGGTAGCGCATCAGCCGCAATCGCCGCCACAGACTCGATCCGAGGCGCATGTACCGCAGCAACCTTCTGCGACCGCGCACGCGCCGGGGCGCAAGCCCATGACCCGGAATGCGCTGCTCGGCGGTCTGACGTTCCGACACCAGGCTCAGGCCGGTCATAAGGTTCCGCCGATCGCCCTTTTGAAGAAGCCGGTGGCAAGCAAGGCCGGGCCGGAATTCACCCAGACCATGCTGCGGGGCAATGCCCGGTTGCTGGAGGACGTTCTTGGCGACTTTGGCGTCAAGGGCGAGATCCGTGACATCCGTCCAGGTCCAGTGGTGACGTTGTTCGAGTTCGAGCCAGCGCGTGGCGTGAAGTCGTCGCGGGTGATCGGGCTGGCAGAGGATATCGCGCGGTCGATGAGCGCCACGTCGGCGCGCGTTGCCGTGGTGCCGGGCCGCAATGCGATCGGTATCGAACTGCCCAATACACGACGCGATCCCGTGTTGTTGCGCGAGGTGCTGGAGTCGGAAGCCTACAAGTCGGTTGATTCGACACTTCCGATTGCGCTCGGCAAGTCGATCGGTGGCGAACCTGTGGTCGCCGATCTCGCTCGCATGCCGCATCTGCTGGTTGCTGGAACGACCGGCTCGGGCAAGTCGGTCGGCGTCAACGCGATGATCCTGTCGCTGCTCTACCGGCTCGGACCGGACGATTGCCGGTTCCTTATGATCGATCCGAAGATGCTGGAGCTCAGCGTCTACAACGGCATTCCGCATCTGCTTACGCCCGTCGTCACGGATCCGCAGAAGGCGGTGACCGCGCTCAACTGGGTCGTTGGAGAGATGGAGGAACGCTACAAGCGGATGTCGAAGCTGTCGGTGCGCAACATCGACGTCTACAACAACCGCGTCCGCAATGCGAAGAAGCGCGGCGAGATGATTTCCCGCACGGTGCAGACCGGGTTCGACCGGCGCACGGGCGAGGCGGTGTACGAACAGGAGCAGATGCAGCTCGAGACGATGCCCTACATCGTGGTGGTGATCGACGAGTTCGCAGACCTCATGTTGGTGGCGGGCAAGGATGTGGAAGCTTCGGTGCAGCGGCTGGCGCAAATGGCGCGCGCCGCCGGCATCCATATCATCATGGCGACGCAGCGCCCGTCGGTCGATGTCATTACCGGTACGATCAAAGCCAATTTCCCGACGCGCATCTCGTTCAAGGTGACGTCGAAGATCGACAGCCGGACGATCCTCAACGAGCAGGGCGCCGAGCAGCTGCTGGGCCAGGGCGACATGCTCTATGCCGCGGGGTCCGGTCAGATCGGTCGCGTGCACGGTGCGTTCGTCTCCGACGAGGAAGTCGAGGCAATCACCAATCACCTGCGGGCGCAGGGCGCGCCGAGCTACGTGGACGGGATCACGGAAGCGGGTGAAGAGCCGGACAAAGATATGCGGCTGCCGGACGGGCAGGGCGAGGAGGATCTCTACGACCGGGCGGTGGCCATCGTGGTGCGCGACCGGAAGGCTTCGACGAGCTACCTGCAGCGCCGCCTGTCGATCGGCTACAACCGGGCGGCTGACCTCATCGAGCGAATGGAGGCCGACGGGCTCATCAGTGCCGCCAATCATGCCGGCAAGCGCGAGATCCTCGCGTCGGGCGGCGGGACTGCCAGCGGCGGCAAACAAGACGCGGCCTGATCATCCCCAGGGCAATTCCTCTCCGGCAGGGCCTAAGTCTTGCGTCCGGGGCCCTTGCCGATAACATCCGCCCACTTGTGGTCGTAATGTTGGGGAATTGAGGGATTTGGGCAGCCTCCTCCCTGGAGGCGGAGGGGGATTGATGGGTTTTTGGATGAGCGCTCGCTTGGTTTGTGCCATCGCGGTTCTGTGTGCAGCGGCCAGCGCCGTGGCTCTGGCCGAAGACAAGCCGGCGCAAACCGGTGCCAATATCGGTGGGTCAGCCTGGAATGTAGAGGTTGCACCGAGCGGCACCAGCGGGATCACTCTCGATCCCGCCCAGACGGAAATCATCAACAAGGTCAATACCTACTTCAACGAACTCGACAATCTGTCAGGACGTTTCGCGCAGACCAATGCCGACGGCAAGGTGATGCGCGGCAAGTTTGCGATGAAGCGGCCGGGACGCTTCCGCTTCGATTATTCGCGTCCAAGCCTTCAGGTGATCATTTCCGATGGCCGGAACCTGGCCATCCAGGACCACGATCTCAATAACGAGGACCGGGTTCAGCTCGATCAGACACCGTTCCGTCTTCTGCTTCGCAAGGATGTCGATCTGGTGCGGGATGCGCGGATCTTCGAGGTCCAGGAGGGCGGCGACACGATTGCGGTGGCCCTAAGGGACAAGAGTCCAGATACCAGCGGGGCAATTCGGCTGGTGTTCAGCACGCAGCCAAAACTGGAGCTGAAAGAGTGGATGACCAAGGATGCGCAAGGTCTGGACACCAAAGTGGAGATTGGTGATCTCGATCGCGAGACTGCGGTTGCTGACGATCAGTTTGTCATCAAACCGATGGGCGCGGCCTTCAATCCCCGGTAGTTCGCTGATGCCGTCTGTTCGCGCTGTTTTTCGAGGTAATAGCTAAATCGTGGTCACGCCTCATGGCCTCGCGATAGCTGCCAAACCGACTAATAAGATTATGTTTTTCACGCTAGTTCGCACTGTCGTTGAAGTGAAGGGAGCGAACAGTGTGAATGGACTTGCAAAGGCTGCACGGCGGGGCCTTGCTGTGTCTGTTTGGTGCCACACCAAGCGGTTGTGATGCTACAAGGTCCGTACATCGATCACATTTCCGTGATCGATGCAGATTCCACTGTTGAATATCCACTCATTCGGCTTAGGTATGTCACAGACAGATGACATCACCCTGTACTCGGTAGTGCCCCCCGTCTAGCCGAAGATGTCATCTGGGGCATCGGTTTCCCTCCCGGTGCCACGCGCGTAAGCGCTCACGACGCCCAACCCCTCCCCCCGGGGTTGGGCGTTTCCATTTCTACAGCCTTGATCTGAAACAGTTTATTGCCGCAACGGCCGATTTGGCTGGTGGCGGTCGCGCGCAGCGGGGATCAGCTCGCGGCGAGCACGTCTGGGCTTGTCGCGCTTGAGGGCGCCCGCGGCTCAGTCGTTGCCGTTGGGGAACGGCCGGACTCGAGCCTGCGTGACAAATCCGACTCTACCAAGCGCATCTGCTGCGCGATCGACTGGAGACGCGTGGCGGCCTTAGCAATGAAATGCTCGCCGAGCGCCGAATCGTCGGCGATCAGACGGTGCATTTCGTCTCTTGTGAGGCGCAGCGCGCGCACTTCGCTCACTGCAACGACCGTTGAATTGGGCACCATGTCGATCAACATGGCGAGTTCGGCCAGGGTTGTGCCTGGTGGAAGCGGTTGTGCGTTGGCGGAGTGGCCGGGGCCGGACAAACGCTTGGCGTATCCGGTCACGAGGACCACTGCGGCGTCGGCGGGCTGGTTGGCCGTCATGATGCGTGCGCCAGGCTTGAACACGATACGGTCCGCGCATCGAGCGATCTCGGTGATCTGCAGCGGTGCAAGGCCGTCGAGCAATTCAACCTGGCGAAGTGCTCGGATCAGGGCGTCTCGGGCCATGCATTAGAGGTCCTGAGGGGGCATGCAAGCTTGCTCCCGAAGCCGCTGGCGGAATCCGGGTGCGGGCGAATCAGCCGAATCGTCGGACGATTCGGGGCATGCGGTCCAGGTGCTTGTCGACCGATACGAGATTGCTCAGGGGATGTGATGCGATATGACCGCGCGAGACTTCGCAGACAGGCCGCTCAGTCCTTGTTTTCAGGCACGAGCGTGGCCGACGCGAGCTTGCTCAAGGCATCTACTATCGTATTGAGATCATGAATAAACTTATCGCGGTCCGTGGCGCACAACGCGCTCAGGACGATATCGTCCACCTCAATGGCTGTGGGCTCCACACTGCGGAGTGTGCGCCAGCCCTCTTCGGTGAGTTTGACGGCGTAGGCGCGGGCGTCCTCCCGCGTGCGGCGGCGTTGAAGCAAGTTCTTTTTCAACATGCGACGCACAATATCTGCAAGCGTCGAACGGTCGATTCCGGTCTTCTCAACGAGGTGCGTTTGACTGAGGCCTTCGTTCTGCGCGACCGTCACCAGGACAGCGAACTGGCGCGGCGTCAGATCCGCGTTTCCGAGCTTGCTTTGAAAGATATCACCCGCACACTGACCTGCTCTGTGCAACAGATGAATCGGTGAGCGATCCAGTCTCGCAGTCACCGAAGTCTCGGATTGCGCAAGCTTTCCCATATTGTTCAACTTCGCCTTCTTTTCCCGCAGAATATTGGCCCCTAGTCCGCTGAAGCATGTTTTATTAGCTTTGTTGTCGCGGCAGGAGCACGATTCAACTGGAGAAAATACGATCGAAGGTGCGTCGTCTAGTGCAAACGACCGAAGCCAGAAAAAATTGCATTAGGACTTGCTTGATTAATGATGGGCTCTAACTATTTGTTCACGAATGTTCAGCGTAGAAACGCTTCGATTCTAGATTACTCATGGTGCGTTTTGTCAGCGGGCGCCAGTTCATGCTGCTTGATGATGCTGATCTGTGAGACGGCGAAGACCATCGTCAGCGGCATGATGCCAAACGTCTTGAAGCCGACCCAAAAATCGGTCGAAAAATTGCGCCAGACGATTTCGTTGAGCGCGGCGAGAACGATGAAAAATAAAGCCCATCTCTTGGTCAATATCGACCAACCCATTTCGGTAATGTGAAACGCGTCCTCAAATATGTATTTCAGCAAAGGCTTGCCGATCATGAGGCCGCCGAAGAGTGCGGTGGCGAAAAAGACATTGACGATCGTGGGCTTCATCTTGATGAACAGGTCGTTCTCAAGAAAAATCGTCAAACCGCCGAATATCATTACGAAAACAGCGGTTACCAGAGGCATGACAGCGATCCGGCCGAGCAACCATCGCGATAGAGCCAGGGCGACGACGATGGCGACCATGAAGGTCTTCGTGGCGAAGTAGATTCCGCCCAGCGAGTTGGAGACGAAAAAAATAACGAGCGGGCCTATTTCGAGAACCAGTTTCAGCAGTTGCTGACCGAGGTTTTCGGGGAGAGCCTCTGTGGTTGGAGTTTTCTGTTCCATATTCCGTGCTGTCGTGAGCCGTTTTCCGCTGGTGTTTCCTCGTCTCATCGGCCGAGGTCGTCAGGTCTTGGTGGCGAGGGTGCCACGTGGCCGCGAGGATGTGATGGACTGGGTTTGGAGGTGCGCGCAGCACCGGGCCCGAGGCACGTAGGGCCTGACGCCGTCAGGGCACGCGATTACTCCGCGTCGGCGTCGCGCTCAGTTGCCGTTGATCCACAAATGCCTGTGCAAATTCGGCGGCATGTGGGCGCTTGTGGGCGGTGGTTGCCGGTGGCAGCGGGTGGGCAGCGTCGGCAGGCTCATTGATTCGATGCTTCTGCATCTGCCGCGTCAGCAGGTAGGCATAGAGGCCGGACAGGGGCATGATCAGGGCAATCTTGAACAGGATCCAGACGTTAACTCCGTCCATCTGGAAGCCAAACAGAGAATAAATCTGATCGTCCTTGAAGGTTAGTCGGACCAGCTCGTTCGCCACGGCGGTAAATACGAAGAACCACCCAAAGCTCCACGTGAACCTGTCCCATCCTTCTTGCGTATAGTGGAATGTCTTCTCGAAGACATACTTGAAGAAGTTCTTGTTCAACCAGAGGCCGGCGAACAGGAATATTGCAAACATCGAGTTGAAGATCGTTACCTTGATCTGGACCCACATGGGGTCCTTGGTAATGATCGTTAGAGCGCCGAATGCCAAGGTCACGCTCGAAGCGATGAGGGGGAACGCCGGCAAGCGCTTGAGCACGATCCGCATGACGACGATTGCCACGACGGTGGTGATCAACAAGGCGTAGGTGCCAACGGTGATTCCATAGGCTGCGTTGACGATGAACATCGTAATGAGCGGCCCGAATTCGCTCATGATGTTGACGGTCTGTTCCGCGTTGAACGGATATAGACGCCGCAAGCCACTCTTCATTCGCAGATGCCCCCGGGCACGGAGCCGCCGTCTGGCAGCCGGATTTCAGCGGCCGCAAGGGCGGCTCTTTTAATGTCGTCAGGCAACATCGGCGATTGCCTTCGCGAATGCATGCGCCGCGAACGGCTGGAGGTCGTCGATGCCTTCCCCGACACCGATGGCATGCACTGGCAGGCCCGAGCGTTCGGCGATGGCGACGATGATGCCGCCGCGCGCCGTGCCGTCGAGTTTTGTCAGGACGAGCCCTGTGACGCCGGCGCGCTGACGGAAAACGTCCACCTGGTTGAGGGCATTCTGACCGGTCGTCGCATCGAGGACCAAGAGTACATCGTGCGGAGCGGTTGGATCGAGCTTCTGCAGGACGCGGATCACCTTTTCCAGCTCGTCCATCAGAGCTTGCTTGTTCTGCAGGCGGCCCGCCGTGTCGACCAGCAACAGGTCATATCCCTCGGTTTGGGCCTGTTTGAGGGCATCGAAGGCGAGCCCGGAGGCATCCGCGCCGACATCGCGCGAGACGACGGTAGCACCGGAGCGCTGCCCCCAGACCTTGAGCTGGTCGATCGCAGCGGCGCGGAACGTATCTCCGGCCGCCATCATCACCTTCTTGCCTTCCCGGGCATAGCGCTGGGCGAGCTTGCCGATGGTCGTGGTCTTGCCGGTCCCGTTGACGCCGACCATCAGCACCACGTGGGGCTTGTTGGCGGCTGATATCTCAAGCGGACGCGCCACCGGTTCCAATACGCGCGCGACCTCGGCGGCCAGCACCTGGCGGACGTCGTCAGCCGAAATGCCTTTCTGGTAGCGGCCCTGGGAGAGGGCGGCGGTGATACGCATGGACGTTTCCACCCCGAGGTCGGCCTGGATCAACAGGTCTTCGAGATCATCCAGAGTATCAGCGTCGAGCTTGCTTTTGGTAAAGAGCCCGGTGATTCCGTCGGACAATTTTGACGACGTGCGGCCGAGGCCAGTCTTGAGGCGGCTGAACCAGCTCGTTTTTTTCTCCGCGGGGGCGGAGGTTAGCGGAGCTGGGGTTGCGTCGGCCTCCGCCGGCGCGGGTGCTTTGGCAGGTGATGCCTCGACAGGATCATCCGGGGCAGGCGGAGAGGCTGGTGGGGCGACCGCAACTGGCTCACGCTCGGCTGTTTCCGCCGCGTCTGCCGGCTTTGCCTCGGGTTGTGGCGTGTGGCTGGCCGGCTCGGCCGGCGTGGTCTGGGAGGGGGATGCCTCGGATTTTTCCTCCGCAGCGGGCGGCGGTGCGTCGCCGGTGAACAGCCGGGAGAAAAAACCCTTCTTTTTCGCCTGTTCGCTCACGCCGCCACCTCGCCAACGAGCTTGAGGCCGTCCCGACCTATGATGCGCGAACGGATCAACGTGCCCTCAGCGGGCGCGTCGACGAGGCGAACCTCGGCAAATTGCGGCGTGCGGCCAGTATCGTCCCGTTCCATCAGCAACTGTACTGTTCGTCCGGTCTGGCCTGCCAAATAGGTGCCGAGCGCACGCTCGCCAAGTCCTCGCAGCACGGCAGCCCGTGCCTTGACTGTCTGGCGGTCGACCTGCGGCATCCGCGCGGCCGGTGTACCCGTTCTGGGCGAGAACGGGAAGACATGAAGATGGGTAAGGCCGCAGTCCTCGACGATGCCGCAGGTGCTGGCGAACATGGCCTCGGTTTCGGTCGGGAAGCCGGCGATGAGATCGGCGCCAAACACGATGTCAGGGCGCAAACGTCTGGCATCGTTGCAGAAACGGATGGCGTCGGCGCGGGAATGGCGCCGCTTCATGCGCTTGAGGATTATGTCGTCGCCGGCCTGCATGGACAAATGCAGATGCGGCATCAGACGCTCCTCCTCGGCGAGGGCGGCCATCAGATCTGGATCCGCCTCGACCTGATCGATGGAGGACAGCCGCAACCTCGGCAATTCGGGCACAAGTTTCAGAATCTTGCGCACGAGCTTTCCAAGACGCATGTCGCCGGGCAGGTCGCCACCATAGGAGGTGATGTCGACGCCGGTCAGGACGATCTCGCCGAAGCCCTGTTCGACGAGATGGCGGATTTCGGCAACGACATCGCCCGCCGGCACCGAGCGAGACGGGCCGCGGCCGAAGGGAATGATGCAGAACGTGCAGCGGTGATCGCAACCGTTCTGGACCTGTACATAGGCGCGGGCGCGCGAGCCGAAGCCGTCGATCATGTGGCTCGCAGTCTCGGTGACGCTGGCGATGTCGTTGACGATCACGGCCGGGCTGTCGGAGGTGGCGAGCGCAGCGAAGGTTTGAGGCCGCATCTTGTCGTCGTTGCCGATCACGTGATCGACGCCGTCGAGGGCGGCGAAGCGCTCCGGCTCGATCTGGGCGGCGCAGCCGGTAACGATGATGCGGGTGCCAGGGTTATCACGGCGCAGGCGGCGGATCGTCTGGCGGGCTTGTCGGACGGCCTCGTTGGTGACGGCGCAGGTATTGACGATGATCGCGTCTGCGAGCCCCGCGGCCTCGGCGTGGCGGCGCATGACCTCCGACTCATAGGCGTTGAGACGGCAGCCAAGCGTGAGGATGCGCGGGGAAAGTATGCCCGTGTTCGAGTCTGGCCTGGTGTTGTCCCACGATGACGGACGCGCGGCGCTCTTCTCGCCGCACGCCTGTGCAGTGGGATCAGCCGCCGTGTCGTTCGCGTCGTGCATTCCGTCGCTCTCGATTGCGTCGCTTGTCGGCCGGTTCATCAGGCAACCGTGACCGGTCGCAAACCATCGCGCGAGAGCGCGCCGCGGAACTCGGTTTCGGCCGGGCCGGTCATCATGATGTGATCGTCAGGTGTCCAGGCGATGACGAGATCGCCTCCCGGTAGCGAAACGGTCACCTCCGTGTCGCGATCGACCAGTTTCTTACGCATGGCGCTGACGGCGGCGGCACAGGCAGCGGTGCCGCAGGCCCGCGTCAGGCCGGCGCCGCGCTCCCAGGTGCGGATCTTCAAATGCGTGCGCGAGAGGATCTGAGCGATCGAAATGTTGGCGCGCTCCGGGAAGATCGGGTGGTTTTCGAGCAACGGGCCGACGCGACCGAGGTCGATGGTATCGACGTCTTCGACCCAGAAAATCGCGTGCGGGTTGCCGACGTTGACAACGGAAGGCGAGTGCAGAACGGGATTGTCGATTGGGCCGACCTGAAGTTCGATGGCGCGCGTGTCATGAAACGGCTCGGCCAGCGGAATGTCTGCCCAGCCAAAGCGCGGGCGGCCCATGTCGACGGTGATGCGGTCGACGCTGGTCACGCTGGCTTCCAGTTCGCCCGCATCGGTGTCGATGGTGATCTGCCGGGAGCCTGTCTCTTCTGCGAGCAGCCATGCGATGCAGCGGGTCGCGTTGCCGCAGGCGGAAACCTCCGAACCGTCGGCATTGAGGATGCGCATGCGGACGTCGGCATGCCGGGACGGCTCGAGCACGATCACCTGATCACAGCCGAGGCTGGACGAGCGGTCGGCGAGGTGACGCGCCTCCTCGGCTTCGATGCGCACAGGGGTGCCGCGGGCATCGACAACGACGAAATCGTTACCGAGGCCGTTCATCTTTACGAACGGGATGGTTCTGGCGGACGTGGTCATGCGCCCATATATGGCGAGTGTGGGTGAAAACACAATTCGCCCGGAGTGGAGGCGGCGGCCAAGTGGGTTTCCGGCTCACGGCCGGAGACATGACGTAAGGACGCACGATGACGGAAAGCGCCGCCAAGCTTGCTGGTGCCGGTACGGTATCTCCGTGGGTTGAGCGCTTTCTGCACGGTATCAAAGCCGGTGGGCGGGTGCTCGATGTGGCGTGCGGGAGCGGACGCCACCTCCGGTTGGCGCATGTGGCCGGTTATACCGTGACGGGGGTCGATCGTGACCTGTCGGGCGTCGCCGATCTTTCGGGCTCCGAGCGCGTTCGTTTCGTCAAGGCGGACCTGGAAGCCGGCGGCTTGGATCCCCTGCGCGATCATCTGGGCGGGGAAACTTTCGACGGGGTGATCGTCACCAACTATCTGTGGCGGCCGATTCTGCCGGATATCGTTGCGCGTGTGGCTGTAGGGGGTGCGCTGATTTATGAGACGTTCGCCGTCGGGAATGAGCGGGTTGGGCGGCGGAAGCCTTCAAATCCGGATTTCCTGCTGAAGCCTGGCGAGCTGCTGGAGGCGATCCGCCCGGCCCTCGTCGCAATCGCCTACGAGCATGTGTCGCTTTGTACCGAGACACTTGGCGCATCACTGCCGGCGCGCGTCGTGCAGAGGATCGTTGCCGTCGGTCCGGAGCATCCGTGGGTCACCATTCCGCCATTGTCGATGCAATCGTAGCGCGGCACGCGCTGTTGCGCGGCCGCTGCTGGACGGACGAATGCCTGGAGAGATGAGATGAGGATGTACAGGTTGTCGGCTGCGATATCGGCGATGCTCGCGCTGGCAGCGGTGTCGCGGGTTGAGGCTGTGCAGACCAATGCGCCTGCTGCTCCGGCGACGGCCGTCAACGTCGATACGGTGGCCAAAGGTTTGGCTCACCCTTGGGGGCTGCAATTTCTGCCCGACGGGCGTCTGCTCGTCACCGAGCGGGATGGCCAGCTCAGGATCGTGACGAAAGACGGCAGGTTGTCGGCGCCGGTGGCGGGTGTGCCGGAGGTTCATGCGAGGGGCCAGGGTGGGTTGCTGGATGTGCGATTGGCACCGGACTTCGCCAAGAGCGGTACGATATTTCTTTCCTACGCAGAGCCTCGCCCGGGCTGGGGCAAGAGCGGAACGTCAGTCGCGCGTGGGCGGCTGATGCTGGACGAGCAGGCCGGTTCCGGGCGTATCGAGGACGTCAAAGTGATCTTCCGGCAGGAGCCGGCGCAGGGAACCTCGCATCACTATGGCTCGCGCGTGGTGCCGGCGCCGGATGGCACCCTCTTCATCACAACGGGTGATCGCGGCAGCGGCGATCTCGCCCAGGATCCTTCGGCGCTGCTCGGCAAGGTTATCCGTATTTCTCCCGACGGTACGGTGCCCGCAGACAATCCGAAGCGCGAAGACTGGGCGCCGCAGATCTGGTCGATGGGACACCGCAATCTGCAAGGCGCGGCGATCGACCCGGTGACGGGAAAGCTATGGACGGTGGAACACGGTGCACGCGGCGGCGACGAGCTGAACCGGCCGGAAGCGGGCAAGAACTACGGCTGGCCGGTGATCAGCTACGGGCGCAACTACTCGGGCACCAAGATCGGCGTCGGCACGGCGAAAGAGGGCTACGAGCAACCGATCTACTATTGGGATCCATCGATCGCGACTTCGGGATTGGCATTCTATACCGGCGAGCTGTTTGCCGGCTGGAAGGGCAATCTGCTGGTGGGTGGTCTTGGTGGTGCGCGGCTATCGCGCCTCGTACTCGACGGCGGAAAGGTGGTGGCCGAAGAAGTGCTTCTGGCCGATCGCGGTGATCGCATTCGTGACGTCAGGGTCGGGCCGGAGGGTGCCGTCTACGTGCTGGTTGATGATAGCAACGGTGCAATTCTCAAACTGACACCGGCGGCCGGGCGCTGACGGAGGCTGAATGCTGCGGTGCAGCGACAGGCGCTATGCATGCGTGGCGTTGTGCGCGAACCACGCCTCGTCCATTATTGCCTCGTACTGAGCTTCAGGCAGTGATCGAGGACGGGGCGATGACGAACGAGATAGTGCAATCGCAAACGGCAGGCGCCACGAACGGAACAACAGCGACAACAATGGGTGGTCGCAAGAAAAAGTCGCCGTGGCCCGACGTCTTCAAGATCACGTCTGGCGATGTGTTCGCCGCCCTCGCCAAAGGGCTTGAGGATTTTCGTGCGGCACCCGGTTTCGGGTTGTTCTTCGGTGGGATCTACGCGCTGGGCGGCATCACCATCTACATTCTGCTGACGCGGTTCGACCTGCCCTATCTCGTCTATCCTATGGCGACCGGGTTCGTGCTGATCGCTCCCTTTGTGGCGACGGGTCTCTACGACGTATCGCGCAAGCTGTTGGATGGCGAGGCGCTGTCGTGGTCGGGTGTGCTCTCCTCGGTGTGGGGCGCGTCGGGTCGGGACATGGGGTGGATGGCGCTTGTCACTGGGTTCACGCTGATCATCTGGATGGACATCGCCGCACTCTTGTTCTTTGGATTCTTCGGTGGTCAGGGAATTGCCACGGGGACCGTGCCGGAGCTTTTCAAGCAGATCCTGACGACGCCTGCGGGCTGGCTGTTCCTGCTCATGGGCAATTCGATCGGCGCGTTGATTGCGATGTTCGTGTTCTCCTTCACGGCGGTGTCGTTCCCGATGCTCTATGACCGCGACATCGATTTCGTGACGGCAATGGTGACGAGCGTGCGCAGCGTGAAGGAGAACTCCGGTCCGATGCTGCTTTGGGCGATCATCATTGGTTTTCTGATGTTGATCTCGATTGCGTCAGGCTTCCTCGCCTTCTTCATCGTGCTGCCGGTGCTGGGGCACGCGACATTCCATCTCTACAAGCGTCTCGTCGGTCCGCAGCCGGGCGCCGCGTGATCGACGCTGAGAAGCTCGATACGGAGGTGCCGGCGTGTGGGTGATCGGGCGGCTCGTCGTGGTGGCCTGATCTAACGGCGCGCCGTCACCAAGACTGTTTGTTGCCCATAATCATGGATCTTGTGCTGCATGGAACCCAATCCCGTCCGTTATGTCCCGCCGGTCTACCGGCCACCTAGTGAGGCGGAATCGTTGATCCTGCCAGTGACGGACGGCTGCTCGTGGAACAAGTGCACGTTCTGCGAAATGTACACCGATGCAGAAAAGCGCTTCCGGCCGCGCAGCGAGGAGGAGATCGTCGAGACGATCCGGCGTTGTCGGGAAGCGTTTGGTGATCAGGTGCGGCGGGTGTTTCTTGCGGATGGCGATGCTTTGACGCTGTCGGCGCGGCGTCTGACGAGCGTGCTCGAGGCGATCCGGCGCGAGCTGCCAGCGGTGCGGCGTGTGTCGAGCTATTGCCTGCCCCGGAACGTGCGTAACAAGTCGGTCGAGGATCTCAAGAGGCTGGCTGAACTGGGGCTGTCGATCGTCTACGTCGGTGCGGAGTCCGGTGATGATGAAGTGCTGGAGCGGGTCAACAAGGGCGAGACCTTCGAGACGACGCGGGAAGCGCTCGACAAGCTCGGTGCGGCGGGCATCAAGCGCTCTGTCATGATCCTCAACGGGCTTGGCGGACGGACGTTGTGGCGGCAGCATGCGGAGAACTCGGCGCGGCTGATGAACGCCACGCAGCCAGAGTTCCTGGCAACGCTGGTGGTGAGCTTCCCGAAGGGGGAAGAGCGGTTCCGGGCCGGGTTCGACGGCTGGCAAGAGCTCAGTGTGGTCGAGCTGATGCAAGAGATGGAGTTGATGCTGTCGCGGCTTGAGTTGAAGCGCACGGTGTTCCGGTCGGACCATGCATCGAACTGGTTGATCCTCAAGGGCACGCTAGGCGCCGACAAAGCGCGGCTTCTGGCTGAGCTGAGGGCGGCAATAGCGGCGCCCGACCAAGCGCGACTGCGTCCGGCCTGGGCTCGCGGGTTGTGAATTCCGGTCAGGGAACGCGCTGGCTTGTCCGCACATAACGAGCGCGTTCCCGTCCCTTGAACCTACGAGTGTCCGCGATGCGGCGCTTGTGACCGCATTCGCGGATCGAGTTGCATCATTCGGGGACAAGCGTCTGCCGCTTCGTGATTTCGAGGAGGGTCGGCGGGACCGGCAGCTTGGCCGACAGGCTCATCAGTTTTTCAACGGTATCGCGCACGAGGTTTGATTCGAGCGTGAATTCGGCTTCGTCGCGTTCGACAGTGAGCGACGGCACCGCCGAAGTGAGTGCTGGAACGAGATCAGGTCCGCCGGTCCAGGTGCCCGTCCAGGTGATGTTTGGGACCTGGTTTGCCGCGGCCCACCTCTCAATCAGGTCGTCGATCCAGCCATGCAAATACCAGAAGTGCGGGTTGACGTGGCTCGAGTACGTGTCACCCAGGTAGTCGTAGTCGAGCGCATCAAAGCGCGGATCTCCTCCGGCCGGGTCGGCGAGATTGACGCCAGGGCGATAGCCGACGGGCTCAGACGACCATCGCATGTGCATCGCGTTGTGGATCGTCATCTCGGCCAGGTTTCCTATGGCGCCGAGCGACAGGGCTCTCAGTGTGGCTGGGGACGTCAGGAACTTCTCCTGCAGGCTCATCGTGGTTTCGAAATACTGGTCGGACTTGATGAAGCGCAGGAACCGCGTCGTGGCAGCATTCGATTGGGGGCTGTCATTCGGATCGGCGTAATCCCAGGCGGGGGGAACAGGAAAGTCGGAATCGCCCGGCAATGGGATGGTCGACCAGCGGCTGATCGGAGGCTCCCCCGCAAGGTGCAGGTGGTGGTCGGTCATCGCGATCATGTCGCGATGCATGAACAGGAAGTCCTCGCCCGAGAAATTATCCAAGAGGAGGTGGCCGTCCGCTGACCGGGGCGATCTGTCGCCGGGCAGATCCCATTTCAGCGTTCGCAGCAGTGATCGCCCATCCTCGCCGAAATCCGGATTTGACCAGACCGCGCGAACATAGTGCCAGAGTTCGTGCTGTAGGCGCATCGATTTCGATGCCTGCATGCGGCGCACGGATTCAGGGATTATTCTCATAGCCATGACTGCAATACCTTTTTGAAAAATATGAGATGGGCCGGAGCCTTTGAAAACAAGGCGAGAGCGCTCGCGGCCGCGGTGATCCTACCACTTCCGCGCTCTGGACGCGACCGCAAGGGCGCCGAGGCTCGACTCGGGTGGAGGACTGATCGGGTGGAGGACTGAGCACTATGGCCCAGCAGGTGGGCACGGCGCATTGCGTGGCATGGGCTTGACGTTTCGAACCGCTGGCAATTTGATCGTAGTGCGGAGGCTGCAACCGTTTCCTGAGGTCGTATTTCGCGAGACGTCCCATGAAAGCGCACGAGTTGATGACGACGAGCGTGATCTCCGTCGCACCGGACGCACCGCTGCGCGGGGTGGCGCAGATGCTGCTCGATCATGGTATCAGCGCTGTCCCTGTTGTCGACGCCGGCATGCCGGTTGGGGTCGTCAGCGAAGGCGATATCGTTTCGCGTTGCTGCGAGCAGAGCCGGCCGCGGCGGGACTGGTTCGCTCGCCTGTTTGCAGGAGGTGCGGAGCTGGACGAGCTGATGATCTTTCAGCGATCAATGCAGGTTGCCCGCGATGTGATGAGTGCTCCCGTCATCACAACGGTGGAATCGGTGGAGGCGGAAGAGCTGTCGCGGATCATGATTACGCACGGCGTCAAGCGGCTGCCGGTGGTGCGCGCCGGGCGAATGGTGGGGATCGTGAGCCGTGCGGACCTGTTGCGGGCCGTGGCGGCACGGGGCGGTGCGCCGAGCGCGCATCGCGAACACGAGCACTCGGCGCTGACGGATTTCTTCCTCGGTATCGATCACATGTTTCATCGCAATCATGCCCCACCGGTCGACGGTGGCGAGCATAGCGAACACGGCGATCTGGCAGCACGTGGTGCCGATCCCAGCAGCGGCGACACGGAGCACGTCTTCACTGCGGCGGCTCTTCGGGCGACAGTGGAGCATCACAAAGAGGAAGAGGCGCGGTTTCGTGCGCAGGCGCGCGCGGGGCGGCACGCGCAGTCGATGCGCGACGTTGGGATGATCCTCAATACGCATCTGACGGAGGACGTGTGGCGTCACATGCTGCTTGACGCCCGCCACGCGGCGGAGCGCGGTGAGCGTGAGATTCAGCTACTGCGCATGCCGCACGAAGCCTGCACCGACAACGGGCGGCTCATCAACATTGGCGCAGAAGGATGGCCGGGGACGCTGCGGGGTGAGGCAGCGGAGTTATGGCTTCGCTGGCAGAGCGAGTTGAAGCCGCGCGGCTTCCGATTGGTGGCGCGGACGCTGGAGTATCCGGATGGTCTGCCCGGAGATATCGGTCTGTTCCTGGTGTGGGGTAGCGGGTAGGGCTCCGAGAGGGCGTTGCTGCAGCGTGATCGTCACGAGTTCTTCAAGCCAGGCGTAGATGTCAGCGCGGCATAGCTGGGGTCTTTTGGCGACCAAGCATAGGAGCACGCGCGCGTATCGACGCGTATCTATCAGGGCGTCAGCACGTTGGTGAGGAACTTCGCTTCGCCGGAATCACCTACTTCGAGAGATCTCTCGTCGCGGTTGTAAAGGTCGTTGCGGAACTGCACGACGCCGTTGTCGATCCATGCCGTCAGATAGATGAAATGGACGGGCACGGGCTGCGCGAGTTTGATGGTTGTCGGTTGCCGCGATTCAACGGCGGAACGAAGCCGGTCCGTGGTCCAGCCATCCTGCCCGGCGAGAATCCATTCCGCGAGATCATAGAAATCCTGAATGCGGACGCAGCCGGCGCTGTAAGCGCGCTCGAAGTAGCCGAAAAGCTGCTTCATCGGGGTGTCGTGCATGTAAACGATATGCTTGTTGGGCATGTCGAAGCGCAGAACGCCCAAGGCATTATTGGGACCGGGGTCCTGACGGAAAACGTAGCGGGCGCTTTCGGGGCCCCACCAATTCACCTGTGCCGGATCGACTTCGGCGCCCCCGAAGGTCGAGAAGACGCGAATGTTCTCGCGGTAGAGATAGGATGGGTCCTTGCGGATGGCGGGCACGAGCTGCGCTTGCGCAATCGTGCCCGGGACATGCCAGTAGGGAAGGATATTGATGGCGCGAACAGCGGTACTGACGGAAGGCGTCGGCGTTGTGCGTTTTCCAGCAATCGTGCGGCTGACTATCTCGACGCGGCCGTTGTGCGTGCCCTGAAGCTCGAAGCTTGCCGCGTTCATGAGTATGTATTTGGGCGTTGCCACGAGGCTCGGCGCAATGTCGCGGATGCGCTGGAGGTTCGTTTGCAGCTGGCGGATTCTCGTCTCAACGGGAACGTTGAGGAGGCGTTGCGTGATGCCATACACGATGCCGTTCGGCTCCAGGCCGTTGCGGGCCTGATAGCGCTTCACAGCGTCGGTCAATGCTTCGTCGTAGCCATCGCCTTCACCGCCTCGGCTGAGGTCGCCTGTGATGCGCAGGCGCTTTCTCAGGATGGCGACATTGGTCCCACTGTCGCCCGGGCGCAGCGTGGTGCGATCGGGCAAGGTGGGCCAGCCGCCGCGTGCGGCAATCTGCGAATAGCGGTCGATGGCGCGCTGCAGCTGTTGCTCTGTTTCGGGGCCGATCCACGGAATGAGGGTTGGCGCGGGCGGCGTGGTGCGCTGGCGTTTGGCGTCGGCCGGGGTGGGGCCGATGGCCAGTGAAGCCGCGGTGGCCACGAGCGCTGCCAAGCTGAGGATAAAGACGCGAGACGTATGCACCATTGGTCCTGCTCTGTGCTGTGTCACCACATCGGCGGTGCGTAGAGCAGCCCGCCCTGTTTCCAGAGTGCATTGATGCCGCGTTCCATTCCGAGCGCTCCGGAGCGGCCGATGTTGCTCTCGAAGGCTTCGCCATAGTTGCCGACGGCAGCAACGGCTGTGCGCAGCCAGTTGCGATCGAGCCGCAGCTTCTCGCCGCTCGATCCTGCACCCTCGACCAGACGCTTGGCGTCGCCCGCAAGCTCGGTATTGCCTGCTGCCGCTTCGCGGTCGAGGCCCACCTCCTCGGCGTTGATCAGCCCTGCGAGCACCCACCTGACGATTTCAGTCCATTCCGCGTCGCCACGGATCACCGCAGGGCCGAGTGGCTCCTTCGAAATGACTTCGGGGAGCACGGCATGTTCCTCGGGCTTGTCGAAGCCGGCCCTGTCGGCAAAGAGCGCGGAACGATCGGCGGAGTAGGCTTCGCATTCGCCTGCGAGGTAGGCCTTGACCAGCGCATCGCGTGACTGGAACGTCTTGGTCTCGACGGAAACGTTATGGTCCTTGAAGTAATAGGCCATGTTGGTCTCGGTCGTGGTCGCCTGCTGTACGCAGACCTTCGTGCCAGCGAGCTGCTGGGCGGAGACGAGGCCGCGGTTGTCGGATGTCATGAATCCCTGGCCGTCGAAATAGATCACGCCGGCGAAGTCGAGGCCCAGGTCGACGTTGCGCGCCATGGTCCAGGTGGTATTGCGCGAAAGGACGTCGATCTTGCTGGTTCTCAAGGCCTCAAAGCGGTTCGTGGCGTCGAGTGGAACGAATTCGACCTTCGAGGCGTCACCTAACACTGCCGCAGCGAGGGCGCGGCAGTAGTCGGCATCGAGGCCGGCCCATTCTCCGTTGGACGAGCGGTAGGAGAAGCCCAAAAGCTTCTCGTTGACGCCGCAGACGAGCTTGCCGCGCGTGCGGACGATGTCGAGTTTCGTCTGGGCGGTGGGCAGTGCACCGGTGGCAACAGGCTCAGGGGCGGTCAAGGTTGTGGCCTCGGCTGCGTCGCCCGGCTTCTTCTCGGGAGGCTGCGGCTCGGCGGCCGGCGTGGCGATCTCTTTTGCTTGCCTTGGTGTGGGCTCTGCCGCCGGCTTTTCCGGCTTAGATTCGCTCGCTGTCGTTTCTGCGGTCTCATCGTCCGCTGGAGCATTTGCCTTCGCCTTGGAAGGCGTTGCGCCTTTGCGGCAGCGCGAGCGGGGCACGACCGTAAACTGACCAGCGCCATCGCCCTCGATCCGGCACGTGCAGGGTCCGTCGGGGCCGGATCTCAAAGCGCAAAGAGAAGGGGAGTCTGCTGCCGCTCCGGCGGTCGGGATCACAAGCAGAATGGCGCAGGTGATGAAAGAGGCAAGCGACGAAAACTTCCGCCATCGCGGCAATTCAACATGCAAGTCTCGCATTCGGTCCGGCTCCTCCGTCAGCGGGCAGGGGCGATCAATCGACCTCAATTCCTGATTGGATACGATCTTAGGGCCGCAGTCGCAACCGTCCTGGCGCTAATGGGCGTCTTGTGGGGTTATCCAGAGTAGTGCGGCGCCATCCGGATTTTCCAGCAGGCGGACAAGATTGCGAGAGGTGTCGAACGTGGTCGCTCTGGGCAGGGCCTGGAGGATTGCATCGTCCTGGTCGCGGATCGCTTCGCCGCACGGGGCCAATGTCTGCGCGGGCTGAACATCGGTGACGGTCAGGGCATCACCGTTGCGCGTGAAGTGCGCGGTGAAGGGTCGGCAGCCGGTATCGCCTTCGATGTGGCCGCTGTTGAACGCGATGGTTGCGACGTGGTCGGGCGCGACGGAATAGAGGCCGCCGTCCTTCAGATAGGAGACGATCTTGTGGCGAGGACCCTCGAGAGCGGCGTCGGGGGTGCGGATCAATTCGGCGAGCTGGTGTCCGTGAGCGTCGGTCAGTGTCAGTCGGTCGGAATCGATCGCTGTCGCACGGGTTGCCGCCATTGCCTCGAGGAAGCCGCGCTCATGGTCTGCGGCAACGCCCGAGCAGCCGCGCCGTGTCATCATCGCGACCGTCAGTGTCAGTGCGCCGTCCTCCGCCTCGTAGCGGCCACGGAAGAAGTTGCAGGCGGTGGCGCCGTTGATGGCGCCATCGGCGGTGTCGAATGTGATGTCGCCGGCGGGTGTCGAAAGAGTGTTCCCGGCCAGTTTGGTCAGGGTCCAGCGACCGGCGAGCGGGTTCTTGTCGGCGATCTGCGCCAGTGTTGGCTTGGGCGGCGGCACAACCAGACCGATCACGAGGACCGCGAGTGCGGCGGACAGGACGGCGGCGGGGCGATCAATTTTCAAAGACTGTCGGTCCTATCTTGTGGGGCTTGGTGCGGGTCGGGGGCCGCGTGGGCAGCGGGGTTGGCGTCGAAAGAGTTGCGTTGGGCCCCGGCGGCCTGTCACTGATGCGTTGGTAGCGTTGACACTCCCTCGGCCAAGGGGCAAGTCAATGTGCAGTGCAGCAGGGGCGTGGAGCCCCGCAAAACCGGGCAAAATTTACAAGGTCTCGACATGGTCCAGCTGACGCTTCCGAAGAATTCGACCACCACGAAGGGGAAGACCTGGAACAAACCCGGCAGCGCAGGCCGTTGGAAAGAGTTCCAGATTTACCGCTGGAGTCCGGATGACGGTGCCAATCCCCGCATCGATACCTACTGGGTCAATCTCGACGATTGCGGGCCGATGATCCTCGACGCGATCATCAAGATCAAGAACGAGATCGATCCCACGCTGACGTTCCGCCGGTCCTGCCGCGAGGGCATCTGCGGGTCGTGCTCCATGAACATCGATGGCACCAACGCGCTCGCCTGTCTCAAGTCGATCGACGACGTGAAGGGCGTGGTGAAGATCTATCCCTTGCCGCACATGAAGGTGGTGAAGGACCTCATCCCGGACCTGACGCATTTCTATGCGCAGCACCGTTCAATCGAGCCGTGGCTGAAAACCGATACGCCGGCGCCGCCCAAAGAATGGAAGCAGAGCCGCGAGGACCGCGAGAAACTCGACGGACTTTACGAATGTATCCTGTGCGCGTGCTGCTCGACCTCCTGTCCGAGCTACTGGTGGAATTCGGACCGCTATCTGGGGCCGGCCATTCTGCTGCAGGCCTACCGCTGGGTGATCGACAGCCGCGATGAGGCGACGGGTGAGCGGCTGGACAATCTGGAAGATCCGTTCCGGCTCTACCGCTGCCACACGATCCTGAATTGCGCCAAGGCATGTCCGAAGGGGCTGTCGCCGGCGAAGGCGATTGCGGAGCTGAAAAAGCTGATGGTCGAGCGGCGGGTTTGAGACGGGAAACACCCGCGGCCGGAACCAAAGTTTGTTTTTGAAACCGGCGGGAACCCCGCCGGTTTTTTGCAGCGCGGTGTCTATGTAACGGGGCGCGGATTGGCGTTTTGATGGTCTGTTTCGAACGACCGGGCATCCCGGGTGGGGCTACGGCAAATTCGGGTGGTCTGCTGTGCTTTGGTCCCCACAATGGGTGGCGCCGGCCGTGAGATGTTTCCTGATTTTCGGTGCCGCGGAGCGCCAAAAAAGCAAGACCGGTGGCGCGTCTCGCTGCCACCGGTCTTGATGAAAAAGGGCGGTTGCGTAACCACCGGTCACGCTCCGGGTGCCCAGCCTGGAGCGCAAGGTCGGTGTGTTAGGCGGCCTTCTTCTTGCGCGAAGCAGCCCGCTTCGCCGGAGCCTTCTTCTTGGCGGCCGGCTTCTTGGCAGCCGCCTTGCGGGCGGGCTTGCGAGCGGCGGGCTTGCGGCCGGTCGACTTGCGGGCAGCGGCCTTCTTGGCAGCAGCCTTCTTCTTCGCCGGAGCGCGCTTGGCCGCAGCCTTCTTGGCGGGGGCCTTCTTAGCAGCTTTGGTAACGGTCTTAGCCATGGTTCTCTCTCTCCCTGTAAGGTTCGAATCATCGAATCAGTTCGAACAAAAAAATCATGTGCAAGTTCCACGATTTTGTTGACATTGAAAATGAACTGACTCGCAATTTTTCTCTCAACTTCAGCAAAAGTGTTGCTCAATCGCATCGATTTTTGCCGCTTTTCATTTTCGGAAACTGAAATCGAATGCAAGTGAAGCGCATCGCTCTCTGCAAATCGAATTGAAACGAGATGCAATGCATTGCGTTTTGCGTTTCGAATTCGAACACCAAACAACATCGCAATCGTCGTGCGCGAGTGCGGGCGAAGATCGGCACAAGACAAATGTGCGCGGCGTCTGCTGTGTCGATGCAGTACAGGATCGGAAGGCGACGGCGCGCATTGGCATGATCGATCGTCGATCGATCGGCCGTTACGAGAACCGACAGATTGCCGTCGGTCGCGTCGTATGCGCCGCGAGCGAAATACCAACTGTGGCTGAAGTTGGTGCGATGCAGGGAGTTGTTGCGCCGCGTTCGACGGGCGGAGCACGGCGTGATGCGCGGCGCCGGAGCGTGGACTTTCGAAATATAGGGGCGGGTGTCTCTGATCCCTTTGCGCGCGGTCGGTGTCGGTCTGTGTCAAATCTAATTGATGCCGACTGGCGGATCGGAGCAGGCCGCGACGTCTGGAGAGGCGGGCTCAGGTCTCCTACATCGGGGTCGATGCGCGAGAGTTGCCATCGCTGAACGGGACTTTCTCCTCTGGTGGAGCACCGAGCGTCGTCCGGTGTCGCCCGTTTCTCGTCATCACCGTGTCACGCGTAGGGCGTTCTTCTGCGGCCGTGCGTGGCTTCTCGTCATTCGAGCGGGGGAAGTCCCAATTCCGGGCCGGCTGCTGTCAGGCACGGCCAACTCGGAGAAGCAGATGAGAAATATACTGGTGGTCTGCCGGACCAATGCGGTCATGTCGCCGATCGTGGCGGCCCTTTTGAAGGCGAGGGCAAAGGGATCCTGGCGCGTGTGGAGTGCGGGTTCGGAGCCCGCCCTGCGCACAAATCCCTATACGTTTGCGGTGTTGAAAGAGGCTGGAATACCGCTGGAACCAGAGCATCGGCCGGTTGATTGGCACTCGTTCGCCGGCGCGGGTGCGCCGCGGCTCGAGGTCGTGCTGACAGTCAGCGAGGATGTGGCGTGGGAGGCGATGCCGCGGTGGAACGGCGTGCCGCGTCTGGTGCACTGGGCGTTTCCCGATCCACTCGCCGTCACGTCGACGGCCAGCGAGCGCCTGGGTCTCATCCGCGCCTGGCGTGATCTTGCGGAAGCGAAGGTGAACGCGTTCCTGTTGGAGGAGAACGTGCAGGTGCGGGCGAGAGCGTCGGCCAACGACAATCGTGGACCCATCCTTGAGCGAGGAGCGGACCTGGGCCGACCTCGGATTGTCGGTCTGTAGCTCTACGGCGGCGCTCGATGGCGCGGCGTGACCGCGACCACGATCATAATGCAGCACAGAATTGTAGAAGCGCCGGACACTGGTTCCGGCGCTTCATCTGTTCTTCAGGTGGGGATGTGGCGCGCGTCAGGCCGCCTTCGCGATGCGCGACTGCAGGTCGAGCACGGCCATCATGTAGCCAACGCGATCCTCCATGGCCTCGGCGAGGAACGAGAAGTAGCTCGCGTCGCTCGGGACGATCTCGCCGATGACCTCGCCGTACTCGAAGCGCAGGTCGGCGTCATGCTTGCGCGCGACGGCCTGCATCTTACCGTTCTCGGCAAGGCAGCTCATATAAAGGTGATGGATACCGCGATTGCGTGCGGAGCGGATCACCCGGCCCATCAGCTCGGTGCCGATGCCTGCATCCTGATAGGATCGCTCGACCGAGAACGCGGCTTCGGCCTCATGTCCCCAGACGTCGCCCAGCTTTCGCAATTCGGCGGCGGCGCGCATCTCGCCGTCGACGAAATAGCCGTAGACGATGCCGCCCATGTCAGACATGCGGTCAGCATAGTCGGCGACGAACGAATCGGACACGCCGTGGGCGAATCGCAATCGCCGCGTTTCTTTGTCCAGCCGCAACAGGTGGTCGCGGAATTTATCGGATTCCGTCGGCCAAAGCTTGCGGATAGTCCCTCCCCAGAATCGGTGCTCGCTCATGATGAACCTCGCTCTGGTCACTGTTCTACGGTGCGGCCGCCATTGCTCCTTGTCTGGCGCTTGAGGCGGCTGACCTTGGTGTCTGCATATAGGGCTTCGCCGTCTTGGACACCACCACCATACTGCAACGCACAATACGACAGATAGTAGGCATAATTTTATTTTTTACAAAGACATGGGCTGTTTGGGGCGCGACCAGATGCTGCAGCGCCACATTCGCGCGATCGTCATGTGAACATTGTTTATTTGCATATAGCCGTTGGTGAGGGTGGAGTTTGCGGGGTTTTTTGGCGATGAGGGACGATGCGGCAAGCCGCCGCGCGCCTCAGCCCTGCGAAGGGCGCATGGCGGATCTGCGTTGGTCGGAGAGCGGATGAGCAGACGCGTACGCGAACACTATGAGGCGATGGCGGCGGCGGGAGAGATCGAGCCCGACGCGGCACAGCGGCTCGTCGCGGATCGCCTCGATGCCTTGGCCGGGGACCTGGAGCGCTGGTCGCCGGCAGGAAAGGGACTATTTGCCCGCTTCCAGCGCCGCGCCGAGACCGGGCCCAAAGGGCTCTACATCCACGGTAGCGTCGGCCGCGGAAAGACGATGCTGATGGATCTCTTCTACGAGAACGTGCGGTTTCAGCCGAAGCGACGAAACCACTTTCACGAGTTCATGGCGGAAGCGCACGAGCGCATCGCCGAGGCGCGCAAGGGCCACGACGGTGATCCGATTCCGCGCGTGGCCGCCGATATGGTCGGCGCTCCCGGGCTGTTGTGCTTTGATGAGCTGCATGTCACCGATATCGCCGACGCCATGATCCTCGGGCGTCTCTTCAAGGTCGTGTTCGAGCGTAAGGCCGTGGTGGTGGCCACCTCCAACGCGATGCCGGACGAACTTTACCGCAACGGCCTCAATCGCCAGCTGTTCCTGCCGTTCATCGACCTCATCGAGGACAACATGGCGGTGACGGAGCTCGATTCGGCCAAAGACTTCCGCCTCGACAAGATGGCGGGGCAGCCGCTCTACTTCACACCTTCTGACGGGGTGGCGCAGGCGGCCATGGACGGTCACTGGGAGCGGCTCACTAGCCACCATGCGGCTGCGCCGGCGGTGCTGGAGGTGAAAGGTCGACGATTGACGGTGCCGGCGGCGGCGGCCGGCGTGGCGCGGTTCAGCTTCGAGGAATTGTGCGAGCGGCCGCTGGGCTCGATTGACTATCTTGCCATCGCGCACGCATTCCATACCGTGCTGATCGATGGCATCCCAGTGATGGGTTCGGCCCGGCGTGACCATGCGCGACGCTTCATCAACCTGGTCGATACGTTCTACGACAACGGCACGTGCATCGTCGTCTCGGCGGATGCGGAACCGGATCATCTCTATGTGGCCGGAGACGGCGCGGACCTGTTCACCCGCACCGCTTCGCGACTGATCGAAATGCGCTCGGAAGCCTATGTCGCGCACCGGACCGACCGGGCGACATCGGCACTGGAGACGCTGTGACGTGATCGGCCGGGCGGCGAGTGAATTGCAGTCGCCGGCAGCCGGTTTTCAACCGCGCGGGTCGGCGGGGTGCACTGCGGCCGCGGCGAACGAAACCGACGAAAATTCCGAGACTTTCGTTTCATGGACCAGCGTTGCCCTTGAGCGGCCCAAGGTTTCGGGCTAACCAACGCCCACGGCGGTTTGTCGCAGGATCGCTGCAGATTTCGGGCCGACGCCGCCCTCGGCGCGCCGCGCCTCGTTTTCATTCATCTCACATCAGCTCAGGGAGAAAGACCCCTATGGCGCGCACGAAGATCGCACTGATCGGTGCCGGTATGATCGGTGGCACACTCGCTCATCTCATCGGCTTGAAAGAGCTGGGCGACGTGGTCCTGTTCGACATCGCTGAAGGCATGCCTCAGGGCAAGTCCCTCGATATCGCGCAATCTGGCGCCGTCGAAGGGTTCAATGCCACTTTGAAGGGTACCAATGCCTATGCCGACATCGAGGGTGCCGCGGTGTGCATCGTCACTGCCGGCGTGCCTCGCAAACCGGGCATGAGCCGCGACGACCTCCTGGGCATCAATCTCAAGGTGATGGAGCAGGTGGGCGCCGGCATCAAGAAGTACGCGCCCAACGCGCTCGTCATCGCCGTCACCAATCCGCTCGACGCGATGGTGTGGGCGCTGCAGAAGGCCTCGGGTCTGCCGACCAACAAGGTGATCGGCATGGCGGGCGTGCTCGATTCCGGCCGCTTCCGCCACTTCCTCGCCGATGAGTTGAACATCTCCGTGCAGGATGTCACGGCGTTCGTGCTCGGTGGCCATGGCGACGACATGGTGCCGCTGGTGCGCTATTCGACGATTGCCGGCATTCCGCTGCCCGACGTCGTCAAGATGGGATGGATGAGCCAGGAGCGGGTCGACCAGATCGTCGACCGCACGCGCAAGGGCGGCGGCGAGATCGTCGGCCTGTTGAAGACCGGCTCGGCCTATTACGCCCCGGCCGCCTCGGCGATCGAGATGGCGGAGAGCTATCTCAAGGACAAGAAGCGCATCCTGCCGTGCGCCGCGTATCTCAACGGTGAGTACGGGGTGAAGGACATCTACTGCGGCGTGCCGGTTGTGATCGGTGCGGGCGGCGCGGAACGTGTCGTCGAGGTCGACTTGAACGGTGCGGAGCGCGAGATGTTCATGAAGTCGGTCAACTCGGTGAAGAACCTCGTCGAGGCCTGTAAGGGGATCGCGCCGCAGCTCGGCGCCTAAGGTCGAAGCGGCGCGCCCTAGGCGCGCCGTTTTCGCATTCCGGGTGGCAATGGTCGTCGCTGGTTCGGAGCGGATCTGCAAACGTGATCATCACGGCTGCCGCCGAATGCGAGAAACGAGGCGAAGCCGGTAGCCTAGCGCGCCTCTCCAGCCTATTGTCCGGCTCCGCCGGGTTGTGGGCCCTGCGGGATAGCTCCCAAGTTCGGGCTTTCCCGCTGATCCCCGTCTGGTATACCATATGCCAATCGATGCGATCCGACGGCCGTTCGTGGTCGCGAGGCTGGCGATACCAAGAGAAAAAAATAGGGCGGCCGAGGCAGTCGGCTGGTCCAAGAAGCTACGGCAGCGGCAGGTCTGGCCTGAATGGACGTGCCGCTCTAACTGACGCGACAACACGCGCATTGGGTGGATCTAAGCGATGAATATTCACGAATATCAGGCTAAGCAGGTTCTGAAGGGTTACGGAGCGCCGGTGGCAGCCGGTGAGCCGGTCACGTCCGCCGACCAGATCGAGGCAGCGGTGAAAGCGCTGCCGGGTCCGGTCTGGGTGGTCAAGAGCCAGATCCACGCGGGTGGCCGCGGCAAGGGCAAGTTCAAGGAGCTTGGACCCGACGCGAAGGGTGGCGTGCGCGTGTCGTTCTCCGCTGACGAGGCGATCAAGAACGCCAAGGAGATGTTCGGCAATACGCTCGTCACCAAGCAGACGGGTGCAGCCGGCAAGCAGGTGAACCGCCTCTACATCGAGGATGGCGCCGACATTGCGCGTGAACTCTACCTTTCGATCCTTATTGACCGCACGGTCGGCCGGCCGGCGTTCGTCGTCTCGACGGAAGGCGGCATGGATATCGAGACAGTCGCGCACGACACGCCGGAGAAGATCGTCACGCTGGCTATCGATCCCGCCAGCGGTATGACGGAGGCAGATGCCGCCAAGCTTTGCGAGGCGCTCAAGCTAGAGGGCGATGCGCGCGCGGATGGTTTGACGCTGTTCCCGACGCTCTACAAGGCATTCACCGAAAAGGACATGAGCCTTCTGGAAATCAATCCGCTGATCGTGATGAAGGACGGTCATGTGCGTGTGCTCGACGCGAAGGTGTCGTTCGACAACAACGCGCTGTTCCGCCATCCCGACATCCAGCAACTGCGCGACATCACGGAAGAGGACGATAAGGAGATCGAGGCGTCGAAATACGATCTCTCCTACGTTGCGCTCGACGGTAACATCGGCTGCATGGTGAACGGTGCGGGTCTGGCGATGTCGACCATGGACATCATCAAGCTCTATGGCGAGGAGCCGGCGAACTTCCTCGACGTCGGCGGCGGCGCATCGAAAGAGAAGGTGACGGCGGCGTTCAAGATCATCACCGCCGATCCCAATGTGAAGGGCATCCTGGTCAACATCTTCGGTGGCATCATGCGCTGCGACACCATCGCGGAAGGCGTGGTTGCGGCGGTCAAGGAGGTGGGCCTCAAGGTGCCTCTGGTGGTGCGCCTCGAGGGCACCAATGTCGATCTCGGCAAGAAGATCATCAACGAGTCAGGTCTGAACGTCATTTCGGCCGACGACCTGGACGATGCCGCGCAGAAGATCGTGGCTGCGATCAAGGGAGCGTGAGCACACATGTCCATTCTGATCAACAAAGACACCAAGGTTCTGGTTCAGGGCCTCACCGGCAAGACCGGCACGTTCCATACCGAGCAGGCGCTCGCCTATCACGGCACGAAGATGGTCGGCGGCATCCATCCCAAGAAGGGCGGTGAGTTCTGGACCGGCAAGGGCGGCGAGCGACTGCCGATCTTCAAGTCGGTGAAGGACGGCGTGAAGGAAACAGGTGCCAACGCGACTGTGGTCTATGTTCCGCCGGCCGGGGCTGCGGAAGCGATCATCGAGGCCATCGACGCTGAAGTGCCGCTGATCGTGGCGATCACCGAGGGCGTGCCGGTGATGGACATGGTGCATGTGAAGGCACGACTGGAGAAATCAAAGTCGCGGCTTGTTGGCCCGAACTGCCCGGGCGTGCTGACGCCCAACGAGTGCAAGATCGGCATCATGCCGGGCAACATCTTCAAGAAGGGCTCGGTTGGCATCCTTTCGCGCTCAGGCACGCTGACCTATGAAGCCGTGTTCCAGACGACCAACGAAGGTTTGGGTCAAACGACAGCCGTCGGCATCGGTGGAGATCCAGTGAAGGGGACGGAGTTCATCGACGTTCTCGACCTCTTCCTCGACGATCCGGAGACTCAATCGATCATCATGATCGGCGAGATCGGTGGATCGGCCGAAGAGGATGCGTCGGCTTGGCTTATCGAGCAGGCGAAAAAGGGCCGTAAGAAGCCGATGGCAGGCTTCATCGCCGGTCGCACGGCACCCCCCGGTCGGACGATGGGCCATGCTGGCGCCGTCATCTCGGGCGGCAAGGGCGGCGCCGACGATAAGATCGCGGCGATGGAAGCGGCGGGCATCCGGGTGTCGAAGTCTCCCGCCAAGCTCGGCAAGACTCTGGTCGACGTTCTGAAGGGGAACTGACCAAATCGATCTGGGTAATTAATACCCATCGGTCATGGCAACGAATAAGCGGGAGGCTATCAGCCTCCCGCTTTTTTGTGTTTGGGACTGCGGCACGCAGATCGCCGGTGAACCGAATTTGGATCTCCTGCGACCTAGACGGGAGGACCACAGTGCCGTTACCGGCGCGCAGCTGTCAGGAGGAGGTTCATGCCAGGCACACAAAAGGCTATCGCCATTTTGGGTCTATTCGCCGCCGCCTTCAGCCCCGCTACCTTTTGGGGCCCGGTTGTCGATTCAGCAGAAGCGGGAACTTTTCAGCTCCGATCGGGCAAGGTCGGTAGCGCCAAAAGCGCAGGTGGCGACAGCTTCGCAAATCGCAGCAGTCGAGGGGATCGTGAGCGTTATAAGCCACGGTACTATTATTACCGTCCGGGACGTTTTGTGCTGCATCGATTTCCTGGATCCAAGGCTCCCTGCCCAAATCCTTTGAACCACGCTCCGGGGTGCTAGGGTCGGGGCCCTAGATCAAACCGCCTCGGGTGTCCAAGTTGCACGTGTCGTTATCGGGGAAATGATCGTGGGGGCGGATGGCCCCGTTTTCGTTGTCGACAAAAAAAGCGACGGCACACCAGGCGCCGTCGCTGTATTTTTCCGAACCCGTGCGAGGCGCTACTGACCGAAGCGATCGAGGTTCATCACCTTGGTCCACGCGGCAGCGAAATCCTTCACGAACTTCTCCTTGCCGTCGTTGGCAGCATAGACCTCGGCGACAGCGCGCAACTCCGAATTCGAGCCAAAGACGAGATCGACGGGGGTTGCGGTCCACTTGACCTTGCCCGACCCGCGGTCAACGCCCTCGTAGACGGTGGCGTTGTCCGATGCCTTCTGCCACTTCGTCGACATGTCGAGGAGGTTGGCGAAGAAGTCATTGCTCAGGGTGCCCGGCTTGCTGGTGAGCACGCCATGCTTGACCTGGCCGGAGTTGGCGTCGAGCGCGCGCAAGCCGCCCACCAGCGCCGTCATCTCAGGCACGGTCAGTCGCAACAGGTCGGCTTTCTCCACCAGCATCTCTGCCGGAGAGCCATAGCTCGCTTCGGTGTAGTAGTTGCGGAAGCCGTCGGCCGTCGGCTCGAGCACCGCAAACGACTTTACGTCGGTCTGCTCCTGGGAGGCGTCGGCGCGCCCCGGCGCGAACGGGATCTCGATGCTGTGACCGGCATCCTTGGCAGCCTTTTCGACAGCGGCATTGCCAGCGATGACGATGACGTCGGCGAGGGAGACCTTCTTGCCGTCGGTGAGCGTCTTGTTGAACTCCTGCTGAACCTTCTCCAGGGCGCCGATTACCTTGGCCAGCTCAGCGGGATTGTTGGCCGACCAGTCCTTCTGCGGGGCGAGGCGAACGCGTGCACCGTTGGCGCCGCCACGCATGTCGGAACCACGGAAGCTTGCGGCCGAGGCCCAGGCCGTCCTGACCAATTCGGAGACGGTCAGCCCGGAATTGAGGATCATCGTTTCCAGCTTCTCGGACTCGTCGGTGCTGATCAGCTTGTAGTCGACGGCCGGGATCGGGTCCTGCCACAGGAAGACCTCCTTGGGTACCTCGCTGCCGAGGTAGCGCGAACGCGGACCGAGGTCGCGGTGCGTAAGCTTGAACCAAGCCTTGGCAAAGGCGTGATCGAACTCCTTCGGGTTCTTCAGGAACCGCTCCGAGATGGCGCGGAAGCCCGGGTCTTCCTTCAGGGCAATGTCGGTGGTGAACATGATCGGCGCATGGCGCTTGTTGGCGTCATGGGCGTCCGGCACCAGCTTTGCCGCGGATTCGTCGGTCGGGGTCCACTGCAGCGCACCGGCCGGGCTCTTGGTCTTCTTCCAGTCGAACCGGAACAGGTTGTCGAGGAAGAGGATCGACCAGGCGGTGGGGGTCGAGGTCCAGGCGCCTTCCAGTCCGCTCGTCACGGCGTCGCCGGCCTTGCCCGAGCCGCACTTGTTCTTCCACCCGAGGCCCTGCTCCTCGACAGTGGCGGCGGCGGGCTCCGCGCCGACGCATTCAGCGGCCTTGGCGCCGTGGGCCTTGCCGAGCGTGTGTCCGCCGGCGACCAGTGCGACGATCTCCTCGTCGTTCATCGCCATGCGGCCGAACGAGAGGCGCATGTCGGCGGCGGCGGAGAGCGGGTCACCATTGCCGTTGGGTCCTTCGGGATTGACGTAGATGAGGCCCATCTGCACGGCGGCCAGGGGCTTTTCCAGCTCGCCCTTCTTGTAGCGCGCGTCGTTGGCGAGCCACTTGGTCTCGGCACCCCAGTAGACCCGGTCGGCCTCCCAGTCGTCAGCGCGACCGCCGGCAAAGCCGAGGGTCTCAAAGCCCATGGACTCGAGCGCCACATTGCCCGCGAGGATGATCAGGTCGCCCCAGGAGACGCTGCGTCCGTACTTCTGCTTGATCGGCCACAGCAGGCGGCGTGCCTTGTCCAGGTTGACGTTGTCCGGCCAGCTGTTCTGCGGCTCGAAGCGGATCTGTCCGCCATCGGAACCGCCGCGACCGTCATGAATACGATAGGTGCCTGCGCTGTGCCACGCCGAACGGATCATGAGGCCGCCGTAATGACCCCAGTCGGCCGGCCACCAATCCTGCGACGTTGTCAAAACTTTCTCGATGTCTTTTTTCAGTGCTTTCAGGTCGACATGAGAAAAAGCTTCGGCGTAATTGAATTTCTCGCCATAAGGATTGGATGCGGGATCGTGCGCCCGAAGCTGCTCCAGGCTCAGCTTCTCCGGCCACCAGAATTGATTGGTCTTGATCGTTGCTTCCGCTGCGCTCAGGGCTGTTGGCGCAAGCGTTGTCATGGATACTGCCACGACGGCAAGTATCGGCGCTGCTTTTTTGGACACGCTGATTTCTCCCTGTATTTGGGCTTGTTTCTGTCCTTGCGGTCGGCATCGATCCAGCACACGGCAAGGATGAAAGCCGACTCGATTGCTAGGTATTCGGGCGGCTGCTTTCGTTGGACGATGACGCGCAGAGGGCCGTCAGTGGTGTGTGGAGCCAGCCGAGCGCCAGGTGACCTCTGAGCGTTGCGGGGCGAGCTTCTTGATCGCGTCAATCAATTGGAAATTACATTTGCTAATTGTGCTGATCAGCGGATTCGAAAGGCGCGATGAATTCGGATCGCGAGGATGTTCTTTTCGTTGTTTCATTTTTTTGTGATTGAGACGTGATGTCCGCGCCAAATTCAGTGCGTTCGCAGATCCGAATGCGCTAATCTGCCAGCGCGTGATGAGGCAGGCCGTCAGCAGGCACGGATGGATAGGGCTGGCGCACGGGATGACGCCTCGCCAGTGGCGCGTATCGGGAGCGCTGAGGCTCTGGCGGAGTGCTGCGAATGCGGAGTGTTTGCCGGCGGAGGCGTTGGGGCACCCTAACCTTGCTGATCTCCTGGCACCGCGCCGCCTTCTGGACACCCGTGGTGTGCCATATCCGCGAGGCTGGCGGACCGGGCGCGTCTGGGGTAGCAGGACGGCAAGCGTACTGACTGGAGACCGAACCTGAGCTAGATCGGTACGGACGTAGTGTCGGGGGCGGCCCGAACCGGCTCGCGCACCCCTTCTTTCGAAGGTCTTAAACGAGCCGCCCAAACGGACTACATAGTGACCGAATGCCGCGCCCCTTTCCGGGCTCGCCCGATGGCGCTTTGCAAGCGTGGCCGCCGGCACGACTAGGCAATACCTCAAGGATATCAGATGTCTCGACAGGCGCAGAACGACCAGTTTCTCCGCACGGCGTTCCTCGACGGCACCAATGCCGCCTACATCGAGGAACTGCAGGCCGAATACGAGCAGAACCCTGGCTCGGTGTCCGACGAATGGCGCCACTTCTTCGAATCGATGAAATCCGGCCAGGCGGATCAGCCCAGCCACGCCGAAGGTCCCTCATGGGCGGTCCCGCTCAATCAACTGGCGGTCAGCGACGAGCTGACGAGTGCTCTGACGGGGGATTATGAGAGTGTCGAGCGCGGTTTGAGGGAGAAGATCTCGGCGCGTGCGCACTATGCCGGGTTCGACATGTCGCCCGTCGCTTCGCTGCGCGCGACACAGGACTCGATCCGCGCGCTGATGCTGATCCGCTCCTATCGCGTGATGGGGCATCTGGCAGCCGATCTCGACCCGCTGAGCCTCGCCGACCGGAAAGTGCACCGCGAGCTGAAGCCGGAGACCTATGGCTTCACGGAGGCCGATTTCGACCGGCCGATCTTCATCGACAAAGTGCTCGGGCTGGAGACGGCCTCCATCCGGCAGATCATCCAGATTCTGCGTCGCACCTATTGCCGGCATATCGGCGTGCAGTTCATGCACATCACATCGCCAGCCCAGAAATCCTGGATCCAGGAACGCATCGAGGGACCGGAGAAGGACATCCGCTTCACGATCGAAGGCAAGAAGGCGATCCTCAACAAGCTGATCGAGGCTGAGGCGTTCGAGAAGTTCTGCGACGTCAAATATACGGGCACGAAGCGCTTCGGTCTCGACGGCGGCGAGGCGATGGTTCCGGCGCTGGAGCAGATCATCAAGCGCGGCGGCCAGCTCGGCGTGCGCGAAATCGTTCTGGGCATGGCGCATCGCGGGCGCCTCAACGTTCTTGCCAGCGTGATGGGCAAGCCGCATCGCGCGATCTTCAACGAGTTCAAGGGCGGTTCGTTCAAGCCGGAGGAAGTCGAAGGCTCTGGCGACGTGAAGTATCACCTCGGCGCCTCGTCGGATCGCTCGTTCGACGGCAATAACGTGCACCTGTCGCTGACGGCGAACCCATCGCATCTGGAGATCGTCGATCCCGTCGTGCTCGGCAAGGTGCGCGCCAAGCAGGATCAGCATGGCTGTAAGCCAGGAGAGCGCACGCCGGTGTTGCCGCTGCTGATCCACGGTGATGCCGCGTTCGCGGGCCAGGGCGTGGTGGCTGAGAGTTTCGGGCTTTCGGGACTGAAAGGCCACCGCACTGGCGGCTCAATCCACTTCGTCATCAACAACCAGATCGGCTTTACCACCAACCCGCGCCACTCGCGCTCCTCGCCCTATTGCTCGGATGTGGCGCGCATGATCGAGGCGCCGATCTTCCATGCCAACGGCGATGACCCGGAAGCTGTGGTGCACGTCGCCAAGATCGCGACGGAGTTCCGGCAGAAGTTCCAGAAGCCGGTCGTGATCGACATGTTCTGCTATCGCCGGTTCGGTCACAATGAATCCGACGAACCGATGTTCACGCAGCCGCGCATGTATCGGGCGATCAAGAGCCACCCGAGCGTGGTGGAGATCTATTCCAAACGCCTGATCGAGGAAGGCGTGATGACCGAGGAAAGCGTCGACGAAATGAAGTCGGCGTTCCGCCAACATCTCGACGGTGAGTTCTCGAATTCCGATGCCTTCAAGCCCAACAAGGCGGACTGGCTCGATGGCCGGTGGTCGTCGATCGGGTTTGCCGAGGACGAAGCGCGGCGCGGCCAGACCGGCGTGCCCGTAGAGAAGCTCAGGGATATCGGCCGGCGCATCACGACGATCCCGGCGGACTTCAATGCCCACAAGACGGTGGGGCGGCTCCTCGAGCGCCGGCGCGAGATGGTCGAGAAGGGCGAGGGCATCGATTGGGGCATGGCCGAGCACCTGGCGTTCGGCTCGCTGTGCGTCGAAGGGGTGCCGGTGCGATTGTCGGGACAGGACTGCGAGCGCGGGACCTTCTCGCAGCGCCATTCGGTGTTGACCGACCAGGATACGGAGCGTCGTTTCACGCCGCTGCGGCATATTTCTCCCGATCAGGCGCGGTACGAGGTGATCAACTCGATGCTGTCGGAAGAGGCGGTGCTGGGCTTCGAGTACGGCTATTCGCTGGCCGAACCCAATGCGCTCGTCATGTGGGAAGCGCAGTTCGGCGATTTCGCCAACGGCGCGCAGGTGATCTTCGACCAGTTCCTGTCTTCAGGCGAGCGGAAGTGGCTGCGCATGTCGGGCCTCGTCTGCCTGCTGCCACACGGCTATGAGGGACAGGGGCCGGAACACTCGTCGGCGCGACTTGAGCGTTTCCTCCAGCTCTCGGCGGAGGACAACTGGCAGGTGGCCTATTGCACCACGCCCGCCAACTACTTCCACATCCTGCGGCGGCAGATCCACCGCAAGTTCCGCAAGCCGCTGATCCTGATGACGCCGAAGTCGCTGCTGCGCCACAAGCGCGTCATTTCACGGCTCGACGACATGGGCGCGGGCACGACGTTCCATCGCGTGCTGTGGGACGATTGCGACCGCATCAACAATCCCGGCAGCACCGAGAAGCTCGTGCTGAAGCCGGAGAACGACATCAAGCGCATCGTGATGTGTTCGGGCAAGGTCTACTACGACATCATCGATGCGCGTGAGGCAGCCGACATTACGGATACCGTGGTGCTGCGGCTCGAGCAGCTCTATCCATTCCCAGCACGTTCGCTGATCCAGGAGCTGTCGCGCTATCCGAATGCCACCGACATTGTCTGGTGTCAGGAAGAGCCCAAGAATATGGGCTCGTGGACGTTCATTGAGCCGAATCTGGAGTGGGTGCTCGATCATGTCGGCGGTGCTGTGAAGCGCGCCCGCTATGCGGGGCGGCCGGCGTCGGCGGCAACGGCTACCGGTCTTGCCCGCAAGCACGCTGAGGAGCAAAAGAAGCTCGTGGCCGAGGCCCTGAGCTGACGATATCGCAGCCGCGCCCGTGGCCGCGCCGCATGGTGCGGTCCGGCACGGCGGGGAATTTCCAGAACCGCCGGGCAAAACGGCCGCCGGCGATGCACAAGAGGACGTACTGACAAATGGCGATCGAGATCCGAGTTCCGACGCTGGGCGAAAGCGTGACAGAGGCTACCATCGGCCAGTGGTTCAAGAAGCCGGGCGACGTGGTGAAGGTCGACGAGCCGCTGGTGGAACTGGAGACCGACAAGGTGACTGTCGAGGTGCCGTCTCCAGCGGCCGGAGTGCTGGCCGATATCGGGGCGGAGGCCGGGCAGACGGTCGCCGTTGGTGCGGTGCTTGGGCACGTTAAGGATGGTGCGGCGGGTGCTGCTGCGCCCGCGCCGGCTGCCGCCGTGGAAGCGCCCAAGCCCGCGGCTCCTGCACCCAAGGCAGTTGTGGCGGAGAGCGCAGGATCGGCTCCGGAAGCCGCTCCGGGCGGTGGCATGCCTCCTTCGCCTGCAGCGCGCAAGGCGCTCGATGAAGCCGGGCTGTCGGCTGGCGACGTGCAGGGCTCGGGCAAGCGCGGGCAGGTGCTGAAGTCCGATGTCGCCGCGGCAGTTGCCAAGGGTCCGGCCGGCGGCGGCGCGGTGGCTGCTGCTCCGGCGGCGGCGAGCGCGCCAGCGGCGCAGGCGATGACCTATATGGCAGCACCGCAGCCGGTGCCTCTGCAGCAGGTTCGGGCGCCGTCCGTGCCCAACGATGTGGCGCGCGAGGAGCGCGTGAAGATGACGCGCTTGCGCCAGACCATCGCGCGGCGACTCAAGGATGCGCAGAACACGGCAGCGATGCTGACCACGTTCAACGACGTCGACATGTCGAACGTCATGGCGCTGCGCAACCAGTACAAGGACCTGTTCGAGAAGCGGCACGGCGTGAAGCTCGGCTTCATGAGCTTCTTCGTCAAGGCGTGCATCCAGGCGCTGAAGGAGATCCCCGCCGTCAACGCGGAGATCGACGGCACCGACATCATCTACAAGAACTACTATCACATCGGCGTCGCCGTCGGCACCGAGAAGGGTCTCGTCGTGCCGGTGCTGCGCGAGGCGGACCGCCTCAGCCTGTCGGAGATCGAAGGCAAGATCGCGGAGTTCGGCAAGCGCGCGCGTGACGGGCGGCTCGGCATCGAGGATATGCAAGGCGGGACGTTCACCATCTCCAATGGCGGCGTCTACGGCTCGATGATGTCGACACCCATTCTCAATGCGCCGCAGTCCGGCATTCTCGGAATGCATCGCATCGAGGAACGGCCAGTGGTGCGCAAGGGCGAGGTCGTGGTGCGGCCGATGATGTATCTGGCGCTCAGCTACGATCACCGTATCGTCGATGGCAAGGAGGCGGTCACCTTCCTCGTCCGCGTGAAGGAGAACCTGGAGGATCCGCAGCGGTTCATCCTGGAGCTGTGAGGCGGCTCAGCGTTGCTGATCGAGACGATGTCGCCGATGCACAAGGTGCGACAAGGTGATGTGGCACATCTTCTGGGAGATGTTGGCCGCGAACATGGGCGGGCCATCGACACCCGAGCCGTCGACGAAAGCGGAAGGCGCGGCTACGGAACGAGACCGTACGACGGAGACGCCGGCAGAGTCCGGCCTGCAGATTGAGGACGACGACAAGATGGCAGGACCCTACGACCTCATCGTCATCGGAACCGGCCCCGGCGGCTATGTGTGCGCGATCCGCGCGGCGCAGCTTGGGCTGAAGGTGGCCGTCGTCGAGAAGCGCGCGACCCACGGCGGCACCTGCCTCAACGTCGGGTGTATTCCCTCCAAAGCGCTGCTGCACGCCTCCGAACTCTACTTCGAAGCGAAGCACGCGTTCTCCGGCATGGGAATCGACGTCACGCCGACGATCGACATCTCAAAGATGCAGGCCTTCAAGACCGAGGGCATCAAGGGCAACGTCGATGGCATCGCCTTCCTCCTGAAGAAGAACAAGATCGACGCGCACCACGGCACCGGCCGTATCCTTGCCGCTGGCAAGGTCGAGGTGATGGGAGAGGGTGGGAGCAAGACGACGCTGGAAACCAAGAGCATCGTCATCGCGACCGGCTCGGACGTGGCGCGGTTGCCGGGCATCGATATCGACGAGAAGCAGGTGGTCTCCTCGACGGGCGCGCTCGACCTGAAGAAGGTGCCGGCGACAATACTGGTGGTCGGTGCCGGTGTGATCGGGCTGGAGCTTGGCTCGGTGTGGCGGCGGCTCGGCGCGGATGTCACGGTCGTCGAGTATCTCGATCGCATCCTGCCGGGGACCGATCTGGAGGTCGCCAAGCAGTTCCAGAAGGTTCTCGCCAAGCAGGGGTTCAAGTTCATCCTCGGCTCCAAGGTGACGGGATTGGAGAAGAGTGACATCGGCTGCTCTGTGATGATCGAGCCGGCTGCCGGCGGCGAGAAGAAGAAGCTCGCCGCGGATGTGGTCCTGGTGGCGATCGGGCGCGTGCCCTACACCGATGGGCTGGGCCTGGCGGAGGTCGGCGTGCAGCTTGACCAGCGGAAGCGCGTCGTCGTCGACGATCACTTCCAGACGAACGTCGCCGGCATCTATGCGATCGGCGATGTGATCCGCGGGCCAATGCTGGCGCACAAGGCGGAGGACGAGGGCATCGCTGTTGCCGAGATGCTCGCCGGCCAATCCGGACATGTGAACTATGACGTCATTCCGGGCGTGATCTATACCGCGCCGGAAGTGGCGACAGTGGGCCGGACCGAGGAGGAGCTGAAGGACGCGGGTGTTGCCTACACAGTCGGCAAGTTCCCGTTCACGGCGAACGGACGCGCGAAGGTGAACCGCACGGCTGAGGGTTTCGTCAAGATCCTGGCGGACGCCAAGACCGATCGCATCCTCGGCGTGCACATGATCGGCCCCAACGTCGGCGAGCTGATCGCGGAAGCGTGCGTGATCATGGAGTTCGGTGGATCGGCCGAGGATCTGGCGCGGACGTGCCATGCGCACCCGACATTGTCGGAGGCGGTGAAAGAGGCGGCGCTCGCCGTCGACAAGCGCGCGATACATATGTGATTTTCGGACACTCGTTGGTCCATCGCGGACGGCGGTGAAGGCTCGTGTGTTGCTTTCCGGCGCACTGGCGCCGGGCCGCAGTCGCGGCCTGAGCCGCCCTTGTCGGGCGGCTGGGCGGGCGGTGAGATGCTGCGGTTACTGATGGCGGCGTGCAAGGCGCTCGTGAGGATTTCGGACACTCGTCGGGTCCGTAGCGGACCTCGGTTAGGGTGCGCGTGTCGCCATCCGGCACACTGGCTTTTCTTGTTTGCCGCATTTTCTGCGACGAACCGGTGGCCACTTCGTCGGAAAATGCTTTGTGTCGGGCCGCAGTCGCGGCCTGAGCCGCCGTCGTCGGGCGGCTAAGTGGTGTCGGTGAGGTGTTGCGGTCATCGCTGGCGAAGCGCGCGGCTGGATGTGGAGCGGAACAGCTCTGCGTCGCTATTCGACCGGGGTCAGCGTGTAGCCTGCTTCGCGCAGCAGCGTGACGAGGCCCCGCTCCCCCACCAGATGCAGCGCACCCACGGCGATGAGAACGCGCCCCTTGTCGAGGAGTGGAAGGGCTGCATCGCGCATCTGCTCGTTGCGATCGGAGACGATGCGCTTCTGGAAATCGGTGAAGGACTGCCGGCCGACCCCTGCCTCTTTGGCAAGCGCCAGATGGAACGGCCAGGCGGACCCCATGTCGCGCGCCAGATAGAGCTGGAGCAGCGTTTCCATGGTGTCGTTGGCGCGGTCGGCGAACTTGAGGCTCGCGCGCAGCATGGCAACCTGCTGGTCGTCAGGGATCGCCGCCATGGCGCCGAGCTGGCTCTCAATCGTCTCAAGGCCGACCACCTTCAAGCCGCGGTCGCGTGCGGCTGTAGCGATCTTCAGGTCGAGCACGGGCAAGCCGTCCTTCACCTTCTGGCGTTCGCATGAGGACACCGAAAGGATCATCGATACAACCCAGGGACGGAACATGGCCGCCAAGTCGCCGGGCAGGCCCGCGCCGTGCAGCGTCTCCTTGACCTTGCTGTATTCCTCATCGGACAGCATGTCGTCGAGCGTCTGGCCGTCGGTGAACAGCACGAGCCGGGTGGCCTTGGCGATGGCGGCGTTGGTGGCGTCAGCCGAAACGTCGGCAACCTCGAGTGCCACCGTGTCCGTGCTTGAAAGTGCCCGCTCGATGCCGCTCGTAAAGGCGGTGACGCGAGGGTCGGTCATATGGATGGTGCCGAGCAGGTAGGACGGCGGGGTCCTGCCGCGCTCGATCTTCCAGAGTACCGCTCTGGAATTGGGTGTCGCCTCTGCCTCCGACCTGATCTCGGCGTAGGCGGACGGAGCCTTTGCTTTAAATTCGTCGAGCATGTTGATGCCGGCACAGCTCCCGCCCGCGCGTGCGGGGCTGGCGGAAAATGCCCAGCACACGGCGAACCCTGCCAGCAGGGCAGAGACGATCGTAGGGCGCACCTTCATGCGGCGTAGCGGCACATGCATCCGGAAACTCATCGATGGCCGGGCAACCTTAGACCAACAGCCTGAGATCGAGAATGAACTCGACCTCCTAAAGCTATCTGTGCACATCAAGCTAGAATGACGCAGAAATTTGGAAAAGGGTTAATCCCCGTTTTCCTCTGTCGGTGCACAACCTGGGTTCAACCAGTCGTTTGGCGGGGGTGGGCCGCATCGTAAACCGCCAGCAGCCGGTCCCGATCGACGGCAGTATAGATCTGGGTGGTCGACAGGGATGCGTGGCCCAAGAGCTCTTGTATCTGGCGCAGGTCGGCGCCAGCCGCCAACAAATGGGTGGCGAAGGAGTGACGCAGCGCGTGGGGCGTTGCCGTCGCGGGGAGCCCGAACGTTTCGCGCATGCGCTGCATGGCGAGTTGGATGATCCGTGGTGAAAGCGCGCCACCCTTGGCGCCGACGAACAACGGGTCGGTCGCCTGTAGCGGGTAGGGGCAGAGTTTCAGATAGCTGGAAACGGCTGCTTGGGTGACGGGCAAGACCGGCACCATGCGCTCCTTGCCGCCCTTGCCGGCGATGACGATGACGTCGCGGCCATTGACGGGCGCGTCGGCGACAGTGAGGCTCAGCGCCTCGGAAATGCGCAAGCCGCCGCCGTAGAGCAGCAACAGCACGGCGGTGTCTCGCATGCCGATCCAGTCGTCGACCGGTTGGGTTACCTCACCAGACACGACACGTGCCGCGTGAGCCTCCGTCAGTGGCTTCGGCACGGAATGCGGGATCTTCGGCAGGGATACCTGCTGCAGCGTCCGGTTCCTGATGCGCCCTTCGGCTTCGAGCCATCGAAAGAACGTCCGCAGTGCCGAGAGCGTGCGCGAAAGGGAGCGGCTCACCGCGCCCTGGCGGCGTCGGGCGGCGAGGAAGGCTCGGACGGTCTTGGCATCCAGGCGCGCGAGGTCGGCAAGGCAGGGGGAATAATCGAGGTGGACGGCGAGGAAGGAGACGAACTGGCGCAGATCGCGTTCATAGGCGGCAAGCGTCTCTCGCGAGTAGCCGCGGGCGTTGGCCAGATGAGCCAGCCACGAGGCAGCGGCAGCGGCGAGGTCAGCGCCGAGGTCGAGCGAGGTCGGGTCATCGAAGCCGAATGTGCTGGCCTCGGCGGTCTGGTGGCTGGCGGCGCGGTGTGCGGGTGTTGGCATCGGTCGTGTTGGCCTCAGTTGGAGCCGGACCTCGATTCAGATGACGCGGCAACTTGGTTAACGAACCGTTAACAGGAGCACGAGTCGGGGCTTGGGGGCATTGCGGCAGAGCGGCAAAATCAACTGCCCCGGGGACGCATAGACACGCGAAGGAGGTGTCCGTTCGGACCGCGCAGTGGCGGGCTTGCCAACGGCGAAACCAGCTTGTCGAATCGAGATTGCCTCAGGCATTCGGCCTGGGTGTGGCAGGGAATGACTTCAGCATCTGAGGTTTTTCTGGCAGGTTCCGGGTTCTGGTGTTTGAGTTTTTGGAACGGCCAACGTTCGATGCGGACGATGGGCAATTCGAGGTTCGCGTCGGAACCGGCCGTTCTTGCGTGCGTATGCGTGGTGTTTCGTGTGGGAGTTGGCCGATGTGTGGCCGCAGCCGTGATTGGGCATTTCTGCTGGTGGTGGGACTGGCGGCGCTAGTAGCACCCGCGCGGGCGGACGATACGACGATGACTTTCCGCTCCGGTTGCACGACAGGCGAGCGGATCGTGATCGCGGCGGTCGGCGATCTCCTCTTTCACAACGCCCTGCAACGACAAGCGCTGACCCGTGAGGGGACCTACACGGATTTCTGGCGGTCGCTGACGCCTGTGCTTTCGGGTGCCGAACTCACCTATGGAAATCTCGAAGGACCGGCCGCCTACGGCGTGGCGCTGAGCGGTCGAACCGTGAAAGATCCCGGACGCGTTTGGGACGGGAACGTCTATGGCGCGCCGCGCGGATCTCTGGTTTTCAATTTTCATCCCTCGCTGATCGGCGAACTCAAGGCGTCGGGCTTCGACGTCGTGTCGACCGCCAACAATCATGCGGCGGACCGCGGATCGATCGGCATCGAGCGCACGATCGAAGCGCTCGATGCGGCCGCGCTCGCCTTTACGGGTACGAAGCGGCGTGATGCCGATGCATCCCATCGGTGGGCGGTCAAGACCAGGGCGGGCGACATGACGGTGGCCTGGATCGCGTGTACCTACTCGACCAACGGCATGCCTGACCGGCACGACCAGGCGCTCAACTGCTACACGGATCGCGACAAGGTGTTCGAGGAAATCCGTTGGAACGCACAAGACCCGGATGTCGATGCGGTGATCGTGACACCGCACTGGGGCATCGAGAAGTCGCCTGAACCAAAACGATCAGACCGGGTCTATGCACGCGATGCCATCGAGGCCGGTGCGAGCGCGGTGGTCGGCACGCATCCGCATGTGCTGCAGGGTTGGGAAGATCACGGCCTCGGACGGGCGCGACGGACTGGTCGTTCTACTCGACCGGCAATTTCATTTCCAACCAGGTCTCCGACGATCAGCGCACGGGGATTATCGCGCTGGTTGAGCTGACGCGCGTGTCGAGCACGCGCCGAGGTTTCGCAGCGGGCTTTATTCCTACGTGGGTGCAGCGCGGGCCCCATCGCGTCGACGAGATGCGGATCGATCAGCAGCGTGGGGCGAGGGCGTTTTCTCCGTCGTTGCGCTGGCTGCCGCTCGGCAACCAGCCAGTTGCGGCGAGCGACTTCCGCAACCTGGCGCGGGCCTCGTCCGGTGACGGTGAATGCGGTGGAGCCACTGCCGGCGTACGGTAGAGCGCGTGCAATTTTCCTGAATCGCGAACGCGCTCTAGGCAACTTCAATCCGTTGATTTCGATGTCTGTGGTGGAGCGGCGTTACGACGTTGTGCGATGGCTGTGAGTAGCAGATCGAGATTGCGTACATTGCATCGGTAGAAGGTATCGGCGACGGGGCCGACGGCCGGCACGAGGCCGATGAGGAAGTCGATCGTGATGTGCCAGAGCATGCGGCGGATAAGCGATGCGTCGCTACCCAATTGGCGCGCTATGCCGACGAGGCGCAGGCTCCACAGAGCCGCGGCCACATCGCCGACAACCGGTAGGATGCCGATCAGCGGGTCGAGGCCGAAGCGGATGTCGGTGCCTGGGATGCGGTAGCGGCTATCCAGGAGGACAGCTTCTCGCTCGATCTGTGCCAGCAGGGCCACGAACGCGGGGTCGACCGGCTCCCCAGGCTGGGGGAACGTGAACCGGCGGGCGGGGGCGTTCGTGCTGTCGGCCTTGCTCACAAAATCTTCTGTTTGGTCTTTGCCCAGTCGGCGAGGAACATCTCGACGCCCTTGTCGGTGAGTGGATGCTTGACGAGCTGTTTCAGGATTGCCGGGGGAATGGTGGCGACGTCGGCGCCGATCAAGGCAGCGTCCTTGACGTGGTTCACGGTGCGGATCGAGGCGGCGAGGATCTGCGTCGAGAGGTCGACGTAGTTGTCGTAGATCTGCCGGATCTCCTTGATCAGCATCATGCCGTCGAGGCCGATATCGTCGAGGCGGCCGATGAAGGGTGAGATGAACGTGGCGCCGGCCTTGGCGGCGAGCAGCGCCTGATTGGCCGAGAAGCACAGGGTGACGTTGACGAGCGTGCCTTCGCTGGTCAGCGTGCGGCAGGCTTTCAGCCCTTCCATGGTGAGCGGCACCTTGATGGTCACGTTCTTGGCGATCTTAGCCAGCTCGCGGCCTTCCGCGACCATGCCTGCTGCGTCGAGTGCGGTGACCTCTGCTGACACGGGACCCGGGACAATGGCGCAGATCTCGGCGATCACCTCCTTGAAATCGCGACCGGATTTCGCGATCAGAGACGGATTCGTGGTGACGCCGTCGAGCAGTCCGGTCGCCGCCAGGTCGCGGATCTCGGCCACATCAGCGGTATCGACGAAGAATTTCATGACTTCCGGCTCCCTTGCCCCGGCCTCGCCCCGGCGGGGCAGCTAGGTTATCTCATCATCGGGTTTGATTCTCGCGAGTTGCTTCTAGTCTGTCGGCGGGGCCTTTGGAAAGTCTTCTGGAACAGTTGGATGAAGAGCGTGCAGCGACGCCTGCCCTGGTGCCGGTGCTGCTGCCCGTCGCGCTCGACCAGACCTATGACTACCGGCAGCCTGAGGCGGATGCGGCGGCGGGCCTCAGGCCCGGGGCCTTCGTGCTGGTACCATTTGGACCGCAGCGGCGGATCGGCGTGGTGTGGGACCAGGCGGTTGGCGAGGGCAAGCCGGTCGCTCCGTCCAGGTTGAAGGCCATCGACAGCGTTCTGGACGTACCGCCGCTGCCGGAGATCTCACTGCGGTTTGCCGAATGGATCGCGCGCTACACACTGGCGCCGCTCGGCATGGTCGTGCGCATGATGATGAGTGCACAATCGGTGTTCGAGCCTGCGAGTCCGCGGTTCGGTGTGCGCTATGTCGCCGAGGCGGCCGATCCGCCGCGGATGACGCCGGCGCGGCAGCGGGTGCTGGATGTCGCATCGGACAGCTTGATCCGTGTGAAGTCGGCCCTGGCGCAGGAGGCCGGGTGCTCGACGGGCGTGGTCGACGGATTGGTGGCCTCGGGCAATCTGGTCGAGGTGGCAATACCCGAACGGCGGCCGGCGCGGCTTGAAGCCGACCACCGGGCCAATGTCTTCACCGACGATCAGCAACGCGCCGTTGAAACGCTACGGTCGGCTGTCGATGCCAAGACCTTTTCCGTCTCACTGCTCGACGGTGTGACGGGATCGGGCAAGACGGAGGTCTATTTCGAGGCGGTAGCGCGGGCGTTGGCGCAGGGCCAGCAGGCGCTCATCATGCTGCCGGAGATTGCGCTCACCAGCCAGTTCATGAGCCGGTTCGCCGAGCGGTTCGGCGGCGCGCCAGTGGAGTGGCATTCGGCGTTGTCGCCCCTAGATCGTGCGCGGGCCTGGCGCTGGGTGGCGGAAGGCCAGGCAAGGGTCGTGGTCGGCGCCCGCTCGGCGCTGTTCCTGCCCTATCCGGATCTTGGGCTCGTGATCGTCGATGAAGAGCACGACCAGGGCTACAAGCAGGACGACCGGGTGCACTATCAGGCGCGCGACATGGCGGTGGTGCGCGGTTCGCTTGGTGCGTTCCCGGTGGTGCTCGCGTCGGCGACGCCCTCTATCGAAAGTCACGTCAACGCATCGACGGGGCGCTATCGCCATGTGGTGTTGCCCGGTCGATATTCGGGCGCGGAGCTGCCGGAGATCACCGGCATCGACCTGCGTGCCGAGCAACCCGACAAAGGGCGATGGCTGGCGCCGCCGCTCGTGTCCGCGGTGGAGGAGACGCTCGCGAAGGGGCAGCAGTCGCTTCTGTTCCTCAACCGGCGGGGGTATGCGCCGCTGACGCTGTGCCGCGCGTGCGGTCACCGCATCGAGTGCCCGCAGTGCACGGCGTGGCTCGTCGAGCATCGGTTCCGCAACCGGCTGCATTGTCATCATTGCGGGTTCTCGCTGCCAGTGCCTGAGAAATGCGCCAAGTGCGGCGAGGAGGGCGGGCTCGTCGCCTGTGGTCCCGGTGTGGAGCGGGTGGCCGAAGAGGTGGCGGAGCGCTTCCCGGCGGCGCGTTTGGCGCTGTTGTCGTCCGATCTCATTCCAGGTCTCGTCGAGATGCGGCAGGTGATCAAAGGGATCGAGAATGGCGAAGCCGATATCATTATCGGCACGCAGATCGTCGCGAAGGGGCACCACTTTCCCGACCTGTCATTGGTGGGCGTCGTCGACGGCGATCTTGGCCTTGCACAAGGTGCCGATCCACGCGCGGGCGAGCGGACATTCCAGCTTCTGCATCAGGTGACAGGACGCGCAGGGCGAGCCTATGCCGGCGGACGCGGAATGGTGCAGACGTACAACCCGGATCATCCGGTGATGCAGGCGATCATATCGGGTGATCGAGAATCGTTTCTGGCGCAGGAGATCCGTGTGCGCCAGCGCGGGCTGTTGCCGCCGTTCGGGCGGCTCGCCGCGCTCGTCATCTCGGCGCGCGACAAGACGCTTGCAGAGAATGCGGCGCGCGAGATTGCGCGGGCCGCGCCGTACTCGGAGAAGATCCAGGTACTTGGACCAGCGGAGGCGCCGCTCGCCATTATCCGCGGCCGGCACCGCTGGCGGCTTCTGGTGAAAGCTTCGCGTGAACTCGATATCCAGAGCTACATCCGCGCCTGGATGGAGGCGGTACCCCCGATCAAGGGCGACTTGCGCCTGTCGATCGATATCGATCCGTATAGCTTCCTGTAATTTCCGTGAGCGGCTTGCCACTCACCTTTTCAAATGTACATGGACAATACCGACCTACATGGGCTCCATTGAATGAATTGCCATTCAAGGGTGAGGCCGGATTGCTAGAGCAGGTATTGCGGAGAGCGTGTCTTGCGCTGGGCATTGTGGCGCTCGCCGCCGCTGACGCTTCGGCGGACGAAATGCAATGTCCGGGTGCACCGACCAGCGTGATATCTCCGACAAAAGATCTGGCGGCGCGCATCTGTGCCGCCGCAATCTGGGCCGAAGCCTTTTTTGTCCGGTGCGGTCTGGTGCAGGAACGCACGCTTTCAATTGATGTCGTCGATCGACTGACGCATCCACTGGGCCTTCCCGTCATCGCGACGTTCGATGCAACAAAATGGAAAATCCAAATCTCAACATACGAGGCGGTGCAGTCGATCATACTGCCAGGCAGCGTTTACAGGATGCTGCCGCCCCGGGACGTCTACGATAGTCTCGTCGTGCATGAAGTTGCGCACGCGATCTTTCGCGAGCACGTGCACGATCTCAATATTCCGGTCTCTGCGCACGAATATGTGGCGTACGCGATCCAGATTGCATCGCTGCCACCGGAGGCGCGCGATACGTTTCTGTTGGGGTTTCCGCGTCAGACGCCAAGTGGCTTTGGCATCTTCAATGAAGTCTACCTGGCGATGGGGCCGTTGCGCTTTGGTGCCAACGCGTATCGACATCTCTTCAAGGACAACATGAGCTGTCAGACGATAAGGCGTATCGCTGCGGGGGAAGCTGATTTCCCGCTGCCGTTGGAATGAAGCGATCGAAGCTTGGGTTGAGTTGTTGCGAGCGGTAGGCGGCCGTCGATCAACATGGCTTCCGTATCATTGTCTTTCCGTCATCGTGAACCGCTGGCTTGCCGGTCTGTCTCATTCGAGGTCCACATAGGCTATGAACCGTGGCGGGTGAAACCAAGGCCGTCGTAGAAGGCGTGGGCGTTGTGAAAAGCGTGTGTGCGAGGAGAGCTGGAGCTTGTAGCAGTTTGTCTCACGAGCCTTTGCCATCGCATGATGCATCATGGCCTTGCCGATGCCGAGACCTTGTCGTTTGCGCGTGACCACCACCTGTTCGACGATGGCGAGCGCAGCCGACCGTCGCGTGCGGGCGATGTTGTCCATAGATGAGAAGTGCGTAGGTGCCGACCTGGGAGTCACCGGGTTCGGTTGCGACATAGAGGCGGTAGTCGGGATAACGCCCCATGCGCGCGAGAATGGCGCGTGCACGAGCGAGATCCATCGTCGCAACGTTGCCGAAGCCGGCCTCGGCGTAAAGAGCGAGGATCGCCGGCAAGTCAGCCTCGGTGGCCAGCTGTATGGTGCAGAGCGGGGATAGATGCTGCATCCGCAGCAGACTAGCGGGCAGGTCGAGCGTGGTGAAATTGACGGGCTCGTTTGGACGATAGATCGCAACCGGGCATGGCGACGTCAGCCGCCCGGGCGACGGGCCAAAGGCGGTTCCGGTGTTATGCCTTGCCGGGTTTGCGCGGCTTGACGATCTCGGTGTGGAACTGACCGTAGTATTTCACGCCGAGGAAGTTGCCGTTCATCCACATGACGTCGCAGAAAACCGACGTACGCTCCTGAGCGTAGTAGAACGTGAGCGTCAGACGCTCACCGACGCTGATGCGGTTGGTGCCACCGAATATGCGGTCGGGTTTCATCTCGATCTTGGCGCCGCGCGAGGACTTGTCGACAAGGAAACAGGAGAGCGGTTGGCCCCATTCCTCTCGCCACAATGTGACCGGCATGCGCGAAGGGACGCGCTTCTCGCGGCCGCGACGTTCCGCCGTCTCTTGCGGGTCGCTCGTGACGATATGGGAGTTGTCTGGCTGGCTGGTTTCGTAGATCGCGAGGTCGGTACCGGTCGGCGCGTGCGGGATGGGCGCTTGGGATGCTGACCGCCGATCGGCGTGGCTTGTTTTCGATTTTGGTAACTCGCCGGACGCGATGGTGTCTTCTTGATCTTCGCTGTGGGATGGCGGGGCGTCGTGCCTGTCGCCTTCCAGGAATTCGCCGGCATCATGCGCAACCCGCGCCTCGGCAGCTTCGGCGAACTCCTGGTCGAGTTCGTCTTCGTCGGCTGCGACGTCATCGTCCGCCAGCGCCGCGTCGAATGTCGCGGCGGCCGTGCTGCTCTTGATTGGCGGCGGCTCTGCGGCGCCAAAGACCGGCGTGGATGAGTGATGTGAGACCTGGGTTATTTTCAATGCCGCCAGTCTCGAGGCGGCGTCGGCAGCCTGCTTGCGGGCTTCGTCGCGCTCGAATTCGGCGCTGTAACGCGCGGCCTCGGCGATCGCGAGTTCGTTGTCCAGGGCATCGAGGCGCTGGCGCAGGTCTGCCAGCTCGCTGTCCTTTTTGGTGGAATCAATATTGTTTTTGGCGGCATCACGCAATGCCGCGATTTCATCGGTAGCCTTTGTCGCTGCTGTTTGCGCCTTTTCGCGCTCGGTCTTTAAGGTTGCTTCCAGGCGGGTAATTTGCTCGCGCAACACCGCGACTTCTTCGAGAGTCGGGCGCTCGAGGGCGGCATTATCGCGCTCGATTGCGTTTGCGGCGATCTCCTGCGCTGCGAGGCGGAGCGCTTGAATCTCCTCCTGGGCTTCGCGCACTGCGGTGCGGGCCTCAGCGCGTTCCTTCTCGAGCGTGGCGCGCAGTTCGTCGGTGGTAGCGCTGGTGGCGTCGCGCTCGCTCGTTATGGCATCGAGCTGCTGACGCAGCTTGCCGATCTCGGTGCGCAGCTCCTCTGCCTCCCGGCGCGCAGTCTCAAGGCGCTCGTAGGTCTCGGCTTCCTGCTTCGCACGCTCCTCAGCAAGATGTTCTGCGGCATAGCGGAGGGCGGCAATCTGCTCTTGTGCGTCCTTGGTCTCCCGGATTGCCTTAGCGGCCGTCTGGCGACTGTCGTCCCGCTCGGATTCGAGTGTAGGGATCTTGTCGGCAAGTGCACTGGCCTGCTGCTCGGCAGCTTCGGCGCGCGCAGCTGCCTGCATCTCGCGCGCGTGGGCCTCGGCGGCGGTGCTCGCAGCCTTGTCAGCTGCCTGACGCAACGTCGCGACTTCATTGCTGGTCAATTCCGAGGCGTGACGCGCGGCCGTCAGCTCAGCATCGGCTTTGTTCTGTGCCGCGTGCGAACTCTCAAGAACCGCCTCCAGTTCTGAGATGCGGGCGCGCAGCGCAACGTTCTCCTCTTCGTACTGTCGGGCGAGGGTGATGTCGGCATCGCTTGCGGTGTCTGGCTGGCCCTGCTGCACAGCTTCACGCAGGGCGACAATCTCGGCACGCGCCTCTTCGAGGGCGTTGCGGGCCTTGTCGCGCTGCGTTTCGGCCTCCTTGCGCGAGGCCAGCTCGAGCATCAACTTGGCTTCGAGCTTGGCGCGTGCTCCGGTTTCGTTGGGCTGCGGCGTGACAGCGGACGCGTTTGTCGGCGCGGCGCGGAGGCGGCGCAGCTCGAGGTCGGCGGTGGCGACGGCGCGAAGGGCGTCGGCATGAAGTTGCTCAGCGTCAGTACGCCCTTGTTCGGCCTCGCGACGCGCCTTCTGCTCGAGGGCGATTGCGGCTTCGAGTTCCTCGGTCCGGCGTAGAGCGTTCTCAAGCTCTCGCAAGGCTTCCGACTCGCGCTGCTCGGCCAATTCGAGCTGCTCGATCGCCTCCTTGAACAGGGAGATATCGTCGGTGTGTTCCGTCGGGACCGCCGTGTTGCGCACGGTGCCGTCACCGCGGTCGTGCTCGCCGGCGCCATCCGTTGGTGCGTAGTCACCGTCGGTGAATCGGGGGACGAGGCCGCCGACGTCATGCGTGAAGACATCTGGGGGCGCGTGCGGATGGTCGATCGTGTCGCCGGCCAAGTCTATTTCGGAATGGCTGGAGAGTTCGTAATCGCCGGCGTCGTCGTGTACAGCGATCGTCGGCATCCTGTGGCGCCGCTCTACATACGACCGGTCGATCGGGACGCGGGGCGCCTTCGGTGCGTTGTAGACTTCATTCAACCGCTCGGACGCCTCAATTGCTGCATTGAGGCGCTTAACAAGCCGTCCGTTTTTTCGCCGCCAAAAAGAGGAGAGCAAGGCGAAATCCCTCTGCGTTCATTTCTGGGTTGGTAGACATGGGTATATCAACGCCATGTTAAACGAGATTTAATCCTGGCTCTTCAGATCAATTACTGAAACATTTACGGTTAATGGTGCAGCGTTAACGAATCTTGCGAAATCGTAAGCGCTATTTGCAACATGTTGATATGCAAGTTAAAAATTTCGGCTTTGGCGAATTTTATGTTGGTTGATTAAGGGCTGTAATTTCGAGGTTGAACGAGGTTTTTTCAAGGGGCCCTCGTCACGTTGACGTCTCGTTCCGATTGCTTATTTTTACCATTTTGTTGAGCGCTCGTGATCTCGAGAAATCGCTCGCAACTCCCGAAAACGGCCCGTTCTGCTTTTTTGCAAATCTCAATCGGTGCGTCGTGAAGGTTGTGGGCCATATCGGGAGCGGCAGGGTGCATTGCCTGTCGGCCAGGAGCGGCGGTGTATGACCAAGGCCTGAAGCAGGGGAGCAGGTCGGGCATGGGCAGGTTTCATGTGCCTCCAACCGTGGTTGCAGTCCCTTGTTTAGAGCATAGTCTGCACGGTGTGCCGCGGCATGCCTCGGCCGGACATGGGCTCAAGGGTCGGCTGCCCGCATGCCGGTCATGAGCAAGTCGGCAATCAGATCGCAAGAGGAATTGATGACCGCAGCAACTCAACGCTCGCCGAAGATGACCCCGCCACTTCGTTTCGAGGCCGATCTCGGCGGCGAGCAAATCAGCTTGGCAGCGCGGATCGATCTGCCGACCGGGCGTCCCAAGGCCTATGCGCTGCTGGTGCACGGCTTCACGTGCTCGATGGATCTGGCGATCACGCGACGGGTGGCAGAGGGTCTTGCGGGCGAAGGGCTCGCGGTGTTGCGGCTCGATCTGCCGGGGCATGGCAAGTCCGGCGGTGTTTTTGCGGAGACGAATTTTTCGCAGTTCCGGGCAGCGGTTCTGGCCGCAGTCGCCTACATGCGACAGCATCTTGCCGCGCCGACGGTGCTCGTCGGGCATTCGCTGGGTGGTGCGGCGATTCTGGCGGCGGCTGCGGAGATCCCCGAGGCAAAGGCGATTGCCACGATCGGAACACCTGCGGATGTCGGAGAGGTCGTGCGCCTCATTGGGGCTTCGCCGGAGGAGGTGCAGAGGAAGGGCCAGGCGGATGTGACGATCGACGGGCATCGTTTCACGATCCGCCGGGAGTTCCTGGAGGATGCAGCACACCATTCAATTCCCGAAGCCTTGCCGAAATTGCGAAAAGCCCTGCTCATCCTGCATGCGCCGCGCGATGAGATCGTCGGCATTGACCATGCGGCCCGGCTCTATTCGGCTGCCAAGCATCCCAAGAGCTTCATTTCGCTCGATCACGGCAATCATCTTCTGACCGATCCCAGGGATGCAGCCTATGCCGCGCGCGTGATTGCGGCCTGGGCATCGCGGTTTGTGGAGGATGAGGAGCCCGCGCGGCCCGGGGAGCACGAGCGCATTCTCGTGAGCGAAATCGGGCAGGGCCAATTCCAGAACACCGTCGTCGCCGGGCGGCACCGGCTGTTTGCCGACGAGCCGACATCGGTTGGCGGTGATGATCTGGGTCCCTCACCGTATGATTACCTGTCGATCGCGCTCGCGGCGTGCAAATCCATGACGCTCAGAATGTATGCCCGTCACAAGGGATTGGACCTTGGGCGCATCTCCGTAGAGGTGAGCCATGGCAAGGTCGCGGCGGATCACTGCGAGGATTGCGGGGAAGTTGCAGCCGGGCGCAGCGGTCGTATCGATAGGTTCGAATGTTTGATTGCCGTGGACGGGCCGGTGGCGCCAGAGGTGCGTGACAAGCTCGTAGAAGTTGCGGGAAAGTGTCCGGTTCACAAGACGTTACAGCAAACTGCGGCGATCGTGACGCGGCTCGGCGAGGGTGTCGAAGACGCGTGAAACACGGCGGGGCAGATTTCCTGCCAACCGGCAGATTCACGGCTACGCCCAAAAGCTAATGCTGCGCGGCTCATTTAGGCCTTTCTGGCCATGCCACCCCCGTTGATGCCCCGGACAGGCCATGTTAGAGAACCGCGTCCTGCGAGGGGGCGTGGCGATCGGCAGATGGCGTCCCTTATCAAGAGCACGCATTTTTTCCCGCGACGGAAGGGGCCGAATGGTCCCATCCAGATCCTGAAACGCGCTGTGACAAGAGCGCCGTACGAGAGCCTTTGACGTGGCGACAGACGACCCGATGATGGCCAGCGTGGCCGGCCGCTATGCCGCCGCCCTGTTCGATCTGGCGAACGACGAGAATAAGGTAGCCGATGTCGAGGCCGACCTCGGCAAGTTCCAAAGCCTCCTCGACATGAGTGCGGATCTCACCAGCCTGGTGCGGAGCCCCCTCTATACCGGTGAGCAACAGTCGGCCGCCCTTGAAAAGATCGCGGCGCAGGCCGGCATTGGCCTGCTGACGATCAATTTCCTGAAGCTCATTGCCCGTAACCGCCGGCTGTTCGCCGTCTCGGACATGATCCGGTCCTATCGCGCGCTCGTTGCCAAGAGCCGCGGTGAGGTGACTGCGGAGGTGACGAGCGCAGCGACGCTCACCGACGAGCAACTCGTCGAGCTGAGAGAGACGCTCAAGGCGTCCGTCGGCAAGGATGTGCAACTCGCCACGCGTGTCGATCCGAGCCTGCTTGGCGGGCTGATCGTCAAGGTCGGCAGCCGCATGGTCGATTCTTCGCTGAAGACGAAACTCGCCAACCTGAGGCTCAGCCTCAGGGGGGTGTGAGGCGCACCGGCGCCCCCGGCGGCGGAAGCCGCAACGAATTGGGTATGCCGGTCCTTGGCCGGTTGCCAGATTTCAAGGAACCTGAGCCCGGTCACTCGAGCGAGTTCCGGCACGCAACGAAAACACCCAGACAAGAGGTCAAGAGATGGAAATCCGGGCCGCAGAGATCTCCTCGATCCTGAAAGAGCAGATCAAGAACTTCGGCAAGGAGGCTCAGGTCTCCGAGATCGGCCAGGTGCTGTCGGTCGGTGACGGCATCGCGCGCGTCTATGGCCTCGACAATGTCCAGGCCGGCGAAATGGTGGAATTCCCCGGCGGTATCCGTGGAATGGCGCTGAACCTAGAAGCCGACAACGTCGGCGTCGTTATCTTCGGCGACGACCGCGCGATTAAGGAAGGCGACACCGTCAAGCGGACTGGCGCCATCGTCGAAGTGCCGGTGGGCAGGGGGCTGCTCGGCCGCGTCGTCGACGGTCTCGGCAACCCGATCGACGGCAAGGGTCCGATCAATTCGGATACGCGCATGCGCGTCGACGTGAAGGCGCCGGGCATCCTGCCGCGCAAGTCGGTGCATGAGCCGATGGCGACAGGCTTGAAGGCCGTGGACGCGCTGATCCCGATCGGCCGCGGCCAGCGCGAGCTCATCATCGGTGACCGCCAGACCGGCAAGACAGCGATCATTCTCGACACCTTCCTCAACCAGAAGCCGCTCAATGACGGCGACGACGAGAAGGCCAAGCTCTATTGCGTCTACGTTGCCGTCGGTCAGAAGCGTTCGACGGTTGCACAGTTCGTGAAGGTGCTCGAAGAGCGCGGCGCGCTCGAGTACTCGGTGGTTGTTGCCGCTACCGCTTCTGATCCCGCGCCGATGCAGTATCTGGCGCCGTTCACCGGCTGCGCCATGGGCGAGTACTTCCGCGACAACGGCATGCATGCCGTGATCGCGTACGACGACCTGTCGAAGCAGGCTGTCGCCTATCGCCAGATGTCGCTGCTGCTGCGTCGTCCGCCGGGTCGCGAAGCCTATCCGGGCGACGTCTTCTATCTCCACTCGCGTTTGCTTGAGCGCGCTGCGAAGCTCAACGAGAACCACGGCGCAGGCTCGCTGACGGCGCTGCCTGTCATCGAGACGCAGGCCAACGACGTGTCGGCCTACATTCCCACCAACGTGATTTCGATCACCGATGGTCAGATCTTCCTCGAGACGGACCTCTTCTTCCAGGGCGTGCGCCCGGCGGTGAACGTTGGTCTGTCAGTGTCGCGCGTCGGCTCCTCGGCACAGACCAAGGCGATGAAGTCGGTCGCGGGCAAGATCAAGGGCGAGCTGGCGCAGTATCGCGAGATGGCGGCATTCGCGCAGTTCGGTTCCGACCTCGACGCGGCGACGCAGAAGCTGCTCGCTCGCGGCGCGCGTCTTACAGAGCTGCTGAAACAGCCGCAGTTCTCGCCGCTGAAGATGGAAGAGCAGGTTTGCGTGATCTTCTCTGGTACGCGCGGCTATCTCGATCCGCTTCCGGTGAGCGCGGTGAAGAAGTTCGAGCAGCAGCTCCTGCATACGCTGCGCGATCAGCACAGCGGCATCCTGGAGGCGATCCGTTCGTCCAAGGCTCTCTCTCCGGAAACCGAGAAGAAGCTGACCGAGGTGCTCGACAAGTTCGCGAAGACCTTCACGGCGTGATGACCTCACGGGAGCCCGGGCTCCGGCCGTGTGCCGGAGGCGGGGCTCACGCCACCCGGCAGGCTGCGACAAGAAACGGGATGCTCGAATGGCGAGCTTGAAAGACCTACGCAACCGTATCGCCTCAGTGAAGGCGACGCGGAAAATCACGAAGGCGATGCAGATGGTCGCCGCCGCCAAATTGCGCCGCGCGCAGGAGGTGGCGACTGCCGCGCGTCCCTACGCGGAGCGCATGGACGCGGTGCTGGCGAGCTTGGCTGGAAAGATCACGAGCCGGGAAGGCGCTTCGCCGCTCCTGGTCGGGACTGGCAAGTCCGACACGCATCTGCTGATCGTCATGACAGCCGAGCGCGGTCTGTGCGGCGGCTTCAACTCCAACATCGCCAAGCTGGCGCGCGCCGATGCGCTGCGGCTGATGAGGGATGGCAAGACCGTCAAGATCATGACGGTCGGCCGCAAGGGCGCTGACAACCTGAGGCGTGACCTCAACAAGCAGATCATCGACCGGCGCGACTTCCGTGGCGTGCGTCAGCTGAGCTTTACCGACGCGGAGGGCATCGCCAATCGCGTGCTGGACATGTTCGAGGCAGGCGAGTTCGACGTGGCGACGATCTATTTCTCCGAGTTCCAGTCGGTGATCTCGCAGAAGCCGACGCCGCTGCAGATCATTCCGGCGAAACTTCCAGAAGCCAAGGACGATGGCGCGGTTGCGAAGAACTCTGCGGTCTACGAGTACGAGCCCGATGAGCAGGTCATTCTCGGGCAGCTTCTGAAGCGTAATATCGCGACGCAGATCTTCCGCGGGCTCCTCGAGAATGCGGCGTCCGAACAGGGCGCACGTATGAGCGCGATGGACAATGCGACGCGCAATGCGGGCGATATGATCGACAAACTGACGATCACCTACAACCGCCAGCGCCAGGCGCAGATCACCAAGGAACTCATCGAAATCATCTCGGGCGCCGAAGCGCTCTAACAAGCTGACCGGAATTCAAGGACGAGAACAATGGCTGACAACAAAGTTGGTAAGATCCGTCAGGTCACGGGCGCCGTCGTCGACGTGCAGTTCGACGGGCATCTGCCCGCCATTCTGAACTCGCTGGAAACGACGAACCAGGGCAACCGCCTGGTGCTCGAAGTTGCCCAGCATCTGGGAGAAAATACCGTTCGCACGATTGCCATGGACTCGACGGAAGGTCTGGTCCGCGGGCAGGAAGTCGTCGATACCGGCAACCCTATCTCGGTTCCTGTCGGCGATGAAACGCTCGGGCGCATCATGAACGTGATCGGCGAGCCCGTGGACGACGCGGGTCCGATCGTGACCTCCAGCAAGCGCGCCATCCATCAGGCGGCGCCGTCATTCGCCGACCAGTCGACCGAAGCGGAAATCCTGGTCACCGGCATCAAGGTGGTGGACCTGCTGGCACCCTACGCCAAGGGCGGCAAGATCGGCCTTTTCGGTGGCGCCGGCGTCGGCAAGACCGTTCTCATCATGGAACTCATCAACAACGTCGCCAAGACGCACGGTGGCTATTCGGTGTTCGCGGGCGTTGGCGAGCGTACCCGTGAGGGCAATGACCTCTATCACGAGATGATCGAGGGCGGCGTGAACAAGAAGCCCGTCAACGGTTCGACCGCCGGTTCCAAGGCGGCTCTCGTGTTCGGCCAGATGAACGAGCCGCCGGGTGCACGCGCCCGCGTCGCGCTGTCGGGCCTGACCGTCGCCGAGCACTTCCGCGACCAGGGTCAGGACGTGCTGTTCTTCGTCGACAACATCTTCCGCTTCACCCAGGCAGGCTCGGAAGTGTCGGCGCTGCTCGGCCGCATTCCCTCGGCCGTGGGTTATCAGCCCACGCTTGCCACCGACATGGGCGCGCTGCAGGAGCGCATTACCTCGACCCAGAAGGGATCGATCACCTCGGTGCAGGCCATCTACGTGCCGGCCGACGACCTCACCGACCCGGCGCCTGCGACGTCGTTCGCTCACTTGGATGCGACGACCGTGCTTTCGCGCGGCATCGCCGAGAAGGGCATCTATCCGGCAGTCGACCCGCTCGACTCGACATCGCGCATGCTCGACCCGCGCATCGTCGGCGAGGAGCACTACGGGGTGGCCCGCCGCGTGCAGGAAATCCTGCAGCGCTACAAGGCGCTCCAGGACATCATCGCCATTCTTGGCATGGACGAGCTGTCGGAAGAGGACAAGCTGACCGTCGCTCGCGCCCGCAAGATCGAGCGTTTCATGTCGCAGCCGTTCGACGTCGCCCAGGTGTTCACCGGCTCGCCGGGCGTGCAGGTGCCGCTGGCCGAGACGATCAAGGCGTTCAAGGGTCTGTGTGACGGCGACTACGACCATCTCCCGGAACCGGCCTTCTACATGGTCGGCACCATCGAGGAGGCCATCGCCAAGGCAGAGAAGCTGGCCGAGGCGGCCTGATACGGCAGCCGTCAGAAATGAGCGGTGGACAAGCGCTCGCACAACCGCCGCGACGGCGTCATCATAGCAAACGTGCCGCGTGACGGTGCGAACGCTCGAGGAGGACACCATGGCCGATGAAAAAGAAGACGACGTCGAGGACGTTGAAGCCGCAGAAGGCGAAGACGAGTTCGGTAGCTGCTGTACGGAACTCAAGGAAGCCATGAGCGGTGCGGAGTTCGAGCCGCTGATCGTGGTCGGTGAGGACGGCGTGCTCTACATGTCGGTGGGGCTGATCGACATCGAAGGCGAGGAGCCGGGCATGGTTGATCATCCGGTCTTCTTCTGCCCGTTCTGCGGCACCGAATTGCAGACCCGTGAGGACGTGCGCCAGGACGGCGATGCAGTGAACTGAAGCGTGTGAGCCGGCACGGGTGATCCCGTACCGGCCCGCACATATGCCCGGCGAGATCCACGGCGCGATGGGCCCGTGGGCGTTGATGGGCAAAACGACGACGAGGACGGCGAGGCGATGGCAGGTACGTTCAAGTTCGAGCTGGTGAGCCCGGAGCGCATTCTTCTGTCGGACGAGGCGGAGGAAGCGATTCTGCCGGGTGCCGAGGGGCAGTTCACGGTGCTCGTCGGCCATGCGCCGGTGGTGTCGACCCTGCTGCCGGGCGTCATTCACGTGAAACTTGCGACTGCTTCGACAAAGGGCATTTACATCGACGGGGGCTTCGTCGAGGTCAACCCGCAGTCGGTTACCGTGCTTGCCGAGCATGCCTTCATTGTCGACGAGGCGGATCAGCGGCAGCTGGAAGAGGCTCTCGGCAAGGCCGAGACAGCCCTCGGCGAGGCGAAGGACGACGAAGCGCTGCGACATCTGACGTGCGCCATCGACCAGCTCAAGGGGCTGCAGCGCAAGAAGGCGGCATAAGTCGTTTCCTCGGCTCTGCCAGTTAGGCTTACGATTTCAAAAGAGGTCAGACATCGATGATGTCCGGCCTCTTGTTTTTTGGGTGTCGCGGACACCTGGAACGAGTGAAAGCAATTTGCAGGTTCAATCGCAAATCGTTGGGGGATCACTGCTTTATCGAGCGAGCGACGCGGAAGCCGTAGTCGTTGTAATGGATATCGGCTGATAGCCAGTTGCGATAGGCGCTACGCAGAGCCTCCGGCTTCAGAAAGAGCGCGCCGCCACGCACAACCCTGCGGTTGCAGATGCCGGTGGTGCGAGCGCTGCCGTCAGCCGGATTTCCGGCATGGCTCGGGTTCCAGCAGTCCGCCGTCCATTCCCAGACATTGCCGTGTACGTTGTAAAGTCCCCAAGGGTTTGGCGTGAAGGTATCCACGAACGATGTCCTGCCGCGATAGGGCCCCTTGTTTCCGCCGCCCTTGTAGACGTGGTTCGCGTCGTAGTTCGCGTTCTGCGCGGTGATCTTGCTCCCCCACCAGAACGGCGTCGTCGAACCGGCGCGCGCGGCATACTCCCACTCGGTCTCTGACGGCAGCCGGTACTCGTGGCCGGTCTTCTTCGTCAGCCAAGGGAGATATTCGTTTGTGATCTCAATCCAGGACACGTCGATTACGGGCCGGTTACGACGCCCCCATCCCTCGTCTTCGGGCGCGCGACGGCAGCCGCCTTCGGCTACGCATACTTCCCATTCGTCGAAGGTGACTTCGAATTTCCCGATGGCGAACGGCTTGGCGAAGCGGACTTCGGTCTGGGGACCTTCGGTCTTCGTGTGTCCATGCTCAGCGTCGGTCGATCCAAGCATGAACTTGCCCGCCGGTGCCACGACCATACTCGGGCAGACCAGACAATCTCTGAACTCCTCGCCGGCCTTCAACCCAACAGCCACGTCGAGCTTGCCGTTTCCAGTGGCCACTTTGCTTTCGCCGCTCGGCTTTCCACTCCGGCGCGCATGACGTGTATCCAGGACGACGCGCATGATCATGCCATCCCCAACCCATGGAGCTGATGGCGACCCGTAGCGAATAGCTGCTGCACTGATGCTTTCGAACAGCGTCGCGTGATCCGTGGCAGGCTTTCTGAGCTCTTCGGCGAGGATGGCACCAAAACGGCCATGTTCGTGCGACGGGTTGCTGACGAACTGTCCGGCAGGACTTGCCATTGCGATCAACATGCCGTCGCGTATCGAAAGTGGCAGGCAGCCGTTGCCCGCATTGACCGGCAAACTGTGCAGCTTGTGGCAAGCATCGAAGATGACAAAATGGGAAGCATTCCCCGCTTCCGTGAGCAGGGTGTGGATGATGCTGTTGAGTGCAACCGCGCCGTCCCAGAAGCCCTGATCGAGACTGCGCATATCGACCGGGATGAGGTGGTTGATACGGCTCAGGCTGTTCGCGATGCCGTGGCCTGCGTAGTAGAAGAAGCCTACCGCATTCGGCCCGGAGTCTTTGAGTTCGGCGGCGTACTTGGCAACTGCTGAAAGGATTTCCGACCGCTTGGCATCGACGACGACGTGAATGTCTTCCTTAACAAAGCCGATCTTCTCAAGGGAAGCAGCGATTGCACTCGTGTCACTGATCGGCTTCTCCAATTGACCCAGCTCTGTACCGTAGCTCTGGTTGCCGATCAGCAGTGCGATCTGCTTTGCTGATACCTGTGTCGAAAACATCAGACCGGCAAAGACTATTGCTAGTTGCGTGAGAATTCGAATGCGGCACATCTATGGTTCATCACTCTGAAAAGCATTTTGCAGAGGAGAGCCTAGTGTCGGGCTGCCGCCGTGTAATTAATTTTTGTTAGCTTTCGTTAAGTAATCAAATTTCTGGAATTTCAGGCTGAAACTGAACCGTCTCAGGGCGCTATGAGATCGCCAAAGGCGGAAAGAACGGCCCGGTACATATCCCGCTTCCAGCTCACCGCGCCGTCCAGCACGATGTCGGGCGATGCCCAGGTCCATGAGGAGAACTCGGCGGGCTGACCTGCATCAGAGTTCAAATCAAACTCGTCGTCAGTGCCGTGAAAGCGTACCGCGAACCAGAGCAGGCGCTGGCCCCGATAACGGCCTTTGAGCGCCAGCCCCAGTAGATGATCGGGAAGCTCGAAAGACAACCATTCGTCAAGCTGGGCCACAGGGGCGAAGGAGTTCGCCCCGGTTTCCTCTCGCAATTCACGCATGGCCGCCTCGATGGGCAGCTCCCGACCCAGCAACCCGCCTTGCGGCATCTGCCAGACGGGTTCGCCTTCGGGCGCGATCCATCGTGGACGTCGGCTACCTTGCCAGATCTCGCCGCGGCGATTGAACAGCACCATGCCGACGCCATCCCGGAACGGAAGGCATTCGCGCGTTTGGGCCGTAATGCGGGTCGAGATGTTCATCTGTTGCCCATCCCTGCGCGCTGCTGGCGAGGTTCGAAAACGAATCAATCTTGCACCAAAGGTAGCGCAATCTTGTGACAGCCGTTTCTCGTGTTGCGGTAGGATGGCGCGCCTGCCGGAATTTGGGTCTGGCCGGCATTTGCGGAGGCAAGCGAGGCGAGGAGCGGAATGGAGGCTGCCAGGGACAGACCGCATGCCACTTTGCCAGCGATGTCACCACAGGGTGAGGCCAAGCCAGTAGGAGCCCGGCGCAGTTGGTTCGGGGTAATGAAAACCTGGTGTGGGTGGGCAATTGCAGCGATGACGGGCGCTCCGCGGGCCACGATTTCCGGGGGATTGCTGCCGACTGATCTCGATGGTGTGGTGGTGCGGTTGCGTCGGTTGCATGCCGATATCGAGCACCTTAGTCCCGAGGAATTCGTGCGCTATTGCGCGCGTTGCGAACCACTCCTCTTCGACGTCCGTGGCGCAGAGGAGTTCGCCGTCAGCCATCTGGCTGGTGCGCGCCGCATTGACCCAGCGACCAGCGCGCCGGCATTTCTTGCCAACCATGCAAGCGAAGTGCGCGGACGTGCGGTGGTGTTCTACTGCTCAGTTGGCGTGCGCAGCTCCCGGCTTGCCTCACGGATCCAGGCCGACTTGCGCGAACACGGTGCCGAGGGTGTCTACAACCTGGAGGGTGGTCTGTTCCGTTGGCACAATGAGGGGCGCGCGTTGATCGACGCCGAAGGGGCGACCGATCGCATCCACCCGTACAATGCTTCCTGGGGGCGGTTCATCTCCCGCCGGGCATGCATCACGCTTACGTCGCGCTGAGCGGGATGGGACTGTCTGATCTACTCCAGTGAGGGAAGCGCCTCAGCAAAGCCCTTGAGCGAGATCGGTATGCCGATGCCGGCCTCTTCGGTCTGGAAGATAATGAAGATTGCCGTGGTTCCGGTCTTCAGCTGGTCGACGAGCTTGTCCTCCACGACCACCTGAGCGTAGCAAGCGAAAGAGTGGCAGCGCAGGAATGGCGCGTGCCCGACGTCCTTGTTGTCGATCTTGAGGCCCAGGCCCGGCGGCAACAGGATGCCGAGTGGGGCGAACACGCGCAGGACGCGCGTCCCGTTGGCGAACTTCTGGAAATAGACCGTCAGCCCGACATTGTTGCGGTCTTCAGCCGTGACGCTCTGCACCAGCGCGCAGACCTCCTTGGAGCCGCCAGGAGGTGGCGCCTTACACACCACCTGCCAGTCACCATGCTGAGACTTGACCGCGCCTTCCGGCGCCTTGGTGTCCTGGGCACGGACCGGCACGCTGGCGACCAACGCCAGACAGCAGAGTGCGGCTCCAATGATCGCCGCCCACCAGCCAGTCGGCGTCGACCGGGCGGTAGCACCACGCAGGCGCCCAGGCTGCGGCGCGACAGGAAAAAGCGGAGACAACGCTGAGCGGAATGCGCTGCCGGGCACTTCGGGCGGGCAATTCCATTTGGCAGGTGGCGGCGTGAATGCAGGCAAGCTGAGGCTCCGAATCAGTTGGAACTGGGCGGGAGCGAACCCTACCGCAGATCCTGTATGAGATCTGGCATCGGGAAGCAGAGGCGCTTTGTGTGGCGGGCTCTGGGGAGAGCTTTGCATGAGCCAATGGGGCGGTTTTGGGGACGCCGCGACGGGCTCGTCCTGTGTTCGCCACAGGGCGACGTCTGATCGGTTGTCAAGAGCGTTCAAATGCCGCAGAAAACTTGACTTGAGACAAGTCCGGTGGTTGTGATCTGGTCGACCTGGTGGGATTGCGACCAAAGTTTGGCGCAAATCAGCAGACCTAAGATGTTTCGTTGCGGATCGATCGGGTTCGTGGGGGACATGGGAGAGCATAGCGGCGCGGCGCCGGCATGAGCCGGTTCGCCAGCGACGGTATTGCCCTCGACTTGTGTTTGCTCCGGGGGCGCTGACAGCGTTCGCCGGACGGGAATTGGACTGATAAGAGCGAAGAACCGCCTGGCAGGACCGGGCGCATTTTGGGGAGCAGGGAATGATCCGACGAATGCTTGGCTCGCTTGGGGCCGCTGTCATGCTGGCCCTGGCGGCTGCCGTGCTGTTTGGCGATGCGGCTCTGGCTGGCATGGGCCAGCCGACCGACGGCCAGCTCGGCATGCAGGAGGCAGCCTCGCCAATCGCGCAGCAGATTCACCAGTTTCATGACATGGTGAACTTCATCATCATCGCGATCGCGGTGTTCGTTCTGATCCTCATGATCTACGTGTTGTTCCGATTCAACGCGAAGGCCAACCCCAATCCGTCGCGCACGACGCACAACACGTTGCTCGAGGTGGCGTGGACCGTGATCCCGATCATGGTGCTAGTCTATATCGCGCTGCCGTCGTTCCGCCTGCTGCGTGCACAGTACAATTTTCCCCCGGCCGATCTGACCATCAAGGCGACGGCCTATCAGTGGTACTGGAACCACGAGTACCTGCCGAAGGCGAAGGACGGCAAAGCGTTCAACTTCGACTCGGTGATGCTCACCGATGAGGAGATCAAGGAGCAGAAGGCCGCTGGCCTGCCTGCGCCGCGCAATCTTGCCGTCGACAACGAGGTCGTCGTTCCGGTGAACAAGAACGTCCACGTTCTGGTGACGGCCGGTGACGTGCTCCACAACTGGACCATTCCATCGTTCGGCTCGAAGGTCGACGCCGTACCCGGACGCATCAACACGACCTGGTTCAAGGCGACGAAGACCGGCGTGTTCTACGGCCAGTGCTCGGAATTGTGCGGTAAGGACCATGCCTTCATGCCGATCGCCGTGCGCGTGGTCGACGACGGCACGTTCAGCGAATGGTCCGCAGCCATGGCCGCCCGCGACAAGAACAAGGCACGCGAGATCCTGAAGCGCGTGGCACTGGAGCAGGCCGGCAAGAAGACCAAGGACGTGGCGGACGCGCGCCAGTGAGGCGCATTGGCTGACGCCACGACGAGAAACGCTCAAGACCAAATTTGCAAGCGAAGGGCAATTGACGATGGGTAGCGCTGCACATGCCGCTCACGACCACCACGACCATCCCACGGGATTGAAGCGGTGGCTGTTTTCCACCAATCACAAAGACATCGGCACGATGTACCTGATCTTTGCAATGATCGGTGGCCTCGTCGGCGGCATACTTTCGATCGGCATGCGATTGGAGCTCCAGGAGCCCGGCATGCAGATCTTCTCCAATCCGCACATGTTCAACGTGTTCGTCACCGCGCACGGTATCATCATGGTGTTCTTCATGGTGATGCCGGCGACCATGGGTGGCTTCGGCAACTGGTTCGTGCCGCTGATGATCGGCGCGCCGGACATGGCCTTCCCGCGCATGAACAATATCTCGTTCTGGTTGCTGCCGGTGGCCTTCGTGCTGCTCATCCTCTCGCTGTTCGTGGAAGGCCCGCCGGGAATGAACGGCATCGGTGGCGGGTGGACGCTCTATCCGCCGCTGGCGACGACCGGCCAGCCAGGTCCCGCCATGGACTTCGGCATCCTGTCGATGCACATCGCCGGTGCCTCCTCGATCCTCGGCGCCATCAACTTCATCACCACGATCTTCAACATGCGCGCCCCAGGCATGACGCTGCACAAGATGCCGCTGTTCGCCTGGGCGGTGCTGGTTACCGCGTTCCTGCTGCTGCTCTCGCTGCCGGTGTTCGCGGGCGCCATCACGATGATGCTGACGGACCGCAATTTCGGTACGACGTTCTTCACGGCGTCGGGTGGTGGTGATCCGCTGCTGTACCAGCACCTGTTCTGGTTCTTCGCCCACCCCGAGGTCTACATTCTTATTCTGCCGGGCTTCGGCATCGTCTCCCACATCGTGTCGACCTTCTCGCGGAAGCCGATCTTTGGTTATCTCGGCATGGCCTACGCGATGGTGGCAATCGGTCTCGTCGGCTTCATCGTGTGGGCGCACCACATGTATACGACGGGCATCAACGTCAACACGCAGGCCTACTTCGTGTTCGCGACGATGGTCATCGCGGTGCCGACGGGCGTGAAGATCTTCTCGTGGATCGCGACCATGTGGGGTGGCTCGATCGAGTTCCGCCTGCCAATGATCTGGGCGATCGGCTTCATCTTCCTGTTCACGGTCGGCGGCGTGACGGGCGTCATGCTGGCCAACGCCGGCGTCGACCGTGCCCTGCATGACACCTACTACGTGGTGGCACACTTCCACTACGTGCTGTCGCTTGGTGCGGTGTTCTCGATCTTCGCCGGATACTACTACTGGTTCCCGAAGATGACCGGCTACATGTACTCGGAATTCTGGGGCAGGCTGCACTTCTGGCTGTCGTTCGTCGGCGCCAACGTGCTGTTCTTCCCGCAGCACTTCCTGGGTCTTGCCGGTATGCCGCGCCGCTATGCCGACTATCCCGATGGCTTTGCCTTCTGGAACGCGATCTCGTCATACGGTTCCTACATCACGGCGCTGGGTACGATCTGCTTCTTCATCGGCATCTTCGTCGCGCTCGCCCGCAAGCAGCGCGTCGGCGAGAACCCGTGGGGTGTCGGCGCTACCACGCTCGAGTGGACGCTGCCCTCACCGCCGCCGTTCCACCAATACGAGACTCTGCCCAAGATCGAGGCGACGAAGCATCACTGATGCCGGTGTCGTCGGGCATGAGTTGAGAAAACACCGGCGGCGGGCGCAGCAACAGCTTCGTCCGCCGCCGCAACGACAGAACGGGGCAGGTTCCTGGAAGCGACCCGACCTTGACGGGCGCTAGAGGCAGGGCAGTCCCGACAAAAGCGTCCGGGACAGCCGGCAAGATTGAGGATGCGCACGGGTGGTGATGGCCGAGACCGGTCATAGGCTCAGTTTGACGACGCCGGCGCGGCAGGCCCCCGGGGGGTGGCGGCGCATTGGCGATTTCGTTGCGTTGACCAAACCGCGGCCGATGTCAGTGGTCGTCTTCACCGCGCTGGCCGGCCTTCTCGCACCGCGCTCTGTGCCCCTCGATTTGACAAAGGGCATGCTGGCGATGGCCGCGATCGCGCTGGGTGGCGGTGGCTCGGCTGTTCTCAATATGTGGTTCGAGCGTGACCTTGACGCGCGCATGATGCGCACGGCCGGGCGGCCTATTCCGGCGGGACGCGTCACGCCGACCGCAGCGCTGGCTTTCGCCGTCGTGCTGATTGCAGTGGCACTGACACTTATGTTTTGGGTGGCCGGCCTGGTGGCGATGGCGATGCTGGCGGCTACGATCCTGTTCTACGGCGTCGTCTATACGATGTGGTTGAAGCGGGCGACGGCGCTCAACGTGGTTGTCGGCGGCGGGCTCGCATCAATCCTGACGCCACTCACGGGCTGGGCGGCGGCGGTCGGCACTGTCGGCTTGGAGGCACTCGCGCTGTTTGTCTTCCTCGTGCCTTGGACGCCGCCGCACGTGTGGTCGCAAGCGCTGGTACGGCGTGAGGATTATGCCAACGCGCAAGTGCCGATGATGCCAGTGGTGGCGGGATCGGAGCGCACGCGTACGATGATCGTCGCTTTTACGATTGCGCATGCGGTGCTTGCGCTGCTCCCCTTTGCCATGGGGATTGCTGGATTTGCCTGGCTCGCGGCGGCGCTGATAGGCGGTGCGGTGCTGGTGGTCGAGGCGGTTGACCTGGCGCGCAGGCCGGATGACGCAGAGATGCGGCGTGCGGCTTGGCGCTTTTATCGGCACAACAGCATCTATGTTGCGGTGCTTCTGACAACGCTCATCGCCGAGCGCATCGTCGTGTATTCCATTCACTAGGTACGCGGCAGAGCTTTCCGGCGAAAAGGCCGGTGAACGAAAAGGACGTCGAACGTGAGCATGTCGAGTGCAGCACTGGAGGCCGGAGCGGGCGACACAGCGCTCGCCAGAGAGCCTTCCGTTGGTGACTATGTGGCGCTCCTGAAGCCGCGCGTCATGTCGCTCGTCGTGTTTACCGCGCTCGTTGGCATGGTCGCCGCGCCGGGCACCCTGCATCCTATTCTCGGAGCGATCGCGCTCATCATGATCGCGGTCGGCGCGGGTGCATCGGGTGCGCTTAACATGTGGTACGACGCGGATATCGACGCGCGCATGGCCCGTACCGCCGCACGCCCCATTCCGCGCGGTCACGTCACCGCGGATGAAGCCTTCACCTTCGGCATCATTCTGTCGGTCGGCTCGGTGCTGGTGTTCGGCCTGCTCGTGAACTGGGTCGCGGCTGCGCTGCTGGCGATGACAATCGCCTATTACGTGCTCATTTATACGATGTGGCTGAAGCGTCGGACGCCGCAGAATATCGTTATCGGTGGCGCCGCAGGTGCCTTCCCGCCGATGGTCGGCTGGGCCGCGGTCACAGGTTCGGTGTCGCTGGAGAGCTTGGTGCTCTTCCTCATCATCTTCTTCTGGACGCCGCCACACTTCTGGGCGTTGGCGCTCTATCGCTGCCGCGACTACGAGCGGGTCGGCGTGCCGATGCTGCCAGTGACGCACGGTCCGGATGTTACGCGCCGTCAGATCGTCGCCTATTCCGTGGTGCTCGTACCGCTTGCCGTGACGCCTTATCTCATCGGCTTCGGCGGGCTCACCTATCTCATCAGCTCGACAGCGCTGGGCGCCGTGTTCCTGGCGCTCGCTGTCAAGGTTTATCGCGTGCGTGAGGGCCGCGAGGCCGATCAGGTCGCGCGCCAGCTGTTCGGCTTTTCGATCTTCTACCTGTTCGCGCTGTTCGCCGTAATTCTTGGCGAGCACCTCGTACAACGGATGCTCGGCTGATGGCGGAACGGGAGAACAAGCCGTTGGCTGCGGCTCCGGAAGAGATGAGTGAGGAGGCAAAGCGCCGCCAGCGCATGCGTTCGTGGGCGATTGCCGGTGTGCTGCTGTTTCTTGTCATTGCCTTTTACGCCGCCACAATCGTGCGGCTTGGCGGCAATGTCATGAACCGTCCGCTATAGGCCGCAGGATGGATCACCAAGAGGATGCGCAACACGTGAGCCACACGAGGCGACAGGATCGTCACGAGGCAGGCCAAGGCGCCGACGGCGAGGCGATGGCGGGCAAGCACCGCCGTGTCGCGATCGTGCTTTCGGCGGTCGCTGTCGGCATGATCGTGATGGCGTATGCCGCAGTGCCGCTCTATCGCATCTTCTGCCAGACAACTGGATATGGCGGCACGCCGAAGATCGCGTCGAACAATGACGTCAAGGTGATCGACCGCACGATCGAGGTTCGTCTTGATGCCAACGTTGCTCCGGGTCTGGCGTGGCGCTTCCGTCCCAAGCAGGCGTCGGTGACGGTCCGGCTCGGTGAGACCGTGATGGTGCACTACGAGGCAACCAACTTCGGCAGCACGACGACGCGCGGGACCGCAAGCTATAACGTGGCGCCCGATTCGGCTGGCGCCTATTTCAATAAGATCGCGTGCTTCTGTTTCACCGAGCAGAAGCTGGATCCCGGCCAGTCAGTCGACATGCCGGTGACGTTTTTCGTCGATCCGGCCTTGATTGAGGATCGTGACACCAATCAGCTGCCAGTGATCACGCTGTCCTACACCTTCCATGCCATGGACAAGCCTGCTGCGGCTGATGCTGCCGCCTCGCAGAAGCAGCCGCGAGGCGCAGCAGTTCAGCGCAGTCCGGGCTAGGGTGCAGGAGGAATTGCTTAGCGGCCGGAGCAGTGTCCGGTCGGGGTACGAAACGGAATACAGCGTCGCCTGAGGGCGCGTTGAGTTGCGACTGGAGACGGGTGCTTGCCGCGGACGATCCCTCAGGGATCAGGCTTCGGAAGGTGACCCCAACAAAGGACGCCCAGGAAGGGAAAAGGGGAACGGAGATTTCGATGGCCGATTCACACGCAAAGAACCACGACTATCACCTTGTCGATCCGAGCCCGTGGCCAGTGACCGCCTCGGTGGCGGCGTTTGTCACGGCAATCGGCGCGATCGTATGGATGCGCTCGCTCGGCGGCGGCAGCGGCCTGTTCGGCATGCACGGCCCCTGGGTCTTTGCGCTAGGGTTCGCGGGCCTCAGCCTGACGGCGTACCTGTGGTGGCGCGATGTCATCATCGAGGCCCACAAGGGCGATCACACGCCGGTGGTGCAGCTCCATCTGCGCTACGGCATGATCATGTTCATTGCATCCGAGGTGATGTTCTTCATCGCCTGGTTCTGGGCTTATTTCGACGCCTCGCTGTTTCCGGGCGCGGGTGGCCAGGTGACGAACATCCCCGAGACCGTGGGCTTGGTGGCACGTCAGGAGCTGACGGGCGGGCACTGGCCGCCTCAGCCCAGCGACCATTTCAAGGCGACCTTCGATCCGTGGGGCTTGCCGCTGGTCAATACGCTCATCCTGCTGCTCTCGGGCTGCACCGTCACCTGGGCGCACCATGCGCTGCTGAAGAACGATCGCAAGGGTCTGATCTGGGGTCTGGCGATCACTGTGGTGCTGGGCGCCGCGTTCACCGCCTGCCAGGCTTATGAGTATGGTCACGCAGCCTTCAACTTCGCCGGGCACATCTATGGCTCGACGTTCTTTATGGCGACGGGCTTCCATGGCGCACACGTGATCATCGGCACGATCTTCCTGTTCGTCTGCCTGCTTCGCGCGCTGAAGGGACACTTCACGCCCAAACAGCACTTCGGATTCGAGGCGGCCGCCTGGTACTGGCATTTCGTCGACGTGGTTTGGCTGTTCCTGTTTGCGGCCATCTATGTGTGGGGTGCTGGCGCCCACGCGGGTGCCGGCCACTGATTGGCCATGTGGCGGCCGTCGCAACGGCGCCACAAGATGAATGACCATGTGGCCGGAACCGATGGTTCCGGCCACTGGTGTCTCTGGCATCGGCGGTTGTGCTGGCACCGGGATGATGTGTTCGCACCGTGGTGCTTGCGGCAGCCGTGCAGGCCGCCTGTGGCCATTGCCCGCATTGCGATGGGGCGCTCTGCCCGCGAGATTGGCGCCCATGACCAGCATCCACCAAAAGCCGACCGCTTCTCCCGTGGCCCTCGCGTTGAAGGCACGCTGTCCGCGCTGTGGCGAGGGGCCGCTGTTCCATCAGGTGTTGAACCTGCGCGAGCGTTGTGACAGCTGCGGCCTCGATTACAAGTTCATCGACACGGGGGACGGGCCCGCGGTGTTCGCAATCTTCATTCTCGGTTTCGTGGTTCTCGGCGGTGCGCTGTGGGTGCAGCTCACTTATGATACGCCGATGCTGTTGACGGTGGCGCTCTCGGGTGTCGTAACGCTGGCGCTGGCGCTGGGGCTGTTGCGTTTCCTGAAGGCGCTGCTGATCGCGCTGCAGTACAAGAACAAGGCCGAGGAAGGCCGCCTTGCGAAGGGCGACTGACGCTTCGGGCGTATACCCTGCGACGGGATCTGACCCATGCGACTTGGTGACCGCGGAACCGTGTGGCTGACAGCCTTCTCGCTCGTCGGTCTTGTCATCCTCGTCTCACTCGGCAATTGGCAAATGCGGCGGTTGGCCTGGAAAGAGGCGCTGATCGAGCGCGTCGAGGCGCGCAGCAAAATGTTGCCCCTCAGCCTTGAGGCTGCACTGGGCAGCTATTCAGCCTCGCATGAGAAGGATCTCACCGAGATTCTCGAATTCACGCGCGTGTCCTTGCGTGGGCGATTCCGCCATGATCTGGAATTTCATGTGTGGAGCCCCGGGAAGTCAGGCCCGGCATGGAGCGTCGTTACTCCGCTCGAGTTGGCGCATGGTTCAGCCGGGGCCGCGGGTAGTCGTCATCCGGCGATCGTTCTGGTGATACGTGGCAGCATTCCGGCGGCACGAAAGGCAGTGGCTTCCCGCACCTCTGGCAATCCGCAGAGTGAGGTGGCCTTTGTCGGTCGCGTGCGGTTCGGTCATGTCGGCGCCTTCTCCAACGCTGAGCGGGCGGCCAATAACGAGTGGTACGAGCTTGACATCACCGGTATGCGAAAAGCTGCCGCTGCCACTATTGCCGCAGGTTCCACGTCGGGAAACGTCGATGAGGCGAGCGCGCGCATTGCACCATTTTTCATTGAGGCGGAGACACCGACAGGTGGGTCGGATGGTCCGCAGCCGGAACTCGGCAAGTTCAATCTGACGAACCGGCATCTCGAATACGCGCTGACCTGGTATGGGCTCGCGGTCACCCTGGCCGGCGTCTACCTCGCGTTCGTCTGGTCGCGATGGCGCAGCGCCGGCTGACCGACCAGCGCCGGCAATTGGTGCTGCAACCCAAGGCCTGCACCCGTTCTCACGCGTCCAGACGGCATTTTGCCAGCCTCTCGTGCACCCCTCGCCTTGTTTGCGGCCCGGCCCGGCAGTAGGGTGCGCCACGACCCACCGACGCTCGTACACAGATCGCAGACGGCCTTGACGGGCCGAGCAAAATGCCAAGCACGAGGCTCTTTTTGTCCAAGCCATTCGCCTACATCTCCACGCGCGGCACTGCGCCAAATCTCGGCTTCGAGGATGTGCTGCTGGCCGGCCTCGCACGGGACGGCGGTCTTTACGTACCTGAAGTCTGGCCGCGGCTGACCGAGGACGAGATTGCCGCATTCGCCGGCTTGCCGTTCGCCGATGCGGCCGTCTCGGTTATCGGTCGCTTCACCGGTGGGTCGATCGCGCGAAAAGATCTGACGCGCATGGCGCACGAAGCCTACGCAACCTTTGGCCATGCTGCGGTGACGCCGCTCGTCCAGGTTGGTCCCGACACGTTCGTCCTGGAGCTGTTCCACGGGCCGACGCTCGCCTTCAAGGACGTGGCGATGCAACTGCTCGCCCGGCTCATGGACCACGTGCTGGAGAAGCGCAACGAGCGTGTCACCATTGTCGGTGCCACCTCTGGCGATACCGGAGGCGCTGCAATCGAAGCTTTTCGCGGGTCGAAGCGCGCCGATGTCGTGATCCTGTTCCCCGATGGCCGCGTTTCCGATGTGCAGCGTCGCATGATGACGACGCCAACCGAAGCCAACGTGCATGCTGTGGCCATCGATGGCACGTTTGATGATTGCCAGGCGCTTGTGAAGGCGATGTTCAACGATCACGGTTTCCGCGACCGTGTGCATCTGGCCGGCGTCAACTCGATCAACTGGGCGCGCATCGTTGCCCAGGTGACTTATTATTTTGCCGCTGCCACTGCGCTTGGCGCACCCTACAGAAAGGTCGCCTTCTCTGTCCCGACGGGCAACTTCGGCGACATCTTTGCCGGCTACGTTGCCCGGCGCATGGGACTGCCGATCGCTGATCTCACCATTGCATCGAACGCGAACGACATTCTGCCGCGCACCGTTGCGACGGGCGTCTACGAGATGCGTGAGGTCGTGGAAACGACCTCGCCGTCCATGGACATCCAGATCTCATCCAATTTCGAGCGCTATCTGTTCGAGGCGTCAAGCCGCGACGATGCCTATGTGCGCGGCGTCATGGGCTCGCTGTCCCAGTCGCGCCGGTTCGAAGTCGGTCCGGCCGTGGCGGAGCATCTGCGTCGTGACTTCTCTGCCGCGGCGGTTAGCGAGCAGCGCGTCGCCGAGACGATCCGCATGGTGAAGGCCCAAAGTGCCTATCTCATGGACCCACACACCGCCTGCGGTTATGCGGCCGCCGCAGAGGCGCGCCGCGACGGGCACGGTGTGCCACGCGTGATCTTGTCGACCGCGCATCCCGCCAAGTTCCCCGATGCGATGGAGGAGACCACGGGCGAACGTCCTTCGCTTCCGGCGCGCCTCGCCAGCCTGATGACCGATGCGGAACGGTTCGAGCGCCTGCCCAACGACCTGGCGGCCGTACAGAAATTCGTCGAGTCGCGCGCACGCGCTTCAAGCGAGGCGTCAGCATGACAACCGAGATCACGACGCTGGCAAATGGACTGCGCGTCGTCTCGCATCACATGCCGCATCTGGAAACGCTGTCTCTCGGGGTGTGGGTGGCGACTGGCGCCCGGCACGAAAAGGCAAGCGAGCACGGCATATCGCACTTCCTGGAGCATATGGCCTTCAAGGGTACCGCGCGTCGCTCGGCCCAGGCCATCGCCGAGGAGATCGAAAACATTGGCGGTGAACTCAACGCGGCGACGAGCCTGGAGAACACCGCCTATTTCGCTCGCGTCCTGAAGGGCGACGAAGGCCCCGCGCTCGATATCCTGGCCGACATCCTGCAGCATTCGATGTTCGATGCCGACGAGTTGGAGCGCGAGCGCGAGGTCATCCTGCAGGAGATCGCGGCTACCCGCGACAGCCCGGACGACATTGCCTATGACCTCTTGCAGGAGGCGGCGTTCCCGGATCAGCCGGTGGGACGCGCCATTCTCGGCACGACGGCTACCGTCAAGAGCTTTGACAGGCCGAGCCTGGAAGCCTTTATGGCACAACATTATTCGCCCGAGCGCATGGTCGTTTCGGCGGCTGGCGCCATCCACCACGATCGCTTCGTCCGCCACGCTGAGGCCCTATTCGGCGGGCTACCTCAGCAAGGAGCGCGCGTCGGCGAGGCCGCGCTTTACAGGGGGGGAGTGCGCGCATCCGACCGGCGTTTCGAACAGAGCCATCTGCTTCTGGGTTTCGAGGCACCGTCCTATCACGCGCAGGATTTCTTTGCCGCGCAGGTTTTTTCCGGGCTGTTCGGCGGGGGTATGTCGTCACGGTTGTTTCAAGAGGTCCGTGAGCGGCGGGGGCTGTGCTACTCGATCTATTCGTCGGCTTGGGCGTTGGCCGATACGGGGCTCTTTTCCATCCATGCGGCAACGGGGGCCGACATGATGACCGAGTTGAGCGAAGTGGTGGCCCGTGAGCTGGCCCAGATCGCCCGGACCGGAGCCGGCGAGGCCGAGATTGCGCGCGCCAAGGCACAGCTCAAGGCCGGCTTGCTGATGGGGCTGGAAAGCTCAGGCGCACGCGCAGAGCAAATGGCGCGACATCTGATCGCCTATGACCGCGTACTGACCACCGAGGAATTGATCCAAGGCGTTGACCGGGTCGGGTCGGGCGACGTGAAGACGTTCGCGGAGCGGCTGGTCGCCGGCGCGCCGTCTGTCGCGGTCGTCGGCTCGGGCCGGCGTTCGGCTGGCGAGGCCGCCCGTTTCGCCGGCATGCTCGGCGCAAAAGTCTGAGGAGCTCTCATGGCGCTTCTCAGAACCAGCAAGGCTCCCGACCCCGCTCCCATCATTCGCGGCCAGGGCGTCATGTTGCGTGCGCCATCAATGACGGACTACCCGGCCTGGGCGGAGCTGCGCGCACTGAGCCGCGAGCATCTGACACCGTGGGAGCCGCTGTGGGCGCGCGATGAACTCTCGCGCTCCGCCTTTCGCCGCCGCATTCGGCATTACCAACGCGAGGCGCGCGAGGATCTGGGCTATGCCTTCTTCATCCATGCCGCGCCGCAGCCACCGTCCGCGTCACGTCGCTTCGGCCATCATGCAACGGTGCCCTCTGGGTTGCCGACGCTGGCGCAACGCCAGCCAATATTTGCGCGTCTTTCGGGCGCCCTGCCGCCGCTGGTCGGCGGCGTCACACTGACCAATGTGCGCCGCGGTGTTACCCAGTCGGCGACGCTCGGCTACTGGCTCGGTGTTCCCTACGTTGGTCACGGCCTGATGCACGATGCGCTTTCCGCGCTGTTGCCGTTCGCATTCGACGTCCTGCGCCTGCATCGCGTCGAGGCAGCGGTTATGCCGGCAAACGCTCCCTCCCTGAAGCTGCTCGATCGTCTTGGTTTCACGCGCGAAGGCGTGGCGCGGCGTTATCTCAAGATCAATGGCGTGTGGCAGGATCACATTGCCTTTGCGCTGCTGGCCGAGGATGTCGGCCGCGCGGACGGAGGCAGCGCATGAGGCAGGCAGCCCCACACGCTGGTCGTCGATTTGGTACGATGCGGCGGCGCCTCCTTTGGCGCCAGGACATGCATCAGCCGCTGCTGCCTCTGGTCCTCTTCGTGCTGTTCTGGTTGGGGCTCAGCGCGCCGGCCTCAGCGCTGAAGCCGATCGTTGTCTCCCCCGACAAGGACTACATCGAGATCACCACGCGGGGCGATGCCTACGAGGGTCGCGGCGACAGTCTGATGGTCGAGACCGCGGCCGGCGGCGACGGTGTCAGCGGGCGCATCTCAGTCAAGGCAGCGGCATCTGGCACCAACCCGAACTGGATCGTGTTTGCGCTCACCAACCAGACCGACAAGCCGATCGAGCGCTGGTTGATCGCCGACCGCTATACGATGTCGGGCTCGGGCATCGTCTGGCCCGATCTCGACGCACGCCGCATCGAGGCAGTGACGCCATCGATCGGTTTCGTGCCGCAACGCATCAAGTCTGACCGGGCCGACATTTTCTCGCTGACGCTGGAGCCCGGCCAGACGATTACCTATATTGCCGAGCTGTCGTCGGAGCGATTTGCCCGCATCCATCTGTGGAAGCCGCTGGAATACGAAATCAAGTTCCGCGACCGTCAGCTCTTCAACGGCATCATGCTTGGCCTGTCGGTTCTGGCAGCGCTGTTCCTGACTGTCATCTTCGCTGCCAACCACAAGCTGATCTTCCCCGCGGCCGCCCTCTTCTCGTGGTGCGTGCTCGCTTATCTGTGCGTCGAATTCGGCTTCTTCCATAAGATCTTCAACATGAAGCCGGAGGACAACGCGGTCTATCGCGCGGCAGCAGAAAGCGCGATGGCGGCGAGCCTCGTCATGTTCCTGCATGCGTTTTTGCGGCTCGGTCTGACACACGGCCTCATCCGCATGCTGTCGCTGGTCTGGATCTTGGCGCAGCTGGCGCTCGTCGCGGTGGCCGCCATCGACCCGCGGCTGGCGGCGACTTTCGCGCGCTTCTCCTTCCCCGTTATCGGCGGTCTCGGCGGTCTTGCGACACTCTACCTCGCCATCCGTGGCCAGGACCGCGCCATGCATTTGCTGCCGCCGTGGATCCTGTTCCTCGTCTGGATCTTTCTCGCTGGCGTGGTGCTCACCGGCAGGCTCGGCGGCGACATCTTCGTGTCGGCGTTGATTGGCGGTCTCGTACTGATCCTGCTGCTCATCGGCTTCGTCGTGACGCAGTTCGCGTTCCGATCGCTGGAGCCGCTGGCCGGCCTTGCTCCGTCCGATAGTCAGCTTCGCGCTCTTGCGGTCGATGGCGCGCGTTCGGCCGTGTGGGAGTGGTCGAGCCGGCGCGACGAGATCAAGGTCGGCGAGATCGTCGAGCAGGCGCTCGGGCTGACGACGGGTGAACTCAATGTCAAGGTCGACGAGTTCCTGCAATACGTGCATCCGGCCGACCGGGAACGGTTCCGCCTGTCGCTGTGGTCGGTGCAGGAGCGAGCCGGTGGCAAGATCCGCTCCGACTTCCGCATGCGTCACGCCGATAACTCCTATCGCTGGTTCGAGCTTGAGGCGGCGGCCGTCGAGACTCAGGATCGCCGTTCGGTGCGCTGCGTCGGTCTCATGCGTGACGTCACCGAGACGAAGATGGCGCACGAGCGGTTACTGCAGAATGCGGTCCATTGCAGCCTCACGGGTCTGCCAAACCGGGAGCTGCTGATCGACCGCCTCGCAAATGCCGTGGCGCGGGCACGCACCGATGAAAGCATCCGACCGGCGTTGTTCTTCATCGACATCGACAAGTTCAAGTCCGTGAATGCGTCGCTGGGCTTTGTGGTCGGCGACAGCCTGCTGCTCAACGTTGCCCGGCGTCTCCAGCGGCATCTCGGTCCGCATGACACGCTCGCCCGCATCGGCGGCGATCAGTTCGCAATTCTGTTCATCGACCAGCAGAACCCGCGCGAGCTCGCAGGGCTTGCCGAGCGTGTGCGCCGCAGCCTGCGCGCGCCAATGCAGATCGCAAGCCAGGAAGTCGTGCTCACGGGTTCGCTTGGCATCGCCATCTTTGATGGCGAGGCGGCAGCGGAGAGCGATCTGTTGAAGGAAGCAGAGATCGCCATGTATCGCGCCAAGCGGTCGGGCGCTGATCGCATCGAGTTGTTCCGGCCCGAGATGCGCGGCGAAACCAACGATCGCGACCTCATGGAAGCCGCTCTGCGCAAGGCGATAGAGAAGGATCAGATCAAGGTCTTCTATCAACCGATCGTCTATCTTCCGACAGAGGAGCTGGCGGGCTTCGAAGCGTTGGCGCGCATGGATCACCCCAAGCTCGGCCTCGTCTCGCCGAACGCCTTCATTCCAATCGCCGAGGAGAGTGACCTCGTCGTCCGGCTCGGCTCGCGGGTGCTCGGTATTGCCGCCGACGATGCCGTCGTATGGCAGAAGGAGCTGCCACGCCCGGAGGACAGCCTGTTCGTCTCCGTCAACATCTCCAGTCGGCAGATTCTGCGCGCGCAGTTGGCACAGGAGGTGCGCCACATCGTCGGCCGTTCGCTGCTGGCGAAGGGGACGCTGAGGCTTGAGATCACCGAGTCGCTGGCGATGGAGAATCCGGAACACGCCGTCGAGATCCTGACGCAGATCCGCAATGCGGGCGCCGAACTCGCGCTTGACGATTTCGGCACGGGCTATTCCTCGCTTGCCTATTTACAGCGTCTGCCCTGTGACACGATCAAGCTTGACCGCGGTCTCGTTCGGGCTGCCGGTGGCGGTGAGGATGCCGCCGCTGCAATCATCCGCGCCATGGTCGCGCTTGCTCACGAGCTGGGCAAGAAGGTGGTCGCGGAAGGCGTCGAGACTGCCGAGGATGTCGCCTATCTGCGTTCGGTCGGCTGCGAATACGCCCAGGGCTATTACTACGGCGAGCCGATGTCGGATCGCGACGTGATCGATCTACTGCGCATCATCCGCAAGTCGGAGCGCAAGCTGCAGACGCACGGCTTCTTCAAGACCACGCTGCGGCGCAGCCGGAAGAAACAAAAGCGGGACGAGGCAAAGGCTGCCAAGGCCGCGGTGGAAAAAGCAGCATCGGACAAGGCGGCTGCGGCGGATGCGGCCGCGGCTCCGGTGCCGCCCGCAGCCGGGCCTGCACCCATCCCCGCACAGCCCGATTCCCCGCCAGCCACTGCTGCAGCTGCCGCCGCTGATGCCGCGCGGGCCAACGGTGGAGCACGGCCGCCGTCCGGGCGAAGCCTTGCGCAATCGCTGCCGCAAAGCACAGTGCGGCAGCGCCAATCCCGTCCCGCTCAGCCGGTTCAAGGCTCGCGTTCAGCGCCGGCAGTGTCGCCGCCGCCAGTCGCCACGGTCACCACGGGTCAGGCGGCACGTCAGCAGATTCGCGCGGGGGCAGCCACGCCGCCGCAGGCTCCAAAGACGATGCCGCCGGTTGCCGCTAAGGCTTCGCTTTCCGCGAATGGGGCGCAAGCAGACGGGGCGACACAGCCTGGGGTGCCGGTGGTACCACCGATGCCCACACCGGTCGTACTGTCGCCGGCGATTGCAAAGCCGCCGGCAGGCTCCGCCAACGCGGTACCGATGCCACCGCCGCCGTCATTGCCGATGCCAGCGGCCGTGCCCGCAATGTCAGCGGCGAACGGGACCAAGCCGGCGGCGCCTGGTGAACCTGCAAAGCCGGAACATACAGGTCCTGCGGTCCATGCGGTGCCGGGCCAACAGACCGACGTTGCCGGGCGAGAGAAGAATACCGGCGGCGGCGGTGCCGTGCGGCCGAAGCAAACGACAACAACGCCAGCTTCCCAACCAGCGACACAACCGGGGCGGTCTAAGCCTCCGGTCGCGGCTCCTGTGCCACCTGCAGCCCGAGGAGGCGGCATGCCGCCACCAGCGAGCCGGGCGGGGCATGTCCCGCCGGAGACCGTCAATCCACCGCCGATGTCGCCAGATTTTTCAACCCTGCCGCCGGGTATTGCCGCCTCCCTTGCCAAGCTTGCCGGCAACATGCCGTCGGCGCGGCCAACACCTGTCGCGCCGCCTGCAAAGGCGATTCCTGCGAAGAAATAGGCGGCATCGCACAGGGTGCATTAAGCGAGCATGGGGTCAGGCTGCGTCGAGGCGCAGGTATGCGGATACGTCCAAGCCGATGGTCAGGCGTGGCCGGCGTCCGATACCAAGTGTGAGGGATCGATACCCATCTTCGCCAGAGCGCGGTCGTACTTCGCGTCGTTGTCGACGCCGAAGATGATGTCGGGGTCGGCCGGGCAATGCAGCCAACCGTTGGCCTGGATTTCGCTTTCGAGCTGTCCCGGAGACCAGCCGGCATAGCCGAGGGCCAACAGCGATTGTTTAGGACCCTTGCCTGCGGCAATTGCTTTCAGGATCTCCAGCGTTGCCGTAAGGCAGACGCCGTCGCGTATCGGCAACGTCGAATCGTCTGCGAAATAGTCCGAGCTGTGCAGGACAAAGCCGCGCCCCGTCTCCACGGGCCCGCCCCGGTGGATCGGCAGGCCGGCAAGCTCTTCGGGTAGGTCGAACAATGCGCCCGTGTCGTCTCCGTCCGGCAGTCCGAGCCGCTCCAGCAGTGCACCGAAATCGATGTCGTCGACCTGCTGATTGACGATCAGGCCCATCGCACCTTCGCGGGAATGCGCGCATAGATAGACGACCGAGCGTCGGAAGCGACGGTCGGTCATTCGCGGCATGGCGACAAGCAATTGGCCCTCAAGAAACGTCGCGCCCGAGTGCTCCGAGGGTATCTCCAGATTCGTCATGGAACAGACACTAGACCCAGCAAGCCACTCCTGTGAAGTCGCTTGCTCATTGCTGCTGCCGCTGTTGTGTTTCGCCAGTTAGACAAGATTTGCGGCCACAATCAGGATGTTCTTTGCACCCGCCTTGGGCCCGAACGGTTGAGCAGGCTCATCTTGCGGGCCTGTCCAGCGTGAGTGTGGCGGCGTTAGTAAGCATGCTGACACGCACGTGAACTGTGATTGATTTGGAACAACTGCCGGTTCCGCCTAATTTGGCCAGCGGTCGTGTGCCTGTGTCGCGAGTGAGGTTGGCATGCTGAGTGCGACAGGTGTTCCTACTCCTTGTAAAGGCAACACGAAACTCGAATCTATGGCGGGGTTCTCGAACGCCTCGCATACGTTGCACGGATCCGAGCGACCAATCCAGAGCACGAGAGACGGCAGGAAGGCCCGAACATGATGAGCCCGCGGAATCACGTCGCCCTAAAGCAGACCACTCAATCCTTTTGGCGGGCCTGCGCGGGTGCGATCGTGTTGTCATTGGCTCCTGGTGCCGGGGCCATTGCCGAAGGTCTCCAGACCGAATGGGTCGAGGGACACAATGTGCGTACACGCCTCGTTGCCGGTGTGATCAACCCTGCGACGGATGCCTCAGCAGAGCATCGCCAAATCGTCGTCGGGCTGGAGATGGAGCTTGGCGAAGGATGGAAGACCTATTGGCGCAGCCCGGGTGACGCAGGCGGCGTGCCGCCCGAGTTCGATTGGTCGGGCTCAACGAATGCAGGGACGATCACCGTCACCTATCCCGCGCCCCACCGGATGACCGACCGCTCAGGCAACACCGTCGGCTACAAGTCGCACGTCGTCTTTCCGGTTCATGTGCAGCCCGAGCGGCGAGATGATCCGGTGACGGTCAAGCTTCAGTTGATGTTCGGCGTTTGCAAGGACATCTGCGTTCCCAGCGAAGGCAGCTATGAGGTCACCCTTCCGCCAAGTGGGGCCCCGCCGGTCCCTGCGGTGCTGGCCGAGGCGCTAAAGCGCGTTCCCGTCCGCGGCTCGCAGGATGGGACAGTCGCAGCGGGCGCAGCCGCGGAAGCTGGAGCAAGTGTGCCTCGCCTCGCAAAGGTTGAGGCGGCGCTCGACGGTGCTTCGCCGAAGGTCACTATGCACGTGAGCTTTCCCAGAGGGGCGACCGGTGCGGACGTGTTCGTCGAGGGGCCGCCAGGTGAGTTCATCCCGCTGCCAAAGCAGAAGGGGACTGTCGGGGCCAACACGCTCGTTTTCGAAATCGACCTGACCGAAGGCGCTGACGTGGCGGCGTTGAGGGGGCAGAAGCTCGTTGCCACCATCGTCTCCGACGCAGCCCAGAGCGAGCAGAGCTTCGTCCTGAAGTAATGCTCCCGGACCTTGCGCGCTTCGCGCCGCGGATCACAGCTCATATCCGTGGCGGGCGCTCAGGTTTTCCCTTAACGTGCCAATTCTGCCGATGACGCCGACGTCATGGCCGGCATCAAACACCGAAGAAGGACTAGTGCATGACGATAAAGGTTGGCGACAGGCTGCCTGACGCGACGTTCACCGTGATGGGTTCTGAAGGGCCCAAGGCGGTCAAGACAGCAGACGTATTCGCTGGAAAGACGGTTGCTCTGTTCGCCGTGCCCGGCGCTTACACGCCGACCTGTCACAGCAAGCACATGCCGGGCTTTCTTGCTCACATGGACCAGCTCAAGGGCAAGGGCGTGGATGAGGTCGCATGCACGGCCGTCAACGATATCTTCGTGCTCGACTACTGGGCGAAGGATACCGGAGCGGCTGGCAAAGTGACCATGCTTGCCGACGGGTCGGCCGAGTTTGCCAAGGCGGTCGGGCTCCAAATCGATCTTACCGAACGCGGTCTCGGCGTGCGCTCAATGCGCTATGCGATGCTGGTTGAGGATGGAGTCGTGAAGGTGCTCAACGTCGACGATGCCCCACCTATTCATGACAAGTCGAGCGCTGAGACGTTGTGCTCGGTGATGGGAGACCGCATCTAAATCGCATGTGGGCAGTGCGCGGCGCCGGGCGCATGCTCATGACGCGCTTCTATTCGGATGACATTGAAACGAGTAAGGCCGGGAGGCTCGCTCCCGGCCATTCGCGTTCGTCAGCAATCGATGACGACGCCCGGGATCAGTTGCGCCGCAGCTGGAAGGAACCGCTGCCGCCGCCGTTACCGGAGAGATGTACCGACTGCGAGTTTCCGCGCAGCTTGATGTGAACCGAGCCGGACACGTTGTACTGATTGTTGTGGAAGCTGCCCGCATATTCGTTGTCGCCGACGCGATTGACGGTGGCGGTCTGGTCGACGCGGCCTGATGGCGTGGCGCACGATGCGTTCATACGATAGAGCGTTCCCGACACGCGCGAATAGCTGGCGCGGCATCTGGCGCGTTCGCGGGTGTTGGAATAATGCACCGATCCGTTGCCAGACCAGGAGCCGGACAGCGAGTCCGCCAGCGTCGGCGAAGGCGCGCTGAACACGGCGATTGCAAAAGCGAATACGAATGCGAATAGGGGCATGGGGCGTGTCTCCCAAGTCAAGGTGCGGACTTTAAACCGGAACCGGCGAGGACTGTTCCTGCAGGCGGGAATTGGCACCGCACGTGTTATGCGATCTCTCAGGGATGAAACCTACACATGAACATGGGCAGTAATTTCTCCACTGTTTGACAACTTATGCAATGGTTGACGTGGTTCCAATGCCCAGCGGTCCAAAACTATCGTGTGCGGCCGTGCTGCATCGCTAACGGTATCGTGAGCTGTTGTTGAGCATCGTTCTCTTGTCGTTGCGCGTCACCGCGCATTCCTGCAGGTGCTGTGAATGCGCGATTGCGAAAGCCGTGTCTGATGATGTCGCGTGAGATACGAGTGCGCTATGAACGGTGCGCGTCAAGCTTGTGAATGAGCGACGACAAGTTCATGACTGGAATGGGGCCATGCCCTCGCGCGCCAGTTCGTCGGCGCGTTCGTTTTCAGGGTGCCCCGCGTGGCCCTTGACCCAATGCCAGGTGATGTCGTGGCGGGCCGCAGCGGCCTCGAGCCGTTGCCACAGCTCCGCGTTCTTGACGGGCTTGCGGTCGGCGGTCTTCCAGCCGTTGCGCTTCCATCCGTGGATCCACTGCGTGATTCCGTTGCGCAGATAAGCGCTGTCGGTGGTGAGATCGACGCGGCTCGGCCCCTTGAGCTGCTCAAGGGCGGCGATCGCCGCAAAAAGCTCCATTCGATTGTTTGTCGTCGCTGCCTCGCCGCCCCTCAGTTCCTTGCGGTGGGGACCCGACGTTAGAATTGCGCCCCAGCCGCCTGGTCCGGGATTTCCCGAGCAGGCCCCATCCGTGTAGATGGCGACGTGCGGGTGTTTCGGTTTCGTCATGCCTCGTTTCCGCCCGTATATCCGGCGACCGAGGTGATGGTGCGATGGAACCTGAGCCGCCGCAGGTAGTCGAGCGGATCATGGGGCTTCACGATGGCACCGGGTGGTGTGTTGAGCCAATCGTGGGCGCGGGTGAGCAGGAATCGCAAGGCTGCGCCGCGCGCCAGCACCGGCAGTGCGTCAAGCTCTGCCGGCTCGAGCGGCCGCACCGACTGGTAGCCGCGAATGAGCGCCCGACTCTTTGTCGTGTTGAGTTCGTAGTTCTTCTCGAAGCACCACGCATTGAGGCAGATCGCCAGGTCGTAGGCCAAGAAGTCATTGCAGGCGAAGTAGAAGTCGATGAGCCCTGACAGCGTCTCGCCGATGAAGAAGACGTTGTCGGGGAAGAGATCGGCATGGATCACACCGGACGGCAGCGCCTGCGGCCATGCACCAGCTACCTCGTCGAGCTCGCGCGCAATCGTCTCGGCGAGCGCCGGAGCAATCTCGTCGGCACGATCCTGAAAGCGTTGGAAGAGCGGCCGCCAGCCTGCGGGACCGAGTGCATTTGTGCGGTGCATCGGGAAGTCGAGACCAGCCAGATGCAGCTCGGCCAGAGCACGGCCAACCTGCACGCAGTGCTCGGCTTTGGGTCGCCGCGTCCAGAAGCCCTCCAGGAACGTCACGAGCGCGGCAGCGCGTCCGGCCAGCTCGCCCAGCATCTCACCGTGACTGTTGGTAACGGGAAGCGGGCAGGGCACGCCGCGCGCTGACAGATGCTTCATGAGGTTGAGGAAGAACGGCAGGTCGCCGCGCGCGACCCGCTTCTCATAAAGTGTAAGGATGAGCGGTCCAGAGCGCGTGTGGACGATGTAGTTGGTGTTTTCCACACCCTCGGCGATGCCCTTGTAAGACAGCAGATCGCCCACTCCATAGTCGGCGATGAAGGTCTCGAGTTCCTCGTCGTTGACTTCGGTGTAGACGGCCATCGGTTCCTGTTGGGATGAGGCAAGGGTTGACGTTCAGGCAGCAGGCGAGAAGCGGCACGTGAGGCGCAGGGGGCTTACTTAATAGTCCCTGCGGTGGTCTGCGATAGGGGTGATTAGCCGTTCACTAGCGGCTGGAGCCGGAGCAGCTCATACCGCAGCATTGCCGCAACCCGACGGGGGCGTGCCTGTTTAGGCCGATTAGAGGCCACTGTCATGCCGCTGGTGGTCTCAACTCGCGCGGAATGTTGAACGCGATACGCTCCTCTGCCGTGCTCACGATCTCGACGGTCACATCGAAGCGCGATTTCAGTGCTGCGATCACTTCATCGACGAGCACCTCCGGTGCCGAGGCTCCGGCCGTTATGCCGACGGCGCGAGCTCCGTGCAGGTCCGACCAGACGATGTCCTCGGCGCGCTGAATGAGGCGGGACTTCGTGCACCCGGCGCGCGTTCCGACCTCGACGAGGCGCAGGGAGTTGGAACTGTTGGGCGCACCCACCACCAGGAGGCAGTCGATCCGCGGCGCAATGGCCTTGACCGCGTTCTGCCGGTTGGTCGTGGCGTAACAGATGTCCTCCTTGTGCGGTGATTTGATCGCTGGGAAGCGAGACTTCAGGACCTGGACGATGGCAGCGGTGTCATCGAGCGACAATGTCGTCTGGGTTACATAAGCGAGTTCGTCAGCGTTCCTCGGATGGAACCTGCGCGCATCCTCGACTGTCTCGACGAGGTGTACCGCGCCCGGCGGCAACTGGCCCATCGTTCCGTCTACTTCCGGATGTCCTGCATGTCCGATCAGGACGATCTCGCGGCCCTCGCGGTGATGCCGTTCTGCTTCGAAATGCACCTTGAAGACGAGCGGACACGTTGCGTCGAGCACGAACATATTTCGCGCCTTGGCGGCAGCCGGCACGGCTTTGGCCACGCCATGTGCTGAAAAGATCACGGGCTGGTCGGTATCTGGGATCTCGTCCAGCTCCTCCACAAAAATGGCGCCTTTCGCCTTGAGGCTGTCCACAACGTAGCGATTGTGCACGATCTCATGTCTGACGTAGACGGGTGCTCCGTACTTGGCGAGCGCCAGTTCGACGATCTGGATCGCTCTGTCCACGCCGGCACAGAAGCCGCGCGGCGCGGCCAGCAGAAGGCGAAGGGCCGGGCGGGTGGATTCGGCTATTCGATCCGCGGGGGATGTTGGGGTTTGAGGGCGCTCGGTCATCGGTGATCGTGCCTTGTCTGTCGTTAACCCTGTCTCTCAACAGGCGTATGGTAAGGTCGGCTTGGCGGGGGCCTTACAGGGGTGCTAGATTTGAGTCGGAACATGCGAAATCGCCTCACGGAGGGATCGTTTTCCGCTTGCGCGCGTTCGCTGGACTCGCGTGTGGGACGACGAAGATATTTGGCCTGCCGCGCCGCTTTGAGCTGGCGCGATTATGCGAACTGGGGCGTCATGACGCAATCCTCGACGGCGCTGATACGCCGTGCCTTTGCTACCGGTCTGGTTGGCGGTCTGTCGCTGGCCTTAGCTGGCTGTGGGGTATCCTCGATCACGTCGGGCCTTGGTGGTGGAATGTTCGGTGGCGGTAATTCGACGACCGTTGCCGACACGTCTGGTGCCGTGAGCGAAGAGCAGCTTCTCTCTGCGGCCAAGGCCGAAGGCTCGGCGCCGGGCGCCACAGTAACGGGCGGCATCAATCCCGGTTGCCCACGGCTGACCGCAAGACCGTCCGAGAGCAATATCACGTTCTATGAACCCGGCCGCACCGGAGATGGTCTTGCCATCATGCATCGCGGCGAGATCACCAAGACGGCGCGCGAATGTCGCGTGGAGGCGGGCCGCGTTACCGTGAAATACGGCTTCTCCGGTCGCGTTCTTCTTGGGCCGCGCGGCCAGTCGGGTACCGTCTCGCTGCCGATCAACGTTATCGTCACCGATGGCGCCAATGCCAAGGTCGCAGCAGATGCTGTGAAGCTTGATGTCGCCGTCGCACTCGACAAGCCGATCGGCTACTTCTCCGCCGTGCGCGAGGTGTCCTTCCCCGTCGCCGAGGGTGCGCGACCTGGCGAGTACGAGTTGTTCGTCTCCTTCGACCGCGCCAAGGCGCCCGGTGCCGGGTAACGCTCGCGGTCTTGCCGCCCCTCCCCCGTTGACAAATGGGTCAGCACCGTTGACATATCGCCGGCCGTGCCAGAGCAGCGCGGTGGGCGTTCCATGCTGTCACGCCCCATGCCTGTCAGAGGTCCCCGATGTACGAGCCGCGGTATGCGAGGCGGGCGGAGGCGATGCGCGCCTCGGAGATCCGCGAGCTTCTGAAGCTCCTGGAAAAGCCCGGCATCATCTCGTTTGCTGGCGGCATTCCAGATCCAGAGCTCTTTCCCAAGGCTGCCACCGCTGAGGCCTATGCCGAGATCCTGGCAGATCCCGCGAAATCCTCCCAGGCGTTGCAATACTCGGTGAGCGAAGGTTTCCCGCCGCTGCGCGCGTGGATCGCGGCGCACATGCGGACGCTGGGCGTGCCGGCAACGGCCGACAACATCCTGATCACGTCGGGCTCGCAGCAGGCCCTGGAATTCCTGGGCAAGCTCTTCATCACTGCCGGTGATACCGCACTTGTCACCGCACCGACGTATCTCGGCGCGTTACAAGCGTTCTCGGCTTACGAGCCGCGCTATGACGTGTTGCGCCCGGAGACCGGCAACCGCACGCCGCAGTCCTACCGTGAGGCCGCCAGTGTCAACGGTGGCGCGGTCAAGTTCGCCTATGTCGTGCCCGACTTCGCCAACCCGACCGGCGAGACGCTGCCCGCCGAAGCGCGCAACCGTCTCATCGATCTCGCCGAAGAGCTGGAGATCCCGATCATCGAGGATACCGCCTACGTCGACCTGCGATTCGAGGGCACGTCCGTTCCCGCGATCCAGGCACTCGACGTCGCCCGCCACGGTGGCGATCTCAATTCATCGCGCGTCATCTATTGCGGCACCTTCTCCAAGACGCTGACGCCGGGTCTGCGCGTCGGATGGGTGTGCGCCGCCGAGCCGATCGTTCGCCGTCTCACACTCATCAAGCAGGCTTCAGATCTCAACTGCTCGCTCATCAACCAGATGGTCATGGAGCGGCTGGCGACAGGGACCTATGCGGCGCAGGTGGCGAAGGCCGCGGCCCACTATCGCCGCCGTCGTGACGCCATGCTGACGGCGTTGGAGCAGAACATGCCGGCCGGTGTGACGTGGACGCGGCCCGAAGGCGGCCTGTTCATCTGGGTGACGCTACCCAAGGGCATGGACGGTGCGGAGCTGCTGCGTAGGGCGATCACGGAAGCGGCAGTGGCGTTCGTACCGGGCGGTGCGTTCTTCACTGACGGAACAGGGCGGCATACGATCCGTCTCAGCTATTCGCTGCCGACGGAGGCACAGATCGCCGAGGGTGTCGCGCGATTGGGCCGGCTTATTGCCGCTGGTGGTGCTTGAGGCGAAAACGTCGCGACGGCGCATTGCGCATTGTGAGCCTTCAGCTCGAAAATGAAAAACCGGCCGCCGAATGAGGATGCGGCGACCGGTCTTTGTCTACGTGTTTTGCCAACGCAACTCAGTCTGGCTCAGCTCAAGGCCGGCAAGCCCTTCTGGATGAGTGCTGCTTCCACGGTGTTCTTCAACAGGCAGGCGATGGTCATCGGGCCGACGCCGCCGGGCACCGGCGTGATGGCGCCCGCAACCCTGGCACAGCTTTCGTACTCACAGTCGCCGACGAGCTTGGTCTTGCCGTCTCCCTTGGGCACGCGGTTGATGCCGACGTCGATAACGATGGCGCCGGGCTTCACCCAGTCGCCCTTGACGAACTCGGGGATGCCGACGGCGGCGACGACGAGATCGGCACTGCGCACAACGCCAGGCAGATCCTTGGTGCGCGAGTGAGCGATCGTCACGGTGCAGCTCTGGGCGAGCAGAAGGGATGCCATCGGCTTGCCGACGATGTTGGAGCGGCCGATGACCACAGCGTTGAGGCCCGACAGATTCTCCTGCACGGTCTTGGCCAGGATCAGCGAGCCGGTCGGCGTGCACGGCACGAGCGAGCGTGCACCGATCCAAAGGCGGCCGACATTGACCGGATGGAAGCCGTCGACGTCCTTGTCGGGATCGATGGCATTCAGCACCTTTTCCGAGTTGATGTGCTTGGGCAGGGGCAGCTGCACCAGGATGCCATTGACGGCCGGGTCCTTGTTGAGCTTGTCGACAAGGGCGAGCAGATCGGCTTCGGCGGTTTCGGCCGGCAGCTTGTGCTCGAACGACAGCATGCCGGTTTCGACGGTCTGCTCTGCCTTGTTCTTGACGTAGACCTTGGAGGCAGGATCCTCGCCAACGAGGACGACGGCCAGCCCCGGCACAAACCCGTGCTCGCTTTTGAGCCGCGCGACATCCCTCGCAACGCCCGCACGCACATTCGCGGCAATTGCCTTGCCATCTATGATCTTGGCATCCGACATCGTGTGTTCTCTCCTGGTTTTCGTTTCTTTTGGTTTCGATTGGTTTTGGTTGATGGTGGGCCTGCTTGCCGTCGTGCTCGTGTCAGGAGTGCCGGTCAACTGCTTTTGGCAAGAGCCGGCAAAGGAGTGCTATGCAGATTGTCTTTCTTCCGTCGCACGCTCGGTCGTTTCGGTGCGGGTTTGGTCTCGTCTGATTCACACCGATCCTTGTGGCCTGCTCGGGCTTTCGATCAGTTTCTCGTTTGCACGTCTCCAGGTGCCGTCGATAGCCCGCAAATTGAGTTGGCTTCAGTGACCGAGCTTGGCGGCGATCTCGCGGGCCAGTTTGTCGGGCTCGCCACGTACGGCGAGGGACTTGATCCGTGACTTGCCGCCAGCGATCAATGCCACGCTCGCCTTCGGGACGCCCAGCCACTTGGCGAACAGAGTGGACAGCGCGGCATTTGCTTCACCTTCGGAAGGGACAGCCCGCACGCGCGCCTTGACCGCGGCACCTTCTGGCGTTTCCTCGATGCCTTCGATCACATCGTGCGCCGATTTGGGTGTGAGACGCACACGCACAACCAATCCATCGCCGATCGTGCGCCATGGCAGGTCGGAGCTTTGCATCACAAGGCCTTGGCGATGTTGGGTAAGATTACGTGCTGCACGAACTGGAGCCCGAGCAGCAGGATGATCGGCGATACGTCGATGCCTCCGAAATTCGGCAGCATGGCGCGGATCGGACGTAGTGCCGGCTCCGTTACAGTCTGAAGGAAAATCCAGATCGAGCGGGCGATCTGGTTGTAAGGGTTGACGATGCCGAAGCCGATGAGCCAGCTCATGATGACGCTGGCGATGACCAGGAATTCGTACATCGTGATGAGCTGGCTGATGAATTGGAGGAGTTCGATCATTGGGCTCTTGGGATTACGGGGGAAGCTCGCTGACGTGTAGCGTTCCTGGCACGGCGCGGCAAGCGGCGGGGGGTCGCGGTCGGGGCGATTGCTCGGTACCGGCCGGTGTCTGTCGCACCCCCGGACACGCTTGCAAGAAGGCACGGGGCAGCCAACAGATGGGGTTTCCCGACGGCAATTGGGATTTGTGCCCGTCCAGGATTGGTCACGGTGCATGGCATTGCCCGCTGCGCCGGGCGGTGGGTTTCGGGTGACTTCAACGGTGTGCCCGAGGGGGAATTGCGGTGGAGGGGCCGCCGGTGTCATGGGCGCGGGATGCTGGCCCTTGCTGCCTTTGCGCGGGTATTCAGACGGACTTGGCGGTCCGGGCCGCAGCGCGGCAGCCATGGCAATGGAGCGGTTCCTGGTCGTCTTGACAATGACCGGGGGCGCCTCCTAAATGCCGCCCACCTTGAGGGGCCGTAGCTCAGATGGGAGAGCGCTGCAATCGCACTGCAGAGGTCAGGGGTTCGATTCCCCTCGGCTCCACCAATTAAATCAAGACATTACGCAGCCGGCGCTTCGCCGGCTTTTTGCTGGGAGCACGGTTTGCACCCACCTGAACTGTGATGGAGCAGTGCAGGCGGCTTCTGGCTATCGCACGCAAGCTCAAAGCTCTCGGAACTCGTCAAAGCCCGCGCGTCGCGTGTCGGCCCGAAAGTTCACTTGGTTTTCGAGTTCGGAACCTTCGAGACGGTGCCCGTCTGAGAGCATTGAAACACATCCTTCGACAGGAAGTCGTGCGTCGGAAACATCGCCGTGCGTACGAGCGCCATTGGCTTTGCAGCTAAGTGCGAGGATGCGCCGTCTTTTTCGGCAAGCGCCCACTTGCCGCAATTTCAGGCTCCTAAGTCGTTCAATTGCGAAACAATTCCCTATACGGCCGACTGTACCAAAGGACAAAAAATCGTTGTCCGTTGGCAAATATGGCGGAGTTCATGAATCTTTTATTACTTGTCCATGTCAACGGGCGCCGGGCCCTTTTGCTGCAATCGGCATCCATGAACATGGCGTGTGCGTATGTCGGGAACTGTCACAGGCAAATTGGCATTCTGTGCTTCCGCCCGGACCGGGTTGGGCCACCTCCGGCGCATTGCCAACATCGCAGGCGAAATACGTCGGGCCGCTCCGGGGCTAAGGCTCACGCTCATCACAAACGCTCCGGCTGACGGACTCAGACAGGGAGAACTTAATGCGTTCGCCGAGACGGTTCTGTCGGAGCGAAGCGACATGGCCCGCATCGCCGCTTTAACCGCTTGTGATGCGGTTGCTGTCGATACGGCTGTCATTCCGAATCTGGAGCTTCTGCCGCAGCCGTTGGCGCTCATTCTGCGCGAGACCGTGGAGCATCGGCTCGCTGCATTCAGACTTGCTGCGGGACGGTTGTGGGATGTCGTGCTTGTCGCCGAGCCTGCGTCGCGCTGGACGGTATCGCCGGCAGAGGTTGGCGGGGTGAGGGTCACGAATGTGGGCTGGATTTATCGAAAACCTGAGTGCGTGGGTGATCGGTGGTTTGGTGGAAAGGGTGATCCAGTATTGCTCGTTGCCACTGGCGGTGGTGGATCGACATCTGCAGCCGGTGAACTCAAGCGAGAATTAGAGGCGGTCATCGATCACGTGATCGCAGCTTCGGCACGCCGTCCCCGGGTGCTTCAGGTATTGGGGCCGCGCGCGTCACCTGCCGCGAGACTGCGCAATGCCGACGCCCAGATCGATGTCGGCGCGCGTCTCAATGACATGTTTGCCAGCGCCGACGTCGTCTTGAGTACGTCGGGCTACAACTCGATATTGGAACTTGCCGCCACGTCGACGCCCGCGGTGCTTTTCTCCGTTGAGCGAACCTATGACGATCAGGCGGCACGTGCGAGCTTCTGGGGGGAAGCGCTCGGGCGGGCACATCGTATTGGCTGCATTGCGAGTACGGCATCGTGGATCTCAAGTGTCCTCGAATCCGGCGTTCGGCGGCAGCCGGCGATTGCCTGCCCGAGTGGATCTGCAGACGCTGCAAAAGAGCTGATTGGACTCGTGGCCCGCGCCCGCGGCCGAAATGATGCGAGGCTTTTTGCCAAGGTCCCGCAGCGTCCAGCGGCGCATGTCGCGAAATTGTCGCGACGCCTGTTCGCAGCAGGCGTGACGACCCCGCCAGCGATTGTGGCAAAGGGCGAAGACGTGCTCCATTTTGCACGTCTGAACGGCCCGACTGCACGTGACGTCTGGGCTCGTATCGGGCCCTACAGAGGAGACAAGCCGCATGATCATGCATCGCTGATTGAACGGGTCGTCACTTCCGCCGTTTCCCTTCATTGTTCAGGCATAGATCCTGGGTCGATAGGTCAGCTAGATCCCTGGGCCAAGATCAATCCGCGTCTCGCCGTTGGTAGCCACGCCCGCGATCGACTGGGATCAGCGCGCATCGAACGTGTCAACGCGTTGTTCGATGTAGCGCGTTTGCATTACGGCGAATTTGCCGAAAGCGTCCGCAATGTTCCCGTGCATGGTGATTTCCATCTCGGGCAACTGATATCTGCGACCGGGCGTAAAGATCTCGTCCTCGTCGACCTGGACGACATTGCATTTGGTCCAGCTGAGTTCGATTTGGCCAACTGCGCGGCGCACATCGCGACTTCGCCCGGCCTTAGTGCCGGATCAGTGCTGGAGACGGCGACGTGTCTGGTGCGCGCCTTCGATGAAGCCTACCAGACACACAGCGGGAGGTTGCTCGATGCGCGTGGGATGCGTGTCGTCCTCGCTGTCGCGCTGATGCGGCGCCTGCTGAAACTCGCCGAGGCGGGGCGTTTGGCGGGGCTCGACGAAATTCTCGACGCTATCGGCCAATTGGAGGTCACAGGTGCCGGCGAATTTGGTCGGCCGCTTGGGCGCCAGAGGCAGCGGGCAGTCGTCGATGATGCTCGCGATCCTGCTGAATAAGGGTACCTCGAGATGCGCGTAGTCATGTACTCACCAGACAGCATCGGCCTCGGCCACATGCGTCGCAATGCAATGATCGCCTCGGAGATCGTCCGGCAGAAACCGGCCGCCAGCGTCGCGCTTCTGATTGGCAGCGGTGCAGGCGCGTTTTTTTCTGTTCCGCGCGGGATCGATACGATCAAACTCCCGTCGGTGCAGAAGGTGGCGACAGAGAAGTGGGAATCTCGGTCTCTCAATCTCAGTGCTCATGAAACCTTAACAGTGCGAGCAGGACTGATCCGGGATGTCGTTCGCGGATTCAAGCCCGACCTGCTCGTTGTCGATCACCTGCCTCGGGGAGTCGGCGGGGATCTTGTGCCTGCCCTGCAGATGATCGAAGACCTTGCCATGCCGACTCTAACAGTGCTCGGATTGCGAGATATAATAGACGATCCCGATGTCATCCGCGCCCGCTGGAGCGAGCAAGGCCAATACGAATTCATCGATCGGTATTTCAATCACATCCTCATTTACGGCGAGGCTGATACATTTGACAGCGCCAGTGCCTACGACCTCAACCGCAGGGTAGGATGCGACATCAGCTATGTCGGCTATGTCTGCAGCGGATCAGACTCCGGCCGGCAAACGCGTGGAATAGACGTGCCGCCATCAGAGCTTGACGGGTTGGCGTCCTGGCGGAGCGGTGAAAAGATCATCGTGGTGGCCGGCGGTGGTGGGCATGACGCATTTCCGATGCTGTCACTTGCCATCGAGGCGCTGACGCGGATGGACGGACGGAAAGACTTCCGTGCCGTGGTCGTTGGCGGTCCACTGATGCCCGATGAAAAGCGCACGCAGCTCGCAACGCGCGTGCAGCGCTTGTCGCGCACCCGCTTCCTGCCCTGGACGGCGGACTGCATGGACTACATGGCCAAAGCCGATGTCGCCGTCGTCATGGCCGGATACAATTCATCGCTAGAAGCGCTGTCGACCAGGGCGAACGTCGTGATGATTCCGCGAGCGGGGCCGAGCGCGGAACAGCGCATGAGGGCAGGCATGCTTGCTCGACGCGGCCTGTTGAGCTGCATCGAGCCTGAGGATGCATCGACAGATCTCATCTTTGCCGCCATTCAACGGGCGCTCGAAAGTCCGCCACGAGAGCCGCACGCCGCATTCCTAAATGGCGCTGCCACCGCGGCGGGCCGCCTCATCGCTATCTGCGAGGCGCCCCAACCGAAACATCCCGTTGTCTCGGGCCACACGGAGGCCAGTCGCTATGTCGTCTTCTGATTCGTTCTGGCCTCATGGCGAGCCGCTACGCGTTGGCTACGTCCTCAAGCGCTTTCCGCGGCTGAGCGAAACTTTCATCCTCAATGAGATGCTGGCGCTCGAACGTGCGGGCATCGAGCTGACCGTCTTCTCACTGAAGCGCCCGCTTGACGAAATCCGCAATGAGCTTCTCGAGCGATTGAGAGCGAAAATCATCTATCTGCCCGAGGTCGTCGATTACGTGCCCCGGACGATCGAGAATACTGGGTGGTCGGCGCTCATGGAGCACCTTGTGCCTGGTAAGTCGGAAGGGGAGCGAAGTGCCCTGCTGACGAAAGGGCATGCCATCGCTACCTTGGCGCTCCATCTGCGTCTTCAACATCTCCACGCTCATTTTGCTTCGGATGCGACCACGGCGGCACTTGTCGCGGCACGCCAGTCCGGCGTTGGCTTCTCGTTTACCGCACATGCACGCGACATCTTCCATTGCTATGTATCGCCGGACGTCGACGATGAGGCCAGGCGCCTCAAGATTGCCGCAGCAAGATTTGTCGTGACTGTTTCAGAATACAACCGCCGTCACCTTCTTGGTGTCGCGGGAGCGCGTGCGCCGATCGTGACGCTCTACAACGGCATCGATCTGTCGAGATTCGAATTCACCGCCGATGCCGACCGGGAGCCGGGGAGGATCCTTGCTGTCGGCCGACTGGTTGAAAAGAAGGGATTCGATGACCTCATCGAGGCATGCCGGCTCTTGCGGGAGCGTGGCTTCTCCTACCAGTGCGACATCGTCGGTGGCGGTGAGAAGGAATCGGATCTGTCTCATCAGATTGAACGGGCAGGGGTCGGGAAGTCAGTTCGCCTGCTCGGTGCGTTGAGCCCTGAAGCCGTCGTCCAGCACATGAAACGTGCAAGCGTTATGGTGTTGCCGTGCAAAGTTTCGCAATCGGGCGATCGTGACGGATTGCCGACTGTGCTGCTCGAGTCTCTCGCTGTCGGTCTGCCAGCAGTCTCGACCAGCGTGGCTGGGATTCCCGAGATCATCGAGCACGGGCGCTCTGGGCTTCTTGTGGAACCGTCACGGCCGGCTGCCATAACAGATGCGGTGTCGAAGCTTTTTTGTGACCGCGCACTGCGTGCCACTATCGCAGCGGCTGGGCGCACACGTGCCGAGAGGCTCTTCGATCTAACCGAGAACGCTGGACGACTGCGGCGCTATTTCGCCCAGGTGACCGAGGCGAAAGCAACACAGAAAGGTGACAGCGATGCGCATCGCCTATCTGTCGGCTGACTATGGCATTCCTGTTCTGGGTGGCAAGGGTGGTTCGGTCCATATCCAGTCGCTCGTGCGGGCCTTCGCGCGTGCTGGTCATGACGTGGCGCTCTACTGTTCGCGTTTGGGTGACGGAGATGTCGGCTCGATCCCTGCGCGGCTAATCGAGGTGGCCAAGCCCGCCGAAGTATCCGGCACTAGAGGAACAAGCGAACGCGAGATCAGCCAAGTCAGCGAGCGGCTCAGCAAGGAGCGCGGGTGGATGGCGCGCGCAGCGGCAATGGAACTGCATGTGCTCGCCGATCACGCTCGACAGCCATTCGACTTCATCTACGAGCGCTATTCATTATGGAGCCGAGCCGGTGTCCGCGCGGCGGCACAAGCAGGCATTCCCTGCATCACAGAGGTCAATGCGCCGCTCAGGGAAGAAGCAAAGACCTATCGTGAACTCGCTGCAACAGCAGAGGCGGCAGAGATCGAGCGCGAAGTGTTCGGCCTCTCGCATACCGTCGTTGCTGTTTCTGACGGTGTTGCCGAATATGTGCGTGCCAATGGCATTTTGCGGTCCCGCATTCACGTCATTCCGAATGGCGTCGATGTGTCTTCTTTCGATGTACAATCGCCTGCAGGCGCTGCGGGTCATCTTTGTGGTTCGCTGCCGAGTGATGCCGTCACCATCGGCTTCGTCGGCGGTCTGAAGCCCTGGCACGGTATTCAGGAATTGCTGCGTGCATTCCGCGGACTGGCCGGGCGTCACCGTAGCTGTCACCTGTTGATCGTAGGTGATGGTCCTATGCGAGCCTGGATAGATGGATTTGCCGACGGGACAGGCCTTGCAGACCGGATCCATGTCACCGGATGGGTGTCTCACGACGATTTGCCCGCACTGCTCAAGCGCATCGACGTCGCAACCGCGCCATATCCGAAGATCGACGACTTCTACTTCTCACCGCTCAAGTTGTTCGAGTATCTAGCAGCCGGCCGCGCGATCGTGGCGAGCCGGATTGGCCAAATCGATGGCATCATAAGAGATGGTGGCAATGGTCTTCTTGTTGAACCCGGTAGCGTCGAGGAGCTTACCGGCGCACTTGATCGATTGCTGGCGGACGCCGGTATGCGACACGAACTCGGGGCGGCTGCGCGCAAATCGGCGCAGGCCTACGATTGGTCGGAGATCGCTCAACGCATCACGGGCATAGCGTCACAGGCCCGCGGGCGAGGGGCTCTTGCGCGGGACGAGCTGGGGTGCGGATGATGAGCCGTATCGAGAACCAGCCTCGCGTGGCCACGGCCGCCATCGCCAGCCCGTTGATGCATGGACTGGTGAATGCGGAGACGGCAAAGGAGGACAAACTCAAGCGTCGCTTTGAAACGTCGGCGATGCGCAAACTATTCTCCCGGTTCCATCATTATGTTGGGCGTGAGCGGCGCTCGCTGGTGCTTGCAGCACTTTGCATGGTTGGTGTCGCGGTTATGGAGGTTTTGCGGCCTTGGCCTCTAAAACTTGTCTTCGATGGACTCATCATGCCGGCGTCGCCCAAGGATGCCGCGACCCGCTGGTTCACCGATGTGCTAGGTCAGGGTGATCTGCTGCTCGGGACGGCAAGCCTTGCGATACTCGTGATAGCGGTACTGGGCGGTGCTTTCGCCTACGGGCAGGCCGTGCTTCTCGCCGGTGCGGGGCGCAGGGTCGTCACCTCAATACGCCTGGATCTATATCGCCACATTCAGTGTCTCTCGCAATCGTTTCATGACAACGCTAGCGCCGGCGACTTGCTGACGCGGCTGACAGGTGATGTTCGGCTTGTGCGCGACTTGCTGATCACATCGGGCATTTTCATGATCGGTCGTGCCCTCGTGCTGGTCGGATCTATCATTGTCATGGCGCTGATGGACTGGCGATTGACAGTGGTGGCTGTGTTGGTTCTGCCCGTGCTGATCTGGAGCACGGTCACGTTCTCGGGCCGGATCAAAAGCGCGGCGCGAAGGCAGAGGAAGACGGAGAGCCGCGCAACACACATCATGAGCGAGAACCTCGAGTCGATCCGCGTCATCCAGGCTCATGCGCGAGAAACTTACGAGGCCGAGCGGTTCAACCGTGAAAACATGACCAGCGCCGAAGGCGAGCTCGCGACGACGCGTCTTGAGGCCACAATGGATCGTACCGTTGAGGTGCTGCTCGCCCTGGGCACGTGCGCTGTCCTATGGTTCGGCGTTTGGCGGGTTCGCGCGGGCGCATTGACGCCAGGTGATCTCCTGGTGTTCACAGCCTACCTCGCCGGAATGTACAAGCCGGTCCGCAAGCTCGCATCCCTCACCGGGCGGCTGGCGAAGGCCACGGCGTGCGGTGAGCGCGTCCTTGCGATTCTGGATCGCGAGCCGGAGATCTGTGACCGACCGAACGCCGCAAGCGGGGAGAAGATCAAGGGCTACGTGTCATTTGATGACGTGAGCTTCGGCTATGTCGCCGGCGCAAACGTGCTCGATCACGCGACCTTCTCGATTGGGGCTGGGGAGACAGTTGCCCTGTTCAGCCCGAGTGGTTCGGGAAAATCGACCATTGCTCACCTGTTGTTACGGTTCTACGAGCCGCGCTCCGGTGTGATCCGGATTGATGGTCGCGACATCCGCGACTACCGCCTGTCCGCACTCCGTGAGAATGTCTCGGTGTTGCTGCAGGAGGCCGTACTCTTCAACACGACGATACGGGAGAACATTTCCTACGGGCGCCCGGATGCGTCGGAAGAAGAGATTATTGCGGCTGCGCGCGCTGCACGCGCGCATGAGTTCATTTGTGCAATGGCGGACGGCTACGACACAGTCGTTGGCCGGCGGGGCACAACACTTTCGGGCGGGCAGAGGCAACGCATTGCGATTGCGCGGGCGATGATCCGCAGATCGCCGATTGTCATTCTGGACGAGCCGGGCACAGGGCTGGATGCGGAAAACGAGAAGGCTGTTCTGGCGGCGCTGCGCGATCTCTCGACCGACCGCACCTGCATTATCATTACTCATGATGCCGAGGTCGCCCGCCTTGCCGGTCGCACGCTTGATATCTCCGAGGGCAAGGTTCGTGAGCGTACCAGTGGCAACAGCAGCAAAAGACCGGCGGCGGAGTGACGGCCGTGCAATATCTCAATCGTCATGATCTGGTTGATCACCGTCGGCCGCTGCAACGTGTGCCGGTCGCCATGATTGGCGCTCGAGTGCTCGAGTGCATGACGGAGAGCGATCGCGACTTGCTGTTCCCGGGAGAGGTCATTCGAGGCTGCGTGGCCGATCGCGTACACTTCGGAAGCAAACTCGGCATCGTTATCGAATACGTGTTTGTTCTCGAAGGGGAACGCAGCATACGTGCGTTCGGCCAGTTGCCTTGGGGCGATCCAAAGGCGACCTTCGACAAGGCAATGGCAAAGCTTGAGGCAGGGCTTTCGGGCCGGGTTGGCACAGGGCCGCGCATCGCCCTTGTCGGCAGGCTTGGCCTCATTCTTCGAGCGCCAGGTTTCGACGAGCGCATCGACGACCTTGCTGCGCTGACGGCCTATGGAATGCTTACTGAAGCTCTTGTCCCCGAAATAGAACGGTTCTGGGGTGGTGATCGGGTAGCTATCGAGCTGTTGTCTCATCGTCTCGGAAAGCGCGCAGTGCTGAGGATAAGCGGTGCGCAAGATGCGGGAGAAACGACTCGTGCGATCCTGAAGCTTTACAAGCGGGGTACGCCAGTCGCTGCAACGGCGGCTTCCACCCAGCGAAAGCTCGCCGAAAGACTGAGCAATGATGTGGCGGTCGTCCGTGTTCCCACCATACTCGGCGAGTTAACCGAGAGGTCCGCCGTTCTGATGGCGGATGCTCCAGGAGCCTCGCTCCGCTCATTGATCGGGGTGCAACGCGAAAGGGGCATGCAGAGTGCCGGTCACTGCATCGCGGCGCTCCACTCGTCCAGGCTCGGCGACATTGATCCTTATACACCGTCGCACGAGTGGGACCTGTTATCCAATTGGATCACATTCATTGCTGAAATTTCGCAGCGCCAAAGCGCGATTTTTTCTCGGGCTTTGGCGCGGGTTCGAGCGGACCTGTGCGAGGTCGGCGGATCAATGATGGTGCCAATTCACCGTGATTTTCATGAGCATCAGGTCATTTGCAATGGTGCCTCGGCAACCCTGATTGATTTCGATACAATCCGGTTGGGAGATCCGGCGCAGGATATCGGTAATTTTCTGGCTCATCTCCATTTTGCCGATCTGCAGGCGGACGCGCTCCGGGTGGAATGTGCGGACGCATTGCTCGACGGCTACCGGCTAGGTGTGCGCGCGGGGCTCAACGTATCGCAGCGCAATATCGATACACACCGGCGAGCGACGTTGTTGCGCCTGGCGCTCATGAACTGGTTTTCGGAACGGTATCGGCATCTCGTCGAGCCGCTCCTCGACGAGGTCAACGCACCATGACGGTTCAAGAACTGGGTCCACCTTTCGCGTCTGGCGACCCTCCGAAGGCCGCAACTGAATCCGCGTCGTCGCCGACGAAGTACGCTTCCCGCTGGCGCCAAATAAGGCGACGTATCCAACGGATTTGGGTCCGACTGAGCCTCGCGCAACAATTCGGGATTACGGGAGCGGCTGTCGTTCTCCTTGGAATGTCGGCGATCGGGAATTGGGTTGCCGAGGAGATCGAGGAAGGCGTCATAAGTAACTCGGCAGTTGCGGCCACGCTTTACATGGATGCCTTCATTGGACCGCTGGTCCAGGAACTCGGCCGAAGCAACGCGCTTACCCCGGAACATATTCAACGGCTCGACCAGATCATGGATCACTCCGAGCTCAAGGAAAATGTTGTTTCCATCAAAGTCTGGAAGAAGGGCGCACAGATCGCCTACAGCAATTTCAGCGATATTATCGGAAAAAGTTTCACGCCCACCGAGCATCTCAAGATGGCCTGGAACGGCGCCGTCTCGGCAGAGCTCGATGGGCATTCTCACCCTGATGATGTCAATGAGCGAACGCTCAAGATGCCGCTGCTGGAGATCTATGCTCCGATCCGTGAGACAGGCGGAAGCCGTATCATTGCGGTCTCTGAGTTCTATGTTCGTGCCGATACGTTAATCGCTGCCCTTGCAAAGGCTCGGACAAAAAGCTGGGGCGTTGTGGGCCTGACAGCACTGCTCATGGTGGTGGCGCTCTACGGTACCGTGCGAAAGGGCAGCAACACGATCGAGGCCCAACAGAACGATCTCCTGCAAAAAGCCACACAGAACGCTGAGCTGCGCAACAAGATCGAAAAGGCCTATTGGCGTGCGGACCGTCTCAATGAACAATTTCTGAGGCGCCTGGGTGCGGATCTGCACGACGGTCCCGCGCAGCTCATCGGCTTTGCGCTCATGAGCATAGATGATCTGCCGATCGACCAGAAAGCACTCGATGCCGAACCTTCCGATACGCAGGAGGCGATACGTAGCGCCTTGGAGGCTGCCATTCGGGACATCCGCAACCTTTCCCGCGGGCTGATGTTGCCGGAGCTGGAGACAATGTCGCTTAACGAGGCCGCGGCACTCATCATCAAGATGCACGAGGAACGTACGGGGACAAAGGTTTCGACCGATATTACCGAACGCATCATTCATGCGGAAAACGAAGTCAAAGTCTGCACCTACAGATTTATCCAGGAGGCGCTCAACAATGCATTCAAACATGCTGGCGGAAAAGGCCAGCGGGTCTCGATAAGCTGTAACAACAGTAAGCTGGTCGTATCTGTGAGCGATGAAGGTCCAGGAGTGAATTCGAGAATCAACGAGGAGAGGGTGGCGTGTTCGCAATTGGGGCTCACCGGCATTCGCGATCGCGTGGAAACGTTGAATGGAATTTTTGAAATGGGGCAGGCGCGTGGATCCGGCACTATCATAACGATCACGCTGAGCTGCTCGGGTAGAGGCAAGAGGTGAAATGATTGAAAAATTCCGGATAGTCATTGTTGATGACCACCCGATCGTGAGGTCTGGCGTCGTGCGCGCGCTCGAGAAGCAGCCTCAATTCGTGATCGTGGGTGAAGGAGAGTCGGCGGACGATGCGATCCGCATCACACAAGAAGAACTGCCCGATATTATCCTTCTCGATATCAGCATGCCTGGCGGCGGCATTGCTGCTGCGAAGGTCATTTCTCAGGCATGTCCGGCTGTAAAGATTGTCTTCCTCACTGTTTCGGAGGATGAGGCGACGATTTCCGCTGCAATCGAAGCGGGGGCACGAGGTTATATCCTCAAGGGCGTACGCGGCAGTGAGTTCGTCAAGACCCTGACGAGCATTGCAGAGGATGACGCCGTCGTCCTGCCAGGGTTGGCCGCTCGCATCTTGTCGAGCATGCAGTCGAAGGCTGCGATCAAGAATCGAAATGCCGGCCTTATGGCACAGCTCTCAGCGCGCGAAACAGAAATCCTGCAGCATCTCGCGCAAGGAATGAAGAACCGCGAAATCGGTGAGTCGCTCGGCCTGACCGAGCGCACAGTCAAGCACTACATGCACAACATTCTGCAGAAGCTGCACGTGAAGAACCGTGTTGAAGCTGCCTTGTTGGCCGAGCGCGAGTTCGCAAAGGAGTAGCCGCAGGCTTGGAACGCAGCGGCGCTCATCCATCGCAATAGCCGGAGGCATCGGTCATGTCGGCAAGTCATTACCTGATGGTCGCAATCGTGCTCGCCGGAGCTGGAACGTTCTCTGCAGGCAACTGGCTTGTGGGTGCGCAGTCGAGCGAAGCCGCATACGTGTTCGAGACGGCGCCTGTCACAGAGGGTGAGATACGCCGTGTCGTCGCGACGACCGGAACGGTGCGCCCGCGCGTGACGGTTCAAGTTGGCTCCGAGCTGTCCGGCCGGATCAAGACCATTGTCGCGGACTTCAATACGAAGGTTGAAGCGGGCGATCTTCTGGCGGTTATTGACCCCAAGACGTTCGAGTCGAAGGCGCGCCAGACCAAGGCCGACGTGCTTTCCGCGGAGGCGCATGTCGCGAGTTCGGAAGCAGCGTTGCGAAAGGCGGAGTCCGTTCTGGAGAACGCGGAAAAGACATTGGCCCGCCAACAGCTGCTCGACAAGAAGGGGCTCTCGCCGACAACTTCCGTCGAGACGGCAGAGCGCGATGTCAACGTGGCACGCGCAGAAGTCGATGTCGCGGCTGCCAACATCAAGGACGCGAAAGCACTGCTGGCACAAAAAGTAGCGCAGCAGGAGCAGGCGGCAATCGATCTTGAGCGGACACAGATTCGGGCGCCGATCGGCGGTATAGTGCTGCATCGTGCCGTGGATGTCGGACAGACGGTTGCAGCAAGCTTTCAGGCGCCTGAGCTGTTCCGGTTGGCCGGTGACCTTTCCTCGATACACATCGAGGCGCAGGTGTCGGAATCCGACATCGGTGCGATCAAGCCTGGCCAAACCGTGACATTCGATGTCGATGCCTACCAGAAACGCAAGTTCGAAGGCCGCATCGAACAGATTCGCATGTCACCTGCTGCCACCGACAGCGTCGTCACGTACACGGTTATCGTTAACGCAGAGAATGGGGACCTCTCACTCTATCCCGGGATGACCGCCAACGTGCTGATCGAGACGGGGCGTCGCGACAATGTCGTACGGGTGCCGGCCGAGGCGATCCACTACAAGCCGCCCAAGGAGTTCAGGTCCACTGCGAAGGATGCGCCGGATATCGAAGCCACCGTGAGCCTCTGGACCAAGCGGCTCGACCTCGACGCTGCACAGGTTGCGAGTTTGACCGAGCGGATACGGGCTCAGGCGACCGGCGCGACCGGAGAGCCGCGCAAGGATCGCCAGTCGAAGGTGAAATCTGATTCGGTGGACACGCTCCTAGAGGGTCTGTTGACACCAAATCAGATGGCTCGTCTCGCCTCCCTACGACAGAAGCGATTGGAGACGGAGAAGGCTTCAGTCTGGGTTCTCGACAAGGCAGGCGTGCCGGAGAAACGCTCGATTCGCATCGGATTGGCAGATCTCAGCTACGTCGAACTCGCGAGCAAAAACCTAAAACCCGGTGACAATCTCATTGTGCGCAGCCGGAAAGAGAGGACGCCATGACGGCCGCGTCCTCTTCTCCCGCGCAAAAGGCAATCGTTGATGCGCGGGAGGTGAGAAAAGAGTACCGGCTTGGTGGACAGGTCGTGCGCGCCCTCGATGGAGTCACCTTGCGGATCAATCCAGGTGAGTTCGTGGCCATTATGGGCCCGTCTGGATCTGGGAAATCAACGCTGATGAACCTTATCGGCGGTCTTGACGTGCCAAGCTCGGGAAGCATGTCGGTGATGGGCCACGATCTGGCGGCGTTGACGCAGAATCAGATGGCGCAGATGCGCAACCGTCATATCGGGTTCGTGTTCCAGCAGTTCAACTTGTTACCGCGCACTCCTGCACTTCGGCAGGTCATGCTGCCAGCGTCTTATGCCGGCACCGCCCGCAGCGTGGCCGCAGAACGTGCACGACATTGCCTCGAAGCGGTCGATCTCGCGCACCGGATCGACCACTGTCCGTCCGAGCTTTCCGGTGGGCAGCAACAACGGGTCGCGATTGCTCGCGCGCTGGTCAATGATCCTGAAATACTCCTCGCAGACGAACCGACGGGAGCTCTCGATAGCAGTACGTCGCGTGAGATCATGAGGCTCTTTGCAGAGCTGAACTCTCGCGGCAAGTGCGTGATCGTGGTAACGCACGATCGAGAGACCGCGTCCTATGCGGAGCGCGTGGTCACGTTCCGCGACGGACGCATCGTGCCGAACGAGCAAACCGGAGACGGTACGCAGGAGGCCGCGGCATGACGATGTTCAGCGAGGCGGTGCGCTCTGCCGGCCTGGCGATCCGCGCCAATCTGACCCGCAGTCTGCTCACGGCGCTCGGCATCATCATCGGTGTGGCGTCGGTGATCCTGATGGTAGCGGTCGGCGAGGGCGCGCGCGTCGACATCGAAAGCAAGATCGCCAGTCTTGGAACCAATCTGCTGCAACTGCGGCCGGGGTCGAGCCGGGTGCGCGGCCGGTCGGTGGGTGCCGACACTCGCATTCCGTTTTCGGAGCGTGATATCGCCGAAATCCGCACATCGTTGAGCGGTGTTGTCGCCGTCTCCGGTCACTTGCGGCGGAGCGCCACCGCTGTTCACCGAGATGCGAATTGGCTAACCAACATCGACGGTGTTCACCCGTCCTACCTGGAGGTCCGCGATTGGGAGCTGCTCGACGGGCGATTCTTCGGCGAGGAAGAATACAGGTCGGCCGGCCGCCTCGTGGTTCTCGGATCGACAGTTGTTGCGACGCTCTTCAAGGGGCAAAACGCTATCGGGCGACGGATTCGCATCGCTGACACACCATTTGACATCATTGGCGTGCTTCAGCCGAAGGGCGCCGATCCAACGGGCAAGGATCAGGACGACGTTATTCTGGTACCACTGTCGACTGTGCGAGCGCGCATGATGGGTCGCCACAAACTGGTGCCCGATCAGGTCGGCTATGTTTCGGTTAAACTCGAAGATGAACACGCGTTAGCGGAAGCGCGCGGAGAGTTGAAATCACTGCTGGAGCGGCTCCGCGGGAAGAGCGAGAAGGGCAGCGAGAAGTTCGAGATCCGCGATCTCGCCGAATACGTGAAGGCTAAGACGGCGACAGAAAACACGTTAGGTCTGCTTTTGGCCGCGACGGCAGCAATTTCACTCGTCGTCGGCGGAATTGGCATAATGAACATCATGCTTGTTTCGGTGACGGAGCGCACACGCGAGATCGGCTTGCGAATGGCGATTGGTGCGCGACGATTCGATATCTTGTTCCAGTTTCTTTGCGAAGCCGTCATTCTGTGCCTTCTTGGTGGAATTGTCGGAACATTATTGGGCGTCGGCTCTGCGACGAGCATCGCGAAGTTCGCCAATTGGCCGGTTCTCGTAACGCCGTCTCTGATTCTTGTTGCGTTGGGGGCAGCCGCGTTGACCGGCATCGGCTTCGGCATGCTGCCAGCGCGACGCGCGGCAAGACTTAACCCTATCGATGCACTGAGGAGCGAGTGATGTCGGCAGCGTCGTTGCCGCTCATTCCTGGGGCGAGCCTGCCAGCCTCCGGATTGCTTCGCGGAGATGGGGCAATGCCGGGATTTGCCGCAGCACTCGATATCGCTGCGATGTCTCGCATTCTCGATCGGTATTTGTTCGACGGTGCTGGCTCGTGCCGGAAACTCAGCCTGGTGCGATTTCGCCACCGCCCGTCGAAGCGCCTGATCGCGGTATATAATGTTGACGCAATGACTCGCACAGGCGATCGAGCGCGGCTGGTCGTGACGGTGCGACTCCGCCCAGAACGGACCGCTCACAAGAGTTCGTCGAATGTCGAAGAGCGGACCGCCGATGGCTGGGCGTCCGTAGTGCGGGTTCCCGATCTCGGCATGACGCTCGAGGTTTTTCCGCGCGACGGGCGGCTGCCGCACCTGGCACGTTATGCGGATCTCCGTTCCGGAGCGCTTCTTTCGTTACTGCAGCGCGCTGATATCCCGACGGGCGGATCGAGGGCTTCGATTGAGCTAGATCCAATTCGTTACCGGCCCGGGTTGTCCGCCACGTTCGTGGTGGTCCAGAAACAGGAATCGGGTGAATTGCAGTCACCTGTCGGCTACTTGAAGGTGATGCCGTCCGACGAACTGCGGCACGAGACAGCAAAGATCGACCGCGTCAACGCGGCACTCATCGCGTCGGGGGCTGTGGTGCGTCTGTCAAGACCGGCATCTGAAGATGATATTGGCGCGACTATTTACAAGCCAGCGCGAGGTGTGCCGTCGGAAGTCGCTTTACAGCGCGGTCTCTCTCCGGTTGAGGTTGCGCAGACAGCGGCGAAAGCGCTTGCGACCCTGCATCAGATCGGACCATGCGGATTACCCGACGTGTTCAACTCGTATGTCGCGAGCAGAATCGAATGGGCGGCAAATAACATTATCTGGGCCTGTCCAGAACTGGCCGAAAAGGTGACATTAGCGACCGCAGCCGCCACGCGAGTTATCGAAAGTCCGGTTCGCGTTCCGATTCATTGCGACATGAAGCCGGATCACATTTTCGTCGATGCCGATCGCTGTGTTGAACTCATCGATTCGGGTTCGGTTTGCCTTGGCAATCCGGTCATCGATCTTGCCGGCCTCATCGTTCGCGTTGAGCTTGCGGCACAGGCGGGGCGTATTGCATTCGTGTCAGCAGAGCGCTTCTGCAGCGAGTTGCGCGAAGCCTATTTCACGCGCGTACCTCGATCTTGGCGCGCCAGTGAGGGCCCGGCGCTCGCCTATACAAGTCTGCTTGTTTCTACCCATCTCATCCAGCGCCTGGCGCCAGATTGGTATCAGCTGGTGAACTTTTTCGTCGATCGAGCCGCGACCAAATTCCGCAGCGGCTACTATGATAGCGCCGCATCGGCATAGTCGCCAATACCGCCCCTCGTTGGGATCTGTATCGACCCCGCTTCGGTCAATGGATATGGTCGCCAACAGTGCAGCGCCAAACCATAATGTCGCCCCTCCATCACCTAGCCTTCAAGGATGCCATGAACTAAAATACTCCGTGTTCCACGCAGTGTCGTGGAGCATGGCAAGGCGGGGTCACCTCACCGGATCAAGGGATCGACAACGTCTCGGAATTCATGCGGTGCCCGTGGTTGTCGTTGCCAGCCGGTTAACAAGGGGAGCTGACCGTGCATCATGCGCCGAACGTCGTCGTCGTCATGGCGACCTACAACGGCGTGTCATTTCTCCGGCAGCAGGTGGAAAGCATTCTAGGCGGTG
>JACKJI010000005.1 GCA_020638035.1 Hyphomicrobiaceae bacterium
ATAATTACAAAAGTGCCGCCGCGCCCGAGGCCAAGCCTCGGCGCGGCGTTCTTATTGTCACGGCTGCAAAAATACCTCGATCGGAATCGGCCCGGCACATCGGCCGGCCGCATCATCGGGCAGGTGCTCAAGGAATGCTGAGCGCCAGTTGCACCGGCTTGAACGAGCGCCGGTGGTAGGGTGACACGCCGAGGCGCTGCAGCGCTTCCTTGTGTTCGGGCGTGCCGTAGCCCTTATGCCGCTCGAAGCCATAGCCAGGGCACGAGCGGGCAACCTCGATCATGATTCGATCGCGCGTGACCTTGGCCAGGATCGACGCAGCGGCGATCGACAGGCACTTGGCGTCCCCCTTGACGATTGCGCGTGCCGGCATCTTGAGCCGCGGCAGCTTGTTGCCGTCCACCAGCGCCAGCCGTGGTTCAACGGCTAGCGAGTCGGCCGCTTTGGCCATCGCCCACAGGGTGGCGTTGAGGATGTTGTCGCGGTCAATGCGTTCTGCGTCGGCAATGGCGATGCCATAGTCGAGCGCCTGCTCCTTGATGCGGTGGAACACGACCTCGCGCTGGTCGGCATCGAGCTGCTTGGAATCGGCGATGCCGACTGGCAGGTTCTTGGCATCCAGCACCACGGCCGCCGCCACCACCGGCCCGGCCCACGGCCCGCGCCCGGCCTCGTCGATGCCCACGATTGGGCCACCGACGAGTGCCAGCTCGACGGATTCGAGCTCGAATGTTGGCATCAGCCGCGAATCACGGATCCTCATGGCCAGAGCGTGCGTCCGCGCGGCCCCCCTGTCAAAGCAGGTCGAGCTGTCCGCCGGGGAGAACTGGTCGGCGGAACAGGTCCGTCCGCAACGCGAGCCGCTTCTCGCCAAGGCCCAGCCGCCGCATGGCAAGTCGGAACCGCTGCGAGATCTGCTGGGCGTAAGGCCCGCTGCCCGTCTGCCGCGTGCCGAAATGGCTGGTGTAGTCCTGGCCGCCATGCATCTGTTGCAGCAACGTGATGACGCGCTTGGCGCGCCCGGGAGCGCTTTCTGCCAGCCACTCGCGAAACAGCGTCTTGATCTCCAGCGGCAGGCGCAGAAGCACGTAACCGGCTTCGCGCACGCCCGCTTCTGTGGCCGCCTCCAGAACCCGCTCGATCTCGTGGTCCGTGAGCCCCGGAATGATCGGAGCCATCATCACCGCAGTGGGCACGCCGGCCTGTGCCAAGGCGCCGAGCGCGGCAAGCCGGCGTTGCGGCGTTGCCGCCCGGGGTTCCATGGCCCGCGCCAGCCGGCGGTCGAGTGTGGTGACGGACAGCGCGACCTTGGCGAGCCCTTGCTCGGCCATGCGGCCCAGAATGTCGGCATCCCGCGCCACCAGTGCAGATTTGGTCACGATCGCTACGGGATGGCGGGCTTTCTCGAGCACCTCGAGGATCTGTCGGGTGAGGCGCAGATCGCGCTCGATCGGTTGATAGGGGTCGGTATTGGTGCCGAGCGCGATGGTTTTCGGCAGATAGCGAGGGTTGGCAAGCTCCCGGACCAACAGCTCGGCAGCATTTGGCTTTGCGTAGAGCAGCGCCTCGAAGTCGAGCCCGGCGGAATGCCCCAGATAGCAGTGCGTGGGGCGCGCATAGCAATAGATGCAACCGTGTTCACAGCCACGATAGGGATTGATCGATTGGTCGAAGGAGATGTCCGGGCTGTCGTTGGTCGTGATGATGCTGCGTGCCGGCTCGTGCTGGACATGCGTCCTGAATGCGGGAAGGTCGCCAAGGCTGTCCCAACCATCATCGAATGCGATCCTGTCCACTCGTTCAAAACGGCCGCTCGCGTTGGATACCGCACCCCGGCCGCGCCGGCGCTCCATTGTCACGTGAGCGCCGCCCGTCTCCGACGGGCACCGGTCCTCGGCATCCCCGTTACCGGACTCACTGTCGTCGCGGTCGCCGCCTTCAGGCTCTACCATCACCGCCTCTGGACATCGCCATTCCCAAAACCTCGATCGATCGGCCGGCCTGTTTCGATCGCGAGAATGTGATCACCGCGATCTATCGTCGGCTCACGCCGAATCCAATGGAACAAAAATAGAACATTGGTGGCCCGATGCACAAGCCCCGGGCAGCAATCTCTCCCCGCTCAAACTTCGGGTTGTTGCGCTCTGGCAGGCATGCCACATCTCGCCGATGATCTCGGTCGTCATACCCACACTGAATGCAGAACGGCGGCTGGCCGCGTGCCTGACGGCGCTGGTTCCGGCCGCTGTCGATGGTTTCGTCTGCGAGGTCATCGTCGCCGACGGTGGCTCGACGGATCGTACGGCTCTCGTTGCGGATCAGGCAGGGGCTACGTTCATTTCGATGACGCCCGGTCGCGGTGGCCAGTTGCGGGCCGGTGCGCGGCAGGCGCGGCAGCCGTGGCTGCTGTTTCTGCATGCCGACACCGTGCTCGCCACCGATTGGGAACTCGAAGCTGCCGCGTTCATGGGCCGGGTCGATTCCGGTGAGGTGGGGCCCAGTGCGGCAACGTTCCGATTTGCGCTCGACGACCGTGGCGCCGCGCCCCGAATTCTTGAGCGGCTGGTGGCGCTTCGCCGGTCGGTGTTGGCGCTGCCTTATGGTGATCAGGGACTGCTGATGCCGCGCCGCCTTTATGACGAGATCGGCGGCTATCGCGACATGGCGATGATGGAGGACGTGGATATCGTGCGTCGCCTCGGCCGCCGTCGCCTGACGGCACTGCGCACGCCTGCAGTGACGGGCGCGGAGCGGTATCGGCACGACGGGTATCTGCGCCGCGTCCTGCGCAATCAGCTGTGCCTGGCACTCTATGCCGGTGGAGCATCGCTGGACTACGTGGCACGGACTTATGGGTCTCCGGTCTCCGGTCCGGCGGCGCAGGGCACGGGGCCATCAGTCGACGAAACTGAGATCGAACACCCAGGAAGCCAACGATGACACGCAAGTCCGCCATGCACCGCCGCGACTTTATCGTTTCCTCCACTGCCGCTGCCGCCGTCATGGGGCTCGGCGGCCGCATCGTGTTCGCTGAGAGCAAGGCCGCACCTGATCTGATGGCCAAGGGCTTTTTCAGCTTCAAGGTCGGCGACGTCGAAGTGATAACGATCTCCGATGGCCAGTGGCTGAAGCCGCATGATCCCGGCTTCATCAAGAATGCCAGCGTCGATGAGACCAAGGCGGCACTCGCAGCGGCTGGTCTTTCCACCGACGTGGTCACCATTCCCTTCACGATCACTGTCATTAGGACCGGCGGCAAGACGATCATGTTCGACGCCGGCACGGGCGCGCAGCTGGCACCGACCGCAGGCAAGCTCGCTGCTAACATGGCCGCCGCCGGAGTAGATGCAAAGAAGATCGATAAGATCCTCGTGACGCACTTCCACCCTGACCACATCTTCGGCCTGATGCAGAAGGACACCAATGAGCAGGTCTTCCCCGATGCCGAGATCATCGTGCCGGAAGCCGAATATGCCTACTGGACCGATCCCGCGACGCTGGCCGCTCTGCCGGAAAACCGCAAGGGGCTTGCCAAGCGTATCCAGTCGACCATGCCGACGTGGAAGAACCTGGCGCGGATCAAGGGCGGTGCGGAGGTGGCGCCCGGTATCGTCGCCGTTGCCGCGCACGGTCATACACCGGGTCACACGACCTATGTCGTCGGCTCCGGCAAGGACCAGCTCCACGTGATGGCCGACATCAGCAACATTCCTGCCCTGTTCGTGAAGAACCCCGGCTGGCATGCGGCATTCGATTCCGATCCCCAGGCTGCCGAGGCAAGCCGCCGCCGTACGTTCGATCGCGTCATTGCCGACAAGGCGGTCATCACTGGCTATCACTACGGCATGCCCGGTGCCGGACGCATCGAGAAGGACGGTAATGGTTACGCATTCATCCCGCTTGCCTAAGACATCGTCCCGCGAAGTGGTCGCGGGCTCATCCCATAAGACGCGTCAGCGACAAGGGGCTGGAGTGCCAGTCCCAATCCATCGGATCACCAAGCGCTCCAGCCTCAAGGCGACTCCGCGACTTGGCCCCGCGCGGGCCTTGTCGACGCTGCCTGATGGTGCTGGTGACGGTGCCGGCGCGACTGCGCGGGCGTCACGATCCTCGTGGAGACGCCGGCTCGTCATCATGGTGAAGGCGCCGGCCGCAGGGCGGGTGAAGACCCGGTTGGCCCGCGACATCGGCGTCGTCGCTGCAACGGCCTTCTACCGCCATGCGAGTGGTGCTCTGGTCTCGCGCCTCGGCAACGACCCGCGCTGGGACACGACGCTGGCCGTCGCGCCTGACATCGCCGCGCACCAGTCCCACTGGCCCTTTGGGATGTCGCGGCGCGCACAGGGGCGAGGTGATCTCGGACGGCGGATGCAGCGCATCTTCGACCGCATGCCGCCAGGCCCCGTGGTGATCATCGGTTCGGACTGCACCGTCATGGGCCCTGCGGACGTCGCTGCGGCCTTTGCGGCGCTTGGCGATGCTGATGCCGTTCTGGGGCCCGCCACCGATGGCGGCTACTGGTTGATCGGTGAGCGGCGCAGCCCGCGTCCGCTGAAGGCGTTCGCTGGTGTTCGCTGGTCGAGTGATTGGACGCTCGCCGACACACTGCGCAACTTCGACGGGCGCCGCGTCTCGCTGGTGCGCGAACTCCCCGACGTCGACACCGGCGAGGATCTCCGCGACATCGACGGCGCCTCGTTCGCTGCGCGCCGTGTACGTGCGAAGCGAGACATGCCTCGCGACATGTGAGGTTCGCTCGCTGACGCCAAAAACAGTTTGAGCGCCGATCCTATGGAATGGGATCGGCGCTCAAGCTTTTTGTGTCTGACGCAATTCTTGTCGACGGGAAGCAGCGAGCTGCCGTGTCGAGGGAAATGCTCGAGAGCCTGATCGTCTGAGATGGAAACGCTTGGGCTTCCATCGAAGGCGTGAATCGGTCTCTCAAACAAGATCTTAGAGCGAGCCACGATCGTGGAAGTGATTCCGCCAAGGTCGGACCTGCTCTAGTGTCGTGAACCGCAAATACCGACACCATTGCCGCAAGCTCGTTTCGGCATTTGCGGTTCTGAACGACACTAGCAAAATCATTGGCTTAGTGTGGTGCTTGTCTCGCAATTGCCGACTAAGAACCCAGCCGAATTGTTGGTCGGCAATTGCGAGGCACCACACTAGCCGCCCGACATCTTCGCGACTTCGGCAGCGAAGTCGTCGCCACCCTTGTCGATGCCTTCGCCCAGCACATAGAAGACGAAGCCCTTGAGCGCGATCGCCGCGCCAGCATCCTTCTCGGCTTCCTTGACCATCTGCGCGACGGTCTTGGAGGTATCGAAGATGCTCGGCTGGTCAAGCAGGCAGTGCTCCTTGGCGAAGCTCTTCAGGCTCGACAGGAAGATCTTCTCCAGCACCTCGGGTTTCTTGCCCTGGTTCTTTTCCGCAAGGATCGCCTTCTCTCGCTCGAGCACGTCAGCCGGCACGCCCTCGATGTTGAGCGCGATGGGCTTGGTTGCAGCCACATGCATGGCGACCTGGCGCCCAATAGCGGCCAGAACGTCGGCCTTGCCGTCGCTCTCCAGAGCGGTCAGCACGCCGATCTTGCCCAGGCCTTCGGTTGCCGGGTTGTGCACGTAGCCGGATACCACGCCCTTGGAGACGGCCAGCGCCGCGGTACGGCGAAGCGTCATGTTCTCGCCGATCGTGGCGATCATCTCCTTGATGTAGTCCTCGACGGTGTGCTTCGCGCCTGGGAACGTCATGGCCGCGAGCTTCTCGACATCACCGCCAGCCTTGCTCGCCAGCGACGCGATGCCCGCCACCATCTTCTGGAACTGCTCGTTACGGGCGACGAAGTCCGTCTCTGAGTTCACCTCCACGATGGCACCCGTGTTGCCGTCCGTTACGATGCCGACGAGCCCTTCCGCTGCCGTGCGTCCGGCCTTCTTGGCCGCCTTCGAAAGGCCCTTCGCTCGCAGCCAGTCGATCGCGGCTTCGATGTCGCCGTTGTTCTCGGAAAGCGCCTTCTTGCAATCCATCATGCCGGCGCCGGTGCGCTCGCGCAGCTCTTTGACGAGGGATGCGGAAATCTGGGTCATGGGATGTCCATCGGTTGGCAGACGCAACGACATGCGCCCGCGACGTGTAGGTGACGTGACAGCGGGGACCGGATTGCCCCCGCGTCGTCATTTCTGTCCTGAGTTGATCGGACCGCGCGCCGCGCGGTCCGCATGGCCGCAAGAGCGTCAGGCTGCTGCGGCGTCGACCAGTTTCTTGGCTTCGGCCTGCCAGCTCTCCCCGGCGATGCGACCGCCGAGCTTGAGCTGCCGGTCGAGTGCTGCCGTCTGCTCGGCATCGAGATCGGCGATCTGCCAGAAGTGGAACACGCCGGCATCGTTTAGCCGCTGTTCCAGCTTCAGATCGATTCCCGGAATGCGCTTGAGGTCGTCGGCCTCGCCACGCGGACCCTCGATGCCCTTGAAGGCGGCGGGAAGCGCCTCGCTCGGCGGGCTCACCGCCGCGCCGGTGTCGATGCCGGCTGCCTGCTGGCTCCGCTCCAGGCCGTCGATTGCGGCACGGGCGATGAGGTCGCAGTAAAGCGTGATCGCGCGGCCCGCGTCGTCGTTGCCCGGGATCGGGAAATCGATGCCGTCGGGATCGCAGTTGGTGTCGACAATCGCTACGATCGGAATGCCCAGCTTGCGGGCCTCCTTGATGGCAATGTGCTCTTTGTTGGTGTCGATCACGAACAGCAGGTCAGGCGTGCCACCCATGTCCTTGATGCCGCCCAACGCCAGGTTGAGCTTGTCGCGCTCGCGCGACAGGTTGAGGATTTCCTTCTTCGTCCGGCCCTGCGGATCGGCGAGGATGTCATCGTACTGGCGCAGGCGACGGATCGATTGCGAGATCGTTTTCCAGTTGGTCAGCGTGCCGCCCGGCCAGCGGTGATTGATGAAGTACTGGGCGGAGCGTTTGGCCGACTCTGCGATCGAATCGGAGGCCGCCCGCTTGGTCGCAACGAACAGCACGCGGCCGCCGCCGGCCACCGTGTCGGAGATCTTCACCAGCGCCTGATGCAGCATCGGCGTCGTCTGGGTGAGGTCGATGATGTGAACGTTGTTGCGGGCGCCGAAGATGAACGAGGCCATCTTGGGGTTCCAGCGGTGGGCCTGGTGGCCGAAATGCACGCCAGCTTCCAATAGCTGACGCATGTTGAAGGTGGGCAGCGCCATCCTGATCGTCCTTTTTCCGGTTGAACCTCCGCAACCCTGAGAGAGCGAAGGCATTGATCTGGCTTTTGTTTTTCCAGAAATGCCAAACGCCCACCGGAGCGTCCTGCCGGGGCTTTCAATCCGGCAGGCGCGTGGGGTCACGTGTGGAATGCGCGCCTTATGGCCGAAGTTGCGGGGAAAGGCAAGGGAGCGAGCCCGCGGCTCGAAGTCGTCTGTCGCCGGAGTAAGCTATATCCGCAGTCCGGCCGGCGAGCCTGCACCCTAGCCTCGGATGCTGACGCGCATGGTCCAAGCCGGCACATATGTAAACCGCCAGGAAAGCTTCAAATGCAGCAGAGCAGAGCGCTTTCAAGAGATTGCGACGCGGTGTTTTACCGAACCCTCATGGTCCTCGGATATTTGTGAGCCTAGGCGAGCGAACAATCTGCGGGACCAATCGATGAGGCTTCCCTCGGTCGGCACGAGACTGGAATTTTCCGAAGATCACGGCCGGCTCGTCCGCCGCGATGAGCAAGACCTCTGCATCAGCATGGTCATACCTCTCGCCACGGCCCCACATGCCTGTTAGCGCCGCCGCACTCTGGGGTTGGACAATCCCCACGCGTATCAGCGCCAGGGCCGCGGCGGGCGCCGTTGCTGCGGCGGTCATGCTGGCCAGCACGATCGTGTTTTCCGAGCCCGCCGTGGTCGATGCCCTGCTCGCCGCGATGGTCTTCATCGTGCCGGTTCTCGGTGCGCATCGGTTCGGCAGAATAGCACTCGTCAATGGCGCGCTCTGGCTGGTGATCGTCGGCGCAGGGATTGCCGCGACCATGTGGTCGACAGCCTTCGACACGGCGATCAAGCATCAGCTGGTGACATTCTTCCTGGCCGCCGGCGCATTCGTCCTTGCAGGCTTTGTGGCCGATCAGCCTGAGCCCTGGCTGAAGCGTCTGTTCTGGTGCTATCTCGCCGCCTGCCTCGTCGCCACGGCCGCCGCACTCATCGGCTATTTCCGCATCGTGCCCGCGGCCTACGATCTCTTCACCAATTATGGCCGCGCCCGAGGCACCTTCAAGGATCCCAACGTCTACGGCGCCGCCCTGGTGCCAGCGCTCACCTTCGCCGCCTGGATTGTGCTGCGCGGCACGCCCCGGCAGGCGCGCATTGCAGCGATTCTTGCGGCGCCACTGCTCCTTGGGCTGCTCCTGTCGTTCTCGCGTGGCGCCTGGTTCTCGGCAGCACTGTCGGTCGGTATCGTGGGTTTCGTTCTGCTGTTGCGCTCGCGCCGTGCTGCGGACTTCAGACGCTTCGGGCTTGCCGGTGGACTTGCCGCCGTCGTCCTTGCGGCAGCGCTCGGCGCCGCGCTCCAGATCGAAGAGGTGAGCACGCTGCTGCTTCAGCGCGCCAGTCTCGACCAGAGCTACGACCAGGGCCCGCAAGGCCGCTTCGGCGGCCAACAGAAGGCGATATCCCTCATTCTGGAAAATCCTCTCGGTATCGGCACCCACACCTTCCGCGATACGTACCACCACGAGGAGCCGCACAACGTCTACCTCACCACGTTCCTCAACGCGGGTTGGATCGGCGGGCTGCTCTACATCATCAGCGTCGTGCTCACCATTGCAGTGGGATTCCGTGCGGCCCTCCAGAACTCACCGATTGCCGGCATGGCGCTGGTTGCGACGGCATCCTTCACCGCCACAGCCATCGAAGGCTTCGTGATCGACAGCGACCACTGGCGCCACTTCTTCATCCTGATGGCACTGATCTGGGGCGCAGCGGATGCACGCTCGCTTGCTCCTCCGAAATACGGGCGTCGTTCAAGCGACACGCCACCGTCCTCGCGCGACGCCGCAGCGCAGAAAGTGATGTGCCAGCCAGCAAGTATGCAACAGCCCGCGGAGCAACGTCGACGCCAACCGATGAAAGCCGCAAAGCGAAGCACTCAACGTCCGACGCATGGCAGCTGATCGGAATTGCGCCGTCTCAGGAGCCCGGAAGGCAACCCTTGAAACGGCCTTTCGCATCGGCGGTCAGAATGGCGATCGCTGATGGCGTTTCGCTCGCCCAGGCGCGCAGATCCATGACGTCATTCTCGTCGAGGGCCACGCATCCTGCCGTGCCCTTTCCGGGTTCGCGCCAGACGTGGATGAAGATGCACGATCCCGCCATGTTCGCGGCATCCGCCGGATAGTCGACGACCATCCCTTTGCGATAGAGCGGCTCTGCGGCCATCTGATCGTATTTGACCCCCGCCTCGACCTCGGAGCTGTCGACGATCCGCCCGTAGCTCTTCGATTTCGGTTCCTCCACGCACACATGCCGTTCCATCGCCAGCGTCATGTGTCCGGGGAGCGGCGTCTGATCAAAACCGAATGTGGCCCCGAGCGCATAGATCCCCATCGGTGAGCGCAGATCACCCTCCCGCTTCAGAGGCTCGCCGGGCGCTGCCATCTCGCGAAAGCCGGCGCCCCAGGCAACGCCCTTCTTGCCGACGACTGCCGGCCGCAGTGGACCAACGGATCGCCAGGGATCCCCCGGCGTTGCGCGTTCGAAGGTTTCGAGGAGCGCCATGGGAGCGTTGGCATCGGCGACTGAAACCATGACAAGGCGCAGCGCGTTAGCTACACCCGGTGGGCAGCTCTCCGCATGCGCCCGTTCCGTTCCACCGTAAGCAGTCATCATCACACCCAAAGCCGCGAGGACCAGCATTGCCTGCCGAACGAGTGGCCTGTGTCTGCGCCTCTCGCGCCGGCCCATCGTTTGTCGAAAAAGCCCGCAGTGTTTCGCTGCCATCATGCTCCTCCCCCTTGCCGTCGCTCACATCGCAAGCCCTGAAAGGGTAGCGCACACCGCTCTGCAATCAACCCCGCAACGGTATTGCGATGGAACCAATTCGCCTTCTGGTGATTTGAACGATGGGTTTCCTTTTTCAGTCATTCGCGAGGAGAATCGAGATGAAGACTCTTGCCGATGCGTTCGAGCATACCCTTCAGGACATCTACTATGCGGAAAATCAGATCGCCAAATCGCTGCCGAACGTCATCGAAGCAGTGACCCGCAAGGAGCTGAAGTCTGATCTGGAAGAGCACCTTCAGGAAACGAAGGGGCAGATCAAGACGCTCGAAAAGGTGTTCAAGTCGATTGGAAAGAAGGCATCCGGCGAGAAATGTGATGCGATCGAGGGTTTGATCAAGGAGACAGAAGGCGTGATCTCGGACGCCAAGGGCGCCGCCGCCAAGAACGCTGCGATCATCGGATGTTGTCAGGCCATCGAGCATTACGAGATCGCTCGCTACGGCACCTTGCGCGAGTGGGCGAAGTCGCTTGGGCATTCAGAGGCGCATGACTTGCTCACCGGGATCCTCGATCAGGAGAAAGCGGCCAACCACAAGCTGACCAACCTTGCCGTAACGATGATCAACAAGACCTGATCGATGGGCCGGGCGATATCGGCTTGGACGCGGCCGCTGCCCGGCTACATCTCCACCACCTCCAACACACCCGGCACCGTCGACAGCGCACCGGCCTGCTGTGGCGAGACGTCGAAAGAGCCCGGCACGGCGAATTCCAGCTCGCGGCCGCGTTCCGGCAGCGCCATGACGATGCGCACCTGCCCGCCCTTCTTGCCATTCGCCGCCTTGGCCACGAGCCGTTCGATGATCTCCTGGGGCCAATTGCGCTGCCGTGCGATGACGGCGGCATCAAGCACGAGCTTCAGGCCGCGCTGCACATTGGCGGCTACATCGTCCAGCGACTCCAGCGACTGCACGCGCATTTTCAATGTATCGCCGTCGCGCTCTGCTTCCACTGACACGACGACCGGCGTTCCGGCCTTCAGCAGGTGTCCGCAGGCGTTGAGCGTGTCGGAAAAGATGACTGCTTCGAACTGACCGCTCATGTCGGAGAACACCGCAAATGCAAACTTGTTGCCCTTCTGTGATTTTCGCTCGCGCGCCGAGACGACGATACCCGCGAGTCGCGCGATGTTTGAGCCATGATCAGCGGTAGCTTCGAAGTCCGCATAGCGGCGGATGCCGAGCTTGGCGAGCAGACCCTGGTACTGGTCCAGCGGATGACCCGACAAGTAGAATCCGACGGCCTCGAATTCCGCTGTCAGCTTCTCCATCGGTGTCCAGGCGCGGGAGGGTTTCAGGTCGAGGACTGGCGGACCGGCACCGCCGCCACCGAACAGATCGGACGTGCCGAGCGCCGCATCGCTCTCGGTTCGCTGCGCCAGTGCCATCACCGAATCCGCATTGGCGGCGACGGCGGCGCGGTTCTTCTCCACGCAATCGAAAGCGCCGGCCTTGCTCATCGTTTCGATGGCGCGCTTATTCAGCGCTTTGGGGCTGATACGCGAGGAAAAGTCGCCGAGCGAGCGGAATGGCCCCTTCTCGTTTCGTGCGGCAACGATCGCCTCCACCGCGCCCTGGCCGATGTTTTTCAAGGCGGCGAGCGAGTAGCGGATGGCACCCCGCGGCTCCCGGCCGTCCGCGCTGATCTCGTTCGATTGTGGCGGCTCCGGCAGAAACTCGATCTCGCTCGCGTTGATGCACGGTGGCTTGACGGTGATGCCGCTCTTGGCCGCCTCTGACGCGAACATCGCAAGCTTGTCGGTGTTGCCCATGTCGAGCGTCATCGACGCGGCAAGGAACTCCTCGCGGAAATTCGCCTTCAAATAGGCCGTGTGGTAGCTGACGAGGGCGTAAGCTGCGGCATGCGACTTGTTGAAACCGTAGCCGGCGAACTTGTTGACGAGTTCGAAAATATAGACGGCGTCGTCTTTCTTCACGCCGTTGGCAAGTGCTCCTTCGACGAACCGCGCTTGCTGGCGCGCCATCTCGTCCTTGTCTTTCTTACCCATCGCGCGGCGCAGCATGTCGGCTTGGCCGAGTGTGTAGCCGCCCATCACCTGCGCGATCTGGATCACCTGCTCCTGGTAGATGATGACGCCGTAGGTCTCCTCGAGAATGCTCTTCAGCATCGGGTGCAGGTAGTCGACCGGCTCCTCGCCGTGTTTGCGGTTGATGTAGGTCGGGATGTTGTCCATGGGGCCCGGGCGGTAGAGGGCGACCATGGCGATGATGTCCTCGAAGCGGTCGGGTCTGAGCTTCTTCAAGCTCTCCCGCATGCCCGTCGATTCCAGCTGGAACACACCGGCCGTGTCGGCTCGCGCCAAAAGCTCGTAGGATCTGCGATCGTCGAGCGGCAAGGCGGGAAGATCGATTTCGACGCCGCGCCCGCGCCGGACGAATTCGACGGCCTTCTGCAGCACCGTCAGAGTTTTCAAGCCGAGGAAGTCAAATTTGACGAGGCCCGCAGCCTCGACCATCTTCCAGTTGAACTGAGTGACGGGCGTCGACGACTTGGGATCCTTGTACATCGGCACCAGTTCGTCGAGCGGCCGGTCGCCAATCACCATGCCGGCCGCGTGCGTGGAGGCATGCCGGTAAAGGCCTTCGAGCTTTTCCGCGATCTCGAGCAGCCGCGCCACGATCGGTTCGCGGTCACGCTCTTCCTGCAGCTTTGGCTCGCCCGCAATCGCTTCAGGCAGCGTCACGGGATTTGCAGGGTTGTTGGGGACGAGCTTGCAGAGGCGGTCGACCTGCCCATAGGGCATCTGCAACACGCGGCCCACGTCGCGCAGCACCGCGCGCGCCTGCAGTTTACCGTGCGTGATGATCTGCGCGACGCGATCGTGTCCGTACTTGTCCTGCACGTAGCGGATCACCTCGTCGCGCCGGTCTTGGCAGAAGTCGACGTCGAAGTCCGGCATCGAGATGCGTTCCGGATTGAGGAAGCGCTCGAACAGCAGGCCGAACCGCAAGGGATCGAGATCGGTGATGGTGAGCGCCCAGGCGACCAGCGAGCCGGCACCCGAACCGCGGCCCGGACCGACGGGGATGCCGTTGGCCTTCGCCCACTTGATGAAGTCGGCAACGATCAGGAAGTAGCCGGGGAACTTCATTCGCGTGATGACGTCGACCTCGTAGGCGAGGCGCTTCTCGTAGTCCTCGACCGAGCAGCCGGGAGCCAGCGGATTGGCTTTGAGGCGCGCCGCGAGCCCTTCTTCGGCTTGCCGCTTCATCTCGGCGGCCTCCAGGCGGAACTGCTCGATCTCGCTGACGCTGTCGTCGCCCGCCACGAAACGCGGCAGGATCGGCTTGCGCCCCTTGGGACGATAGGCGCAGCGGATGGCGATCTCGATGGTGTTCTCAAGCGCTTCGGGCAGATCCGCGAAGAGCTTGGCCATCTCCTCAGCGCTCTTGAAGTAGTGCTCGCGTGTCACGCGACGCCGGTTGTCTTCGACGACGTAGCTGCCCTCCGCGATGCATAACAGTGCATCGTGTGCCTCGTAGTCGTCCGGCTTGGCGAAATAGACCTCATTGGTGGCGACCAGCGGCAGCTCTTGCGTATAGGCGAGGTCGAGAAGCTGTGGTTCAACATCGCGCTCAGCCAGCGTGCCATGCCGCTGCACCTCGACATAGAGGCGGTCGCCGAACAGGCGAGAGAGTGCTTCCAGTCGCTGCGCTGCGATCTGCAACTGGCCATCGCGCAGCGGCCGGTCGATCGGCCCGTCAGGACCGCCCGTCAGACAGATGACGCCCTTGGCGAACGCCACCACATGCTCGAACTTGACGTGCGGAGGCTCGGTCTCGCCGGCCTTCAGGAATGCTGCGCTGGCAAGCTTCATCAGCGAGGCATAACCGTCCTCGTTCATCGCCAGCAGCGTGAGCAGCCCGTCAGCACGTGGATCGAAAGCGGCACCACCGCGCGGACCGGCCTGCGGCAGCGACGGCTCATGCGTGATTCGATCGCCGAAATCGACCGCAAGCGAGATGCCCGCGATAGGCTGCAGGCCGGCGCCTGCGAGCTTCTCGGAGAACTCCAGCACGCCGAACATGTTGTTCGTGTCGGTGAGCGCGATCGCTGGATAGCCGGCCGCCGCCGCGAGTTTGGCAAGCTTGCCGATCGGCAGCGCGCCCTCGAGCAGCGAATAGGCCGAATGCACCTTGAGCGGAATATAGCGCGGCAAGGCGGGTGCGGCGGAAACGTCGGTGGATTGGCGAATCGTGTCGGTCATTATGTAACGTTAGCCGGGCCGGGGGCAGCAGGCGAACCTTGCGTTGCCGCCCGCATCATCTTGCCCACAGGTCATGCGCTTCGGTGCCCGGATTTCAAGGCCTCCGGAACAAGAGCGTCATCCGGTCGGATTCCCCGATAGCCAGGTACTTTTCCTTGTCCTCGTCCCCCAGCCGCAACGATGGCGGCAGGGTCCATACCCCCTTGGGGTGCTTGCGCCCGTCCTTCGGGTTGGCGTTGACCTCGGAGGCGACGACGAACTCGAACCCCACCTGTAAAGCCATCTGCTTGACCTGTTCCACCTGCACATAGCCAGACAGCGCCTGCGGATCGGGAAACTCCTGCGGATCGGCACGATGCTCGACGACGCCCAGAGCCCCGCCCGGTTTCAGCGCCTTGAACATTGCCGCGAAGATCGCCTTTTCGAAACCGAACTTCATCCAGTTGTGGATGTTGCGAAAGGTGAGCACCAGGTCGACTGAGCCCGCAGGTGCAATGTCGCCCTTGGACTGCGACAGCTCGGTGACGATCACCTCGCCGAATAGCTCCGGTTTGGCCGCGAGTTTTTCATCATAGGAGGCAATCGACTTCTGGATGCGCTCGTCTTTCGCATCGCGGTTGCGGCCGGCCGCGTAATAGCGCCCCTTGCCCTTGACGTAGGGTGCGATGATGTCCGTGTACCAGCCGCCGCCGGGCCAGATCTCCACCACCGTCATGTCCGGCTTCAGGCCGAAGAACGTCAACGTCTCGCCGGGATGGCGATAGATGTCGCGCGCACGGTCCTTCTCGGCGCGGTGCGGCCCGGCGATGATTTCCGCGAGCGCTGGATCAATCGCGGTCGCACCAGCTTGGGTCTGCTGCGCGTGGACGTCGGCAGGCAAGGCGATCCCAGCCAACAGGGCCAGCGCACTGCCGATCCTTACCCATCTCCATGCCCTGCTGACACGGCTGCGAGCCATGCTGCCTCCTGACTTTCAAGGTTGTTTCGTCGCAACACCCGGCGCGTCTCAACCGACACGGCGACGTCCCGTTTTCTCAGCGTCGGAACAGGGACCTTAGGCCCGCGCCGCTGCTCCGCCAACCACGGGTCTCGATGCGCCGCAGCATCACGCGTCGCCGCGCCGTGATGCTTGCCGTGCGCCCCTGGCTCGTCTAGGCACGAAATATGCGCACGCACTGCGGGCGTTCAATGTTCTTGCGATGGTGCGGACCGCCAGGAGATGGCCCGGAATGAACGAGCAGCCGAGCGGCGAGGCGACATCACAATCGGGTGAGGGCGTTGCACAGGGCGCAACCAATGAGCAGCCGGGTGACGTCGCCGGTGCGGCCGGATCAACTGGGCTCTATCTGGCGCTGACGATGCTCACCGCCGCCGCCGGCCTTGCCGTCGAGATCGTCGCAGGCCGCATGATCGCGCCCTATCTCGGCATGTCGCTCTACACCTGGACTGCCATTATCGCTGTTGTTCTTGCGGGCTTCTCCCTCGGTCATTGGTGGGGTGGTGCCATTGCCGGCTGGCCGTCGCACAAGGCTGCGCGGGCGGTCGGCTGGGCGCTTCTCGCTGCGGCAATAACGACGGCAGCAAGCCTTGTCCTGATCCGCCTCGTTGCTGGCCCTGTCATCGCCGCCGGATTTGGTCCGGTGCCGACGATCCTCGTCATCACCACGCTTCTGTTCTTCGCTCCGAGCCTTTTCGTCGGCATCCCATCGCCCGTGCTGACCAAGCTCGCGATCGATGCGCGCCCCGCCGATACCGCGCGCACGCTGGGGCGGTTCTATGCCGCCGGCGCCTTCGGCTCGATCCTCGGCACGCTGTTGGCCGGCTACGTCCTCATCGCCTGGCTCGGCACCGTGCGTTCACTCGTTGCCCTGTCTTTGCTCTACCTCGGTATGGCCGCCACGCTCTTCTGGCATGCGCAGCAGCGACGATCCACTTCGCTCGTTCCTCCCGCAGCCGCGGTGCTGCTCGCGGTGGCGTTGCTGCTGCCCTCAGGATTGATGACCGCCGCCTTCCGTTCCAACTGCACCGTGGAAAGCCAGTACTATTGCATCCGCATTGACGACATGTCGCAAAGCCTGGGCACCGATGCGCGCGTCATGGTCCTCGATCATCTGGCACACGGCATCAACGTGCGTGCCGAACCCACAGCCCTCGTCAGCCCATACGTGGTGATGCAGAACGCGCTCGTCGAGACACATCTGCCCGGTGGCGGTGCAGGCATGCGCGCGTTCTTCGTCGGCGGCGGTGCCTATACGCTGCCGCGCGCATGGGCGTCCTCGAAAGCCGGCTCGCATGTCGTGATTGCTGAAATCGATCCCGAAGTCACGCGCCTGGCGCGAGAGCAGATGTGGCTCGGCAATCCAGCCAACCTCGCGGTCCGCCATGCCGACGCACGCGCCGCTCTCGCAGCAGAGCCCGCCGCCAGCTTCAACGTCGTCGTGGGTGATGCCTTTCACGACATCGCCGTCCCGCCGCATCTCGTTACCGACGAGTTCGTGGCACTGGTCAAGTCCCGTCTGGGACCCGGTGGCGTCTACGTGATGAACGTCGTCGATCACGGCAGCCGGCCGCGCTTCGCTTTGAGTGTCGCGGCGAGCCTGCGCCGTCACTTTCCTGTCGTCGAGATCTGGTCCGATGCCACCCTCGATGCGGAAGGAAAACGCGCTACGTTCGTCATTGCCGCGCTTGATCGGCCCTCTCCTGCGGGCGCCATAACGCTCGGTCGTGACGAGACCTGGCGGCGCTGGCCAGATACCGTTGTGGAGCGCGCCTCTGCCGCGCTCGGAGCCATCGTGCTGACCGACGATTACGCACCCGTCGACCGACTGATCGGCGTGGATTGAGCCGCATCGGCCTGAACATTCAGATGGTTTTGCTCCCGGGAACTGCGAAAAGTGATACGCATGCGGTGAAAGTGCGCCTGCTTGCCTTGGCGGCCGCTTCCCGACTAGATACCAGCGCGATACCTGCACGCCTCTCGCCCGGACCTGCATGCTGCGCCCCGGACCCGACACGATGCGCAGCCCCACCGTTTTCCGGACACCGCACGGACGATGTATACCCCGCCTGAATTCTTCTCGCAGCCCGTGCTCATTGCATTCGCTGTTTGTGCGGCAGCAGCCGCGTCGACGTTGCTCGGATCGATCTTCGTCTTGCGGGCCAATCACGCCAACCCGCGTCTGCTGGCCTTCGGCCTCGCCTTCGCGGGTGGCGCCATGGTCTATGTTTCCCTCGTCGAGATCTTCAACAAGAGCGTCACGGCATTTGCCGCAACTTACGGCCCGAAGGTCGGTTATGGCTATGCGACGCTGGCGTTCTTCGCCGGCATTCTGATGCTGGCCATCATCGACCGCGTGATTCCCAATCCGCACGAGGGCATGGACGAGCGCGAAGTTCTACACGAGCACGGCCACCAGCACGGTGCCGTCTCCACCCCCAACGTGGCGCGCGTTGGCATCCTCGCTGCGGCCGCCATCACGGCGCACAATTTTCCCGAAGGTCTCGCCACGTTTTTTGCCACCCTCGACAACCCCGTCGTTGGTCTTCCGCTCGCCATGGCAATCGCCATTCACAACATTCCCGAAGGCGTCTCAATCGCGATCCCTGTCTATTACGCGACGGGCAGCCGCAAGAAAGCGATCCTGGCTACGGCGGTATCCGCAATCGCCGAGCCGGCCGGCGCCCTGATCGGTTACCTGCTGCTCGCTCCGCTGCTCACGCAGGCTGTATTCGGCGCTGTGTTCGGTGTCATCGCCGGCGTCATGGTGTTTCTCGCCCTCGACGAGCTGATGCCCGAGGCCAAGCGATATTCGAAGGGGCATGAGGCCGTCTACGGCATGGTGATCGGCATGGCGGCACTTGCCTTGAGCCTGGTGCTGTTCAAGTGATCCAGAAGTCGAGTGTCCCGTTGGCCTCAGCCCCACCCACTTCCCCAGCAGCCTTGATCATCATCAACTACAGGGGTTGATGGTGCTGCCTAGAGCATTTTCCGCCGAAGTGGAGGCCGGTTCGGCGCAGAAAATGCGATAAACAAAGGGCTGGAGCGGTTCCAGGCGGTTCTGATCGCGTGGAAACCGCTCTAGCACGGCTACTCCGAGCTGCGGGAGATCATCAGCATGACACGTCTGGCGAGCGCGCACGATTCCCTGAAAGCACACTACGACGCGATCATCGTCGGCTCCGGTTATGGCGGTGGTGTCGCGGCGTCACGTCTCGCAAGGGCGGGCAAGCGCGTTGCCGTGCTGGAGCGAGGCCGCGAGGTCGCAACAGGTGAGTTCCCGGCCCGTTTTCCCGATCTCAAGAGCGAAATGCAGATCCGTGGTCGCAAGATGTCGAGCGGACCGGAGACCGCGCTCTTCGACGTGCGGCTCGGCGAAGACATGCATGTTCTCGTCGGCTGCGGCCTAGGCGGCGGCTCGCTCGTTAATGCCGGCGTCGCGTTGCGACCCGACCAGCGCGTTTTTGCCGACGAGGTGTGGCCGGGACAGATTCGTCAGGACGGGACGCTCGACGAAGGCTTTCGCCGTGCACAAACGTGGCTCGCCCCAGCGACCGACCCGCGCGCTGCCGAAATGACGAAATACAAGGTGCTGGAGGCGGCCGGCGGAGCCGTGGGCCATACCACCGTTGCAACCAGCGTCGCGGTGAGCTTTGAGGACCGCATCAATGCTGCTGGTGTCCATCAGCCCGCCTGTACGCGCTGTGGCGATTGCTGCGGTGGCTGCAACGTCGGCGCCAAGAACACGGTTGCGTTGACCTACCTGCCGGATGCCAGGCATCACGGCGCGGAGCTTTTCACGCACATCAAGGTCCGTCACATCACCCGGGATGCCGACGGCAGTTGGCGTGTCATATTCGCGGTGCTCTCCGAGGATGGGCATGCGGTCTTGCGCGAAGGTCAGATCACCGCCGGCATCGTGGTCCTCGCCGCTGGTACGCTCGGCTCGACCGAGATCCTGTTGCGCTCACGGGCGCGGGGCCTCGCGGTATCGGACCGCATCGGCAAGCGCTTTTCGGCCAATGGCGACATCATCGCCTTCGGCTGGGGCGCAAAGCCCGTCATTGATGCTGTAGGTGTTGGTCATCCCGCCAGGGTCGAAGGCCGCGAGATCGGCGCCGCTGTTTCCGGGCATGTCGAGATCCGCGATCCTGCAAACCTGTCAAACGAGCTGAACGTGCAGGAGGGCGTGCTACCCTCGGCCATTGCCCCGGCCCTGCCGATCATGTTCATCCCCAACGGTCGACTTCTCGGCGCCCTGCAGAGCCTCATCAAAGGCGTTTACAACGGCCCCTTCGCACACTTGCAGACCTTCTTCGCGGTCTCCCACGATACGGCTGCTGGCACCTTTCGCCTCGATGGCGACAGGCTGGCGCTGTCCTGGCCCGGCGCGCGCGACGAGCCCGTCTATCAGCGCCTTGATGCGACGCTCAATGCGCTCGTCGCGCAGACGGGCGGCTCTTACGTCAAGAATCCGCTCGCCGGCACCGTGATGGGGCATCAGCCCGCAACGGCCCATCCGCTCGGTGGCTGTGGCATGGGGGCGGAGCGCAGTGACGGCGTCGTCAATCACAAGGGGCAGGTGTTCGACGCGGCTGCGGGGCGCGGCTCGACTGATGTACACGCCGGGCTTTACGTCGTCGATGGCGCCATCATTCCGCGCTCCCTCGGATGCAATCCGCTGCTCACGATTACAGCACTCGCCGAGCGGGCGATGATCCACATGGCGGCCGACCTCGGCCTTTCGTTTCTTGCCGGCGGCGACGCCTGACCTGCGGCACGCACGTCTTGCAATCCCTGGACACTGCAATTAGCCTGTCGACCATATTTGCATTGCATTTTTTATCCATGGAGTTGCCCGATGCTGTTCGACAAGGACGCATTCTTTGAAAAGATATTGCCACAGCTGCTCGCAGCGGTCGTCGGCGCCGTCGCCGCAATAGGCACGCACCTGTGGCTGAAGCCCCAGGAATACCAGATCATCAAGATATTTGATGACCGCCGCGAGGCCGCCAAGGAGGTCGAGCGCGGCTTCACCAAATTCCTTGCAGACTTCAACGAGTACCGAAATCTCATGCTGGCGCGGAGCAGCATTGATCTGTCGGATTCCACTGCCGTCGCAGCGTTCAACGCACGCTTCGATATCATCTATGGACACTTCAAGGAGAGCATCCGCGAGCTATCGCATTCCCTGAATATCGCTGGAACGTTCTTCGGCAGCGAGACGGCCGATGAGATCTCAAAATTCCGCAAGTGGTACAACGCGCAGGATGCGCGGATGCAGGAGGCGAGGGTCACAGCCCAGGACTGGCCAACATTGAACGATTGCCTGGGCTGGAAAAACAGGATTCGCGAAAAGATCAAAGCCGAGCTTGGAGTCTGACACCATGAAAGCATCCGTGAACGTGCTGACGTTGTCGCTGTCCTTCCTCGTCTTCGCGCTTTTGGCGCCTTCGGCCATCGCCGCTGACGGAGGGGCGGATCCCTCGTGTCAAATCCTGAAGTGCGGCGGTTCAAATCCCATTCTGGCGCCGATCGATCTGCCGCCGTGAGGGCCGGAGCGACGTCAGGCAGTCGACAACCAGGCCACAAAACATGAAGGACCCGGCCCCTTTGTCCGGTGGGGCCGCTACGGCCGCAAAGTGGGGGCGTGATGGGCCGCCGCCCCGTCATCATGTGCGTCTGAGCGCATGAAACTGCACCATTTCCGCTTCTGGCCACTCTTTGCCGCACCTATGCTGGGCTGGAAACAGCTCCCCGACAAAGCGGCCTAAATGTCTGAATCCGGATCAATTTTCTCTCTTGCGCTGGGCCTCGTCCTGTCCGGCGATGCCGAGCTGTGGAGCATCATTGCGCTCTCTCTGCGCGTGTCGCTGACGGCTGTCGCCCTTGCGTGCCTGATCGGCCTGCCTCTGGGCGCGTTTCTCGCTGTTGTCCGCTTCCCGGGACGGGGCGCTGCTGTCGCTCTCTTGAATGCCTTCATGGGTCTGCCGCCGGTGGTGGTTGGCCTGTTCGTCTACCTGATGCTGTCGCGTTCGGGTCCGCTCGGCGTGTTTGGGCTGCTCTACACACCCGCCGCCATGATCGTCGCGCAAACAATCCTGGTGACGCCGCTGATTGCCGCGTTAGCCCGCCAGTCGCTCGCCGACCTGCATGGCGAGTACGACGAGCTGTTCCGCTCGCTCGGCCTGTCCACGGGGGCCACCATTGCCGCCCTGATCTGGGATGGGCGCTACAGCCTGTCGACGGCAGCGCTCGCGGGCTTCGGTCGCGCCATTGCAGAAGTCGGCGCTGTGATCATCGTTGGCGGCAACATCGAGCACGTCACGCGCGTGATGACGACGACGATCGCTCTGGAAACCTCGAAGGGTAATCTTGCGCTCGCCATGGCGCTGGGCCTGATCCTCATCGCCCTGGCGCTCGGTGTGAACGCGGCTGTTCTGGCGCTGAACCGAACGGCGCGGAGGCTCGCCTATGCTTAAGCCGCCAGATGACGGCAAGGCGCGCGCCGTTGCGGACCGTGCTTCGATCTTCCCGCTCGAGGTCTCTCGGCTGTCGTTCTCCGATCGCGGCCGCACGCTGATCGACGATGTCAGCTTCCGCATGGAAGGCCGCGGCATCACCATTCTGATGGGCGCCAATGGCGCGGGAAAAAGTCTGCTGATGCGTCTGCTGCACGGCCTGCTTCAGCCGACATCGGGCACGATCACCTGGGGTGGCCGTCCGCTCGACGTTGAGGTGCGCGCGCGCCAGGCGATGGTGTTCCAGCGCCCGACGATGCTGCGCCGCTCCGCCGAGGATAACCTGCGCTTCGTGCTTGGCCATCTGCCGGGCCCGGCGCAGGACGCGCGCGTTGAGGAGTTGCTGGCCGACGCCAAACTCGAGCACATCCGCAAGACGCCGGCTCGCCTGCTGTCGGGGGGCGAGCAGCAGCGCCTCGCGATCGCGCGCGCCCGCGCCACCGACCCGGACGTGCTGTTTCTGGACGAGCCGTCTGCCAGTTTTGATCCCGCTTCCACGTTTGCGATCGAGGAACTGATCCGCCGGGTCCACGCCGACGGAACCAAGATCATCCTCATCACCCATAACGTCGGGCAAGCTCGCCGCCTCGCCGATGACGTCGTGTTCGTCAGCAGGGGCCGCATCGATACCCACCAGCCCGCCGCCGAGTTCTTCGCCAAGCCACGCTCCAGGACAGCGCGCGCCTACCTCGAAGGCCGGCTCGACCTCGACGCACTCGACTATCTCTGAAACCCAAACGAAATCATGAAGCCAAGGAGACGCGTTCAATGAGGAAGCTCGCCAAATTCACGATCGTCGCGGCGCTCGCTGCCGGCTTGACCTCGGCCGCCGCACATGCGGAGGACCCCTTCATTATCGTCCAGTCGACCACGTCGACGGAGAACTCCGGCCTCTTCAAGCACATCCTGCCGATTTTCAAGGCCAAGACCGGCATTGACGTACGCGTTGTCGCCGTCGGCACCGGTCAGGCCATCAAAAATGCGGAGAATGGCGATGGTGACGTGCTGCTCGTGCACGCCAAGAAGTCCGAGGAAGAGTTCGTCGCCAAGGGCGGTGGCGTGAAGCGCTTCGATGTCATGTACAACGACTTCGTCATCGTCGGACCGAAGAGCGATCCCGCCAAGGTTGCGCGCTCCAAGGACGCGGCCGCATCGCTGAAAGCAATCGCCGATGCCAAGGCACCGTTCGCCTCGCGTGGCGACGACTCGGGCACGCACAAGGCTGAGCTGAAGCTGTGGAAAGATGCGGGCGTCGACGTGAAGGCCGCCGGCGGCGATTGGTATCGCTCCACGGGTTCCGGTATGGGCGCCACGCTCAACACTGCTTCGGGCATGGGCGCCTATGCGCTGACCGACCGCGCCACCTGGATCAGCTTCAAGAACAAGGGCGATCTGACGATCGCAGTCGAAGGCGATCCCAAGCTCTTCAACCAGTACGGCGTGATCCTCGTCAATCCGGAGAAGCACAAGCACGTGAAGGTGAAGGAAGGCCAGCAGTTCATCGACTGGCTGCTGGGCGCCGAAGGACAGAACGCAATCCGCTCCTTCACGATCGACGGCCAGCAACTGTTCTTCCCCAACGCCGGCCAGGAGAACATGAAGAAGGCAGGCTGAGCAGCGGCGCACGCTTCTCCGCCACATGACGGATATTGCAAGGGCGGGCGCCGGCATCGGCCCCGCCCTATTCTTCGTGCATTTCGCCGCCGGCGCTGCACAATCGAATTGCCGCGTGGTTCATGCTCAGTTCGACCTGATCGGGGTTTCAGCCCGCTGTTCGCGCACCAAGAATATCCGTGCAAACGGATCCGAAGCGTCAACCGGCTCTGTCGAGATGCATCGATGTGAGCAAGCGGCCGATTTCGGAGCGGCACGATCCGCAATTGGTGCCGGCGTTCGTGCACGTGCCGACCTCCTCGACACTGCGGCACCCCTTCTCCTTGATGGCACCGATGATCTCGTTGGCACCGACACCGAAGCAGGCGCACACGATCGGCCCCCGGTCAACTGCATCTGCACCGGGGCGCCCGGCGAGCAGGCGCAAGCGATGCTCTGGCGGTACGGCGGATTCGAGCTGCTCGATCGCCCACGACCGTGCCACCGAGACCGGGCCGCGCGCGGCATAAAACAGCCCGACGCAGCGTTCGCCCGAGAAGCCGGCGAAACGGTAGCCGACATTTGCGCGGTCATGGTAGGCGAGTAGATCGATGCTTGTATTGCCCGGATCGAGGATCGCATGGGCCAGCGCCGTCCAGTCGTCAGGCTCCGTGCATCCTGCCATTTCGATTCGATAGCCCGCGCCGGCGCGGGCAGCCGCGGCATAGTCGAATTGCGAAAGGTTCGGCTGCGCCAGGGTGACGGCAAATGCCTGCCAAGCCGTCTCGAAGCGGGAAACCCGAACGGGGGTGTGCTTCAATTCGGGTTGGCCGGAGACAGGATCGGTATTGGCGAAGATCGCCGCGCCGATACGGGCCTCGCGTGCGAATTGATCGTTCCAGTGCATCGGCACGAAGACGCTGCCCTGACGCTGTCGCTCTGAGATGGCAATCCTGGCGAGCGCGCGACCGGCGCCGCTTTCGATGATGGCAAGGTCCGCAGCTTCAAGCTGCCGTCCGGCGGCATCCTCAGGGTGTATCTCTACGAATGGCTCGGCGATATGGCTCATGAGCCGCGAAGTCTTCCCCGTTCGCGTCATCGTATGCCACTGGTCACGGATACGACCGGTGTTGAGAACCAGGGGAAACTGCTCGTCGACGGTGGACTGCGGCGGCCGGTATGGCGTCGGAATGAACTGCGCGCGGTGATCAGGCCTGTAGAAGTGGCCATCGCCGAACATGCGTTTGCGTGGGGCGGCGTTTGCACCGGTCAACGGCCATTGAAACGGAGCGAGCTCCGCGTACTCGGCAGCGGTGAGGTTTGCGAGTGGCGAGATGTCCAGGTCGCGCGTCCCACCGTTGTCGGTCCCCGTAAGTTCGGCATATTCGGCAAAGATCTCAGACGCGTCCTGATAGGAAAACAACGCACCATGCCCCAGCCGCTTGGCGACTTCGGCAATCTGCCACCAGTCGGCGACCGCCTCACCAGGGGCTGAGAGAAACGCGCGCTGGCGCGAAATTCTCCGCTCCGAGTTGGTGACGGTTCCATCCTTCTCGCCCCATGCGGCGGAGGGCAACAGGACATGAGCGAGTGCCGCCGTGTCGGTCGCTGCGGTGACGTCCGAGACGACCACGAATGGGCAGCCCGCGATCGCTTCGCGCACGCGATCCGCATCGGGTAGGCTGTCCACCGGATTGGTCGCCATGATCCACAGCGCCTTGATGCGGCCGTCGCCAACCGCCTTGAAGAGGTCGACGGCCTTGAGTCCGGCGCGCTGGGCGATGTGCGGAGACTGCCAGAAGTCCTGCACGATGCGCCGATGCTCGGCGTTGTCGATCTCCATGTGGGCGGCGAGCATGTTGGCAAGCCCGCCGACCTCGCGCCCGCCCATCGCGTTGGGCTGCCCCGTCACCGACAACGGGCTTGCGCCGGGTTTGCCGATCCGCCCCGTTGCAAGGTGACAATTGATGATCGCGTTGACCTTGTCCGTGCCGGCGGAAGACTGGTTCACACCTTGGCTGTAGATCGTGACGATCTTCTGGGTCGTGCAATATAGGTCGTAGAGCTGCCGGATCTGAGCCTCGGGCAGCTCCGTGATCGCCGCGACTTCACCGCATGTCATCTCCGCGGTGGCCAGTGCATCCTTGAACCCGTTCGTAGAGCGGGCGACGAATTGCTCGTCGAGTTGCCCTTTGCGGGCCAGATGCGTCAACAGTCCGTTGAAGAGCGCAACATCGGTGCCGGGCTTGATGGGCAGGTGCAGGTCTGCGATCTCACAGGTCGCCGTGCTGCGTGGATCGATGACCACGACCTTGGTGCCGTTGGCCTGCGATGCGGCCCGGAGACGCTGGTACAACACAGGGTGGCACCATGCCAGGTTGGAGCCGACCAGCACCACGGCTTCGGCCTCGTCGAGGTCCTCATAGCATCCAGGAACCGTGTCGCTGCCGAACGCGCGTTTATGACCGGCAACGGACGAGGCCATGCACAGGCGGGAGTTGGTGTCGATGTTGGCCGTGCCGATGAAGCCTTTCATCAGCTTGTTGGCGGCATAGTAGTCCTCTGTGAGAATTTGCCCCGAGACGTAGAGAGCAACGCTGTCAGGTCCATGCTCTGCGATCGTCTGAGAGAACCGGCTTGCAACGAGATTGAGAGCCTCGTCCCAGGACGTCCGTTGTCCATCAACGATCGGATGCAGCAGGCGGTCGTCGAGTGAAAGCGTTTCACCAAGTGCGGAACCTTTAGAACAGAGGCGGCCGAAGTTGGCCGGATGCTCCGGGTCGCCCTTGATCTCTGCGCTCCCATCTTCGCGAGGCCGGGCAAGTACACCGCAACCGACACCACAGTAGGGGCACGTAGTTCGCGTCCAGCCGGCCTCGCTCATCTATGCCTCACATGACCTCGCTGGTGTGAAGAGCGGAGGCATCGATATAGATCCGCCTCTGTTCCACCCTGACGCGATGCGTTCTGACCTGTCCGCTATCCGCGCCCGCCGCACTTCCCGTCTCAAGGCTGATGACCCAGTTGTGCAACGGGCAGGTGACCGACATGCCGTGGACGATGCCCTGGCTCAGTGGTCCGCCCTTGTGCGGGCATTTGTCATCGAGCGCGAACACCTCGTCGTCGGCGGTGCGGAACACGGCAACGCATCCCAGCCGCGTCTTCAAGACGCGTGCGCCCTGCCGGGGGATGTCGTCGAGTGTGCCGATCTCGATCCAGTTCTTTTCCATCATCGTCATTCGGCAGCCTCCGGAATGCGTAGATCGCGGATCGGCGAGAACTCGTGCGCGTCCTTGCCTTGCGCCCGCTCGGCCCACGGATCGATCTGTGCGAATTTCTGCGAATAGACGAACCGTTCGACGAGCGCCTTGCGCTTGTCGAGGTCATCGACGACTTGCGCCTTGATGCTGTCTGCTCCAACGCGCTTGGCCCATTTGTAGATGCGCTCAAGGTAACGGGCCTGCTCGCGATAGAGCTGGATCAGGGCCGCCGTGATTTCGATCGTCTCGTCCTCGCTCGCGGCATGGCACAGAACCTCTGTGCCCTTGATATCGAGACCGGCAGCACCCGCGTAGTGGATCTCATAGCCGCTGTCGACGCAGATGACGCCGACGTCTTTGCAGGTGGCTTCCGAGCAGTTGCGCGGACACCCTGAAACCGCGAGCTTGACCTTGGCCGGTGTCCACGAGCCCCACAGGAACTTCTCCAGCTTGACGCCGAGACCGGTCGAGTCCTGCGTGCCGAACCGGCACCATTCCTTGCCAACGCAGGTTTTCACTGTGCGCAGGCCCTTGGCGTAGGCAGCGCCGGAGACGAGCCCCGCCTTGTTGAGGTCCGACCAGACGGCCGGCAGATCTTCCTTGGAGACGCCCAGCATGTCGATGCGCTGTCCGCCCGTAACCTTGACCGTCGGGATCTTGAACTTGTCGACGATGTCGGCAATGGCACGCAGCTCGGCGGCACTCGTCATTCCGCCCCACATCCGTGGCACGACCGAGAAGGTGCCATCCTTCTGGATGTTGGCGTGGACGCGCTCGTTGATGAAGCGCGACTGGCCGTCGTCCTCGTACTCGCCGGGCCAGGTGGCCAGCATGTAGTAGTTGAGCGCCGGACGGCACTTGGCACAGCCGCCGGAACTCTTCCACTCGAGCTGCTGCATCAGTTCGGGAATGTTCTTGAGACCTTTGGCGACGATCAGGCGGCGCACGTCGTCGTGCCCGAGATCGGTGCAGCCGCACATCGGTTGCACGGCCGCCGGGTTGTAGGCTTCGCCGAGCGCGAGCTGCAAGAGTTGCTCGACGAGACCCGAGCACGTGCCGCACGAGGCTGACGCCTTGGTGTGCGCACGGACATCGTCGATCGATGTCAGCCCCTTATCGACGATTGCCTTGACGATCTGTCCCTTGCGAATGCCGTTGCAGCCGCAGATCTCCGCATCATCCGGCAATGCTGCAACGGCCGCCGTAGGGTCCAGCGGAGAGCCCCCCGCGTAGTCCTGTCCGAAGATCAAGGTCTCACGCAGGTCAGTAATGTCGGTGGCGCGCTTGATCAGATCGAAGAACCAAGCCCCGTCGGACGTTTCACCGTACATGACGACGCCGACCAGCGTGTTGCCCTTGATGACGAGACGCTTGTACACATTGCGAGCGGCATCACGCAGCACGATCTCCTCGCGGTCGGGACCATCGGCGAAGTCACCCGCGGAGAACAGGTTGATGCCGGTAACCTTCAGCTTTGTTGCCGTTGCTGTGGGATGGAATGTGGCTTCGCTGTTGCCGGCGAGCTGCTGGGCAACGACATTGGCCATGTCATAGAGCGGCGCGACGAGACCGAAGACCTGGCCGGATGCCTCCGCACATTCCCCGAGTGCGAAGATGTCCGGATCGCTCGTCCGCATGTCATCAGCAACGACGATGCCGCGGTTGACATTGAGCCCGGCTTCTTTCGCAAGAGCCATGTTCGGTCGGATACCAACCGCCATCACCACCATGTCGCACGGGATTATCGTGCCATCGTCAAGACGCACGGCCTTGACGCGAGGCGGTCCAGCGGCCGGATCGCTGCCGACGATCTCATGCGTGTTGGCCTTGGTGATCACATCGATGCCGCGAGTCTCCACGGCGCACTTGAGGAGGTAGCCGGCCGCCGGGTCGAGCTGCCGCTCCATCAACGTCGGCATGAGGTGGAGAACGGTAACCTCCATGCCCTGCGCCTTGAGGCCGGCGGCGGCTTCCAGGCCGAGCAGCCCACCGCCGATGACCACAGCGCGACCGCCGGACTTGGCGGCGAGAAGCATGGCGTTGACGTCGTCGAGATCGCGATAGGTGAGCACACCGGCGAGCTTGTGTCCCGGCACGGGGATCACGATGGGTACCGAGCCTGTCGCGATGATCAGCTTGTCGTAGCCAACCGTCTCGCCATGTTCGGACGTAACGGTCTTGGCCGCGCGGTCGATCGCGGTCACCTTGTGGCCTTTGTAGAGTGTGACGCCGTGATCGACATACCAGCCGTCACCGTGAATGACGATTTCCTCGAACTTCTTCTCGCCCGACAGGATGGGCGACAGCATGATCCGGTCGTAGTTGACGCGCGGCTCGGCGTTGAAGATCGTGACGTCGTAACCGTCGGGAGACGCTTCGAACAAGCGCTCCAGAGCGCGGCCGGGCGCCATGCCGTTACCGATGACGACCAGCTTCCTTTTGCCATTCTGCTCGTTATGCATCAGGCGACCCTCGCTTCATCGTAGGCTGCGGAAATCATTTGAGCGGACAGCTCGCCGTAGGCGGCCTTCCACGCCGTTTGGGTTTGCTCATTGAAGCTCTCGCCCAGGGCGTCGCCAAGGGTCCACAACAGAGCTTCTCCGACCAGCGCGTAGTGCTGCGGCTCGACGCCGTAGTCCACATGCCGCTTGGCCAGCGTCTGCGCAGTCGGCAGCAACGTATCGAGGTCCTTCAGATTGGCGACAACGATGCCCAGCATATGCATGAGCTTCCCGGCCTGCTCCTCCAGGTCGCCGTGAAACAGCCGTTTCACCTCCGGCGCGATGTTGAACAGCCGACCGTAGAAAATGCGACCGGCATCATCGCCCAGCGGTGCCATCTTCGCGAAGGAACTTTGCACGAGTTCGATTTGGTCAGGGGTCATATGTCGCTCCCCATCATGCAGCTTCACACGTGGTGGCGGACTTCGCGGTCTTCCCGTGCCGCTTCGCCTTGATCGCCGCCAGCGCTTCCGGCGAAGGGTTGGCGCCGCCCTCGTAAGCCTCGAGGAAGTCGAGCAGCTCTTCGCGGTACGCGTAGTAGTCGGGATGCTCGAGCAAAGCCGTGCGGGTACGCGGCCTGGGGAGCTTCACGTCCATGATGTTGCCGATCGTTGCGTTCGGGCCGTTGGACATCATCACGACTCTGTCCGCCAGAAGTATCGCCTCGTCGACATCGTGTGTGACGCAGATTGCCGTCACCTGGGTTCGGCTCCACACTTCCATCAGCACATCCTGAAGCTCCCATCGCGTCAGGCTGTCGAGCATGCCGAACGGCTCATCCAGCAGCAGAAGCTTGGGCGACAGCGCAAAGGCGCGTGCAATGCCGACCCGTTGACGCATGCCGTTCGACATTTCGGCGGCGAGCTTGTCCATCGATGAGCCCAGGCCGACCCGGTCGAGGTAGTATTCGACGATCTCCTGACGCTCGGCCTTGGAGGCGTGCGGATAGACGCGATCGACACCCAGTCCCACATTGTCGCGAGCGGTGAGCCAGGGAAACAGCGAGGGCGCCTGGAAGACGACCGCACGGTCCGGGCCGGCCATCGTCACTTCCTTGCCGTCGAGAATGATGCCGCCCTGCGAAATCTCGTTGAGGCCGGCGGTCATCGAAAGCACCGTCGACTTGCCGCAGCCCGAGTGTCCGATGAGCGATATGAACTCGCCCTTGCGGACCTTGAGATCGAAGTTCTCAACGACGGTGAGTGGGCCCTTCGGTGTCGCGTAGATCTTGTCGAGCTGAGTGAATTCGAGATACCGCTCCTCGTTCAGCGCCTGGGAGGCTTCGACATAGGCCTTCGGAAGACGATCGCGACGCGACTTCAGCGTGATCGGCGAAACATTGGGTAGGGTGAGTTCCTCATTCGATTTGGAGGCGCGCGATGCGGCGATGTCGGTCAGGTAGGCGGTGATCTCGTGCCGCAGGCGTTTGAACACGTCGAGTTCGCTCAAGGTGCCGTGATGGCGCGGCCGCGGCAGATCGACCTTGAATTCCCGGCCAAGCTTGGCATTGGGTCCAGGCATCAGGGGAATGATGCGGTCAGCCAGAAGGATCGCCTCGTCGACGTCATTGGTGATGAGCACGACGGTGCGCTTGTCCTCGCTCCAGATGCGTTCGATCTCGACCTGCAGCTTCGAGCGTGTCAGCGCATCGAGAGCGGAGAGCGGCTCGTCGAGCAGCAGGATCTCCGGATTCATCGCCAGCGCCCGCGCGACCGAGACGCGCTGACGCATGCCGCCGGAAAGCTCAGCGGGAAGTCGGTCGACGGCATGCGAGAGCCCGACGAGATCGATGTAGCGCAAAGTGCGCGCCTTGCGTTCGCTGCGGCTCTCCGACTTGAACACTTCGTCAACGGCGAGCGCGACGTTGCCGAATACCGTCAGCCACGGCAGCAGCGAGTAGGACTGGAAGACGATGCCGCGGTCAGGCCCGGGCGCGGTAATCGGTGCGCCTTTGAGGAGGACCTCGCCCTTGTCCGGCGCCACCAGCCCCGCGATCGTCGAGATCAGCGTGGTCTTGCCCGATCCGGAGAAGCCGACGATGGCGATGAACTCGCCCTCGTTGACCTTGAGATCGATGCCGTCGAGGACATGAGTGGCCTCTGCCCCCTGTCCGTATGACTTCGAGACGCCCTTTAGTTCGAGGAAAGCCATGATGCGTCTCCCCCTCAGCGGTTGGTCGAGTAGGTGAAGGCCTGCTGCAGCGCGTACATGACGCGATCAAGCAGGAAGCCGATGATGCCGATGGTGAGGACGGCGACCATGATCTTGGCGAGCGACTGCGAGGAGCCGTTCTGGAACTCGTCCCACACGAACTTTCCAAGGCCCGGGTTCTGCGCCAGCATTTCGGCGGCGATGAGCACCATCCAGCCCACGCCCAGTGAGAGACGCAGACCCGTGAAGATCAGCGGCAGAGCGGACGGAAGAACCAGCTTGGTGATCGTGCGGCTCGTCGGCAGGCGCAGCACGCGTCCGACGTTGAGCAGGTCCTTATCAATCGATGCGACACCGAGAGCGGTATTGATGAGGGTCGGCCACAGCGAGCATAGCGTGACCGTGATCGCCGAGATGACCAGAGATTTGGGCATCCAGTCGGAGGTGTCGACGTAGAGTGCCGATACGATCATGGTGACGATCGGCAGCCAGGCCAGCGGCGAGACCGGCTTGAAGATCTGGATGAGGGGGTTGAGTGCGCCATTCACCGTAGGGAACAGGCCGCACATGATGCCGAGCGGTATCGCGATGGCAGCACCGATGATGAAGCCGAGCGCCACGGTTTCCAAACTGGTGAAAATCTGGTCGATGAAGGTCGGCTTGCCGGCATAGGAGCGATGCTTGACGAGTTCTGGCTTTCCCTCGGCAACGAACTTCGCATTGCGCGCGTCCTGCCGCTCGTAGAATGCCGCCTGCTTCTCGCGCTCGGCAAGATGATCGGCGTAGAGGTTGCGTGATTGCTCCAGCACCTGCACCGGGCCCGGAATGGCACCGAGCGAGGTCTCGACCTTTGGAGCAGCCCACGACCATGCCGCGAGGAAGGCGACGATGCCGACCAGGGGAATGATAAGCTGGTGCCAGATGGCTTTCATCTGGGTCTTGGGACTGTCGCCAGCCGCAATCTTCAGGAGTGCGACGACGAAGCCCAGGCCGAACAGGTTGAGCGTGCCGCTGGCCTTGTTGATCAAGTGGTGCATCCGCTGGCGACGTAGCGCCTTGCGTTCGTCCTTTTGCACATCGACGAAGTCTGTTGCCGTGGTCATGCCTGTCCCCTGTCGCTCATGTCTCGTTGCTGGTCGCGCCGGGGAAGCGTCAATCGCTTCCCCGCCGCATGCTGCTTCTGCTCGTCAGCCACCCACGATGTTCGCGCCCTCAACCTTCTGCGTTCCCTTGAGGCCGATTGGCAGACTGTCGATGTAGGCGTTGGGTTTCTTGCCATCGAAGGGGATGCCATCGATGATATCCGTGGGGGGTGTCGGCGCGCGGTAGCCGTCGGTGTCCCACGGGAAATCGTCCTTCTTCGCCTTGCCCTCGTCGACGAGCATCTGCGCGGCCTTGAGATAGAGGTCAGGCCGGTAGACGCTCTTTGCGGTCTCGGCGTACCAGGCATCGTCCTTGGACTCTGCGATCTGCCCCCAGCGGCGCATCTGCGTCAGGTACCAGACCGCGTCGGAGTAGTACGGATAGGTCGCGAAATAGCGGAAGAAGACGTTGAAGTCGGGAATGTCGCGCTTGTCGCCCTTCTCGAATTCGAACGTGCCGGTCATCGAGTTGGCGATCACCGCCTTGTCCGCGCCCACGTATTCCGACTTGGACAGCATCTCGACGGCCTTGACGCGATTGGCGTTGTTGTTCTCGTCGAGCCAGATCGCGGCGCGGATCAGCGCCTTTGTCAGCGCCAGGGTGGTGTTGGGGTACTTCTCCGCAAATTCGGCCGTGATGCCGAACACCTTCTCAGGATTGTTCTTCCAGATCTGGTAGTCGGTGATGACGGGCACGCCGATGCCCTTGAATACGGCAGCCTGGTTCCACGGCTCGCCAACGCAATAGCCGTTGATGGTGCCGGCCTCCATGGTCGCCGGCATTTGCGGGGGTGGCGTCACCGAGAGCAGCGCCTGTGCCTGGATCGTACCCGTGACATCGGTCGGCGAGTAGAGACCAGGGTGGATGCCGCCGGCCGCCAGCCAGTAGCGAAGCTCGTAGTTGTGAGTGGAGACGGGGAAGACCATGCCCATCTTGAAGGGCTTGCCGTCGGCCTTCATCTTGTTGATGGCGGGCAGCAGTGCCTTGGCGGAGATTGGATGCTTGGGCTTGCCGCTGGCATCCTTTTCGATCGCCGGCTTCATCAGCTCCCACACTTCGTTGGACACGGTAATGCCGTTGCCATTGAGGTCCATCGAGAAGGGCGTGACGATGTGCGCCTTGGTGCCAAAGCCGATCGTGGCGGCGAGAGGCTGTCCTGCGAGCATGTGCGCGCCATCGAGTTCACCGGTGATGACGCGGTCGAGCAGGACCTTCCAGTTGGCTTGTGCTTCGAGCGTGACGTAGAGGCCTTCTTCCTCGAAGTAGCCGAGCTCCTTGGCCACCGCGAGCGGTGCCATGTCCGTCAGCTTGATGAAGCCGAATTTGAGTTCGTCCTTTTCAGGTACGAGTGGTGCGGCGGTCGCGGGCATCGCGGACCCCAGGCAGAGCATCATCGCCAGCGATGCGCCGGCCAAGCGTGCCGAAGCGCTCGGGCGACCTGTCGTGAGTTTGGATTTCCGCAGGCTCATGCATCATCTCCTCGTTGCAAACGTGTTCGAGGCCGGTCCCTTCTCATCTGCGGTTGGCTGCTCGAGTGAAGCGAGCAGCTGCTCCGAAATAAAAAAAACGCTGCGCGATACGCGTGCTGGTCCGGGCAAGACCTTGATGCGCATCGGCAGCGTTGCCGCAGGTCCCAGCGATGGGACGACATGATGAGAAGGAGACCACCTTGGCCTCGCTTTGATAAACGCAAGCGGCGTGCCACTTCCGTATCGCTTGCAAAAAAGAAATAAAATCAATCAGTTATGTGTTTGCGTCGGTGTAGCGGTGTGCCATTTGCCGCAGGCGGGATGATGCAGTTTTGTGCAGCACAGCAGGCATTCGCCTAGAACTAGTGCGCTGCAACAATGTCGCACTGCTCTGGTGCGTGGCCGGTCGCCTTTGTCACCTGGAACTGCTGTCGCTCGTCGCCTCGGCGACTTCGAATCCGGCGATGTAGTCGAGCAGGCGATCAGGGTCGAAGATCCGGCCGTCAAAAAAGCCGTCAGGTCCGAGTACAAGCTGACCGCGCGTTGCCCCGACGGGTGTAGGCACCTCTAGCGCGCCTTCGATCTTGGAGTTCGCACTGGGAATCGTGACACCCAGGGGAGAGAGGGCCGCGCGATAGATGTCCGGGCGGAACGTGCGCCGAGCTCGCTCAGCATCCTTTTCGCGAAATGGCGTCTGCCCCCAGCGAACCATTTGTGAATAAAACCACACGGCGTGACTCTGCCAGGGGAAGCTCGCGGCAGCGGCGGCAAAGCGGAAGATCGATGCCCTTTTCGCTGCGGGTGCCACGTCGGCGCCGGATCCATATCCGCCGTCGAGCGCCGCCTTCAGCGCAGCGGCATCGATCCCCAAGTGCGCAGGTGCGGCGAGCATGCGTACGAGCGTCTCACGGTTCTTCAGATCGTCGCACCAGGTTGCCGCGCGATAAAGCCCACGAATGAGACCTGCAAGGGTCTCCGCATTGCGCTCGGCCCATTCCTGGCGCATGCCAACGACCTTCTCCGGGCTGGAGCGCCAGATTGCGGACTTGGTGGTTGCAATCACGCCGATGCCGCGCAAAGCCGCGACCGAGCCCCATGGCTCTCCGACGCTGAAGCCGTCGATCTGACCCGCTTCGAGAGCGTCGGGCATCAGAGCGGGAGGCACGACGGCGAGCTGTACGTCGACACCCGGGCGGATGCCGGCAAATCCCAGCAGATAGGCGAGTTCGTAGTGGTGTGAGGAATGCGGATGGACAATCCCGAACGTCAGCCGCTCCGGGCGCTCCGCGATGACGGACCTCAGCGCGCGCGCAAGTCGCGCAGGATTCCCGTCCTCGGTGGCGCCGTGCCTCTGCGCCTGAGCCCACAGATCGCGGGAAAGTGCCACGGCATTTCCGCCAGTCCCCAATGCCATCGGTGCGATCATCTGCGTCGGCAGAGGTGTCAGCCCCAGATTGCTGGCGATAGGCATCGGCGCCAGCATGTGGGCGATATCGAAGTGCCCTACGGCGATCTTGTCGCGAATATTGGCCCACGATGTCTCGCGTACGAGGCGCAGATCGATGTTCTCTTCGGCGGCAAAGCCTTGCGTCGCCGCTGCGAGGAGAACGGCGCTGTCGATCAGTGGGATGAAGCCGGCTGTGATGGTGGTCGTTTGTGCCGTTTCTGTCATTTCGTTGGGTCTCCGCCGAGCAGACCGGCCGCGAGTATCAGGCTTTCAGCGACCTGTGCGATCCGGCGACCCTGGTTCATCGCCGTCTTGCGCAACAGTTGATAGGCTTCTTCCTCGCTCAGTCCCCGCGTACGCATCAGCAGCCCCTTGGCCCGGTCGATCTGTTTTCGCTCCGACAGTTCCGTCTTGGCAGCATCGATCTCCTGGCGCATGCGCTCGATGACGTTGAAGCGCTTGATCGCCATGTCCAGGATGGGTTTGACGCGCTCCTTCTTCAGACCATCCACGACATAGGCCGATACGCCCGCATCTATCGCCGCCTCGGTTGCCGCGGCGTCCGTTCTGTCGACGAACATCGCGATCGGTCGGCGCGCGGCGCGGGATACCTGGAATGCGTGCTCCAGCACGTCGCGGTTGGGGTTCTCGAGGTCCATGATGATGACGTCGGGATCCGCATCGACAACCTGGCGCATGAGGTTGCTCATGTCGGTCAGCAGCGTGACGTCGTGATGCCCGGCCTCCCGCAGCCCTTCCTCGATGATGGAGGCGCGCATGCGGTTGGGATCGATGACGAGGATATTGAGCGATTTGTCATGCATGCCCATTTCTATGTTACGGCACGCCGGTACTTCAAGCGCCGAGCTGTGTGTGCGACAGAATCGAGCTGGCGCGCCCGGCTGCGTAGGCAGTCAGCCGCGGGAAGGTGTCGTCCCTTCCCGCGGAGCCAGCCAGACGTCAGCCGAACATTCGGGCAAAGAAGCCCTTCTTCTCCTTGAGCGCCGCCGCAGGCACAACCTCGCCTGCCGCGTCCGTCATCACCTTCTCGAGCGTCTGGTAGGTCGTCACCCACGCCGTCTTGACCTCTGGCGTGAAGGCATCGCCAAGACCTTTCTCGAGCGTCCAGATGAGAGCCTCGCCAACGGGCTTGTAGTGCTCGCCGGTGACCCCATAGGCCACGTGCTTGCGGCCAAGATCCTGCACGGCCGGTATGATCTTCTCGACCTGGTGCAGATTGTTGACGGCCGTTCCGATCATGCTCATCAGCTTCATCTTCTGCTGTGACATGTCGCTTGGAAACAGGGGCCGCACCTGCGGCGCAATCTCGAAAAGCCGCCCGTAGAAGAGATCGGCGGCCTTGTCGGCGATTGGTTCGACCTTCTTGAAGCTCTCCTGTACGAGCTTGACCTGCTCTGGTGTCATCGTTGTCTTCTCCTGATCTTACTAGTAGTCGTGCCGGGCCTACTCGGCCATGGGAATGCGGATGACGACACCGCCCATCACGTCGCCCATCTTGAAGTCTTTGCGCGGTGTATCTTTGTGCTCGTTGTGGCAGCTGACGCAGGCTTGCGCGACGGCCGTGTCTGCGTAGACGGCAGTGAAGTACTTTTTCCCGCCGAGGGTCTCCTCGCCGTAGAAATTCTGTCCCTTGTTCGCCGCGACGAATTCCAGCCCTGACTTCTCGACGTCCGTGCGCGGGGCATTCTGCTTGTTGATGGGCCAGACCGAGAGCAGCGAGTAGCTGAACTTGTCGGTCTTCTCGGCAACCATCTCGGCTCCGAACCGGAACATCTGCGCCGGCAGCGGCAGCGTCTTTTCGTCCTCGTGATGCTCGCTCGCCTTGATCACCTTCTCTTTGACGGCGAGGCGGTTGACGACCTTGCGCGTATAGACGGTGCGGTCGGATTCCATGACCGAGTGCAGCATGTCCGCCACGTCCTTGTACTCGAGACCCTTGGCGGACGCGGCGGCGCCAACCAACAGGACGCCCAGTGCCGAGGCGCATGCGATCTTCGCGGGTGTAGAAAGTTTCATGATCCACTCCTGTTTTGATGCCAGTTTCGTCATTTCACCACCTCGGGCGCGTCTGCCTTTACCCCTCGTTCTTTGAGGCGGTTCATGACCCATTGAATGCTTTCGACGCGGACGGAGGGGCGTCCGGTGAAATTGCGGGCGATGAGGGATTGGTCAGCCAGAGAGTCGATCGAGAAGCCAAGTCCATGGCAGTTCATGCACACGGAGCGGATCATTTTCTCGTTTGGTCTCAGGTTGGCGTTCTGGTCGTGTGTGACGAGGAGTTTCTCCTCATAGGTGTCGGGATTTTCGTGCGTCTCGCGCGGCATGTGGCACGTGGCGCAAGAGACGCCCGATCCCTTTGATCCAGATCCTGCGATTTCCGCCTCGAAGAGTTTGTGATGCGGCGAGCCGACGTAGGATCTCGTGTGCTGGTCGTCGTGGCATGACAGGCACGCATCGACTTCTGCCTTTGCGGTATTGAAAGCATGTGCGCCATGGCAAGTCGTACAGGTGACCGCCCGCTCGCTGGCCTTCGATTGCATGGGCAGACGAGCGAGTGCCGGACGCATCGGGGTAAGCGGCTTGTTTTCGAAGAAGCCAAGAAGGCCCGCCTCTTCCGTGCGCAAGCCATCCGCGAGTCGCATGCCGTGGCGGCCTTGCGTAAATGTCTTGACCTCTTGCTGGTGGCAGCTCTTGCAGGCGTTGTGGTCTGGCTTCTCGTTCCATCTTGCGGCAATGTCAGCCGCGCTCTTTGCGCCAACCGCATGACAGCCTGAGCAGTTCACACCCGCCTGTGCATGGGCCGTGGCAAGCCAGTCACCGTTGATCTTTTCGCTTCCTGCGTGCTTTGCCGGCGCATCGGCCTCTGCGATCTGCGTTATGGGGCTTTGCGCATGCGCGCTATCGGGAGGAGAGGCCTTGAGCGCGATGATCGGCTTCTCCGCGATGACTGAATCGCCGGCATGCTTCTCCAGGAAATCCTCATAGAGTGCGCGGTTGTCGTGGTAGTTGTGGCAACCGGCATTGGCGCATGTCGAGAACGCGAGATCCTTGTGCGATGGACGATCCTTGCCGACATCGCGATGACATAGCTCGCAATAGTCGACCGGCAGAGTGACGCCACCGGTGCGCGTTATCTCCGGCTTGTGCTCGGTATGGCATGTGATGCATTCGGTGGCGGCAAGCTTCTGAAGCCTGTCGGCATTGCGCGGATCGGTGAACTTCTTCTTCGGGTGACTGTCCTTCGACGTCTTCAGGTCGTCGGCGTGGCAGCTCATGCAGGCATTTTGCATGTCGCTCGCGGAGCCGAACGCCTTCGTATGACAGGCGTTGCACGCCAGCTCGATTTGGTGGTGGCCGTGGCTCGTCGCGCCGATAAGGAGATTCGCACGGCTCTTGCCGCCATAAAACATGCCGGCCACGAGTACGGCTCCCCCGGCCAGCGTGGCAATCACCCAGATCGTCCAGAATTTGGCGTTACGGACCAAGGAATCCTCGTCAGTAGAAATAGACGGTGAGCACATGCACGGCGATCAGCAGGGGAAGTGGCCACAGCGCGATCAGGTGCAGCCAGAACACGGCGTTTCTCATCGCGCCGGTTGAGGTTGGCTTGGTAGGCAGGCGGTGTTCCGCGGCGGTCAGGGCACCAAATGCGGCGCCGCTCAGCATGGCGGTCAGGAAGGACGTCATGAGCCAGAGATTGAGATTGCTGCCGAGCCGCAAGCCGGTGTGAACGACGAGTGTGAGGATCGCGCCTGCAGCTATCGCGGCATGGATGACGCGCCAAATGTCGTACGCGCCGAACGCAAGTGCGCGCACGCGCTTGCGCAAGGAAAGGCCGGCCGCAAGAACAGTGAATGCCAGTAGCGAGTAGCCGCTGACCTGCTTCCAGAAGTCGTCGATCCACAACAGTTCGCGAAATCCGACGCCGCTGATGGTCTGGGAAAATGGAATGCGGGGCGCGGACAGAATGAGAAGCGCGATCACACACGCTGCCGCCGCAAGAGCGAACAAGGGTTTGTAGGCCGCTACGGGTTGCCGCGGCGCCGGCGCGCCGAGCAAGGCCTCAATGTTGACACGGCATGAGCCGCACACCGTTGAGGCCCCGGTGTCTCGCTTGACATCATCGAGCGTGGCAGCTCCCGCCGAAATTGCATCGCCGATCTGGCCGCGCGTCACGCCGGTGCAGTTGCAGACGGTTGTCGCGCGCGGCCACTCGCGCACGCTTGCGGAAGCATTCTGCGGCCAAACCTGACCGGAGCGCCGGAAACGATAGATCTGCCAGGGGTAGAGCGTGGTACCGGATTGGATCGCCTCCTGGACGCGATTTATCTCATCCCAATCGCCGATCGCCATAGCGCCGATGATTTTTGACCGCCTGAGAACGATGCTGCGATAGGAGTTCTTTTCCGCATCCTCGAAGCGGATCTGTCGCACGTCGCTGCGCTGGTCGAGTTGTTCGACGTCACCCATGCTGAAGACGTCGACGCCGATTACCTTCAGTTTTGTGACAGGTACGGAGCCGGAATAGGCGCGCGGCTCTCCGGCTATGTTGTGGGCGGCGACGACAGCCTGCTCGAATCCGGGCCCGATCAAGCCGTAGACATTCTCCTCGAATTCGCAGCACTCTCCCGCGGCGTAGATGTCGGGGTCCTGGGTACACATGCCCGCATCGACCCGGATGCCACGTCCCACAGGAAGAGCAATCTCCCGTGCAAGCTCGATGTTGGCGCGAATGCCTGTGCAAACGATGACCGTATCGCAGGCAATCTGCGCACCATCCTGCAGCGCTATGCCTTCGACGCGCTGATCGCCATAGATGGAAGCAACGCTCGCACCGGTTCGGATCTTGATGCCGAGCCTTTCGATACGCTCCGCCAGCAGGCGTCCGGCTCGTTGATCGAGCTGGCGGGGCATGAGGTATGGTCCGTGCTCGACGACGCAGGTTTCGATCCCGCGGTTGGCCATGCCGCGTGCGGCTTCCAGGCCCAGCAGCCCACCGCCGATGACGATCGTGCTGCGCGACCGCAGCGAGCGCGCGATCAGCTTCTCCGCGTCGTCGGCGTTCCGGAACGTAAAGACGCCCGGCAGCTCACGCCCGGGAATCGGTGGAATATGGGCGCGTGAGCCGGTGCAGAAAATCAGCTTGGAGTAGTCGAACCTGCGTCCCGACTTGACGGTCACTGTGTGCGCGGCGCGATCGACGTCGATCACGCTGTGATCGGAGTAGAGCAGCACGCGGCCCGGCCCAGGAAACCCGAGCGGCTGCATCATCTGGCCGATCTGAGCGTCGCCCGCGAGCAGTGTCGAAAGCTTCACGCGATTATAGGGAAGCCAGCGCTCGGCATTGAGAATGATGCAGTCGGAGCCAAGCCGCGAGATCTCCTGTGCGACGCGTATGCCAACCGGACCGCCGCCGATCACGATGACCGGCGCGCATTTGGGCACGTCCATTGGAGCCCTGCCGATGTCGGCATGAGCCGCACTCGTCGGTCCCTCGATCAACAGACGTTCGTTCATCGCAAAGCCCAGATGACTGCCTGAGCGCGATCGCGTAGAGCGTGCTGTGCTACCGACTGAAAGATCGACACGTCGCCACCTCCGGCTGGAGCTGCGCATCACGCGCGCGCTCGTTAGACCGAAATCCGAAAGTCCCGTTCGGAAGGGCGACGCTGCCCTGGTTGCGGACCCAGCAGCGGATCATTGCAGCAAGAATAGGCTGCAATTTTCGCAACGCAAACAACATAGCAATTGGTGTGCCAGAGCCAACGTGATGGCTAATGCTATGATTATGCGTGGATATGATGATTGCCTGTTGAACCGTCCGGACAATGACAGACCAACGTTTGTGCGATGCAGTAGAGAGATTGCGGTGTTTTTTGGCAAGTGCCGGGCTGTGCTGCGACCGCAGAATAATCACCGACCGGCATTCCGTCGGCTGTTAAGTGCTGGATTTGGCGTCGGTCCGCAGGGTATGGCCAACTAAAGCGAGGCGACGGCGCGATCAGCGCTATGCGCACCAAGCAATGCAAAGGCTTGCAGTTGCGATTGGGTGAAGCGCAAACACGTTGATGCCCTCATCGCAGCGAGTGACAGCAATCGTCACTCAGCACCCGCTCACCCTAGTCCGGGAAGAAACATCTAGGTCCGCTGCAGGTCGGTTAGCTCGTTTCTCTCATGCGGCAAGCAACGTGACGCCCACCGCGGCCGTCAGGCAGCCGAAGGCACGTTGCAGGTGGGCGTAATGTCGAACGGCGCATGCCGCGCCAACGCCAGTTGCGTGCAACAGGGCTGTTGTCGTCGCAAAGCCAGCGACATAGAGACCCGCATCGGCGCCCGCCGTATATTCCAACCCGTGCGCCTCACCGTGGGCGAAAGCGAAGATCGCGGTGATGCCGACCGCTAACGGCAAGTTCGGCGCAGTGCCGGTCGCAATAGCGCCGCCCAGCAGGAGCAGAGAAGCGGCGATCAGTGGCTCGGCGCCAGGGCTCGTCAGACCGCCGCCGATGGCCAAGCCGGAACCGGCAATCATCGACAGGACGAACACGACCGGCAGGGCAATGATAGCCCGCGAGCCAAGCATCGCCGCCCACACGCCGACCGCAACCATGGCCAGCAAGTGGTCGATGCCGGTGATGGGATGCGCGAGGCCATCCGTCAAACCCGATCCGTGGCCGGAGTGCGCCAGCGCCGGCATTGCATCGGCGAAGAGAATAACCAGGGCGGATAGGATGGCTCGTTTCATCATGTCTTGTCTTACTCCCTTGCACCCGTGCGGTAGGTCTCGTCGGTCGTCGTGAAGTTCCTGATGCGGGGCTTACTCGGCCGCGGCAGCGGGCCTTGCCGTATCGTCGAGATGATCGGCAAGGATTTCCACGAGGCTTCCGATTTCATGCGGCCAATGGTAGTGGGCCTTGCTCTCGTCCATGGTCAGCCGGCAATTCGAGCAGGCGGAGATCAATGTGTTGGCGCCCGTCGCCTCGACTTGGTCCATCTTGATCTTGAACACCTTGTGACGCACATCGGCAGCCCGGCCCATCGCCTGGACGCCGCCGCCGCCGCCACAACACCAGTTGAAGTTCCCAGTCGGCGACATCTCACGGAAGTCGGTCGCGAAGCCGTCAAGCAGATAGCGCGCATCCGCCGTCGCACCGCCGCGCCGCGAGATCTGGCATGGGTCGTGATAGGTGAAGGCGTCCGCCATCGGCTTCAGCCGTAGACGACCCTGGCGTTTCAGGTCGGCGAGATACTCGGTGATGTGGCGGACCTCGAACGGCAACGGCCGGCCGAGAATGTTAGCGGCGGCATAGCGCATCACACCGAACGCATGACCACATTCGGGGATGACGACGGTCTTTGCGCCAGTTGCCGCTGTTGCTGCGACGATGCGCTCGATCATCACCCGCGCGACCGATGTGTTGCCGGCAAGATATCCGAAGTTGGTCGACTCATAACCCTTGCTGGAGAAGGTCCAGTTGACGCCGGCATGGTTCATGAGCTTCGCCATGGCGACAATTGACGAGGGATATTTCATGGTCTCGATCGAGGACACCGTGAGCAGCACATCCGCCTTCGCTTTGTCGAGCGGGATGTCGACTTCGTTCTCATCGGCCAGCCACTCGATGCGTTCCTCAAGCTTCTCCGGCGTCAGTCCCAATGGGCTGCCCTTGTCGCGTGAGGCATCCGCTGCCGCCATGAGATCGGACGGGCCAAGCCCGGCAGCCGCATAGGCTTGGCGCGAGATCTGGACGATGGAGGCAACGTCAATGCCCATCGGGCACACCTGCGTGCACCTCCCGCACATTGTGCAGGTATCGAAGATGAGGTCTTCGGTCTCCCGCAGATCGCGTTCTGTAAGGGCCGGCGCTAGGCCAATCCACGCGAGTGGTGAACTCTTGGCGCGGTGCGCCTTCAGCATGGGCCGCAGCTTGAGAGCCGGCGTATGCCGCGGGTCCTTGGTAGCCTGGTAAAAGTGGCACGCTGCGGCGCATTGCCCGCAATGCACGCACGATTGCAGGTAAGTGACCATGTTGCCGCTCGTTGCGCCGAGCAGCTTCGCAGTGGCGGCCGCAACGTCGATCGGCTTTGCACCATCGGCCGGGCTGGTCATTGTGGACATGGCGCGTGCCTCCCTAGAGCATGTTCCGCCAAAGCTGATGCGAAAAACAAAGGACCCGAGCGGTTCCATGCGTTTCTGATCGCGTGGAACCGTGCTAGCGGACCTTGATCTGCATGACCTCGGCGCCGTCCGGATCAACCACATGGACGGCGCAGGCAATGCAGGGATCGAAACTATGGATCGTACGCTGGATCTCCAACGGCTGCTCCGGGTTGGCGAGCGTATGCCGGTCCATCAGTGCTGCCTCGTAGGGGCCGGGCTGGCCTTTGGGATCGCGCGGCCCGGCATTCCACGTCGACGGCACCACCGCCTGATAGTTGTCGATCTTGCGGTTCTTGATGACGATCCAGTGGGCGAGCGCGCCACGGGGCGCTTCCATGAAGCCGACGCCTTTGCATTCGGCGGGCCAAGTCGATGGGTCCCACCGCTCGGCATTGTGCACGCTGACGTCGCCGCCCTTGATGTTGGCGATGAGATTGTCGAGCCACACCTTCATCTGGTCGCCGATGATCTTCGTTTCGAGCGTCCGTGCCGCCGTCCGCCCCAGCGTCGAGAACATGGCCTCCAACGGCAGGTCGAGCGTCTTCAGCGCATAAGTGGCGAGGTCCTTGGTCGGCTTGTGCCCCTTGGCATAGAGCATCAACACGCGTGCGAGCGGGCCGACCTCGACGACGTTACCCTTCCAGCGCGGCGCCTTGAGCCACGAATAGGACTTGTCGGCATCCAGCGCCTCATAGGGCGGCTTTGGACCGCTGTAGGCGAGTTGTGTCTCACCGACGTAGGGATGCAGCCCTTTCTGTTTGCCTGGGCCGTAGTCGTACCAGGAATGCGCGACGAACTCCTCGATCTGCGAGGGATCGTTGAGATCGACCGGGTGGATCTTGGTGAGATCGCGGTTGAGGATCACGCCGCCGGGGATCAGCCAGCTCGATGGATCGTCCATGCCTTTTTCGGGGAAGTCACCATAGGTGAGGAAGTTGCCGACGCCTTCACCACGCTTGAACCAGTCTTTATAGAACGAGGCGATCGCCAGCGTGTCGGGAACATAGACCTGGTCGACGAACGTCATCATCTTGGAGATCACATTACGGATCTCCTGCAGCGCGACGATGTTGACGCTGGTCGCCGCCGCGCCGCCAGGCGCTCCAGTGGGGCTCGTCGAGATCGGTGCCGGTGCTCCGCCGACGAGGAAATTGGGATGCGGGTTCTTGCCGCCGAAGATTGCATGGATCTTGACGACATCCCGCTGCCAGGCGAGCGCTTCCAGATAGTGCGCCACGGCCATCAGGTTGGCCTCCGGCGGAAGCCGGTATTCGGAGTGGCCCCAGAAGCCGTTGGCAAAGATGCCAAGCTGCCCCTGTTCGACGAACGTCTTCACCTTCTTCTGTACGTCGGCGAAATATCCCGGAGACGACTTCGCATAGGAGGATATCGATTGCGCAAGTTCCGAAGTCGCCTTCGGATCGGCCTTGAGCGCAGAGACGATGTCGACCCAGTCGAGTGCGTGCAGATGGTAGAAATGCATGACATGGTCGTGGACGTACTGCGCGGCGATCATCAAGTTGCGGATGAGCTGCGCGTTGCGCGGTATCTTGTACTTCAGCGCGTCCTCGACAGCTCGGACCGAGGCGATGCCATGCACCAGCGTGCACACGCCGCAGATGCGCTGTGCGAACGCCCAGGCGTCGCGCGGATCTCGACCCCTCAGAATGATCTCGATGCCACGCACCATCGTGCCTGAACTCATGGCATGCTCGATGGCCCCGGCATCATTGGTGCGCGCTTCTATCCTCAGATGCCCTTCGATCCGCGTGATGGGATCGACGACGACGTGGTTTTTCATGGCTTCAACCCAGGCTCTTGAGGATCTTCGACGTCACAAGTTTGTCGTGTGCGCTCATAGCTGCGCACCGCGGTGCGCCAGATGCGCGCCGGTCGTCCCGCGCGACAGGAATATGAGGAAGGCATGCATCAGCTTGCCGAACGGGAACCAGATGAGGAACACCGCTATGGACAGGATGTGCACGGCGAGCAGTGTTTCGTAGCGCCAGCCGAGGTGGCTGATGGCAAGCAGGCCCGTCGCAACGGGTAGCATCGTCACCAGCCAGGTGATGTAGTCGTTGGCGGTCGAGATTGCCTTCAGCACGGGGCTTTGCAGCCTGTGCACCAGCGCGGCAATCAGAGAAAGGAACGTGATGACCGCGACACCGTTGATGATGTTGGTCGGCAATCCGGGCCACGACACGCCGATGAGGCCCTTGAGGAACAGGATGTGTGGCGTGCCGAGAAAAACGATGATCGCAAGGCCGAGATGGAAAATGTACCCATTGATGGTGGTGAAGCGGGTCGCCTCTGCATAGACGCTCTGCGGCCACATGCGACGGATGATCTCGCGGCCTGACGCTACGACGGCACCCGGTGCTCCTTTGCGCGCCGCCGAAAGATCCTTCAACCTCGGCAGCAGAAGAAGTGACGCCAGCCGGAACGCGACCCCGAAGGCGAAGACGTAGAGCCCGATCTGCAAGGCAGGTCCACGCGCGAAATCGAGCAGGTCCATCTCTAGCCGTCCTTCTTTTTTGAGTTTGCAGCGTCAACGGCGGCCGATTTCTTGCGCCGCATGAGTTCTGCGGCTGCGGCTCCCGCCGCCACGCCTGCAACTGCCGCGGCTCCAACACCGATATCGAGTTTGGCGGTAGCGGCGGCGAGCGGTTCGTAGAAACCGCCTTTGTCCCAGAAGCCCGGTTCCGAGCAGCCGAGGCAGCCGTGTCCGGACTGAATCGGGAACGATGCGCCGCCGTTCCACTTCAGCGTGGCGCAGGCGTTGTAGGCGATCGGTCCCTTGCAACCGACCTTGTAGAGGCACCAGCCTTTTCGCGCGCCCTCGTCATCGAAGCTGTTCGCGAACATGCCCCGCTCGTAGAACGGCCGGCGATAGCAGCGGTCGTGGATCGTCTCTCCGAAGAAGGCGAGTGGCCGCCCCTTGGCATCGAGTTCTGGCAGCTTGCCGAATGACAGCAGGTAGGCGAGCGTGCCGGTCATGGCTTCCGGGATCGGTGGGCATCCCGGGATGTTGACCACCGGCTTGTCCGTGATGATCTCCGAGATGGCGACGGCGCCTGTCGGGTTGGGATTGGCATGCGGGATGCCGCCGAAAGCCGCGCAGGTTCCGACGGACACGACGGCAAACGCGTCCTTTGCCGTCTCCTTCAACATGTCGAGGTTGGTGATGCCGGCAATGGTCGAGTAGACGCCGCCGTCCTTCAACGGCACCGACCCGTCGACGACGACGATATACTTGCCCTTGTTGGCTTTCATCGCTTCGGTGCGGGCGTGTTCGGCCGCCGCACCCGAAACCGCCTGCAGCGTATGGTGATAGTCGAGCGATATGAAGTCGAAGATCAGGTCTTCGAGCGTCGGGCTCATCGAGCGGGTAATGGATTCGGTGCAGCCGGTGCATTCCTGGAACGACAACCAGATCACCGATTGCCGCCGTGCCTTTGCCAGCTCCTCCGCGATCACCCGCGATGCCGACGGCGGCAAAGCCATCAGCGTTGCGACATAGCTCGCATATTTCAGGAATGCGCGCCGCGAGACACCGCGGCTTTCGAGCGCCTGGGCGAGGGTCTTGTCCTCACGCATGGATGCTGTCCCTTTCTGCGCTGGATTGGTCGGCTGCCGTGGTCGCTTCGAGCACCTCGCAGGCTTTGCGTAGTCGCTCCGCCGCCGCACGCGCGTCCTCGCGATGAGTGAGCAGGATCGCTGGAACGTGTGTGATGGCGATTTCCTCGCTGATGACCTGGCCGTTTCCGCCGAAGTGGCGCACCCACCACACGCCTGCGTACTGGGTTTCCCAGACGTCGGTCTGACCGGCGACATCGAGCGTGGCCTGCACCTCACCGCGGCCCAGCCGCTGGGCAAGCTTCTCCCGGTCTGCGTCCGTCATGGGCAGGCCGCTGAGGTCGATCGAAGACTGGGCGCCACTTGCCGCGAACTGATCGAGCAGATCGGCAATTTCGGAAAGGACCGCCTCGGCAAGTCCCGTCACAGCGTCGGCACAGCAATCGGCGGCATCATGCGAGCGCATCGGCCGACCACCTTTCAATGTATTCCATGACCTTGCGACAAACGTCTGGAACGGCCGCCGCGACAGCGGGCGTCGGCTCAAGACCCCATTCGGTAGAGGCAGGTTGGATGGCGATCAGCACTCGACGGGCGGGCCGCCCAGACGTCAACGCGGCCGCATCGAGCAGATCGGCAGCGGCAACCTCATGCGCCGTGCGCTTCTTGCCGGTGAGTCTGCGGTCCATCGCTTCGCCCTCGAAGCAACGGACATCGCCCGCGCTACCGCCTGTCTCTCCGGCGTCGACGAGAATCAACGAATGGGCTGCCTCGATGTCAGGTAGTAGCGCGAGGCCAAGTGTGCCGCCGTCGCACAGTCTTACGCCGCGATGCTCATTGATCATGGAGCGGAGGGCATCGAGCACATGAACGCCGACGCCATCGTCGCTTAGCAACGAATTGCCAAGGCCCAGAACGAGGATTGCCTCGTCGTCCGGCATGGAGGCTCCCAAACCGATGCACGCTCTGGTCGGAAGCTAGAGGCTTCTCTGCGCGACCGCACTAAACTGGATCAAGCGGGCACGCGTGCAGCAGCGCAGGGGTCGCACCACGCGCCGGTACATAATGCAGATGGCAAGGCGGCATCGCTCTGCTGCCTGCACCTTCGTTCGCGAAAAGGTTCAGTCCACGCTTGCATGGCGCGTGAGCGCCTGCCGCGCCTTTCGCGGCATCTCCGTGAAATGAAGATAGCCGCCTTCGAAGCCGGCAGCCTCTTCCAGCCCGCGCACATCGGTGATCCGGCAGCGCTGCACAGGGCGATACTCGCAGGTGATGAGGCCTGCAGCCTGCATCGATCGCATCATCCGGTTGACGTGCACGCTGGTGAGCCCGACACAGTCCGCAATGAGTTCCTGCGTCAGGGGCATATCGAAGGTATCGCCGTCCGCAAGACCGAGGATCTGCAGGCGCCGCCACAGCTCCACGAGCAGATGGGCGACCCGCTCATATGCGGTGCGCCGCCCAATGCTGACGAGGTGCTCGAGCAGTATGGATTCTTCCCGAGCCGTACACCAGAAGATCGCCGCGCACAGCATCGGATGCCGCTCGATCAGTCCAACGATGTCCTCCACCCGGAACTCAGAGTATGAAACCTGCGTGACCGTCGTGATGTCGTAGTCGGAATGGCTCATCACCGTGGCATTGAGGCACATCAGGTCGCCCGGCAGGATGAAGTTGGCGATCTGTCGCCGGCCGTTGCCGCGCACGAGGTAGCGGACGGCCCAGCCTGAGTTGAGCAACAGGATCGACTTGTACGTCTGCCCGTGTCGGATGATGTCGGTACCCGCGGGCAGCACGCCATGCGCATACTCGATGGAGCGCAGGTGCTGGATCTGCTCGTCGGAGATGTGAGCGAACACCGCGAGCTTGCGGAACAGCAATGGCGTGAGAGCGGGGATGCGATCGGTCCCGACAACTCCGGAACCTCGGTGCAGCCTCTTTCCGATGGTTGGCTTGGGCATGAATCAATCCGGCGTTGCGGTGGGCCTGTTCGAAGACCTTAACCGAAATTAGTGTGAGCATATCAAAACAGACCTATATTAATTGCTTGTGGGCAACTCGGCCAGCATCGCTTGGCAGGAGAGCGGAAGTGCATGTGCCTCGCAATCCCAATGCAGGTCATCGAGATTGACGGACTTACCGCCCGCTGCGAGGCCAAAGGCGTCGAGCGGCGGGTCAGCCTGTTCCTGATGCAGCACGAGCCGGTCGGAGTGGGGGACATGGTGCTCGTCCACGTCGGCTATGCCATCCAGAAGATGTCCGAGTCGGAGGCGCGCATGTCCTGGCAGCTCCTCGACGAGGTGCTGGAGGCATCGGCGGTGGCCACCGAAGCGTCCGTGGAGCCCATCGAGCATGCATGAGCTTTCGATTGCGGAGGGCCTCGTCGCGGAAGCGTGCCGCGTCGCGGCCCAGCATCGCGCCCGCCGTATCGATACCGTGTTCGTAAAGGCCGGCGCGCTTTCGGGCGTCGAGCCGCCGTTGCTGCAGCGCGCGTTTACTGTGGCGCGCGCGGGTACGGTTGCGCGCGATGCACGCCTGTTGATCGAGCTAGGACCGGTTGAGGTCTTCTGTCCGCAGTGTGGCGCGGTTTCCGGCGCCGCAGTAAACCGGATCGTTTGCCAGGCGTGCGGCAACTGGCGGGTCGAGATCGTCTCGGGCGAGGAGTTGATCCTCAGTCGGCTGGAGTTGTCGGAAATAGGCGAGGAGCGGGAGCAGCCATGTGTGACACCTGCGGATGCACCATAACCCCCGGCAACGCGCATCTGGTCGCGGCCGGCGGGCCCCATGCCCACACCACGGATGGCCGCGCGACCGTCGATGTTCTGGCGAACCTGTTGGCCGAGAACGACCATATGGCACGTCACAACAGGCAAAAACTGGAGCGTCATGGGGTTCTCGCCGTCAACCTGATGTCCTCGCCCGGCTCAGGCAAGACGAGTCTGCTCGAGGCGACGATCCCAGCGGTGCGGGACCGGCTGGCGATGGCGGTAATCGAAGGCGATCTCGCCACCCAGAACGACGCCGAGCGCATCCGTCGGTTAGGCATCCCAGCCGTGCAGATCACGACAGGCCAGGCTTGCCACCTCGACGCGCACATGGTGCACGATGCGTTGCACCGCATAGACCTTGAATCGATTGACCTCCTGTTCATCGAGAATGTCGGCAACCTCGTATGCCCGGCAAGCTTCGATCTTGGCCATCACCTGAACGTCGCCCTGCTGTCCGTGACCGAGGGTGACGACAAGCCGGCCAAGTACCCCGTCATGTTCCGTGGCGCCGATCTCGTCCTGCTGACCAAGGCAGACTTGCTTGGTGTCATCGACGATTTCGATACGGCCCGCGCAGAGGCTCACGTCCGCTCTCTGGCCAATCCCGCGCCCGTCATGCCCGTCTCGACGCGCCGCGCGGATATGCTGCGTGGCTGGCTCGCATGGCTCGACGAGCGCATGGCGGCGCGGCAGATGGGCCTTGTGCAGCGCCCGCGCATCGCCCGCGACAGTGGCGCCCTTGCCCACGAAACTCTTGCCCACGTGGCTCACGTATGAAAAGCGCGCGCGAGTGGCTGGAGGAGATCCGCCGGCTTCCTTTGCCGGCCGGGATCCGCGTGATGAACGTGTGCGGCGGGCACGAGCGGACCATCGCGATGGCGGGCCTGCGCCGCGTGCTCCCCGCTTCAATCGAATTGATCGCAGGACCCGGCTGTCCCGTCTGCGTCTGCCCGGAAGAGGACATTCACGCGGCGATCCTTCTGGCGATGCAGCAGGGTGTAACACTCGTTGCATTCGGGGACATGCTGCGTGTGCCGGCCAATGGCCCACGCTCCGCGCCGCGCTCGCTCGACGAGGCGCGTGCCGCGGGCGCCGATATCCGCCCGATTGCCGCGCCGCAAGAGGCGCGGAGAATAGCCTTGGAGCATCCCGGCTCGCAGGTGATCTTCTTTGCAGCCGGTTTCGAGACCACCATCGCCCCGGTGGCCGCACTTCTCGCCGAAGGTGTGCCCGACAATCTGTCGGTGTTGCTCTCGGGGCGCCTGACATGGCCGGCAGTCGCAATGCTGCTCGATAGCGAGACGCCGGGCTTTGATGCGCTTATCGCCCCAGGACATGTCTCTACTATCATGGGACCCGAGGAATGGGCGTTTGTGCCTGAGCGCCATCGGATTCCGGCCGCGGTCGGTGGCTTCACCGCCGAAAGCCTGCTAGCCGCGCTCTACTCCGTGCTGCGCCAGCGGATCGAGGGGCGCGCCGTCCTCGACAACGCCTACGCAACGGCCGTGCGGCCGGGCGGCAACCGGACGGCTCGTTTGCTGCTGGAAACCACCCTGGATGTGGTCGACGCCCCGTGGCGCGGCATCGGTACGATTGCCAAGTCCGGTTTCAGGTTGAAGGCAGGTTACGCTGCAATCGACGCGCGCTTGCGCTTTCCGATCGAGATTGACGCCAGTCGCAAGCGGGCGGGCGACATGCCCCCGGGCTGCGATTGCGCTCGAGTCGTTCTGGGAAAGATCCATCCGCCGCAGTGCCGTCTCTATGGAGCGGCCTGTACGCCGCATGATCCGGTTGGTCCATGCATGGTGTCGGACGAAGGGGCCTGCCGGATCTGGTGGTCGAGTGGCGTCAGGGAACGCCAGAACCCGTCATCGGCTGTTTCGGTGGCGGCGGTCTGTGCTGCGCCCGGCGGCGGACGTGCGTGAGGTCATAGCCGATGAACGTCCAGGCAACGAGTCTCGACGGTGATCGATCCCGTCAGAATTCCGGCGAGATCGTCGCCCGCCACATCATCGTTTGCGGCATGGTGCAAGGGGTCGGCTTTCGCCCCTTCGTTCACCGTCTTGCCACCGGGCTCGGTCTCAAGGGCAGTGTCCGCAATCTGTCAGGCCATGTCGAAATCCATGTCGAGGGCAGGCTTGACGATGTCGAGGAATTCCAGCAGCGGCTGACCGCGGACGCGCCACCGTTGGCCCGCCCGATAATCGCCAGCATCACGATCGCAACCCACAGGGCTGCTGGTTTCGAGATCCTCGGCAGCGCCATGTCGGGCCAGGCGGACGTGCATCTGCCACCCGATCGGTTCTTGTGCGAGGACTGCTGGCGGGAGCTGTTCGATCCATCGAATCGCCGCTACCGGCATCCGTTCATCACCTGCACCCAATGTGGGCCACGCTATACCCTGATCGAAAGACTTCCCTACGATCGGGAGAACACCGGCATGTCGCGTTTCCCGTTGTGCGCCGACTGCCGTGCCGAGTACGAGTCCCCTGGAGACAGGCGTTTCCACGCTGAGCCTCTGAGCTGCCGGGCTTGCGGGCCACGGCTTGCCTTCAAGGTGCGGGGTGCCGCGGACGTCGTATCTGGCGACGAGGCGGCCCTTGCGGCCGCCGTCGCGGAGCTTGGCCGGGGCGCGATCATCGCCGTGCGTGGCATCGGCGGCTATCATTTGATGTGTGACGCCTCGAATGCTGAGGCGGTCGCCACGTTGCGCCGACGCAAGCGGCGTCCGTCAAAGCCGTTGGCCGTTTTGTTTCCCCAGTCGGGTGTTGACGGGCTCGACGTCGTTCGCCAAAGCGTCGTGCTGGACGACGTGGCCGCTGGAGTGCTTCGTGATCCTGCGCGGCCGATCGTGCTCGCCCCGCGGCGAGCGGATTGCCCTGTGACGCGCGAGCTGGCGCCTGGTCTGGATACGATCGGTGTCTTCCTTCCCTATAGTCCGCTGCATGCGCTGCTGACGTCAGATATCGGCCGCCCGTTGGTAGCAACCTCGGCCAACGTCAGCGGCGAGCCGGTGATCATCGACAGCGGCGATGCCGAACTGCGGCTCGCGCATATCGCCGATGGCATCCTGCATCACGACCGGCCGATCCTGCGCCCCGCAGACGATGCGGTTGTGCACGTCGTTGCCGGCTCGGCGCGAGCGCTGCGGCTTGGCCGCGGCACCGCGCCACTTGAACTTACACTCCCCAGGCCGCTTCCACGCCCGGTGCTGGCCGTCGGCGGCCAGATGAAGTGCGCCATCGGTATCGGCTTTGACGACCGCGCCGTCCTCTCCCCTCACATCGGCGATCTCGAAAGTCCGCGTGCGCTTGGTGTCTTTGAGCATCTGGCGGCGGACTTGCCGCGCATCCATGCAATCGAGCCTGCCGTTGTCGTCGCCGATGCACACCCACACTATGTCTCTTCGCGCTGGGCAAGGTCGGGCAACCGGCCTGTCATCGAGGTTCTTCATCATCATGCGCACGCGTCCGGCCTGGGGGGCGAACATCCGCACGTGGACAACTGGCTGGTATTCGTGTGGGACGCGACCGGCATGGGCGCCGATGCAGCGATCTGGGGCGGCGAGGCGTTGGTTGGTCGGCCGGGCAATTGGCGGCGCGTCGCAAGCATTCGGCCGCTACGCCCGCTCGGGCTTGATCTCGCTGCGCGCGCGCCATGGCGGTCCGCCGCAGCGGTCATGTGGGAATGCGGTCTGCCATTCGCCCCACCCCTCGCACCCGGCGAGGCCGAACTCGCGCGTCTCGCCTGGGATCGCGGTCTCAATGCGCCGCCGACGTCGGGAATCGGTCGTCTCTTCGACGCGGCAGCCACACTCATTCTGGATCTTCGCACGGCGAGCTTCGAGGGCGAGGCGCCGATGCAGTTGGAAGCGCTGGCCTGGCGCGGCTACCAACCGGCACTGTCGCCCCTACGCCTGCCACTGGCCCGTGACGAAAAGTGCATTCTGCGCAGCGATTGGCGGCCGCTGATCGTCGCAATTGCCGACACGGACAAGTCTCCACAACTGCGCGCGCACCAATTCCACCTCGCACTCGCCGCCATGCTGGTGGATCAGGCGCATGCCATTCGCGAGCGCCTTGCCGCCGAAGGGGCTCCCCCGTTTGAGGCGGTCGGCCTGACGGGAGGCGTCTTCCAGAACAAACTGCTGGCCGAGATGGTGCACGAGCGTCTGGCCACGGAAGGTTTCACCGCACTCATGCCGGTGCAGGTTCCTGCAAATGACGGCGGACTGGCTTTCGGTCAGATCGTCGAAGCCGCGGCACGTCTTGAGGACACCATGCGATGAGCGTGCGCAGGTCACCACATGTCCGGCTTTCGGATGGCAACGGCGGCCGCTTCATGCGAGTGCTGATCGAAGACGTGTTTGCAAGACGCTTCGGTCGCGGCGAACTCGACACGTCACTCGATGCGACACCAGTCGACTTGCCTCATGGGATCGTGTGTGTGACGACCGATGGCTTCTCAGTCGAGCCGCTCGAGTTTCCCGGCGGCGACATCGGCTCGCTGGCGGTCAACGGAACCGTCAACGATCTTGCGGTGTCGGGCGCCCGCCCCCACTGTCTGACGCTTGCCGCCATCATCGAGGAGGGCTTCGAGATCGCACGGCTGGAGCGCATAGCTGACAGCGTCGGTGCTGCGGCGCGTGCCGCTGGCGTGCGCATCGTTGCGGGAGACACGAAGGTCGTCCCGCGTGGGCACGGCGGCGGCGTCTATCTGACGACGACGGGGATCGGCGTGCGCAAGCCGGAACTATCGCTTGGGCTCGCCCGTATTCGTGCCGGCGACAAAATCCTGGTCAGCGGCACATTGGGCGACCATGGCGCCGCGGTCATGTTAGCCCGCCAGGCTTTCGATCTGATGGGCACCATCGTCTCCGACTGCGCGAGCGTGCTTGCGCTGACTGACGCTGCGATCGATGTCGCCGGTTTGCGCTTCATGCGTGATCCGACGCGGGGAGGTCTTGCAACGGTGGCTAACGAGATCGTGCTCGCAACTGGGTTGGGTGTGCGGCTGTCAGAGGACGCGATGCCTGTTCGTGACGCGGTGCGTTCGGTCTGTGACATCCTCGGATTCGACCCCTACTACCTCGCCTGCGAGGGGCGCGTTGCAGCCGTTGTCGCGGCAGAGGCCGCCGATGATCTGCTGTGTCGGTGGCGGAAGCTGCCAGACGGTTGCGGCTCCGCGATTGTCGGTGAGATCACCGACGCCCAATCGCTCGTCGTTCTGGAGACGTCGGCTGGCGGTGAGCGCATGTTGGAAGAGCTGGAAGACGATCCGATGCCGCGCATCTGCTGAGTACGGGATGCCACCACGCCGCTACCGGCGGCGTGCGAACGGACCCGTGCGGCTTCGCTGCCCTCTATTCGCCGTTGCGCCGTCCGAAAGCACCCAGCATCCGCGCAACGAGCCAGATCGGCACGACCACGATCGCGCCGAGCACCAGATATTGAAGCAGCCAGTCGAAGGTGGAGAACCCCAGGTCGTAAATGCGGCGCAGCAGCACTTCAATGTGGTAGAGGAAGTTGCGCGGTGTGATCCCGAGCGCGGAAAGAACGACGCCGACCACGATGGACAGCAACACCAGCCGCACGATCACGCCGAGCGGGTTGCCGCCGAAAACGGTTCTGGGATCCATCGATAAACAGTCCTGTCTTTTTGCGCGCTCAGAGGGACGCCGGTGGTACGGCCCCACGATCGTGGCGAACGAACCACGACTTGGGCCTCACCTACCACAATCGGTCATCTGAGACGATATGTGGGAAGCAGGCACGCGCAGCCAAGGGCCGGCGGAGGGTTTAGCTGATGGCCTTGGCTACTGCGGGGCGTGGCAGAGCGATATGGCAGCAGGCGCATGACGGGAGCAAGGCAACGCAGACGACGGAGCACCGCCGCCGCGAGCGGACCGGCAGGCGATCCGCTGCCCGAGCCGTTTGCGACCTGGTTCCGCACCCGTGGTTGGACGCCGCGCGCCCATCAGCTGGCCCTCATCGAGGCCAGCTCGGCACGCCGCTCCACCTTGTTGATCGCCCCGACCGGTGCCGGCAAGACCCTCGCCGGATTCCTGCCGAGCCTCGTTCGCCTTTCCGGGCCGCGGCGGGAGAAGCGTGGCGCCGGCCTCAAAGTGCTCTACATCTCGCCGCTGAAGGCCCTGGCGACTGACGTCGCTCGCAATCTGACGGCGCCAATCACGGAGATGGGCCTCAAAATCCGCACCGAGACTCGCACCGGCGACACCTCGCTCGCACGTCGCCAGCGTCAGCGCGTCAAGCCGCCTGACATCCTGCTGACAACGCCCGAGCAGGTTGCGCTCCTGCTCAGCCACGGCGACGCACACCATCTGTTCGCCGACCTCGACACCGTGATTCTCGATGAGTTGCACGCGCTCGCAGCGTCCAAACGCGGCGACTTGCTGGCGCTTGATCTGGCACGACTTGGCAATTTCGCGCGAGAGCCGGTGATGACCATTGGACTCTCGGCAACCGTCGCCCGGCCAAGCGAGCTGCGCGCCTATCTCGTAGCGCAAACGGAACCGGAGCACGTGCGGCTGATGTCCGACGTGATCGATGCCGGAACGGGTGCAAAGCCGGATGTGACGATTCTTGAGGCGCGCGAGCCGCTGCCCTGGTCGGGTCATTCCGCGCGTTATGCGATGGCTGAGATCTACGCCGCCCTCAAACGGCACCGGCTCGCCATCGTCTTCGTCAATACCCGCATGCAGGCGGAACTCGTCTTCCAGGAGCTGTGGCGCATCAACGACGACGGTCTTGCGATCGGACTGCATCATGGCTCGCTCGAGGCAGGTCGTCGCCGCAAGGTGGAGGCGGCCATGGCATCTGGCGCTTTGCGCGCCGTCGTGGCCACCTCGACGCTTGATCTGGGTATCGATTGGGGCGATGTCGATCTCGTCATCCATGTTGGCGCGCCAAAGGGCGCGAGCCGCTTCACGCAGCGCATAGGCCGCGCAAATCACCGGCTCGATGAGCCATCGCGTGCCCTGCTCGTGCCGTCCAATCGGTTCGAGGTGCTCGAATGCCGGGCCGCTCTCGAAGCCGCGAACGAAGGCGCGCAGGATGCTGTCCTCTCGCGCACCGGCGCACTCGACGTCCTCGCCCAGCACGTGCTTGGGATGGCGTGTGCCGGGCCCGTTCACCCCGACGCGCTTTTCGACGAGGTCCGTCGCGCCGCCCCCTATTCCGATCTCGATCGCCGCACCTTCGATCGCGTCGTCGATTTCGTTGCGACGGGCGGTTATGCCCTGAAGTCCTATGATCGCTTTGCAAAGTTGCGTCCGGGCGATGATGGCATGCTGCGCATCGCCCACCCGCGTATTGCCCAGCAGTACCGATTGAACGTCGGCACCATTGTCGACAGTCCGGTCATCCGCGTTCGTCTCCTCGGATCCCGCCGCGCCATGCGCTCTGCCGGCAAGCCCGGCACGCTCGCTGGCGGCCGGGTTCTCGGCGAGATCGACGAGTACTTCATCGAACAGCTTCGCCCCGGAGACACGTTCGTTTTTGCCGGCGAGGTCGTACGTTTCGAAGGTCTTCGCGAGACCGAGGCGTTCGTCTCGCGCACGTCGGCCACGGATCCGATGATCCCAAGCTATGGTGGCGGCAAGTTCCCGCTGTCGACGCACCTTGCGTTTCGCGTCCGCCGCATGCTCGCAGATCGCAGCGGCTGGGATGCGCTCCCCGCGCTGGTGGCCGAGTGGCTCTCTCTTCAAGCCGAGCGGTCAGAGCTGCCCGGTGTCGACGACGTCCTCGTCGAGACGTTTCCGCGCGATCGGCGCCACTATCTCGTCGCCTACCCCTTCGAGGGTCGCCTCGCCCACCAGACACTCGGCATGCTTCTGACCCGGCGCTTGGAGCGCATCGGCGCACGCCCATTGGGCTTCGTTGCCAACGATTACGGCCTATCGCTGTGGTGCGACGCAGACCTGTCGCAGATGATTGCTGATCGCGCGTTCGATCTCGGCAGCCTGTTCAGTGTCGACATGCTGGGCGACGACCTTGATGCCTGGCTCGCACAATCGAGCATGATGAAACGGACGTTCCGTATCGCCGCCGTCATTGCAGGGCTTATCGAGCGCCGTCACCCGGGTCGGGAGAAGTCGGGCCGGCAGGTCACCATGTCGACCGATCTGGTTTACGATGTGCTCCGCCGCCACGATCCCGGCCACATCCTTCTGGAGGCGGCCTGGAGGGATGCGGCGACGGGCCTGCTCGATGTCGCGCGTTTGGGTGAGTTCCTGTCCCGTATCGAGGGACGCGTGCGCCATGTGGCGCTGCCTCGTGTTTCACCGCTGTCAGTTCCGATTTTGTTGGAGATTGGTCGCGAGATGGTCGCGCATTCGGCGCGCGAGCATGTATTGAGGGATGCGGCCGAGGCACTGATTCGCGAGGCGACTGGCTAGCACCCTGCATTCAACAACGATTGGCGGCCTTTGCCGGTGATTTTGGTGCTCGATCCGGGATACCGCGCCCTGTTGAGCCGATAAACGGTGCGGTTCAGTTACAAAGGCACGGTCGAGACGAGGGACAGAGCGTGGTTGGGATTCCATGTGGCTCGAACCCGCTCTAGGCTACCTCCGGAATGAGAGGCGTTCGTTCTGCGTTGGTCGCCGCCATGTTCGTGTGCCGTCATTTCTGCTGTGAGGGTGAAGTGATGCTGCAACTCAAGCCCGATCGCCTGGGCATCGACGATTTCGTTGACCAGCCGGTCGTCGTTTGCGGCAAGGCGTTCCGCGCCGACATGTCGGGGGCGCTTTACTGGCCGGCCGAGCGCGCGCTGATCGTTGCCGACCTGCACCTGGAAAAGGGCTCGGCCTTCGCCGGTCGCGGCCAGATGCTGCCGCCCTACGACACCCGCGATACCCTCGATCGGCTGGCACGGGTCATCGACCGCTATCGGGCCGAAACGGTCATCGCTTTGGGGGACAGTTTTCATGATGCGGAGGGGCCGAGCCGCATGCATGCAGACGACCTGCAACGCCTGCGCCTCATGCAGGATCATTGCGAGTGGATCTGGATCACGGGCAACCACGATCCGGCTGCCACCGGTCATCTGGGAGGGCACGTCCGCGACGAGATCACCGTGGAAGGGCTGCGGCTGTGTCATGAGCCCGGGCCCGCACGCACGACCCACGAGATCGCCGGTCATCTGCATCCCGCAGCCAAGGTGGTGCTGAATGGTCTGACCCTTCGCCGGCCCTGCTTCGTTGGCAACAGCCTGCGGCTTATTCTACCTGCCTTTGGCAGCTACACCGGCGGCCTTAATGTCATGGACGAAGCCTTCGGCTCGATGTTCGCAAGCGAGCGCATGGCGGTGTGGCTGCTCGGGCAGGAAGGCCTTTATCCGGTCGCCACGCGCCTGTTGCGGCCGGATTGATTGCGGGCCGCAACCACAACCTCCCGGCATGATGAGAGAAGCCTCGCCTGGCATTGCAGTTCACACCGATCAGCGATCGTGGCGATCAGTGTGCGCCGCGCTTGAACAGCGTTGATGCGATGAGCCCTGCGGCGACCGCTATGAAGACAGCGAAGATGCCGTAGAAGATTGGGTATTCGAAAGCAAAGTTGTGGAGGTAGCGCTCCAGGCCCTCGCGTTGCAGCATTACGCTGTTCGAATGGCGGCTCAGAAGCTTGCCGTCCTTGAAGAGGTAGGTGTGCGTGACAAGTGGACCGACGGGTACGTTGGCCGGCAGCGAGATCGCGCTGCGGAACAGGCTCCGCCCGATGAAGGCTACACCAGTCTCCTTCTTCTGATAGAGCTGGTCCTTCTCCTTCAATCGGATCACCGCTTGCCGGTACTCGGCCATCTCCTCGGGCGCTAGCTGCGCCTGCTGCGGGGCTGCCGACATGTGCACGCTCTGGAAACCGATCCGGTACTTGTCGAGCACCTGCGGATCCGCGATTTCCTCGATTGGCCGCGTAGAAGCGATCGCATAGTAGCTCGGCACCTTGTCAAAGCGTATCGAGTTGGCATTGATCCACAGCCCGGCCACGTTCGCCTTGCGCCGGGCGACGATTGGTGATGGCGTTCCGTCGACGACCACCACGACGTCGTAGTAGCCGCTCTCCGCCGTCGGTTGCCGGCTGTGCTCGACTGTGCCGAACACGATGATCTCAGTGCCCGTGAAGCTCGATGTCACGGCAACGGACCGTGTGGAAACGTCAGCCTCCACTGATTCGGGCATTCGGCCGTCTGGGCCGAGAACGGGCTGCGCCGGCTGCTGCGGTGCCGCGACCGGTTGTCCCGGTACTGTTTGCTGTGTCGCAGGCGGAGCCGCATAAGCGACCTGCGCTGATCTGCTCAGAAGGGGAATGAGGGCCAGAGCCATCACGCCGAGACCCAGCAAGGCTCCAAACAGAACTGGGCGCCACGAGTTTGCAGGAAGCGTCATCGTCAGTGTCCCCCGAGCACGCCGCCGATCGAATAGAGTTCGCTTGGCGGTACGACCAGCCCGTAGGCGATCCTGAGGCAGACGAGCAGCACGAGACCGGCCAGTAGCGCTCGTAGTTGCTCGCCTTTGAGTTTCTCGCCCGCGACGGCGCCGAACTGCGCACCGATCACGCCGCCGACCATAAGCAGCATCGCCAGCACAATGTCGACGGTGTGGTTCTGCGTTGCATGCATGATGGTCGTTGCCGCGGTCACGAACACGATCTGAAAGAGCGAAGTTCCCACCACGACATTGGTTGGCACGCGCAACAGGTAGATCATTGCTGGCACCATGACGAAGCCGCCGCCGACGCCCATGATGGCGCCGAGGAAACCGACGAACGCGCCGATCATCAGTGGCGGAATGGCGCTGATGTAGAGCTTGGAGCGGTGGAATCGCATCTTGAACGGCAGTCCGTGGATCCAGTTGTGCTGGCCCGGCCGCCGTGCGGACACCTGTTTGCCGCCTCGCGCCTTGTGCATTGTGTTGAGCGATTCGATCAGCATCAGCGTGCCGATGATGCCCAGGAACGTCACGTAGGTGAGGGACACGAACAGCTCGAACTGGCCGATCTGACGCAGGATCTTCACCACCTGCACGCCGATTGCCGAACCGAAGATACCACCCGTCAGCAGCACCACGCCCATCTTGATGTCGACGTTCTTGCGTCGGTACTGCGCGATGGCGCCTGATACCGATGACGCCACGATCTGGGCGGCCTCCGTACCGACCGCCACGGCCGCTGGAATGCCCGAGAAGATCAGGAGCGGAGTCATCAGGAACCCGCCGCCGACGCCGAACATGCCCGACAGAAAGCCAACGGCCGCTCCCATGCCGAGAAACACGAATATGTTCGCGGACATCTCGGCAATAGGCAGATAGAAGTTCATGAAAGGATCCGCTTCGCGCCTTTTACGGGTGCGATCTTGTTGGCTTGATTGTCGGGGGCCCGCAAACTACAGCCGCGTTTCGTCACGGCTGCGACGGCTACCTGTGAAACGATTTTCTCCCACTGATAGGTTTCGCGTCTTGAATAGCCCGGGTCAATGCGACCATGTGCATCTTCGTCCGTGGGGTGAGCCCGGCAGCGAAAATGATTGTAGCCCCGCAGGGGCGGATCCGACGCCGCGAGCGGAACGGGCCCAAAACGGCTGCGCCCCCCAAAAGAACGCCGCAGCGTTCAATATGGAGGGCACACGTCCGTGGAGGTTGTCTCTCGCGGTCTGAGGGGCTTGCCTCAGATGGCACCTTCTGCCGTGGCCCGCGCCTTCCAGGCCTCGCTGGCCGTCAAGGGATCGTTGGCGACCCGATCACCGGCTTTCGGCCGCCACGCAGCGATCCGCTGCTCTGTGGCGGTGATGTCGGCAGCGCTCATCGCCTGCTTGGTCGCCTGCTGCCGGCGTGCCGCCTCCGCGTCGCCTCCACGCGCCGCCAGGGCGTACCAGAAGTAGGCTTCCTTCGCCTCTTTCGCGACACCGAGGCCGCTTTCGTGCAGCACCGCCAGATTGAACTGGCTGTCGGCGAGGCCGTGATCGGCTGCCGCCTTGAACCAACGCGCAGCACCCGCATAATCTGGCACTTTCGCCGCCTTGCCTGCACTGAGGACGGCAAGGTTGTGCATGGATTTGATGTTGCCGCCCTCGGCCGCCCGCTGGTACCAGACCTTGGCGCGGGCCATGTCTGATTTCACGCCGAGGCCGCGCTCATAGAATGTCGCGACGCGGTATTGCGACTGTGCGAATCCACGCGCCGCAGAGCGCTGATACCAACGCATCGCCTCGCCGAGATCCTGTTGCACGCCCGTTCCATCGGCGAACCGGGCAGCCACGGCAAATTCGGCGGAGGGGTCGCCCTTCGCCGCCGCCATGCGCAGCGACAGCGGTCCGACGGTTGCCGGCGGCAGATCGATCGGACGCCTGTGGGAGTCGCTGAGAGAAGCGCTGACCGCCGGTGTTTCGGGCACGGCCGGACCCGTATTCTGGCCCTGCATGAATTCCGGGATCAAGGCTGCGGGAATAGCGTTCACCTGCGCTTCGCCGAGCTGGCTCGACAGTTGCGCCTGCGCCTGCCGCTCGCCGAGCGTCTGCAATTGCTCCAGCGTCGGCCGGTTGCGTGGATGGGCAACCGTGATACCAGCCGGAGGGGAAGCAGAAGAGATCGGCGACACGGGAACAATCGGCATCACATTAGCTGGCGCCGCTCGTCCGTCCTGCGAGCCATTGAAGGGCCGCGGCATCTGGGTCTGGGGATTGCCAGGGAGGATGCCACTGCTTCCGCCTGCAGAAGGCCGCACAGTGGCCGGCGCTGTCTCGTCGCCCCGGGCAGCGCCGACCTGTGTGCTGGCATCTTGCGGAGCCGCGACCGCACCATCCTTTTGCATGGTGCCACCGAACTGGCCACGTTCCGACATCGGCAGCTTGTCCGGCCGGCTCATCATGCCGGCAGCCTTTGGATCCTCAGCGTCGGGCCTGGTGCTCGTCGGCACGAAGGTCGTGACCGACTCCTGCACCGCTCCGGCGACTGCCGGTGCGACGGGAGAAATCTCGCGCGCCGCCGGCTTTTCCGCCTGCTCGATCGCTGTCGGAATGCTGGCACCGACGCGCCCCTTCTTGAGCAGCATGATCACGCCGGGGATTGCGATCATCAGCACGATGGCGGAGACAAGAAGCTTGCGTGACGGTTTGCGGAAGCGGCTGAGCACCGAGCTGCCCGTGCTGATCTCCTCCGCAGCCTCGCTGGCGCGCGGCTTCGCGAGCTTCACGCCGATCGCTGCCGGTGTTTCTGCCTCGGGCTCTGCGTGGGCCATCGCCGCGCGCATCGCGCCTGCCGCGATAGCTGCAGCCCCAGCGGCGGCGGGCGTCGTCGCTGCCGATGCCCGTTCCTTCGCGCGCCGTGCGTCAGCAATGAAGTCCTGCCGCAGCCGCTCGATCGAGGCCTGCGAACCGGGCAGGTGCGGCGGTTGCTGCTGCTGCGGCGAAGCTGGTTGAGGCACAACCTTGGCGTGCTGTGGTGGTTCCGCAAAGGCGCGCTGGGCAGGCTCACGCTCAGCTGCGTCATAGGGCGTCGGCCGGCCAGGGCCCGCATCGCCGCTTGCCTTCGTTGCCTTGGGCTGCAGCGGCGCACTTTCGACAGTGCGCGCGATCGGGTCCGCACCATATCGGGCATGGTCGGCAGCGCTGGGTTTGGGGTGCGACATCTCCAGTGCGTCGACCCGATCGAGCACGCGAATGATCGCACGCTGCATCGTGTCGAGCATGGCCGCGGTCTGCTCTTCGCCCTCGCGGCGCTCCGTGATGAACTGGTCGAGCAGATGGCGGATTGCCGAGACGTCTTCGCCGTTGCCCTCTTCCTGTCGTGGCGCAAAGTCCGCAAGCCGGCTGGCGACGCGCTGGGCCGCAGCCTCGGCAATGCCGTCAGCCAGATCGCGCAAGTCCGGCAGCTGCGGCTGCGACGTATGCAGCCGCTTGGCAATGCCCTCTGCGAGGCTGTGCACGTCCGGTGCCGGGGCTTGATTGCCGTAAACGCGTTCTGAGATCTGCTCGACAGCCGAGGAGATGAGGTGCTCCAGGTCTCGCTCGTCCGTGCCCGTCCGCTCAAGCGCCAGATCGAACCGCGGGTCGGAAAGCCGGTCGATGACGGCGGCCAGGGAGTGTTCGATCCCATCCAGGCGGTCGAGCTGGCCGCGCGTCTCCTCGAACTGCTGCGTCAACTCGGCGATGTGGCCTTCGAGCACGTGCAGCGCTTCAACGTCCCGACGGGTCGCGACGTCGGTCATTGCGCTGCCGAAGTTCTGCTCGAGCTGGTCGAAGCGGGCGTCGAGCAGCGATAGTGGCGATTTCGTATCGACTTGAGCAAGACCATCCTCGAGACGGCGGGCGATCTCGAAGAAGCGGTCCTCGAGCCATGACTTCTCGTCGTCCTGAAGTGCTGCCTTGACGTCCCCCGGCAGGAAGGCAGCGGTCGCAACGTGGTCCGCCGCACGTGTCGCCTCGGCTTCGATTCCGGCCGCATCGTCAGCTCGGCCGTCATATTCGCCAATGAAGTCCAGAGGATTGCCGAGCTGCTCCTCGTAGTGCGCGGCGAGTGCGTCGACTGCGGACTGGTCCCAAGCATCTTCGTCGTTGGCCATCACCGGATCGATCGCGGCGGCGGCTGCCTCCCGGGGCGGCTCTTGTGCAACGGCGACCTCAGTTTCGTGAGCAGCGGAAGTGCTTGTCGCAGCCGGTTGAACAGCGTTGCAGTGTTTTGGTGCGGGCTCACACGCGCCATTGCCACAAACGTCCACATCCAACTGGGAGCCATCGGCATGGGCCATATGAGCGCGGGCAATGCGCTCGGCGAGCAGTGAGACGCCGTCCTCGATGCGTTCGAAGGCAGGCAGGAATTCCGCGGGCACATTGGCCTTCTGGCTGCGGGCTTCGGCAGCGAGCATCTCGACCCGAGACAGCATCTGGGCCAAAGCTGCCGACTGACGCTGGTCGGCGTCGGCCATTTGCTCTGCAATCCGCTCGATCAGATTGCGCAGGTCATCGGCTTGGTAGGTTGCTGCCGCCTCTTGGCTTGTTTCGTCACGCGCGCCCGCGCCGCCAAGCGTTTCGCCCCCGAATTGCGTCGACATTCTCGTCCCCGTTTTCACTCGCTTCAGGCGTCCTGGCGAGGCGGCTCCACAGGGGAGGACGAACGGTTCCGCGGCCGTCCGTTTGCGCCGTGTCAGGATCAACGCCGGTTCGGACGAGACACGAGCAAGAACCGCGTCTGCGAAGCTGGCAGCCGGCAGTAAATGTTCGGTTAAGTGTCGTCGTATCGCGGGGTATGTGCGCGTTTCACCTGGATTTAGGCCTTGTTGGAGCGGGGCATCGGGACCATGTGCGGGGAAAGGCGGAGACGCCGGCCGTGTTGGAAGCCAACTGATTCGCCCCGATGGGTCTTCCGGGATGCCGGCTGGACGACTGTCCTGCCGCAATGCGACCCAGGGTGGTTGTGCTACTTGGGGCCTGTAAGATCCGAGATTGCCGCAAGGAGGAGCTGCGATGCCCCGTTTCACGTCACCCGCCCTATCCGTACTCGTCGTTGCCTGCATGGGCGTAACTGCTGCGTCGGCTTCGGAAGAGGCGGCCGGCCGCTACACGATGACTCCGACGGATGGCGGCTTTATTCGACTGGACACGCAGACCGGCGCCGTCTCCATGTGTGCGAATGAAGACGGCACGTGGGCCTGCCGCGCGCTGCCGGACGATCAGAGGTCGCTGCAGGACCGTATCGCCCGCCTCGAGGAGGAGAACCGCTCACTGAAGGACGAGAACCGCCGCCTTGAGGACGTGATGGGCCTAAACCCCGGCCAGCCTGGGGATGGCACCTCCCAGGGTGCACCCGGCGAAGCGCCTCCCCTGGCGCCCCCCGGCCAGGGCTTCAAGCTGCCGTCCGAAAAGGATCTCGATCAGGCCTTCGACTATTTCGAGGGCATCATGAAGAAGTTCCGCGAGCGTCTGAAAAAGCTGGAACAGCAGGAGAAGAAGGACGGCGCGGTTCCGCTCTAGCGTCGGTCTGATCGCGAATGTTGTGCTGACGTTTGGTGCTGCGAGGCGACGCACGGCGATACGGGGTGATAATGTCCGCCGACAGATCGGATCAGCTCCACCAGAACCGGGCAACGGCAGTCGCCACGCCGCTGGCCCAGGCATCCGGTCTGCTGCGCGTCGCCACCGGCGGTCCGGGCTGTACGGAGATCAGCGCCGATGTCGCCCGCTGGTTGCGCGAGGTTGAGGCCGGTGATGGCATCGTCCATCTTCTCATCCGGCACACGTCGGCATCGTTGATGATCCAGGAAAACGCTGATCCCGACGTGCAGCACGATCTGGTTGCCGCGTTGCGTCGCCTCGCGCCCGAGGGGCCGCATTACCGTCACGACAGCGAAGGGCCTGACGACATGCCCGCGCACATCAAGGCAATGATGATGCCTGTCACACTCTCGGTCCCGGTCCTGAACGGTCGCATGCGGCTGGGCACGTGGCAGGGCATCTATGTCGTCGAACATCGCGCCCGGCCGCATCGGCGTGAGGTGGCGCTGCACTTCATCGGCACCTGCATGGCACCTTGAGCGCGCGAGCATGTTCTTCACGCTGAACCGCCGCATCAAACAAGTGGAACTCAGCGTGGATCCGCAGCCCGCCGGGATCAGGTCGTGCTGCTGCGCCGCTGCTTGAGCCGCAGCCTCTGCATCTCGCGATCGTAGAGAATCTCTCCGCCTGGCACGCGGATGTCGCGGACCAGCTCCAGGGCGTGCCGGCTTGGGGACGGCGTCAGTACGGAGACCAGCATTGCTGCACCCGTGCCGATTGGCATCCCGAGCGCAGCAACGACCGTGCCCGCCGCATCGAAAAGGCCGGCTTCGCCAGCGATGATGGCGCTCGTGGAGATGGCGAAGCCCGATGTCATGCCGGCGAGTGCCCCGAAACTGTTGAGCCGTTTCCACCATATTGACAGCACAAGGACGGGAAAGGCCGTCGTTCCGGTAATTGTGATTGCCCACAGCAGCAGGGCGAGCGGATCGGTCGGCGCTGCGATGGCGAGCGCCGTGCCCGCGCCGAGCGCAGCGGCGAGCATGGACCGGGCGAGAATGAGCCGCACTGCGTCGCTCGGGGGCTCCCAGGAAAGTCCGTTGAGTATGTCCTCGGCGAGCAGATTGCCGAGCGCCATGGCCGCCCCGCCGGCTCCCGCCAGTGCCGCAGCGATCGCCGAAGCGGCGGCGAGATAGACGAAGGCCGCCGGCAGGCCGGTCGCGATCGGCAGGGCCAGGAACACGCCGTCGCGCCAGAAGGCGACTGAACCGATCGCGACGCGCGTCGAGGCCGACGTCAGCTCCACGAGACCGGCCGCGCTGAGGCTCTTCAGCCAGTCAGGAATCTGACCGGGCTCGGCCGTGAGAGCGAGGTCCATCAGTGGGGCGCGCATGAAAGCGGCGACCGACGTCATCGTTAGTACGAGAACGCCGAAGAATACCGTTGCCCAGGCGAGCGACTTGCGCGCCTCGTGCACGCCGGGCGTCGTCGAGACGCGAGGCAGGAGCCAGGGTGCCGATGCGAGCCCGGCCATCACGGTCAGCATGGTGATCACGAAGGCCACTGGCCCGATAGCGCCGAACGGCGTCGCGAACCGCTTGGCGATCGTTGCGAATCCTTCCCCTGGCAGATCGAGGCTGAAGGGCGCCGCCGCAAGGTCCGGCAGGGAGAGGGCGGCTTCGTGCCGGATCAGGCCGCGCACAATGGGTCCGTAGCTCAACTGCGGAATGGGCAGTTTCGTCACCAGCACCGCGACAAGTGCCACCGGTACGAGAAACGCCAGCAGCACGGTAATCGCTTGGGCAGCGTTGGACCACGACAGAGAGCGCATGCCCCCCAGCACCAGTGAGGCGAGCACGAAGAGCGCGAAGCTCGGCAGCAGCATCCCCGCAGACATGCCAGACAGCCATCCGCCGACGACACTTGCGATCCTCAGTTCGGCGGCAACGAGCAGCAGCATCGGCACCGCCAGAAATACAGCCGCAAGCAGACGCAGCAGGCGGCTCTCGAAACGGCGCCCCAGATAGGTCGGCACCGTGTAGGCACCGAACTTGCGCAGGAACGGCGCCAGCAGGATCGCCATAACGACGAAGCCCGCCAGTCCGCCGATGGTGATCGCAAGTCCGTCAAAGCCGCTGACGAAGAAGAGACCGCTCAGCGCCACCAGTCCGGTAGACCCGAATGCCGTGATCGACAGGGCGAGTCCCGTGAACACCGCGGGCACGCGACGTCCCGCGGCGAAATAGTCGAGCGGCTGGCGCGTAGCAGCGGCAACGCCGATGGTGCCGTAGAGGGCGACCGGCGCGAGCATCATCATCAGACGCAGGAACGTGTCGGACAGGCCCAGCTGCTCGAAGATCGCAGCCAGAAAGAAAACCGCCGCGAGTGCACTGGCGAATATGCCGAAATAGGTGCCGAGGCGCGGATTGACCAAGCGTGTCGGGGGCGTGAACGACATGGGGCGTGAGCTGGAGCCTCGATCGAGTGCAAGTTCGTGGGGTGAGCTAAAGCATGTTTAGCGGACAGGCGCAGCGGCACAGCGCGAAAAACATGCTCAAGACAGGACCATGATTTGCGGTCGTGTGCCGGGGTACAGCGTGACAAACAAGAACTCGAGAACTGGCAGGAGCACGGTTGCCGTTCAATGAACGCAAACGCCCTCCACGAATTGACATGGGTACAGCATTTTGTGGTCTGCCCATGGCCTGTTCCGGCTCATGGCGTCGAATTCTGGCGGGAGCAGCAGGCGAGCCGCTGCCGGTCGCCCACCCTCGCCCCCGTCTTTGCGGGGTCAGGTGTCTTCGTGCGCGCCGTGCCAGTGGTCGATGGCATCCTGCCGGTTGACGAAACTGGCGACGGTAGCGACGGCGATCACGAATATCCCGTGCGCTGTCAAGAAGTAGCCGATGGGGAAGCCAAGGAAGCGCTCCGAATTGAGCGGTTCGCTGTAGAGCGGCAATACGATGATCACCAGCAGAAACGGCAGCAGGCTGGCAAGCATTTGCACCTTGGTGTGCCGCCAGTAGGGCTTTCGCTCTTTCCGCTCGATCATGATTGCTCCTCCGCCAGCATCCCAGCCCGCCCGGGCAGCATCCCGCCCCGATTGTCTGGCGCGCGTGCGCGCTTTGGCATGCCAGTTGCCGGGCGGGCGTCGCCCAGTTGCCGAGTAAACCAAAATTGCCGTTCCCGACAATTCCCGACTTGAAAGCTCACACAATACCTTGCTTAAATTGGCGTCTGTGTCAGAACTGCGACGCAGCGTCGCAAGTGCGGCGGCGTTTGTCGCCCGGCAACATGCAATCGCAGAATTTGGAGCGCTGCGCCGTGTGTATCTTGAGTGCCCGTGAGGGTGCGGCAGGTACACGTATGGCGCGTTTGGCCTTGCATGGCTACCAGTTTCCCGATGGCCGGGAGGGGCCCCAGGAGGTGGAATGTTATCCTACCGCATCGTGATCGTGGATGATCATCCGTTGTTCCGCGGCGCGCTCAACCAGGCCTTGTCGGCGTCTCTGGAAAGCTCCGAGATCATCGAGGCCGGCTCGCTCGACGAGCTCACTGAGAAGCTCGCAGGCGGCCTGGAGGTCGACCTCATTCTGCTCGACCTGACGATGCCCGGTGTGCAGGGCGTCTCCGGTCTAGTTTTCTTGCGCGGTCAGCATCCCGAAGTCCCCGTCGTGGTCGTGTCGGCCAATGACGATCCGGTCACGATCCGCCGCTGCATGGATTGTGGCGCCTCTGGCTTTGTTCCCAAGTCCCAACCGGTCGACCAGATCCGCACGGCGGTACGCAGTGTGCTCAGCGGCAACATCTGGTCGCCCGCTGACATCGACCTGTCGAATACTGGAGACGAGGAGACAAGTGACCTCATCGCACGGCTTTCCTCTCTTACGCCGCAGCAGATCCGCGTCTTGATGATGCTGGGGGAGGGACTGCTCAATAAGCAGATCGCCTACAAGCTCGGCGTTTCAGAGGCGACCATCAAGGCGCACGTCTCGGCGATTCTGCAGAAGCTGGGCGTCGACAGCCGCACTCAGGCGGTGATCGCAGTCAATCGCATAGACAACAGCTCCTGGCAGAAGATCGCCAACTGAGCGCAGCGCAGTCGGTCTTTTGGCGAGCCGGTCTCGTTGCAATGAGACGTGAGGCGCGTCTACTCGGCGGCAGCCTGCCTGCGGATGGTGAGCTGGTTGAGGATCGCCCTCAGGGCGGCCGCCTTCAGTGGCTTGCGCAGCATGGTCAGCTCGTGTCCCTTAACTTCGCGCTGCACTTCCAGCGTATGATCCGCCGTGATGATGACGGCCGGAACCTCCTGCTCCAGCGCCTTGCGAATCCGCAGCACCGCATCGACGCCCGTCCCGCTGTCCAGATGGAAGTCGGCCAGCAGAATGTCGGGAACGAACGGCGCTTCTTCGAGAAGCGTAACCGCCGCGTGCGCGCTGGGTGCCGTGCGCACCGTGCACCCCCATCCCGTCAGCAGCGCTTCCATCCCCGACAGGACGGCAGGCTCATTGTCGATGCACATCACAGTGAGGCCTGCCAATCCGCCCGACCGCGGTTGTGGCGTGGTCTCGGGAGCGGCGAGCGTGCGTGGTGGCGCAGCGGGTACGCGCACTGAGAAGTTGGAGCCCTGTCGCGGTTGTGATGCAAGGCGGATACGATGATTGAGGATCCGGCAGATGCGTTCCACGATCGAAAGTCCGAGCCCGAGACCGCGCACGTTGGAGCCTGGTCCCTCCAGTCGCTGGAACTCCTTGAAGATCACCGTCTGCTTGTCGCGCGGTATGCCGGGTCCGGTATCGAGGACCTGCACGTCGATCTCCTCGCCGCGGCGTCGCGCACCGAGCAGCACCGTTCCCGTCCGGGTGTATTTGATCGCGTTGGCAACGAGGTTCTGCAGGACGCGGCGCAGCATGCGGCGGTCCGAGCGCAGCCACACCGATGTCGGCGCCACCTTGAGGGTGAGCCCCTTTTCGCGCGCCATCGGCTCGAACTCGACGAGCAGTTGTGCGAACACCTCGCTCAGTGGGAAGTCGTTGATGTCGGGCTCCATCCGCCCGGCGTCCATGCGCGAGATCTCGATCAGCGCAGAGAAAATCTCCTCGACCGCCGACAATGATGCATCGACGTTCTTGGCAAGTTTCTCCTCGGTCTCCGGCAGCGGCCGCTCGCGAAGGCTTGTCGCGTAAAGACGTGCCGCATTGAGCGGCTGCAGGATGTCGTGGCTTGCCGCGGCGAGGAACCGCGTCTTGTCGAGGTTCGCTTCGTCCGCCTTTGACTTGGCGATGGCCAGCGCTGCGTTGACTTCCAGAAGTTCCGCGGTCCGCTCCCGCACCCGCCGCTCGAGCGTCTCGTTGGCGCGCGCCAGTGCGTTTGCCGCAGCAACTCGGTCGGTAATATCGGAGAACGTTGTCACGATGCCGCCTTGTGGCATCGAGCTTGTGCGGATCTCGATATGGCGCCGTCCCGACAGGATGCGTTCCTGGAACGTCTCCTTGCGTACCGCCAGGCGGTAGAGCCGGCTCTCCACGAGTTGATCGATATCGCCTGGTCCGAAGTCACCGCGCTCCGCCAGCACCCGCAGGATCTTGTTGAGTGGAGCGCCGACCCGCCCGATCTCCGGCGGCAGCTCGAGCAGCTCCCGGAACTGCCGGTTCCAGCAGATGAGCCGCATATCCTTGTCGAAGACGGACAGCCCATGCCGCACCTGGTCGAGCGCTGATTGCAGCAGGTCGCGGTTGTATTGCAGCGCCTCGGAAGCGTCGTCGAGCAGCTTCATCGCCGACTGGCTCGACATGTTGCCGCGCTTGAGCAGCAAGGACAACACGAGTCGCGCTGATGCCGAGCCGATTGCACTCGACAGCAGATGCTCTGAGAAGCGCACCGCGGGAATGTCCACCTCGGCTTCGCGCGACGGCGCGATGTTACGGCTGGCCAGATACTCGTTGAAGGAGCGGGCGGCGCGATCCATGCCGACATATTGCCCGACGGTGCGTTCCAGGTCCGACATCGTCACGCTGGTTCGCCACAGCCGGAACGCGGGAGTGTTGGCCACGCTGCGTGGGGCATCGTCCTGGATGAAGGACTGTGCCTGAATCCGCTCGATGGGCTCGGGCGGCCTCAGCAGCGATACGGTGAGATAGGACAGCACGTTTGCTGAGAGGCTCCAAAGCACGCCGTGCGTCAATGGCTCGAACTGCAGATAGAAAAGCGCCTGAGGTCGCAACAGGCCGATACCGAATGGACCATCCTCGATGAGCGACATCGGCAGCAAGCCAGCCTTGGCAAACCAGGGCAGAACGAGCGTGTAGGCCCACATGCCACTGCCGGCGAGCAGTCCGGCAATGGCGCCCCGCGCCGTGCCCTTGCGCCAGATGAGGCCGATGAAGAAAGCCGGCGCGAACTGCGCCATCGCCGCGAACGACAGAAGGCCGATTGCGGCAAGCCCGGACGAACGCCCGACGAGCTGGTAGACGAGGTAGCCGAGCAAGAGCAGGACCGCGATCGAGATGCGCCGGATCAACAGGAGCGCGGAGGCCATGTCCTCCTGCTTGGGCGCTTCGATCAGGTTCTGGCGCAGCAGCACCGGCACGACGAGGCCGTTGCAGACCATGATGGCGAGCGCCACCGATTCGACGATCACCATCGCCGTTGCCGCCGACAGGCCACCGAGGAACGCCACCAGCGTCAGCGCCTTGCTGCTGGCTGAGATCGGGATTGCCAGCATGAAGAAGTCGGGGTCGTGGACGCCCGTCTTGAATTGCATCATGCCGGCTGCTGCGATCGGAATGACGAAGATGTTGATCAGCAGCAGATAGAGCGGAAACAGCCAGGCGGCCCGGCGGACCTCCGCCTCCGAGTTGTTTTCGACGACGGCCACGTGGAACTGGCGCGGTAGAAGCAGCACGGCCACGAAACTCAGCAGCGTTACGGTGAGCCATGTGCCGCCGTTGAAGCCCTGGCTGAACAGGTTCGTGACGATCGGACTTTCCTCCGCGCGCTGCAGGAACGCGCCGGGCTCGCCGTACAGGTTCAGCATGACGAAAAGGCCAACCGCGACGAACGCCACCAGCTTGACGACCGACTCGGCCGCGATTGCGAGCATCAGGCCGTCCTGGTGCTCGGTGGCGTCGATGTGGCGGGTCCCGAACAGGATCGCGAACGCGGCAAGCACGAGGGTGATGACGAGCGCCGTGTCGACGAAGCCGATGCGTGGCACGTCGATCGCCGAGATCGCATTGGCGCCGAGCAGCGTTTCCACCGAAACGTTGATCGCCTTCAGCTGGAGGGCGATGTAAGGCAGCGAACCGAAGATGGCGACGAGCGTGACAATCGCCGCCACCCACTGGCTTTTGCCGTAGCGCGAGGCGATGAAATCAGCGACCGAAGTGACGTTCTGGCTCTTGGCAATGCGGACGATGCGCAACAGCAGCCGATAACCCAGGGTGAACATCAGGATCGGGCCGAGGTAGACCGGAATGAAGTCATAGCCCGTGGTGGCAGCGAGCCCGACGCTGCCGAAAAATGTCCACGATGTACAGTATACGGCAAGTGAGAGGGCGTAGATGTATGGCCGCCCCGAATGCGCATCCGCCAGCCGCAGTGTGCGATCGCCAATCCAAGCCAGCGCAAAAAGACCGCTGAGATACAGCAGCGCGACGCCGACGATGATCCAGCCTTCGATCATGGACGCAATTGCACCAGGCTTCCGGACGAACAGGCGCGCCTGAGGTTCGCAGGCGCAGTTGCCGGTCGCATGCGCTCAACGAGCGCCGCCACCGTCACAAGCAACATACTTTGCGTACGGGAGGAGAAGAAGCCCAGAAATTGCGGGTAGATGTGCCTGCAACCTTAATACGCCTCTCCGCTGCGACCGCCGGCATGCGCCCGATTAGGTCATCCGGCGGCGCTACTCATGTTCGGATCAGTCGAGCTGCCACGCTCGCCGAATGCTGGTATATCGGCGCTCAGGCAGCCTTTATCTTTGCTATCCGATCGGGCGGTGTCGCGGTCCGACACACAAGGACAGCCAGCTACGATCGGGGGGTGCCGTTGGTTGCTTGCTGGATTGTTCCAGCCGGGGAGAAAGCCAGGGGAAGGTTAACGCCATGGGCATGCTTCAGGAATTCAAGGAATTTGCAGTTAAGGGCAATATGATCGACATGGCCGTCGGCATCATTATCGGCGGCGCGTTCGGCACCATCGTCAAGTCGCTTGTCGAGGACGTCATCATGCCGCCGATCGGCATGCTGCTCGGCGGCGTCGATTTTTCAGACATCAAGATCCCGTTGAAGGCAGCCGAGGCCGGCAAGGACGCCGTGACGATGAACATCGGCACCTTCCTGAACAACGTCATCAGCTTCCTGATCGTCGCCTGGGCCGTCTTCATGCTGGTGAAGGCGATCAACGAGCTGAGGAAGCGCTTCGAGAAAGAAAAGACCGCACCTGCCGCCCCGGCCGAGCCGACGCTGCAGGAGAAGCTGCTCATGGAGATCCGCGATTCGCTGAAGAAGTAGCGGCGCCGGGTCGGACAGTGCGCACTCACGAGTTCACGCAACGAGAAAACCCCCGTCGATCACTCGGCGGGGGTTTTGGCTGTTCATAGAGACAGGTTCAGTTTCAGGAGCAGCTGCCGCCACCAAGCACGCAGAACTTTGCGCAGTGCGGGTGGCACAGCTTGATTGCGCCGTGATCGAACATGCCGCTGTCGGCACGGGCCGCGTCAGCGAGTGTCGATCCCATCTCGAACGCCGGCTCGTAGGGAAGCAGGGTACACGGCACGACGCTGGGCAGTTCCGCGCCCTTGCGTTTGACGATCATGCGGGAGGAGGCACACATCATCGAATCGGGTGACTTGCCAAGGATCGACCAGCAGGCGACCGTGATCTCGGGCACATCATGGCTTCCGTCCATCTCTGGAAAGAGCACTGTGATTTCGGCATCGTCCGCATCGAACGGCCAGCCCCGGCTTTCATAGAGTGCCTTGTAGCCGGCACGCGCCTTAGCCTCCGTCTCGCCCCAGCAGGTACGCCCCGCGATTGCCACCCGGAAGTTGTTGGCGACAAGCCAATCGAGACCCTCGAGCGTCTTGGCCCAGGTGCGCTTGCCGCGCTCCGCCTCGTGCAGCTCCTCGGTGTAATGGTCGAGGCTGACCCTCATCGAGAGCAGATCGCGGTAGCGCGCGTTGAGCGCCAGCAACTGCTTCTTCACGTTCGGTCGCAGCATAGGCTGCATGGCATTTGTGAGCACCAGCACCTGGAAGCCCATGCCGAGTGCGTCTTCAAGCATGGTTCCGAGTTGAGCATTGAGAAATGGCTCGCCGCCCGTGAAGCCGATTTCGCGCGTGCCGGCGGATTTCGCCTCGAGCAGGAACGCGCGAACCTCCTCGGCGCTGAGGTAGGCAAGGCGGTCGTTGGATGGGCTTGATTCGATATAGCAATTGACGCACGTGATGTTGCACAGCGATCCGGTGTTGATCCAGAGCGTGTCGAGCCGGTTCAGCGCCACCTGGGCTCGAGTCTGACCCGAGAGGGTCCGGTCCGGATCGGAGAACTTGCCGCCGTCCGTGGGAGCCAAGACTTTCGTGGCTGTCAGTGCATTCATGTTCAAACCCGCGATTACCCTCGCCTGCCCTGTCCGATCGACTACGGCCGGGCGCTCAAATTCGTTACGCAAATCCCCGCGCTCGTAAATCTTGCGCGGCGGCAGCCGTCTGGCGGTGCACGGCACAGCATCAGCGACGCTCGCTGCATCCTATTCCACCAACTCACGGCTCGCACCAAGTCACAAACTCATCAGCTTCTGTGATGGGGCGATCAGCGGCACCTTGGCTCTCTCATGTATCGGGGGACGTGGACGGAGACTGCCGCGCCCGGACACGGTGCGTTGGGAGAGGTGGGCGCCGAGGGCCCCGCGCGTTGCTGACCCGCCAACCTGGCTTTGCGCCTGCCTGCGCCTATGCTAGATGAAGCCCTTCGGCGGGCGTAGTTCAGTGGTAGAACGACAGCTTCCCAAGGAATTTCCCCCACAATCAAATCAATGACTTGAGTGCTGTTGGGCGCTCATTGAGCACTGGTTTCGGGGATGGTGTGCGTTCGTCGAATCGACTAATCTCGGGAAGTCGTTCGCCCTCATCGTGGCGTTAGACCGATGGTGCCAGTTCGACGCGGCACATCGCACATCGCACATCGCACATCGCACATCGCACATCGCACATCGCACATCGCACATCGCACATCGCACATCGCACATCGCACATCGCATTTCGCTGGAGCGATACACCGGCGTGACTGTTTCCGCCGCCTAGCAGGTTACTAGGCCCCCCGTAGCTGGCGTGGTTAGCGCGAGCAAGACTGCAATGCGCATTGCCCGGCCTCAACTGGCTCGTGGCTGCGAGCCGACTGGATGGAGATATCCATGCACGTCGAGCTCTACATCGACCTCGCGAGCGTCATCGTGGCTGTTGCCATACTTGCGCGGGTTATTCTGAGATGACCGAAAGCCCCGCTGCCAAGCGGGGCTTTTGCCTATATGCCGAGTTCTTTTTTGAGTTCGTCGAGGGGTGCTGAGGTCTTTTTTATAAGGTCAACGACTTTTTGTTCAGTCGGTGTCTTCGCGTAGATGATTGGCTCGAAGCAACGATGGCACATTTGGCGACGTTCCGCTTGGTCTAGCTTCGCAAAGAGATACTGAGCCTGAGCCCTGAGGTTATTGTTCTCTGCGATGAGATGTGAGTGTCCGCAGTCATGGCGACACGCAATGCAGGGCGGGTATCTTGGGTCGGTCTTGCCGCTAGCTCCAATTGAGTACCCAATGAGTAAAGTAATGAATGAAACTCCTCGTACTATTGCGATGGTCATAACATTTCTCGCTCAATCCCACGGCCGCTAGTGAGAAGCCGTGAGCCTGAACGCACTAGCTAATATTTGGTCATCGTACCATCTGACTGACAGTCGTCAAAACCAGTGGTGTGGATAGCGAAGGTCTAGGCGTATCAACGAGGATGCTTTGGCTGGTGGGAATTTTAGGCACCGATTAGGCACTTAGAGCCGCGTCCAAGCAGGTGTGCTGGTATAGATTGCTCTCAGAGGCGGTATGACGAACCGCTAGACGCATCAATGTCCTAAGGATATAGCGTTTGGTAGTGCGGGCGTAGTTCAGTGGTAGAACGACAGCTTCCCAAGCTGTATGTCGTGGGTTCGATTCCCATCGCCCGCTCCATCCATTTCCCTGTCCATGCCGGCACCGCGGGCCCGACCACCTGGGCGCGTCGTTGGTAAGGCCATTACCGACGTCGCTCTCGAAGTCGGTGTGCCGTTGGTCACCCTCACAACATTCACCTTGAACCGACCGGCGAATTTCGCCGGTCCAAAATCATCGCGGCACATGCAGCGTGCGCGTGAAGGCGACTGCGGCGCCACTCCGAGAATGAGCGCCGCGTTGGGCGACGAGAGATCACAAGAAGCATGCCTGTCGTCGTGTCGTCGCGCCTGTGTGCGACGCTCGCTCGGCCGCTGGTCGGCAGGCCTCCGAGGCAGTCTGACTTTGTCCTCGCGTGAGCACAATGCGTCGACATGTATATGCGCCTAAAAATCGCCGCTGGTATCGGTTAACCTTTGAGACGTCTTGGCGTGGTCTTGGCGCGACCGGCAACTAATCTGCACGGCGCCGATTGATCCTAATATATAGAAGGACTAGGTTGGCGGAGGACTGATCAGTTGTTATTGTGCAGCCGACTTCAGTCCTGTCGTGCTGCTCGAAGTGTGTTGGGCAGCGTTAGCGGCATTGGCGAGTGGAGCGCCAAAGTCGAAATCGCGGGTCGGGCAGTGGCGTTGCCATGTCCGCGATTCCGCGTTCGGGCTTTGTATGGGCCCGGCGCTTTCGTATCGAGTAGTGCGTATAGTACGAGTAGCGCAGGATGTTAGGACTCCAAGTGCCGCGCGAGACCAGCGATAGACCCGTTGGGCACCGTGACCGGCGGGGTTCCACTCTCAGGGGTGGAGCCGCTCCATTGCTCCGTTCCTCATCGGCAGGCGCTCGGCTGAGCGTGGCCCGCCGCATTCTTTGTGCCTCTGAAAATTTGAATGCGCGGGACGATGTCCCGACGCACGCATGGGTTCGCGAATGCGGACGGGCGTGGCTGCTCGCCGCCAATTCGGCGCACTCCAACACCATCAAGAAAGACGATGATTGGCAGGTTTTGGCTTTTCGCAGGGCAAGTCCCGGCGAGAAGCGATTGCTGTCGTGATTTCCATAAGCTCCACCCCGGGGATGAGACGTGACGCTTGCCAAGATTGAGATTGTGAAAGACGCCGACGATATCGCGAAAGACGAGGCCGTCATCCGCGTCGTGGATGTGTTCGACTTGCCGGAAGAGCCGGAGTTCCGCATCGATCCGCTTGATGCCACCGGTGATGTCCAGGACGCGACCGATTGGCCCGCCGGCCCACACGAGGCCAAGCGGATGCGTGTCGGTGAGAAGGGCATCGAGCTCGTCGTGGCCGCCGAAGTGGTGAGCCCGAAAGCCTTCCAGCCGGGGGCCTCGGTGGCGATCTCGATCCCGTCGGCATCCATTCGAGAAGTCATGGATTGGCCGGGCGGTGCGCCTGCCCTGCCCGCGGCTCGCGGCGGCATTGTCGTTAACGCCGACCGTCGCCGTGCCGAGATTGCGGCGCGGGCGCGGGCGCGGCGGGCCGAGCTGGAAAACCTTGCAGCCATGCGCATGGCCGACCAAGCCACCGAGGAAGAGGAAACTTACGAGGCCGAAGAAGACGACGAAGTGGGCTTCGACGTGGCAGCACAGGAGACCATACCGGAACCGCTGCCTATTGACATCGCGCCGCCGGCCGCCGCCGCGGCCGTCGTATCTGCTGGCGCGGCTGCTGCTGCTGCTGAGGCCGTGTCCGCCGCCGCGCTCTCCGCAGAAGAAGTGTCGGCCTTGCCCGAACCGCCGCTGAGCATGCGCAGTGGGGATGGTCTTGCACGTCTCGACGAGCGCCGCCGGGGTCGCGTTGCGTTGGTGGCCTCACGAGGCGACTTGCCGTCAGCCGTCCAGGTTTCGGCGGCTTCTCTGCCGATCGTGACACCGCTCACGCCCGTGATGCCGCCGCCGGATGAAGGCGCGGCAGCGCGCGACCGCTCATGGTCGATGCCAGAGGTGACGCCGATGCGGCCTGTGCCCGAGCGCCAGCAGCAACGCGCCGTACCGGCCAGCATGAGCCCGCCGCGTCGTGGGTCAGAGCCACCGCTGCCCAACTTCTATCCGGGTGCATCGGTGCCAGCCAACAGACAGCAGGGAGCAATTCCGGCGACACCGGCCAGCACGTCCGTAACACCGCCGCCACTGCCCCTGAAGACCCCGGATACGCGCGCCGGCAGGACCATGGCAGGTCCCACGCCGCCTCCACCGTCCCTTCCCGCGCACACGCCGCGGTTCCTCACGCGGGTCGGCGAGGAGACGAGCAAGCCCTATGCGGTTCAGCGCGCATTCGGCCTCGGTTTTCTGGTCGCGGCGCTGCTGGCGTTCGCGTCGACCTTTGTATTCCGCAGCGAAGTGACGAGCCTCGTCACGCCGGCCGCCAGGCCTCCCGTCACCGCCGAAGTGGTGGCTGACCCGCCGACGGTCACGACCTTGAGCGCAATTCTGGCCGTCCCCGAAGTCTCGCCGCGCGGCACGGAAGCTGCCAACGTCGGCATCGTCGACGCTCTGAAGCGCGCCGATCAGCAGCTCGCTGGCTCGGGCGGCGACCGGGAGGAAGCGCGCTTCTGGTTGCGGCGTGCTTTGGCTCAGGGGCTTGGCGAGCAGCGGCTCGTCTGGGCGATCACACAGCTCGGCACGATCTACGCTTCCCCCAACGCGGGCAGTCCTGATTACGCCTCCGCGCGCGCGCTCTGGCAGCTTGCGGCAGCTCAGGGCGATCCCGTTGCGCTTTGCTTCCTGGCCTCCTTGTATGAGAACGGCCTGGGCATTCCCAAGGACGACGTGCGCGCCCTGGTGCTCTATCGCAATGCCAAGACCAACGGTGGCTGCCGCAACGTGGATCAGTCCATCGCACGACTGTCCAAGGGAACGCCATGATGGGGGCGGAGGGCAGGTGGAAGGCCGCCATCGGTCTGGCGATGGCGGCAATCGTGCTGAGCCTCGCGTCACTCGTGCGCGTATCGCCAGCACCAGCGCAGTCTGATCCCGGCGCTTCGAAGGCGCCTTCATTCGTCGACGATCGACGCCTGCCCGATGATGCGGAGACGGCAGCACGCCGCAAGGCGGAAGCCGAGCGGCAGGCCGCCGAGGAAGCAGCACGCAAACGTGCCGAGGAACAGGAGCGGGCGCGTCAGGCAGCAGAAGCCGAAGCACGCCGCAAGGCAGAAGCTGAGCGGCAGGCTGCTGAGGAAGCCGCCCGCAAGCGTGCCGAAGAGGAAGCGCGTGCGCGTCAGGCGGCCGAGGCCGAGGCACACCGCAAGGCGGAAGCTGAGCGACAGGCCGCTGAGGAGGCCACCCGCAAACGCGCTGAAGAAGAGGAGCGTGCACGTCAGGCAGCCGAAGCCGAAGCGCGTCGCAAGGCAGAAGCTGAGCGTCAGGCGGCCGAGGCCGAGGCACGCCGCAAGGCAGATGCTGAGAGGCAGGCCGCTGAGGAAGCTGCCCGCAAACGTACTGAGGAAGAGGCGCGTGCGCGTCAGGCCGCCGAACGAAAGGCTGCTGAGGAGGCCGCTGCCCGCAAGCGCGCCGAAGAGGAAGCTGCTGCGCGCAAGCGTGCTGAAGAGGCCGCGGCACAGGCTCGGGCCGAAGAGGCCGCCCGCGCCCGCCAGGCGGCCGAGGCCGAGGCGCGTCGCAAGTCTGCGGAAAGCCGCCGCAGCGCACCTGCCGATGAGCTGGCGCGTCGCATGGCCGGCGGTCCCTGCGCTGACGTGCAACTCGCAGGCCGGCCGCAGCCTGCCGGCCGCATCGAGATCAGGGTGAAGTCACAGTGTCTCGCCGGTCGCAATGTCGTCATCGCCTATGCCGGCCATGACTTCGTCCGCACCGTCCCGGCTGAAGGCGAGATGTCGTTCCTGCTCGATTTGTTCGAGGGCCATGCACCCTTGGCCGTGAAGCTCGATAATGGCACCCGGATGCCGATCGATACCAAAGGCGTCGACCTGGCAGGCATCTCCAAGGTTGCGGTGTTGTGGAGCGCTCCGGTCAATCTCGACCTGCATGCCAACGAATACCTCGCCAGGCGCGGTGCCGAGGGACATGTCTGGGCGAAGTCGCCCGGAAATATCGATGCGGCATTGACCGCGGCACGCGAGGGCAACCGGGGACGTGGCTTCATCAGCATGGAGGATACCGGTGCCGGCGAGGGCATCCATGTCGAGGTCTATACGTTCTTGCACAACGACAGCCAGCGCACCGGGGCCGTCACGCTGTTGATCGATTATGAGACGCGCGGAGATGTCCCCCAGGGAGACCACTGCGGGTCGGGCCGGTTTGCCCAGGTCGAGGCAATGGTGGTGCGATTGAGGCCCGGTGGGCGGATCGACAAGGAGAAGGTGAAGTTTGGGGCCGCTCCATGCGGCGAGCGGCTCACCGAAGAGAAACGTTTCAACTCGGATACTCTGAGCGATCTTGTCGCGCGAAAGTAGGTCCGTGTCCGAATTGAACTGAATAAGACAATACTAGCAGTGCGCATATGGCGCGATGACAGGAGAGTATCGATGTGGAGTTCGGGGCGCCGCAGTCTTCTCGCGATTGTTGTGGCGATGGGGTGGGCGACATCATGCAGCTCGATCGCGCTTGCCGACGAGGCGACACTCCGATTCAAGGGTGGTGGCTTCGAGGTGACGGGAGAAGTCAAATCCTACGACGGCAGCCGCTATATCATCGAGTCGAAGGCCCTGGGCACCATGACGCTGGAGGCTGACCGTTTCGACTGCGTGTCGGGCGCATGCCCCACGGAACCGATGACTGCCGCAGCTGCGCCGGTCAAAGCCGGACCGATCGGTAATCTCGGCACGACGAATTGGGAAGGCGGCAGCGGCATCGGCACCGATTACATGCCGCAACTCGTCAAGGCCTATGCGGCGAGCCGCGGCCTGACGGTCGAGCGCGCCATCGGTGCCGACGAGCGCGACATCGAATTCAAGCTGCTCGCAGCCGACGGTCGGGCCGTCGGCCAGTTCAACGTCCGCCGGAGAGGCGTTTCCTCGGGCTACGCCGAGCTGGCGCGGGGCGGTGTCGACCTCGTATGGACCAGCGCCCGCATGACCGACGCCCAGGCGCAATCCATCGCTGCCGCGGGCGTTCCCGATTTGCGCGTCAACGGATCCGAGCACGTCTTTGCGCTCGATTCGATGGTTGTGCTCGTTGCCAACGACAACCCCGCCGTCTCGATTTCCGAGGAAAACGTCGCCAAGATCTATTCGGGTGAGATCAGCGACTGGTCGCAGCTGGGTCTGCCCGCCGGAAAGATCAACGTCTATGCGCCAGTCGATGGCATGGGCCTCTTGATGCACTTCAAGAACACGGTGCTCGAGCCTCGCAAGCTGAAGGTGCGCGACGACGCCCAGCGTCTTGGCACCGTTGTCGAGTGGTCCGACAAGGTCGCTGCTGATCCCATGGGCATCAGCTTCAACTTCATCGGTTACATCCGCAATGCGCGCGCCCTCAACATCGAGACGCCCTGTGGCCTGGTGTCCGTGCCGACGACTTTCTCGACCAAGACCGAGGAATTCCCGATGGCGCGGCGTCTTTATTTCTACACGCGCGCAAGGCCCAAGACGCCATTGGCGCAGGAACTGCTGGACTTCGCCTTGTCGGCAGAGGGGCAGGAAGTGTTGAAGTCCGCCAACTTCGTCGACCAGTCCCCGGAGCTGCTGGAGTTCCGTGAGCAGGGAACGCGCATCGCCTATGCGTTGAACGTCCCCGCCGAGGACTTCGACTTCGCACTTATGCGCCAGTTGATCACCGACCTGACCGACGCGCGACGGCTCACGACGACATTCCGCTTTGAATCGTCCTCATTCCGTCTCGACACCAAGGCCAACCAGGACATTTCCCGCCTCGCAGCGTTCCTCAATCAGGAGGGCAATCGCGACAAGCGCGTTCTGTTGTTGGGATTTGCCGATTCTCGCGGCGACTTCCAGAAGAACCAGGCACTCGCTCGCGCACGCGCCGATACCATCCGCAAGGGGCTTGTGGCGATCAACAAGCAATTCAACGATCGCGTCGAGGCCAAAGGCTATAGCGAGCTTGCACCCGTCGCCTGCAACGACAGTATCATCGGGCAGGAATTCAATCGCCGTGTCGAGGTATGGCTGCGCTGAGATATTCGCTGGCACGCTCGTGGATGCCGTTTGGGCAGCGGCGGTTCGGGGCGTGAAATGCAACAAGCTCTGCGTTGGTCCGAAGCGGGAGTGGCCGACGTGATCCGAGGATGAGGACCAATGACTCTGACGGCCACCCTGCGCAGCGCATCGGCTGCATTGGTTGCGGCATTGCTCGCGCTTCACGCGGCCCCGGCGCCCGCCGTGGCACAGTGGAAGCCGACCAAGCCGATAGAGTTCATCGTCATGGCCGGAGTGGGCGGTGGCGCCGACAAGGCGGTTCGCTTCATCGCCAAGGCGATGGAGGATGAAAAGCTGTTGCCGGTGCCGATCAACGTCGTCAACAAGCCCGCCAAGTCGGGCGGTGAGGCGCTGGCCTACCTGAAGTCGCGCACCGGCGACAACCACACCATCATGTTCACGTTGAACAGTTACTACACGACGCCGCTCGAGCAGCCCGAACTTGGCGTCGACATCGGCACGTTTGCCCCGATCGGCCGCCTCGCCGAGGACGTCTTCCTGCTGTGGGTCCACTCCGATCGCAAGGACATCAACACCATCGATGATTTCGTCAAGGCGGCGAAGGCCAAGGGCAGTGATTGGGTGATGGCCGGGACCGGCACCGGTGCCGAAGACAGCATGTTGACCGATTTCTTGAACGCCACCTACGGCCTCAACATGACCTACAAGGCGTTCAAGGGCGGTGGTGACGTCGCCAAGGAGCTTGCCGAAAAGCGCGCCGATTCGACCGTGAACAATCCCTCTGAGCAGAACGATTTCTATCCCAAGGGGGTGACGAAGCCGATCGTGGTGTTCACTGGGCAGCGCCTGACCGCATACCAGAAGACGCCGGCGTTACGTGAAACAGGCATGGACTTCCAGTACTTCATGCAGCGCTCGGTGGTCGGCGCCCCCGCAATGTCGAAAGAGGCAGAGGCCTATTACCAGGATCTCTTCAAGCGCTTCTTTGCCGGTACTGCATGGCAAGGCTATCGCACCAAGAACAGCCTGAGCGGTGAGTTTCTCTCAGGCGATGGTCTGCGCCAGTATTGGCTCAAGGAGCGCGAGAAGCATGCGCGCTGGAAGATGGCGCTGGAGATTCTGCTGCTGAAGTCGCCGGCGCGCAAGAAGCCGTGAGCTGCGCCGCGCTCGACTTAGCGCGGTCTCCAATGTGTGGCGATCTTTGCGATCATGAAGTCCCGCCAATGGTGGGACGAGCCCCGCTCTTGATTGCACTTGTGGCAGGCGGCAACCATGAACGCCTTGGTGTGCCGCTCGTCCATTGACGGGAAGAGGTGCTCGAACGTCACGCGGTCATCTGGCAGTGGCGGCGACATGTTGCCGGCGTCGGGCAGCTGCATCGGTTGCCGGCAGTAGAAGCATAGGCCCTCCTGCTCGAGGTAGAGCTGCATGTAGCGCTGTGGCCGCGGCTTGGGCGGTCGGCATCGCCGCTTTTGCGGCCAGGTACGCGGCTTGCGTCGCGGCGCGCCAGCCTGCGGTGGATAGCGTGTTCGTATCATGACCGCCTCGTCACGGCGCGTGACTTCCTGCGTGGTCCGGTGCCAGAGCGGAACACGGCTGCTGCTGTTCATCGCACTTGGGCCAGCCAATTGCAGCCGATCCATGCGGACCGAAATGAGGCGCCGTCTCCACGGGCTTGCGGTTCCCGTCCATGCGTGACTAATTGGCCGCATGCGTCGCAGGTTGCTGGCGCGGCGCAATCGTGTCGGCAGCATGGAGCGCGGTGCGGCCGCAGGGACAAGCCGTTGCGCGGCACGATGAAGTCAGGGAAGGCAAAGAATCGCATGCGAGCTGAGCACGTGAACGAGACCGTCAATTCGACGAAATATGTCGTCGCCTGGGATCTGCCGACACGTCTCTTTCACTGGGCTCTCGTCATTCTCATCGTGTCGGCATGGGTGAGTTTCCGCTACTCCGAGACGTTTTCCGATCATCTGCTCAAGTGGCACCGCTGGAACGGCCTTGCCATTCTGATGCTACTCGTATGGCGCGTGCTGTGGGGCGTCTTTGGCAGCTCGACGTCGCGCTTCACAGGCTTTGTTCGCAGTCCCATTGCTGCTCTCGTCTATGCCCGCGATCTCGCTGTGGGCGTGCCGAGGCGCTTTCTCGGGCACAATCCTTTGGGGGGCCTTGTCGTCGTGGCATTGCTGGGCGTTGTCGCGGTGCAGGCTGGGTTAGGTCTCTTCACCGTTGAGCACAATGACCTCACGGCCGGACCGCTCTATCGCCTGGTCAGCGAAGCCACCACAAAGACCATCTCGCGCTGGCACCACTACGTCTTCGACTGGGTGCTTCTCCCGCTTGTTGCCCTCCATATTACCGCTAACGTTTTCTATGGCGTCGTTAAGCGCGAGCCGCTCATCCCGGCGATGATCACCGGGCGCAAGCCCGCTGGAGATTTCGAGGATGCGCGCACGGCGGTTGTTCCTCGTTTTGCTGCGGCGCGTGCGCTCGCGCTGCTCGCGCTGGCAGCGGTACTCGTTCTCGGCACCATCCGCGTCCTCGCCGGCCGCTTGACCTGAGTTTCACCGGCTCCGGTACGGATGCACCGGACTTTGAACGCAATATCCGCCTGGCTTGAATTTTCCGTCCGCTGTACCTGCCGGAACAGCGCTAACCGACTGCCGCGCCTACCGTTCAAGCATCAGAACTTGAACCGGAGCAGCGGACCATGACGACCACAACCGACACAACCTATCGCATCAAGGGCGGCCGCGTTGGCGTGCTCCTGATCCATGGCCTGTGCGGCACGCCGGTCGAGATGCGCTACGTCGCCCACGGCCTCGCCCGTTCGGGTTATACGGTGCATTGCCCGCTGATTGCCGGCCACGGCGGCGGCGAGAACGAGATCAAGGCGAGCACCTGGAGGGACTGGCTGACGAGCGCCGAGGCCGCCCTCGACGAGCTGCGCAAGGAGTGCGACGTCGTCATCTGCTCAGGCCTGTCGACCGGCGCACTTCTGAGCCTGATGCTGGCCGCCAAGCACCCCGACAAGGTCCAGGGCATCGCCCCATTGGCGCCGACGCTGTGGCTCAATGGGTGGCTTATTCCCTGGTATGCGCGCCTGTTCCGCCTCGTCCGTCACAACTGGGTGGCCGACCTCATCAGCTTCCCCGACATCGAGCCGCACGGCATCAAGGACGATCGCATCCGCGACTTCATCCGCAAGGCTCTGACGAGCGGAGACAGCTCGGTTGCGGGCTTGCCGGTGACACCGGGCCGGGCCGTACTGGAACACCACCGCCTGGTGCGCAAGCTGAAGGGCATGCTCTCCGCGATCGTCCAGCCGACGATGATCATCCACCCACGCGAGGACGACTACGCGGACCTCAGCAACGCCTGGTATCTCCAGCGCAATCTGAAGGGACGGGTCGATATGGTGGTGCTCGATGACAGCTATCACATCGTCACCGTCGATCGGCAGCGCCACGTCGTCGTCGAGCGCATGCTGAGCTTCATCGATCGCCTCGCAGGTGAGTTCGCCGGCAAGGTGACGACCGCGGCGACGGCGTCGATTGCGCCCTCGGCCGCCTGAGCCCCTCAAGCCCAATCCGTAATGGGAATGCAGCGCCAGGGCGACTGGCGCTGCGTTTCATTTAAAAAATTCAGCAATATCAATTTGTTGAAGAAATTATCTGGTTTGTTACTGCCGGAACAGCGGCACGCCGGGGGCTCCGGCACATTGTCATCAAGTCAAGCGCGAGACGCCCTCGCGGACCACAAGACACCTCACCGCCGCGACGCGGCGCCAGCACTCCAAGGAGACCCGTCATGAACAAGGCCCTCACCCTCCTCGCCGCCGCTGCGACCATCGTCGTTGCCAATATCGAGTTCGCCCCCTCAGCCGCAGCCGGCGGTGGTGTCCGTCTCCATTTCGGCTTCCCCTTGGGATCCTTCGTCGCTCGCCCGTGCTCGAGCTGCGGCGGTTCCTCTTCCTACGGGCACCGGAGCCACGGTGGGTACGCTTCGGAGCGCCGCGCAGCGGCTCGTCGTGCAGCGATCGCCGCCGCCAAGGCAGAGCGCGCCGCAGCGGTTCGTCGCGCCGCCATCGCCGAGGCCAAGGAAGAAAAGGCCGCCGCCCGCCGGGCCGCGCTCGCTGAGGCGCGCCGCAAGGATCGTCTGGCGAAGCTGCAGGCAGATGAAAAGGAAGTCGCGAAGACCGAGGTGACGTCGATTGCACCCGATTACGTACCGCTGCCGGCCCGTGCCGAGACGCAAGACGGCGAAGTAACGGTCGGCGAGCCCAAGATGATCCTCTCCAACGGCAAGAAGGCCGAGGCGGAGAAAGTGGCAGCCGTGCCGGTCGAGACAGTAGCAAGCCGGCAGGTCAGCCGGGTCGAACCCCGCGCGAAGCCGACCGACTGCAAGAAATTCGTGCCGAGTGCTGGTCTGACCATCACCGTACCTTGCCAGTAGACCGGGATTGAACCTCCGGCCGGCCGCAGTGTCCTGCGCGCCGGCCGGTCGATGTCATGCGAGCGAAGTAGCGATCTGCACGTTACGGCCCATCCGCAATTGATCTCGAGCACCGAAGCTTTCATGTTGGAGGCCTGCGCCACCGCGGCAGGAGACGAACGATGAGCGATGAGAAGAGAACGCCCGAAGAGATCCTGATGGCCGATCTTGCTGCCGCAGCCGGCGGAGGCGACATGAGACGCGCCATTCGCATGGCGCCAAAGCTCGCCTACCGTAACCTCTTCCACGACCGCCTGAGCCTCATCGTCACGCTCACCGGCATCGTCTTCTCGGTAGTGCTCGTTGCCGTGCAGTGCGGGCTCTATCTCGGCTCTGAGAACACCATTGCCCGCGTCATCGATCAGACCGACGGCCAGATCTGGATCGTGCCGCTCGGCACCAAGAGCTTCGACGACCCCTCACTCATGACGGGCGAGGAAAAGTATGCGGCGCTCGCCGTGCCGGGTGTCGAGAGTGTTGAGAACCTGCTCGTTGGCTTTTCCAAGTGGCGCAAGCCGGGCGGCGGCACCACGACGATCTTGCTGGTGGGCTCGGACTGGAATGATGGTGGACTGGCCCCCTGGAATATCATCGAAGGAAGCCTGCACGACCTGAACGCCCCCTTCACGGTGTCGGTCGACAAGAGCTATTTCAAGGACCTTGGAATAAAGAAGCTCGACGACGTCGCGGAGATCAATGGTGCCAAGGTGCGCATCGCCGCCGTCAATCGCCGCATCCGCTCGTTTACGACGCTGCCGTATGTCTTCACCAAGCGGGAGACGGCTCTGTCGCTCATCGGAGCGGCTTCGCGCGAAGCCTCCTACACTCTGGTGCGAACTGAACCTGGCGCCGACGTCGAACAGATCCGCCAGGAGTTGGCCCGCCGCCTGCCAGATGCGGAAGTTCTGCTGCGCGGAGAGTTCCGCAAGCGCAGCCTCAACTACTGGCTGTTCCAGACGGGTGCCGGCGCGGCGCTGATCGCCGGTGCGCTCCTCGGCCTTATCGTCGGTGTCGTGATCGTCGCTCAGACGCTCTATTCCTCGACCAAAGACCACCTCAACGAGTTCGCGACCTTGCGCGCACTGGGTGCCTCGGGCGGCTACATCCATCAGGTAATCCTGTTGCAGGCGATGATCAGCGCGTTGATCGGCTATTCGATCGGCATGATCCTGTCGCTTCTGGTCATCTGGGCCTCACAGGACACCACGCTCAATATCGTCATGACGCCGGGACTTGCCGGTGCGCTGTTCGGCGTCACCATCGGCATGTGCGCCATTGCCGCCGTCTCCGCCATCTTCAAGGTAACCCGCATCGATCCGGCCGGCGTCTTCAGCCGCTGAGCATGCTGGGACGGCAGTGCCCTCTTGTCCTGCTCCCGAAGCGCGCCTGCAACTCTGTTGCTCGCGCGCTTCGTCAGTACCAAATGGCAGCGCCGCCAATATCGTTATGACGCGCTGCAATTCGCTCAGGTTTGGTGGAGTGCTTTGGGCGAGGGCTCAGAATCTGTAGCCGTAGCGAACGCCGATGCGGTCGAGACCCTCATTGGAGTCTTGTGTTTCCGCGTTCGAGGTATGCTCGAAATAGATCGACAGAGAGTTGTGGGCATCGAGGCGGAGACCGATCTCCGCCGGAATGTGGAACAGCACGCGACTGCCGAGCGCCTTCATGTCGGGCTTGATGGGATCCGTCTCGCCGTTGTGGATGGCAGCACCGATGCCGATCGCGAAGAACAGCCCCGACGGGCCTTCGATCTGCCAGCGCGCATCGATGTAGGCATGGCTCGTCCCGCCGCCCGTATTGATTGAGCCGCCAATTGCAGGATGGATGCGCCCGCCGAGGAATGGCAGATACGGCGCCAGGATCGCTTCGACGTTGATGTCCGGCGCGTCCGTCTCGAGCTGGAATCCGCTCCACAGATCCGGGACATCGTGCGCGAGCAGACCGACCTTCAGTTCGGAGAACAGGCCAGCAGCGGAAGCCTGTGCCGAGAATGCCGTGACGAGCAATCCGGCAATGACGGAGCAAGACATGCGAGCGCGGCGCACTGGGATGCACCGACGCGTCCGAGACGTGACGTCGAATTCGCTACGCATGGCAAAAGCGGCCCTCAAGGCTGATCGGACCGGATGCTGCTGCATTTGCCCTGTTCCCACAATGGCCGCGCGCGGGACCTCCGATAAGGTGGCCGAGGGCGTGGCTTCTTTGCCACGTTGGCGGCGACTGACGATCTGCACACATCTCATGATCTGACCGTGTCAGAACGCGTTTGCTTTAAGTCCGCTGCGGTTCAACGTCCCTCTTCGGGAGATGCTCAGACTACGAAACCGCAGATGGTTAACTCTCTCTTAGAAGCTGCACCTTTATCGTCATCGTCGTGAGATCCGTCATGTTCCTCAGCAGCTGCCGGGCGGATTGCGCGATCTGAACCACATAGAGGTTCGCAGAACGGGCTGGAGCGTTGCGCGTTCTGCCACGGTGGCGTGCACATGAAGGTGGGAGGCTCATGGGTCTCATCAGGCGTCATGGGGGCGCTAAGCCCACGGGCGAGCCCGCATCGCCGTTGCCTGGCGCGCCCGGTACGGCGGCGCCGGTGGCCGCTTGGCCAGACCGTGCGCCTTCTAGACCACGCCGACTGAAACTCCGCATTGCAGCCTTTGCCACGTTGGCGCTTGGTCTTGGCGCCATGCTGTGGCTCGGCGTGATGATGGTCTACTATACGATCATGTTTCCTGATCCGCTGTCAGTGCGCGGCAAGGAGGCAGCGCCCGTCATCCGCATTCTGGCGCGCGACGGTACGTTGATGGCGCGCCGCGGCGCCGCGCACGACTATATGTCGATCGCGATGATTCCAGCGCACGTCGTCGATGCTGTCGTGGCGACGGAGGATCGCCGGTTCTTCGAGCATCTAGGCATCGATCCAGTCGGGATGTTGCGCGCCGCATTTGCGAACCTGCGTGCAGGCCGCTTCGCCCAAGGCGGGTCGACGCTGACGCAGCAACTTGCCAAGAACCTGTTTCTGACATCGGAGCGCACGCTCTCGCGCAAGGTCGATGAGCTTGCGCTCGCGTTCTGGCTGGAGGTGCGGCTCAGCAAGCGCGAGATACTCGAACTTTATCTCAACCGGGTCTATTTCGGTGGTGGCGCCTATGGAATCGAGGCGGCCGCGCAGCGCTATTTCGACAAATCGGTGCGGGCATTGACGGTTGCGGAAGCGGCGCTGATCGCCGGTCTTCTCAAGGCGCCGTCGAAATATGCGCCGACGTCCAGTCCGCAGCAGGCGATTGCCCGGACGCATACGGTTCTTGCAAGGATGAGGTCGGCGGGCGTCATCGATGAGGCGGCCTACGAAAATGCCCGTCAGGAGAGACTGCACTTCGCCGCCCTCAAGGAGCACCACGGCGCCACGGGCTTCGAGTACGCGATCGATCTCGTTCTGGAGAAGCTGCCGCCGATTCTCGGCAGCGAGTATTCGGAGATGATCGTCGAGACGACCATCGACGCAGCCTTGCAGCGGAGTGCCAGCGCAGCGGTCAATGCGGTGCTGGACGGGCGGGGCAAGGCCAAGAATGCCAGCCAGGCGGCGCTCATCACCATCGACCAGGACGGCGGCATCCGGTCCCTCGTCGGTGGGCGGTCCTATGCCGAAAGCCAGTTCAACCGGGCAACCAAGGCGAAGCGGCAGCCTGGGTCCGTCTTCAAGCCGTTCGTCTATCTCGCTGCACTCGAGCGCGGCATGAAGCCCGATACGATCACATACGACCTGCCGTTGACGATCGACGGCTGGTCGCCGCGCAACGACAGCAACACCTATGCTGGGGCGCTGACGCTCCGGCAGGCGCTGTCGCAGTCGGTGAATACCGTTGCAGTGCGGCTGGCAACGGACATCGGGCTCGCAGCAGTGGCACGGACCGCGCGCCGCCTGGGTGTGCAGTCCGATCTGCGGGAGGATGCCTCGATGGCGCTCGGCACGTCGGAGATGACGTTGCTCGAGCTGATTGGCGCATATGGCAGTTTTGCGAATAGCGGCTGGCTGGTGGAGCCACATATCATCCGCCGTGTGCGATTGAATACCGGGCGCGTGCTCTATGCGCGCGGCGCCCCCGCGCAGCGTCGCGTCGTCGGGCCGGTCGAGGTCGGTGCGCTCAACGACATGCTGAATTCCACTCTGGTGACGGGCACGGGGCGGCGGGCTGCACTAAAGCGGCATCCAGCCGCCGGCAAGACCGGTACGACCCAGGATTTCCGTGATGCCTGGTTCGTCGGCTACACGGCATACATGACGACAGGTGTGTGGATCGGCAACGATGACGGCACGCCGATGCGCGCGGTCACCGGCGGCAACTTGCCGGCGCAGATCTGGCGTACGGTGATGCAGGAGGCGCATGCTGGCCTCTCGCCCGAGGCGTTGCCGGGAACCGCGCCCATCGATGCAGAGACTGAACCCGGTGAGGCGGTACCTGTGGCACGGTCCAGCACGCAGGAGCAGCCGCCTACCATTGTGTCCAGGCCGGCTGATGCGAACTCGCTCGTGAAACGTCCGCAGTCGCCCGCGCCGTCACCTGCCCCGGCGCTCGCCAATGCCGAACGCAGCGGACCAGCCTTTGGCCAGAGGCTCATCATTGAGCCACCCCGCGTTGCTGCACAGCCCGTGAAGCGGTCTCCGCCGCCGTCACCCGCTCAATTCCCGTCAGAACGCATCAGCGATGACTTCCTGGCGCGAGTGCTTGAACCTCCGTCGTCTGCCGGAAATGCACTCGCAGAGGCGGCGAGCGAATTTGATGCCGAAACGATCCGGCAACAGCTCGATGCGCTCCCCGAGGAGACGGGCTCGCGACCTCCGCCACCTCGGGGCATGATGTCTCTCGGAGCAGCGCGATAAGGCAATCCGCTGCGTCACCGGGAGTGGCGCGGCCTCAATCGAGCCGCTCAACCTGTTGCAGGCGCTTGCGCAAGGCGGCGGCCTCTCGCGCGGCATGCGCCTGCTCTTCGGACGAGAAGATGTGAGGAGCAAGCGTACGCGTGTTGAGCGCGTCCTGCATCTTCATGCGCATGAAGGCGCTCGTGCTGTAGCGGGATCGCGAAGCATAATGCTTCTGGCGCAGCTGGGTCACCATCGCCTCGTAGTCATCGGTAAGGTCGTCCGCGATCCGGAAGCCGTCGACGTTGACGATAGCATGCACAGGCTTTCCGGCCTGCTCGCACGCCTTGACCAGCACCCGTTTCATGTCGTCGATGTCGGATTGCTTCCTGACGCTCCAACCTTCCAGGTTGACGAACAGCAGGTTGCGGTTGGCGTCGTACTCGATACGCTCGCCGAGGTTCACGTTGAACAGATCGTCGGACAGGTTCATCGGCTCGTCGATGAAGATCCGCTTGTCCATCGGCATTGGCTTGTTGACGATCGGCTTGAAGTCCATGTGCGCCAGGATGTCCTTTTCGATATCGATTCCCGGCGCGACTTCGATCAATTCGAGACCCTCCGGCGTCAACTCGAAGACGCAACGCTCGGTGACGTAGATGACCGGCTGGTGCTTCTGCTTGGCGTAGGTCCCCGAGAACGTTATCTGCTCCACCGCCTTGACGAACTTTCTCGTGCGGCCTTCCGAGACAATGCGGAGACTGCCGTTCTCGATCGCGATATCGAGGCCACCGGCGGTAAAGGTTCCGGCGAATACCACCGCGCGCGAGTTCTGGGAGATGTTGATGAAGCCGCCGCAACCGTTGAGGCGACCGGCAAACTTGGACGTATTAACGTTGCCCTCTTCATCGCATTCGGCCATGCCGAGGCAGGTCATGTCGAGGCCGCCGCCATCATAGAAATCGAACATCTGGTTCTGGTCGATGATCGAATGGGCATTGGCTGAAGAGCCGAAGTTGGAGCCGCCCGCCAGAACACCACCCACGGCACCGGCCTCGGTCGTCATGGTGATGTGGGGTGTCACCTTCTCCTCGTTGGCAACCGCTGCGATGCCGTCGGGTGCGCCGACGCCGAGATTGATGACGCCGTTGGGGGGAAGCTCGAAGGCGGCACGCCGTGCAATGATCTTGCGCTCATCGAGCGGCATCTTGGCCATGCCTTCGACAGGAATGCGGACCTCGCCCGCGAGTGCTGGATTGTAGATGACGCCGTAGTTCATGCGGTGCATGGCGGGCGGATCGGCGACGACGACGCAGTCGACCAGAATGCCTGGGATCTTGACCTGCTTCGGCGGAATCGAGCCGTGCTCGACAATGCGTTCGACCTGAACGATCACAAGTCCCTTGTTGGAGTGCGCGGCCATCGCTTGGGCCATGCCGTCGAGTGTCAGCGCTTCCTTTTCCATCGAGATGTTGCCGAACGGGTCAGCGGACGTGCCGCGGATCAGTGCCACATCAATCGGAGTGGCCTTGTAGAACAGCCATTCCTCGCCTTCGACGTCGACGAGTTTGACGATGTCTTCCTGCGTCTTGGTGTTGACCTTGCCGCCGCCGAGTCGTGGATCGACGTAGGTGTGCAGGCCGACCTTGGAGAACAGGCCAGGCTGGCCACCGGCGCACGCGCGATAGAGCTGGGCGATCACCCCCTGGGGCAGATTGTAGCCGCAGATCTGATTGTCCTGAGCGGCCTTCGCCACCCCCGGCATGCGACCGAAGTTTGCGGCAATGACGCGCTTCAGCATGCCTTCGTGGTGGAAGCGGCCAGTGCCGAGGCCTTTGCTGTCGCCGGCGCCGGCACACATGATGAGCGTCAGGTCGCGTGGCTTGCCCGTTTCCACGAAACGCTTTTCGAGTGCTGCGTGGAGTGCCTCGGGAATGCAGCTCTGGACGAACCCTGTGGTGGTGATGACGTCATTGTCGCGAATAAGTGCAATGGCCTCGTCGGCCGTGATGACCTTGTTCTTCATTCTTGGGTGTTTCCCCTGGATCGCGGCTCGTTCATGCGCCGGCTCTGGTATGCCAGATGGGCGCGCGACGGCAGCGTTTCTTGTTCATTGACGGGAGAAGCGTACTGAGCGCGCCCGGGTGGTGCAACGGGGTGCGTCGCTGAAAACGACTTTGCGGGTGCTCCCGTGGACGAGAAGTGCAGCTGCCGCGCTCAGCTGCGTGTCGCCGTGCTTGGACCATAGCGGTGCAGGCCCATGCCGTAGATCTGCAGCCATTGGCGCGCTTCGTCCATCTGCGGCATGGTGCGACGCACCAGAGCCCAGAAGCGGGGTCCGTGATTCATTTCCTTGAGGTGCGCCACCTCGTGCGCGGCGACGTAATCAAGGATCAGAGGCGGCGCCAGGATCAAGCGCCAGGAGAAGGACAAGGTGCCGGTCGTCGAGCACGAGCCCCAACGGCTCGACTGGTCGCGAACCGTGATGCGTTTGGCAACGAGGCCGAGATTGCGCGTGTGGTGGACGACGCGTTCGTCGAGATCGCGTCGGGCCTCATTGAACAGCCAGTCGGTGAGTCGCTGCGCGGCATGCTCGGTCGGGCCGTTGACCTCCAGCCTCGCATAGTCACCTTCGCACTGCCCGTTGGCATCGAATCGACGCACGCGAGCGCCACGCACCATGCTGCCGGTGAAGCGCACGGTGTGTGGCTCGCCGCGCAGCGGCAGTGTTGCCCCGCACGTGAAGGGGATCGGTTCTGGAATGGAGCCCAACCGCTCACGCACCCAGTCGATGTTGCGGTGAAGAAAGGAGCCGGCCTCCAGTAGGCCGCACTGCATAGGTACGGTAACGATCACCGCACGGCGCGTCTGCGAAACCCGCAGCGTCAGCCGGCGTGCCGCAGGGTGGCGGCGTACCTCGACGTCGGCGCCGAGATCGGACAACGCCGGAGCGTCGAGTTTGGACGGCGCGGAGGCTTTCGCCTTGGCCATGGGTCGGTCCCCGAGTGACGTCGAAAATCAGGTCCAAGACTGTTGATGCGCAAAGTGGCTGAGGTTCACGGGATCTCAAGCGGCCGAACCCCGGTCCACACTTGCGCTTCGTCGGTCATTGCGCACTTGCCTTCGCCACCGCCGAGCGAAACAGGCCTGTCGATGACGTATCAAGTTCATCGCGCTCTCGGCCAGCATCAATCGACGCTGGCCAAAGCGAAACACGCCTGCTGTGGCGCAAGCGCCCCAGGGCAACCGCACGCTTGGCGCGGTTAATGTATTGGTCGTGCGCTGCCGGCACTCCTGGTGCCGGCTCGGTTTCAACGCTTCTCCGATGTACCCGGTCGTGACCGCCCATCGGCTTTGGCGAATGTGAAGGCCGCGGCGTGCGGCTCATTTGATGTCGCAGCGTGTGTCGCGGCCTGGGCACGCGCGGCAGCAATGTCATGTGGCACCGGCTCGACCGCTGCGATGCATTCCCGGCGCGGATCGAACGAGCGCATGAACTGCGCAATCCGCGGAGCAATGTCGGCGCGGAAACGGGAGCCGTTGAAAATGCCGTAGTGGCCGACGCCCGGACATTCGTAGTGGCGTTTCATCTCGGACGGCACATTCTTGGCGAGGTCGACGGCAGCCCGGCATTGACCAAGCCCTGTAATATCGTCCTTCTCGCCCTCGATGGTCATGATCGCAACGCGACGGATGTCGGCGATGTCGAGCCGCTGCCCGCGATGGACGAACTCGCCCTTGGGCAGCGCATGACGGACAAAAACCGTATCGATCGTTTGCAGATAGAACTCGGCCGTCAGATCCATGACCGCCAAATACTCATCATAGAATTCGCGGTGCTTTTCCGCGCTGTCACCGTCGCCGTGGACGAGATGCAGGAAAAGATCCTTGTGCGCCGTCAGATGGCGGTCGAGGTTCATGGTCATGAACCCGGTGAGCTGCAGGAAGCCCGGATAGACGGCGCGACCGTAGCCAATGGCGGGCCACGGCACGGTGGTGATCACGTTGTTACGGAACCATTGCGTACCGCGCTCCTCAGCGAGGCGGTTCACCTCGGTCGGATTGATGCGGGTATCGACAGGACCGCCAGCGAGCGTCAACGTGTGCGGAACGCAAGGGTCGTTGTTCAGCTCCATCAAGGCGACGGCAGCGAGCACGGGCACCGAGGGCTGGCAGACGGCGAAGGCATGTACATCGCCGTCGAGATGGCGCAGCATGTCACGCACGTAGTCGATATAGTCGTCGAGATCGAAACGGCCGGCGACAAGTGGCACGTCGCGCGGGTCCTGCCAATCGGTGATGTACACCTCATGATCGGGCAGCAGCGCCTCGACCGTGCCGCGAAGCAGGGTCGCGAAATGTCCCGACATCGGCGCAACGAGCAGCACGCGCGGATCGCGCGCGGCCCGCTGCCGTGGAATGTCGCGGACGAAGTGGATCATGTTGCAGAACGGCTTCGACCAGACCGTCTCTTCGCGGACGGCGACATCACTGCCGTCGACGCGCGTCGTCCTCAGCCCGAATTCCGGCTTCTCATACCGACGGGTCGTCCGCTCGAACACCTCGCAAGCCGCAGCGGCTTGCCGCCCAACATGCGTATGGGTCAGCGGGTTCAAGGGCGAATTGAAGAAGAGCTTGAAATTATTCGCGGCGACACGGGCAGGCTTCACCGCCGCGTGGCCGAGTTCATACCAATGGTAGAGCACGCGCTCCCCCGCGGAATTGTTGTCCCTCAGTGGTGAACTGGAAACCCGACCCCAACACGCAGCGCAAACATCCCCCAAAGCGCGAACGGCGTTTCAGCCGCCCCCGTTTGCGCACTGCGGTAGAGGGTCAGGCTGCACTGATTCGCAAATTGACGAAAGTTGGAAAGCAATCAGAGACTTTGCGCAAGCCACTGGGCGAAGGCCGTGGGATCGGGCGGTACTGTGCGATGCGATAGGAAGCCGCCGTGCTCGTCCATCAGATATGCTGTGACCTGTGGCACGGGCGGTACGCCTTTTGCCGTGCCGGTGTCCGCGGTGGTGCCCGATGGTGGGATGAAAAAAGCCCGCATGAGCGCACGGACAGCAGCGTCCGGCCCGGTCAGCCCGGTCCAACTCTTGGTGCGGGCCTCGGCGAGGACCGCAGACATTTTTTCCGGTGTATCATTGACCGGATCGGTGGTGATCCATAGGGCAGCCACATCAGCCTGAGCTGGTCCGAGGAGGTCTCGCGCGCTGTTGATAACCTGCAGGGCGGCGAGGATCCGATCACGGTCGCTGGCGGCCGCAAAGATCATGAGGCGCTTGCGGCCGGCGAAACTGCGGTCGCTCACGGGCTGGCCACGGTGATCGATGAGGTCGAAGGGTGCGCCGATCTGAACGCTTTGCGAACCGCTGCCGTCGGCAGGTGGCGCGCTGGGCAGTTCTGCGCGGCGGTAGCTTTCGTTGACGGCAATCAGTCCGACAGCGACCAACCCGACGGCAAGCATGCCGAGCAGAATGCGGCCGGTCAGCCCGGAAAAGGGCGAGATTGTTGGTCGGTCGGAGTTCATGGGCAAACCTAATGTGTAGCCGCAACCTGCCGTCAAGCCCGAGGCTGGGTGAGCCATATCCCTTATCGGGCAGTGGGTCCGGTCGCCTCGATACCCGGAACCGGGAAGACGGTGGCACGCGCTGGGAAATCCTCGGCCCAAGCGAAGGGAGTGCTGGAACTGGGGGCATCACGGCATGAGACGGGGGGCGAAGTCGGAACACTAGGGTCCGGACCCTAGGCTCTTGTCCTGTCGCATTTTCTTCTACGAACCGCCGACCACTTTTTTGGAAAAATGCTCTATCGTGGCGCCGCTTCAACGGTGACACGGACAGGAATCAACGCCGGTGCGATCGATCCAATCCCTATTGCGCACGCCCGAGCTCGCGGGCAGCGAAGATAGCCGGCTGCGGCTTCTCACGCTCGTATGGCTGCGCTGGATCGCCATCCTCGGACAGCTTGTCGCCGTTCTGGTGATCTGGCTGGTCATGCAGTTCCCGATCCCGGTGGGGTACTGTCTGGGATTCGTGGCGCTGTCGGCCTGGGTCAACGTTGCCTTGTCCGTCAAGTATCCGGCGCGCCATCGCCTGAGCGTTCGGTCAGCGACGGCGCTGCTGGCCTATGACGTGTTGCAGCTCTCCGCCCTGCTCTATCTGACCGGTGGCATTCAAAACCCGTTTGCGCTGCTGCTGATGGCACCTGTGACGGTCTCGGCGGCGACGCTGCCCGTCGTCAGCACAATTATACTCGGTCTCATTGCGCTCGCGGCCGCGTTGTTGCTGGTCTACGATTATTGGCCGCTGCCCTGGTATTACGGCATGCGCTACGAGATGCCGTTGCCCTACAAGATCGGCGTGCTCTCCGCGATCGGCGCCGGCATGATGTTCATTGCCTTCTACGTGTGGCGTCTGGCCAAGGAGGCGGAATTGATGTCGCTGGCGCTGGCCGCGACAGAACAGATCCTGGCCCGAGAGCAGAAACTGCACGCGCTCGACGGGTTGGCTGCTGCTGCCGCGCACGAGCTGGGTACGCCGCTGTCGACAATCGTTCTCGTGACGACCGAGTTGTCCCGCGATCTCAAGGGAACCCCGCAGGCGGAGGATGTGGAACTCCTGCGCGACCAGGCGGTGAGGTGCCGCGAGATCCTGCAGAAGCTGACCCGAACGCCGGGCGAGCAGGATGCTTGGTACGCCCGTCTCACGGTGCGCGAGCTGGTCGACGAGGGCTCTCAGCCCTATCGCGGTGGCCCTGTGGTCGTGGCCGTCGATGCCGGTCCTGATACTTTGGCCTCGGGCACAGGCGTCATCGAGCCGGTAATGTTGCGGCGGCCGGGCATGATCTACGGGCTCGGCAATATCATCGAGAACGCTGTCGACTTCGCTCGGTCGAAGGTGGAGATACGCGCGCGCTGGTCGCAGTCGGCGGTGTCGATCATCATTGCTGATGATGGTCCGGGATTTGCCCCGGAACTGATCGAGACACTGGGTGAGCCTTACGTTTCGACACGCCGGCAGAACGCCTTGAAGAAAGAAGGAAAAGCAGGAGGCCTCGGGCTCGGGTTTTTCATTGCCAAGACTTTGCTGGAGCGCTCGGGCGCGACCATCGGGTTGGAGAACCGGGCCGAACCCGAGCACGGAGCGGTGGTGACCATCACCTGGCCACGCAGCTCATTCGAGAGGCAGGATGCCAGCGCCATCGCGTGAGTGGTTGTCGAGCGCCGCCTGGTAAGCAAACAAAGGTTAACGTTCGGCAGCACGGCCATTTTTTGCGATAGTAATGGTTCGAAGGGGCTTTGCTCATATGCATGTTCGGCTATATATGTGACCCTCGGGAGGATCCGCCGTGACCGAAGATCTGTCATTCCGCCAGGACGAGCTGCCCGAAGATCGCACACTGCTGATCGTCGACGACGATAAGGCATTCTTGCTGCGGTTGCAGCGGGCCATGGAGGGGCGTGGCTTCGATGTGCGTGCGGCGAGTTCTGTGTCCGAGGGCGTAGACCTGATCCGGCAGTTGGCGCCGGCGTTTGCTGTCGTCGACATGCGCCTGGAGGATGGCAGCGGCCTCGACGTCATCGCCGAGCTGGGGCGTTTGCGCCCAAGTGCGCGCGGCATCATCCTCACCGGCTACGGCAATATCGCAACCGCCGTGACGGCAGTGAAGCTCGGCGCGGTCGACTACCTCGCCAAGCCGGCCGATGCCGACGAGATCACCGATGCACTGTTGGCGCCGGCCAATGCCAAGGCACCTCCTCCCGAAAACCCGATGTCCGCGGACCGCGTGCGCTGGGAGCACATTCAGCGCGTCTATGAGCTGTGTAACCGCAACGTCTCGGAGACGGCGCGGCGCCTCAACATGCACCGTCGTACGCTGCAGCGGATACTGGCCAAGCGGGCACCCAAGTAAGTTTGACTGCTCCGGGGGGAGTGCATGCAGAAACTATCGCCGCGCTACAACATAATCGCCATGCCGCTTGTTCTGAGCGGGCTCATGACCATCGTGGTATCCGGCATATCGACGCTCAACGCAGTTGGGATGGCGCCCGACTGGCACGCGTTATGGTTCAAGGCCTGGCTGCTGTCGTGGGCAGTGGCGTTTCCCGTCATGGTGTTCGTATTGCCGATCGCCCGGCGCACGGTCGCGCGCTTCGTCGAGCAGCCCCGGGCGTGAGGCGGGCCGCCAAGTTGTCATTTGCCGGACCTCAGTCGTCGCGCACGAAGAGCTGTGCTCCTGGGTCGATGGCATAGGCAAGACGCAGCGCAGCGGCCCGCGCGAAAGTCAGCTGCATGGCGCGGCGGCGGGCAGGCGCAAGTTTACGAATCTCGGGCATGCGCACGATCTCGCCTCCATATCGGTCGGCGAGAATGAGCCCGGCCTCTTCGGGCAGGATATCGGCGGGAAATTCGGGTGACACCGCAAACAGAACGTGGTCGGCATAGTCCCAGTATTCGGGCCATTTCTGATCGGCGCGGAAATCCGCGACGCTCGACTTGATCTCGATGATCCAGATCTCACCGGACTGCGTCAGGGCGGCGACGTCGGCACGCCGGCCGTTTGCAAGCGATAATTCAGAAATATGGGCGTGGCCGAGACGGCGCAGCATGCGGCCGACCCCGCGCCCGATGCCGAGCGCCGGGTCGGATTGTCGTCCGTCGGCCAGCGCAGCCTGTAGGGCGCGCAGGGCATCCGCGTCAATGGCGTCGATCGGGTTTGTCTCGTCGGTCATGCTAACGCCATCTGGCGATGGAATGCGGAAGATTAAGGGCCTGATTCGGGTCAGGGGATCGGTGAATAGAGCATGTCCGTATGGCGAGCACGGCAGTCCAGCGTGAAAGGGAAGCATGCTCACGACATAAGGATAGAGCAGGCCTGCGATTCCATTAATCGTGAATACGCTCTGATCCTTATCGATGCCAAGGCTCGGCGAGCCACCGTCTTGCGCGCCAACGCAGAACGCTCATTATTCTGGGTGCCATGATCTTCAAGTATTTGCAGCGAGACAAGTCCGCCAAGCCTGACCCCGCCCAGCCTGAAGCCGATACCGCCCAGGCCGAGGAGGGCGCCGGCGAGGCTGCGGCCCGATCCGGCTTGGCTGCAATGCCCTCAGGCGCACCTGCTCCACTCAGCGCGAGCGCGTTGCGGCGCACCGTCGATCCCGCAACGCTCGGGTTCGAGTCGACGGCGGAACTCGAGGCGGCATCAGGGCTCATCGGTCAGGACCGGGCGCTCGAGGCACTTGCCTTCGGCGCCGACATGAAGGCGCTCGATTTCAACGTGTTCGTGCTCGGTCCGCCGGCGGCCGGCAAGAGCACCGCCGTCAAGGCCTTCCTCGTCGATCGCGCAGCGGGGCTTCCGGTTCCCGACGACTGGGTCTACGTCAACAATTTCGAGACACCAAACCGGCCGCACGCGATGCGATTGCCGGCAGGTCTCGCGCGCCCATTCGCCAAGGCAATGATCGCTGCGCTGGACGAGCTTTCGGCAACGGTACCTGCGCTGTTTGAGAGCGAGGACTATCAAACGCGCCGCCGTGCCATCGACGAGGAATTCCGGGCTGAGGCGGAGGAGGCGTTCGCCGCGCTCAACCGCAAGGCCGAAGAGCAGAACGTTGCCATCCTCAAGACGCCGACAGGCTTCGTTATGGCACCGATGCACGATGGCGAGGTCGTCAAGCCTGATACGTTCGCGTCGCTGCCCGAGAGCTATCGCGAGGACGTTGCGCGGCGCATCGAGGCATTGCAGGGCGACCTTCAGGCGATCATGGAGCGGGCGCCACGGGCCGAGAAGGCGCGCCGTCAGAAGGTTGCCGAACTGAACGAAGATGTTGCACGCAGCGTCGTGGCCAACGCACTCGACGACGTGCGGGTGCTGATCGGCGATGTGGCGCGGGTCGTTGCGCATATCGATGCGGTGGAGAAGGATCTCGTCCGTTCGATCGGACTGTTCCTGGCGCAGCCAAGCGATGAGGAGATTGTGCATCAGCCGCTCGATCCCGCGCGCGATGCCCGCTTCCGCCGCTACCTCGTCAACGTTCTCGTCGCCCATGAGGAGGCAGGTGAAGGTTCAATCGACGGATCGAGGCGGGGCGGCGCCGATGGGCAGGGCAAGAGGCCGGGCGCGCCGATCTACGAGGAACTCAATCCGACTTATGCCAACGTCATCGGCCGCATCGAGCACATCGCCCAGATGGGCGCGCTGGTGACGGATTTCCTGCTCATATCGAGCGGCGCGCTGCACCGTGCGAATGGCGGCTTCCTGCTCGTCGACGCTCGCAAACTGCTGACCTTCCCGTTCGCGTGGGACGCGTTGAAGCGCACATTGAAGTCAGGCGAGATCCGTATCGAGCAGCCGTCCGAGATCTTCGGGGTGCTGGCGACGCAGACGTTGGAGCCCGAACCCATTCCGCTCGACGTCAAGGTCATCTTATTCGGCGATCGCGAGATCTACCATCTCCTGGCCGCGCTCGATCCCGACTTCACACGCCTGTTCAAGGTGCAGGCGGACTTCGACGATCAGATCAGCAGAACGGCGGAGAACGACAAGGCGTTCGCGGCGATGGTGGCATCGGTCGTGGCTGCCCACGCGCTGAAGCCGGTCGCGGCATCAGGCGTCGCACGCATGATCGAGGAAGCCTCGCGCATGGCTGACGATCGCGACAAGATGTCGATCGAGGTTGGCCGCATCGCCGATCTGCTGCGTGAGGCCGATCACTGGGCGGCAAAGGCGGGACGCGAGCTGATCGAGGCGGCGGACATTGCCCGCGCGGTTGACCAGCGAATCCAGCGCGCCGACCGGTTGCGGGATCGGGCGCAGGAGGTCATCCAGCGCAACATCGTGCTGATCGATACGGGAGGCACAAGGATAGGGCAGGTCAACGGGCTCTCGGTCTTGCAGCTTGGTAACTTCGCTTTCGGCAGGCCGAGCCGCATCAGCGCTCGCGTGCGGTTCGGGCCGGGGCGGGTCACGGACATTGAACGCGAGGCAAATCTCGGCGGTCCCGTCCATTCCAAGGGCGTGATGATTCTATGGGGCTACCTCGCAGGCCGCTACGCGCTCGACCAGCCGTTGGCCCTGTCGGCAAGCCTCGTCTTCGAGCAGAGCTACGGCGGCGTCGAGGGCGACAGTGCTTCCTCTGCCGAGCTTTACGCACTTCTGTCTGCGCTGGCCGAGGCGCCGATACGGCAAGGGCTGGCGGTCACGGGATCCGTCAACCAGTGGGGCGAGGTGCAGGCGATCGGTGGCGTCAACGAGAAGATCGAAGGCTTTTTTGATACGTGCAACGCGCGAGGGCTGACCGGCGAGCAGGGCGTGCTCGTACCGGCGGCCAACGTGCAGCACCTGATGCTGCGCGAGGATATTCTCGCCGCGGCGCGCGAGGGGCGTTTTGCGATCTACCCGGTGAAGACAGTCGATGAAGGGATGTCGCTGCTGACGGGGCTGCCGGCCGGCGAGCGCGGTAGTGACGGGCGTTTCCCCGCGGGAACAGTCAACCGCATGGTCGAGGACAAGCTGGATCTGTTCGCATCGCGGCTGAAAGCCATGCGCGGCGGCATGATCGGTGGCCCGGACGGAGACAGCCACGGAGCCGTGTCGTGACCGCGCATGTTGCGGAACGCGGAGAAGGCCGGGGTCGCGTGGTGCTGCGGCTCACGGGCACGCAGGCGGCCAACGAGCAGGCCATCCGTGCTGCGATCCACGTCGCGCAGGCCTTTCATTCCGAGATCGAGAGCCTGTTCGTCTATGACCGGCAGATCGCCGACGCGGCAGGCTACGGCTTCGTGCGTGAGATCGCTGCACCCGCGATCGTGCGCTTTTCCTCGGCAGCGGTTGCGCGGGAGGCCTCTGAGGGTCGCGGCATCGACGTTGCCGGCATTCAGCGCCAGCTTGAACTGATCGGTCGGCACGTGCAGCGCCGGGTCGGAGAGCTTGCCGCTTTGGCCGATGTGCCGGTGCACATGCGCTTCGTCAGCGATACACCGTTGAAGGGGAAGTTGAGCGAAGCTCAAGGTTCGCCGGCCCCTGGAACGTCGTGGGCGCTGGCCGAGCCCCTCACAGCCGGCAAGCTGTGACGGCTGGAACGCTGTTCGAACGCGTGACCGGCGATGACGGGTGTCGTCGATCGTCGGGCGCGTGCTGCCGCGCGCGGACAGGGGGCAGCGCGTCGCCTCGCGGCCGTCGAGGACCCGGAGCGTGTGACGGGCATGCTGCGGACCGCAGAGCGCCTTGCCGGTGCGAGCCGTAGCGATGTCGTGCTGGCCGTGGCGGCCGCGAGCCGGGCGGCGCAGTCCTGGCTGAGGACCGAGGTCGCCCACGCCATGGAGGATCGACCTGCGGTGCCGATTGTCGAGTTGGGGCGCGCTGGCGGTGGGGCCGGCGTCATCGCGGAGGCTCTGCGGCAGTTGCGGCCCGGTTTTGTCATCGCCGAGCACGGCGGGCTCGTTGTGCCGCGCGAAGGTGATTTCAGGCCGCTCGGCGTGGCACTCGGTTGCCCACTGCTTGTCGTGCGCTGATGGCGCGAAGCGGCTCGGCCTGCAAGTCGTCACCCACCAAAGACGTCACGTACCGAAGAAGAAGGCATCACCTGAGCCGGCGATCTTGGGATCGGGCGCATGCGCAACGCTTGAATCCTTTTCAGCATAATCGAAAGCGTTGAGCACGAGCCGGATCGACTCTAACCGGGCACGGCGTTGATCATTGGCGCGCACCACGGTCCAAGGCGCCGTCGGTGTATGGGTGAAGCGGAACATGTCATGCTGGGCCGCGGTGTAGTCATCCCACTTCGCAATCGCGGCGAGGTCGATATCGGTGAGTTTCCACTGCTTGACCGGGTTGTGACGGCGTTCATGGAAGCGCTTCAACTGCGTCTCGCGGGCGATCGTGAGGTAGATCTTGAACAGCCGGATTCCGTCCTGCACGAGCAGCGTCTCGAATTCGGGGGCATCGCGTAGGAAATCGGCAAGCTGGTCCTTCGTGCAGAATCCCATCACCCGCTCGACGCCGGCGCGATTGTACCAGGATCGGTCAAACAGCGTGATGTCGCCGGCGGTCGGCATGTGCGGGACGTAGCGCTGGAAGTACCATTGGCCGCGCTCGGTCTCCGTGGGCTTGGTGAGAGCAACAGCGCGCGCGTGGCGCGGATTGAGGTGCTGCATGAAGCGGGCGATGCAGCCGCCCTTTCCGGCGCTGTCGCGCCCTTCGAACACCACGACAAGGCGCTCGCCCGACTTCTGGATGTGGGTCTGCAGTTTGACCAGTTCGAACTGGAGTTTCGCCAACTCCTTTTCGTAGGCCTTGCGCTTCAGGTTCTTCGAATAAGGGTAGCCGGCACCGGTCAGCGCCTTCTCGTCGATCTCGGCGGGCAGCTTGGGATCGTTGATATCGAAGCCCATGTCCGCGGGCCGTTCGGGAGTATCCGCGACGGTCTTGGCACCCTTCGTCGTGCCCGGCTTTTTTTTTGCTGCGGCCATCGTCGTCTCCTCGCCTCTGTCATTACGGTGTCGTGCCAGCGCGCTCCCAAGTTCTAGAGCATTTTTCCGGTGAAGTGGTCGCCGGTTCATGGGGAAAAGGCGACAAAGCAATGTTTCTGGACCGGCAGTCCCGTTCCGCCGGACCAAGGCGCTATCGAGTCGAGAAACGGTGAGGTGGCGAGCGGGCGCAAGGTTTTTCTTGGGGTGCAGCTTCCGGGGTTGATACAAGGCAGCGGACGGTGTGCACGATCTGGCCCAGGAGCCGGCAGGCAGGGTGGAGGCTTGTGCGAGAGACGATGGTCACGATGAGCAAGCAACTGGACGCCGCGTGGCGGTCGATCACGGCGCGTTGGCGCCGAGCGCACGGCGCGGCCCAGGATAGTGTGACGACAGAAAGCACGAGCGCCGGGGCAGACTGGCGCGTGCTGCTCGCCGCACTTCCCGATGCGGCCGTTGTGCTCGATCCCGCATCCCGCGTGCTCGACGCCAACCGGCCGTTTCTCGAACTCTATCCGGATGTGCAGATCGGGGCACCGCTCAGCCGGTGGCTGCGCAACCCCGATCTATTCCAGGCGATCGAGGCCGGTACGGAGAGCGGGCAGCCCGAAGTGGTCACGCTACTTCATCGCCTGCCCGTGGAACGCCGCATTGCGGCACGCGCCATCCGGCTCGATGGGCGTGACATGAGCAACATGCCTGGCGGCGCACCGTTCATGCTGATCACGTTCCGCGATTTAACCGAGCAGGACAAGCTCGCCCAGATGCGCGAGGATTTCATCGCCAACGCCAGCCACGAGCTGCGAACGCCGCTCGCCTCGTTGCGAGGCTTCATCGAAACGCTGCAAGGGCCCGCACGTGACGATGCAGCCGCGCGCGAGCGGTTCCTTGCGCTCATGGCGGGACAGGCCGCGCGCATGACGCGGCTCATCGACGATCTCCTCTCGCTGAGCCGGGTGGAGATGCGTGCACACGTCATGCCGCGTGGGCGCATCGATCTCAACGAGGTGGCGAGCCACGTCGTGGAGACACTGCGCCCGGTGGCGGATGCGGCGCACGCGGAGATCACGCTTGCGCTTGCCAGCGGTAAAGCTGGCGTTCGAGGGGATCACGACGAGTTGGTGCAGGTCCTAACCAACCTTATGCAAAACGCCTTCATCTATGGTGGGACGGGCGTGAACGTGCGCGTCGAGGTTACGAAGCTGCCAGCCGAGCACGGCCGGCCGGAGCGCGTTCGCCTATCGGTCAGCGACAACGGACCGGGAATTGCGAAAGAGCATCTGCCGCGACTGACCGAGCGATTCTATCGTCCCTCGGTCAGCGCCAGTCGTTCGAAAGGCGGCACTGGGCTCGGCCTCGCCATCGTCAAGCATATCGTTGCCCGGCACCGCGGCGAGCTGGAGATTCACTCCGAACTCGGCAAGGGCTCGACGTTCGCTGTCGTGCTGGATCAGATTTGACGGAACGGCTCAGCACTGCGCCGCGTGGAGCATGTGACATGGCGGTGGCGACAAGTGCCGAATGCAGATGCCCCGCGCCGCATCCCGCCCACAGCATAAAAAAGAAAAGGGCCGGAGCTGCCCCCCGGCTTGCTCCGGCCTTCCCGCTGCCATGGGCAAGCCCAGGCGCGTTGAACTGGCGGTTTTTCTTTAAGCCTCGACCTTCGTATCGTCGGCTGCCTCGATGGCGGCAGGCATCGGGACAGGATCACGGCGACGCGTCTGCGGCGGCTGATAAGCGCGCCGGGCGTGGAACTCGCAATAGGGCAGGCCGGCGACCTTGGTCTTGCCGCAGAAGTGGAAGTCGGCATGTTGAGGGTCACCGATCGGCCAGCGGCAGTTGCATTCGGTGAGCGTCTGGATGCTCTTGCGCTCCTTGAGCGGGATGACCAGTTCCTCTTGCGAGGGCACGAACGGTTCGGCATCCGGTTGATAGAGCGCCCGGAGCGCCGGATTGCCCACCTGGGCGAACCGTTGCGGCTTCTGCGGGCGCTTCGCTGTCGCGCTGGAGGCAGTGGCCGTAGCCATGCGCGGCCGCGGGCGGTGTGATTTCATCCGCGTCGTCGTTGCGCGTCCCGAAAGGCCGAGGCGATGCACCTTGCCGATCACGGCATTGCGCGAGACGCCACCGATCCGGCTGGCAATCTGGCTCGCGCTCAATCCCTCCGACCAAAGCTTCTTGAGAAGCTCGACGCGCTCGTCGGTCCAGGCCATGCTGCGGCTCCCTGACAAAAATGTCGGTTGGCTGGCCTATCGAATCGTGGCCAGACTCGTTGTCATCGCGGCCGACGAGCAGGGCGGCGCATACAACTGCGCTGCCAGCCTCTGCAGGACCGGACATCGGTTAGGACGCTTACTGGGAGATCACTCGACGGTGACGCGTACAAACGGGCCCGGATGCGGGCCGACGCGGACAGACAACTCTGAGAGAGGACTCTTACTAGGACATGCCGATTAGGCGGAAATGAGAAACAGCGAGCACATCGATACTGCGCTTGCTCTCCCGCTCTAACGCAGCGACCACATTCCTCGTGGCCGACATCTCGTTGGCAGCGGACTAAACCCTACAATATCCTGTTTCGTGTCTACAAGCCGAAGCTTGATTTGACGGGGGGCGTTGAAATACCGACGTGGCCTGCTCGCAACAGATTGATTCGGTCGCCCCCGCAATTTCAGCGATCGGTTTGCCATCGTCCGTCCGCCACGAAGGTTATGCCCGAAAAGCTGGGTGCGCGCTTGCGTTGACATATGGCGTGTTGCCGATTATCAACGGTGCCTTCGTGGCCGCCGCAAACCGGCGGCTTTTTTGGTTCCGGATTTCCCCGGACGCTGGCTCCGCTGGAGCATGTCTGGCTGAAGCACGCCGCTTTTCAGCGTCAAAGCATGCTCCCTAATTTGAGGTCAGAGCGCGGTTGCGGTTCCATGAGAAGCAGGCGCTCTAGGGGATGTGAGAGATGACCGATCGCGGTTTGACCTCACGGCAGGGCACTCTGGCGATTGTTGCGGGTGCAACATCGGCTGGGGCTCAACACGGGCCGGGACCATCGCCCGCGGTCATGCCGACCTACGCCCGCCAGGATCTCGTTTTCGCACGCGGTGAGGGCGCCTGGCTCGAGACCGAGGCAGGCGAGCGCTATCTGGATCTGGCCTCGGGTGTGGCGGTCAATGCATTGGGGCATGCTCATCCCCGGCTCGTTGCCGCGCTCAGGGAGCAGGCTGGCAAACTCTGGCACACGTCGAACCTCTACCGGGTCGAGGGGCAGGAGCGGGTTGCCGAACGTCTCGTCGAGCTGACGTTCGCCGATCGGGTGTTCTTCTGCAATTCCGGCGCCGAGGCCTGCGAGGGCGCGATCAAGACCGCGCGGCGCTACCATCATGTCAATGGTGCGCCGGAGCGCTGGCGTATCATCACGTTTGAAGGTGCATTCCACGGGCGCACACTGGCGACGCTCGCGGCTGGTGGCAATCCCAAGTACCTGGACGGCTTCGGACCTGAAGCGCCCGGCTTCGATCACGTCCCGTTCGGTGATCATGAGGCGCTGGAGCGCGCTGTCGGACCCGAGACGGCCGCCATTATGATCGAGCCGGTACAGGGTGAGGGCGGCGTGCGCGTTGTGCCCGACCAGTGCCTCAAGGGACTGCGCGACCTGTGCGACGATAAGGGGCTGCTGCTCATCTTTGACGAAGTGCAGACGGGAATCGGGCGGACGGGACGCCTTTTTGCGCACGAATGGGCAGGCATAGCGCCCGACATCATGGCGGTAGCGAAGGGCATTGGCGGCGGATTTCCGGTTGGCGCCTTCCTGGCGACGGAGGCCGCGGCCAGTGGCATGACCGCTGGCACGCACGGTTCGACGTTCGGCGGCAACCCGCTGGCAATGGCCGTGGCCGATGCCGTGCTCGACGTTGTCACTGAGCCCGGGTTCCTTGCTGAGGTGCAGCAGAAGACCTCGCGCTTCAAGCAGGCGCTGGAGGGGTTGCGCGATCAGTTCCCAGACAAGATCGCCGAGGTGCGTGGACAGGGGCTCCTGATGGGGCTTCGCCTGGTGCCCGGTCTTGCCCCTCCCCAGCTGGTCAAGGCTGCGATCGAAGAGCGACTGCTGCTCGTTGGCGCTGGCGACAACGTCGTGCGCATCCTGCCGCCGCTCAACATCACCGACGAAGAGATCGGCCAGACGGCCGAGCGACTCATGCGCTCGCTGGAGCGCCTGCCCGCCGCCGCAGCGACCTAACCGCAACGATCAGGATCTCCGCCATCTGCGGCGCTGCCGCTGCTGCTGCCATTTTTTCTCCAGAAGGCCTCGAGATATGGCTCCCCGACATTTCCTCGACATCGATCAGCTTCCCGCAAGAACGCTGCGGCGCATCCTCGACAACGCGCATGCGTTGAAGAAGGCGGGGCGGCGCACGCCGGCGAAGCTGAGGCCGAAGGGAGTCGAAGATTCGGTTCTTGTGATGATCTTCGAGAAGCCGTCGACGCGCACGCGCATCTCATTCGACGTGGCAATGCGTCAGCTCGGCGGGCAGACTATCAGTCTCAACAACACGGACCTCCAGCTCGGCCGTGGCGAGTCGATTTCCGACACCGCGCGCGTCGTCTCGCGCTACATCGACGCCATCATGATCCGCGCCAACGCCCACGAGACGCTGTTGACGCTCGCTGAGCACGCCAGCGTTCCCGTGATCAACGGACTGACGGACAAGAGCCACCCCTGCCAGGTGATGGCCGACATCATGACGTTTGAGGAGCATCGCGGGCCGATCGAAGGCAAGACGGTGGCCTGGGTCGGCGACGGCAACAACGTCGCCGTGTCGTGGATGCATGCCGCGGTGAAGTTCGGCTTCTCGATGCGCATCGCCTGCCCGCCGGCGCTGAAGCCGGAGAAGCCGGTGATCGAGTGGATGCGCGCCAACGGCGGTGAACTCGTCATCACTTCGGACGCGCAGAAGGCGGTCGCCGGTGTCGATTGCGTGGTGACCGACACATGGGTGTCCATGGGGCAGTCGGATGCGGCGCGGCGCAAGAAGCTGTTGAAGCCCTATGCCGTCGACGACGCGCTGATGAAGCGCGCACACAAGGATGCAATCTTCATGCATTGCCTGCCGGCTTATCGTGGCCACGAGGTGACGGCCTCGGTGATCGACGGTCCGGCATCGGTCGTGTTCGACGAGGCGGAGAACCGGCTGCATGCGCAGAAGGCTATTCTCGCCTGGTGCCTCGGGGTCGATTAGATGAGTTTCCCGATATGAACGAGGGCGATCGCACAGGAGTGGTCTCGGCGGCCGCGGGCGACGATGTCGTGCTGCCGTTTCAGACAGTGCTTTCGCGCGTGAGCGGCCGCATCGTGCGACTTGGAGAAACAGTCGATCGCATTCTGAAGCGGCACGAATACCCCGATGGTGTCAGCGAGACGCTGGGTGAGGCCCTGGCGCTGGCGGCGTTGATCGGAGCAGGTTTGAAGTTCGAAGGGCGGCTCATCCTGCAGACCAAGAGCGACGGGCCGCTCGATCTCATCGTCGCCGATTTCGCGACGCCTGGATCATTGCGCGGCTATGCAAGCTTCGACAAGGCGCGCTGCGCTGATGCCGGGGCAGGCGGCGAGCGCGCGCTGCTCGGCAAGGGTCATCTCGCCATGACCATCGATCCTGGTGGCGACATGGACCGCTACCAGGGGCTCGTCGCGTTGGACAACACGACGCTGACTGAGGCGGCGCACACCTATTTCCGCCAGTCCGAGCAGCTGCCGACGTTCATTCGTCTTGCGGTGGCGCGCGAACGGTCCGGCACTGGTGGTGAGTGGCGTTGGCGCGCTGGTGGCATCATGTTGCAGCACATCGCCCACGAGGGCGGACGCGCCGACGAAGAACTGGCGGCGGCGGAAGAGCGTGGCACCATGCTGGGTGAAGAGGACGATCACTGGCGTCGCGTCAGCATTCTGGCCGCCACCGTCGAGGACCACGAGTTGGTCGATCCGACGCTGTCTGCCGAGGGCCTGCTCTATCGATTGTTCCACGAGGAGGGCGTGCGCGTGCATCCCGCTCAGCCGCTTGGCGAATACTGCACGTGTTCGCGCGAGCGCGTGTTTGGCTTCCTCAAGCGCTTCGGAGCAGCCGAACTCGCCGACATGCACGAGCCCGACGGTACGATCTCGGTGACCTGCGAGTTCTGCTCGACGCGCTATGCGTTTGATCCCTCCGAGATTGCCTGAAGGCAACCGGCTCGGGCGAACCTGCATAAGGTCCGGGCATTGCCAAATGCACCACGGCTCTGCATCATGGCGCCTGTCGGCCACGCCACGAAAGACAGTCTCGCCCGCGCATGAGCACACGCCCAGTCATCGAAAGCCCCGATCTCTATCGTGGTTTGGACCGCGCCCGGAGGATCATGCCCCCAGCGGTGCGCAGGCCCGTATTCGTCGCGCTTGTTCTTCTCGGCATCCTGCTGGGCAGCGTTGGAGCTGTGGCAGCCGATCTGGCAGCGCGGGAGGTGACTGAGACGCTGGTCAAGGCAGCCCGCGACAAGCCTGCCGATTTCTCGACGCTCGACCTGACGTACCTCGACCTGTCCGGCCTGGACTTCAAGGCCGCTAACCTGTCGGATGCTGATCTTTACGGAACGGATTTCACCGGAGCTAATCTCGCAAGCGCGGACCTGTCGCATACGCGGCTAGATCGCGCCGTCCTGATTGGTGCGGACCTTTCGGGCGCCAAGCTCGTCGGCGCGACGATCCTGCGACCGACCATTTTTTCCGACATGCGGTTCGACCAGACGGAGGCGCCCTCGTTCCGCGGCGCGGTGATGACTAAGGTGCGCGTGCAGGCGCGCATGGACGGCGCCGACTTCTCGCAGGCCGACCTGACGGAGGCCGACTTCAGCCCGTTTGAGGACCGTGCCGGCGAGGGCACGATCACGACCGTGCCGCGCAACGAGCTGAACAACGCGCGCTTCTACGAGGCGCGTCTGGTGAAGGCCAATCTGTCGCGCGCGATCATGAGATTTGCGGATCTGCGTTATGCGGATCTGTCTGGAGCCAGTCTGCGCGGAGCCGAACTCATCGGTACCGACCTCGAGGGGGCGGATCTGACGGGCGCCGACGTCACCGGCGCCGACTTCGCTCGCGTCAATCTCAAGGGCGTCAAAGGGCTTGAGACGGCCATTGGTGTTGATGCCGTGCGCAACATGGATATGGCGCTGCGCTAGGGCATGTTTAGTGGAAGTGCGTAGCGGTTCCGCGTGAAAAACATGCCCTGCGCCAAGTGCCATGTTTAGTGGAAGTGCGTAGCGGTTCCGCGTGAAAAACATGCCCGGCGTCAAGTGCCATGTTTAGCCGAAGTGCACAGCGGTTCGGTGCGTCGCCCGCTCAGGTCTCCGCCCATTCAGCCAACCGTCGCATGAACGCGGAGCATTTCTCCAGCTCGCTCTCAGCAATCCATTCGTTGGCGGTGTGGGCCTGGGAAATGTCGCCAGGGCCGCAGATGACCGCAGGCGCACCGCCGTTCTGGAAAAGTCCAGCTTCCGTCGCGTATGAGACGGCGTGCGTGCTGTTATGGCCAGCGAGCTTCATTGCAAGAGTAACCACCTCCGACGACCGATCCGCGCCGAAGGGCGGTACGCGGTTGGACTGGTGGATGTCGATATCGGCTTCCGGAGCAACGGCGCGCATCCCTGGTAGGCACCTTTCTTCGGCGAAACGGCGCAGGCGCGCCTCGATCGCTTCGACGTCGAGACCCGGTGTCGCACGGATCTCGAACCCTAGTCGGCACGTGACAGGTACGATGTTTGACGCAGTGCCGCCGTCGATCTCGGTCACCTGGAGCGTCGCGTAAGGCGGGTCGAAACGTGGATCAATCGTGCTTTCCTTCAGCTCGGCTTCGATCGCCGCCAGCTCGCCAATGAGCGTGCTCGCATAGTGGATCGCATTGACGCCGAGCGGCGCCATGCTGGAGTGCGCAGCACGACCCGAGATCGTCGCCTGCCATCGCACCGGTCCCTTATGCGCGTCGACCACCGTCATCGATGTTGGCTCGCCGACGAAGACCATGCGCGGGCGTGGCAGATCGCGGCCGAGCCTGGCGATCATCGGGCGCACGCCGATGCACCCGATCTCCTCGTCATACGAGAAGGCGAGGTGAATTGGCGCCTTCAACGTACGACGCTTGAAGTCGGGAACCGCACAGAGCACGCAGGCGAGATAGCCCTTCATGTCGGTGGTGCCACGGCCATAGAGCCGCCCGTCCTTCTCGGTCAGGTGGAAGGGGTCGCTGTCCCAGGCCTGGCCGGTGACGGGAACGACGTCGGTATGGCCTGACAAGGCCACGCCACCCACATCATGCGGGCCGATGGTCGCAAACAGGCTCGCCTTCTCACCGTCGTCCGAGGTGATCAGTTCGGCAGCGACCCCATGCTGGGCAAGATAGTCCGCGATGAACCGCTGGATCTCGATGTTGGATTTATGGCTCGTCGTGTCGAACGCCACCAGCCGCGCGAGCAGCTCCTTGGTGGAGTGGGTCGGCCCATGCATCGGTGCTTCGCCCTGTTGTTGTCGTTGCCCGGCGCGCATCGTTCCGGGCGCTTCCTCGTCCGCATCGCGAGGCCAGCATGGTGGCTCAATTGAGGCTGCGCTGGGCGAACGGGCTGTCGAGGGAGAAGGCGGGGATTGCGACGTCGAACAGCTCTCCCGCCGCATCTTCCATCTGGTAGCTGCCGACCATGATACCGGAGGGTGTCTCCAGCGGGCAACCGGAGGTGTAGCTGAAGCTCTCGCCTGGCGCGATGGTCGGCGTCAGGCCGACGACACCGGGTCCGCGGACCTCCTGCGTCATGCCCACCGCGTTGGTGATCTGCCAGCGCCGTGAGCGTAGCTGTACGCTGTCCTCGCCCTCGTTGGAGATCGTCACCGAGTAGGACCAGAAGAAGTGGTTTTCGTCCGGCGACGACTGATCGTCCAGGTACTGCGGCTCGACGCGGACGCGTATGTCGCGAGTGACGGCTTCGTACATGAGGGCAGGCTCCTCGGGGCAACGGGGTTCCGCGCTGGCCGGCATTGCAGCCCACACGGAAAGTCTAGTGCATGTTCAGCTGAAGCGCACCGCGGTTGAGTCTATGGAACGCGCATCGGATCGATGGAACGTGTCGAGTTGAAGCGCGCCGCGGCAAAGCGTGTGGAACATGCGCCAGACCGATAGCATGTTTGGCTGAAGTGTATCGCGGCCGGGCGTGAAATGCATGCCCAAAACAGGAGGGTAGAGGGCGGTGGCTGCTCCGCCTACCCTAGGCGCACCCGAGGGTGCGGGTGGCCTTGGGCCGGATCCCGGTCTGTCCCTTTCGTGCCGCGCTTGGCACGAGCGCAGCCCCGCTCTGGTGTCACGCAAACGCTGCCGAAAGCGCACCCTCGAGGTCCGCGACAAGGTCGTCGACCGCCTCCAAACCGACCGACAGGCGCACCATGCCGTCGCCGATACCGAGTTCGGCGCGGGCCTCCGGTTTGAGGCGCTGGTGGGTCGTCGTGGCCGGATGCGTGACGAGGCTCTTGGCGTCGCCGAGGTTGTTAGAGATTTTCGCGATCTTCAGGGCATTGAGGAAGCGGAACGCCTCGCGCTTGCCGCCGTCGATGTTGAAGGTGACGATCTGCCCACCGCCCGACATCTGCCGTTTGGCAAGTTCGTGCTGGGGGTGGTCGGTCCGCGCCGGGTAAAGCACCTTGGCGATGCGCTCGTGAGCGGCCAACGCATCTGCAATGACGGCTGCGCTCTCGCACTGCGCCTTGACGCGCACCGGCAGCGTTTCGAGCCCTTTCAGCATCACCCAGGCATTGAATGGGCTGATCGACGGGCCAGTCTGCCGGATATAGTCCTGCAGGTGGTCCTTGAGAAACTGCGCGGAGCACAAGACGAGCCCGCCGAGACAGCGCCCCTGGCCGTCGATGTGCTTGGTCGCGGAATAGACGACGATGTCCGCCCCGTGCTGCATGGGTCGTTGCAGGAGTGGGGTCGCGAAAACGTTGTCGACGATCAGCTTGGCGCCGGCAGCATGCGCGATTTTGGCAACTTCCGCGATATCGACCAGCTCGAGCGTCGGGTTGGCCGGTGTCTCCAGGAAGAACGCCTTGGTGTTGGGGCGGACAGCGGCTTGCCAGGCCGACGGGTCTCGACCGTCGACGAGCGTCGAGGCAATGCCGAACCGCGGGCACAGGTCCTCGACGATGTAGCGGCACGATCCGAACAGTGCGCGGGCAGAGACGATGTGGTCGCCGGCGCTGAGGCAGGACAGGATCGCGGCGGTGACGGCGGCCATGCCGGTTGCGGTGCCGCGGGCCTCTTCGGCGCCCGGCCCTTCGAGCAGGCGGATGCGCTCCTCCAGCATCGAAACGGTCGGATTGGCGAAACGAGAGTATTGGTAGCCGGGGTCTTCGTTCTTGAAGCGGGCTTCGGCCTGCTCGGCGCTGTTGTAGACGTAGCCCTGGGTGAGGAACAGCGCCTCTGATGTCTCTCCGAACTGGGAGCGCAGTACGCCGCCGTGGACGAGACGGGTCTCGGGCGCCCAGGAGGCAGGATCGGCCGAGACGGATTTCTTGGGCTTGTTGGCGGGCATGTCGGCTCCCTTTGGTCCAGTGCGTGGGCGGGGCGGCCCACGGCGCATCAAAAAACCCGGCGTCCGGTCCGGCTGCCGGTGGGACCGGCGCTCGGGATTGCGGAACAATCCGGGTCGTGCGCGCGGCCGTTTTAGCGAGTTGTTTAACGTGGCTGCAAGCCGGCCGGCCAAATCGCCACGAGTGATGGATGGGGATTAGACCCGGGTGCACTTGGCGTCAAGGGGGCCATGGGGTAGAGCGGAACCTGGAGGGGCACAGCATGGCCAAGACGCAGACGCAGGCAACCGCCCGAAAGGCAGCGGGCCCGGCCAAGGCCGCCGAAGGCATCCTTCCGGCGCAAGAGATCCGGGCACTGGGCAAGACCGGGCAGATCAAGCCGGCCGAGCCGTTCGGGGCGCGGCAGGTGCAGCCCGCGAGCCTCGATCTCAGGCTGGGCGATCTTGCCTACCGTGTGCGGGCAAGCTTCCTGCCGGGGCCGGGTGTGCCGATCGCCAATCGACTTGGCGAGCTGTCGCTTCACGAGATCGACCTGAGCGAGAGCGCGGTGCTGGAGACGGGCTGCGTCTATGTCGTGCCGCTCCTGGAAGCGCTGGCGTTGCCGAAAGGCTTGTCAGCGGCAGCCAATCCGAAGAGTTCGACCGGCCGGCTCGACGTTTTCACGCGCGTCATTGCCGACGGCGTTGCGTCCTTCGATACCATTCCTGACGGTTATGCGGGCGCTCTTTACGCCGAGATCTGTCCGCAGACATTTCCGGTCGTCGTGCGACGCGGATCGACCTTGTCGCAGATCCGCTTCCGGCGTGGCGTGACGGCGCTCGATGATGCCCAACTTACCGCCCTGCACCAGAGCGATACTTTGGTCTCGGGTGGAGCAGGTGCTGACATTCAAGGCGGCATCGCTCTGTCGGTCGACCTTGTCGGCGATAGCACTGGCCTCGTCGGCTATCGCGCCAAGCGGCATACGGGCCTTGTCGATGTCGATGCGCCGGGCTCATGTGCACTGAGTGACTACTGGGAGCCGATCCACGTTAGCACCGGAAACCGGCTGATCCTCGATCCCGACCAGTTCTATATTCTCGCCTCCAAGGAAGCCGTGCATGTTCCGCCGATGTACGCGGCGGAGATGGTGCCGTTCAATCCCCTCGTCGGCGAGTTCCGGGTGCACTACGCAGGTTTCATGGATCCAGGGTTCGGCCATGCGGCGGCGGGAGGGACGGGCGCGCGCGTCGTGCTCGAGGTTCGCAGCCACAAGGTGCCCTTCATCCTGGAGGACGGGCAGATCATCGGACGCCTCATCTACGAGCGCATGGCGGCGTTGCCTGACAAGATCTATGGCGCTGATTTGAGTTCCAATTACCAAGGTCAAAAATTGAAGCTGTCGAAGCATTTCCGCTGAAGCGTCGGCAGACCGGAGCTGCCGCCCAGCAATTCGCACGAAATTTGTACAGCAGTTGCATCGGGCTTGAGCAGAACTCGGGTGCTGCGGCATTCGCGATAGCGCACCCATCGATAACTTGTGCGATGCCTTTCATTCTCCGCGATTCGCAACATATGTTGATCTCGGACGCCGATCTGTTGCGCACCCTCGTAGCGTCCAAGACGTGTGGATGTGTATGCGCGTCCGCGTGATGCGGATGTCGAAGTATCGTTTCAAGCGCGTCGGCTGGTTTAGCGGAAATGTTTGCAGGTGTTCTATTCCCAATGCTCGCTGCTCCATTACCGAAGGCCACGCGCCGGTCGGTAAGACGTACTAGGCGGATCTCCCAGGCACCGGCCAGTTGGCGGGAATCGGGTATCGCTGTACCAAGCGCTTGAAAGTGTGGTTGCCAATCGTTCAACCTGAAAGACCAGATTGACATGCCGCCCGTTCGGGTTCCTCCCGTCTCACCGCGACGTGATTCACGCCTCGATGTTGCGCGCGGTTTTGCGCTGTTCGTCATCTTTGTCGCGCATATGCCCATGAACCCGTTTGCCGGGCTCGTGCCTGCGCGCTTTGGTTTTTCCGACTCTGCGGAAATCTTTGTGTTCTGTTCAGGCGCTGCGGCGGCGCTTGCCTTCGCGCAGCTGTTTGAGACGCATGGGCTCGTCATTGGCGCTGCACGCGTGGCTCTGCGCATCTGGCAGCTCTATTGGGCCCACATCGCGCTATTCCTGTTGGTGGTGACGACAAACGTGGTATTCGACCACTGGACCGGCAGCGGCACGAGTTATGTCGACGGCTTCAATCTAGGAAACGTCATCGGGCCACATGCCGGGCAGGCGATTGTCGGGCTCTTCACGTTGACCTATGTCCCCAACTACTTCGACATCCTGCCCATGTACATGGTGCTCCTGGCGCTCGTTCCGCTGGTCGTGGTGGTTTCGCGTCACGGCACGGCCGCAGTCTTGGCCCTGGTAATCGGTCTGTGGTTGATTGCGGGAGCGCACTTGGTCGAGCTGCCGGCCGAGCCGTGGGGGCACAGGAGCTGGTTCTTCAATCCGTTCTCCTGGCAGCTTGTCTTCTTCACGGGGTTCGCGTTCGCGCGCGGGTGGTTGCCGGTTCCGGGTTACGATCGCAGACTAGTGGCGATCGCCGTTGGTGTACTGGTCTTCGGCTTCCTCTTGACCTGGGAACCGCTTGTCGAGCGTGCAGGCTATCCTGCATCGCTGATGCAGTCGCTGGCGCCGATGATTGACAAGACACATGCCGCTCCCTTGCGCTATCTGCATTTCTTGTCGCTAGCCTATGTCGCTTTCGTGCTGGCCGGCGAGGGCGGGCGGCGGCTCAAGGGCAAAGCGGTCGACGTGTGTCGCATTGCCGGGCGGCAGGCGCTTGCTGTCTTCCTCACCGGATTGTGGCTGTCGGTCGTATGTGGCTACCTGTTGCAGCAACTGGGTGGCGGCGCACTGGGAGCGGTGGTCGTCAATGCCGGTGGCATTGCTGCAATGACGACGATCGCGTGGCTGGTCGGCTGGTTCAAGTCCGAGCCATGGCGCATGGCGCGCAAACCCATGCCAGAGCCTTCTCCTGCACCTGCGCACATCGAATCGAGCGTGCTGTCGGCCGCACATTGAGCGAAACGTGCGACGTGAAAGGCGCACACCAGTAACCAAGAGCGGAAGCATCACACCGCATCAGGTGCTGGCGAAATAGGCGGCGATGAAGCGCTGATAGATGCGCGTTAGCGTTTCGAGGTCCGCAACCGCGACATGCTCGTCGACCTGGTGGATCGTGCGGTTGACGAGACCGAACTCGATCACCGGGCAATGGTCCTTGATGAAGCGGGCATCGGACGTGCCGCCACCGGTGGTGAGCGCCGGCGTCCGTCCCGTTTCAGCCGCGACGGCGCTGACCATGGTCTTAACCAGCGGACCCGGCTCGGTGAGAAACACGTCGCCGGTTCCCGAGAAACTGAGGTCGAAGCGGGCTGAGACCTCCGCAGCCGCGGCTTCGCAAAGGCCACGCAGATGGCTTTCCAGGCGCGGACGGGTCCAGGCGTCGTTGTAGCGCACATTGAATTGCGCCTCCGCGCGGCCGGGAATGACATTCGTGGCCGTATTGGGCACGGAGATAACTGTGACGACGAGGTGCGACGGCTCGAAGTTGCCGGTGCCGGCATCGAGCACAGTCGTCGACAGGCGATCGATGATGCGCGCGAGCTTCGGCACGGGATTGTCGGCCTTGGTGGGATAGGCGGCATGCCCCTGGCGGCCGTGGACGATGATGTGTCCATTGAGTGAACCACGCCGGCCGATCTTGATCTCGTCGCCAATCTGAGTCGGGTTCGATGGTTCCCCGACGATGCACGCATCGAGCGTCTCGCCCTTCTGCCGCAGCCAGTCGAGAACCTTGACGGTTCCGTTGATCGATGGGCCTTCCTCGTCACCCGTGATCAACAGCGACAGCGTCCCCGGGATCTGCCCATCCGTCGAATCCAGGTGGCGCATCACGGCAGCGATGAAACAGGCGATACCGCCCTTCATGTCGACCGCGCCGCGACCATACAGAATCCCCTCGCGGATCTCGGCGGCGAACGGCGGCACCGTCCAGGCATCGAGATGTCCGGGTGGAACGACGTCGGTGTGTCCAGCAAAGCAGAGATTGAGGCCCCGATCGCCGCGGCGCGCGTAGAGGTTTTCCACGTCCGGCGTCCCGGCCTCCGAGAACATCATGCGCTGGCAGGCAAAGCCCGCCGGCGTCAGGATCTCTTGCATCAGCGTGAGGGCCCCGCCTTCGTCTGGCGTGATACTCGGGCAGCGGATCAGGGCCTGGGTCAGTGCAACGGGATCTTTGGTATCGAGCGTCATCTTTGCGGGTCTGCGCTTGTGTCTCGGATGTCGTCGGGATGATTAGGGTCCGGACCCTAGAGCATGTTTAGCTGAAGTACACCGTGGTTCATCTTGAAAATCATGGCCTCGTGTTCTGGTTCCAGCGCCTGGACCGCGGCGGCCGAGGTTATCAGGCATCGAAACGGCAACACGTGAAGCGCGGCACCTCGGGGAGCCGTAAGCCGTGCCGGCTGACGGGGGGGCCTCACCTCATCATTGCTAGAGCCTGATCGTCTGAGATGGAAACGCTTGGGCTTCCATCGAAGGCGTGAATCAGTCTCTCAAACAAGATCTTAGAGCAGGCCGCGATCGTGGAAGTGATTCCACCAAAGTCGGACCTGCTCGAGTACGCATGCAGAGTGCGCATCTGGGTGAAGCGGCGCTCGGTCATGGGACTAGCGATTATGGGCTGGAGATCGCCGGGTCTACGGCAGTAGAGCCATCATCATTGTTGTCATCGGCCACGGGATCGGGCCCGTGCCTGTTGGGGCCGACGGTACCGCGCAGGAAACCATTATCGATGATGATGATCAGCACGATTGCGGAAAGGCTGGCGATGAAGGCCATCTGAGGCGCCGTCGGCGTGCTGGCGATGGGAATAAGGCGGTGATGGTCGAACAGGGTGAAAATAAGAAAGACCAAGGCATAGCCGTAGGGCAGCCACTGCGGCCAGTCCCGGTCATTGAACCGTTTCACCGTGACCGCCGTCTCGGGGATCAATAGGGCGATGCTGAAAAGCGTTTCGGCGAGGTTCGGTCCTTTGCGGGCGATGGTTTCGGAGAACCACGCCAGCGGATTGGCGAGGAACGACAGGACCAGTGAGGCCGCCACCAGCGATAGCATGGCAAGCCACCACTGGCGGCGGCCGATGCGGCCGTCGAAGCCGAAGTAAAGTCGTTTCCAGCCCATGCCAATATGCCGTCCGCTTCCGAATGCGGGCGAATGAACAATAGTTGTCCGTTTCGATCAAGCGATGTTCCCTGACCTGTCCCCGCATCAGGGTCAACGACACCACGACCGGCCACAGATCGCCGTCGGCAGCGCGTTGGCGAAATCGAGTGCGCGGCCGCCGCGGGCTGACTGTCCGGGCAGGCGGGATTGGATCACTTGCGGCCGCTGTCCGCACTTCCGGTGCTTGCACCGCGGTTGCCACCCCGGCATGGCCTGCAGGATCAGGATACGGGGTTGCGCTGCAACTCGTAGGCCTTGAGGTTGGCAAAGGCTGCGGCGTGTAGCGTGTCGTCGAGACCGGCGGTGCGGACACGGGCGAGCATGTCGCCGACGATGTGGTCGGCTTCGACCGGCGCCCCCTTTTCCATGTCGGCCAGCATCGAAGCCGAAAAGGTGGAGGTCTTGTCAGAAACCAGCGCACGCCACTGTTCGATCTGCGCACTCGGCACGGGATGACCGGCCCAGGCAGCCGCGGCGGCGTTCGTTTCCAGCATTCGTAGGGATAGTGCCGCGCCGCCCGGCGCGCGCGCGATTGCTCCGACGGGCGCGCGCATCAGCGTCGTGATGGCGGCGAGCGTCGCCAACATGACGAGCTTTTCCCACAGTTTCTGCAGGATTTCCGTGGTGGCCGTCGCAGTGACCTTCGACACCGTCAATGCATCTACCAGACGAGCGACGCGTGGTGACGGGCTGCCGTCCTGCACGCCGACGGTAAAGAACTGCCAGTCGTTGAGATGCTCGATGGTACCGTCCTGGCGCTGGCGGACTTGCAGGCTGACGGTCCCGGGCACGATGTTGCGGCGAGGGAAGCGGGCGTTGAGCCGGTCGACGTGCGCGAGGCCATTGAGCAGCGGAACGATCGCGGTGTCGGGGCCGACGACGGGGCCGATCGCATCCATGGCGGCATCGAGATCATAGGCCTTGCAGGTGAGCAGAAGATAGTCTGGCGCGGCGCCCGACAATTCGGCGGTCGTGCGCGCATCGACAGGAAGTCCGTCGATATTGCCATGTGGGCTACGCACCGAAAGCCCATCGCGACGCAGGATGGCCTTTCGCGCATCCCGCACGAGGAACGTCACGTCGGCTGCCGCGTTCTGAGCGAGGCGCGCGCCGAAGTAGCCGCCAACGCCACCGGCTCCGAGAATCACGATGCGTGGCTTTGACATGGTTGGTTGCTCCCTTCCCTGCAGCGGACCTCTCGTCACAAGTGCGCGAGCGCATTGCGTTGTCGCAAGACCTAGCACGCTACGTGCGATGTGATCGCGAAATCCTTTTCGCCGAGCTGCATAAGACATGCGTTGCAAAAAAAAGAGGGCTGCCATCACGGGCAGCCCTCTCATCCCAATGCCACGGCGTGGTCAAGATCAATTGATCAGACGCTGATCGAACCGTGGATCCAGTCTTCCAGACGCTTCTTCTGAACGAGCGCGCCGGTGTGAGAAGCGGCGACCTGACCGCCCTTGAAAATCATGAGCGTCGGCATGGCGCGGATGCCATAGCGCGTCGTCACCTGCGGGTTCTGGTCGACGTCGAGCTTGACGACCTTGACCTTGCCCTTCATCTCCTTTGCGACCTGATCGAGCGCGGGTGCCATGGCCTTGCACGGCCCGCACCACTCGGCAAAGAAGTCGACGACGACTGGCTCGCTCGACTTCAGAACCTCTTCCTCGAACGTCTTGTCCGACACGGCATGCGTCATTATCAGGTCTCCTTCTGGGCGGCCCCATGCATGGGGGAAACAAAGGGGCGGCCGGGTTCGCATCTGTCAAAGTTGCCCGGAACGTAGGGAGCGGGCTAGGGCACGTCAAGATTGGCTCCACCCAAATCCCACAGTCGCAGCTCGTAAGTCGCCAGCACCGCGTCGGAAATCTCCATCAGTCGCGGTGCGTCGGTCCATAAGATCGCGGCTTTCAAGGACTTATCCGGGAACAATCTGGCCAACGCGAGGCGATAGGCCGCAAGCTGTAGAAGGTAGGCGTCGGGCACCCCTGCGGCGTCTGCCGGCGGTGGGCGGTTGGTCTTGTAGTCGATGATGTAGACGCTGCTGCCATGAATAGCGAGGCGATCGATCTGTCCGTTCAGTTTCAGCGCCGGGCCACGCCCACTAGGGCGCGGGATCTGTGCGGCGATGGCAACCTCGGCGCGGCTGTCGGGTCCGAATAGTCGTGCGAACTCGCTGTGTCGCAGGACGGCGAGCGACTCGGTGACGATCGATGTGCGGGTTTGCGGCGACAGCTCCTGCCCACGCGCTTCGATGAAGAGGGTGGCGGCCGTTTCCCACGTGCTCTGCGGGATTGATGGCAGATGCTCGAGCAGCGCATGGGTCAAGGTGCCGCGCAGGAAGCGATAACCCTCGCTGCGCGTGGCCGGGCGTGTCGCGGGTGGCTCATCGGCAGCCGTAGCTGCGTTTGGTGGCGGCACGACCGGCTCGCCTGCCTCGTCGAAATCGTAGAGTGCCAATCGTGACGGAGCGAGTGGCATCGTCAGTTGCGGCTCGCGCGGGGCGGGGCTTGTCGCCCAGGGCTCGAGCGGTTTGGCGGAAGGCAACTCGGATCGCATCTCCTTGCGTTGTTCGGAGCCTGCAGTCTGGGGTGCTTCAAGACGCAGCAGCGGCCGTCCCTCGCGGTCCTCTAGACGCGCCGCTCGCGGCTCCAGCGCGGAACGAACGAGGCTGTACCAACTGTCCTCGTGAGGCCCCTTCTTGTCGAAGCCCGCGACATAGAGGCGGTCGCGCGCACGCGTCATTGCAACATAGAGCAGACGATTGCGCTCCTCGCGCTCCCGTAGCTCGACCGCATCACGGCCGGCGACGCTGGCAGGCAACCCGCGCGCTCCCTTGATCTGCCAGACGAACGCCGGTGGGGCATCGCCGGGACTTGGCGGCAACGCGATGGGATAGAGCGAGGTGGCACGCCCGCCGCTGCGCACCGAGCACGTATCGGGCAGGAACACGACGGGCGCTTCGAGGCCCTTTGCCCCGTGCACGGTCATGATGCGCACCTCGTTGCGACCATGCTCCATGTCACGCTTGATTTCGCGATCGGACGCGCGGAGCCATGCCAGGAAGCCGGTGAGCGAGGGCGGTGCCAGATCGTCGAAAGCGATGGCGAGGTTGAGCATCTCGTCGATACTGTCGGCGGCCTCCGGTCCAAGGCGCGCGAGCAGGCGCTGGCGCATGCCGTCGCGTTCGAGCATGCCAGCCAGGAACTCATAGGGCGGCAGGAAATCTGCCCGGCGACGCCAATCCCTGAGCAGGGCCGCGGCTTCCTCGTAGGCGGGATGATCGCTGCGATGATCGAGCAGCGCCTTCCATAACGGCCCCTTGCGGTTGTGCGCGATGTCGAGAAGCTGGTCGTCGTCGAAGCCGAACAGCGGGCTTTTCAGCACGTTGGCGAGGGCGAGGTCATCCTCCGGCAGGGTCAGGAAATCGGCAAGCGACATGAGGTCCTGCACCGCGATCTGGTCGGACAACTTCAGCCGGTCGGCCCCCGCGACGTCGATGCGCCGCGCCTTCAGTGCCGCAACCATGGGGCGCACGAAGGGGTGGCGGCGGCGGACAAGAATGAGGATGTCACCAGCCGTGATCGGGCGACCTTCCGAAAGCAACGTCTCGCCGCTGCCGATCATCTCGGCAATGCGATCCGCGATGCGATTGGCGAGCCGCACCGCCGGGGGGGCAGCCGTCACGTCGCTGTCCTCGCCTACAAGCGGCAACCAGGGATCGGGCCGCGACGGCTCTTCCGCCGTTTCTGTATCCCAGATTTCAACGAGGCCCGCCTGGCCGATACGACGGGCCGCATGCCGCACAGCATCAGTGGAGCTAGACTTGGTGTTTCGTCTGCTGCCGTCATCTGTCACACGACGGGCGGTGAGGCCCGGTGTACGAGAAGGGTCGCGGAAAACGTGATCGACCGCATCGAGTACCGGCGCGACGGTGCGGAACGATAGCGTCAGCGGCACGTCCTGCCAGGGCGCGCCGGCAGCCTTTGCACGTTCACGAAACAGGGTTCCCATGCGCGCGAACTCTTCCGGACGTGCGCCTTGGAAGCTGTAGATGGATTGCTTCTCATCACCGACGGCGAACAGCGTGCGCTGCACCGGTCTGCCGGCGTCGGGATTGTTGTCGTGCGTGCCGGCCGCTCGTGCGGTCTCCGCGCGCGCTCCTGCGCCGGCGAAGAACTCGTTGGCGATCGCCTCGACGATCTGCCACTGCTCCGGGCTCGTATCCTGGCTCTCATCGACGAGGATGTGGTCAAGGCCGCCGTCGAGCTTGAACAGCACCCAGTCGGCATGGCCCGACGTTCTGAGCAAACTGGCGGTGCGGCGGATGAGGTCGTCGAAATCGAGCGCTGCGCGACCGGCCTTCAGTCGCTGATAGCGTGTCAGCACCGCATCCGTGAGACGCATCAGCGCCAGCGTCGCCTCGATCGCTGCGAGCGCGGTGTGTTGTGACGTCAGCTCCGCGAAGCGGTCGCGCGCGTTGCGCAGCATGTCGGCGAGTCCGGCTCGGCGCTGCGGACGCCTGCGGTCACGAACTGGCGGTCGGAGCGGGCATTCCCGTCCTTGGTCAGCAACGCACTTGAGGTAGCCGATGCGCTCCGCATCGCTTGTCGCGCGTGCCGCAAGAGCGCGCGCTGCCAAGATGATTGTCGGTGGAGCTTGTCGCTGCCAGCGAGCACTTCCGGCCGCACGGGTTGTCTGGGCTGGCGGGATGAGCGTGGCGCGCTCTGAATCGATCGTGTCGTAGGTTGCCTCACGTGGAACAGAGAAGGCGCGCCGGTAGAGCTGCTCGATCGCTGCGAACGGATCGTGCAGACGACCATCGGGCTTGTGACCGTAGTTCGTCACGACATGCTCGATCCACGCCTTGTTGTCGAGAGCTGAGCGCAGAACGTTGTCGAAACTGTCGTCGGCCGCAAAAGCGATGACGGTCTTCAGCGCGATGCCGAGCGGTGCCTCGGGCTCGCCTGTCGCGACGCGCAGCGTATCGTCGGTAGCCTCGCGCAGGAGCTGACGGGCGATCACGTCATCGAGAATTTCAAAGCCGGGCGTTACGCCGGCCTCGAGCGGAAAGCGCTGCAGGAGGCGCTCGGCGAAGGCATGGATGGTCTGCACCTTGAGGCCGCCAGGAGTTTCGATGGCGCGCGCAAAGAGTGTCCGTGCGCGTGCCGTCTCCGCCTTGGTGGCCGCGCGGCCGATGAGGTCGTGCAGGGCGCTTTCGAGTTCGTCGGCGGACTTGGTGACCCAGAACCCCAGCTCGCGGAACACACGGGTCGACATCTCGGCCGCGGCGGCCTTGGTGTAGGTGAGGCACAAGATGCGTTCTGGTGGGGTGCCATCGAGCATGAGGCGCAGCACGCGGCGGGTGAGGACGTGGGTCTTGCCGGTGCCGGCATTGGCGCTGACCCAGACGGAATTGACCGGGTCGGCCGCAAGCGCCTGCGCCTGGGTCGTTTCGCGGGTAATTCGCTCGATGTCCTCGCCGGAGGCCTGGGTGCTCATGGGGCCGCTGCGCTGTCGGGTGTCATGGCGGTGGTTTGGGCTCCGACAGAGGCTGGTGTGCTGGCGCGATCCGGGTCTTTGGATGGTGTGGGCCGATCCGGTGCCGAGCCCGCTGGACAGGCCCGGATCAACTCACTATAAGGGCCGAGCTTCGCTCCAGGCCAGCGCCGGGATGAAGCTTTGCCCAGGTAGCTCAGTTGGTAGAGCATGCGACTGAAAATCGCAGTGTCGCTGGTTCGATTCCGGCCCTGGGCACCATAACCTCACTCCCGATCAGAGCATAAGTTTCAACGGGTTAGGCCGTTGCCGCACAGAGCGCATAGCATCGCTCGTCAACGCCCGTCCTGCATCAGGCGGCGCAGCCACGGCGTGAGCAGCGCGAGGGCGATGGCCGAGACGATCGCCATGCCGCCCAGTTGCAGGAAGAAGCGCGCCATCTCGGCCGGGTCGCCGGACTGGAAGTCGGTTCCCAGGATACCCGCAAGCTTGTTGCCGAAGGCCGAAGCCAGGAACCAGATCCCGAGCATCAGGCCGACGAGGCGGGCCGGCGCCAGTCGCGTCATCGCCGCAAGCCCGACGGGGCTCAGACATAACTCTCCCACCGTCTGAAGAAAGAACAGGCCGACGAGCCAAAGAGGACTGACGCGCCCGTCCGCAGTCAGATGGGCTGCCGGGATCATCAGAAGGAAAGAGAGCCCCAGCAGGCCGAGACCGAGCGCGAATTTGACCGGTGTCGGCGGCTGCCGTGGGCCGAGCCCCGTCCACAGTGCGGCCATCACGGGAGCGAGAAGAATGACGAACAGCGGGTTCAGCGACTGATACCAGGCGGAGGGAATGGTATGGCTACCGACCGCATTGTCGGTCATCCGGTCGGCGAAAATGGCAATCGTGAGCCCTGCCTGCTCGAACGCCGACCAGAAAATCATCGCCGCGACGAAGAAGACGAAGATCGCGGCGATACGTCGTGCCTGCAGATCTTCAGCTCGGGCGAACACAACGATCGCGGCAAACGGCAGGGCGATCACCACGTAACGCAGCCATTCCAGTCCGGGCCGGTCTGAGAGGAGCAGTGCCGCCAGCAGCAGCCCGCTTCCCGCGAGCACTGCGGTCCCCATCAGCCAGTCCGCGCTCGGCGCGTCGTCCTCCGGTGACATCGCTGCATGAAATTCTCCGCTGCGGCGGGCAAACAGCACGACGGCGAGCGTCATGCCGATGCCGGCGGCAGCAAAACCCCAGTGCCAGCTTCCGTCTGGGTTGAAGCCGGCTGCGGCGAGCCATCCCTTGAAGGTCGCGCTCTGTGCGAGAAACCCGGTGACCAGAGGCGCAATGAAGGCGCCGATGTTGATGCCCATGTAGAACAGGGAGAAACCGGCGTCGCGTCTTTGATCGTCGTGCGCATAAAGGCTGCCGACGAGCGCGGAGATGTTGGGTTTGAAAAGACCCGTGCCGAGCGCGATCAGAACGAGGCCCAGGTAGAAGGCAGGCACGCCCGGCACCGCCAGCGCGAAATGTCCGGCCGCGATGACGAGGCCTCCCGCCATGACCGCACGGCGGGCACCCAGGTGATGGTCGGCGATGTAGCCGCCGGGGATCGCCAGCAGATAGACCGCCATCGTGTAGTTGCCATAGAGGAGAGCGGCATCGGCCGTCGTGAAGCCGAGGCCGCCGGCGGCGATGGGCGCCACCATGAACAGCGTCAGCAGCGCGCGCATGCCGTAATAGGAAAAGCGCTCCCACATCTCGACGAAGAAGAGCGTTCTGAGGGCAGGCGGATGGGCGCGCAGCAGAATGGCAGACCTCGTTGTTATTAGGGAAAAGCGCAAGGTGGGTCGGATCAGACGCCGCGCGTCGACAAGTCAGCGCATTTTTCGCCGACCCACAACCCCTTGGGCGCCGTCTGTTGAGGTCTCGCGATTTGCAGAATGCTCTTCGTCGGCAAGCAGCCTGCGCTTGCGTTCCACACCCCAGCGATAGCCCGTGAGTGCTCCGTCGGCCCCCACCACGCGATGGCATGGGACGAGGATGGAAACGGGGTTGGCACCACACGCGGCAGCAACGGCCCGGACCGCGCGCGGCGCTCCGATCGTTTGCGCGAGTGCGCCATAGCTCGTTGTCGTCCCGGGTTTCAACGCGCGCAGCGCGTTCCACACCCGCAACTGGAACGCGGTGCCGCGAAGGTCGAGGGGGAGATCAGGAGCAGTGGCGGCCGGATCGGCAATCCGCGCCACGACGACGGCGACGTACGCGTCTAGCTCCGCGTTGGCCGAAACGAGTTGCGCATTGGGAAACCTGCGGTGCAGGTCGGCGAGCAGCTCCTCCCTGTCGTCACCGAGGAATACGGCGCAAACGCCCATCTTGGTCGCGGCAATAAGTACGACGCCAAGTGCGCAGGGAGCGACCACATAATCGATCCGCTCTCCCTCTCCGCCATATCGGTAGGATTGGGTGGTCATGCCGAGGATCTCCGGTGCAGCGGCATAATAGCGGCTGGCGGCTTCAAAGCCGGCTGCGTGGATTGCCGTGGTGACATCGGGCGCTGTGCGCAGCGCAACGCGCGCCCGCTCTGCCCGTCTGCCGGCGGCGTACTCTCGCAGCGTGAGACCTAGCTGCCGCTTGAACGCGCGGTGCAGGTGGGTCGGCGACAGTCCCACGCGGGCGGCAAGGCTTGCGAGAGTAGGAACCGACTGCTCGCTATCGATGATCCGGCATGCCGCGATGACCGCCGTGCGCATGCGCTGTTCGGCGGCGCTGCCCTCGCGGGCGTCGGGCTGGCAGCGCTTGCAGGCGCGGAAGCCCGCGGCACGCGCCTCCCCGGCGCTGCCGAAGAACCGGACATTCGTGCGGTGCGGCCTGCGCGCCGGGCATGAAGGACGGCAATAAATGCCTGTCGTCGTCACGGCGAAGACGAACAGATCATCCGCCGCGACGCTGCGCGAAGCGACCGCCTGCCAGCAGGCATCCTCGCCATCAGGCAGGGTTGCTGCGCGGGTCGCAGGTCGCGGTTCGGATCGGCGGCGTGATGCTGTCATGGTGGGCCAGCCTACGCGCCCCGCGCCGTCGGCGCATCCCGATCCTTGCCGTCAAATTCGAGACGTGTTGATTGCGGCGAACCGTTTCGCCGCCGCCCGGCACTCAGCCCTTTACGTTGAATATGGCACGCTGGGTCTCACCCGTGGTCTTGGGGATCTTGAGTTCGAACGTGCCGGGCCGGATCGGGATGAAGCTGATCGTCGCCTTGCCCTCGCCGTCGAACTCCAGGGAATCGAGGCCGAGCGGGCGAACCTCCACATCGTTGATCACCACCTCGTTGACCCACACGTTGCGGAAGAATTCAGGCCCGGCGATGCCCAGTTCCTGCGAGCCGTCAGCGATGATCTCGATCGAGTAGTACTTGCCCGCTTCAAGCTCGTAGGGCTGGGCCGCCAGGGGCTTGCCCGCGGAGAGCGTGATCGGGTCGAGTTTGGTCTTCTTCTTGAGGAGGCCGGACTGTGCGTGAGCGGGTGCAGCGGCAAAGAGCGTCGCGAAGAGAGCGATTAGCAGTGCGCTCAGGATGTTGGGTCGCATGTTGGCTCCATTGGTTGTGATCGCGCGTATTCTGTTCGGCGATGCGGTGCCGATCCGCGTCTCGTTTTTGTAATATTATAACGCTCAAGACATGGCAACGGTATGCACATGTGGAAATGAAAACGCCGCCCGAAATCGGGCGGCGTCTTGAGATCTTACAGCGGTATCGTAACCCTACTGGAAGCGCTTCCAGGTGACCGTCACTCGGGTACCCACAGGCACGCGCGGATAAAGATCCAGCACATCCTCGTTGTACATCCGGATGCACCCCTTGGAGACGGCGGTGCCGATCGTCCACGGCGCGTCCGTGCCATGAATGCGGTACATCGAGGAGCCCAGATAAAGGGCACGCACGCCCAGCGGATTGAGCGGATGACCGCCCGGCACGAAGGCGGGCAGCTTCGGGTTCTCGCGGCGCATCGTCGGTGTCGGCGTCCACGATGGATTGACGCGCTTGGTCGACACGCTCGTCACGCCCGACCAACGGCTCTGTTCGCGCGGAACGGCGATGGGATAGCTGATCGCCTCGCCACGCTTGTGGATCCAGTAGAGCTTGCGGTCACCGAACGAGACGATGATCTGGCGTGGCTCGTACTTGGGCGAGAAGGCGACGGTATCGCGCGATCCACCGCTCCACAGGAACGAAAAGAAGTCCTGTGCGGCGGCCGGCTTGGTGCCGGGCGCGAGAAGAATGAGGGCGAGCGCAGCAAGAGCAACGCGGCGAAGCAGGGGGGTTTTGGCAGACATCGTTCCAGGAACCTCTTCGTCAGCGGTCGTAGCTTCAAGATGAGCGGGAAAAATCGCTCGTGTGGACCACCTGTAGCGGCCCTCGAATACAGTTGACTGATATGCTCAACAAAACGTTGCGTAGCTTGACGCCTGTGTCCAGCGTACGCAACGATTCGCCCGCTCCCCGGCGCGCAATGCGGCGATTCGATGCTGCGCAGTGGGTATTCTGCAACATTTGCACGATTTCAGATCGCGTGCGACGGCGTCGCCATACCCTTCTGGAAACGATGCTTTTTCTCGAGCTGAGTGCAATGCGGCGAGGTTGCGCTGCCTGGCATTTCGGCAAACACGTGAGGCCGATCGCTATTCCGCTGGTGCTGCGGCGGGCCCTTGATCGGGCTCGGATAGTTCGGGTGCGCCGCCGACGGCATCCCGCCCCCGGCGTCCGAAGATGCGGGCGACGTCGCCGCCGATACCGATGAGGCTCGGCACCAGGACGAGCACCAGCACCGTCGCCGTCGCCAGCCCGAACACCAGGGTCAAAGCCATCGGGATGAGGAATTGCGCCTGCCGGCTCGTCTCGAAGATCAGCGGCAGCAGGCCGCCGATGGTCGTCAGCGACGTAAGCAGTACCGCGCGCAGGCGGTCAGCCGCACCGCCGATGGCTGCCTGTTCGAGACTGTCGCCGCCAAGGATGCGCTCGCGGATGCGCGAGACGAGCACGATGGAATCGTTGACCAGGATGCCCGACAGACCGAGCAGGCCGATCATGCTGATGATCGTCAGGTTGTAGCCCATGACGTAGTGACCCAGAACGGCGCCGACGAAACCGAACGGGATGATGGCCATCACCGCGAGCGGTTTCCAATAGCTGGCGAACACCCAGCCCAGCACGATGTAGATCAGCGCCAAGGCCAGGAGCGCGCCCTGTTTCAGGTCCTTGAAGGACTTCTGCGTCTCGTCGGCACGCCCCTTGAAGACGTAGCTGATCCCGTACTTCTCAAGAATTGGCGGCAGCACCTCGCGTGCGAGGCGGTCGAGCACTTCCTGCGATTTCGTCACCTCGCTGTCGATGTCGGCGGTAACGGTGACGGTACGAATACCGTCCTTGCGCTGGATGATGGAGAAGCTGCGACGCTCGGTGACGGTGACGACCTCGGTCAGGGGTACGCGCTCGCCGCGCGGCGTCGTCAGATAGAGCCGCTCCAGGTCGGCGCGTCCACCATGATCCTGCTGGCGCTTCACGCGGACGATGATCTCCTCCTCGTCGCGCGCAAAGCGTGTGGCGATGTTTCCCTCGAAGGCGTTGCGAACCTGCTGTCCGACGCTCTGCCCCGTGAAGCCTAGAGCCAGGCCACGCGGAGTCAGCTCGAAGACGTACTCCTGCTTGCCGTAGGGCAGATCGTCATCGATGCCCGAGACGCCGGGGAAACCGGTGAGCGCCAGCTTGAGATCCTCAGCAGCGTTCTTCAGGCTGTCGATTGTGCCGTCCTGCAGCCGCACGTCGACATCGCGGCCGGGCGGTCCACCGCGCCGGCCGAACATCGACACGCGTTCGACACCAGGGATGTGGGGGCGGGCCTTTTGCCAGGCGGCAACGATGCGCTTGGTGGTGATGGTGCGGCTCTCGCTGGGTGTGAGCTGCACGTCGAGTTCGGCAACGTTGTCGCCTTGCGTGCGCCCAGCCTTGCCGATCGTGGTGAAGACGGTCTCGACGAGGCCACCATTAGCGGCTGACGGTTGCGGCTGCGTGCCACCGGTTGGTGTGGCGTTCGTCGCTGGGCCATCTGCAGGCGGTGTTGCCGAGCTTTGCTTGCGCGCCTCGGCCAGCAGCCTTCTCTCGGTGTCGTAGAGTGCTTCCTCAATGCGTCTGGCAGCGGTGATCTGCATGTCGCGCGGCGTGCCAGGCGCGAAAGTGACGTAGGCCGAGATGTTCTCGGGCTCGGGCGAGGGGAAGAACTCGAAGCCGACGCGCCCGCCCGCCAACATGCCGACCGCCAGAATAAAGCAGGCGATCATGGCCCCGACGGTCGTATAGCGCCATCGGTAGGCGAGCCGCACCCACGACTTGAACGCATGATCCCGGAAATATCCGAAACCACGGTCGAATGCTGCGCGCGCGCGACTTGGTTGGCGAACGGCGTGGCCATGCCCATGGCGCAGGTGGCCGGGCAGGATCAGGAAGCACTCGATCGTGCTGGCCGCGAGCACCGACATGACGACCAGCGGGATCGCGCCCATGATGTCGCCGATGCGATCAGAAATGAACAGGATCGGCATGAAGGCGCAGGCGGTGGTGAGTGTGGCCGCGATCACCGGGGCGAGCATTTTCATCGCGCCTTGCTCGGCGGCTTCGAGGCGGTTGAGGCCCAGCTCCTCGTTCGTCGCCGCCTGTTCGCCGACGACGATGGCGTCGTCGACGATAATGCCGAGCATCATGATGAGAGCGAACATGGAGACCATGTTGATCGTCTGGCCCGTCGCGTACATGACGCCCAACGCTGCGAGCAGGGCGACCGGGATGCCGGCGGCGACCCAGAAGGCGATGCGCGCATTGAGGAAGATGAACAGCATCGCCAGCACCAGCGCGAGGCCTTGCAGCCCATTCTCGATCAGGATGCCGAGACGCTGCACGACGAGTTTTCCGGCGATGTCGTAGACGGCGATCTTTAACGTCGGCGGCAGCGTCGGTCGCAGCTTGTCGAGGTACGCATTCATGATGCGCATCGTCTCGAGCGTATCGGCCTTGACGGAGCGTTCCACTTGCAGCTCGATCGCCCGTTCGCCAAGGAAGAAGCCTTGGTGGCCCTCCCGGTCGAACTGGGTACCGATCTGTGCGATGTCCTTGAGGCGGATCTTCTCGCCCGTTGCGCTGGAGCGGACCTCGATCTCGCCAATCAGCTCGGGCGTGCGGCGTTGCGCCTTAGATCGCAGCAGGACATCGACATTGCCTTCGAGCTTGCCGGCGGGGATGTCCTGAGTGTTTTCGCGCACGACGCGGGCGATGCCGTCGATGGTGAGACCCAGGCGACGCAAGTCGGCCTCGGCCACGCTGATCCAGACTTCCTCGTCGCGCGCTCCGCCGAAGGTGACGCGATCGATGCCGGCCGCCAGCAGGTCGTCGCGGATCTGCTTGGCGTGGGTCTTCAGCACTTTCTCGGTGAACGGCCCGCTAATCGCGATCTTGGCGACGGTATCGAAGAAGGCGGCGCGCGCGATGACCGGCCGCTCGGCGGTTTCAGGCAGCGTGGTGACGCGAGCAACAGCCTGCTCGACATCGCTCTGTGCCTTCTGCGCGTCTGCGCCCGAAGTCAGCTCGATGGAGATGACGGCCGTCCCTTCCCGCGCGACGGCGGTCACCTCGTTGACATCGTCGAGGAAGCGCAGCTCCGGCTCCAAGACATCGAGAATGTTGCTTTCGACGTCTTCCGCGCTAGCGCCCGGCCACGGCACGGTGACCGAAATAATCGGGATCTCGATCGTCGGGAAGAACTGGCGGTTGAGCTTGGTGATGGCGAATACGCCGATCAGCACCAGCGTTATCATGAGCAGATTGGGCGCGGTCCCGTGGCGCACGAACGTGGAAATCATGCCGTGCGCCGGTGCCGCCGTGGGCACTCCCCGCTCTTGCCCGCTCATGGTGCGCGGCTCTGCCGGATGCTGCCGGCGGGCACGTCGGCACTGGCCCCGACTTCGGGTGCTGCCGGCATGCGCTTAACGAGCACACCCTTGCCAGGCGTCGACATGCGCGTCGTCACGATCTCCTCGCCGTCCGCGATGTCGGCGCGCACCAAGAGGTCACTGCCATTGCTGCCGACCACAGTGACGGGTCGCGGATCAAGCCGGCTGTCTTTCACGACATAAACGGTATTGCCGTCATAGAGTGCGGGATTGGGAATGCGAACAACGTCGTCGAAAAGGACATCGGCGAGGCTCAGCTCGACGAACGCGCCCGGACGCAAAGGCACGGGCTTCATCGGATCGAGCACGCGGGCGAAGACATCGATGCCACCGTTGGCCGAAGCGATGCGGGCGGCGATGCGGGTGATCGTGGCGGGATAGGTGAAGGTCTCGCCGCCGAGCGTCCAGCGCACCTCGACGGGCCGGCCTTCGAGCTTTCCGTCGCCCGAAACGATGCGTCCAAACTGGCTGTCGGTCAGCGAGAACTGCGCCTCGATCCAGTTCCTGTCGATCAGTGTCGCGATCTTGTCGTTGATGGACGTGATTCTGCCGACCTGGGCCGTGACCTCGGTGACATAGGCATCGAATGGCGCCTTGAGTTCAGTCTCCTCGAGTCTTCGCTCGGCGCGCGCAATGGTGACGTCGAGGCGCTGCGTGGTCGTCCTCGTCTGTGCGATGCGCGCTTCCCACACGGAAATCGAATTGGCGAGTTGGTCGGCAGCCTGCTGTCGTTGCAACACGATCTGGCGGCGGTCATCGAGCGTGCGCTCGGAAAGATTGCCGCGGCTCGTCAGCTCCACCGCACGGTCGACGTCAGCCTTGGCGAGAGCAAGCTGAGCCTTGGCATGCTCAAGCGACGTCTGGTCGGCTTTGAGCGACGCCTGCTGCTCGGTGAGGCGTGCGGTGGTCTCGGCGCGCTGTGCGCGCGCCTCATCGCGCGCCGAGACATATTCGAAGCTGTCGATGGCGAGCAGTGTCTCGCCTGCATTAATGCGCCCACCCTCGCGCAGCTCGTCATGCGTCTTGACGATGCGGCCGGCGACGAGTGCGCGAATGTCGAACTGGCGACCGGCGACAGTCGTTCCATAAAGCGTGAGAAGCGGCTGCGAACTGGTGCGCTTCGCCGTCACGGTGTCTACGGCGAAGGCACGTTCCATGTTGGGTTGCTTTGGAATTTCAGGCCGCGTCGCCTTCAGATATTTGTATCCCGAAACGCCCGCTGCAATCATTGCAAAGGGAAGGAGCGACTTGAGGAGGCCGCGGGAGAAGCGGACGAGACGGCCCGGCCGCGCCGGGGCGGCACCCGTCGTGGTCGCATCGTTGTCGGCATCGGCATTGGCTGCGCGCAGTGTCACCGGCTGGGATTCCGAGACGTGAATTCGGGTGGACCCGCCCTCCGCGCCAGGTTCGCGTTGGGCGTCCGCATCGGATTGTGGCGTCGTCTTGCGTGCGGGTCGGATCACGGCAGCATCCTACTTGCGGGCTCGGCGGGCTGCGCAGCCAATCGGCCATCGATGCAGCAAGCCGTAGCATAGATGGGCGGTGCGGCAACGGGCGTCCAATTGCAGCAGCATATCAAACAGAATTGATCAACAAAGCGGCAGCAACGGGTCGCACTGTTAACCGTGCACGAGGGCGATCGCGCGGGTCCTTTCACATATGTGGCGTGCCTGGCTGCAAATCCAATGCCGCAAACTCGGTTCTGTCGATCGGGCTGAAGCCCGCGACCGTCCAGCGCCAGGCAGCAAGCTCCGGGGACTTCCACCTTCAGGGCGGGCTTCCCGAGGTTTCCACTGCCATGCCCAGGAGCGCGGCATGAGCGTTGATACAACCCGCGCCGAAGCGATTGTCGCGGCCCGGCGGCCCGAGATCGTCGGCCGTTGCGGCGAGACCCGCCAACGCACGCGCACGATCCATGCGGGGTGACCGCGCGAGCATCAGGGCGATGACACCTGATACGTGTGCCGCGGCGAACGACGTGCCACTGGCGAAATCATAGGCGCCGCCGTTGGCCGCAGCCATCACATCGACTCCCGGTGCGGCGAGATCGATGTAGTCGCCGATGTTGGCGTGGTCGTAGAGCCCCTTGCGTTCGTCGATGGCCGTTACGGCGATAACATCGGGGTGGGCGGCGGGATAGGCGGGCGGAGCTTCTGGTCCGCCGTTGCCTGCGGCAGCAACGAAGACCACGCCGGCGCTGCTGTATTTGGTGATCAGCTTGCCAACGATGTCGTCCATGCGCGGGCCGGCGAAGCTCATGTTGATGACGCGCGCACCCTTCATCAATGACCAGTTGACACCGCTGATGACGCGGTAGGAGGTGCCTGCGCCGCCCTCGGCGGAGCCGCTGGCGGGCGTGAACGCCTGCACGGTCAGGATACGTGCATCAGGTGCAATTCCTGCAAGCTCCTGGCGTGCGGCGATGATGCTGGCAATTGCGGTGGCATGCGTATCTGGTTCGAAGGGCTGCGAGGGGAACGCATTGAAGTGGCCGGCGACGGCACCGCTGAGTTCGGGGTGGGCTTCGTCAAGACCGGTATCGATGATCGCAACCAGAATGTCGGCGCCGCGCGAAAGGGTGTTGGCGTTGGGGGCGCCGATCAGGTCGCGGGCATACTGAGGCAGTCGCGCGGCTTGGGTCTGTACCGCGGCCGGCGCGGCAGGCGTGGAAGTGGCAGAGGGGGGACGAGCATCGGCAATCGAATGCTGCAAGGCCGCCGGGCTGCCGTTGAGTTTGTAGCGCCAGTTGGGCTGGCTGGCGTCGACACCGGGCTCCCGCGCAATCGCGCTGACGACAGTCTCGACGGTCTGACCGCGCGGAATTCGGAAACGATAAAGGCTGCTGCCGAGCGCGGCGATCCGCATCTGCGACAGGGTTGTCAGCCCGTAGGTTTGCACCAGGCGCGCGGCGATCTGCTGTGATGCCGTTCCCGCAATCTCCACAAGCACCTCATCGGGCTCATAGGCGCTGTCCTCGGCAACAGCCCGGCGCGGCGGGCGCGGCGCTGGTGCGCCGGCGAAGCTGGTCGGCGGCACGCGGACACACCGACCGGATTGACGCGCCGTGCCGTCCGGGCATGCGGTTCCGATCTTGCGCACGCACCGGCCATTGCGCAGCCTCCACCCAGGCCGGCAGTACGGGCCGGGCGGCTCGGGATCAGGGCGCGCATCGGGCACGCACAACTTGCCGAGGCGGTGCGTGTCGGGCGGACAGATAGAACCGGGTGGCGGCAGCGTTGGATCCGGCACCGGCAGCTGTAGGCACAGGCGGCCGATGCGGACCGTGCCCGCCGCGCAGGGTGGAAGAACACAACGCCAAGTGCGGCGGCCGATGCTCTGGGCGCGATAGGGCCGGGGACAATGGCAGACACCGTGCCGCATGCGGCCACCGATGCAGCGATCGGGATCGCTCGTGCTGCCAGGCCCGGTGCCGCCTTGACCCGATCCTCCGGATGAAGGCCCTCCTCCCGGCGGCCCGATGCTCACACACTTGCCCAACACGCGAACGAGACCCTTGCCGCAGGGCCCGGCGACGCACGTGAAACGATTGCGCCCGATCCGGCGCGGCTTGCCGCCATTGGGGCAGACGCACGTCGTGCCCGTGGCCCGGCCGCCGATGCAGCCGACCACTGTCACACCCGTCGACGGGCTGCCGCCCGATCCGCCGGTCGCCCCGCCTGCGGATGGACTGCCGGATGGGGGGCGAACCGGAATGCAGGCCTTGCCGATGCGCTTCTTGCCCTTTGGACATGTTCCGGCAGTAGACGTCGTGCACGAATAGGTGAAGCTGTTGATGCGGCGCAGCGTGCCGCCGTTTTTGCAGCCGCAGCTGGAGCCGATGCGTACGCCATTGATGCAGACGACGCGGCGTCCGCCACTCGGGCTTGTCGTTGTGTTGCCATTGGTGGTTCCGGGCCGCCGCGGGGGCTTTTTGCCGAGCAATGTGGATGGGCGCGTGGTTTTTCCGGCCTTACCCGGATTTTTCGCTGACGGCGTCCGGTTGCTCTGTCCCGCGGCTCCCGCCCCCTGTGACGGCGTTTTCGGCGGACAAAGGCCAAGTTTTTGAAGTTGGACCGGACAGGCCGCGACGCGGATGACGGGCGGCTTTGCTGCGGCGCTGTTGGTCGGCAAGAGTGCCGCAGACATACCGGATAATCCGGCCGCCGATGCGGTCCCAGCCAGGCCGAGTGCCAACAGGAAAAAAGCGGCCAGCAGCGAGCTGAGGAACGCGGCAAATCTCCATGGGTGACCGCCGTCGCGACCACCGAGCAGCACGTTCCAGCGGGTCTGTGTCAATTGGCTGGCGAACGGGGGCATTTGCGACCGACCTTGATGGAAACACGCATTTTGCGATTCAGTCTTGCCCGCAAGGCACCGCCCACCCCGATCGTCCCGGCGGAGTTCCGTCAATTTGGCCGCAGTGTAGCTCTGCAACCGCGGTGGGACCAGTCCGGACGAGCGGCCCAATTCGAGTGGCACAGAGGCTGGAGCATTCGCCGCTGAAGGGTGACCCCGCTCGCCGAAGAATACGCGTTCAAAAAAGGAATTGCGGGCGCCCATCCTGTTCGTTCTGAACGACAAGCGCGAAAAGTCCGGGAATGGTGCGCGATAGGCCGCCATGATGCCTCGACTTATCCTCATACGCGCGCTCGGCCCCCACGGAGAGGGCGCAGCATCGACGAGCACATGGCTTTGTCGCCGCACACTGAGAACGGGTTCAATTGGCTCCCTGTGAGAAAGGCGGTCTTCCGTGACGGGAATGGGGCGGATGGCAAGGTCCGCCAACGGCGCGTCAGTGCCCGTTGAGTAGCCGGACCGCGAACGGCAGCAACAAATAGGCGGCATAAAGGAGCACGACCGAGAGGACCAGCCGCAAGAGCCACTCCGGCAGCAGACCCGTGAGCCGCGATCCGAGTGCGATGCCGGGGATCGAGCCGCACAGCAGGGCGGTCAGGATGACCCAGTCGACGTTGCCTAGCCCGAGATGACCGATACCGGATACGAACGCGAGCGGTATGGCGTGCACGATGTCGGTGCCGACGATGCGGCGCGCAACCAGCGCTGGATAGAGGGCGGACAGCACAGCAACGCCAATCGCGCCGGCCCCAACCGACGTCAATGTCACCAACACGCCGAGCAACAAGCCAAATCCGAGCGTGGCGGTGGTGCGCACGGGCACGGCTTCTGCGCTCGCACCGAGGCGGCGGTTTCGTAGCACCCATGGGCACAGTGGGATGATGATCGCGCTCGCAACCAGCAGAGCCGCGAGCAGGCCGCGGATGATGTCGGCAAGGCGCGTCGTATCGGGCGCGGCAATGTAAAGCCAGGCTAGGGTCGCCATCGACGCGCTGAGGCTTCCTGCCGCCAGCCAACACAGGATCGGCCAGTTGACGTTGCCCATCTTGTGATGGCGAACGGCGGCCGTGGCCTTGGTAATGGACGCAAACAGAAGATCGGTGCCGACGGCGACGGCGGGGCTGACGCCGAAACCCGAGATCAGCATCGGCGTGAGCAAGGCTCCCGCACCGACCCCCGTGAGTCCGACGAGAAAACCGACGGCGCCGCCTCCGGCCGCCATCTGCAGAAGTGTCTCGAACGGCAGTGATGGCATGGCGGCACCCGTAGCCTCGAAGGAAGGGTCATTGCAGAAGGTGCTCGCACACAGCTTCAGGCGGCCTATGCGCACAGGGCCGCTCGCACGCAGGCAGCACACCAGTCTCTAGAAAAAAATACTCAAGTGTCAATAATAAAACGCGATCATTGGAATAAATTACTAAACAGTTGCGATGCTTGAAATGTTGTATCTTGCATCCCAATGCGTCGGTTCACGTCCGATTGCCCGCGGTTTATTGCCGATCCTTGGAGTCGGGATATTGGACTTGATGAATTCTCCCGGGTCTGGCATCGAGGTTGGCGTTCACGCCATCGTCCCGAGGCACGTGCGCACCAACCGCAGTCTTTTTGGGCTTCACTCGCATTAGGCCATCACGCGCCGATGCGCGCAGCCCGATGGCGGTTCGTTTCCCTGCTTCGGGAAGTCATGTCCAGGAGAGCCAGATGTCCGTTTCGAAGGCGCAGGTCCTCGAAGCCTTGCGGCGGGTCAAAGGGCCCGATCTTCAGAGCAATATCGTCGAGCTGGGGCTCGTCTCGGAGGTCCTGATCAAGGATGGCCGCGTCTATTTCTCGATCACGGTGCCATCGGAGAAGGCGGCTGAGCTGGAGCCGCTGCGCCAGGCCGCACAGAAGGTCGTCGAGGAAATCGACGGCGTCAGCGGCGCGACCGCAGTTCTGACGGCTGAAGCGCCGCGCGGCACGGCATCTGCCGGCAAGGCGAACGGCGGCCCGAGCGAGCATGCACGTGTGAGCGAAGCGCGCGCACGCGGGGCCACGGGTGACGGCGGCGCAGTTCGTTCACGCGCGGCGGCCGGAGTGCCGGGCGTGAAGCACCTCGTCGCAGTGGCGTCCGGCAAGGGCGGCGTCGGCAAGTCGACGACGGCGGTCAATCTGGCTCTTGGGTTCATTGCCAACGGATTGAAGGCCGGTGTCCTCGACGCCGACATCTATGGTCCCTCGCAGCCGCGCCTGCTCGGTCTATCGGGGCAGCCGTCGCCGATGCCCAATTCCAACATGCTTCGGCCGATGGAGGCCTATGGCTTGAAGGCCATGTCGATGGGCTTCCTGGTCGACGAGGGCACGCCGGTGGTGTGGCGCGGTCCGATGCTCGTTTCGGCGCTCAACCAGATGCTGCGCGATGTCGCCTGGAACATTGACGGCGATCTCGATGTGCTGGTGATCGATATGCCGCCCGGCACCGGCGACGTGCAGCTCTCGATGGCGCAGCAGGTGCCGCTCTCAGGCGCCGTGATCGTTTCCACCCCGCAGGACCTGGCGCTGATCGACGCGAGGAAGGGCCTCAACATGTTCCGCAAGGTCGATGTGCCCGTCCTCGGCATCATCGAGAACATGAGCTATTTCATCTGTACGAAGTGCGGCGAGCGTCACGAGATCTTCGGACACGGCGGCGCCAAGAACGAGGCGGACAAGCTTGGCCTGCCGTTCCTCGGCGGCATTCCGCTCGACATCAACATTCGTACCCGCTCGGATGCCGGACAGCCGATCACCGCGACGGAGCCGGGCTCTGTCCACGCGCAGACATTCCGCGAGCTGGCGGCGCGCGTGTGGGGAGAGGTTGAGGCATCGAAGGGTACGGCGGCGGCGCCGAAGCTGGAGGTGTCGCCCGACAAGGCGCACTTGAAGGTGGGCTTCGCGGATGGCCGCGACTACGATCTTTCGGCCGAGATGCTGCGCGTGATGAGTCCGTCGGCGGAAGTGCAGGGCCATTCGCCCGACCAGCGCGTCACGGTCGGGGGAAAACGCAACGTCAAGATTTCGGCGATCGAGCCCGTCGGCAATTACGCAGCGAAGATTATCTTCGACGATGGGCATTCGACCGGCCTTTTTGCGTGGACCTATCTCGACGCGCTGGGCCGCGAGAAGAACGAACGCTGGGCCGCTTACGAGGCAGAACTCGCTAAGAAGGGCTTGAATCGGGGTTAGAGAAATGGGCGAGCGACATCGGATTACGACGCTCCAAGAGCTCGAAATGATCTATGGTGCGCCACGCCCACAATCGTTGCTGAAGGAGGTCGGGCAGCTCACGCCTGAATATCGGGTGTGGATCGAAGCGTCGCCGTTCGTGATCATGGCGAGCGCTGGCGAAGGTGGTTTGGATTGTACACCGCGCGGAGACGCAGGTGCGGTTGTTCATGTCCTCGACGATAAGACCTTGCTCCTGCCTGACCGGCCCGGCAACAACCGGATCGACACGCTGCGCAATCTCATCCAGGACCCGCGCGTCGGTCTCTTGTTCCTGAGTCCGGGCCGCGATGAAGCGATCCGGGTCAACGGGCGCGCAGTCATTTCGGTGGATCCGGCCCACCTTCAGCAAGGCCAGATGGCCGGCAAGTTGCCGCGCACGGCACTCCTCATCTCCATCGATAGCGTCTATTTCCAGTGCGCGCGCGCGATTAGGCGGTCGCAGCTTTGGGCGCCGCGTTCGAGCAAGGAGCTGGCCGCGCTTCCGAGCATCGGCGACATGTTGCAGTCCGTTTCGCAGGGTGCAGTGGATGGCGCGAACTACGACGCGGAGCTGGAGCAGCGGATCAATACCAGCCTTTACTGAGCTATCCGTAACCCAGTGGGCCACGGCAGCCTCGGTGGAGATGTGATCAAGGCCGTCTGAAAAGGACAGGGCGCATCAGCCAGCGCGCGGCCCTGAGTGTCGACTTGCATGTCATCGGACGTGGACGTCGCCGCGACGCCGCGGCAACGCGACGTTTGGATTAAGCGATTTATGATTCAAAGCAGTTGTCTGTACGTAATTTCCGCGTACTCAATGGCCTGTCGCGACAATCCGAACACGCAGGCTGCCATGACGAAGAAAAAGACATCACCCCCGGAAAAGACAACAAAGACGGCTGCAACGGCGCCGCCCGCGACGACTGCTGGACCCGACGCCGAAGGTCGTGACTGGATCGATGCGGAGTTGGAGGATGCTTTCGACGAGGAGCTGGAGCTGGAGATCGACGATCACCGCGCCCCCTTCGATATCAAAGAACTCGTCGCCAAGCGCAAGAAGTCCGAGATTGATCGCAAGACCTATTTCCGCGAGCTGTTCCGGCTGCAGACAGAGCTGATCAAGCTGCAGGATTGGGTGCAGCACACCGGCTATCGCCTCGTCGTCGTGTTCGAGGGGCGTGATGCGGCTGGCAAGGGCGGTGTCATCAAGCGCATCACGCAGCGGCTCAATCCGCGCGTGTGCCGTGTCGTGGCCCTGCCGGCGCCCACCGACCGCGAGAAGAGGCAGTGGTACTTCCAGCGCTACGTGCCGCATCTGCCGGCATCCGGCGAGATCGTGCTGCTGGACCGCTCCTGGTACAACCGCGCCGGTGTCGAGCGCGTGATGGGCTTCGCCAGCCCTGATCAGGTGGAGGAATTCTTCCACGACGTGCCCGAGTTCGAGCGCATGCTGGCGCGCTCGGGCACCAAGCTCATCAAGTACTGGTTCTCGATCACCGACGAGGAGCAGCAGCTGCGATTCATGATGCGCATCCACGATCCCATGAAGCAGTGGAAGCTGTCGCCGATGGACCTGCAGAGCCGCGTGCGCTGGGAGCAGTACACCAAGGCGAAAGAGGAGATGCTGGAGCGGACGAATATCCCCGAGGCACCCTGGTACATCGTCGAAGGCAACGACAAGAAGCGGGCGCGGCTCAACTGCATCAACCATCTGCTGAGCCAGGTGCCCTACAGCGATGTCCCGCACGAGTCCGTCGACCTGCCAGATCGTGTGTTCAATCCCAATTACGAGCGCAAGGTGCTGCCGCCGAACCTTTACGTGAAGAAGGTGTTCTGAACCTGGTCACGCACTGGGCACAAGGCTCCGCGCGGCTTCCGCGACGGCCTCGCGCCAGTCGCGTAGCTCGAGGCCGTGCATCTTGAGGAGGCGGCCCGTGTCGAGCGCGGCATTGAGCGGTCGCGGCGCGCGTGTCGGCATGTCCGCCGAGGTGATGGCAATGATCTGTCGCGCAGGCTCGTGAAGTTCGGCGGCATGGCAGGCTGCCTCGGTCAGCGCGTACCAGGACGCAGGCGGGCCGGAATTGGCGATATGGTAGGTGCCCCACAGCGACGACGATGCGTCCGTGCGGGCTGCGTACGCCTTGGCGGCGATTTCCAGGACAGCCGCGGCAAGGTCCGGAGCATAGGTCGGGCTGCCGTGCTGGTCGGCGATGATGCGCAGGATTTCTCCGGCGCGTGCACGGGCAAGGACATTCGGTAGGAACGTGCCCGGCGTGGTGCTGTAGATCCAGCTCGTTCGCAGGATGACGTGGCGCGTATTGGCCACGCGCACGTCCACTTCGCCTGCCAGCTTCGAGCGACCATAGACGCTCAGCGGTGCCACCGCATCGTCCTCGACGTAGGGCGTCGGCTTGGTTCCGTCGAACACGTTGACGGTCGACATGTGCACGATCGGCACGCCACGTTCAGCGGCCACCCGCGCGAGAAGCCGCGCTCCGTCCCGGTTCAATGCAAACGCACGCTGCTCGTTGTCCTCGGCGTCGTCGACGGCCGTAAAGCCAGCGGTGTTGATGACGACGTCCGGCCGGTCCTCCGACAGCGCACGCTCGATGCCGCGCACCTCGCAAAGGTCGAGTGCGGGTCGGCCGAGAGCAAGGGCGGAGATGTCGGAACGGAGGGCGGCAGCATCGACGAACGAGCGGGCGAGTTGTCCCTGCCAACCGGCGATCAGAAGGCGCATCTTGCGGTTCCATCAATGCTGCAGCGTATTGGTCACGAGGCGAAGTATCGACGACTCGCCAGAAAGGCCCAAGCGGCAACTGCGCGCGATGCCGTTGGCTCGGTCATGCCCAATTGCAGTGTCTGGCGGTTCAGCGCGAAGGACATGCTCCAAAGAATGCAATAGCGCCGCAGTGCGACGCGCAAGCACAACCCAGTTCTTGTTCCGCACGAAACAGCCGAAACGTAGGGCGAAGCGCAGGATCGTCGTGTCACAGCGGGCATGGTGCTCGCGGCACGCCGATTGACGACCGATGCCGGCCGAACGAGGGCCGAGACGGCGATCGACGGCGGTTGAATCTACGCTCATTCTTTCTGGAGACATGACATGGCACTTCCCTTTGTCGTGCGGGGCGCCGCCCTGGCACTTGCGATGTCTGCCGCATTCATTCAGTCCGCAGTTGCCGAGAAATGGCCCGGCAAATCGCCTGTACCCGGTGGGGCGGTCGCCGCCAGGGCGATCGCGTCTCAATGTCCCGGCGTGTTGAAGGCAGGTGAGACCGACGAGTTGACGGCCTATCTCAGCCGCTACCTCGACACGATCGGCGGGCGTGATCCGGAGATGCGCGAGCGGATCGCCACCCAGGTGCTGCCGGAATTGGAGAAGGCCTACCTGGCCGACTATTCAAAACCCGGGGCCTGCGATGCGCACGCCACTGAAATGGCGCAGGACATGCTGCAGCGTGTGCGCGCGGTGGCAAACAATGCCGTCTACTGGGAGCAGGTGCTGAACCCACCGGTCGGCCCGCTCGATGCCGTCTATTCCAAGGCCATAGGCTCGGTGTGCGAAGGAACCCTGACAGGGGCGGACATTTCCAATCTCGAAAGTTTCGTCAAGGAGCAGATGGACGACTTCGCCCGCACGTCGAGCGAGGCGGATACGCAAACCACCTGGACGCATCTCAAGGACAGCGAGAGGAAATTCGCCGACGAACTGAGTGGCCAGAAGATGTGCACGGATGCTGTCCGAAAGGACGCCCGGGATATTGCGGCGAGGGTTGCGGCGGCGCGCCAAGCGAGATGACCGGGCGGTTGCCGATGCCCTGCCCAAATGTGCAGGTCATGAGAGTGGACGCCGCTGGCGGCTGTTGAACAAGACATGCCGATGGGCTAGTTCGATGGCCTACGACCCGTGCCGGTCCGGCGGTTTTGCCCGCCGGGCCGGTCGTCCGCCTAGCGAACTCCAGGAGCCAGAGAGTTGGACAACGTTCTCATCATCGGAGCAGGGGCCGCCGGCTCCGTCGTCGCCAAGAAATGTGCGATGAACCGCGATGTCTTCAAGAAGATCCATCTCGCGTCCCGGCGCCTGGAGAGCTGCAAGAAGGTGCAGAAGGAGGCGGTCTCCAAGATCGATATCTCCCAGGTCGACGCGGATGACGTCGGCGCCACGGTCAAGCTGATCGAAAAGGTCAAGCCCGACCTCGTCATCAACATGGCGCTGCCCTACCAGGACCTGCCCATCATGGACGCATGCCTCAAGGCTGGCGTGCACTACATGGACACGGCCAACTACGAGCCGCGCGAGGAGGCGAAGTTCTCCTACAAGTGGCAGTGGCCCTACAACAAGACCTACAAGCAGGCGGGGCTGATGGCGGTTCTCGGCTGCGGCTTCGATCCCGGCGTCACCAACATCTTCTGCGCCTATGCTCAGAACAACCTTTACGATGAGATCCACACCATCGATATTATCGACTGCAATGCCGGCGATCACGGCAAAGCATTCGCCACCAACTTCAATCCGGAGATCAACCTGCGTGAGGTGACTCAGCGCGGCAAATATTGGAAGGACGGCAAGTGGATCGAGATCGACGCCTTGTCGATCTCCACCATGATCGACTATCCCGAAGTTGGCCCGGTCAAATCCTACCTCATCTATCACGAGGAGGAGGAAAGTCTCGTCAAGCACATCAAGGGCCTGAAGCAGATCCGCTTCTGGATGACCTTCTCCGACAATTACATCAAGCACCTGGAAGTGCTCTCCAATGTCGGCATGACGCGCATCGATCCCGTCAAGTACAAGGGCTGCGACGTCATACCGATGGAGTTCCTGAAGCACCTGCTTCCCGCGCCGGGCTCTCTCGCCGAAGGCTATACTGGCAAGACCTCGATCGGCGTCGTCTTCACCGGCATCAAGAACGGCAAGAAGAAGAAGCACATCATCTGGAACGTGTGCGATCACGCCGAGACCAACAAGGAGGTCGGCGCGCAGGCGGTGTCCTACACGACGGGCGTGCCGCCGGTCGTCGGCGCCATGATGATGTTCAAGGGGATCTGGAAGGGCAAGGGTGTCTATAACGTCGAGCAGCTTCCGCCAGAACCGTTTCTGGAGGAGCTGGCCAAGCAGGGCCTGCCGTGGCACGTAAAAGAGATCAAGACGTCTGACCAGGAGCCGCTCTTCAAGGTGAAGACGTGAGCGGCTGAGCGAGTCGAAGTCGTGGTTGCAGATCTTGCTTGTTGAAGAGGCGTATTTTGCGGATTGCCGGATTGCTGTTGTGCCTTGCTCTTCTTGGTGGATGCGCGCCTGCTGGGCCACAGGTTGATACGGCGGCTGACCGTGACAGCCGGCCAGCCGAGGTTTCCAACGAGCGCGCCGCGCAAGCATCTCCGCCAGCGGGCGGCGGCGTGACGTACAGGCCACCGTCTCCTGATGCGGGTGTGCGGACGTCACCCATCGTGCCGGGACGTGCCGCGCGCGTCTTCATCTTTGCGGGTGTGGACGCCAACTGCGTGAGCCTGCCGGCACCCGAGCTGAATGTGACGCGCCAGCCTGCCAAGGGCGACTTGTCGTTCCGGCCAGGACAAGAGACGAAGCTTGCAGCAACTGCGTCGGGCACCTGCATCGGCGCCAAGGCAACTGGAACGGGCGTCTATTACACCGCCCGCACCGGTTCTTCCGGCGTTGACAACTTTTCGGTGACCGCCCGCCTTGCCAGTGGCGAGACCATGACGCGAGACTTCAAAGTCGAGATTGCGCAATAGTCCGTCGGGATCGACGAGAGCACGCGGAACTATCCGGCCTGCCGTGCGTTGCAAGGCAATGGCAGGTCATGACCACATCACCCCCGGATCCAATGATCCCGTCGGCGGCGCAGAGTCCGGCTCCAATCGCGTTTTGGACATGCACCATGAGCCGACCAATTTCGGGGACCGGCTGGCTCTGGGCCTCGTCAAATTCCTCCGTTTTTTCGCGGATGCCTTTTTTGGGCGGCGCTATGGGCACCGTGCGGTGGTGCTGGAGACGGTCGCGGCTGTGCCCGGCATGGTGGGCGGCATGCTGGTCCATCTGCGATCCTTGCGCCGTTTCGAGGATGACCGTGGCTGGATCCAGACCCTCCTCGACGAGGCCGAAAACGAGCGCATGCATTTGATGACGTTCATGCGCGTGGCGGAACCGACCTGGCTGGAACGGCTTTTGGTGCTGATCGCTCAGGGAATATTCTTCAACGCATTCTTCATTCTGTATCTGTTCTGGCCTCGCGTCGCCCACCGGTTCGTCGGCTACCTGGAGGAGGAGGCTGTCGTCAGCTATACGCACTATCTTGAGGACATCGATGCCGGCCGCATCAAGAACCGGCCAGCGCCGAAGATCGCGATCGATTACTGGAAACTGCCGGCAGACGCGCAGCTGCGTGATGTGGTTGAGGCGGTACGCAGGGACGAGGCCAAGCACCGGGATGTCAACCACGGGTTCGCGGATACACTCCAACAGCCATGAGCGCGGACGCGCCATCCGACCCGGTGCCGTGGTGTCGGAATCGGGTCAAGCGTTGTCTGACGCGTCGGGAACGGACCCACGCGGCCGATTGCTGGTGACTTGCCCGTGGCGATGCCATATAGCGCCGTTGAAGCTTCCTCCGCGACGCCCGAGTTTCAGATGACCGCACCGACGCCGCACACCGCCACCTCTCGCCCCTCGGCACTACCCAACTTGCCGGAGGACATCGAGACTCCAGCATATGTTCTCGACGTCGCTCTCTTGAAGCGCAACCTGGCGACCGCAGAGCGCATCAAACGTGAGACGGGCATCAAGATGCTGCTCGCCACCAAGGCGTGGGCGATGCCGGCGGTCTTCCCGCTGATGCGGGATACGCTCGATGGTACCACGGCGAGCGGCCTCTATGAGGCGCTGCTTGGCCGAGAGGAGTTTGGCAAGGAGGTGCACGTCTACACGCCGGCCTACACCGAGCAGGAGGTGGAGGAACTTACCTTCGTCGCCGACCACATCTACTTCAACACGCCCGCGCAGCTTCGACGCTTCGGGCCCATGGCACAGGCTGCGGGCGTACATGCCGGCATCCGGATCAACCCCGGCTTCTCGATGGCGACGCTGGGCGGCGATCTCTACAACCCGTGCGCGCCCGGATCACGGTTCGGCACGCCGGCCGATCAGCTCGAAGAAGTACCGTGGGACGGCGTTCACACGCTGCATGCGCACGCGCTGTGCGAAGCGACGCACGAGGGCTCGGCGGGGCTCATCGCGCACGTCGCGCGGAATTTCGCGTCGTATCTGAAGCGCGTGAAGGCGGTGAACTTCGGCGGCGGGCATTTCATCAACAAGCCGGGTTATGATGTCGGCAAGCTGATTGCGGCGCTAAAGGACTTTCGCGCCGGGTTCCCGCACCTGGACGTGATCCTGGAGCCGGGGGCGGGCCTTGTCGTCGATACGGGCTACCTTGTCGCCACTGTGCTCGACACGATGAAGAACGGATCGGACATCGCGATCTTGGACACGTCGGCCTCGACGCACATGCCCGACGTGCTCGAAGTGCCTTACCGGCCGGAGATCATCGGCGCGGGCGAGCCCGGCGAGAAGGCGCACACCTACATCCTCGGCGGCAAGACCTGCATGACCGGAGATGTGATCGGCACCTACTCGTTCGATCAGCCGCTGAAGCTCGGCGACCGGCTCGTCTTCACCGATATGATGCAGTACTCGTTCGTGAAGAACACGACCTTCAACGGCACGCCGCTGCCCGACCTCGCCATGCTGGATGAGGACGGCACCTATCGTGTGGTGAAGAGCTACGGATACCAGCAGTTCCGCGAGCGGCTGGGGTAGGGGGGCTTGCGTGCCGCGTTGACGTACTCCGAGAATCGGCAAAAAACATGTAGCATGTCGCGTTCATAGGGTTCGGAAGTAGCTGCGACGTGTCTTCTAGGGTACAGGCCCCGTTAAGCCATTTGTTGCGTGTGTAGGTGGACCCGACGGCAGCCATGAAGTGGCCCAGCCGCGCACTGATTTGAATGGCCGGGTGCCGGATACGGGCTGAATGTGCCCGAAGTGATCAACTAGCAGCACGTCAGAGCTAAACAAGTGCCCGCACTCGGACCGAGTAGCGGGATTTTTTGTGCCTGAGTGTCAGTAGGCGTTCGATGAGGGGCGATGATCCCCGTTTCTTGACTGAGCCCTGCTTTCGAGCGGGGCTTTTCTATTGGATGGACGATGCTCGGATACCCAGAGCCGCATTCGTCCCGCTACTCGCAGATATTCTCACCATCATCGGCTTCATTCGCGCGAATGCGGTTCGCGCAATTCGACTGTCTTGGACGTCGGAGAGGACGAAGTCACGTCGGGTAAAGCGATACCCAGATGGCGTCGAGATTATCGAGAAGCGGACGGCGAAACGGCGACTCGATCTCGGCTAACCTTTCGCCAGCCGGATAAGCTCAATAACTTTGCCCAGCGGCATGATTGCCCAAGACAGGAGAAGTGCGTCCGCGCGCCTAGAGTTTGGCGGTGCCTTAAGCACGCAAACTCACGCCACCCGGTTTCCCGAATGGCGTGAGATGATCTGCTTGGACTGTGGCCCCAGGAAGCTCAGGCGGCGCGCTTGATGCGGCGCTGGGCGACCTTGGACGGAGCGGGAGCGGGCTCGGCCGCAGGCACCGCAATGGCGGCGGCCGCAGGCTTCGCCTTGGCCACGGTGCGACGCTCGTCCGTGGCGCGGCGGCAAACAGTCGCTTCCACCGCGGACGGTGAGAACGCCTGCTCGATCGCCTTGACCAGTCGCTCGCGTCGCGTCCCGTTGCGGGCCATGAACATCAGGTCCACAGCCGCAAAATCGCGCTCCGGCCAGGTGCGGATGCTGGCGTGGCCCGAATCGAAGACCACGACGCCCGATACGCCGCCGTTGCCGGCAAAGCGATGCAAATGGCAATGGAGCAAGGTCGCGCCGGCCACCTCGACACACCGCTTCAGCGTCCGCTCGACATGCTTGATGTCGTCGAGATTCCCGGCGCCGAACAGGTCTAAAAGGAGATGGGTTCCTGCGAATTTCACGCCATCACGCTCACTGAGGATATCGTTGCTACTACTGTCCTCGAACGCGTACGCGCGAACCGTTTCGTTATGATCTTCCTTTTGGGCGGTGCTTGAACGAGTCAAGTCCATCCCCAATTGGAAGAGGGCGTCATCAAAGGCCATGTGACCCTCCCCAACCAGCAGATAGATGTGACCGCGCTCCTTACCTTTGGGGTCTAGGAAAACCTTACCTTCAGGGCAGGTGGACGAACGGAAGGACCCATATGAGGCAGAGCCCCCCGGCATGCAAGAGAAAATCGCGGTTTAGGGACAAAAAAATACGCTCTGCTCTTCATGCGTCCTTAACGCGAGTCTGATGCAACCGCGGACGCCCGGAACAGCCCCTTGAGCGCAGCGTCAGCAGCGCATGAACGGGCGCCGCCGGGGGGTCGCATCACCGGGTCGGAGGGATATCGGTCGGCGACAGGCTGGCGGCGGCGCGCGCTCCTTCCGTTCGCCTTCAGCGGAACAGCTTATCGAGGAACTTTTTCGCCTTCTGGCTTTCCTTGCTGTCCTTACCGAACAGTTCGTCGACGACTTCGCCGGCGTCCTTGCCCTTGAGCCGCTTTCCAATCTCCTCGACCGCCTGCACGGCCTGCTTGGCATCGACCTTGGAGAGATCGGGAGCGATATCGGGTTTGTGCCACGGGCCGACGATACGCACCGGCACCTGCAGGCCTGCAAGGCCGGTGTTGCCGCCCTGGCCGGACAGATCGGCCACGAGCTTTGGGTTGACGGTGTAGTCCACGTGCCGGTCGGGCAGCATGACCTTGCCCGCGCCCGTCACGCGCAGCAGCGGGCTCATCATCTGTAGGTCCTGATTGGTCGCGACGCCGCTCGCAATGTCGAAACTGGCAGAGAGCTGGCTGAAATCGGTCGACTCAGACGAAGAAGCAGACAGGTTCGAGAATTGTCCGCTCTGCAAGCCACGAAGTGCCTTGGCGACGTTGAAGCCTTTGATGGCGCCGTCGGTGAAGACGAAGCTCGCCTTGCCGTCGAGTGCGGACACGAGCTGGCGCTGGCTCACGCCGCGGCTTGTGGTGGCGAGTGTCAGCTTGCCTTTGCCCGACAGCCAGTCGATGGCGGCCGCGTCCTTCAGCAACGGCTCGGCGGACACGCCGTCTACGACGATACTTGCGGCGATACCGGGTGCGGCGGCAGCTCCGTCGATGTCGATCTGCCCGCGGCCGCTGCCGCCGTATAGGTCGACGCGATCGAAGATGATCTTCGCCACACGATCCTTCAGCGCCAGCGTCAGGTCGGACTGATCGACCTTGATGTCACGCACGATGAGGCGGCCAACCGACAGCTTAGCGTCGGCATCGACGAGCCCGAGAAGCTCGACCTCGATGGGCTCGTCGCTCCAGCCGGCACGGGCCGTGTAGCCTTTGACGCGCGGCCCTGGATCTTGGCGTTCCAGCAGGTCCTCGATGCTCTGTGGTGCCCTGCCCGCAGGGGCGGTGGCATTCGGCGCTGGCGTCTGCGAGCCTTGCCCCTCGGCGGGCGGGAGCGTCTCCTGCTCGACGGGAACGCGAGCGGTCGGTGCGCGGGCGCGGCCAGTGTGGCCCGATGTCTCGACATAGGTATTGAGATTGAGCTCGGAGACCTTGAGATCGGCCTTCACATAGGGCCGACTGCCGGTCGTCGTGCCGTCGAGATCGCCGGTGACGTGCATCCCGTCGAGGGTGATGTCCGCGTTGGTGAGCTGGAAGGCGCCGGGCCTCGTCTTAAGGCGGCCGTTGACGTTCAACTGGCCAAAGCCATTGTTCTCGGGCAGCTTGCCACCGAGCCAGAGCGCAAGCGCCCGCAGCGACCGGGTCTCGGCAGAAACGGTACCGTCGAGGGTTGCGCCAGACTTTACGTCGATCGCGCCTGAATAGTTCGCCTTGATCGGATCGGCGGAAATATCGACGGCAAGCTTGGCCGGCGCCTGCGCCAGAATTTCGTAGAGAGTTGTGAGCGTGCCGTCGAAGCGAATCGTCTGGCCCTTCCAGGCGAGATCGCCGCGCGCGGTCAGCGGTTTCGACAGCGTGCGCGCTTTCAACGCGACATTGATGGCGTCGAGGCTCTCGGCAATGCCGCTACGCGCATCGGCATAAGTGAGTTTGCCGCCGACGATGCGGACATCCTGGAGCACGAGATCCTTGACAGCAGCCAATCGGTCGCCGCCTGGCGCGCTGGCGGGCGCGGCCGACGTTGCCGCCCGTTGGGCAAGCACAATCGGGTGAGAGGCGCTGCTGGCATCCGTCAGGACGGTGCCGGCTGGCGTGTCTCGGGGAGACGCCGCCGCGAACCGCACCAATTGAGAGCCGGCGTCGGCGCTGGCGAAGTCCCAACTCCTGCGGCCCGACTTATCGACGCGCAGGTCGAACACAGGGCGCGTTAAAACAAGACGGCGAACCTCGACACGCCGCGACAAAAGCGGGACGAGCCTCACGGAAACATCGATGCTCTCCATCGCCACGGTCGGCGGGGCGTCCATGCCCGGCGGCGCGGACAGCGACACGTCTTTCAGCGTGACGCCGAGCGAGGGATAGACCGTGAAGCGCGCGGGGCCACGGATCACGAGATCGCGGCCGGTGCGCTCCTTGATGAGCGTGATCGCCTGCTCGCGAATCAAATCTGTTGGCGGCGCAAGGAGCACGAATGCCGCGCCGGCCGCCGCGACAAGTCCCACGCCGATGAATAGGACCAGCAGCAGGCTGCCGATCCCTGGGCCACGACGAGGAGGTCGCGGCGCGGCTCCCCCAGATCGGCCAGGGCCGGTGTGCTGTGGCGGGCGGCGGTATTGCGGCGGCTGCTGCTGTTGGGGATAGGCATACGGTCCACGCCCCGGCGGGACCTGACCCGGCCCTGGCGGAGGTTGCGGAGTGTGTTGCACGGGCTGGTGCTGCTGCGCTGGATGCGTTGGGTGAGGTGGAGGCCTCGGTGCGGTGCGCTGGCCCGGCGGCGGGGCATAGCGCTCCTCGATCGGGCGCACCTGATCGAGAGGCGGGGGTGTTGGCGGCCGGCGTGGAGGGTTGCCGTTGGTCATCTCAGCCTCACTAAGCCTCGCGTCATTGCTGCCGGCGGCGGTTGGGCCGGATGGTTCTCGACCGGCCGCCTGGGGGCACGGGCGCTGGGCGACATGCTTCGACGGCCGTACGATAAAAGACATTACGCCGAACGAATGGGGCCCAATAGCGGTGCACCGAACGCCGGGCGGGCGCCAGATTGTCCGGCAAGCGTGATCACGGTCGCGTGGTGCGCTAGAGCCTGATCGTCTGAGATGAAAACGCTTGGGCTTCCATCGAAGGCGTGAATCAGTCTCTCAAACAAGATCTTAGAGCAGGCCACGATTGTGGAGGTGATTCCACCAAAGTCGGACCTGCTCTAGCTGGCATCGCAGTGCGACTCGCTGTTTAGGCCCCAATTGTGACGGAGATGGGCATAAGTTTTCAACCCGTGGCGAGCATCACTGGTCCGCAGGCATGTGGATTGCGGTGACGTGGGCCGGTAATCGTGCAGGCCGCCGCTATGCAGGCCTCTCGTGTTACGGCGGATTGGTAATGCCGTTGGCCTGTCAGGGTCCGGACCCTAGGAGCCTTAGCGCGGTCGCAGGTCGACGAGACAGCTCGTGCCGTCTCCGCCGTGCTCGATGATGACCTCTTCGCTCGCATTCCAATAGCGTTCGAGCGTGCGGCCCTCGCCGATGTCGGCACGCATGACCGAGTAGCCGCCGAGCCGGTGAATATCATCGATGAGAGTGCTCGTGGCATTGCACCAGTGCGGTCGGACCTGACCGTCGACCTCGCTTTGCGCAGGGGCGCGATCGGCCTGGGCGCGCGCACCTGTCTCAGGCTCCGACTCCGTGATGATGGCCGGCGCGAAACCATCCTGCGGCATTCTATCTTCGGCGCGCACCAGCGGCGCCGCCGAGCTGGTGTCACACACACAGATGCTCAGGCAAAATGAGATCACAGCGGCACGAATGGCCGTCGCCGACGCTGACGTCACGAATTCCCCCTCGGTCCCCTCAGGCCCCCTCATCCTTCCGGACAGTGCGCGTCGCTGATTGCAGGCGCATTCGGGGAAGGATGCCCGCTGCGAGCGGTAGCAGCCGGACAAACGGTCTTTCGCGTGCAAATGTGGCCAACGACCGACGCGAGTATGGCGGGTCGACTAATCCAGTACCGGTGTGATTGATCTGCAACCCTGAGAGGGGGCGCCGCTCAGCCAATATGGTCACCGCATGGCATCGGGCGGCAGATCAGCCAGACGACTCCACGCCGACGGCCTGACCACTGTTGAACCGCTCGCCCCACGGAAAGCCCTCCGGGAAGATGGCGGTGATCTCGCGCCGCTCGGCTTCGGTGAGGGCAATGCGAGCAGCCGCGACATTGCGCTCCAGGTGCTCCGCGGTGCGCGTGCCGGGGATGGCGATGACATGACGGCCCGCGGACAGAACCCAGGCGATGGCAACCTCGGTTGGCGATCGGCCGAACCGCTCGCACAGAGCCGAATAGGCCGCTAGCGCGGCGCGATTCTGCGAGTAGGCGGGTTCTTGAAACCGCGGCATGGACCTGCGGAAGTCGCTGTTCGTGAATGTCGCCGGATCTGGCGATGTGCACGTCAGTATCCCCCGCCCCAGCGGCGAGAAGGCGACGAACGCGGTGTGCAGCTCGGCGCAGGTGGACAACAGGCGCCTTTCCACATCACGCGTCCACAGTGAGTACTCGCTTTGCACCGCCGCGATGCGATGCACGCGGTTGGCGCTCATCAATGTCTCAGGCGAGACCTCACTCAAGCCGATGGCGCCGATCTTGCCTTCGCGCTTCAGGTCAGCGAGCGTCGTGATGATCTCCTCGATCGGTCGGTCGGGATCGCGGCGGCCGAGATAGAACAGCTCGACATGATCACGGCCGAGGCGCATCAGAGATTTCTCCAGCGCGCTGCGCAGATATGCGGGGCTGTTGTCCACGCGCCTCTCGCCGGTGCCGGGAATGAAGCGGATGCCTGCCTTGGTCGCGACGATGACGCGCGCGCGGGACTGCTTGAGGAAGCGGCCGATCAGCTCCTCGCTGAGGCCCATGCCGTAAATGTCACCCGTGTCGAAGTGGTTCACGCCGAGTTCGACGGCGCGTGCAAAGAGGCGCATGGTCTCCGCTTCGGTCGAGGGACCATAGGTGCCTGAGATGCCCATCGCTCCCAGGCTGACACTCGAGACGAGCGGGCCGGTCAGGCCTAGTCGTCGCATTTCCATTCTGAGCCTCCCCTGCGGCCCGCCCGCGTGCGCGACACCCTGCCCGTCGCTTCGTGTTGGCTGCGGCCCCGCGCCGGCGCGGGGACACGTGTAACCGGTGCGAATGCATGGCCTCCGGCGGAGGTCATCGGGCATTCGCAGGTGCCGAGCATGCGCAAAAAATCGGCCAACATCCCGGCCGGCGACTGGTAACCAGTCACCCAAGCAGGAACATTAGCGTCTTGCAGCAGCGGCGTCGCCGGTTTCTAGTCTTTCCGCCTGGATGGGAAGGCGCAAGTGCAAGGCGGTGGAACATGAACCTTTTTCCTATGCTGACCGCGCGGGCCGAGGCTGGCCGGCCGATCCGCATTGCCCAGGCCGGGGCAGGCAAGTTCGGTACCATGTTCCTGGCGCAGGCGAGGCTGACGATGGGGCTGCATGTGGCCGGGCTTGCCGACCTCGATCCGGGGCGGGCGCGGCAGCGCCTCGCGGAAGCAGGCTGGGAGGCCGAACGGATGTCGGCCACCAGCCTCGATCAGGCCATGGCCAGCGGCGCGACATTCGTCACAAATGATGCGGAAGCGATTATTCGCGATCCCCGGATCGAAGTGGTGGTCGAAGCGACCGGCGACCCGGCGACCGGCGTGCGGCTCGCGCGGCTGGCCTTCGCGCACGGCAAGTCGGTGGTGATGGTTAACGTCGAGGCCGATGCGCTGGTCGGGCCGCTGCTGGCGGAGGAGGCGCGCCGGGCCGGTGTCGTCTACTCGCTCGCGTGGGGCGATCAACCGGCGCTCATCGCCGAGCATGTCGACTGGGCGCGCGCCTGCGGTTTCGCCGTGATCGCCGCCGGCAAGGGAACGCGTTATCTGCCGAGCTATCATGCTTCGACGCCGGAGACGGTGTGGGACATCATCCGCGGCTATCTCAAGGTGGAGAAGCACAAGGTCAATCTGCAGATGTTCAACTCGTTCATCGACGGCACCAAGTCGGCGATCGAGATGACGGCGGTCTGCAATGCGTGCGATCTGCAACCCCAGGCAGGTGGGCTGACATTTCCGCCGGCCAGTCGGTTCGAACTTGCCGAACTCCTGAAGCCGAAGAGCGAGGGCGGACTGCTTGAGGCGACGGGCGTGACCGAGGTCGTCTCATCGCTCTATCGCGACGGTCGCGATGTGCCGCACCACCTCGCCATGGGTACCTATGTCGTTGTCACGTCCGAGAGCGACTACGCGCGGCGCTGCTTCAGTGAGTATGCGATGCTGGCGGACAAGAGCGGCACCTATGCGGCGCTCTATCGTCCCACCCACATGATCGGCCTGGAACTCGGCATATCGGTTGCCTCCGTAGCGCTGCGCCGCGAGCCGACCGGCACGGCGCGAGTGTGGAATTCCGATGTCGCAGCGGTGGCCAAGCGCGCACTGAAGTCGGGCGAGATGCTCGATGGCGAGGGCGGCTTCACGGTCTGGGGGCGGCAGATGCCGGCAGCAGCATCGCGCGCGGTACGGGCGCTGCCGATTGGTCTGGCGCATCGCGTGCGTCTGGTGCGCGATGTCGAGCAGGGCGCGGTGTTGACGATAGACGATGTTGCACTCGATGCGGGCAATGCCGCCGTTGCTGCGCGCGCCGAGCTGGTGGCCCGTTATGCGCGCTGATTTTTTCGCCCGGCCACGGTTGGGGATCTCGGTCGTTTGTGTTGATATGGTAGCAGCCGCTCGATGAGCGATATCAGGTCAGCCTCCGGCCGGAGGCTCGCAACCGTGCTCCAGGTGGAGGTAAGACATGTCGAAACGCGCTTTGCTTCCCGCTGCAATCGCAGCCGCATTTGCGGTGGCGCTGATGGGCGGCGTGGCGGCGCCTGTTTCCGCGCAACAGGGCTACGACTGTGCGCACGGTCCAGACACCTGGCGCGTGCGCGGCGTCGCGTCCTGGGACAGACTCAACATTCGTGAGCATGCGGGCGCCAGCAGCCCGATCGTTGGTTCGATCTCGGCCACGGCTTCGGGCGTGCAGTGTCTCGGACCGTGCAAGGGCAACTGGTGCCGGGTGAGTTGGCGCGGTTTGGTCGGTTGGGTCAATATGCGCTTCCTCGGCGAGTGAGCCCGCCGGTGTCGCTCGGCAAGGAAGCCCGCGATGGTCCAATAGCCACACGTCAGGCGCCGGGTAGTTCGATCTCGATAGCGTTGAGCGTTGTTCCGTCGTCCCCCGCCACGATTCGTGCTGCGCCGCCATGCCGCTCGGCGATCTGGCGCACGAGTGCCAGGCCCAACCCGCTGCCGGGCGTGCGGCCGCGATCGGGTCCGCGATGAAACGCCTCGAAGGCGCGCTCGGTCTCGGCAGGTGCGAAGCCCGGTCCTTGATCACTCACCCTAAGTGTGACCTTGGCTCCAATTTTTTTCACCGTGACATCGACGGGCGGGCGGCCGTGGCGGTGAGCATTCTCCAGGAGATTGCGGACGAGGCGGCGCAACAGTTGAGGATCGCCGACGACGTCTGCGGACATGCCGGAAACTTCGGTGGCATCGTAGTGCGCGGCCTCTTCCGCGGCGAGCGCCAGCAGATCGACGTGCTCGCGGATGTCGCTGGGCATGCCGGCGCCGAGGCGGCTCGATAACAGGATTTCATCGATCAGCCGGTCGAGTTCGGCAATGTCGCGTTCCAGCGCCGCCTTTCGCTCGGGGTCTGCTTTCTCTTTCAGAAGTTCGACGCCCATCCGCACGCGGGCGAGCGGCGTGCGCAGCTCGTGGCTGGCATTGGCGAGCAGCAGTCGGTGAGATTGTACGAGACGCTCGATGCGCTCCGCGCTGGTGTTGAAATCGCGCGCGAGCCGGGCAACCTCGTCCCGGCCTTCCACGACGACGCGCGCGCCGAGGTTGCCGGCGCCGAGGCGTTCGACGCCTTGTTGCAGGCGTTCCAGCCGGCGCGTCAGCCCGCGCACCACGGGCCAGGCCGTCAGACCGACGGCGGCTGCGATCGCGGCAAGAAAGCCCAGAAACCACAGCGCTGGGTGCCGCGCCGCACGTAGCGGATTGCGCACCACCAGCCAGCGGCCGTCTGGCAATGGCACTGCCCAGGCCGGACCACCTCGGCCGAGGATGACGCCGCTGTCGCTGCGCGAGCGCGGTGGTGAAGGCAGCGCGCGGCCTGATGTTGCAATTGGGCTGCGACTGGCATCGAAGAGTGCCAGATCAAGCTTCAGGCGCGCCGAAATTCGCTTTAGCGCTTCTTCGGTGGCGGTGCGGCTTGCTTCTGGTGGCGGTAGTGCACCTTCCAGCAATTCGCCGGCCACTTCCAACGCCTGGCGCATGGGAACATTATCAACAGCGCGTCGCCACATCGTGCCGCCGGCGATCACCACCGCAAAAAGGGCAGCGAGGATCGTCAGGTAGATCTGTGTCGACAGCTTCTTGAAGCGTGGTCGCGGCATCGCCTCAATCCTGGGTCCTGGCAAAGACATAGCCGGCGCCCCGCACGGTGATGACGCGCTTGGGCTTCTTCGGATCATCCTCGATGGCGGCACGGATGCGCGAAATGTGGACGTCGATCGAGCGGTCGAAGGCATCGAGCGCCTCGCCCTTGGCGAAATCCATGAGCTGCTCGCGCGACAACACCCGGCCAGCGTGTTCGGCAAGTGCCGCCAGCAGGGTGAACTGATAGCTGGTCAACGGCCGTGGCTCCGCATCAAGGCGGACCTCGCGGGCGCCGCGGTCAATTTCGAGCCGGCCGAAGCGGAGAATGTCGTGCTGACCCGGGGCTCCACGCCCACGCCGCAGTATCGCTTTGAGCCGTGCCAACAGCTCGCGCGGCTCGAACGGCTTGGGCAGATAGTCGTCGGCGCCGAGTTCCAGCCCGACGATGCGGTCCATGGCATCGCCGCGCGCGGTGAGCATCAATATCGGGATATCGGAGCGCGCGCGGATCTGACGGCAGATTTCCAGTCCATCCATGTCGGGCAACATGAGGTCGAGGATGAGCACGTCGAAGGCGCCGCCCGCCTCCAGCTTCAGGCCCTCGGTGCCGGTCGTGGCGTGGGAGACGCTCAGTCCCGCGTCACCCAGATAATCGCTCACCATCGCACCCAGGCGCGTATCGTCCTCGATCAACAGGACCTGGTTGGCCACCGCTCGGGCTCCTTGCGCGTCGTCTGTGGCCGTTGTCGTCGTTCGCCGCTGCCTTGGCAAGGCCTTGCACTCTTGGTCAACGGCGGGAGGCGGACAGAAAGCCACCTCCCGCCACAACCGCGTCAGAGGCGGCCGTTGTCAGTCACGATGCCAGCTCTTCCACCAGCCCATGCGCTCGCGCCATGCGTCGATGCGATTGCCGAGCTTGGCGCGTTGCTCCGAGCTGAGGATCTCGCCGGCATCGGCAAGTGCCGTCGTCAGGCGCTTGGAGATATCATCGATGCGGGCCATCTGCTCGGCCCGCAGCGCCTCCACGGCGGCGCGGTCGATGGTCGGCTGACGCATCAGCTCGACGGCCGCCTTGCGTGCGGCCTTCAATTGTTCGCGCACGGGGAAGACGTCCGAAGCGACGGTCTTCGCCAGTGCAACGAGTTTGGCCTCCTGCTCGGCGCTGGCGTCCACCTCGACGGCGAGATGACGCGCGACCCTGGCGGCGCGATTGCCCGCCTCCTCGACAGTCGTGGGAGCGAACACGCGGATGATCGCGCTATGCGGGCTCAAGTGGCGGCCGAGGGGACCAAGGCCATGGCTCATCGCATTGCCGGCGAAGAACCCGGCGCCAACGGCGAACAGCGCCAGTAGCAGGACGCGTGGGCCGCGGCGGCGGCTGCATCCGTGGCGGTGCTCTGGCGTGGGATGGGAGGCGTTGGAGGGGGAGTTGCCAGTGTCTGTCATGGGTGTTCTCCTGTCGATCCGTAGGGGCAGCGTGGCTGCCGACGGCGACACCATCGGAGACTGGCGTTTCGGGACTTTGTCGCCCATGTAAAGTAACGTAAAGCAGCAATCGGCAGCCGAACCGCATTGAGGGAGAGCACCGCGCCGTGGTCTTCGGTCTCATCATTCTTCTTGGGCTTCTGGGGCTGGCGATGCTGCCGCAGATGTGGGTGCAACGCGTGCTGAAGGAGAACGGCCGCGAGCGGCCGGACTTTCCCGGTACGGGTGGCCAGTTCGCGCGCCATCTGCTCGACGAGTTGAAGCTGACGGGCGTCGTCGTCGAGGAGACCAAGCTCGGCGATCATTACGATCCGGAGTCGAAGACGGTCCGGCTCCTGCCGCAGCATTTCAACGGGCGCTCTCTTTCGGCTGTGGTGGTGGCGGCGCACGAAGTCGGTCATGCGATTCAGGACGCCACCGGCTATGGTCCGCTGGTCACCCGGACGCGGCTCGCAAAGCAGGCACATAACGTCGAACGCATCGGTGCGATCGTCATGCTGACGGCGCCGCTGGTGATGGCAATCGTCAAGGCGCCGGCCCTGGTGTTTGTGCAGATCGGCGCTGGCCTCCTGATCCTCGCCTCGACGGTGCTGATGCACGTGACGACGCTGCCCGTCGAGTTCGACGCCAGTTTCCGCCGCGCATTACCGGTGCTTCAAGCGGGACGCTACGTCAGCCCCGACGATATGACGGCGGCAAGGCGCATCCTGAAGGCGGCGGCGCTCACCTATGTCGCGGCCGCCGCGATGAGCCTGCTCGATGTGATGCGCTGGATCCGCGTATTGCGGCCGTGAGGCCGGCATGAGGATCGCGTGCGGTCATGGCTTTCTATGCTCCCGAAACACCCGACCTGCCGCTGCCACCGGGCCATCGCTTTCCCGCCGTCAAATATCGGCTGCTGCGTGAGCGTGCCGTAAGGGATGGCCTGTTCAGGGCCACTGGCCTGCGTTCTTCACCTTCGGCCACTCTGGCCGAGCTGACCCGTGCGCATGACCCGGGCTACGTGCATGCCGTAATGTCCGGCGGCCTTTGCGAAGAGGCGATCCGGCGCATCGGCATACCCTGGAGCGAGGTTCTCGTTGCGCGATCCTTGGCGACGGTCGGCGGATCGCTCGCTGCCGCGCGCGATGCCCTTCAGCACGGCATCGCCGGTCAGCTTGCCGGTGGCACGCACCATGCCCATCGCGATTTCGGCTCGGGTTTCTGCGTGTTCAACGATCTGGCGGTTGCTGCCCTGACTCTCCTCGACGAGGGCGCAGTGCGGCGGGTGACGATCCTCGATTGTGACGTGCACCAGGGCGACGGCACAGCGGCGATCCTGGCCGGTGTTGCCACGGTGCAGACGATCTCGTTGCATGGGGCCAAGAACTTTCCATTCCGCAAGGTAGCGTCGGGTGTCGACATCGCGCTCGCCGACGAGACAGGGGATGTTGCGTACATCGAGGAGTTGGAGACGGCCCTCGACAAGGTCGCGCAATTTTCCCCCGATCTCCTGCTCTATCTGTCGGGAGCTGATGCACTGGCAGCGGACCGTCTCGGCCGTCTCTCGCTATCGGCTGCGGGACTGCGCGCCCGTGACGAGGCTGTCTTCCGTTTCGCTCACGCGCGAGGTCTACCCGTGTCGATTGCGATCGGCGGCGGCTATGCCGAGCCGATATCAATTACCGTCGATGCCTACCTGGAAACATTCCGCGCGGCGCGGGCGGTCTACGGCTTTTGACGCTCGGGCCTCGGCCGGTCTCGCAATCAAGCGCATGACGCGCGATTGTCCTCGATGGAAGCCTGGGGGGATTCCATCGAGGACGCCCTCGGTCGGTTGATCCGAGGGGGGGACGGGCCATCTCGTTTCAGGCGACTGAACCGGAACCGAGATGGTGCTTGCGCAGGCAGATTAGGAGACGCAAGCGTAGTACTTGTTCCGCCAATGGTGCGAGCCGCTATTCTGCCACTTGTTGTAGTAGTAGCTGCAGCTCGATCCGGCATAGGCGAGCGGCCCGTAGCCGAGGTAGCCGTAGCGGTAGTAGCGCTTGCCGAACTTGCCATTACGGAAGTTGCGGCCGGCGAACTTGCGACCGCCGAAGCCGCGGCCTGCGAACTTGCCGCCACGGAACCCGCGACCGGCAAAGTTACGACCACCGAAGCCGCGTCCGGTGAAACCACGGCCACCGCCGACTCCGCGGCCGACGAAGCCACGGCCTCCGCCGATGCCACGTCCGCCACCGAAGCCGCGGCCACCACCGGCAAAGCCGCGAGCGCCACCGCCGCCGCCAGCGAAGCTGCGTCCGCCACCGAAACCGCCGCCAGCAAAGCCGCGGCCACCACCACCGCCGCCGCCGCCGACACTATGGCCACCGCCGCCGCCTATGCCGCCGCGCCCACGGGCCTCGGCCTCGCCGGAAGGGGTGAACGCGACAACAATGGCAGCGACGGCCGCCAATGCGAGGGTCTTTCTTAGCATTGAATTCCTCCTTGTTTTTCAGGGGGTAAGGTTGCTCATGGGACGCCCCATTTTTTGCTTGGATGCGTCACGGCGTGTGCCGATGAATGGACAATGGCGAGGCCAATTGCGGTGAGCTGTTCCCTTTGGAACAGCGTACGGGGACCAACTCCTGCTAGCGCGAGGTTGATGGTGCCCGGAGCGCGTCCAAACCGCACAAATTAAAGTTTTGATTTGTAAGTCTTTTCCGGATCTGAAAGTGAGCAGCAGGGCGGCACTTTCAGGCGTCGTCGGAGCGCTCCAGCAGAGCGATCACATCTTGCGGAGCAGCAGTGCACGGAAGGCGTTTGAAGTCGCCCGTGACCTTCAGGGCTGCATCGAGCTTGCTCTGAAACGTCTCGCGATCGACTTCAATGGTGCCGAACTGGCGCAGGTGCTCGGTGACGAACTGGGTGTCGAGCAGCGTGAAGCCGCCAGCGACGAGGCGGGCGATGAGGTGCACAAGCGCGATCTTGGAGGCATCGCGCTCGTAGGAAAACATGCTCTCGCCGAAGAATGCCCCTCCGAGCGCCACGCCATAGAGGCCGCCGACAAGGCGCTCTCCGTCCCAGACCTCGACCGTGTGGCAGTGCCCCAACGCGAACAACTCGCGGTAGAGCGACCGGATCCGGGCGTTGATCCAGGTCGAGCGGCGGCCTGGACGTGAGGCCGCGCAGCCGTCGATTGTGCCCTCGAAATCGGTGTCAATCCGCACCACGAACGGTGTCGTGCGGATGGTGCGGGCGAGGCGGCGGGGAATGTGGACATGGTCGAGCGGAAGGATGCCGCGATGCTGCGGTTCGATCCAGTACAGGGCAGGATCGTCCGCGCTCTCGGCCATCGGGAAAATGCCGCAGCTGTACGCCTTCAGCAGGACCTGAGGCGTAATCTCGACAATGAAATCGTCCCGCGACGTCATACGGCGCGCTTGGCCTCCTCGCGTCGTGCCCGTGCTCGTATTCGGCCTCGTCGTCAGGCCGGATACACGAACGCACCAGGGGAAACCCCCGGGCGGTGTCCAGGTTGGCGCATCTCCTGGGCCGGAATTTAGGCCGCGACTGCTTTTGTGGGAAGACCGCGCAGCACCGGCATGGCCCTTCGGGCCGCCAGTGTGTCCGCGGTGCGGCGTTCACGCTTCCCCGTGGCGGGGTAGAGAACCAAGTCAGAGCCGGGCCGGCTCTGCCTTTACGGGGTCTTGCCGAGGAATTTTTCCAGCCAGTGGATGTCGTAAAGGCCGTTGGCGATGTCCGGCTGGCGAATGAGCTCATTGAACAGCGGAATAGTCGTCTCGATGCCGTCGATGACAAACTCGCCGAGCGCGCGTTTGAGGCGCATCAGGCACTCGTTGCGCGTCTTGCCGTGGACGATCAGCTTGCCGATCAGGCTGTCATAGTAAGGCGGGATCGAATAGCCCTGGTAGACGCCGGAATCGACACGAACGCCCAGGCCGCCGGGCGGATGCCAGTACGTGATCTTACCGGGCGAGGGGCGGAAAGTGCGCGCGTTCTCCGCATTGATGCGGCACTCGATGGCGTGCCCTGAGAAGGTGATGTCGGACTGCTTCAGCGTCAGCTGGGCGCCGGACGCTACACGCAGTTGCTCAAGCACGAGGTCAATGCCGGTGATGGCCTCGGTGACCGGATGCTCCACCTGCAGGCGCGTGTTCATCTCGATGAAGTAGAACTCGCCGTCCTCGAACAGGAACTCGATCGTGCCGGCGCCGCGATATTTCAGTTTGCGCATGGCGTCGGCAACGATCTCGCCGATGTTTGCTCGCGACGCGGCGTTGAGGGCCGGTGAGGGTGCTTCCTCCCAGACCTTCTGATGGCGGCGCTGCAGCGAGCAGTCGCGCTCGCCGAGATGGACGGCGTTGCCCTGGCCATCGCCGAACACCTGGATTTCGATGTGGCGTGGTTTGGTCAGATATTTCTCGATATAGACGGCATCGTCGCCGAAAGCGGCCTTTGCCTCCGCGCGTGCCGTCGACAGCGCATTGCCGAGGTCTTCCGGGCGGTGGGCGACCTTCATGCCGCGTCCGCCGCCGCCGGCTGCTGCCTTGACGAGGACCGGAAAGCCCATCGCCTTGGCAACTTTCATCGCCTCGGCCTCGTTCTTCACGCCGCCATCCGATCCCGGCACGACAGGGATGCCGAGGGACTTGGCGGTCTCCTTGGCCTGGATCTTGTCACCCATGGTGCGGATGTGCTCGGACGTCGGCCCGATGAAGGTGATGTTGTGCTCTTCCAGGATCTCGGCGAAGCGCGCGTTCTCCGACAGGAATCCGTAGCCGGGGTGAACCGCGTCAGCCCCCGTGATCTCGCAGGCTGCCAGCAGGCGCGGAATGTTGAGATAGCTTTCGGAGGCAGGCGGCGGGCCGATGCAGACGCTCTCGTCGGCGAGGCGGACATGCATCGCGTCAGCGTCGGCCGTGGAGTGGACCGCCACCGTCGAGATGCCGAGTTCCTTGCAGGCGCGCTGTATGCGCAGCGCGATCTCTCCGCGGTTGGCGATCAGAACCTTGTCGAACATGGTTTGTCCAGGGAGTTGGGAACTGGGAGTAGAGAGTAGGGGAGTAATCAGCAGTCGTTGTCCCTACTGCCCATTCGCTACTCTCTTCCCCTTATTCGATGATCACGAGCGGCTCGCCGAATTCGACCGGCTGGCCGTTTTCGAACAGGATCGCGGAGACGGTACCGGCCTTCGGCGCCGGAATCTGGTTCATGGTCTTCATCGCCTCGATGATGAGCAATGGCTCGCCCGCGGCAACACGCTTGCCGATCTCGATGAAGGGCGCAGCGCCCGGCTCAGGCGCCCGGTAGGCGGTGCCGACCATGGGAGACTTCACGGCACCGGGATGCTTGGAATAGTCGTTGCCGGTGTCCGGGGCGGCTGCCACGGCGGCTGCCGGCGCCGCGCTTGCTGGCGCCGCATGCATGGCGGCCGGGGCGGCGACAGCGGTCACGGCGAGCTGGCGCGCAACGCGGATTCTGAGGCCGCTCTTCTCGATCTCGATCTCGGAAAGGCCGGTCTCGTTGAGAAGCTCGGCGAGGTCGCGGATCATTTCTCGTTCAGCGCTGCCTTTGGAATCCGAGGTCTTGGCGGTCATGCCGGTCAGTTCCTTCTTGTCGGCGCCTCGCTTGCGGCGCTTCGTCATGCTGTCGTACCGCGCTTGCCGGCGATGAGATCGGCCATCGCTTCGACGGCCAGCTCATAGCCCTTGGCGCCGAAGCCGCAGATCACACCCTTGGCTGCGAGCGACACATAGGAGTGGTTTCTGAATGCCTCGCGGCGGAAGATGTTTGAGAGGTGCACTTCGACGACGGGAAGCTCGGCAGCCTGCAAGGCGTCGAGAAGTGCGATCGAAGTATGAGTGAGGCCGCCCGCGTTGACGATGATACCGGCGCCCTTGTCACGCGCCTCCTGCACCCAATCGATCAACTGGCCTTCATGGTTGGACTGCCGGAATTCGAGGGTCAGGCCATGAGTGGCCGCTGTCGTCTCGGCGCGGCGGCGCACGTCGGCCAGCGTCTCGTGACCGTAGACATGCGGCTCTCGGACA
>JACKJI010000006.1:2500-139822 GCA_020638035.1 Hyphomicrobiaceae bacterium
GCCAGGCATCGTGACACGGACCGTCAGAACCATTGGTCTCTCTGACGGGGGAACGATCCAACGAACGCTTTGACAGGCATGACGAACCCCACGAAACTCGGTGCTTTCCGTCGCGCAGACTGATCTCATCGCTGCGCGCCACATGGATCGGGCGCAAATGCGACACGGTTCATGCGCACCATTCGCAGGATCGTGCTGGTGCCGAACGAGGGCAAAGGCGGCATGCATGCGATGCAATCGATGAGGACAGCGGACGTAAGCGTCCGGCCAAACACTGCTTCGGGGAAAGGCTGATCGCGCCGTGGCGAGCAGGGGGCAATATCGGGGACGTGCGAAGCACCATCCGCTTGTCGGAGGGCAGCGTCCTGCCGGCTTGCCCAACGTCTACGGCGGCCGTGGCCGTCGTACCTTGCGCGATCTCTACGAGGTGGATCACGGTTCGGCCCCACCAGGCGGACGTTTCCGCTGGTTGATGAGCACGGTGCTCGCAGCCGCCGTGGGATCCGTCGCAATTTTCACCGTCGTCTATGGATCACTCGACTCCAAGGACGGCGCAAGCAGCCTACTGCCGGCATTGAAACGCATGTCGAGCGGCGAGCTGCCCGCGCCGATGTTGCCGAGCATCAAGCGACATGCTGGTCTCAACTGGTTCACACCGAAATCGGATCGCCTGGAAGTTGCCAGCGGTGCGGGCTCGATGCGCTTTGTGATCCAGGAAAAGCTGCATCAGCGACGCAATGGTCGCGACTACATCCACGCAAAGCCATACATCCGTGTCGTTGCTCGGCTGGGTTCGCCTTCCGATACGATCAAGGAGCTGATCCCGGCGTTCAACCCCTTCAAGCTGTACGCCAACACGACTCCAATCCAGGAAGGTGACGGCGAGACCGCCAGCGAGCACGGCGAAACGACAACGCGTAACGCCGATGTCGTCGTGCGTGTCGTGGAGCTGCTCGGCGGCATCCTCCCCATCGAGGATGGGCAGCGCATGGAGGAGACCGAAGTACGCGAGATCGTGATACGCGATGAAGATGCACTGCGCACACCGCTTTCTGAGCTTGGCGCACAAGTGCCCGACGATCAACCCACACCCAGGCAGGCGCTCGAGCAGACACCGAATACGACAAATCTCATCAAGACGGTCCGGGAAACGGGCGAGGCCAATGACGATATCGAAGACGGCGAATTGACGATCGTCAAGGTCGGCAAAGGCGACACACTCAAGCAGATCCTGATGAAGTCAGGCGCTGATCGATGGCAGGCCGCAGCGATGATCGAGGCCGCCCGCGCGATCTACAAGGAACAGGAGCTGGAACCAGGCAACGAGGTGCACGTGACACTTGTCGCCTCGCTGACGGAGGCCAAGACGAAAGAGCCCGCCCGCTTCTCTGTGTTCGCCGACGGTCACGTACACAAGGTCACTGTGACGCGCGGTCCTTCGGGCGAATTCGAGGCAACGGCGACGCCGCTCGGTGCAGAAGCGGCCGTGCGCGCCCTCTTGTCGGACGATGACGAGGCACTGCGCAACTCGAACCTCTACAATGCCCTTTACGCTGCTCTGATCGAGCAACACCTCGACCCTGAAACGATCCTTCAGATCCTCAAGGTTCATATCTACGAGACTGACTATCGTCGTCGCGTCAGAGCCGGCGATCAGATCGAACTCTTCTTCGATGTGAAGGATCAGGACAGCGGCAAGAACGAGCTTGGCGAATTGCTCTACACAGCACTCACGGCGGGTGGAGAAACCTCGCGATTCTACCGCTATCGAACGCCCGATGGCGATGTCGACTACTATGACGACGAAGGCAACAATTCCAAACGCTTCCTCATGCGGCGCCCGGTCCGCAGCTCAAACGTGCGGCTCACGTCGGGCTTTGGCTATCGCTTCCATCCGCTGCTCAACCGCCGCAAAATGCACACCGGCGTCGACTGGGCGGCAGCACCCGGAACGCCGATTCTGGCGGCGGGCAACGGCGTCATCGAGCAGTCGGGACGCAAGGGCCAGTACGGCAACTACGTGCGTATCCGCCACGCCAACGGCTACCAGACCGCCTATGGACACATGTCGCGGATCGCGCCAGGCGCGCGCGAAGGCGCCAAGGTTCGGCAGGGTCAGGTGATCGGTTATGTCGGCTCGACCGGCCTGTCGTCAGGCCCTCACCTCCACTTCGAGGTGCTCGTCAATTCCCAGTTCGTCAATCCGATGTCCATCCAGGTGCCACGCGAGCGGCAGCTCGACGGCAAGCAGCTGGCCCAGTACCAGAAAGAGCGCGCGCGCGTCGACGACCTGATGCGCCTGTCGCCCATGAAGACGGCGAGCAAGTAGCCTCGTCCCATCAAGTTTCACGTCAAGTTTCACGTCGCTGCGAAGGACAGATAGGATCGTGCCTCGTCGACGCATCCTGGCTCAGCCGCCGGAGCGCGATCGGTTCGCCAGGAAGCGATACTCAGGCGAATCCGCCAACAAACTCTGATCGAATGCGAAACCCGCGCGCGGCCTGCGCCGCCAGATCACGGTGCCGGGCAGCAACATCCGCCCCAGCTTGATGATCGCGACATCGCCCTCCTCGACATGCCCATCGATCTCGATGCCGACACCGCCGGTCGAGATATCGGTAATGCGGATCGCAATGAGTTCGGATCGCACGATGATGGATGCCTGACACGACACATCGAGACGTGGCGAACGGCGCTGCTCCTCCCAGGCGGGTATGGCAAAATCGCCTGACGCCTCGCGTAGAGGCGACTCACCTAGGGCAGCCTGCTTGAGCGCCGAAATGAGCACGTCCCGGTCATCCGCAGGCCGGCTTGGATTGAATATGGCGATGGCCTCGTCGATGGCAGTGAGCAGGTGGCTCGCCGCCAGCGATGCGCGCTGCCACGCCGGCCATAAGCAACCAACTGGGACGGCGGCAAGATCGGCGGCTCCTTGCCGGGAGGCGGTGTAGTCCATGGAAGCGCGCATGGCGCCGCTCAGCGTCTCGCTGAAGGCCTCAAGCGCACCGCTCACTTCGCTATCCTGCGCGATCTTGCACAAGCGGTTCGAAGCGAGCATCAGGCTTGACGAGCCCACCGGATAGAAGCGCGTCAGGGCGCGCGCAGCGCGCAACTCAGGTGCCTTTCGTAAGACGTTGGCGGCACTCGCACAAATTGCGGTGAGTACGGCAACATGCGTGACCTCGGGACGCAAGGTGAGCAAGAGCGCGATGAAGCGCGACTGCGCCACTTCCGGCATCGAGGAAAGCGCGTTTTCGCGCAGCAGATTTGCCAAGGCGAATTCGGACATGGCCGGCGGGCTCACGGCGGCTTCGCTGCCAGAAACGGTGGCTCTGGGTAATTGTCCCGCTAATGGCGGCTGCTCCGGCGTCATCTCGAAATGCGACGCTCCGGTCCCCTTTGAACCTTGCATCCGCGAACCTCCACAGGCGGTCGCGTTGGCCCTGCTCATGCCGCCCTTGCGTCCACCGCGCGGCGTGCCAGCGTCCTGCCCGCAATAGCTCGCCCCACCATGGATAGCAGGGCGATCGTCGTCCTACGGATTAATTCTAGGAGGGATACGTAAGCGAATACTTAACGCAGACACATGAGGCCCCGGCCGCGACATGCGGCCAGGGCCATCACGGAACAGACTGCTGTAGTCCGCAGCCTAGCAGACGATCGACCGCCGCCGATCAGGCAGCCGCCTTCACCGGCCAGTCGTTGATCGTCAGCGAGCCATCGCGCACGGAGACACGCACGGTGTCGCCATCCTTGACGCCGCCGGCAAGGATCTGCTCGGCAAGCGGATCCTGCACGTTCTTCTGGATGACGCGCTTCAACGGACGAGCACCATAGGAAGGATCGTAGCCGCGGTTGGCGAGCCAGGTACGCGCTCCCTCGTCCAGGGTGATCGCAATCTTGCGGTCGGCAAGGAGCTTCTGCAGGCGACCCATCTGGATGTCGACGATCGCACCCATGTCGGCCCGCTGGAGGCGGTGGAACAGGATGATCTCATCGAGACGATTGAGGAACTCGGGCCGGAACCGGGCACGCACCTCGCCCATGACGAGATCGCGCACGGCCTCGGTCTCTTCGCCTTCCTGCTGGTTGACGAGATACTCCGAACCCATGTTCGACGTCATGATGATGAGCGTGTTCTTGAAGTCGACCGTGCGTCCCTGGCCATCGGTCAGGCGGCCGTCATCGAGCACCTGCAAGAGCACGTTGAAGACGTCGGGATGGGCCTTCTCGATCTCGTCGAACAGCACGACCTGATAGGGTCGCCGCCGCACAGCTTCGGTCAGCGCTCCGCCCTCCTCGTAGCCGACGTAGCCTGGCGGCGCACCGATCAAGCGGGCGACGGAGTGCTTTTCCATGTACTCCGACATGTCGATGCGCACGAGCGCCTGCTCGTCGTCGAACAGGAAGGCAGCGAGCGCTTTCGTCAGCTCAGTCTTGCCGACACCGGTCGGCCCCAGGAACATGAAGGAGCCAATCGGTCGGTTGGGATCCTGCAGTCCGGCTCGCGCGCGGCGGACGGCGGTCGAGACGGCGATAACCGCCTCCTTCTGGCCAACGACGCGCTTGGCCAACGCCTCCTCCATCTTCAATAGCTTGTCGCGCTCGCCTTCGAGCATCTTGTCGACGGGCACGCCGGTCCAGCGCGAGACGACGCCGGCGATATGGTCAGGCGTCACCGCCTCCTCGACCATCATCGAGCCTTTGCTGTCCTCGCTTTCCGCAGCGGCTATGCGCTTTTCCAGGTCCGGAATGACTCCGTAGGCGAGTTCGCCTGCTCGCGCGAGATCACCTTTGCGCTGCGCACGCTCCAGCTCATTGCGGCGCTGGTCGAGATCCTCTTTCAGCTTCTGGACCGAACCGAGCTTGTCCTTCTCCGCCTCCCAGCGCGCGGTCAGTTCGCGGCTCTTTTCCTCCAGATCCGCAATATCCTTATCGAGCCGGGCCAGCCGGTCCTTGGAGGCCGCGTCGGTCTCCTTCTTCAAGGCCTCGCGCTCGATCTTCATCTGCATCAGATCACGATCGATCGCATCGAGTTCCTCGGGCTTGGAATCGATCTCCATCTTGAGGCGCGACGCAGCCTCGTCCACAAGGTCGATCGCCTTGTCGGGCAAGAAGCGGTCGGTGATATAGCGGTTCGAAAGCGTAGCAGCCGACACCAATGCGCTGTCCGTGATACGGACACCGTGATGCAGCTCGTACTTCTCCTTGAGCCCGCGCAGGATCGAGATCGTGTCCTCGACGGTCGGCTCGGTGATGAAGACCGGCTGGAATCGCCGCGCCAGTGCGGCATCTTTCTCTATGTGCTTGCGATACTCGTCGAGCGTGGTCGCGCCGACGCAGTGCAGCTCGCCGCGCGCCAGAGCCGGCTTCAACAGATTGGATGCATCCATCGCGCCGTCGGCCTTGCCCGCACCGACGATGGTATGCAGCTCGTCGATGAACAAGACGATGCGACCCTCATCGGCCGTCACCTCCTGCAGGACAGACTTCAGCCGTTCCTCGAACTCGCCGCGATATTTTGCACCGGCGATCAGCGCGCCCATGTCGAGCGCCAGCAGCTTCTTGTCCTTGAGGCTGTCGGGCACATCGCCTTTGACGATGCGCAGCGCGAGACCCTCGGCGATTGCGGTCTTGCCAACGCCGGGCTCACCAATGAGGACGGGATTGTTCTTGGTGCGCCGTGACAACACCTGGATGGTGCGACGGATCTCCTCGTCGCGCCCGATCACAGGATCAAGCTTGCCCGATGCCGCCGCCTCGGTGAGGTCGCGCGCATAGCGCTTCAGCGCGTCGTAGGCCTGCTCTGCTGACGCGCTGTCTGCCGTGCGGCCCTTGCGAATATCGTTGATCGCGGTGTTGAGACCTTGTGGCGTGACACCTGCCTCGCCGAGAACCCGGGCCGCCTCGGTGCCCTTCTCCAATGCCAAGGCAAGCAGCAGGCGCTCGGCGGTGACGAATTTATCGCCGGCCTTGTCTGCGATCTCCTCGGCCTTTGCGAAGACGCGCGCCATCTCAGGCGACAGATAGATCTGCCCGGCGCCGCCACCCGTGACGCTTGGCAGCTTCTTCAGCGCGACGTCCGTCGCCTGCAGCGCCTGCCGGTGCTGCCCACCCGCTTTGCCGATGAGGCCTGCGGCAAGCCCTTCGTTGTCATCCAGCAGAACCTTCAGAAGATGCAACGGCTGGAACTGTTGGTGGCCTTCGCGAAGCGCGAGACCCTGCGCCGACTGGATAAAACCCTTGGACCGGTCAGTATACTTCTCGAAATTCATGGCAACCCCTATTCCGGCGTGACACGAGGCCCTGATGGCGCCATCTGTCACCCTATGGTTGTATGTCTCCCACTCCGATTCCAGGCCCTGACGGCACCTCAAAACAGAGCTTCCGAGGCTCATATGGGGGCGATTTCCGGGCTTGAAAGGGGGCGCGACAACGATATCCGCACAGCGGGTAAGGTCTTTTCGATCGGGACAATCTGTAGAGGTGAGCGGTGTTTTCCTGGTTCAAGAAGCGCGATCCCAAAATCTATCCCGACGACGACATGGGCAACGCCCTCTATGCCCACTGCTCCAATCCGGCCAAGCTGCCGGACAAGATCAACCTCTGGTACGACGCCTACTTCGATCAGGAGGCCGATGCGGATGCGGTGACCAAGCATCTCGAGCAGCGGCGCATCGAGGTCATCCGCGACCATGACGAGGAACCCGACGAAGAGTACGGCCCCTGGAACATCGACTTCGAGATTCCCGTTCGCGCGCGGCACATCGATCTGAAAATGGCGGACGATGAGATGCGACGGCTCATCGCCGATTGCCGCGGCAAGATCGCATCATGCCTCATGATGCAGTGGGACGGCGAGGACGAGGACCAATAGCGGCGGCGCTTGTTGAAGACAGCCCATGTCGTGCGAACGGTCGGCGTGACCGCCTCTGCTGCGAAGCCTCGGCGCACAATCACGATCCTCGTTGCACGATCCAGATCAGCGGCGAAGTTGTCGAGACTTGCGGTGATCTCTGCTAAGGCTGCGCGGTGGACACAAGGACCCGCAACCGCCATGACCCAGCCCGCCACACCCCACGTCACCCAACTCTATCGCTACCCCGTGAAAGGGCTCACGCCGGAGCAGATGGAGAGCTTCACGCTGACACCGGGACAGACTGTGCCCGGCGACCGCGCGTGGGCGATCGAGAACGGGGCGGGGCGGTTCAACCCCGACGAGCCGAAGCATCTACCCAAGATCAACTTCCTCATGCTGATGCGCAACGAGCGTCTCGCAACGCTGCAGACGCGCTTCGATCATGAGACCGAGACCCTCACCATCCTGCGCGAGGGCAAACAGGTGGCACGTGGGCAGCTGTCGACAAAACTCGGGCGCAGCATGATCGAGCAGTTCCTCGCTGCCTACATGAAGACCGACCTGCGCGGTGCTCCGCACATCGTCTCGGCCCCCGGTCACAGCTTCTCCGACGTGGCCAGGAAGTGCGTCCACATCGTCAATCTCGCCAGCGTGCGCGAGCTGGAGCGCGTTTCGGGCCGCACCGTAAATCCACTACGGTTCCGCCCAAACATCATCCTCGACGGCCTTCCCGCCTGGGACGAGTTCAAGTGGGTGGACAAGTCCATCACCATCGGCCCCGTGCAGCTCGACGTATTCACCCGCACGCAGCGGTGTGACGCTACAAACGTCGACCCCGCGACTGGCGCGCGCGACATGAGCCTACCCGCACTCTTGCAGCGAACCTGGGGACACACCGATTTCGGCATCTACGCGATGGCCGCCAGCGCCGGTACGATCGCGACAGGCGCGACTGTGGTACCGCCACAGACCCAAGACTGACGACCAGGCTACCCGCCAAGCTAGTGTGGTGCCTCGCAATTGCCGACCAACAATTCGGCTGGGTTCTTAGTCGGCAATTGCGAGACAAGCACCACACTAAGCCAATGATTTTGCTAGTGTCGTTCAGAACCGCAAATGCCGAAACGAGCTTGCGGCAATGGTGTCGGTATTTGCGGTTCACGACACTAGAGCCTGATCGTCTGAGATGGAAACGCTTGGGCTTCCATCGAAGGCGCGAATCAGTCTCTCAAACAAGATCTTGGAGCAGGCCACGATCGTGGAAGTGGTTCCACCAAGGTCGGACCTGCTCTAGGACGCCGAGGTCACCTCGCAGCTCTCCTCAGGCGCCCGCACGCGGCATGGACGCGCCCGGTACCGAAGCGCGAGCAACGCAAGAAGGCCCGCTGGCTTCCGCCAACGGGCCTCACTCATGGGTCTCAAAATTAACGCATGCCGTCGCGCAATCGGCGCCGGCATGGCGTTATCAGTCCGCCGAATCCTCCACGGCAGCAACCTCTGGCGCGGCCCCGCTCCCTTCCTCACGAGGACGGCGCGGACGGCGCACGGAGCGACGCAGGAACTCAGGCTGATCGGAGCCACCCTGTCCGCCGAATTCTGCCCGGCGACCTTCGCCACTGCCGCGGCGGCCACCCTGCTCCTGACGGTCCGGGCGCGGTTGCTGATCGCGCGCTTCGGCGCGTTCACCATTGTCGCGGCTATCGCGATTTTCGCGATTTTCGCGGTTGTCACGATTGTCGCGGCTGTGGCGCATCTCACGGCGTGGCTGATCGCCATCGGCATCGCCACTCTGCTGGCGGCGATCGTTGCCGTGCCGGCCATTCATATGCCGATCGCGCCCGCCGCCCTGGCGGTGCGTCGCGTCACCCCGATTGCGATGGCGTTCGTGCCGTGATTGGTGGGACTGTGGCTGCGGCTCGAAGCTGCGGATCGTCGGCTGCGGCTCGTTGGTGCCCATGATCGCGCCACCGGCATCGGCGACGCCCATATCGTCGTCACCGTCCTCACCCATGTCGTCGCCATCAGCAAAATCATTCATGCCCGGTGGACGACGCAGCTGCGCGGGATCTCCGCCACCCTGCTGCATGTGCTGCTCGCGGAACGCCATGATGATGCGATTGTAGTGTTCGGCGTGTTGCAGATAGCTTTCGGCCAGCACCGGGTCACCGGACGACAGCGCGTCGCGAGCAAGCGAAATGTATTTTTCCGCAATGTGAGCCGGCGTGCCGCGGATCTTCACATCCGGGCCATTGCTCTCGAAGCTGCGCGTCAGCGGATTCTGGCTCTTGCGATTGCGACCGCGGCCACGGCGGTTCTGCTGTCCCTGCCTCATGGGCTCCCGTTCTCGATTATCATAGTACCAAACATTCTCACAAAACCCGCCACCGTCCTGCCGCAACGGCATCAACCCGCCGACGGCACCAGCACGGCCTTGGAAACCCTGCTCCATATCGCGGACCGCGGCCCGGCCCTCGCCACACGGCGACGTAGCCAACCGCAACGCCACCAACGAAATCCATGGGTCCGCTTCGCGCTATGCTCTTTGTTCGCCTCGATGCGCCCGATCAGGCGCCATTCGCATCCGATCTGTCTGCTGGCACGCAGCACCCGGGAAAGCAGCTTGCCATCCTCGAGCGCGGCAGCCATACGCCAATCTCAACAGGCCACCTCATCGGCTGGGCGGATGCGTTCAATCGTTTTCGTCACGCTCGACCGGGCTAAACTTCCAATCGGAGATAGGCGTGGACCGTGGGCAGCCGTTTTTCAGAGTTGGCGCCACGTCGGCGATCTCGCCAGGGCACGGCCCCAGCAAATTCAGCGCGACGGACACAAGTCTCAAGCAAGCGCGGAAGGGTAGGCCAGCCAAAGCTGCAGCCGTCTGCTGACCGCGGAGATGCTTAATCGCCAGGAAGAAGTTTATCCGTTTGCAACCGTGATTCCAAGCGTTATTCGCAGCCCGGCAACCGACGTGGCTGAACCGCCACAGCCCGGGTGTGTCCAGCCAGGTCCAGTGCATGTCGCAAGGTGGCGCCAGGCGCCGTATCCAAAAGCAGGCGCGCCACCTCTTCGGCCTGCCCGGCGCCGACCTCGACCACCAGCCACCCCCCACCGCCCAGAAGCGGCAGGGCCGAGGCCAAAACGCGGTAGAAATCGAGGCCGTCCAGGCCACCATCAAGCGCTGCATGGGGGTCATGCAGCCGCACCTCGGGCTCCAGACGAGTGACGTCTTCCGTCGGGATATAGGGTGGATTGGAAACGATGAGGTCGAACTGACGACCAGCGGCAATCTCGTCGGGCGGCAGCACGCCATGAGTGACATCGTGCCGCAAGAAATGTGTTCGCTCGCTGATGCCGTGCCGTGCGGCATTGCCGGCGGCGGTAACCAACGCATCGTCACTGATGTCGATACCGATCCCGGCGGCATGCGGAAGCTCTGCCAGCAGCGTGACCAGGATAGCCCCGCTCCCCGTGCCGACATCGAGTATCGACAGCGGCCGTTGGCGCCCACCCTGCGCATCCAGGAGTTCCAGCGCCAGGTCGATCAGCACTTCGGTATCGGGGCGCGGATCGAGCGTGCCCGGCGAAAGCGCAAAATCGCGACCATAGAACGCGCGGTGCCCGATGATCCGCGACAGCGGTTCGCGCGCCGCACGACGCCGGGAAAAGTCGGCCACACGAGCGGCCGTCTCGGCATCGAGGGCGCACGCCCCCCGGACCAGGAGATCAACCGCTTGGAGACCGGCGGCAGCCGCCACCAACCACCGCGCCTCCGACAACGGCTCGTCGAGCCCAGCAGCACGCAACATGTCGGCTGCCCGGCGCACTGCTTCCGACAGCGTCGTGACCTCCGGCACCACATCAAGAGGCGGCGCTTGCTCAGACGGCGGCATGGCGCTCCAGGTCGGCCAGTTGCTGGGCCTGATGATCCGTTATGAGCGCGTCGACGAGTTCATCGAGTGCGGTTCCCTGTAGCACCGCGTCGAGCTTGTGCAGAGTGAGGTTGATGCGATGATCGGTGACGCGACCCTGCGGAAAGTTGTAGGTGCGGATGCGCTGCGAGCGATCGCCGGAGCCGACCTGCGCGCGACGCTCCTCGGAGCGCTCACTGTCGGCCCGCTCGCGCTCCATCTCGTAAAGGCGTGATTTCAAGACCTGCATCGCCAGCTTGCGGTTCTGGTGCTGGGACTTCTCGGCCGAAACGACGACAATGCCGCTCGGCATATGGGTGATGCGGACGGCGGAGTCCGTTCGGTTGACATGCTGCCCACCGGCGCCGGAGGCGCGCATGGTGTCGATGCGGATATCCTCGGGGCGGATTTCGATGTCGACGTCCTCGGCTTCCGGCAGCACCGCGACGGTCGCTGCGGAGGTATGGATGCGGCCACTCGCTTCCGTCTCGGGCACCCGCTGGACGCGGTGGACGCCCGATTCGAACTTCAGGCGGGCGAACACGCCCGAACCGGAGATCGAGGCGATCACCTCTTTGTAGCCGCCCAGATCATTCTCCGACAGCGAGATGACCTCCGTGCGCCAGCCCTTCAGTTCGGCATAACGCGCATACATGCGGAACAGGTCGGCAGCAAACAGCGCTGCCTCGTCGCCGCCGGTGCCGGCGCGGATCTCCAGGATCGCGCTACCCTCGTCTGCGGCGTCCTTGGGCAGCAACTCGATGCGCAGACGTTGGACCAGATCCTCGGCCTCGTCACGAAGCCGCTCGAGGTCCTCTTCGGCCAGTGCCACCATCTCCTTGTCGGAGGAAGAATCGTCCCGGATTGCCTCCAGATCGGCAACCTCTGCCTGCGCCGCTATCAGCGCACGATAGGTTTTGACGATCGGGTCGAGGCTCGAAAATTCCTTGGTCAGCCGCGCATAAGCCGACTGGCCCGGAGCCTCGTTCAGCTCGCGCTGAATGGTCTCCCAGCGATCGACCAGACGGTCGAGCTTCTCTGTCGGTATCGTGCTCATGCCGGCGCGGCCCTTGAACCCCGGCAGGCAACATCGCCAGCCGTTCGGGCGCGCATCTAATCCGAATGTCGGCTGATCCGCAATTTATCGGAGCGGCGGGACCGCGGATCACCAACATCGATCCAGCGATGGCCGTTGCGGACCGGCGCAAAGCGGACGGCAAAGAAGTCTGAAATCGAACGCATGGCGTTGCCCGCCGGAGCGGGCAGGTGGGGCAGGTGGGAGAGAGCGCCCGCAACCACGCGGGTCTGCGTCGCCGAAGTGCCCATCGCCGCCAGAATGAGGACGATCACGGCCCATCGGATCGGCCTGGACGGCGGCAGCCCGAACGCAAGCCGACCGAGCGAAGGGCGACGTACGACCGGTATGGCGCGCGCAACCATCCTGCCACTACGCCGCATCAGTCCCAGCGCCTTGGTGCCCGTCTGGCGTGGCGGTGGCGACACGCGCTCCGGGCCTCGCGCGACGGGCGGCGTGATTCCTGCCGGAGGTGGAGGCATGGCGCGCGGGCGGGATCGACCTGCCGCTTCGGAGGGACCTTCGACCGCGACCTGCCGATCGCGGCGCGTCGTCCGCTCAAGCTCGGCGGCAATGGTCTGTGCAGACGGCGGAGATGGCGGCGGTGCCGGCCTGCCGCATGTTGCGAGCGCGGCGCCAAGCGCGCTCAGAGCAGGTCGGGAGTCGAGACCGGCCCCGGACACCCATTGATCGACGATCCGGCGCGTTTCGGGCCAAGCCGGCAGATCCTGCAAAGCGCCTTCTTCCAACGCCGCAATCGCCATCGGATGGCCGCCGACCCGCGAAGCCATCTGTTCGCGGCTCAGCCCCTGTGCTTCGCGAATGCCCGCAAGCAGCCGCGTCACCTCCAGCACATCCCCCGGCAGTCGGGGCGCCCGCGCCGCTGCCGAAGCCTCGGCAGCCCTGCGGTCCGAGCCCATGCGCGCATCGGCCGAGCGCGATGCCGGTCTGCCACCCCGCCCGAAAGGCGCGGCGCTTTCCCCTAGCTTCGGCGCTCGCTGAAACATGCTGACTGCGGCCCTCGTTGACGGACACCGGGACAGGCACCTCTGGCGGACACCTAGCGGTGGTCGCGGCCTCGCGACCAGCCCTTATGCCGGAATACTCGACATTTCAGACCTGCAAGCCGCCCTCGTCAAAGGGCCCAAGAACGAATCGCGCCAGGGTGTGGCAGAAATTCAAGACCTGCCCTTGCAAAATCTGTGGGCTAGCGAGCAACCCAAGGCGGTCCGCCAAAGGTCAATGATCGACGCCAGCGTGGCGGGCAAACCGCAACAGCGCCCGGCGCATGTCTTTTTCGCCCTGCGCCAGCAAGCGCTCCATCTCGCGCTCGATCTCGGAGGCATCGAGCGACAGGATCATCGACTTCACCGCACCGACCGCGGCCGGGGCCATGGAAATCGAGCGAAAACCGAGCCCGATCAGCGCCATTGCCTCGACGGGGCGCCCCGCAATCTCGCCGCAAACCGTGACCGGGACGTTATGGCGGCGACCGGCCTGGAGGACCTGGCGCAAGGCCCGCAACGGCGCCACCGACAAGACATCGTAGCGGCTCGCCACCTTGGCATTGGTGCGGTCCGCGGCGAACAGGAACTGCATGAGGTCGTTGGAACCGATGGAGACGAAATCGACGAGACGGAACAGGTCATCGAGTTCGAACAGCAGGCTGGGCACCTCGAACATGGCGCCGAGCCGCACCCGCTCCGGACAGGGCATCCCCTTGCGGCGGATGAGCCCCAGCTCGGCGTCGAACAGTTCCTTGACCCGGACCATCTCCGCCGCCGTCGAGACCATCGGGATCATCAGGCGCAGCTCGCCGCCTGCTGTCGCACGGAACAAGGCGCGCAGCTGGGTGCGCAGCAAGGCCTTGCGGTCGAGCGACATGCGGATCGCGCGCCAACCCAGCGCAGGGTTCTCCTCCTTCACCTTGTGAAGGTAGGGCAGCATCTTGTCGCCACCGATGTCGAGCGCCCGGAAGACGATCGGCTTGCCGCCCGCCGCCTCGATCACCTGCCGGTAGGACTGCGCCTGGCGCTCCAGCCGCGGTAACGTCCGCGACACCATGAACTGCAGCTCGGTGCGGAACAGACCAACCCCGTCAGCACCCGATTCCTCCAGATGCTCCATGTCGTAGACAAGGCCGGCATTGATGTTGAGCTCGACGCGCTGGCCGTCTTTGGTCGTGGCAGGCACATCGCGCAAGGCACCGTATTTCTTCTGCCGGCGAGCACGGAACCGCACCTTGTCGGAGAAGGCGGAGATGACGTCAGGCAGCGGCCTGAGGTAGACCTCACCGGTTTCCGCGTCGATGATTGCCGCGTCGCCGGGGCCGACGTGCTCGACCACGCCCTCGGCCTGGCCAAGGGCAGGGATGCCGAGCGCCTTGGCGACCACCGCGACATGACTTTGCGCGCTACCGTCCTCGACAACGAGGCCACGCAGCTTCTTTGGATCGTAGTCGAGCAGCTCTGCCGGCCCCATCGTACGCGCGATGAGAATGGTGTCGGCCGGCATGTCGGCAGGTAGGTGCTCGGAGCTGGAACGCCCGGCCAGAATGCGCAGCATGCGGTCCGACAGGTCGTCGAAGTCGCGCTGGCGCTCCTGCCAATAGGGATCGGCATTGCGAAGCATGCGGGCGCGTGAGCGGTTTTTTACGCTCTCCACCGCCGCATCCGCCGTCAGCCCGCTCTGCACCGCCTCGCGCAACCGTCGCTCCCAGCCGCGGTCATGGGCGAACATTCGGTAGGCTTCCAGGACGTCGCGATGATCGCCGTCTGTGGCGAGCTGCTCCTGCTCGAGCATCTCGTCCAACGCAGCGCGCAGCTCCGTGATCGCGGACTCCAGCCGCTTCAACTCCGCCACCGGATCATCAGCCGTGAACTTGGTGACGACAATGCGCGGCTCATGCAGCACGACGTGACCCAACGCGATTCCCTCTGACAGGATCTCGCCGCTAATGGTGGCGGCAAGCGAGCGGGAGATCTCAGCATCGGCCTCGGCGTTGGCGACGGCACCCGAGACGAGATGCTCGGCCACAACCATGGCGGTGGCCTGCAACGTCTCGACATCATCGTCGGAATACTCCCGGAACGCATGATTCTGGATGACGAGCACGCCGAGCATCTGGCCGCTGCGCAGGATCGGCACCGCAAGCAGCGAATGATAGATCTCTTCGCCCGTCTCCGGACGGTAGGAGAACGCCGGGTGGTGCTGCGCGTCGGGCTCATTGACGGGCGTGCCAAGTTCGGCACAGCGGCCGACGAGGCCTTCGTTGCGCTTGAGACGCGTGGTGTGGACCGCCGCAGGATTGAGGCCTTCCGTGGCAAACAGCTCGAGCGAGCCGTCGCGCCGCTTCAGATAGATGGAGCAGACCTCGGCCACCATGACGCCGGCGACGTGGCGCACGATCTTGTCGAGGCGTGACTGGCCATCGCCGGCCTCGGCCATGATCTGGCGCAGCCGGCGCATGATGATGCGCAACGCCGGTTCCGACGCCGAGATCTCAGGCTCGTCACTTCGCCTGCTTTGCATCACCCACCATCCCGACGACCCAGACACCTGCTGGGCGGATTGCTCGAATGCCGGCTCTGCCGGGAACGATCACTCGCTGCCCGTGTAGCCCCTGGAGCTGCAAAAGTCATACCCAATTGCCGAGCGGGCACCGCAGCATCAAACCGCCTGCGACCCGTTCGGGTAAAATTGTTGCGCCGCAACAATCACGAATGCCGTATGATCAGGCGGCGTCCAATCCGTACATGGAGTGCAACGTACGGACTGCCAACTCGGCATAAGCAGCATCGATCAACACGCTGATTTTGATCTCGGACGTCGAGATCGCAATGATGTTGATGCCCTTCTGCGACAAGGCTTTGAACATCTCGGCGGCGACGCCGGCGTGAGAGCGCATGCCAATGCCGATGACGGAGATCTTGGCCACATCGGCAGAACTCTGCACGTCGAAGTGGCCGATGTCGGCCTCCGCTGCCTTTAAAACATCCAAGGTGCGCGACAATTCAGCGGCCTGGACGGTGAACGTCATATCGGTGCTCTTGCCGTCCGAAGACACGTTCTGCACGATCATGTCGACGTTGATGTTTGCGTCCGCCAACGGCCCGAAGATGCGGGCGGCAACTCCGGGCTTGTCGGCAACCTTGAGGATGGTGACCTTCGCCTCGTCCTTCGCGTAGGCGATGCCGCTGACGACCTGCTGTTCCACGATCTCATCCTCGTCGGTAACGATTGTGCCGATGTCTTCCAGTTTTTCGAGCCGCACCGGGCTCATCTGATCCGGGGCAACGAAGCTCGAGAGCACGCGCAGGCGCACCCGGTGCACCATCGCCAGCTCGACCGAGCGGGTTTGCAGGACTTTCGAGCCAAGCGAGGCCATTTCCAACATCTCCTCGTAGGAGATCTTGGGCAGCCGGCGGGCCTTCTGCACGATGCGCGGATCGGTGGTGTAGACGCCATCGACGTCGGTATAGATGTCACAGACGTCAGCATTGACCGCCACCGCGACCGCCACAGCGGAGGTATCCGAGCCGCCGCGCCCCAGCGTAGCGATGCGTTGCCCACCAGGTTCGATGCCCTGGAAGCCGGTGATGACCGCCACCTCACCACCCTCGATACGCGCCCGCAACGCACCGCCGTCGATGTTGGTGATGCGTGCCGAGCCGTGAGCCGTACTGGTCTCGATCGGTATTTGCCAGCCCTGCCATGAGCGTGCCGTCACACCCATCGATTGCAGAACGATGGCCAAGAGACCGGCCGTGATCTGCTCGCCGGAGGCAACGACCGCGTCGTATTCGCGCCGGTCATAGTTGGGCGAGGCGTCCTTGACCCAGGCCACGAGCTGGTTGGTTGTGCCGGCCATGGCGGACACGACGACGGCCACCTTGTTCCCGGCGTCGACCTCCCGCTTGACGTGACGGGCCACGTTGCGGATGCGCTCGACATCGGCGACCGAGGTGCCGCCAAACTTCATCACGACAACTGCCATTGTCTTTTCGTCCATCTGCCGCGCTGCCGGGAGCGCACGTCATTCCTGCTGCCGGCACCGGCAGGGCGAGGCAACTGATCGCGACGCCGGACCGTCGACGATGCGCCGGCAGCCATGTCGCGCCGGACTGAACCTGGGTGTCCCTCGAAAATTTCGCGGCACTCTTAGCGGCATCGCCGCACAAGAGCAACTAGGCAAGCACGTCGCTAGCCTTGCTTGACACCGGCTGCCACGGGCGCCATGTGGAGCAGATGACGAGGCTCGATCCAGCAAACGAACCCGCACATGCCGAAATCGGCCACGCGCCGGGGGCCGGGAGGGGAACCGCGAGCATAAACGCGGACCCCGCCGAGATTGCTCGCTTTGGAGCGCTCGCGGCACGCTGGTGGGATGCCGAAGGGGAGTTCAAGCCCCTGCATCAGCTGGGGCCGGCGCGCCTCGCCTTCGTTAGAGCCGCAATCACTGAGGCGCTCGGCCTTGACGACCGCGGCCTCAAGCCACTCAAGGGAATTCGCCTCCTCGACATCGGCTCTGGCGGCGGGCTCGTCAGCGAGCCACTAGCCCGGCTGGGCGCCAACGTCACCGGTATCGATCTCGCCGAGGACAGCGTAGCGGCAGCACGGGCGCATGCGGCGGCCGGCGGTCTCAACATCGACTACCGGGTGCAGAGCATCGAGGCGCTGGCCGACTCCGGCGAGGGCTTTGATGCCGCGGTTTGCCTCGAAGTCGTCGAGCACGTGCCCGACCCGGCGGCCTTTCTGTCCACTGCGGCTCGTGTGCTCGAACCCGGCGGCGTGCTCATCGCCTCAACGCTCAACAGAACACTCAAGTCGTATGCACTAGCCATTGTTGGAGCCGAGTATTTACTCGGCTGGCTGCCGCGCGGCACGCATCAGTGGGACCGGTTCCTGACACCGCAGGAACTGACGGACCACCTGCTCGCGGCAGGCCTGCAACCATCACGCACATCTGGTCTGTCTTATACAGCGCGATCCGGCCGCTGGGTCTTGTCGGACGACACCGACGTCAACTACCTGATTGCAGCGCGCAAGCCGGAAACTGCCAGCCCTCCGGCATAAGGGCATTGCCGGCCGCACGCGGCAGCGGCGTCAGACCTCGTCCAGCATGTAGCCGACGCCGCGCATGGTTCGGATCGTGATGCGTGGATGTTCGGTTTTTTTCCGAAGCCGGTGAACGTAAGTCTCGATTGCGGTGGAACCCACCTCCTCGTCCATGGAGAAGACACGCGCGGCAATGTCCTCCTTGGCGACCACGTGACCGCGATGCCGCAGCAGCACTTGCAGGACGGACCGCTCGCGCGGCGTGAGATCGACGACGTTGCCCGCGAGCAGAACCTGCCGCGAGACCATATCGAGTTGCAGCGGCCCACATTCGAGTACGACCGCCTCTCGGGCCGGACGGCGGGCCAGCAGCGCACTTATGCGAATTCTGAGTTCATCCCCATCGATCGGTCGCAACACGAAGTCATCCGCCCCGGCACCCAAAGCTGACACGATCAAATCCAAAGCGTTGCGCGAGCCGCAGGCGACAATCGCCACATCCGGCCGCGTGGCACGTATAGCCTTGATAAGGGTCAACAATCCTGCAGCCCCAATCGCTGCGTCGAAGTCGGCAATGAGCAGGTCATACCGGGCAACGCGCAGGGCCTCCTTCGCCCCCTCGACCGTTGGTATGACATCCACAGCACAGTCGAGTTGCTTCATCGCAACGGTTAATCGCGTCGACGCAATATTTGAGTCACCAATCTGTAGAATTCGCATGGCTTTTCCGCTTCGGGAGAGACCGAAACCGAGCGGCGCGCACACTCAACGGACCACCCCTGGCGAGAAATCTCCCGAATTAGCTAACCGTTCCGCACGATGCGAACGGTGTTCTCCTGGCCCTGGAGGATCGTTTTCGCGGCCCCCACTGTCAAATTCTTTTCAGCTGGCTTGAAAAAGAAAGATCGAAAAAAGCTCGTTACTTCCGATGGTTGCATACGCCTGCACAATTTGGGCGCACGCACGGCAAGCACACGTGGTGCATCGGCCACATGACTGAAAGGAAACCGACAGGTTGGCCGCTTACTTTGCAAATTGCTTGTGCGCTCGACGGGGGTCAATAGGCGATCCGACTGCGTATCCGGGCATAAACAGTGCGTTTCAGGGGGAACCCAAATGAAAGCGAAATGTATCGGCGTCGCTCTGCTTCTCGCGGCGTCTACGGCATGGACGCCCGCATTCGCCGCCGACCTTGGTGGTGATTGCTGCGCGGATCTTGAGGAGCGGGTCGCCGAGCTTGAGGCTACGACGGCTCGCAAGGGCAACCGCAAGGTGAGCCTCACGGTTTCAGGCCAGGTCAACGAGCTGGTCTACTGGTGGGACGATGGCGTTGAGAGCAACGTCTACGTCGGCACCTCGGGCTTCTCTTCGAGCCGCTTCCGGTTCCGTGGTGACGCCAAGATCAACGCTGACTGGTCGGCCGGCTACTACATCGAGATCGAGACGGTCTCGGCTCAGGTTTCCGGAACCAGTGCTTCTGACGACGACTCTTCCGTTGCCGTCCAGCTGCGCCACTCGACGTGGTTCTTGAAGTCCAAGCAGCTCGGCACGCTGTGGGTTGGTCACACCTCGCATGCCACCGACGACATCGTGCTGTTCGCCAACGGCGGCACGGGTGCGGCAACGGCTGCCAACTACAACGTCGCACCGGGTGCCAACATCACCTTCCGCGGCAGCAACGGTCTCGAGCTGAACGACATCTTCGACTTCCTCGACACCGATCGTGCCAACGTCATCCGCTACGACTCGCCCACCTTCGCCGGGTTCACCATCTCGGCCTCGTGGGGTGAGGACGACATGTGGGACGTCGCCCTGAAGTATGCCGGCGAGTTCAACGGCATCAAGATCGCGGGCGGCATCGGCTACCACGTCGAGCGTGATGTCACGGGCGACAACGGCAGCCACAACCTGGGCGAACTCTATCCGAACGTCGACTTCGAAGATGTTCGCGGGTCGATCAGCGTTCTGCACGAGCCGACTGGCCTCTTCGTTGACTTCGCTGGCGTGCACCGCGAATTCGACGATCCGCGCTTCGATGACTTCAACTACTGGATGATCCGCGGCGGTATCTACCGCAAGTGGTTCGCCATCGGTAAGACCTCGATCTTCGGCGAGTACGCTGAAGCCCAAAATAGTGGCAACCTGCTCACCACGACGGGCTCGGTTGCAGACGACAATCTCCGTCGGGTCACCTATACGTCGGCTGACGGTACCCTCTACGGCATCGGCATCAACCAGTACATCGATGCCGCCGCCATGGAACTCTATGCCGGCTGGCGCCACTTCGAGGCCGATCTGGTCGAATTGAATGATGGTCGCCGCGTCTCCGTGCCCACCGACGACATCGACACGGTCTATGCCGGTGCGCGTATCCAGTTCTGATCGCACCGTTCACCGGAGCCCAATGGCTTCGAGTTGACAAAGAGTTAAAGAGGGGCGCGTGCAGTGTTGCGCGCGCCCCTCACGCTCCGCAAAAGGGCAACACTTGCCCAAGGTTTTTGCAAGTTTCGTTTTGAGTTTTGCGAATCGTCGGGTTGAATGCGGGCCATAGCCTGTCAGCCACCTCAAGCATCGGTGGCGTCCCGGAAGCCTTCGAACCGGACCGGCGGCGTATCAGATCAGTAACCCAGTTGCGTCACCTGCGTAGCGCGTTCTGTTCGAGCCGCGTGTGCCTGCAGGCACGTGCCCCTCGCCAGGACAACGATCGAGCCGGGACGCCAGCAAAACTGCGATCCCGACGTGCGAAATGGAGATAGACTATGATTGGGGGACTGATGAAGCGGGGAGGCATCGTTGCAATTGCCGCTACCGCAAGCATCTTTACGGCGCCCGCATTCGCCGCCGACCTTGGTGGTGATTGCTGCGCGGATCTTGAGGAGCGGGTCGCCGAGCTTGAGGCTACGACGGCTCGCAAGGGCAACCGCAAGGTGAGCCTCACGGTTTCAGGCCAGGTCAACGAGCTGGTCTACTGGTGGGACGATGGCGTTGAGAGCAACGTCTACGTCGGCACCTCGGGCTTCTCTTCGAGCCGCTTCCGGTTCCGTGGTGACGCCAAGATCAACGCTGACTGGTCGGCCGGCTACTACATCGAGATCGAGACGGTCTCGGCTCAGGTTTCCGGAACCAGTGCTTCTGACGACGACTCTTCCGTTGCCGTCCAGCTGCGCCACTCGACGTGGTTCTTGAAGTCCAAGCAGCTCGGCACGCTGTGGGTTGGTCACACCTCGCATGCCACCGACGACATCGTGCTGTTCGCCAACGGCGGCACGGGTGCGGCAACGGCTGCCAACTACAACGTCGCACCGGGTGCCAACATCACCTTCCGCGGCAGCAACGGTCTCGAGCTGAACGACATCTTCGACTTCCTCGACACCGATCGTGCCAACGTCATCCGCTACGACTCGCCCACCTTCGCCGGGTTCACCATCTCGGCCTCGTGGGGTGAGGACGACATGTGGGACGTCGCCCTGAAGTATGCCGGCGAGTTCAACGGCATCAAGATCGCGGGCGGCATCGGCTACCACGTCGAGCGTGATGTCACGGGCGACAACGGCAGCCACAACCTGGGCGAACTCTATCCGAACGTCGACTTCGAAGATGTTCGCGGGTCGATCAGCGTTCTGCACGAGCCGACTGGCCTCTTCGTTGACTTCGCTGGCGTGCACCGCGAATTCGACGATCCGCGCTTCGATGACTTCAACTACTGGATGATCCGCGGCGGTATCTACCGCAAGTGGTTCGCCATCGGTAAGACCTCGATCTTCGGCGAGTACGCTGAAGCCCAAAATAGTGGCAACCTGCTCACCACGACGGGCTCGGTTGCAGACGACAATCTCCGTCGGGTCACCTATACGTCGGCTGACGGTACCCTCTACGGCATCGGCATCAACCAGTACATCGATGCCGCCGCCATGGAACTCTATGCCGGCTGGCGCCACTTCGAGGCCGATCTGGTCGAATTGAATGATGGTCGCCGCGTCTCCGTGCCCACCGACGACATCGACACGGTCTATGCCGGTGCGCGTATCCAGTTCTGATCTGTCCCCCGACAGACGCTGCAAGCAAAGGAAAGGCCGCCCACGGGCGGCCTTTCTCTTTTGAAGTACCGACCGAATGCATTCGAACGGAGTCAATCAGCAGGGCGGAACCACACGGCGCACGTCAGTTGGACATGCTCCAAGCAGCCGCCTTTTCGGACGCGCTGCTATCGCGCAACTCAGCCACTCCGGTCGACGAGGTTAATGGCGCGCTCTCGGCGAGCGCCTTGCGCGCGCGCATATACGCCTTGCCATCATTGATGGCGTCGACGGCCAGCAGCCGCGCGCCAGCGTAGTACGCGACCGAAAACGATGCGCCCTGCGGATCCCCAACGACCTCGTGTCGGTCGAAACCACTGCTCAGTCCGGCGATCTGAAGCTTGGTTTCGAATTGATCCGACCAGAACCAAGGCACGGGATCGTAGGTTACTTTGCACCCGGCCATGTGCTCAGCAACCGCGCGCGCTTGGTCATTGGCGTTCTGAACGCTTTCCAGACGCACGAAGCGTCCATAGCGCCGGGAAAAGAAGCGAGCGCAGTCGCCTGCGGCATAGACCCCGCGCCAGCCCGTTGATCCGCCCGTGTCCACCAGCACACCATCATTACAAGCAAGCCCCGACAACCTCGCCAGCTCGTCGTTGGCAATCCCACCCACCGCGATCAGAACGAGGTCCGCAGAGTATCGCGTGCCATCACCGAGTTCGACGCCCGCCACACGCGCCGACCCAACAATCTTGGACAGTCGAGCACGAGTGATGATCTTGACACCCCGGTTGGCGTGCAGGCGGGCAAGGTGCTCAGCAATCTCGACCCCGGCGACGCGCGCGAGGATGCGATCCTCCGCCTCGATAAGCACGACTGACTTGCCGAGACCAGACATCACGGCAGCCGTCTCAAGGCCAAGGTAGCCGCCACCGACGATAACGACATCGTTGGCCGCCGGCAGTTCGTCACGCATCGCCAGGACATGCGCGATCGAGCGCAGAGCATGCACGCCTTGAAGATCGGCTCCCTCCACATTTAGTCGCCGTGGAGAAGAGCCGGTCGTGATCAGCGCCTTATCGAACGTCTGTCGTGTGCCGTCCTCGAATTCGATCGAGTGGCCATCTGGATCAAGCCGGACAACGCGCTTGCCTGTAACAACCTCGATGTTGTTGCGGGCATAGAAGTCCGTAGTCTGCAGTTGTAGTTGGCTCTCGGGCACGCCACCGAGAAGAAACTTCTTTGACAGCGGCGGCCGCTGGTAGGGTAGGTGCTTCTCCTCACCGAACATGAGGATCGGTTGCGTAACGCCGAGCTTGCGTAGCGTCTCGGCGGCCTTGGCCCCGGCTTGGCCCGCACCGATAATGACAACGGGATCGCTCATGCCACCGGCACTCCGAGCTTGGCTGCGAGAAAGCCCAAGTGATCCTGACCGAACAGCATTTCGCCTTCAGCAAAATAGGTCGGCGAACCGATCACGCCTCTCTCAATTGCCTCACGTGTATTGGCTTCGAGAATTTCGCCGCAGTCATCGCCGGCAGCGCGCTCGAGAATTTTCCCTGCTGCCTCGGGTTCGACCTCTGCAACGAGGCGACCGACCGTCTCGGCATCGGAAATGTCGAGATCATCCACCCACACGGCACGCAACAGCCGCATCGAGAGAGCGCCCGGATCGCCCCCCAACTCCTGCACCGCGATGACAGTTCGCGATGCCAACGCTGCCGGAACCGGCCAGTATTTTGGTACGACGGTGATCGGCAGACCACGCACCCGAGCCCAGCGTGCCAGCTCTGCATCGCGCCAAACGCGACGGGCAGGCGACTGACGCGCTGGCGCAACCGTATCGACCGCGGCGAACACCCGCGCGATATCGACGGGCATGTAGCGAATAGTCGCGCCGCAAGCTTTGGCAATCCGCCTTAGCTCGGGCTCGCCAAGATAGGCGAAACCGGAGACCAAGGCATAGACATAGTCGATCTGCGGCATCATCGTGTCCTCTGCGCTCGCTCACATGCCACGATGTCTGGCCGCTGCTCACATCAGCTCTCCACACATGGGCGTCTACACGTCGACGCTTGTTTCCCCGAGGCATAGAACCGGCACTCTAGCTCTCGATCTCCGCCAGCATCTTGCGGAGCTGCTTCGTCGCTGGCGTGACGATGGCGACAAAGTAAGCTTCCCGCAATCGCCGTTGCGCGGCACCTTGGGCAACATACCCACGCGCGCCCTGATGCAACATGGCATAATGAGCCGCCTCCACGCTGGCCTCACCTGCTGCCAGACGCGCTTCGACAACCTTGCGGAAATAGGCGGGATCCTTGGAAAATGGCGTCCTGCAAAGCTCCTCCACGACCGTCTCCAACTGCGCCAGCAACACCTCGAAGTCCTCCGGCTGCTTCTCCAGGTATTGATTGACGTGCCCGAGTGAGCCTTTCACCTGTTGCATAAGCTTGACACAGCCGCGAATGAGCCCAAAGGCCATGCCAGCCTGCAGCAGAATGAATCCGGCCCTAATGCGCTGAAGATAAGCATCGAGGGGATCTGCCAGCAGCATCTTGTCTGGAACAAAGACATCACGAACCTGGACCGCGAATGTGCGCGTGCCATCGAGTGCAACGAAGTTATCGTTCTGCGTAATCTTCATTCCAGGCGCGGAGCAATCCAGCACGGCCATCACGTGACCACCGGCGCCGTTCTCGACTTCGAAAATCGCACCGAAATAGTGGTCGGGCCCGAGGTTCGACACCCACGGAAGCAGCCCCTTGACCTCATAGCCGCCATCGACACGCCTACCTTTGAGACGCATTCGCTCGATGCCGTAGAAGGCCTTCATCGGATTCGAAAGCGCCGTGCCGCCAAGGGCTTCGCCACGCGCCACACGCTGGCCGAGGTCCGCTTTCAATTCCTCGTTGTCCGACGCGTGAATGTACCAGCCGAGCGCATCCTGGCACCACATGCAGAACGCTGTTGACAGGCAATGCTCGCCCGCAATGCTCATCGCCTCGATCGCCGTCCAAAGGTCCGGCATAGTGCCGGCGGCTCCCCCGACGTGCGCCGAATAAGCACCAGCTCCGCCCAGGGCGCGGAGCACGGCTTCCGGATAGGTACCATCCGCATCGATCGTCCCCACCAAGGGCACGAGATCCGTGTGGACGATGTGTCGGATCTCAGCGAGCTGCGCTGTTGTCGCAAGATGCGCGGCAGAAGGCGCGCATGCTTCGGACAGGGCAGCGTGCGCGGACAAGGCGATCTCGGCCATATTCGATCTCCGAATGTGATGTGACTGGAGTAATGACGCGAGAGCGCGGAGCATTGCCGCACCACGGCCGGCCTTCGACGTCTGCCGGCCGCAGTGCCTCTCACATCTTTCAGATCGCCTCAGGAGGTTTTCACCTCGAGATTGACCGGGCGCGTGAATGTATTGGCAACGGGAGACCACTTGGTGACATGGTTGATCAATGCAGTGATCTCTTCTTTTGAGACGCCCTCGCACACCATGTCGACATCGACACGCACATCAGTGAAGCCCACCGGCTTCTCGCTCGTATCTCCTGTCCCCCACACGGCCGTGATGTTGAGATCGCCCTCTAGACTGAGTTCCAGCTTCAGAACCTTCCAGCCGCGATGCACCGCATTGGCATGCAGGCCAACCGCGATGCATGACCCGAGCGCGGCGAGCGAGGCTTCCGAAGGATTGGGCGCGGTATCGTCACCAAGCAAGCCCGGTGGTTCGTCGACGATGTAGGGCTCCAGATTGCGGATGTAGTTGAGGTGGCGGAAGCGACCCTCCGCGACAGTCTTGCACTTGAGTGTCTTGACTGCTTTCGGGTTGGCCTTTCCGCTCTCGATGAGCTTTTCCAGCCCCGCCTTGTCAATCGGTGTCAATCCATCCATCTCGGGCAAGAGGCAGCTCGTTAGTGCGACAGAAGCTTGCTGTGACATGTCTGATCTCCTTATTGGTACGAAGTTGATGCGACAGAACGAGACAGAAGGCTCACTCCTGCCTGATCCACGAGAGTCGTTTGATGAACTGCTGAAGAACGGCATCGAGGCCGTAGCCGATGACGCCGATAACGAGCACGGTGGCCGCGAGACGATCGTATTCCAGCGTGTCGCGAGCATCGTTGATGGCGTAACCGAGACCGGACGTGACACCGAGATACTCAGCGGGGACGAGCACGATCCAGGCAACGCCGAGCGCAAGACGGATGCCGGTCAGTATGTCCTGCGAGATCGCCGGAAGAATTACACGCGTCAGCATGTGGTAGGGATTGGCGCCCAGGTTGCGCGCAACCTTGAACCATGCCGGATCGATTCTGTGCACGCCCGCGGCCGTGGCGAACAGAATCGGCCAGACCGCCGCCACCGCGATGAGAAAGATGATGGCCCCGTCCCAAGATGCAAACGCCATAACCGCGATCGGCATCCACGACAGCGGACTTATCATCCGCAGGAACTGAAAGGGCACATTCGTAATTGCACGCGCGGTGCGGATCCGGCCGACCAGGATGCCTAACGGAACCCCGATGAGTGCGGCCCAGAACAGCCCCAGTCCCACACGCTGCAGACTCGGCACGCTCATCTCTGCAACCGCACCCGAGGTCAGCATCTCACCGAGGCGCGCCAGCGTCGGCGCCGGGGCAAAATCCGCAAACGCTACGGTGCGTGGATTGCCCGCAACAATGAGACCGCCTAGCCACCAGAACACAAACAGACCGGCAATGCCCACCGCGCTCAGCAGTCCCGATCGCGCCAGCGGCCGGAGAATCCTGATCATGTCAGCTCCGCGCTGATTGATGGTTGCCTGCGGCGGAACCGCAATGACAGCAAGGCGTGTCATAGCTCCACCACCTCGACACGCTTGAAGGGATCGCCATCCTTGGAGACGCTCGGGTCGTTCTTCCAATCCGGCTGGGCTTCGAGCGCCGCCTTCACGAAACGGTAGTCGACAAGATCCGTGGCCACGGTCTTGGGATCGAGACCTCCGAGAAACGTGGTATCACCACCGACAAGTGTCTTGCTCATTGCCGACGTAATGAGCTCTGTCGCTGTCGGATAAGGCCACGGATTGAAGTCGATGCGGCCATTACCCCAATCCGCGTGCTTGATCGCTCCCGTCTTGCCATAGGTCTCGAGGTCATATTTCGTCATGGCCCGCTCGACCACGGCCGCAGGCACGGGCAGGTAGCCTTCGCCGTCTTTCGACAGCAGCTTCGCCACCTCAACTTTGTTCTTCGACGCGTAGACAGCGGCCTTCACCACGGCATTGATGACCTTCTGCGTCCACTCCGGCTTGGCCGTTGTCAGCTCTTCGTTCATGCACACGACGCAGCAGGGATGATTGCGCCAGATGTCGCCGGTGAATCGCAGCATGCGCGCACCAGCCTTGATCTCGCCCAAGGCATTGAAAGGCTCCGCAACGATGTAGGCGTCGATCTTGCGCGCGGCGAGCGCCGGCGGCATCTCCGGCGGTGGCAGAACCTGAAGGTTGACTTCCTTGGCACCAATCGTTTCGCCCGCTCCCTTGATGACCGGCGTTAATCCGGCATTGCGCAGCGCCATTTGCAGCACGATGTTGTGCATCGAGTACCAGAACGGCACCGCGATCTGCGAACCACCCAGATCGGCAAAAGTCTGCGCCGTGTTGTGAGCCCCGACCACCAGGCCGGAGCCGTTGGTGTGCGCCCACGCCATGATCTTCACGGGAAACTTGTTGTTGTAGCGCATCCAGACCGGAATGGGTTTCAGCAGGTGCACGAGATTGAACTTGCCCGCCGCAAAGCCTTCCACGAGCGGCGACCAGCCGCGAATGAGCGTCGGCGGCTCCGACTCCAGACCTTCATCCTTGAAGTAGCCTTTCGCGTGCGCGACCAAGAGAGCGGTTGCGTCGGTGATCGGCAGATAGCCGATCCTGACGACATCGTCGGCCGCAGCGTGGAGCGCCGAGGGAAATCCTCCGAACATGGAACTGAAGGCCGCAAACAGACCGCCGGACGCGAGCATATCCAGCGACTGGCGCCGCGTGATGCCATGCGCATCGTCGTGCGAACAGCATGCAACCTCATCCTTGTCGCATCCGCAGGCAAGCTCGTGATCGTGCGTCATGATGCTGGTCCTTGTTGATGATGTTGTCGTTTGGCTCATGTCACTCAAGCCCGTCGCACTGATGCGACCGGCATCGATGCCACGGCGGTCTTTTCCAAAGGCGGGCGCTGGATAACCGAAGAAGTACTGCTTGCCGCCGGCGGTAGAGAGCTGGTTTGCAGACTGTCGCCGGCGACATCCTCGTAGGCAGTCATCAGCGACATACGCTCGGCCTGATAGGCGTCGCCCCCGTCCCAGGCCTTGCGATCGATGGCGACATTGCGCCGGATGCGTCCGGGATTGGACGTCATGATCACGGCCCGCTCTGCCATCAAAGCCGCTTCACTGACGTCATGCGTGACGAGCACCGTCGTTATGCCGAGCTCTCGGGCGATGGTACGCACGTCCCGCTGCAGACTTGCTCGCGTGAACGCATCGAGAGCGGAGAAGGGCTCGTCGAGAAAGAGCACCTTGGGCTTGAGTGCCAGCGAGCGCGCCAATGCGACGCGCTGCTGCTGGCCTCCCGACAGGTCCTGCACGTTGCGATCTGAAAATTCGCTGAGCTGCACAAGTTCGAGCAGCTCGGGTACGCGCCGCTTGGCATCATGGCCGCGGCGATTGAAGACGAGACCCAGGGCAACGTTCTGCGCCACCGACATCCAGGGAAACAGCGATGGCTGCTGAAACATCATCACCCACTCGGGCGATGGACCTTCTACCGTTGCCCCGTCGATCAGCACCTGGCCTCTGGTCGGCATCACGAGACCGGCCATGATGTGCAGCAGCGTCGACTTCCCACAGCCCGACCGCCCGATCAGCGCAACGAACTCTCCGGGCTCGATCGTCAGTGAGACATCCTCGAGAGCATTCGTCCGGGCAGCGCGATAGCGATGCGAAAGCGCCTCGATCTGGATATGGGCTCCGTGGATGAACGCCATGCGGTGATCCCCCTGAGGCTTTGTCAGGCCGTCGTCGCTAACTCGCCGAAAAGCAGACAGAACGTTCTGTTAATTGCATGCGGCGTGCCAAGCTCGGCAACTCAATTAATAGATTGTTTTTCCTGACAATTCCGATTCAGCGCGCTGCTGGGGCCAAGCCGCTTCCGGTGAGATTTGTGGCAAATCGCTGCCTAACAAGGCGGCTGAACACGCTCCATGTGCGCTTCGTGTGGAACGCTTCTTGGGGGCTCCCAGGGTGTGGTCTTGACCGGCGAATGGGTGCATCTTGCCAGCGGCGCGGAAATTGCCGATGCGTCGTCGGACGCAGGCCATGTCGCTTGCGCAAGACTCAGTTGCCGGGAGCCAATATGGATGGCTGAAGCCGCCCAAACACCACACTCGCCCGCCCGTTCAGTCGAGATGGGCAGCGCCAAGGAGCGGCTGGTGAGGGCTGCCTCCGAGCTTTTCTGCCGCCAGGGAATCAATGCAACCGGCGTTGATGCTGTCGTCGACGCTGCGGGAACAGCCAAGGCAACGCTCTATAAGGTCTTCGGCTCCAAGGAAGGACTGATCGAAGCCGTCTTGTTGGAGGAGGGTCGGGCTTGGCGCGATTGGTATCTCGGCGAGATCAATAGCTGTGGAGGCGGACCAAAGGAAAAACTCGCCGGTTCGCTGCTGATCCTCGAGTCTTGGTTCACGCAAAAGCGCTTCTTTGGTTGCCCTTTCATCAACGCCGTCGGTGAGTTCGACAAAGAAGATGACCGCTACAAGGAGATCGCGCTCGCGCACAAGAAGCAGGTGATGACACGCCTCATCGACTTGGCTCGGGAAGCGGGCAGCGAAGATCCCGAAAGCCTAGCTCATCAGATCGGGCTATTGATCGACGGGGCGATCGTCGCTGCGATGATCACTGGTGACGCACAGGTTGCCCGTCACGCCAACAAGGCCGCGCGAAAACTGCTCGACCTCGACCCTTAGGGTCCGGACCCTAGAGCATATTGAGCTGAAGTGCATAGCGGTCCAGCGTCAAGACATGCTCCAGGAAAATGGATGGAGCGCGGCTGCAAGCCCTTGAAGTGTGGAGGCGCCAAGAAGTGCATTCACCCATCACAGACGTGCAGGCCGGCGCGAACCATTGCATGAAGCGTGGCAACGCCCAACAACCGGCTCAAGCCGATCGCTCACCAAACACGTAGCCGGCACCGCGCACCGTCCGGATGGGATCGCTCTCCTTGGCGCGGACCAGCGCCTTCCTCAACCGGCCAATGTGGACGTCGACTGTACGCTCGTCGACATAGGCATTGCGCCCCCACACGCCATCCAGGATCTGGCCGCGCGATAGAACCCGTCCGGGACTTTGCATGAAGTATTCGAGAAGACGGAACTCCGTCGGCCCGAGCCGCACTTCGCGCTTGCCGCGCAAGACGCGATGCGCCGCTCGGTCCAGCTCGATGTCGCCGACACTTAGGACCTCGGCGATGCGCTCCGGTGCCGCCCGTCGCAGGAGCGCCCTCACCCGCGCCATCAGCTCCGGCAGGGAGAACGGCTTGACGACATAGTCATCCGCACCCGTCGACAGTCCACGGATGCGATCGGCCTCCTCGCTGCGCGCGGTCAGCATGATGATCGGGATATGGCGTGTATCGGCGCGAGCACGCAGACGCCGGCAAATCTCGATCCCCGACGTCTCCGGCAACATCCAGTCGAGCAGGATGAGATCCGGTGCCTCCTCTGCGACAAGCACCTCCACATCCTCGCCGGACGCTGCATACAGCACGGTATAGCCGGCCGCCTCCAGGTTGTAACGCAGCAGCTCCGCTAATGCTGCCTCATCCTCCACGACAAGAACCTTGGCCGCAAGCGCGCCAGGTATCACGTCCAAGCGCGCGTCAATCATTGCTCCCCACCAGCAGCGAACTCGTGTCGTCTCCCTTGGGCCGGTCGTCGCTGATCGGCTCGCCGCGCACAAGGTAGTGCACGATCTCTGCGATGTTGGTCGTATGATCGCCAACCCGCTCCAGGTTCTTGGCTCCGAACAACAGATGCGTGGAAAGCCCGATGCTGCGCGGATCCTCCATCATGTAGGTGAGCAGCTCGCGAAACAGGGAGTTGTACATCGCATCGATCCGTTGATCGTTCCGCCAGACCTCGATGGCGCGCTCCGCATCGCGCTCCGCATAGGCGTCGAGTACCGTCTTCAACTGGTGCAGCGCCAGTTCCACCATGCGCCCGAGACCCGAGATCACAGGCTTGGGATGCGACAGCTCGGCGATGGCACTCGCGCGCTTGGCAATATTCTTGGCCAAGTCACCGATCCGCTCCAGATCGGAGGTGATCTTGAGCGCAGCCATAACGTGTCTCAGGTCATCGGCCAGCGGCTGCCGGCGCGCGATCATTCCGATCACCTGCTCTTCGATGTCCTTCTCCAGAACATCGATCGCCTGATCGGCAACGATCGCCATTTCGGCCTGGCGCGGATCACGCCGCTGTAATGCATCGAATGCTTGGCCGAGATTGTGCTCGGCCAGTCCGCCCATGCGTGCAATCTTGGTATCGAGCAGGGCCAGCTCGTCCTCGTAGGACTTGACGATGTGTTGCTGTGGCATCGAGGCTGTCTCCAAACCGTCTCGAACGGTCAATAATCAAGGGATAAACTTGAGACGCCTATCGGCGCTCTGTCTTCTTATCTTGCCGTATTCTCTTCCACGTGGTGGTCGCCACATCATCGTGAGAATGCTCTGGAACACGGGCACGCTTCACGGAAACGTGGCGCTGCTCAGTCGCTTTGTTCGTCGCAAACACTTCACGCTCAACCGACCACCGCCTCGGCCACACATGCTCTAGCCGAAACGTCCCGTGATGTAGTCCTGCGTGCGCTTGTCGCGCGGGTTGGTGAAGATCTGGCGTGTGTCACCAACCTCGACGAGCTTGCCCAGATGGAAGAACGCCGTCCGCTGCGAGACGCGCGCGGCCTGCTGCATGGAGTGCGTCACGATGATGATCGTGTAGTTCTCCTTCAGCTCGTCCATCAACTCTTCCACCTTCGCCGTCGCGATCGGGTCGAGCGCCGAACACGGCTCGTCCATCAGAATCACATCCGGGCGGGTAGCGATCGCACGGGCGATGCACAAGCGCTGTTGCTGACCACCTGAGAGCCCGGTGCCGGGCTCGTGCATGCGATCGTGCACCTCCTTGAGCAACCCGGCCTTCTCCAGGCACTGCTCGACAAGCTCGTCGAGCTCCTTCTTGGTTCGCGTAAGTCCGTGGATGCGCGGACCATAGGCGATATTCTCGTAGATCGATTTCGGAAACGGATTGGGCTTCTGGAAGACCATGCCGACGCGCGCGCGCAGCTCCACAACATCGAGATCGGGATCGTAGATATCCTGACCATCCAGCATGATCTTGCCCGTGACCTTGCAGATCGGGATCGTATCGTTCATGCGGTTAAGACACCGCAGGAAGGTCGACTTGCCGCAACCCGAGGGCCCGATGAATGCCGTGATGGCGTTGCGTGGCACGTCAACGTCCACATTAAACAGCGCCTGCTTGGCACCGTAGAAGACATTGACGTTACGCGCGATGATGGTTGCGGGCTGCAGCGGCTCAGCACCGATAGCCTCGCGATGCACAACTTGATGTTCCATCTGCTCGGTCCTGTTCACCACTTCCTCTCGAATCTCCGCCGCAGGTAGACCGCCGCCGCGTTCATCACGAACAAGAAGCCAAGCAGCACGATCGTCGCACCTGCGGTCCGCTCGACGAAGCCGCGTTCCGCGGACGTCGCCCACATGTAGATCTGGACCGGCAGCGCCGTCGCAGGCTCCATCACGCTTGAGGGAATATCAACGACAAAAGCAACCATACCGATCATCAGCAGTGGCGCCGTCTCGCCCAGCGCCTGGACGAGCCCGATGATGGTGCCCGTCATGATGCCCGGAAAAGCGAGCGGCAGCGTATGATGGAACAGCGTCTGCATCTTCGAGGCGCCTACCCCCAATGCCGCCTCGCGGATCGAGGGAGGCACCGCGCGGATTGCCGCCCGCGTCGCGATGATGATTGTCGGCAGTGTCATCAGCGTCAAGACGAGGCCGCCGATGAGCGACGCCGAACGCGGCAGTCCCGCGAAATTGATGAAGACAGCGAGGCCCAGAAGTCCGAACACGATCGAAGGCACGGCGGCGAGGTTGTTGATGTTCACCTCGATCAAGTCGGTCCAGAAGTTCTTCGGCGCGAACTCTTCGAGATAGGCCGCGGTCGCAACGCCGATCGGCACCGCCAGCAGCGCCACCGTTAACATCATGAACAGCGAGCCGATCAATGCCACGGCGAGACCTGAGCTTTCCGGCTGGCTCGACGCGCCGTAGGCGAAGAGACCGGCATTGAAGTCCTTCTTGAGCACACCGTCGGCTGTGAGCTTATCGATCCACTGGAGTTGACGGTCGTTGAGCTGCCGGCGTTCCTCGGGAATCGAACGGTCGATGGCGCCCTTCAGCAGCGAGTCGACATCGCCGTGCGCCAGCAGCGGCACCGTTATGGTCTGGCCAATGAGGCTTGGATCAGCAACGACCAGGTCGCGGATCTGCACGTCGATCGCCCGCGACAAGAGGCCCTTCAGGTCTCGCTTGGTCGCCTTGTCCTGCTTCTCCGGCAGCCCGATCGCCTTCGACAGAGCGTCGCGAGCGAGCTTCGTGTAGTCCGCCAGACCGAACCGGCTGACATCACGCTTGCCATCGGGATCGATCTCGGCCGGGTCGAGGTAGACCGGCACATGGGCCTTGGTTTGCAGGAATGCCGACCAGCCGTTTGATATGATCGACGCGAACAGGCCGAACAGGAACGCGATCGCGATCGAGAGCGCGGCTACTCCGTAGATGCGGAATCGCGCCTCGGCAGCATAGCGTGTTCGCAAGCGGGCAGGATCATTGAGACGCGGCAGCGGGTGCCCGTCGGCGATCGGAGCATCGACCGTCATTCGTACTCCTCCCGATAGGTGCGAACGATATAGAGAGCATAGACGTTAAGCGCTAGCGTGATCACGAACAGCGTCAGACCGAGCGCGAAAGCGACCAGCGTCTGCGGGCTGTCGAACTCCAGATCGCCCGTCAACTGGCTGACGATCTTGACGGTGATGGTGGTCACCGGCTCGAACGGATTGAGAGTGAGGTTGGCGGCGATACCCGCAGCCAGAACGACGATCATCGTCTCGCCGATCGCACGGGAGGCTGCCAGCAGGATTGCGCCGACGATGCCAGGCAGAGCCGCAGGAATGACAACGCGCTTGATGGTCTCGGACTGCGTCGCGCCAAGCCCGTAGGAGCCCTCGCGCAGCGACTGCGGCACTGCCGAAATGATGTCATCCGACAAGGACGACACGAACGGGATGATCATCACGCCCATGACGATGCCTGCGGTCAGCACGCTGGTGGCCGCGATTTCGAGGCCGACCATCGCTCCGACATCGCGCAGCAACGGACCGAAGGTGATGAGCGCGAAGAAGCCATAGACGATGGTTGGGATGCCGGCGAGAATCTCCAGAGCGGGTTTGGCAACATCACGCACGCCCTGGCTTGCGTATTCCGACATGTAGATCGCCGACATCAGTCCGATCGGCACCGCAACAGCCAGTGCAACGAACGATATGAAAAGCGTACCCCACAACAGCGGCAACAGACCGAACTGGCCAATCGTGTCTGCGCTGCCGGCAGCGGAGAAGCGGGGATCCCACACGGTGCCGAAGAAGAAGTTCGACGGCGAGACACCCTGGAAGAAGTGAATGGTCTCGAACAGCACCGAGAAGACAATGCCGACCGTGGTCAGGATCGCTACCGTGGAGGCTGCCGCAAGCCCGCCGAGCATTACTTTCTCGACGGCATTGCGGGCCCGCAGACGCGGGCGGATCGATCTCACACCGTAAAAGAGACCACCGATCGCCAGCAGGCCGGCAATGGCGGCGAGCAGATACCTGCTGATAGCTCGATTCTCGGTCAGATCGGCAGCCGCGTTGATGACGTAGGGCGGCGGCGGCGATCCCAGAACGATGCCGTGTTCCTTCAGAACGCGCTGCGCCTCTTCCACCGGCGTGAAACCAAGACGCGCTTTCTTGATGATCGCGAGATCGGCTGCACCGAGCTTCGGCAGGCCTTCAGAGATCGATTGAATCTGGCCCATGGCCAGAGAATGCTGTGCTGCGTTGAGCGTATCGACCGTGGCGGGCAATTCACGCGCGACGAGCCGCGACAGAACGGCAGGCTCCGAGGCCGCCCACACGGTAATCAGGATCGCAGCCGGCAGTGCGGCGAGCACAGCGGCGTACCAGCCGTAATAGCCCAACTGGGAGTGCATCTTGACCGGGCCGGCGGCGTGACCGCGCGCCCGAACAAGGCCGCCTACAAAGGCGATGACCGCCAGGATCGCGACACCGGCCAGGATCGTTGAATACGACACGCGCCCGCTCCCCGTTCATGGTCAGCGGCGGGGAGGTAGGATCGACCACCTCGCCCGCCGCAAACTCAAGGACGGACCGCCATACCTGCAGCGGCCCGTCCAACTTCAAACCTTACATCGTCTTGGCTGTCTTGACCGCGTCCTGCAGAGCCTTCAACTCGGCCTCCGGCAGCGGCACGAGGCCATACTCGGCGAGCGGACCGTCGGCGCCGATCATCTTGGTCGAGGTGAAGAACTCGACGTACTCCTTGAGACCAGGCGTAACATCGATGTGCGCCTTCTTCACGTAGAAGAACAGCGGCCGGGAAACCGGATACTTACCGGTAGCGATCGTTTCGACCGACGGAGCGATGCTCGACATGGTGGCAACCTTCAGCTTGTCCGTGTTGTTCTCGTAGAACGACAGACCGAACACGCCTATTCCCTTGGGGTTCGATTTCAGACGCGCCAGCGTCTCGGTGTAGTCGCCATCGATGTCGACCGATGCGCCGTCCTTGCGTACCTTGACGCATGCCTTGTCGGCGGCCTTCTTCTTGGCACCGTCGTCGGCACCCTCTGCCGCGGCGATCAGCAGCTTGTCGGCGCCGGTGGCCTTGCAGCCCCCATGCAGCACCTTCTCTTCGAACACTTCACGCGTGCCGTGCTTCTCGCCGGGGATGTAGGCGGTGATCGGCCAATCCGGCAGCTTGTCGTTGACCTGCTTCCACGTCTTGTTCGGGTTGCTGGTCATCTTGCCATTGACCGGAACCTGCTCGGCCAGCGCCAGATAGAGATCCTTGGGCTCCAGCGCCCACGCCGGACCACCCGCATCGGTGGCGAACACGATGCCGTCGTAGCCGAAGCGGATCTCCATGATCTCCTTGACGCCGGCGTCGCCACAAGCCTTCACCTCGGCATCCTTGATGGCGCGCGACGAATTGGCGACGTCGATCGTCTTCTCGCCAAGGCCCTGGCAGAACTGCTTCAGGCCTGCCGACGAACCGCCCGACTCCACGACCGGCGTCTTGAACTGACTGAAGGCCTTGCCGTACTGCTCGGCAACGATGTTGGCATACGGCAGAACCGTCGACGACCCGGCAATCTGGATCTGATCGCGCGCCGACGCCGCATCAACGCCTGCAAAGCTACCAAGTGCAACGGCCGCTACCGTGCAGGCGAAAATCTTGGTTTTCACGGGTAAACTCCTCGTTTGGGAGAAACTGCGGGTTGGCTCATCGCCGATCGGTCCCGCCCGGCGCCCCTGCGCCGTGCCCCTTAGATAGCGGCCTGCCGCAACAGCTTTGTGACAGTCTATATTATTGAATTTTATAACTTTATTCCAAGAGGCGATCAGACGCACACCGCTCATGCCGCGCTGGTCTCACCGCCACAATTCTGGTCGCGCCAAAGGCGGCCTACTTATTCTTCGGTCTCTGCCAAAGGCTTGGCGAAAATCGCGACACTGCGTGCGACATCTCTCAAGGCCCGCAGCGTCTCACTGAGCCGCGTCCATGCCGTCGCACCATAATACCGATCAGGAATGTGAGGCAGCCGATCTTGCTCGAGATCAGGCCGGCGGTTCAGTGCAAGTATCTGACGTGCGGTCGTCGGGTGCATGTTACACCTCACCAAAAAGCTACTTTGCAAACCCCCAGTTCTTTCCTTGTAATGGAAATCTACATCAGTCAGACAACTGCTCAGTGACAGGCCAACGGGTTGATAACGGATGACATTCACCAAACGCCAAGCGCTGGTTGCAGGCGGCGACCTTAGTCGCGGACCAATAATGTCGATCCGCGGAGCGCATGTCTGACCCGGCCTATTCTTTTCTGGCGCCCTCGCCGAAACCCACGCTCGACCGCGCCAGCGGCCGGCGCGGAGACAAGACCTTTCTTGCGCAGCGACTGGACGCCCCTGGAGCACGCGTCATCGCCCTCGTCGGCACCCGCCCCGTAATCCGCTCGAACGCGGAAAGAACCGCGGCGACACTTGCGGCATTCTCACCTGAGCACTGCCCCGGTGGCCGCCCCACTCTCGAAGACCTGATCTTCTTGGGCATCCGCGCCGGAACCGAGGATGCTATATTCGCGCGCTCATTCTCGCCGGATGCCGCGCTTGAGGCGGATCCGTCAGGCACTGCCCTCGCACCTGCCGTCGACATTCGCTCGCTCGCCATGCAGGGCGTACTGCCACTCGAAGATCTTGCCATTGCTGCAACTGCCGCAGCCCTGGTGGGATGGCAGGAGACCGCACGCTATTGTGGTCGCTGTGGCAGCGCCACGCGCTCGCACGAGGGAGGATGGCAGCGCCGCTGCACCGCCTGCGACCTTGCGCTCTTCCCGCGCACCGATCCGGTTGTCATCATGCTCGTCACCGCTGGCGATCATTGCGTGCTCGCCCGCCAGCCAGCCTTTCCGCCCGGTATGGTTTCCTCACTTGCAGGATTCATCGAGCCGGGCGAGACGATCGAGGCTGCCGTCGCCCGCGAGGTGAAGGAGGAGATCGGCATCGCAGTCAGCGCGGTGCGCTATCTCGCCTCCCAGCCCTGGCCGTTTCCTCATTCGCTGATGATCGGGTGTCACGCCGAGGCCGAGCACGCCCAACTTATCGTCGATCCCACCGAGCTGGAATCCGCCCGCTGGATCTCGCGCGCTGAAGTTCGAGGAATGCTCGAAACGACAGCGCCGGAAGCTCCGGATCAATCGTGGGTGCCCGGCCCACATGCCATCGCGCGCTGGCTCATCGCACGCTTTGCATACGCAGACATAGATCAGCGATAGAGGACGTTGCGCAACGGTTGCCACCCAAGCGTCGCCCTGTTGACGCACCACCCTTGTGGTGAAAAGGGAACAGTGTAACGTGCGCTGATGCGATGGTGGAAACGCACAAGAACGCGCAAACTGGTGGCAGGCACGGCCCTGCTCGCCACGCTTGCGCATGTCGCGTTCGCCTCGCTGCATCTCGTGATGATGGCGACCGTCGCCTTGGCCGGCGAGTCCGGTGCCACTCAGACCGGGCTGCACTTCGTGATCTGCGGTCCGGCACGGTTCGGCCATGGCAACACCTCCGCCCAGCCTGATGGGTCGGGAGACGACGACGCACCCGCAGATACGTCAGGCACGCCCACGAATTTCTGTCCGTTCTGCACGGGCACGGTCGCGCCGGCACTGCTGTTGCCGCACACGCCGCCGCAACCGGCCTACGTCGCCCTTGCTGAGCCCGTCACCGTTGCACCCGATGACATCGCCGTAGCAGACCGCTACGAAACCGGGCCACGGCTGAGCCAAGGTCCACCACTGTCAGCCTGAGACGCACAAATCCGCCGCCTGCCACCTGCACGCGCGCTTCCGGTTGTGCCGACACCGGGACGGCACACCTCTAGGCAGGCCACGACGACCATCGCATTTCAGGTTTTATCAGCCATGACATTCACTTGCCTGACACGAGGCACGTGCCGACGCGCACGTGCGCTCACCCTCGTTTCCGCCGCCCTTTTCGTAACCCACACCGCTGCCGCTCGTGCTCAGCATATGAGCCATGGCGCAACACCCCAAGGCGACGCCACGTCCACGACGATGAGCGAAGTCGGCATGATGCCTGGCGCCATGCAGCAGGGCCACGACCACATGAACCCGCCGCCCGCCGGCGTCATGGGCGCCCACATCGTCGGCAAGGGCAAGGTCATGCTGATGTACACGCCGATGTTCATGAAAATGGATGGCAGTCGCATCGGCACGCGCCGCGTCTCCCCCGAGGAGATCGTTACCACGGTCCCGAACCGGTTCGACATGAACCCGGGGATGCCCGGCGTGCAGCCGCCCACCTTGCGCATCGCGCCGCAGGAAATGAGCGCCGAAATGCACATGTTCTCGGCCATGTACGGCATCACGGACACGATCAACCTCATGGTGATGTCGTCCTACGTCGAAAAGCGCATGACGATGATCACCTTCGCCGGAATGAAAGGCACCACGCGACTGGGCATAAGCGAAGGCTCAACCGAAGGCCTCGGCGACACCACGGTCGCACTCGCCTTCAAGCTGTGGCAGGGCCAGGGGCAGCGCTTGAACGGCAACATCGGCGTCTCGATACCCACGGCGTCGATCACCGAGCGCGGGCGCATGCTCAGCCCCATGGGCATGATGATGGATATGCGTTCCGCCTATGGCATGCAGCTCGGCACAGGCACCTATGATCTTGTCCCCTCGCTCACCTACTTGGGCGGTTCCGGCCGACTTGGCTGGGGCGCTCAGATCAAGGGCCGCATCGCGCTCGAGGACGAGAACGACGAAGGCTACCGCTGGGGTAACCTCTACGAGGCGACCGCCTGGCTGAGCTACAAGCTGACCGACGGCCTGAGCGGCACGGCCCGCCTTGCCGCCAGCACGCAGGACGAGATCCACGGACAGGACCCGCAGATCGGCGGCATCTTCCAGGGCACCTATCCGGAGTTCTACGGCGGCGAACGCATCGAAGCATTCCTCGGCCTCAACGGACACATGCCGCTCGGCGAGGGGCGCATGATCCGCGTCGGCATCGAAGCCGGCGTGCCGCTTTACCAGAACCTCAACGGACCGCAGCTCGAGCGCGACTGGTCGCTTGCCTTCACGGCCGGCCTGCACTTCTGAGCGACTACGATTTGACCCGCGACATACGACACGCGAAAGGACCAGACATGATCAGACTTGACCTTCACACGACCCTTGCTTTGGCTGCGCTCCTCGCCGCCGCGTTGCCCCTCCCAGCCAGCGCATCAGAGGTCCGCGTCGGCGATCTCATCGTCGCGAACGCGTGGACTCGTGTGACGCCACCCGGCGCCCGGGTTGCCGGTGGTTTCCTCACCATCACCAACACCGGCAAGGCCGCCGATCGCCTCGTCAGCGGCACCTCCCCGATTGCCGGACACGTCGAGATCCACGAAATGACGATGGACGGCGGCGTCATGAAGATGCGCGAAGTGGCTGGCGGCCTTGAGATCGCGCCCGGTGCCACGGTTGAGCTGAAACCGGGTAGCTACCATGTGATGTTCATGGACTTGAAGTCCGGCCCCATGGAAGGCAAACCGGTTGCAGGCACACTGACCTTCGAGAAGGCCGGCACTACGGCCATCACCTTCGAGGTCGCTCCCTTGGGCGCCAAATCGCCGGCGCACGGCATGAACTGAAGCAAGAAGAGCAACGGCTCGCACGTGACGAAGTCTGACGGGATCCAGCATGGCAAACACTAGACAAGGCGCTTTGCGCTCGGTTCGGCTGGTGGCGTGGGCGGCGATTGCCGTCCTCGTCCTCGCCGCAGGCATGCATCTTTTGGGCGAGGCGCAGAAGGCGCAGCAGTCAGGACGTGCCTTGCCCGGTGCCGCAACCATCGGCGGTCCGTTCGAGCTGACGCGGACGGACGGCACGAGGTTCTCCAGCAGCGCGCTCGCCGGCAAGCCCTATGCGATCTTTTTCGGCTTCACCCACTGTCCCGACATCTGCCCTACAACCCTCCTGGAGATGAGCAACCACCTCAAGGAACTGGGCGACAGGGCCGACAAGCTGCGGGTGCTGTTCGTCTCGGTCGACCCGGAACGCGACACGCCCGAGCATCTGAAGCGCTACCTCTCCGCTTTCGACGACCGCATCATTGGACTTACAGGCACGACCCAAGAGGTCGCGGCAATCGGCAAGTCCTACCGGGTGTTCTTCGAGAAGGTGCCCTCGAAGGACGGCCAGGACTACACGATGAACCACACCGCTTCGGTTTACCTCATGGACAAGGCTGGCTCCCTCGTCTCGACGCTCTCGTTCCAGGAGCCGGACGAGCAGCGCCAGAAGAAGATCGAGAACCTGCTGGACCGCTAGAGCCTGATCGTCTGAGATGGAAACGCTTGGGCTTCCATCGAAGGCGTGAATCAGTCTCTCAAACAAGATCTTAGAGCAGGCCACGATCGTGGAAGTGATTCCACCAAAGTCGGACCTGCTTTAAAGCATGTCGAGCTGATGCGTCTCGCGGTCCAGCACGAACGACATGGCCCTGACAAAGAGTTGGAACGTGGTTGCCATTCCAGGAATGGTGACCACGTCAACGCGTATGCTGCAGCCTTCGGCCCGACCCTACCCATCATGCAACACGCTAGATCGGCACGGCGCGGTCAGTTGGCTCTGCTGACCTCAACGAGGTTATCGGAGAACGACGGGGCATGCCCCATGTCGGTGAACTCGGCGGAGCTGATGCTATTCACCGTTCCATCATTGAGCTGGCGCCAATAGCCGAGCGTCGCCACGACAACGCCCGGATTGACGTCATCGGAAATGTGCGCCACGCCTTTAAACGCACCGCGCATATTGGCAACTTTTACTCGGTCACCTTCGACGATGCCGCGTGAATCTGCATCCATTTTGTTGATCAGCACGAACTGTTCGCCCTGGCCTTTGATCTTCTGCTCCATGTTTGCGTAACACGAGTTGAGGAAGCCGTGGCTTTTGGGCGAGACGATGTTGAGCGGGAACTTCTCGGCGAGGAGCGGATTGCTGACCGGTGATTCTCGCGGCGGCGTATAATCCGGCAGCGGGTCGATGGGTTCGCCCGGCTGGAAGCCTTCATACATCTGCCGGAAAGGGCCAGCGACGAAGTTCGTCGCGTTGGGCGCCTCGAGCATGCACTTGCCGGTCGGCGTCGGGAAGTTGCCTTGCTTGTGCGGCGCCCGATCGTCTTTCGTACCCACTTTCAAACGGGCGAAGCCATGCTCGCGCAGATACGCCAAGTCGATTCCCTCGCACGCGGGCGAACTCCAATCGACATAATTTTCCAGGCATTCCGAATCCGACCACTTGAAGTTCTCTTCTTCAAAACCCAACCTCGCAGCGAGCCGACGGAATATCTCGTTGTTGGGGATGGCCTCGCCGGGAGATTCGACGCACTTGGCGTTGTAGGTCAAATAGAGATGGCCCCACGACAGGATCATGTCTTCCATCTCCGCCCCCATCGATGCGGGCAGGACGATATCGGCATAGGACGCGGTGTCAGAGATGAAATGCTCAGCCGAGACAAGGAACAGGTCTTCACGCTTCAGACCTTCCACGATCTTGTCAGTTTCAGGTGCCTGCGTCACCGGGTTGGAGTTCCAGCACATCATCGACTTGATCGGCACCTTCAGGTCCAATTCACCGAGCAAGGCCCGGCCGATCTGCAGGTTGTTGACGACCTGTGTGCCCTCCGGAATGAGATCAGGACGGCAGATGACGTCGAACTTGTAGGGATGCTCCCAGACCGGGAACTGCGTGATACCACCGCCGACATGCCGCCACGCACCCGTTAGAGCCGGAATGCAGGTCACGGCGCGGATGGTCTGGCCTCCGCCGTGATGGCGCTCGAGCGCAACACCCATTCGGATTGCCGCCGGCTGGGTCGTTGCAAGTTCCCGCGCCAGCTTGCGGATATCGTCGGCCGGAATTCCGGTTATTTCAGAAGCCCACTCTGGCGTGCGCGACGCGGCCCGCTCTTTCAGCGCTTCAAAGCCCATCGTGTAGTTATCGACGTAATCCTGGTCGACCAGTCCTTGCGCGATGATCGAATTGATGAGGGCCATCGCAAGCGCCCCGTCGGTGCCCGGCTTCGGGCAAATGTGCCAGTCCGCCTCCTTCGCCGTCCGTGACCTGTAGGCATCGATCACGACGACCTTGGCACCCGTCTTCTGTGCATCTTTTACGATCGCCCAGTGATGCAGGTTCGTCGAAACCGAATTGCACGCCCAGATGACGATGTACTTCGAGTGGATGTAGCTTTCCGGATCGACACCCGCGGTCGGCCCGAGTGTCAACAGCCAAGCCGTGCACGAACCCTCTCCGCAGAACGTTCTCTCCATCACCGTCGCGCCAAGGCGGTTGAAAAATGCGTCGCCGCCATTGAGGCCATGCACCAGGCCTTGGTGGCCGAGATAGCTATAAGGAGCGATCGCTTGCGGCCCATACTCGGCGATGATCGTCTTCCAGCGCGCAACAATTTCGTCGAGGGCCTCATCCCAGCTGATACGCTCGAACTGTTTGGTGCCCTTCGGTCCGGTTCGCCGCAGCGGATAGAGCACGCGATCGGGATGATAGTGGCGCTTCTCGTAGTCCTTGAGCTTCACACAAAGACCGCCACGCGTCATGGGATGCTCAGGATTGCCCCGCACGCCCTTCAGCTTGCCGCCCTCCACGTCGAACAGCATGGCGCACGTATCCGGGCAGTCGTGAGGGCAACCTCCAAAAGACGTCGTAGCTGAGACACGCTCGTTCATGGGGTTTCCTCTCCCTCACCATCTTGTTTTTTGATTGGGTACGATCCGTCCCGACAGTAAAACCCAAGCCCAGCGGGCGCAAAAGCGAATTCGGTGTCTCCTTCAGTGCCTGAGCGTGAGTTAGCGAGTGATGCCTTCATGTGGTTACGCATCGGCACGTCCGCATTGTCCGCGCCTGCATTCGCTAACGCCCCGGGCGATGCCCCCGATCCAGACACTACGAGCTGCACCGCAACAAGCGTAGAGAACTATTGGCGCTTCAGTGCTGTTGGTTGAATTTGGTTACGCCAAATCATCTTTGGTCGGCATTTCTCGATGATGGCCACGTCGCAGCCACAAAAGCACTTCAAACGGCGCGGGGGGCCATTCGCGGTCATGCCGTCACGGTTGATCCTCCCCGCCGATTGTTCCTATTGCGTTTACCGGTTCGTGCAGCCTAAATCCGGGTGCTTGCCGACCAACCAAAGGGACATCAAGCTTCCCGGCAACTTTCAGCGCTTGACGCGCATAAGCGAAATGAATGAGCCGCATTCAGATTGTCGCCTCAAGGACAATTGACAACCGAGGTCACTGGACTCGACACACAAGAGCTGGTGAGCCTGTGTTACGCACCACCTCGCTTCAACGAAGGCCCCGCACTGATGTGAAGACTTGAATCTCACTCCTACCCAAGAAAACCACTGTCTGGCCCATACAAAGAAACGTACGCCATGAAGACGACGGAACTAGCGGCCGAAATAAACAAATTTCTTTCAACAACCGAGCTGAAGAATATCGCGGACGAGCAGGCAAAGCGTTAAGCTGCATATCCCGGGGCACATGCTGCATGTTATCCCGGCGCGACAGACAAGCCGCATTGGCTTGACATAAGAACTAGGGCACGACCAACACGGACTTCACGAGGAACCGATAACTCTCCTGCTCAGTTATTTGATTGCGAGATTCAAACCAGGCATCTTCTTCGATATCAGGGGCCGCAAGAGGCCATTTCAGCCTCGTCGCTGCAACACGACAATTCGCACCGCAAGTGCATGCTTTCGACATGCGGCCGAAGCGCTGGAAGAGCTTCAGAAGCTCGCAGACCAGAAAATTCCGGGCAGGATCGCAGCACACCTGTGTGGATTGTCCGATCTTCACCAAGGCACCAAACGAATTTGGTACGCTCGCTTCAAGATGTTCGAGCACGAACCAGAACCACACGAGTATCTGGAGCCGTGGTACATTCGTTTGAAATTCGCGTTACGCGGGAGGGAGAAAAGCCAGTCTCGCAATCTCCGCCGTGCCGATGTTCTACTCACATCGATTGATGCCTTTTGCGCGGATAATGGCATCGCACCAGGATTAATGAAAATTGATGTTGATGGCTATGAAGGAAAAGTGATTCAAGGCGCAAAGGAAACCTTGCAGAAAGATCAACCGATCATACTGCTCGAATTGCACAGGGATAGCATGCAACGTTTCAACCTGATGCGTAAGGATGTCACCGAAATGCTTTTCAAAGCTGGATACCAGGCGATCTTCATTACGGACCATCACAAGAAGTGCAGCACGAAGTTGGAACCGGTAGACAGTAACAGTCCACTTTTGACGCGTGCTGAAACCGATATGGTTCTGTTCATGCCGCCTCGCTGCCTCGACGACAATTGACGAAATCACAGCCGACGCGCTTTGAACCAACTCCGCATGCGTCCGACACTTGCGGTGCATACCGCCCGTGACAGCTTGATTCCGTGCCGGGCTGAATGCACGCACCGCACCCCGTTGCAACGGCAGGTGTGTTGCCCCACGACAACCCGCTTCGACCCGTCGATGGACTATCTTTTGCGGGTACTCCCATGTGAACGCAGAGGATGTCGCACACGATGTTCTACGCGAGACCGCCGCATGACCGCCATCCTCAGACGACGTATCGACGCCCGCGAAGCCGGTCGATACGACGGCTTTTACGGTCGCTGGCAGGTTTCGCCCTGTCGATCGGCGCATGCATGTTGGCAGCGGCGGCCGCGGCACAACCTGAGACCTTGAAGATCGCCATCCATCTCAGCTCGGATGGCAACCGGTGCTACGCACCGGGACTTGTTGATGCGGTCAAGTATTTCACCAGCCGTCTCGCAGATGACGTCAATCGCGAGGGCGGCATCTCCGGCCGCAAGCTCACCATCAGCTATTTCGACGACTACGAGTCGGCAGAGCGGACCGTCGCGAACGTGCGAGAAGCCGTTTCCGATCCGGCAACCATCGCCATGATTGGACTGCCCAGTTCTACGCGCGGCCGGACCGTCTTCGATGCTGTGGGTGACGATTTGCGCAAGACCGCAATGCCATTCATTACCGAAATGTCCTTGGACAATATCTTTCGCGACTGGCCGAGCGTCTTCACGATGGCAAGTTCGGTACGCAACGAGCTTGAGGTCGTTCAGAAAATGATCGTGGCCGGAGGCTATGGGCGGCCAGCCTTCGTAGGGGTGGACAATGATCTTTATAGCTTCGCCCTAGAGGACGGCGTCGCTTCAATTCCCGGAGGGCCGTCATTGGTTGCCCGCCTGCGCGTGCCTGTGCGCGACTACAAGCTCGCACCCGAAGAGATAGCAGCGGCGGCACAGCAGATCGCCGCAAGCGATCCCGACATCATTGTGCTTTCGATCCATTCAGGGCCATCGGCCGAACTGCTGAAGGAGCTTGGATCACGCGACATCAAGGCCCCGGTTGTCGTGCTGCTGGGGCGTATTGCACTGATCGCCGCAGCACTTGGCCCGGATGCCTATGCCGGGACGCTTTCGCAAGTTGCGCGTGAGGGCGTTCCAAACGTTTACAGTGAGCGCCTGCGCCTCAGGATATGGCGCTCACCGGACCAGAGGTGGGTCTTCCCCGACCGCATCCAACCCGAGACGCAGGGCTGGACGAATGGCACCTGCAAGAAAGACGATTCACCACCACGCGAACTCTATGATGCCGGTAACAGCCGCGCCGTGGGGCGAGGCACTCAATACCGAGACAATCTGAGATTGATCATTGAGACCGCGCGATTACTGCCGAAGGACCTGCCGGTAGCCGAGCTTCGCCAACAGATCGGTGCGCGCCTCAGAAGTTTTGTCGAAGGACGGCAGGTCCTCAAGGGTCTTTGGCGCGATCTGGCGTTCACGACAAACCGCACCGCCGCCGACGACACACTGCTGCTGACGAAAAGCAGCTCTGAGGCAGGCATCGTTCTGTCGCCCATCCAGTATCAGCGCATCAACGGTGAGCTGCTCGAATCGCACACGCTCTACACATCGATCGACCTGGTCAGCCTGTCCCACATAGACACCAACGACCAGAGCTTCGATGCCGAATTCTATCTGTCGATCAAGAGCGCCGGCAATGAGCTCGGCATCGACGACATCGACTTCACCAACGCCTACCGGTCACAGACGCTCGGCGGAAAACTGCTGAGTATTCGGGAAATCCATGGCGGCAACGAGCGCGCCAGCTTTCCGCCCGGGGTCAAGCTTTACAAGATTTCCGGCAAGTTCCTTTTCGAACCAGATCTTGGCCGATACCCGTTCGACACGCAGCGATTCTCGATATCATTCCAACCCAAGAGCACAGCCAAGCCATTCTTGGTGCAACCCCCCGCCGAGCGGCAACGGATCACCGACCTTTCTGTCGATGGCTGGAAAGTACTCGAACAGTATGTCGGTGCCGACCAGGACATTATCCCGACGATCGGCAAATCCTTGTCGGAACGCCGCATCGTTCCGTTCTACAAGTTTAACGCGACCTGGATCGCCGAGAGAATCTCGATCGACTACTACACCCGTGTCGTCATTCCGCTCGGCTTCATCCTACTCGTCACCTATTTCTCTGTTTTTCTCCCACACACCCGATTTGAATCGCTGATGGGAATCCAGGTGACGGCGCTCCTGTCATCAATCGCACTCTATCTGGCACTACCGAAGGTGGACACGGACCAGGCAACCTTGTCCGACAAGATATTCATGATCACCTATGCCGCTGTCAGCATGATGATCGGGCTTTCCATCCTGAAGGACAACTTGATAGCCACTCAGTCAAGTGCACTGCTTGGCGCTGTTACAATCATTCAGCGCATCGTCTTCCCGGTCGCCGTTCTGTCTGTCATGACCGGGATGATTCTACTTGGCTACGTACCGGGCCAGGTCTCATTGACCGAAGCTATCGGGCGGATTTTGGAGTTATCGCGGAGTCCCTAATCTCCAAGAACGAATATCACTTCGAGAATCGATTGCCTCCGTCGGTGATCTGCTCTTACGGGCGCACGCGCCCTGCATAGAGTTTTTGGTAACAGTGGATCAGATCACGTAAACGCGGTGTGGGTCGCCCTGCACGAAGAGGCCGTGGCCGACTGAGTTCCGGTGTCCAGCCCCCTCAGTCTGGGCCACTGATTTGCGGTTTCTCTAATAATGTTTCGGGCACCGGCGGGCGCATGCCGAGTGCGTGATGCGGGCGCACGTGATTGTACTGCCGGAGCCACGTGTTGATGACGACCTGCGCTTGCCTTGTCGTTGCGAACCACTCGGCATTGAGCACCTCGCGCCGCAGCGTGCCGTTGAAGCGCTCGTTGTAGCCGTTCTCCCAAGGCGAGCCAGGATAGATGCGGATCGGTTGAATGCCGACACGGCTGAGCCAATCCTGGAACGGTGCCGCGGCGAACTCAGGACCATTGTCGGAGCGGATATAGTCCGGCCGGCCGCGTTCCAGCAGCAGCGGATAGAGCGCCTCCAGCACTTCTGCCGAGCCCATCTTCGCGGCCACGCTCACGCACAGCGCCTCGCGCGTATACTCATCGAGCACGGTGAGCATCTTGTAGGAGCGCCCGTTGCTCAGCCTGTCGTGGACGAAGTCGATCGACCAGATGTGGTTTTGGTATTTCGGCCTCAGCCGGATCACCGATGCATCATGATGATAAAGGCGCTTGCGCTTCTTGTGCCGCTGCGGGAGCTGCAGGCCCTCCTCGCGCCACAGCCGCTCGACCTTCTTGTGATTGGCCCGCCAGCCTTCAACCTCAAGCAGCTCGCCCACCTTGCGATAGCCGTACCGGCCGTACTGCTTGGCCAGCCGGATCAATGCCAGGCGCAACTCGTCGTCATCTTTCTCGGAAGACCTGTACTGCAAGGTGCTGCGCGCAAGACCGACAACCCGGCACGTGCGGCGCTCCGTCGTGCCGAGTTTCTGGCGCGTGTGAACGACCGCCGCGCGGAGCTGGCCAGCGCTCAGCCCTTCGGTTTTAAAAAATCGAGGCTCTCCTTCAGGATCAGCTTGTCCAGCTCAAGGTCAGCAACGATTTTCTTCAGCCGCTGGTTCTGACCTGCCCAATTTCTTCGGACCACGTTTAGCTTGAGAGATCAGCCCTCGTTGCTTTTGCTGTTTGCCTCTTGCGAGGCGGTTGCGCGACGGGGCGGAGCGCGGAGGCCCCACATACCGCAGCGATCCGGCCCGTCGCCGGCACGGGCGCTGCGTCTTGCTCCTTCAGTCTTGCCACGAACGCGGCCGGCGTCATGTAGCCTATGCTCGAATGCGGCCGCACCTCGTTGAAGTGGCGCCGCCACGTCTCGATCACGACCTTTGCTTCGGCCCGCGAGCGGAACCATTCCAGCGACAGGCACTCGTCGCGGAACTTGCCGTTGAAGCTCTCGGTCGCGCCATTCTGCCAGGGCTTGCCCGGATCGATCAACGCGCACCCGATGCCCTGACCGACGATCCACTTCAGCAGCGCCCGCGACACGAACTCGGGCCCGTTGTCGGACCTCAGATACAGCGGCGCGCCGCGCTCCGAGACGAGCCGCGACAGCACCTCGATCACGCGGCCCGAGCGGATGCGGCCATCGACCTCGATCGCCAGACCCTCTTTCGTCCACTCGTCGGTGACGGTGAGGCACTTCAGCTGCTGACCGTTGGCGCACCAGTCGAACACGAAGTCGTAGCTCCACACCTGGTTCGCACCGGTCGGCGCGTTCGGGCGCGGACGGCCCGTCGCGATGCGCTTTCTCGGCCGCTTGCGCGGCACTTGAAGCTTCGCCAGTCGCCACAGGCGATGGCAGCGGCCGAAGCTCATCACATGCCCTTCCCGTTCGAGGAAGATCGCGATCCGACGATAGCCGTAGCGCGGATACTGCGCGGCGAGCGCCGCCATCCGCGCCAGCACCGGCGCATCCGTCTCCGCCTTCGTCGATCGATACCGCAACGCCGACCGCCCCACTCCGATCAGCGTGCAAGCCCGCCGCTGCGACAGGCCATGCCCTGTCGCGTACGCCACCTGCGAACGGCGAGCCGGCACGCTCACCATTTTTTTGCGGCGATCTCCTTCATCACCTCGATCTCGAGATCGCGCTCGGCGACGAGCTTCTTCAGCCGCGCATTCTCCGCTTCGAGCTGCTTCAGACGGCGCACGTCGTCTGACTGCAGCGCCCCGAAGCGCTTGCGCCACGTGTAGATCGTCTGCTCGCTGATGCCGTGCCTCTTCGCAACCTCGCCGACAGTCCCGCGATCCGCCTCGCGAAGGATCGCCACCATCTGCTCGTCCCGGAACCTGCTCTTGCGCATGCCGTCCTCCGATTCGGAGGCCAGTCTCTCAAGTTATCGATGGTCCGAAAACCCTGGGGCAGGTCAGTTCTCCTTCTCCAGCGCCTTCATCTCTGAGAGCTGCGAGCGGACCATGCCGCCGAACTTCTTGCGCCAGGTGTAGTAGGTCGCGTCGCTGATCCCCGCCGCCCGGCAGGACGCCGAAACGTCACTCCCTGACGCCAGACGCACCTCGATCTCGCGCAACAGCTTCAGTATGTCCTCGTCCGAATGCCGCTTCCGGGCCATCGTTCGCTCCTCTCACAAGACGCTACATGATGGCCTAGTTTTAGGGGGCTAAGACAGAGGGGCCGGTCAGCGGCAATGTGCTGCTTCGCCGCGCCCAATATCGCGCCTCGGACAAGCCGGAAGACATCGTCCGCTCGATCGTCATGGGCAAGATCGCCAACCAGCGCTCGGTGCTGATGCGCGCCTTGCGCGATTACGGCTCGGGCATGGACGAGGCGAAGCGCACCGGCCTCGCCGACGCGGTGACCCGGCTCGCACATATCCTGCGCCGCATCGAGCACTCGGACACGACGAGCGAAGCGATGCGGGGCTCGGAAGGCGAGGCCGCCAACGTCTACTTCTCGGTCTTCGACAATCTCATCCGCGTTCCCGAGGCCGACATGCGCTGGCGCGGACGTTCACGCCGGCCGCCGCTCGACCCGGTCAACGCGCTGCTTTCGTTTCTCTACACGCTGCTCACGCACGACTGCCGCAGCGCCTGCGAGAGTGTCGGCCTCGATCCCGCCGTCGGCTTCCTGCATCGGGATCGCCCCGGCCGGCCCTCGCTCGCACTCGATCTAATGGAGGAACTGCGCCCGGTGCTGGCCGACCGGCTCGCCGTTTCACTGATCAACCGCCGCCAGCTGACATCGAAGGATTTCGACAAGCGCGACGGCGGCGCCGTGCTGCTCGGCGAGGATGGGCGCAAATGTGTGCTGGCGGCCTGGCAGGAGCGCAAGAAGGAGGAGCGCACGCATCCCTTCCTGGATGAGCGCGCTCCGCTCGGCCTCGTGCCCTACGTGCAGGCGCAGATGCTGGCCCGCCACCTGCGCGGCGATCTCGACGTCTATCCGCCCTGGTTCTGGAAGTAGGTGATGCATGCTGGTTCTGGTCACGTACGACGTGCAGGTCTCAGGTGCTGGCGGAGCAAAGCGCCTGCGCCACGTCGCGAAGGCCTGCCGCGACTTCGGCCAGCGCGTGCAATTCTCCGTCTTCGAAATCGAGGTCGAGCCGGCGCAATGGGTTCGCCTCAAGGCGCGTCTCGAGAAGATCATTGATCCGGCCGTCGACAGCCTGCGCTACTATCATCTGGGCGCCAACTGGGAGCGCAAGGTCGAGCACATCGGCGCCAAGCCATCCGTCGACCTCACCGGGCCGCTGATCGTCTGAGATGACGACGTCGGCGAGGCGCCATTCGAACTTTTGTGCGAACCTGAAGCGTGCCGCAAAAGGCCGGGGTGTTCGCGCACGGGCGAGTTCTTTGAAATCGTGGAGACTTTAGAGAGCGGGGACCTCGGCCGCGTTTGCTGGGAGCGGCGGTTGTCCATGGGTTCGCGCGACCAAATCCGTTTCCCTCTTCGCATCAAAGCGTTAAGTGTTGGACCGTCGCGCCTTCACGGGCGCGTGGATCGAAACCAGGCCGTGCATGCTTCCGACGTGTTCGACTACGTCGCGCCTTCACGGGCGCGTGGATCGAAACTCCGACGCCGACATTGAGGTCGAGTGTTTGCCCGTCGCGCCTTCACGGGCGCGTGGATCGAAACACAACCCTTGTACGCCGCTGATGGCGGCTGACATCGCTGCGATTGTTACGGCTATAACTCGCACTCCCTCAATGAACATCAGATGGGACGCCACGCATACTGGGACTGCTCACGGCGGCTTGGAGCCGCGAGCACGCGGCGATTGCCCTTCAACTTGTCTGGTCCAACCCAAGGAGCAGTCCTCGCGGGCGACGACATCTGCCAACCCCGGCGATCAACCAGCCGATGTCCGCAATTGGGATAGCGCTTGCATGCCCCTACGGCGGTTTCTGAATTTCGCAATGATCCGATAGCCCCCGTCGACCGGCCGACGCTTAGGGCCAGGAGCTGCCAATAACGGCGCTTTGCCGCCAAGGCCCGCTGTCTGCACACTTGCGGGCCTCGCCCAAAATAATCCCCGTGCCCCACACAGCATCGATCATCACTCTAAGTCTTGCCAGCGAGTGAAGTGCCGATGCGCGTTTCCAATTCATCAACCAATAAAGCCTGCGCGTCACCCCTGGTGTTGGAATGCGAAGCAGCATGGGCGCGTATGGTGTTGGCGTTCAAGGCCTTCGTCCAAGTCGCGATCAAGGCGGGTTTCAATCCTGGCCAGCCGCGTGTTCCGGCAGGCAATCCCGATGGCGGCCAGTGGACCAGTTCGGGTGGTAGCGCTTCTGGTGGGCTTATCCATCTTGCTTCGAGTCGTTGGCAATCGGTTCGGGTTCGTGTCGGCCGCTCCTACCTTGAGGCAACTCCCGGGCAATCCATGCGCCTCGCCAATGCTGCCGCCTGGGCGCGCACCGCGACGAATCGCGTTCGCGAAATTGAGCCGTTGTGGAGACCGCACCCCAGCCTGACCGAAACAGTCGAAGGTGAGATCCGCGCGCTGGAAGGTGCAGCCCGCGAAGCCGAAGCACGCTATTTGGATTTGACCAGAAGCGATCCACGTTTTGGCATCGGCGGCAATCAGGGCCCGGCCCTCAGCGAGCCTCCTACAAGTCCGAGGAGACCAGGGCCACCCGAAATCATCGAGGCCTACCGTCATGTAACGGGCATGCCTCCAGTTCCACCCGGAAAGCAAGCGCCAAGTTCTTCGGGAACGGTTGCTTACATCGACCTGGACGGGACGCCCATCATTGGTGTGAATTCTGACTCTCCTGGATACACAGCCGGCGACGACTCGCTGGCGCGCGTGTTGCGGTCGGAATTGATCGAGTTGTATCCAGATATGATGTCAACGACGAATCTGGGCCAAATCCCAAACAACGCTGTCTATCACGCCGAGACCAATGCGCTATTGAGAGCGGCGCAGGTGTATGGTGGTATGCTTAGGGGGCGTGAGATAGAAATGCGCACGGATCGCGAATTGTGTAGCAGCTGTGAAGCATTGCTTCCACGTATTGGCTTACAACTTGGTAATCCAACGATCAGGATTGTCGACGGCACTGGAACGCTGTGGATTCTGCGTGACGGCATCTGGCTTGAGGGGCGCCACCAATGAAGAAGCACGCGTATTTCCATACGTTCTGGGGAGATGAGTGGCCCACCCTGGAATTCCTAGAGCCCTATTTCACACATCCTGCGAAGGATTTTGGATGGTTTCCAAATTCCAGCAATGATAGCGCCAGCATCAGCATTCAGGGGCTCGATGGAACGGAGCACTTGCCTTGGGGGCGAGGACGCAAAGATATCGATCTAGCGATGTGGGGGAACTCTGAGCATGGTGTCCTGCTGCAACATTCTCGCATCGGCGGAGGTGTGCCGCGCCAGGATTGGTTCTCAAGGGGCGACACCACGAGGCTCAGGGAATGGGTTCGCACACTTCACAACGACCCCATGCCGATCGGGCTCTACATACCCTTCGACAAGGCCTGGAAAGCGGTCAAGGAGTTTATGGAAACCGAGGGGCAGCTTCCCACCAGCATCGAATGGATCAAGGGCGATGACCTGCCCGAAGGCACGTTCCCCGATCCGTGATGGCGCGATGTCTGCTTAGCTGCCGCATGAGAGACGTGATTTTATCCGCATTGCCATGAGTGTTGACAGCCGCAAAGGGTCAGTCGCGTTGATTTGAGGCACTGTATCGCTTGACCGCTTGACCACCGGGAGCGGTCCTGCTTCGCGCTCAGCCGGCTCACAACTCACTACATAGGCGCCAACTTTGTGCCTGTTGAAATACGTGCCCATTTTGGGTGCACAAGTCTGGCTAGCAAGTGATGCCATGGGTAGCGTTCTCCCATGCATCTCCCAACCTCCACCTGCTTTACCCGCTGGAACGACCAGATTGTCGCCGTCATCGCTCGCTTCGCTTACGACCCGGTTACCTACGTCCTCCCAACCCGTCACGCTCCCTATGTCCGCGTCGTTCGCTGGCGCACATATCTGCGCTGGCGCGACTGCCCGCGCTAGATTTCAGCATGGCCAAGCTCCAAGACCCTTTCCGCAGGCTTCTCTGGCTGGCGTCCGACCGCTTCTTCACCGACCCCATTGACCTCGCCGTGGACCTCGACAACGATCCCCCAGGGCACGCTCCACCGCCTGAGCAGCAATCCCCACGGGTTTGCACCGCCCTATCCGCACCTCACAGACGCCGAACGCCTGGAACGCCACCAGCAGCTCATCACCGCCGCCCGCGCCTACATCGTGCACATGCGCAAACTCACCGCTGATGCGGTGGATCTGTTGGAGTTGGGGCTTGAGCCGGTTGAGGCCGAAGAAGGCTCATGAGCCTTGTGGATGGCCCCACCTGCACTTCGAGGTCCTGCACAATGGCGAACCCCTCACGCGCCCGCGCAGACCATCACGAACGTGGTAGCTATGTGGTAGCTACGCCGATCCCCGGCTATCAACGATTTATGCTAAGCTATTGAAAACTATGGCGCGCCTCGAAGGAGAAACTTCGAACGCGCTTTTTGAAACCTTAGCCGAGTGGAATACTCACCTTAAAGCTGAAAATCCGAATATCGAGGAGTTGGTTGAATGATCAACTCCGAGGCCAGACCTAGCCGGGCCGCCAAGCGGCGACCCGCTCCGCAGTCTATTCGGCTTAGTCCTGAACAACGCATCGAGCTGGCGCGGCGAGCCGGTGACCAGCCCTTGGGCGGCTATATCAAGGCTGTCCTGTTTGAGGATGGCTGGGAGCACCGCGCGAGTTCGGCGCGGCCAGCGCTTGAGCGTGAAGCTTTGGGACAAGCGCTTGGTATGCTCGGCCAGAGCAATTTATCGGGAAACCTGGCTGCACTGGCAGAGGTTGCCCGAGACGGCAATCTCTACACCGAGCCCGGCACAATCTCGCAGCTAGAGCGCGCTTGCGAAGATATCGCTGCGATCCGGGCGCTGCTGATGGAAGCGCTTGGCAAGCGGATGGCCAGTCAGCCGTCTGCGCATGATGCCTTTTTGGCTGCCAGCACGAACTGGAGGATACACAGATGATCCTCGTCGGTAGCCAACGAGGCGGCGCAACCCAGCTTGCCGCCCACCTCCAGAACATTCTGGACAATGACCATGTGTCCGTCGAGCAAATCAGGGGCTTCATGGCCGATGATCTGAAGGGGGCATTCAATGAGACTCAGGCGGTCAGCAAGGGAACGCGCTGCAAGCAATTCCTTTTCAGCCTGAGCCTGAACCCGCCCAAAGACGCCAATGCGTCCATCGATCAGTTCATGGACGCGATTGAGCGCGCGGAAGATCGCCTCGGCCTGGTTGGTCAGCCCCGCGCGGTAGTCTTTCACGAAAAAGAAGGTCGCAGGCACGCCCATGCGGTGTGGAGCAGGATCGATGTTGCCACGATGAAGGCAATCAACCTGCCGCACTTCAAGAACAAGCTCAAAGGACTATCCAAGGAGCTGTTCTTGGAGCATGGCTGGGAACTCCCGCGCGGGCATCGCGAGAATGGCTGGAAGAACCCGCTCAACTTCAGCCTCGAAGAATGGCAGCAAGCCAAGCGGCTTGATCTCGATCCGCGCGAGGTCAAGCAAGTATTGCGCGATGCGTGGGATCGTTCAGACAATCAGAAGAGCTTTGCTGCCGCGCTCGAAGAGCACGGCTACTACCTCGCACGGGGCGACCGGCGAGGCTTTGTCGCCGTCGATTATCGGGGCGAAGTTTATTCGCTGTCGCGCTGGACAGGTGTGAAGACCAAAGAGCTGCGCACCAAGCTGGGCGAGCCTGACAAGCTGGACTCGGTCGATCAGACGAAGGCCAGAATTAATAGCCGCCTATCGGACCGCCTTCGCGACCATCTCAAAACCTTGCGCGGGCAACAACGCGAGAAGTTCCAACCGCTTATCAATGCACGCAAGGAGCTGGTCGCAGACCAGCGTATGGAGCGCGCCAAGCTGAAACGCGGTCAGACAAGACGCTGGAAGCAAGAGACGAGGACACGATCCGAGCGCCTGAACAAAGGACTGCGTGGCGTCTGGGAACTTCTGACCGGCAAGGCACGGGCGATAAGGCGCAAGAACGATCTTGAAGCGTATCAGGCGTATCGCCGGGATCGATCACAGCGCGAAGACTTGTTCCAAGCGCAGATGAAAGACCGCAAGAGCCTGCAAGCGAGGTTCGACGCTTTACGCGAACACCAGATGCAAGAGCGAAAAATACTGGCGCGCAAAATGGCGGAAGTCTTGCGCCTGACACGCCCGGACCATCGACAGCATGAACTGAACCGAAACCAATCGCGCCAGCATGGCCGCGGCTTCGATATGGAGATGTAATCTTGGAAAAAGGACTTCAAACAGCTCCGAACAATGGCGAAATTAGTGAATCGAGATTGCGCTATCGAATTCCCGCCGATGTCCCGCTTGGCACAGCGGCTTGGTATCAATTTGGACGCTTCGAACGACCGATTTGCAAGAAGGGAGACTTGTTCTTGGGCCGTCTGCCGACGGGTGAGTCTGTCGGGTTTCGTGATGACCGGCATGTCCTGATCACCGCAGGCACGCGGTCAGGTAAAGGTGCATCCTTCCTCATTCCCAATATCTGTCTATGGCCGGGTTCGATCTTTTGCATCGATCCAAAAGGTGAAAACGCCATGGTCACCGCCCGCAGACGCGCTGGAGGCAACAAATACTGCAAAGGCAAAGGCCAGCGCGTTCATATCCTTGATCCGTTCAAAAAGGTGAGCACGCGCTTAGACGAATTCCGCGATCTCAAAGCGGCCTTTAACCCGCTTGATTTGCTTCTGGCCAACTCCGATGAGGCTGTCGATATCGCAGCGCAAATTGCTGAAAGCCTCATCATCAAAGAGTCGAGCAACGACCCCTTCTGGGAAGATGCGGCGCGTTCGCTTCTGCAAGCGCTTATCCTGCATGTTGCTAGTTGGAAATGTTACAAGGCGTCTGAGCGCAATCTCGCCACCATCTGGCGATTGCTACGGCGGGGCGTGGAAATTGACGTGCATAATGAGCTTTTAGAATTGAACGGTCTGCCAAGTCCGAATGGTTTCGCAATACTGTTCGATCAGATGCGTCAAAACCGCTCTTTTGATGGTGTTGTTGCGGATGAAGGGGTGCGCCTTAGCGCAATGGCGGAGGCCTCACCGAAGGCCTTCAACGGTATGGTGCAAGTTGCCTGCACCAATACGAACTTCATGAATAGCCAGCAAATTCGTGAGTGTCTGTCGCGTTCGACGTTCAGCTTAAGCGATCTCAAGACCGATCCGGAGGGCGTAAGCGTCTATCTGTGTTTGCCACAGCGTTACATGGAATCCCATAACCGCTGGCTGCGCATGATGGTGACGCTCATGATCTTTGAGATGGAGAAAAACGAGCATCAGCCCCGCTCAGGCCATCCCGTTCTGACAATCTTAGATGAATTCCCGTCGCTGAACCGCATGAAGGTGATTGAGAACGCCGTCGCTCAGATCGCTGGCTACGGTGTCAAGCTGGTAATGGCCACACAAACACTGCCTCAGCTCAAGGAGCTGTATAAGGATAACTGGGAGACTTTGATCGCCAATGCTGGGGTAAAGCTCTTCTTTGGCAATGATGATCACTTCACGCGCGAATATGTCGCCAAGCTGATCGGTGAACGCGAAGTCGTACGCTACAGCCGTACTTATTCAGAGACAGCGGGAAAGTCCACCAGCCGGACGGATGGTGGATCGCTTGGGATCAGCGTCAGCGACGTCTTTAGCAGCTCGCATGGGTTCTCGTATGGAAGTGGTGGCAATTCGAATGTCAGCAATTCTTACGGGCAAAATAGCTCCAGCGGCATGTCATCGAGCAGTAACTGGTCGGACACGTCCGGAGAAAGCAGCTCTGTCATGTATGGAATTAGCGAGAGCGTTCAAAAACGCTATCTTATCAATCCGGATGAGATCGGCCGCTTCTTTGGTTGTCCATTCTATCGCCGGGCGCTCGCTCTTATCGCAGGCGAACAACCACTATGTCTCAGCCGGGTGTCGTATTTCAAAGATGATGCATTTGCCGGTTGGTTTGACTGGCATCCTGATCATCCTCTGCCGCGCACCATTCCACAGGTGGAGCATGATCGTAAGATCGCACAAGAAGAGCGCCAGCGTGAGTTAGTAAGGAAACGCCGAGAAGAAGAGGTACAAGAGGCAAAAAGACTGCGAGAAGAAGCCAAACAAAAAAAGAAAAAGGAGCGGGAGTACCAAGAGGAGTTGAGACGTTCAGAAGAAAAACAGTTGCGCGATTTGGAGCGGAAGCAACGAGAAAAAGAGCGGAAAGAATGGGAAGAGAAATGGCCCGTCATCCGAACCCAATTAGTGGGTTGGACAGTCATTGTTGGATTTTTCATTCTGCGATGGCTGGGCTAGCATTCGCCCAAACCATCCCCTCGGAGCCGCCGTCGCTCGCTCGCCAATTCTGGCGAGCGATGGCGGTGTAGAGGGATGGCCATCCCCTTGGTGGGCTCGGAGCGAGCTTTATATTGCCGTATACGTACTATTGTTGCTAAGGTGCAGTCCAACTAGGAGGATTTTTGCATCGGAGATTTTCTGAACACGCAGCGCCAGCAACTTATTATTTGAAAGACGACGGCACGCCGGTACTCAACATACCGCTACCGACAGATCAACCGAAGACGCAGGAGCTATTGCGGTATTTATCGTTCTACGCGCCCGCGCGTGAAACGAAGGACGGCCAAGCGCTGACATTGATCGGCAAGCGTGGGATCACATTACGTGACGCTGTTTGGGTACATCCAATACCGTTTGAAGAGTTCGACGCTTTCGTCGAGACGTGGCGCGCAAGGGCGTTAGCCCAATTCTCGGAAACGACAACGCTTCCCGAATCAGCCGATGCCATCGTAGAGCAATTCCCCGTGCTCTTGGACAGAGCCCCACACAACACCCGCCCTGTTAAGAACGCAGATGGCACTACGCCATTGCCAGAAAATTTTCCGTCGCCTCAAGAAAAAGTACCGACATTCGATTTCCCGGTGACGGCGTGCGAGGTGTTGTCCATGGAGATCGACCTTGAATTGGGGACGAAGACTCCGCGTCCAGGGATCGTTGTTCGCCGTTTGCGCCGATAGTGTCATCGATCACGTGCATGCCTGAATCTCGTGAAAGACTTCTGCGTGACGGCTGAAACCATGAGCACGATTGGGGGGCAGCGTGAGCAAGACGACAACTGCAATGAAAATTGATCGCCGAGCGTTCGGCACATTGATCGCAGGAACGGCAGCTGTGTCAGCGTTGCCGGGCATCTGTTCGGCCCATCCAGCACCGCAACTGAGCGCGAGAATAACGGAGAGCCAAGTGACAATCGCTAAGGCAGTACACCGCTTGCGGGCAGTGTCCGCATCGGTTGCCGAGATTGAGCCTTTGGTTGAGATAGGCAAGCGTAATCGGGGTCGATTCTTAGTCGAATCCTGGCGGCGGCGCGACGAACAACGTGAAGCGCGGCGCGCACTTCACATCACGATCTTGAGTGGCTTATGCGCCGAGCCAGAATCCTCAGCCGATTGCGATGCGCAACTCAAGATGTTGGATTGTCTTGACGAGATCGAGCCAGGCTTTTCGAAGCACGAAAGCGCCGATGGGTTTCGGCAGAGGATTGAGAACAATCGGCTTAAGCTTGCGAGCGTCTAAGCGACGATGGGCGAGCCGAAGACATTCGCCGAACCCTCAATTAATCGCTACATCCGCGAGAAGAAGGGGCTGAGTGATCGTGCATACTTCTTCTTCCAGATGCCGCCGGATAATTCAGAAACGATGCTGAAAAACTTGGATACGCTCAGCTTCATTGACCGTGATTAGCAGCCTTTTCGCGCGAGGGATGGAAGCCGAATGGCCGAGACCATTCCTTCAACGGGCTTGGTTCACGACAGCCCGGTCGGCGCTAGCCGACGCGCCCGCCCCGTTCTGTTGCAACAAAGCCTCTCTAAAAGTTTGGGTATGTGCTTCAGTCGTTTTGCGCTTTGCTAATTCCTGAAAATTGACGCTGTGAACTATCTGCTCTCGCAGGCGAGGACAGATCGCTCAAGAGATGCGAAGAATACCGATTGGATCACTGCATGCGCTCGAAAGTCCAACCACGATCTGACTTATAGATTCGCCCTTTCATGAGCGGACTGAGATTGAGAGGGCCATCGCCGGTTCCGTTACCGATCTGAAAACTGCAGATATAGCCTTCCGCACTCTTAAGTTGCTCGCAGCCGGCCTTCTCGATAACTGCTGTCTTGAGGAAATTGTCGACAAAGGTTGCCGCATTTTTGGAATGGCCGCTCTGCCGCCGCATGTTTTCCATCTGCATGCGCAGGAGGGGATAGTTCTGGATGGCCTCCCGGATATTGCTTTCGCTTGGCTCACCGGAACATGCCGACAAGCTGATAGCGATGATTGCTGGCACAATGCCACGTATGAATGAATGCATCGAAGTCTACCCCGTCTGATTGATGACTAAAGCTTTGGTGTGCCTGTGCCTTGAACAACTGCTGCGTCCTTGGCTTTTTGGTTCAATAGCGTGGTGATCTCGCTATCGCGTTGAACGGAAAATGACATGCGTTCGCCGTCAGCGAAGCCGAAGGATGCGTCGGCTACGGCTTTGGGATTGGTTAGGTTGTTCGAGTGCACAAACCTCAACTGAATAAACAGGTAGGCGGAGCAGCGCTCCTTGCTAGAATCGTTCTGTTTGACGTGATGCCAAGCGTTCGCAAGAATCACGTTGGGGTCCAGGTACCGGGCATGGCCGTCCGCTGCCGTCTGGAGCGGGTGACAGATTGATTGATCCTTTTGCCCTGGCGCGATCCGGCCGTCGATGAAGCGGTAGCGCAAATACAGTTCCTGGTTGCGCTGCTCGATCAGTGACGGTTCACCGTACTTGTCGCGGATGGCCTGCACATAGGCATCGGTTCCGGGTTCAGCGCCCGCCTTGTAATAGATGTCTCTGTTGATGCTGAAGACCTGGTTACCACTGGCATTGCTGGTCAGGGTCAGTAGGACAGTTGTTTGGCCGTCGTCATCGTCGAAGCCAAGGCGTGCCGCTGCAAGGAAGTTCTGTTTGGCGTAGGGCAACCGTCCCGTCCAACGTTGGACTTGCGCATTGTGCGTGCCCGCCAGTTCCGTGAGTTTGGCAAGAGCTTCTTGCTGGGTCATACCGGTATGAAAGCCCGCAAGGTCAATCGGCAGGCCGCCGGGAAGTCCGGCGGCGAGCTTGAGTGATTGGCTCGGCACATCAAAGGATGGCTCCTCGGCCAATGCGCTTTGCAGTGATTGAAACAATATGGAAAGACAAATACAGGCAAGCTGTTGCCGGGTTACGATCGAAAGGGGACCCTTTTGCACCCCTTGTCATAGTACGTCGTATGGACCATAAATCGCCACAAACAGGTGGCCAGTACCGGCCCATCTCTCCTCAACGTCAAGGAATCCGCGCCATGCAAAAGGGTCCCCTTTTGCAACGGTGGATTGATTGTGCGTGGAGATGAGCAAGTGGCTGATCGGGCGTGCATTTTCTGCAATTGTCGCCGATCAGTGACAGCTCATAGTCAATTTCATGAAGGTTGGATATGTCCGGGTTTCGGATCACGAACAGACATTGAATTTGCAGGTTGATGCTCTGACGCTTGCCGGTTGTGACGCGATCTACGGTGATCATGGCGTTTCGGGCTGCACGGTCCGGCGCAAGGGGCTTGATGAGGTGCTGACCGCGCTGCAATCAGGCGATACACTTGTCGTCTGGAAACTGGACCGGCTGGGACGGTCAACCGTTCACCTGCTGCTGTTGCTCGATGAACTGCGCAAACGTGGCATTGCGTTCGTTGCCGTAACGCAAGGTATCGACACGACCACGGCCATCGGCCGTATGGTCTATGGGCAATTGGCCTTGTTTGCTGAATTTGAACGCGAACAAATCTGCGAACGCACGCGCGCCGGAATGGCCGCCGCAAAGCGTCGTGGCGTGCATGTCGGCAGACCGAGGAAGCTAACGCGGGCACAGGTTACGGAAGCGAGCCGACGCATTCGGGCCGAAGAAATTTCCGTCGCTCATGTCGCTTACGACTACGACGTATCGCCAAGTACCCTACGGCGCGAGTTGGCCAAGGCGGCCGGGTAACGTATCCTGCGGAAAGTGCGTAACCAAAGTTGTCAGTTTGTCTGTGTCGCGGCCGCGCGGGTGTCAATTTCCATGGATAGCTGATTCAGAATGCTTGAGAGGTTATTGGACCAAGTCTCGTATTGTGGCGAGACCTGTTCTTGGCTGGCATTTGCCAGGAACAGAAGCGCATCGCCTGCCTCACGGGCCAAAGCGAAGATTGAATCATCCTTGGAGAGGCGGTTTGACGCTGCCCACCGCTCAATCGCATCCTGAGATAGGGCAAAGAGGTCTTCGGCTGGCCATCTGACTTGGTTTATCGTCTTCAGGATTGCGCGCTGTGCGCTCATCCGGTCCTTGAAGTGGTCATGCATAGTTTGCTTCCCTCATTAATTGATCCATCCATGCCTCTGCTAACGGCAGTTGAGTGATGGCGTTTGTTATGCTGTCGGCATCAATGGCGTCACCGTAGCCGCGCGTGCAAAGGAGCCTTGCGCGTTCCAATACCCGGTAAGCACCAGCCTCCAAGGGCAGATTATCTCCCATTAGACGCCGCGCAGAGTGTCGTGTGAAATCATGTGTGCCAGCGCCAAGGAGATAGCACGTGCTGAAGTTGCGCAGGCCAAGGAAGGCCGCTGATAGGTCAAAGATGATACTTGCCTGATCCTGCTGGCAAGAGGATTGGGCATCTTTATAAATCTGACGAAATCGCTGGCAATCGGCGGCAGCGCTGCGATAGGCAGCCGGAGGCCCCAGTGCAGCCAGAAAATCGATATTGTCACTGCAAAATATAGGGCGAGATTCAAGATGGAGATGCCAAGCGAACGGGTTGCCTTCCTGCCATATGCGTTCAATCTTCTTGTGAGAATAAATCGAAAACATTGACCGTGAAAGCTCGTTCGTGCCGCCCGTCACAATGGCGAGCAGATCGACGTCAGAGCCTTCTGCAACTTCGCCGCGACATAGTGAGCCAAAAGCGTAAATGTGGCGCAGACTTGTCATCGACGATTGAACCGCTTGATGAGAATCGACATGAAAAAACCAAAGGCTATGAAGCGCAGGACAGTGATAAGCGTCATCAAACCGGGTGAGATGTGATCCGGGACCGTGATGCTGAAGAACACTTGGGGGGAGCGCCAGAGAGCGTTGGTCACAGTGGCCCAACGTAACGGTAACGGATCAAGATAAAGGTCCAGGACTGCGATGGCTGCAATAAGAACGACGACAGCCCGCAAGAGAGCGGTGATGCTCTCACCATTTCCCCACACATAGTCGAGTAATTTGAACTTTAGCCATGACGCGAATTGCTGCGTGCGCCCGATGAATCCGGGATATTTCTTGCGGTAGTATCGGTCATTTGAACGCCAGGCCTTGTAGAGGTGTGTCTCCGTGGCTTGAAGCTCCACGTGTATTGCGTGGTTGGCGGCTTTGGCGTCGCCCAACTGTTGGTAGTTCGTACGGAGGCTGCGAGCAAATCGCATTTTTTGATTTTCATACGGAGGGCAGTTGTCAGTTAATATGCTGTCATCAATGATGGTGCGCTCGAAAGTGGCGTAGTCGAAGACGCATCCCGTGAATTTAGCTCCGTGAAGGTTAGTCCCGGAGAACCGAACCCCGGTAAAGTCGCAAGTATCGAACAGGCAGTCGCGCAAGTAGCATGAATCAAATGTCGTGTTGGCGAACTTGACCTTTGTGAACCGCTTGCCGATTGCGACGAGGCGAACAAACTGAAGATTGGACCAGTTCGCACCATTCACGTCTGCTGGAACTGCCTTGTCTTTGTGCTCGATACGCTTGCTATCGACCAGAAGATTGGCAGGGTCGTTGTTCACCTCGTTCACTTGGTATTCTCCCTGAGCCACTGATCGAGGTCTTCGAAGGTGAGGCGATTGCTTTCGTAGAGGCCGGACAGAAAGGGCCAGGTGTTGTCCGCGCTTGCGGTGATCTCGACATTGTTGATGGCGAGGAAGGTGAACATTGACGCGAAGGCTGTTCGCTTGTTGCCGTCTATGAAGGGGTGGTTCTGTGAGAGGCTTTCCCAAAGGGCCGCGGCCTCGGCAATGATGTCCGGGTAACACCCGGTTTGGGGCCTGAACAGTGCGGCTTCGAGCTGACCGAGATCGCGGATTCCGTCTGACCCGCCGTAGGTGGCGATCTGGTCAGCGTGGATCGCCAGGACATCGGCGACGGTCAGGTAGTCCGGCATTATTCAGCCAGCTTTTTGTAAAGCGATCCGAACCGGGCATGGCTCGCTTTGTAAGCGGTCATGACGTGTGGCCGCGCCTTGGACTGCTTGCGTTGTTCCAGCAGCCCCTCAATCGCTTCTTCAACCAGCGCCTGCAACTGACGGCCTTCATCCTTGGCCAGACCGCGCAGATCGGCCAGCAGCTCGCTGTTCACCTGCGTGGCGAATTTCTCTCTGGTGTCCGACATGGTCTCTTCCTTCTGCATACATACTATATTATCTTCTTGGATCATGATTTGTCAAGAAACAAGAATTTGAGTTCTGCTCGGCAGGTGTCCGTTGGCCAATGAGGATGCAACGGTGCGCGCAAACGCTGAACGAACAGTCTTAGGGATCAGGACGAATCATGGCTTGCTGGACCCGGAACATTTGACGGAGCCAACCCGATTACCGCATTCTCGATCCGAGCGCTGAGAGAAAGTGACGTGACCGCTATGATCGAGAAGATCGGCGGGACGATTGCTCATGCAGACGCAGACAAGCGGCAACACAGAGGGGCAGACTACATTCTCGGCGATGCCGCCATCGAGCTAAAAATGCTGAACGAGGAAGTTCTCTTGAAGCCGACGCATCAGGAGAAGCTTTGTCAGTTGTTTGTCGATAAAGCGCCGGAGAAGCCTGTTCACGTCATCGATCGCGATGCGTTGAGCGCTGAAGGACAACGAGCGTATGACCGGATCGTTGAGCGCCCCATTCACGGGGAAGTATCTAAGGCGCGCAAGCAGTTGCCTCAAACCAGAGCGGAGTTCCCGCAGACACGTCGCTCAGTTCTGTTTGTCTGCAACAATGGATACACGTCACTGGATCACGAGGGCCTGAAAAGGCTCGTCGTACATCGCGTGAGCCAAGACACGTCGCAGATTGATGGGGTCGTGATTGCAGGCTATTACTATCACAGCGATGGCTTCGAGAACTTTTTTCTTTGGCCAGCCGATTACATCCCGATAACGCGGAATGCCAATTTCGTGGGCTGGGACCAACTGTACGGCGCTTGGCAGGAATTCGCTCAAGGGTTCATGACGGAGATGATGCGTGGAGGTGCATTCGCGCATCCCCAGACGACACCCGTCAACGAGATTGTTTTTGAGGTTGACGCACGACGCTTCGTAAAACTTGCGCCAGAATTCGGCCCGTCGGACTTCTATGTTCATGGACGGCCGCGAAGGAATTCATCTGAACTTGAGACGTGTCCGCCGGTCGCGCTTGTCGTACCGGGGCTGAGCTTCAGTGACTGGACAGCGATTGTTGAGGCCGTTTCGGATTCGAGCGCTTGCCTTGCGACATTTGAGGCATGGCAAGCGCATGTCGCCAAGGCGGCAGGAGCCGCGACAAGCTTGAAGCCATTGGTGGAGATGCCTGTTGACCCGACGGAATGGCTGAACTGGTGCGCCGCAGAGGGTGAGAAGCCGTCCCTGACGGCGCTGAGTTCTTACGCGCTCCAGAAATTTGATATGCGCATCCGGGCATTGTTGGACAGCTCAAGAGAGTGTGGTTCCGTTCAGCCGCATTCGTACATACGGGTTTGCACGCAGGAAATCGGGCAAGATGCGGACAATGATGTGTCGTCGATTTCGCTAGTGCGGAACACGATGACGGAGACAACATCGGAACCGCTACTCTCGGATCATCGCATGTTCCACGAATACGCACTTGTATTGGGGGCGGCCTACGCCGTCGCCAAAGATCAAGACATCGTATTGTGGGAGAAGGATTTGCAGCACTGCTGGCGGTGACGATTCCGGTAGTTCCGTGATCCAGCGGCGCGACGCCGGCGGCATCCAATCGGCGGACGGTTGGTCAGGATTGCACAAGGGTAGGAACGCCCTTTGCTCGAAGGGTGTTGGGAGAGCTGACCTCTCCTGACCGGTAGTACAGGTGGCTGCACACCTGTCCGCGATCAAACGGCGGGGACGTTTGGAGGTGGGCGACGACTCAATGTCGGAGCGCACCTTAGCCGGTGGGGATGCAACGGGGAGCGCGCAGCGGGCTCCCCTTGCCAAGATGTGTGGTATTACCACACACATCTTGCAGAACGCGCGAAGCGCCAATTCCTATTGTTCTGGAAATTACTCAGTCGAATTAATCTGGAATATGTAATTCGGAATTGCGGCTGGTATTACCAACGCCGCTTTTCGATCTCGTGCGGCTGATTCAGCCCGATTTGTTTAACTGACAAAAGCATAAGGGTAGCGGCGGAAGCGAGCCTGTGCGTACACTTGTTCAGCGAAATGTAGGCCAAGCGTATAATTCCCACGAAACAGCGCCCTAAAGGGGCTTAGACGGCACACGCATGTGTGCCGTACGGGACGGTTCATTCCTGGTTCTAGGAATTAATTCATAGCACTAGGAAGCTAGATAGGTTATAGTGTTCATGTTTTGTTCTTTATAACAAGAGCGAGGACATGATGAGTTAGAGACACAAACAAAAGGCCAGAAAGAAAAAGCGATGAGTAAAGGAGATCGAAAGCTGGACAATAAATTAGCCAGCATAAAAAATGAAAAAGAAGAAATGGAAACGCGCCCGAAATTGAAAATTGATTGGCGCGTTTATGAGGAATATCTCGCGGATGCAGATATTCCGGAAGATCAAAAGAAGGAACTCATCGAGGCCCTTTGGGGTATCATCGTGTCCTTCGTTGATCTGGGCTTCGGCATCGAGTCTGCGCAAGCTGCAATCGATGTCCGATCAGCGAAAAAGGTAACCGCGTAGGGGAAGGACTGCACTATGAGCTTTCAACTTGAGCCATCACATAATGTGACGGACGCAGTCATCTACTGCCGCGTGTCCTCGAAAGCGCAGACCAAGCGGGGCGACGGTCTGAACTCGCAGGAGACGCGCTGCCGCCAATACGCGAGCTTCAAGGGTTACAATGTCAAGACGGTGTTCACCGACGATCTGACCGGGCAACGGGCCGATAGGCCAGGTGTGCAAGCGATGCTCGCCTATCTGCGCTCGGATCGGCGGAATCCGCACGTTGTCATCATCGATGACCTGTCGCGCTTTGCGCGCGACGTGCGGGTGCATTTTGATCTGCGCGCCGCGATCGGTGAGGCGGGCGGCATCCTCAAAAGCCCGACCATCGAGTTCGGCGAAGATTCCGACTCGCTTCTCGTCGAAAACATGCTGGCGAGCGTCTCCCAGCATCAGCGCCAGAAGAACGCCGAGCAGACGATCAACCGGATGCGCGCGCGGACCATGAACGGCTACTGGTGCTTCGCGGCGCCCATCGGCTACCGGTATGAACGAACGAGCGGGCACGGCAACATGTTGGTGCGCGACGAACCGTATGCTTCGATTCTGCAGGAAGCCTTGGAAGGTTTTGCCAGTGGGCGCTTCGACAGCCAGGTCGAGGTGAAACGCTTCCTCGAAAGCCAGCCCGACTTCCCGAAAGACCTACCGGGCAACGAACTGCGCAATCAGCGTGTGAACGATCTACTCACGCGCGTGACCTATGCGGGATATATCGAAGTTCCCAAGTGGGACATCTCACTTCGGCAGGGCAAGCATGAGGGTCTGATCGATCTTGCAACATTCCAGAAGATTCAAGACCGCTTGAAGGGCGGCGCGAAAGTGCCAGCCCGCGCTGACATCAACGCGGACTTCCCTTTGCGTGGGTTTGTTGTCTGTGGTGACTGCCACAAGCCGCTGACAGCTTGCTGGTCGAAGAGCAAGACAGGCAAGCAGCATCCTTATTATCTGTGCCACAACCGCTCTTGCGAGAGTCACCGCAAGTCGATCCGTAGAAATCAGATCGAGGGTGACTTCACGGCGATGCTGCATACATTAACGCCGAGCAAGGAATTGTTCTCGCTCGTCAAGGTGATGTTCAAGGACGCATGGAACATGCGTCTGGAGCAAGCGACGACGATGAAGGCGACGCTAGAAGCGGACATCGTGAAGGTCGAGCGCCAGATCGGCCAAGCGGTTGACCGCATCATGAACAGCGAAAGCGATGTGGCGATTGCCGCCTATGAGCAACGCATCGCGGAACTGGAGAAGCGCAAGCTGGTTGCGAGTGAAAAGCTGGCCAAGGGCACAGCTCCGAAACGCACCTTCGAGGAAATGTTCGAACTCGCGTGCGGCTTCCTCGCAAACCCACGGAAACTTTGGGATTCAGGACAGATTCACCTGCGCAAAACAGTGCTGAGATTGGGGTTTACCGAGCGGATGGCGTACACCCGGAATTAGGGTTTTTCGAACCCTAAAAAGTCCATACCGTTCAATGTGTTAGAGTCGATTCGCGGGGAAGAAAACAAGATGGCGCGCCCGAAAGGATTCGAACCTCTGACCCCCAGATTCGTAGTCTGGAGTCATGCAGCTTTTAGCGCTCTCATCATGACCCGCTGCTGTTGAATTTACTTATAAAACTCATTCCGCGCCCCCCATTCTTTCTTATACCATCTCGCTTGAGTGGTCGCTAGTTGGTCGCTAGGTTAAAGTACCAGATTTTTCCAGATTGCCATGCGAGCCCCCCGATGACCGACCCGCTTCGCAAGAAACTGACCCTCACGGTCATCAACACCATGTCTGTCAACACCACCGTTTGGGACACCGAGATCCGAGGCTTCTGCGCCCGCCGCCAGAAGGGCCCCGCCATCACCTACACCGTGAAGACGCGCGTCCAGGGAGCCATCCGCTGGCTCCGGATCGGCAAGCACGGCTATGCGGACGGCCACCCAGAGGGCCACATCTGGACGCCGGAGACCGCCCGCAAGCAGGCCATCCGCCTGCTCGCCGATCCTACCCTTGCGGACAAAGCCCCTCCCCCGCCGGTTGATAGCACCCGCTTCGACGTCGTCGCCGACCAGTTCCTGGCTACCCATGGGGCCAAGAAAAAGCCTCGGACCCTGGAAGAATACGCCCGCCTGATCCGCCTCTACCTAAAACCCGCCTTCGGCGATCGCCCCATCGCAGCCATTGACCGCCCGGCCGTCTATGCCGCCCACGTCCAATGGCAAGAGCACAAGCGCGCCGCCAATCACGCCCTTGCCGTTCTCAGCAAATTGATGTCATGGGCCGAGGACCAAGGCTTGCGCCCAGAAGGTTCAAATCCTTGCCTTAAGATTGACCGCTACGAGGAGAACCACCGCGAACGCTATCTCACCGTTGACGAACTCGGCCGACTCGGCGCCGCGCTTGATCAAGCCGAAGCGGACGGCATCGCCTCGCTTCCTGCCATTGCCGCCATTCGCCTTCTCATTGTCACAGGAGCGCGCCTCAGCGAGATTTTGACCCTCGAATGGGGCTACATCGATTTCGAGCGCCAAATCGCCTTTTTGCCAGACAGCAAAACGGGAAAGAAACCCCTCAGCCTCAACAGCGCCGCTGTCGACATCCTCACGTCTCTCCCGCGCCTTGACGGCAATCCTTTTGTTATTCCGGGCCACGTCACCGGCCAGCGTTTGATAAACATCCAGAAGCCATGGCGGCGTATCCGCGCCTTGGCCGGCCTCGATGCCCTGCGCATCCACGATTTGCGCCATACATTCGCCAGCCACGCCGTCGCGTCCGGCGCCAGTTTGCCGATTATCGGCAGACAGCTCGGGCACCGTCAGCCCGTGACAACCCAACGCTACGCACACTTGGCCGACGACCCCGTTCGCCAAATGACCGAGACCACAGGGCAGAAGATCATGGATGCCATGCGCCGCAAACACGTTGCATCCTGATGGCTCACATCTGCGAATCTTCCCGGCAAACAATCTGGACATCTTGCAATCCAGCAATCAGGTAACTTTGCAATAAAGCAAGATTGCAAACCTCATTGCCATATTGCAACATTCCCCTATTGCAATATGCATTGCCATATTGTCATTCATTCATATTGCAAGAATACTTCATTGCCATAAAGAAAGATTGCTTGAATGTTTCTCAGTTTTATCAGCCAGAAGGGGGGCACCGGCAAGAGCACGCTCGCATTGCATATTGCCGCCATCGCCGCCACGCAGGGCCATAACACCCTCCTCATCGACGCCGACCCACAAGCCAGCGCCATGGCCTGGTACGCGTGCCGCGTCAAGAATGGCCATCCGGCTATTCCCAATCTCACCGTGACTGCCATCAACAACGGCACCATCACCGGCCAAATGGCCGAGCTGTCCAAAGCTTACGATTTCGTCGTCATCGATGGCCCGCCCCGTGGTGACCTCATCGCCCGCGATGTCATCCTGGCAAGCAACATCGTGCTTGTTCCCACGCAGCTCTCAGGCTTTGACGTTTGGGCTGGTGACAGCATAACCAAAACCATCGAGGAGCTGCGGCCCATTCAAGAATTGGCCGCCAAACAGCCGCTGGATTGGTTTTACGTCGTCAACAAGAAGGACCCCAGGACACTGGCCGGAAAAACAATCCTCAAGGCTCTGGAGAACTCCACCGACCATGTTCTGGAGACGCACATCTGCGCCAGAGCCTCATTCGTCGAGAGCACCAGCCAAGGCCTCACCATCCTGGAAACCGAACCCGCCCGCAGCAGGGCCCGCCGCGAGATCGAGGCGCTCGCCGAGCAAATCACCCTCCTCATCACCCGCCGACAACAAGAAAGGGCCGCCGCATGAGCCGCATGAAGTCATTCTCCCCCACAAACCCCACTGGCGAAAGCCCAGGCATGGAAGCCATCCGCCTTGAAGTCATCCAGGCTGCCGTCAAGAACGAGTCGCAATCGATACCTGCACCAGTCGCCGCTCCAACTGAGCCGCGACCTGCGCCGATCCCCGGTCCCGTTCACACCACACCGCATCTCACCACCAAGACTATCCGCCTTCCCGCCGACCTCGCGGAATTCATCGATTTCGTCTATACGAAGGAACGCCGCATGCGGAAGCAGGACGCCTACACCGAGGCGCTGGAAGCATTCTTCCGACCCTTGATGCCCCACTGAGCGGCTCTGGTACTTCCAGCCTACTTTGCCCCAGCTGAGAACGCGCGCACCCTCACACTGGCGCGCCGTTCCGTTCATACCATTTGCGGCAGAACCCAAAGAAGGCCGCGTCCGGGTTACGCGGTGTTTCCATGCCTTCCTCCATCCGCTTGGCCATCCAGCCGCGCCACTTCTGCTCCAGAAAATACACGTCCCACCCTGGCGCCACCTGCCGCGCATCGTGAAAAGCATCGCTGGAAAGGTTGATCTTGCCTGTCGCGTCCTCGACCTTCTTCATCGTATTGCGGTTGACGAACCGCACTTTGTCGGCGGGTTCCATGATGATGTGATAGTCGGGCAGATGGTCCTTCTCCTCGATCTCCCGCATGGTCGACCGGAACTTCTTCAAGCTATCCCGCGAGCCACACTTGGACTGAAGCAGCCCCAACCCGATGAGCCATTCGGCCTGCGCCCCGCAGTGCTTGCGCCCGATTTCGTAGACGCGGCGCTCAATGGCCTTTCTCAAGCGAAAATAGTCCGGTGCCAGCGCCAGCACCTCATTCGACATGATCTGCCGGAACAGATAATCCGAGAGCTTGATGCGCAGCTCCTTGACCCGCCCGGACTTGTCGTCACGGATCACGGTTGCCCGCTCTACTAGGCCGAACGTATTCCATTCCCGCTCGCCGCCGGTCAGCACGTTTGTGGACACCTGTGTTCCCCTGAGGCGCTCCAGGGCATCCTCGAGCAGAGCGTAGTTGTGTCCGCCAGTGTGGCGGTTGCTGAACACCAACACATCGCGCGCCGACATCACCAGTTCCTGGCTCACCTCCCGGCCTTCCTTCTTGGCTGCCATGAGCTGGCTGGTGGCAAAGATCAGTATGTCCTTGTCGAACACGGTCGCCAGGCCCCGTACGCTCGGGATGACTTCCACCCATTTGTCACCGTTCTCGTACCGGCGAACTGCGGTGTCCTTCTGCGTTGTCAGTGAGAAAAACGGGTGCTCCATCGACGCCATATCGCCCTTGAGTACCGCATCCGTTACGTCGCAAAGAAAAAGCTCTTTCTGGGGATACCGATCCGGCAACAAAGGACTTTGATCATTCATGGGTCCGATTTCGGCACATCACGGACTAATTGTCAATATTCGTCATATCACGGACCAATAAGAATAATTCGGCACATCGCGGACTTTTTGTCGGCACATCGCGGACGATTTTTCGGCAGATCGAGGACCCTGTGGATATCTTATTTTTTGTATTTCAAAAAGATGCGCTCACTTTCGTGATCTTTAACACACCATTAACTCAAATACTAACACCCAAGCCCCAAGAAAAGAACCAGTCGCTACCGCTTACTAAACCCAAAAGACGCCCGGCTAAGAAAGGCAGGCACTATTCTGAATTGCAACCAATCTCGATGTCGCGTTGTCTTGGTGTCAGCAAATCGCTTCACGTTTGATTTCACGTTGCAATAGGACGGGACGCCAAACAGATCAAAGGAATTCTTCTTGTTTGGCGCAAGCGCACCATAGCCATACCAAAATGTTTCTACCATTCCCCCTTGCACACCCTTTGAACAAATCCTATTTTTGTTGTCGAGTTTAATCCCAATGAGGTTTCCAAATGTAGTTTATGGTCACAAAATTTGCCAATATGTACGATCCAGGCTTTTTCAAATCCCTTGAAACTCTTGGTGCCGATATGTCAGGCCTCGGTTTCGACTATGAGATCAGGAATTACATGATCCCAGGCCGACGCCTCTGGCTTAAGCATCGTCCACGATGCTGTACCCTTGAGGTCCACGAGTTGCACTATGTGGATGCCATCGTCTTCACGACAGTTTGCAAGCAGGTCCGAGGCAATTCGGCGCTCGTTACTCCCGAGATGGTCCTGTCTGTCTACAAAGCGCAGCTTTCCAATCGTGAGTTTCTCGCGTTCCTCGACGACCTCCACGTTCACGCGGGGCCAGACAACCCCGTGACACTTTCATTTGCTGAGGCAAGGCGGCTCATTTTCCCTCACGAACTTCCTTAGAATATTCGTCGTTGCTTCTACGCCTTTGTCACGTAGCCCCTCATTTCCGCTGAAACCGGCAATATACATTTGACGCTCTGTTTCTTTTCTCATCCGTTCATTACCAATAGCCTTATAAACTTGTGAAGCACGCATCAGGGCCGTTTCATCACTTAAGCCAGCGGCCCTAAAATATCGGCCAGTAATCATGTACCAATTCGCCCAAATTCCACTTCTTGCCTCAATCGAAAGCGGCATAACTTCGACGATTCGTTGAATGCCCACCAGACACGCTCCAGCTTCGCGTGTCTTCTTCTGGCGCAAATATACAATTGCTAATGCGAGCATGCACGATACACATTGATCTGGCCAACGCGCGAATTCAAGCCCACGCAGTTCCATTGTCACTGTCTCACCCAGCTTCTCACTCCATTCCTCCAATAGATCGCCAACAGACTCTTCTGGAAACGGAATGTGGGCAGCCAGGATCCAATCTAAATCAAACACTAGCTGACATAAGAGTCGCGAATTGGCTAGCTTCGCTAAGGGTGTTGGTTCGATGCCTCTGGCGCTATAAAACAGTTCTTGAAGTTGGATTGCATGAACGCCAGCCGACATATTTTCTCTCACAAGGCAAGACAAGGACGTCGGGTTCCAGAGGTCCTCGAAGCCAGCTGGAATTGTAACGCAACCACTGTTATTCCCACCAATTCCAAGGAGAAATGTTCGCATCAATGTTTGAGATGAGGCAAAATATCTCCAAGGTGCGGCAAAATCAGCAATTTTGCGTTCGATGCACTTTTTTAGAGCGCTCCATATCTCTGAATACGAGGCATAAATTTCCTCTGGACTTGCCGAGTCTCGGGCCAGATTCAACATTCTCCCGGTCGCAAAATTTCCCTCTCTTGTCAGCATAAGTGGAACGAGATGCGCAACCTGGCTACGCGAATGAAGCTCCAATAATCCGCGGTAGTCATTCCTTGCACAAGCTGATGCAATTGCAAGGTAACGAAGTTCGCTCATTACGTCGTAAAACGGCTCCCACTCACCCAATCCAAGGTCTGAGCGCCGAATCGTTAATTCGGCAATAAGTCCTGCTGCACATTCCGCAATAGTGTTCTTACTTGGTTCATTTAGGAGTTCGTGAATGGCAATGATTAGTTCATGCGAATTCCAGCTGTTTCGTTTTCCGGTGCGCGTTATTAAAGCTTCCACCATCCCCTCGCCGATTGTGAATTCGAGTCTTTCCCTATGAAACATCACATAGAATTGCCACAAGCGCTCGCATTCGCCAGGGAAATCGTCCTTGAATAGCGGTCGCAAAATGTATTCGATCACATCGCTTAATGCGTCCGCAGTAGCAATGCGGTCATCGTCATATGGGCTTCTTAAAATCCGCTGCAATTTCTTGCGCAAATCTTTTTGCGCCAATGCTTCACACTCGGTTGCGAGTTGGGCATAGCTGGTGAGCGGCTTTCGCTTTTTCCGCTCGCGATGCGCATTCATAATCGACAACGCAAGGTTTAGCGCAGCCAAGAGAGCCGTCTTGAAACTCTGAGGCGCCAACGTGTGCGCTGTCGTGAGCATGCGTCCCTCCCGTCATGCGGCAGCAATTCAGTGATTCGCGCAATGTCAAGGACAAGGCTTCCCCGGCGACTAGCCCATTGTCCCGCTCTCTGCGTCCAAACCGTGTTCCCTGTTCCCATCATCTCTCACGCGCCCCCGTGGCGCATCAGGTAGGTGGATCATGGGCAAAGCTACCAAGACACGCGAACAAACCTCAACCGCAAAGAAGCCGGCAAAGCGCCCCGCGTCTGCGAACGGCGCCGCTCCTCACAACGAGCAGCTTGTCGCGGCGCCGGATTTCGTAGCCGCCGATAAGCCCGCCGGCGCCCAAAGTCAGGATGGTCAGGATAAGTCAGGCGCAAAGTCAGTCGTCGCCGACGAGGATTTTCTCTTGTACGTGCTGGCAAAATTGCCGTTGATCCAGTCCACGGCTGACCTTGCTGACCTTTACGTGGAGGTTTCCTACGGGACGCTCACCGCGCTCTACAAGCTCGGCGCCGCGCGAGTTCACGAGCAGCTCAACATCTTGGCCGATGAGTTCAGCCACGGCGACCCCAAGGCCTTCATCAACAAGACCGGATTCCAGGAGGTTCAGGATTTCCTGCGCTCCAAGGCCCACCGCGTTGCCAAGCGGCGCCCGGTGTTCAAGCGCACGGCCTACCTGCCCGATGATCACGAGATCTGGATCGACCTTAGCCAGGAGCTTGACGGCACCTGCATCCGCATCACGGCGAATGGCTGGAGCACCGAGGAGCCTCTGCAGCCGTTCTTCGTGCGCTTCCCAACCCAGCGACCCCTTCCGACGCCAGAGGCCTGTGACGATGGCTATGCCGCCTTCAAGCGCATCCTGCCGCCCGGCATCACCGACGAGCATGCCAAGCTGCTGCTCGGCGCCCAGCTGGCCTGTCTAGTACCCACCAACTTCGCCGCCTCGTTCAGCTACCCCATCGTGATCCTGACCGGCGAGGCCGGCTCCGGCAAATCCACCCTTGCCAAGTTCATCAAGACATTGCTCGACAACGAGGTGACGACCACAGCGGCCAAGCCCGCCAAGATCGACGACCTATTTGTGAGCGCGCAGACCTCGCACCTGCTCTCGTATGACAACGTCGACTTCATCAAGGGCAGCCTATCCGATGCCGTCTGCCAACTCAGTACTGGCTCGGCCATTGTCAAGCGCCGACTCTACACCGACGCGGACCTGACCATCCTGCGCGCCCATTGCCCGGTGATGTTCAATGGCATCAGCCCGGACATCCCGCGCCAGGACCTGATCGACCGCAGCATCCACATCCATCTGGCGCGGATTTCCGCTGTCGACGGCTACGACCCCGACGCCGTCAACCAGACCCACGCCGATCTGCCGTTAGTTATGGGCTACCTCTGCGACCTTCTGAGCCGGGCGCTGCGCAACTACGCGACGACCCGTCTCGCGCAGGCGCCCCGACTGTCGTTGCTTGCCAAGATCGCCACCGCCGCCGAGCCGTTCGGCATCGACACACCCTATGTCGACCTCCTCGTTGCCAACCAGCACGAGGCGCTGATCGCCACGCAGGACAACGACCTTGTGATTGCCGCGCTGTTCCAGCTTCTCGAGCATGCGCCGAGCTGGACTGGCACGTTCAAGAGTCTGCTCGCGGCTCTCACCGCCCGCGCCGACGACGCCACCGCGCGCTCGCCCGAATGGCCCACCAGTCCCCGCAAACTCGCGCTGCACCTGCAGCAGAACGCCCGCCTGCTCCACGAGCAGGGCCTTGAGATCACCAAAGGCCGCAAAACCGAACATGGCCGTGTCGTCACGATCCTGCGTCGGACGACGAACACTCCCGATGCCCCATCCATTCCGTTCCGATGAGGATGCCATGAGCAACGACGTGCGACATCTGACCGAGCTTCAGGTAGCTGAGCTGACCACCATTAGCGTTCAAACCCTTCGCCGCTGGCGGGCCGACCCCACAAGGCCCGGCCCGGCCTGGCTGAAGCTTGGCCCCTTCAAGAACTCCCGCGTGGCCTATCCGCTGCGCCAGCTCACCGAATGGCTTGCCCGGCACGAGCGCCAATGCACCAGCCAGCGGACCACATCATGACCAGCCCGGCCAAACGTGCGGCCCAACGGTTCCGGCGCATGCTGGACACCGACAAGGCCATCATCGCGGCGCATTTTGCGCTGGCCCGCCGCGAAACCGATCCGTCGCGCGCCACGTTCTACGCCGCGCGGGGTTACGCCATGCAAACGTGCTACCGCACGACCCGCATCGTCGTCCATGAGCCCGACGACGATGCCCCCTACACCACCATGCACACAGCCCGGCAATGCCGCTCGCGCACCTGCCAGGTTTGCCAGCGCATCCATGCCCGGCAGACCCGCAGACTTCACCATGCCTTGCTGGAGCGCATCTGGCGGCACACACCTGAGATGCGCATTTCGCTGTTGACGCTTTCCATGCGCAACCGGCCCCTTGCTGAGGCCAAACCTGCGCTAGAGGACTTCACAGGTGCGGTGAGGCGGTATTACGCGCTGAAGGAGGTCAAGCGCAGCCACCACGGCGTGTTGATCGGCGTCGAGGCTGCCATCCGGGGTGATGACGCCAACCCGATGATTGGTTGGCATGCCCACTGCGCCCAACTCATTACCGATGCCTGCATGGTGGAGGGGCGCTATCTGGCCATTATGCGCATTCGCGAGCTGTTCCGCGATTGCCTCCGCGTCGATTACCTCCCGCAATGCTGGATCGCGGCCTCCAAGCCGGACCCGGACGGTGACACGCGCCAGCCTGACAGGAATAGCACCACCGAGGCTGTGAAGTACTGCTGCAAGCCGGTGTCCTACCTATCGGCCAACCCGCCGAAGGACCTTTTCGGTGCGGCTGACGCCCCGCGCTTTCACGTGAGCCCGGACGTCGTTCGCTACCTCACGGAGGCACTCCACAATCGCCAGCTCGTCACCATGAAGGGCGCATGGGCCAAGGCCCGCAAAGAGCATTGCGCCGAGCAGCGAACCGCGAAGCGAAACCGCAGGTCGCCGAGTTCTCCCGACCCCTTCCAGTCAGATGAATTCGATGGCCTTCCATTCTGACTGACGAGGAATTCCCGATGCGACCGACCCGAAAACCAAAACCCAAAAGCGTCGTCCATGCTTCCAACACCAATCCGGCGTCGCTGATTCGCGGAATGTCAAGGACAGGTCCCCATTACCTCGGTGGCCCATGTCCGTGCGCCCGTGGCCCGCCTCTGTTTTCCTTCTTCGCGTCGCCCACTGGCGATTACCACGCGCAAAAAAACGCGTTCGACAAAATGAAAGGACTGATGACATGGCCACTCTCGCAGAGACCGGCTTTTATCTGAAATTCAAGCTCAAAGGCATTTTTGAAAAAGATGCCATTACGAAGAGCGGTACGCCATACAAGAAGGTGAGCCTTCGCGGCATCTTTTACCGCAAGGGCCCTGCTGACGAGGAAACGAGTAGCGTCTTCATCAGCGTGCCTCCCGGGCACAAGATGCCTGAATTGAGTATCGACACCGTCTATTCGGCGTCGGTTGACGTGACTGCCGGCAACGATCGGAACCTCTTCGTCAACCTCAACACGCATATTCCCCTGCAGTCCGAGGACGTCTGACGCTCAACCGACCTGGCGCGGCCACGGCGCCGCGCCGGGCATCTATCCACGCACCATGAGGAATTGACCCATGTTCGAACCCCGCAAGATGCCGACGTTTCCCCGGCGAACTGACATTGTCTCTGACGCCGAGACCATTCCCATGCCGCCGCCGCTTCCCGACCCTGCTGCCGAGGAGCTGCTTGCTCCGGCCGGTGCACCGGTACAGGCGCCCGTTTCCGAGTCTGTCGCCTCCGCCGATGCGTTCGCGCAAGCGCTGCGTAACGGCACCATCCCGCAGTTTTCGGAGCAGCCTGCCGACACCGAGGTCGTCGCCGACCCGCCACCCTTGAACGCCGACGAAGAGCGGGCCGCCTGGCAGAACCTCATCGCCTTCATCAACCAGCACAAGGATGAGGGCACCAGGGTCGAGATCGCTGATCCCGACAGCTTCATGAAGGGCCTCAGCTGAAGACCCCAACGCGGAGAGCATCACCATGACGACGCATTTCCCGAACATGAGCAACGGGGCCAACGGCTCCACACCACCCCAGCAGCAGCCTGCCCAACCGGTACACCAGGCGCCGCCTCCCCTGCCTCCGGGTGCCCCCTGGCAGTTCAAGCATCTGTTGCGGTTTCCCAATGACCCGATCGTCCGGCAGCGCTTCGAGTTCCGGGACCTCGCGCTCAAGATCCGCGAGCATCTGACGAACCAGGTCGGCCAGTACACCCGCGACAAGGCCGCGCGCATGCTGTGGGTTCAGGGTAAGCCTGGTGAAGGCAAATCCGATGGCTGCCTCATTGCTTGCCTCAACGCCAACTTCACCACGGCGGTGCTCTCGCCTGGCCTGTTCGCCGGGGAGGTCGAAGGCGCATCGGTCCAGACCCTGCACGCCGTCATGGCCGAGTTGGAGCGCTGGTCAGCGACCTATAACGTCCGCGTCGTCGTCATCATCGACGACTTCGATCTCTCCACCGCCAACGTCGGTGAGAACCAAGGCCACACCATCAACAGCCAGCTGCTCGTCAACGAGTTCATGGCTCTTGCGGACAAGCGCCACCTCTATCGCAATGTCGACGGCTCCAACATCGGCTTCATCATCACCGTGAACGACGCCACGGGGATGCGCGAAAGCCTCCATCGTCCCGGCCGCGCGATCTGGTACGACCATATGCCTAGCCCGGAAGACCGCACCAATATCGCCTGGTCTGTCCTCGACCCCAAAACCTCGACCGAGCGTGCGCTGGTGACGGCGCTGGTGCGCAAGAACATCCGGCAGCCCATTGCGTTCTGGACCGCGTTGCAACTCCATATGCGTGCGCTCCAGGCCCGCAGCCTGATCGAGAAGGGTATGCCGGAGGCTTCCGCCATCAACGCCGTCTACCAGCGGCGCCTGGCACTCACGCCGGAGACCGCCTGGGCGGCAGCCAAGCTCATCCGCACGTCGCGCGTCCGCAACTACCTGACCAACCGCAAGCGGTGGTGGGGGCGCCGCTGACGCGGCCCTCCACATCCTCCTGCATCCGCGAAAGGACCGATGCCATGACCACGCTCGCCGCACCCAAAGTTTCGCTCAAACTGACCCCCGTCCCCAAGACCGTCCTCTATGCAGGTCTTGCCGGCGAGATGCTCGCCAACACCGGCATGAAGGACAATGACCAGGTCCGTGCCGTCCAGCAAGCCGTCAGCGAAGGCCTCATCGAGGAGGTCATCGTGGCTGCCAAGCATGCCGATGGTCGCGTCGAAAAGTTCACGCTCAAAATGAAGCCGTTCACGTCTACCGATACCGTGTCGCTGCAGCTTGAAGCCGGCAAGAGCTATCTGGAGACCCTCGATGTCGGCATCGCCGCCGGCGTCCAGTACGCCGCCGACCTCATCAAGCGCCGGGGCCTCACGCCCACCTTCTATGTCAAGTGGGCCGCCCGTGCCCGCGCGGCACCCGCCGTCATCGCTGACGCCATCAAGCGCCTCAACCTCACGGTCGAAACCGAGCCGCCCCCCGATCCGCTGCCGACGCCGGAGCCGGACTACACCTACCACGAGCCGCCCCGGCCCCCGACCCCGCCGCCCCGGCGCTACCCGCAGACGGTCCACACCTACGTGGCACCGCCCGCGCTACCGCCCCAGCATGTCTACAAGCCGGTGCTGACCATCACGCCGGCCAAGGACACCGGGGTCACGTTCTCCTACGAAACCACCCGTCGCGGATAACCCGACCATGGGCCTCTTCGACAGCTTCCGCCGCAAGCCTCCGGCGCCGACCGTTCCGCCGGCGCCGACGGTGACGCTTGCGCTTGCGCTCGCCCCGGCGCCCACGTTCCAGCCGTTGCCGGTCCAGCCCGGCAACGCGCTCGACAGCGAGGTGAGCCGCCTATGGCTGCAATACCAGCAGTCGAAGGATACCACGACCTGGGACGGGTTCCTCCGCTCCCTCGCCGCCCACAACACCGTCCTGCAAAGCCAGATCGCCGACGTGGAAAAACATCTCAAGGACTATCCCCCCGGCAGCGAGGTGCGCCCATGAACCTTCCCCCCGCCATCACTGCCGCCCAGCTGCAGGAGGCCCGCGCGCTGGTCCGTCTCCGCTTGGAGCGCACGACAAAGCTCGCCGCGCTCCGCCACAAGCTTGCTTGTGCAGAAGTCTCTGCCAAGCACTCCAGCGAGCGCCTTTCCGCACGCCTTCGTTTCCGTCTCAAGCCAGAGTTGCTTTCCGGTCTTGCCGAGTTCCTCCAGCGCAACCATCCTCGACATCACCAAGCGATCCATTTTCAATATCGGATTTTCCTGAAGGACATGATTGATCCCTTCCGGGTGCCGGTGCCGGGCCTGCCTCCCGTCAAGCCTCGCACGATTGACTTCGCGGCGCTGCCTTTGGCGGCACGGCCCTATCTCACCGGCCCCTATCTCGACATCGCGCAGAATAACCGCTTTGCCGAAGTGGACCTCCTGCAGTCTCGGCCCACGCAGGGCCGCATCGTCATGCTGCAATCCGGTGGCCCGGTCGACATCGACGAGTGGCGCGGCAAGCTCGCCGACCTCAACGCCTGGCTTACCGGCGGTGAAGCCAACCACACGTGGACCATCACGGCCCATACAGCCTCGACGGTGACGCTCACGCTGCAACAGAAGCTGCCGTCGGTCATTCCGTTCGACCGGCGCTTCCTCGCGCCCGCTGCCCTGTTCGTCGGCATCGACGTGACCACGCGTAAACCGGTCCATATCCCGTTCAAGGATTTGACCGCTGGCACCTACATCGCCGGCACCAGCGGCTCCGGCAAGACCTCTGCCTTGCACGTCCTGCTGCGGTCCATCTTCGCCAACCTGGCGCATTTCGAGGCAGTCCATCTGGTCGACGGCAAAGACGGTGTTGGTCTTGGACGCTACGCAAGACTGCACAAAAAAATCCGCGTCCTCTACGATGAACCGGATGTCTGGCAACTCGCCGCCGAACTCAACGTCCTCATGCGGGAACGCAACGCCCAGCAGCGCGCCCAGGGCATCGAGAAGGCGACCAGAAATTTTGTTGCCCTCGTCATTGACGAGCTGCCAACGTTCGTCGCCAAGCCGCCCAAGGACCAGCAGAAGGACCACGCCGCCTTCCTGGACAACCTTCAGCGCATCGCCATGCGTGGACGCTCCGCTGGCATCCGCATGTTCTTGGTCTCCCAGTCTCCCGTGGCAGACCAGTGCCCTGTCACGCTGCGCACCAACTGCGCCATGACGATCGCGTTCCGCTTGCCGGAAAACGCGCACGCCACCGCGCTGTTCGGCACGCTCGACGCCGCCAACGACCCGCGCAAGCTGCCCACCGGCCAGGCCATCGTCCAGCAGTCAGACACCGGCACCATCAGCGCGGTGCAATTTCCGTTTGCGCCGCTCTACCAGCCGGGGAAGTTTCGATGATCGGGCTCGCCCGCCTCGCCGTTCTGCTCGCCGCCGGCACGACCCTCTGGTTCAACGGCAGCTATGCCTACCTCAAGGGTGACGGCTTAACCCAGAAGATGGGCCTCATTGCCCTGGCGGTCACGATTGATCTTGCCAAATGCACCTTCCTCGGCGCCGCCGCCCTAACCTGGAATGACCGCTACCGACTGCGCGCTTTCGTGTTCGCCCTTCTCTGGCTGCCAGCCCTTGCCTTCTCCACCTTCTGCGGCTTCAGCTTCATCACCACCAACCGCACTACCTCCTCCGCCCTCGTCGCCGGCAAGGCCGAACAACGTGTCCGCGCCCAGGACGATTACGACCGCTCCCTCGCTGACCTTGACACCGCCAAACAGTCCCCAAACTGGCACGCCACCGCCGCCTGCACGGCACCCAAGAACCGCAAGCAGCGCGACTACTGCGCCTCCGTCGCAAGCCTCGAGGAGGCCCTGAGCACTGCCAGCGCCAAGCTCGGCTCGGCCCCGACGTTCAAACCCGACCCGGAACTCACCACCCTGCGCGCCGTCGTGCCCCTCGATACTGCGACGCTCACGTTCATTGTCAGTGCTGTTCCCGCGTTCCTTATTGAGCTGCTCGCCAGCCTCGGCAGCTACGCCGTCAGCCCGAGGTTTGCGCGCAAGGCTCCTGAGATGCCCGCAGAAGACGTTTCGCGTTTACGGGCAGGGTGGTGGCGCCGCCGTTCGGAATGTTCATCAGCGGCCCGTTCTGTCGCTCTGGAAACCGCTTTGCCGCCCACCTCTCCCGAATTGGCAGCATTGGCCAAGTCCCCGAGGATCAAGCTTCCGCGTGTCGCGTCTAAGCCATGAGCGTTGCTTCCCTTGATACTAGTATTAGAAATTCCTCGCCGTGCGAATTCTGCATAGATATGTGGCAAACATGCCGGGGCGGAGGAGGGGGTGGGCAGGGACCCGCCCCCGACGACGACACGGCTATGTCTTCCCACGTTTCGCGCACGCTCAGGCGCAGTGAATTTGTCCACAAGGATCATAGGCCAAGAGCGCGCGGTGGCCTTCAATTGAGCCAACCGGCGCGCGGCCACTTAGGGCCTGTGAGCCTTGTGGACAAATTCACGGTATGGGGTGCGCAATCGTTGGGGCTCCCGGTTTGGATTGAATGCCCATTTGAGCCGCCGGTAGAATCCGCGCCAGCAATTCCACAGGCGCTTGATGAAAATTATCCAAGCAATGATGCCTGACACGGCAAAAAACATCTCCATGATGTTTGTCTTTCGTTGTTCACGGCCGAAAACCGCCGCCGTCTGTTCAGCGTGCTAACCGAACAAGGTCAAACTATCTCGCTCCTTGCCTTGCCACGGGTAAAGAAAAAGGGGCGCCCGACTAGCACATCGGCGCCCCGTGGTCGGCCCTATCAGACGGTTAGGCCAACACTTTCAACTTGAGCCATTGCTTGCACTTTGGCAAGTCCCAAGCTGGCGTAGTGCGCACCCCTTCAGCAAATCGAGAACCCGCCCGACGCCTTCAGGAAATTGGCGAACTCGCGCACATTCTCCTCGTCTTGCTGATAGCGCGTCTCCCATGGACGCACCGTACCCTTCCCTTCGCAGGCATTGCAGGGCTTCTTGTCCCACCCGTTCTTGATGGCTAGCTCGTCCGAACGCACCCCCTTGCCCTGGCACAAGTCGCAAGGTTCGTCTGGCAGAGCAGCCAACCAAGCGTCACGGTCAGCAACCAGCTTCGCAACAGTGCCATCGGCCAAACGTGCATCGAGAACTGCTGCCAGCGCCATTGCGCTGCTTTCCTTTAGGCCATCGCCATCGTTCGACTGCCAGTGCTCGCACTCGGCGCAAATCTCCGGCGCCAGCGCCACGCAGATGTCGGCTAAGGGCCGCCACCACCACACATTGTTCCGGAAGTATTCCCCTTCCTTAGAGGTTGGGGCTTTGCCAAATACGTCCATTCCCATGACACGGCCCCCCTCAATACTCGCTGGCCAGCATGATGGTGACCACGCGGCACGTCACCGCCGGGTCTGTCGGGTCGGGGCTGCCGTTTGCGCAGGACCTATCGTAAGCGTCGATTTTCCAGAATATCTTGTGCCCCTTGAACTCGAACGCCCCGAAGTCATGCTCGCCCCACGAGTCGTTGCCCTCGTCGAAGGCGTCAAATTCCTTCACCTGCCGGATGATGGCACTCTGGTCGCCCCAACCCATGGCGGCAATGCCTGCGGTTAGCATGATGCGCCCGCTGACGCCGAGGCCCCGCTCGGGGCATCTTCTGAACGCGTCATTGAGGTCGCGAATTTTGGCTGTTCTGTCAGCCGCCGCCCGCGCAGTGGATTGGTCTTGAGGTCCGTCTTGAATGACTTGCAGCATGGCAAAGTGCTTTCATTGTCTGCACCGTGGACGCGGTGCCCGCGTAGCCATCGTGCGAAGACGGCGACAATGAAAACCCTGACACGTTTCTTCCCTTGAGACCTGGCGCACAAAAAAAGGCGCCGGTTCGCACCCGAACGCCCCAATGCCGTCAACGCTTATTACACGTCTTCACGTTGACTTGGTCAGCCTACGCCACATTGCGTTGCGCGTCAATTTCGTGTTTTCACATTCGCGGCATTTTCGTCTATAATTTCACTTCTCAGGACAAATTCTATGACAGACGCCCCCTCATCCTTCCCCGAACGCTTGGCGCTCAATCTCGACACCGCCTTGCAAGCGGAATTTTCCCCCATCATTGACCGCCTGATCGCCGACGGCGTGCCGCGCGTTGTCGTCGCCCAGGCGATGCTACGGATGGCTGCCAAGTCCATTGCAACCGCCCATGGCGAGACGGAGTTGCGGCAGAGTCTCGCCGAAGCCCTCGCCATTGCACTGGTCTCTCGCGATTGATTGCCATGTGGGCCAACAACAAGGCGCTCAAGCTTCACCAGAGAATAGGCCCCTTGGGCGCTGCCGCCTGCGCCAGCCGTCGCGCCTTGCCCCGCTGGCGCGCCGGGGTGAAGGGCAAGGCGCGACGGCTGGCTCCGGAGAATAGGCATCGCCGAGCCGGAGGCCATTGCGCCACACCCCCATCCGTCAATCGTCCTAACCGACCAGTTCCCTGCCCACCGCTACAGCACCGAGCCTTGTCTACCTCGCCAACTCCACCCACGCTCGGCGTCATGATCATCACCCATGCGGTCAACGTTCATGGCCAAAGCCGCGTCTATCTGGGCGGCACCGGAAGCCTCTTCGCTTGGATCGAGCCGCTGCCCGATAGCCCCCGTTGGGTCTTCCGCTTCAAGGAAGGACTATGCGCTAACCCCCTCCTCGACCAGGACATGCGCAGCTGGGCCACCCATTTGCTCTTGAAGCTCGCTGACCTTCTCAACGTAGCCCCGGCCGACCTGGCCAACGTGCCGTATGAGGCCATCGCCAGCCTGCATAATGACAGCCCGCTGGAACATGCTCGGATGCCCACCCCTCGCAAGCGAACGCTCGGCACCGCGTACATGGCGACGTCTCCCGGCATTACACGGCCAAGTGGGGATTTCCATCCCGGTGACTATTCCAACCGCAACAGGCGTCGCTAGTTCCCAATCGGCTCAAGATTCTACCCAGGAATTGACCGTCGTCTGCGTCACCCCTGCTTGCGATGCAAGCGTGCGCTGGCTGCCACTCTTGAGCCATAAGTAGGCGCAGCATAGTCCAGCCTCAGCGAGACAGAGATTATCTCAAAGGCACCCGTGGTTGTCGTCTACTGACTAACTTTCCTGGCAATGGCGATTGCGATGAAATAGACACCAGATAGTACTTGAATATCTACAAGTAGCTTTGCTGTGAATGACTTAGGCAACATATCTCCAAATCCGAGTGTTGTCTGTGTGACAACGCTGAAATGCAAACAATCTAACAGCGACAATAAGACATCCTTTATAGGCCACTTCGTCGCGTCCGCAAATTTTTGGTTTTTAGCGTACTCCGTGACAGATTCAATTTCATGCAGCCCAAGCAGGCTACCCTTAGAAAAATAGTTCAATCCATAATACAGCAATGCAAACAACAATATTGTTTGCACATAGGATGCATAAAGTTCATTCGCCGTAAAATCTTCGCTCACCGACCTCCGGGCGAACAGGTAAAGATTCCATAGTGGCAGCCAGATAGCTACAACCGCCAAGCTCAGAGCAATCAGCAAGACGATTACGGTAATTATCGTTTCAGCAAGCTGGACACCGTAAGAATTCTGCCAAAGTTGGCCGTCGAACAGCCAATGTATACGCCGCAACGTGTCTTGAACGGGCCAATCAGGCTGAATGATCAAAATGTGCACAAAAGCAACAGTCGCAGCCGCTATTGTAGCGCCCACAATAGGTGGCAGCTTTTCGTACGTTTGTGGAAGTTGCGCCGCCCACCGAAGCAATCGCATCATTAGACTGAAAGTCTCGTAAAAGACTGCTACCGCGTATAACCAACGGCGGCAGTAATCAGGGCTGAGTGGTCGCGCTATTAAAAACCAAACGTCGCATCTGCGCTGTCACAACAGCGGTCAGTCAACATCTTGTCTCAAATCTGCGATTTCGGCAATGGGGCGACATGATCTGTCCGCCCCCCCCTGGACAGCACTCCCACTGGCCGCAGCCGAACCGCGAGCCCACACCTCAAGCCAAACTAAAGAAGAAAGCGCCCCTGCCGAAGCGCAATGGAGCGCCCTCACGTTCACGGTCATCGCCTCTCCAGGCTGTACCGTGCAACTAAGCTACCGCGTGCTACTGCCCCCGCCTACTCCACTGCCCACAATTCGACCTGTATACACTCCACGCCCTCACGTTCTCTGAAACTCCGGGGGAGCAGGGGGCAGAGCCCTCGCATAAAAGAGCTGCGGCCAACGAGCCGCACCATCGAGATTGCTGACGCATTAGCATGCACGGCAAAGACACCACAGAACTGACCACGACATAGGCAGACGCATTTTCTGAAGACCCCAATCGGATACAATGAACCGAAGAGGAAGAAGAAGGTGGCGAGGTGGTGGTTCGACCACAAAATGTGGCCGAACCCCTCGGGGTGAGCAACGTGACGCCGTTGCACCACTCTTTCCGCAAGCTCCCCTGGCGTCAGACCAAGGGGAGAACGATTCATGCCACGACGCGGGTACCGGAAGGGAGTTTCAGACCGAAAGACACCCAGGCCGCAGGTCATAAAAAGCAGGGCGAGCGTCGCCACACGTGCCGCCCTGCACTGCGAAGCTGATAGCCGCAGCATGACCTTTTCCGCGCTAGTGGCGGACGTCCTCGACGCCCACGTCGCCGGCACACGCCTGCAAGCGCCTCATCCCCGGGGACAGGATGCCGCAACGCTGCGGGAACTCGCCCGCATCGGCAACAACGTCAACCAGATTGCGCGTGAAGCGCACTTGATGAACCTGCCCCTGATTGTCGCCAAGGCAGCGCAAACGCTCGACGCCCTGCATGCAGCGGTAGACCGCATTGGTTCGTGAGGCATGCTCGCCCAACTGGAAGAGCCCCATAACGATTTCTTCGTGCTGGCGCACTACCTGATACATGGCGATGAGACCCCGACCAATCCCAACCGCGTCGCCTGGGCGTTCGGCCACAATGTCTACACCGACGATCCGGTACGGGCCGCCAAGCTGATGACGGCCACGGCCGAGCTGTCGCGGCGCTGCAAGGCCGCCTGCCTGCACACCACTATCAACTGGCACCCGGACGAGCTGCCCCCGCCTGAAACGATGCAGGAGATCGCCCGCCGCACCCTGGAGCTTGCAGGCCTCGGCGAACACCAGGCTCTCGTCATGGGCCATGGCGATAAACCCCACCGCCACCTGCACATGATGATCAACCGCATCCATCCGGAGACCGGCAAGGCTTACGACCTGTTCCAGAGCCACCGGCGGTTCGACCGCATCATGCAGCTGCTGGCCGACGAATACGGATTCCTCTATGTGCCGCCGCACAACTTCCACCCCGAGGCGACCGACGACCTGCCCAAGCGGCCCGGCTCCAACGCCACTTACGCTTCCAGGCGCGGTGCTCCCACCAACCGGCCGCAATGGCCGCGCCGTCATTCCCGTGCTTACGGTCGCCTTCTCTCTGAGCGGCTCGACACCGCCACAAGCTGGGACGACTTGGAGCAGATGTTTGCCGAAGATGGCTATACGCTGGAATGGAAAGGCCGGGGCAAGAAGGCCGGCCTGGTGGTCGGCGACACCGCCAGCTACACCAAGTTCTCCGCGCTCGGCCTCAGCATCAGCGCCAAAGGCCTGGAGAAACGGTTCGGCCGGAAGTTCAAGCCACAGCGCCCATCGCGCCGGGCCCCACCCAAGGCAAAGGCACGTGCCTGGGCCGCGTCCCGTAACGTGTTCAACGTCGACGCCGTCGATATAGCCCGCGCTGTCGGGACTAAGGCCCAGCTTCGCCACGCCGCCCAAGAGGCCGTTGGCGCCCGCAAGGCCCGGTTGGCCAGGGCCTCCCTTTCAAAACAGCTCGAAGCCGAACTGAGAGAAGTGCTCAAAGCCTCAACGTCACTAACGCCGCCATGTCGCGCCAAGTCCCGCCGGCCAAGTCCGACGGACAACAAGCCAGATCGATCTCGATCTGGGAGGTGATCGGAAACGGCAGGAAAGTGCCAATCAGATGCGATGATCAGCGGTTCTTACCCAATTGTGAACGTCTACACCTTGTCGATCGGAGCACCTGCGCGTGCCCGTTGCCACTTCCGCTCCTCGACTATCAGGGGTCAGTTGCAATCTGGGACATCGAGGGCGGAAGTAGTGGCCCGATGTTGACGCCGCAACCTCAATTTCTTATCCGCCGTATCCGATCCTGAAGGGCGAGCGCCGTCGGCACTCGGTGGGTCACAAGCACGTCAGTTATCGACAGAATTGCAGAACGTAGCTCGGCGTTGTCCGGAACCTTTTCCTGCAACACCTTCTCGATCAGTTCCACGAGCGTCGAGCCAACGCGATCCCGGCGATTAAGATAGCGATCAGCGCCAGAAGCCATCGCTTTTGCGATCTGCTGGACGCCCTCGATGCGAAGCTCGGAAGCCACGGGCCTCATGAGAAAATACGCATATGCCGTCACGTTGTCGTCGTCGTGTGCGAGATGTCGAGCTGCCCACGCCGCGTAGAGATCGCGCATGGAAGCGACAATCTGAGTGCTTCCTTGCAGCCGCGCAATCATCACCTCATTGCCAAAGCCCATCACATGTCGAAGCACCTTCTCTCCGTCATACCACCGCCTTTCCGTCGTCAGCTCCTCGTCGGCAAGGACGAATTCCAGCATGCAACGCCACGTGACGGCGACCTGCGCGGCAGCGGCGGAGTCCGTGAAACGCGCGAAGAACGCATTGCAGAAGTGACGGATCGAGGCTTCCGCCTTGGCTCCAAGGCTCAACACGGGATACCAGTATTGATGCGCATCGTCTGATTTCTGCTGCGCAGCCGCCCCGCCCAACGTATCAAGAGCATTATAGCCAAGCTGACATGGCAACCTATCTCTGCGTCTGTCGTCATCCCCATCAAAAATCCGCCACGTCTCGAACTCCCATACGGCCAACACGGCGACGCAACTTGACTGATCCAGTTTGACGTCGCTCTCGCGTGGCCAGTTCAGCGCCCAACTGAAAGATTCCGTAAGCACAAGTGTATCAAGCCCCCATGACAGATGCCGCGACTCCGCCGCCGCCTGTCGCTCGGGATTGTCCGCGTTGGCTTTCCTGAAGCGTAGCTGGTGAATGCGCTCTACGCGCTTCGCCAACGCCGCGAGCTGCGGCTTGAATTCCTCGACGGGCCGCCTCACATCAAACCGTCGCAGCCGGTCATGCCAACTGTTCCACAAACGGCTGTCCGTCTCGTCATCGCCGTACCGCGGCCGTAACGCCAATAGCGCAGACCACAGAGTAGCAATCTGAAGAAGCCGCTCCCATTGACTCCCGACACGCTGTCGATACTGCAATGCCGTACCGATAACCAATCCGACAGCGCCCTCGTTCAGACTCAACATGAACCTGACAAGGAGTCTGCCCCGCTCTAGGTTGTCGGGCGCACGAAGCCAGCGGATGACGAGCGCCGGTCCTGCATATTCAAGCGCCGGATTGCCCCCCAGGCGCATGCGCCGACCGTGCACGGGCGAGCTATCCTCGTCGTCCAATGCCTCGTGCAGCAAAGCAACACAGCGCTCCCGCCAAATTGAATTGGCTTCGAGCCACGCCTCAGCCTTCACCGCCAGCGCAGATGCCAGGGCGGTTGTATGGATGCGCTTTTCCCCAGCTGTTAGCTCGTCGCTCTGCTCTATGGCATCAATCAATTCGGTCAGTTTGACCGCGTCATCGTCCGCCAGACCGCCGTCCGCCTGCAAGATGTAATTCCCGAGCGCCTCCGCCGAGCGCAACTGATTAGCAATGCTTGGCGCTTCTTGCGCTGTCTCGTCCGGGTTGGCAGGGGCTTTGAACACGAACGTGCCATCAGCCTTACGATCATAATTTTTGCAATCGAGCGCAGCCAAAAACTCCCGCTCGTCGTTATCGATTTGCGGATTGTCCGCAATCCAGCTTTGCAAAGATGCATGAACGCGGCCGGCAAAAGCACCATCCGACCTCTGTCGCTCCAGTGAGATATCCCGTAATACGCGACTGCGGAACGGCGCCAAATCCCACTGTCGTGCAGCCTGAAAGGGCGCCTCGCCCGAACGACACCATGAGAACTGGTCGAAGCGGAACGGTAGCGCCTGCCGCTCATGATGTTCCCAGAAGTGCACTTCCGGTATTGCCAGAAGCTGGCTCATCCAACCCGAAAACAACTCAGGGTATGCCTTACCGACATTGACAAGGACAGGCACGAACGCGGCTGAATTGCATTGCTCAATTAATGCATCCACCGTGTCGCCGATATCCTGGCCGGCCTCACATCGCTCCCAGAGCCACCGTTCGAGCGCATGGAAAGCCGCACGCAGTTGCCCCATGCGCATATTCTGCTGATAGGACCAGGCCGCAACATCCCTATTGCCGTAAAGCCTCTTCTGCGAACCATCGGCAAGCGAAACAACGATATGAGGATGCGGCCTATCTGTCCGCTTGGCCAAGCTATCGCGCCAACGCTCGCAGCAGAAATTTATAAGCCGGACCAGTGTCCGAAGTGCGATTGCCGGATTGATGCGGAAGAACGAGTAGAACGCGCTCTTCCAGTAGATGACCGCGTCGCTATCGCCGTCATAGGCCAGTCCGTAGCCGCGATCCAAGCCGTCCGACCGTTCCTCTGTCGGGGCGTCGTCAATGATAACCGCCAACAGCACTTCGGCGGCGATTTCCGGTCGTATTTGCATTAATGACGTGAGCACGCCGCGATGACAGCAGCTCCGCTTGAACTCATTGGGTATGCGTCCTTTAGCACCATCCGGCCAAGGCGGCAGCTTTCTTGGCTCGAGAAACGCAAAGCTTGGAATCGAGCGCTTCCGCGTGTTCCGCTCTCGGTAGGCGGCATCAGACTTCATCCGCTCCGCATGAAGAATGGCCTTGTTCCGGTCATGTAGCTTCTTGCGAGCGCGGATATCTTCACGAAGTGGCCGCCGACGCGCCATTTCCAGTGCCCAAGCCCCCACATCATTGGGCAAATCGGGAGTAGCAGCAAATGCGGCGGCATAGATGGCTTCCTCTCCCTTGTCGTAGCCCATGTGATCCTTGATGAGCTCGAACTGAACTTCTCGCGCTGACGCCAGCGCTAACTCCGCCAGCTCTGCCCGGTAATAGGTTGGCTTGCCTGACAGTAGCGCCGGTGTGGACTTAAGCCAGGTCTCGCAAATCCTGGCGACGTCGGATGAGCCCAACGGCGCAATCCGCGCGATGTTGCGATGCAGGAAGTGCACCACGGGACCCCATCGCCCGTAAATGGGCGTGCGAAACATCGCCTCCATATAGAAGCCCAAGTCGTTGTCGCCGTCTTGAGCGGAGACAGTAGGCACGGTCGCATTGTGGTGGAAGCGCTCCAGCATCCACGCAAGGCGCTTCCCGTTGTTGTCCAAGAGCAAATCGATGCGTTCCTGCATCCAACGTTCCGCGAGCGGGTCGAGGCACAGCGCGTCGAGAAGAAGCCCTGCCGCGCCGCGAAGTGTCTTTGACTTCTCTAATTCGTCAAACGCGCTATCCCATGCCGTCTTCACGCCAGACGGTTGCCGAAGCAATTCCTGCCCAAGCATGCGGATGGCTGAGTGCCAGAGTGGATTGCTGGCATAGGCTGCCCATTCCAACGGGCGATCGCCCAACTCGCGGAGGCACTGATACCGCGACCAGTCCGCAGCGAGATCGTGCCGGAATTCAAGTCGCCCTCTCTCAAAGACGACCGGACAGGATTGCGGCAATTCGTTCAACTCTTTGAGCTGTGCTGAATCCAGATTGCTCCGCGTGAGAACGGGCGCGAAGCTCGCTTCCCGTTCGGCCATTGTCATCATTATGCTTTGCAGCAGCGGCCTTCCGTTCGTCCAATGCTGCCACAAGCGTTCCGCGACGCTAACCCGCGACACTCCAGCTCCCGGCTGCGCGATGAACGACTCCTCGGCCTGACAGACCCATGCAAGGGTTTTCAGGTTGCGCAACACCTCTACGGCGTCATCATCAGCGGAAAGCCAGAACAACGCACGATACGAACGCAGCACCTTTCGAACGCTTTCTGAATCAATTGCACCGACCTCAACGATATCCTTCCCTGAGGCAAGGAAAGCCTGCAATGAGGCGAACCTATCGACCGCATAACTCTGAGTCACAAGAGCGACACGCCACAACGAGCGCGTCGCGGCATCAACGCGACACAACCGTTCTATCAGAGCCTCGACAAACTTGACGCCATCCTCGGTCAGCCGCTCCGCTGAATCGATGACCAGCACATTCTCTGACCGAGGTGTCGCTTCAAGAATATCTGGTAATGGTAGCGATAGGCCAAGCGCAAGGCGCTGAGCCTGATCCAACACCCGTTCAAGATCATCCGCCCTCAGCCAGACAATGCCTTCAGCGTCGAACCTGCTCCGCAGGCTCGCACGCACAAGCGCCGATTTTCCAACTCCAGAGTCTCCGTGTGCAACCGTCAACCGCGAGCGCTCGAGCGAAGCAACGAGCTTCCCCTGTTCTGCTTGGCGGTCGACGACAATGCCTGAAGGCAATGCCATCTCGACCCGCGCCATGCGCTCAGTACACAATGATCGAAGCGCAGTCCACGATGCCCGATAGTCCGGGTGTCCCTTCAGTGAAAATCTCGTGCGCATGTGCGCAATCAATGCCTGTGCGTTCAGTTCGCCGCCCGGGTGACGCTTGGACTTCGCGAGCGCAACGAGCGCGTCCCATAGGTTCCGCGCTTCGCCCGCATCCCCGGTGGCCAGGATGTCGCGACAAGATGCAATGACTGCCGCCTCATCTTTCGACGTTGCAAGCTGGAAGTCGAATGGCAGCACCTCGATGCCGCCCACGAAACGGAGCAACGCGTCATGTGTCGGCGCTGGCACACTTTGGCTGAGCGCCTCAGAGAGGCCGGAAAAAATCTGGGTATGCTTCTTGCTGGACGCGATGCGACCGCCAGCGGCATTAGGGCCTTCGGCGCACCAACCCTTGATGTCCGTCCAAGACGCTTCGAATGCGTTGTGACCGCCACGTGTTGCCAGCACGATATGGCACACGGCATTCGACGCATCAAACTCATGCCACTGCGGCCAAGCCCTCTCGATGAAATCGCGCGGCATCCCCTTTGCAGTCACTTGCACGCTGCTCCTGCATGAGAACGCGAATTCATGATGCCCGCCCCGCGAATCCACTCCCGTAATGGCGAGATCGTCAATTGCTTTGCCGGTCTGCCAGCGGATCTCGCGCGCGTATGCTGAAGCGAAGGGCATCGGCGCCCCTCTCAGCATGCCGACCATGAACCAAGCGGCGACCAAATCCTCGAAATCGTATCCGGGCCCCGCTGTTGAGCGCGTTGTTGCAGCCCGGCCTGGAGCCGGTACAGAGGTCTTTGCCCGTTGCTTGGGGCGCGGTTTATTCATTGCAGGTCCATACTTCAGTCGGTCCACTCAGCCCGCTGCTTAGCTGCTCAGTTCCTCCGCACAGCTGTTGACAACGGTGACAACCGATTCGCATTTGCCGCAAGGTGCAAACACTTGCGTCGCGTTGATAATCTGTGCAGTCACAGTGACCATATCAAACGATCTAAGTACGGCCACCACCCACCGCAGCGTCTCTGCTTCACGACGGGCATCGCACGGCATCAAGGTCTTGCTCTTCCGAAATTCCGACAAGACACCCTCTACCCTGGCTGAGCCATTCGTGACCCAACGGTCGCTAGCCGCTATTCCTTGTTTTCAACTTTACGCGGGGCCACGGATGATACTCAGGCTGTTGATCGACACATCGGTGTGGCTGGACCTCACCAGAGACCCGCGCCACCTGCCACTGCTCGACGCGCTGTTCGCCATGACAAAGGCAGATGAAGTTGAATTGATCCTGCCGCAGACTATCCTAGATGAGTTTGCCCGAAACCGCGACCGAGTGATGGCCTCCGGCCGAGCCAGCCTATCGAGCCACTTCAAGCGGGTGAAAGACGCAATTGTTCAATTCGGACCCGAGGAGGGACGGGACGAGGTTCTAGGTCACCTAGACGAGATAGATCACCGCATTGCGGTTGGCGGCGAGGCGATTAGCGAAGCTGTGGTCCTAATCGAGAAACTGTTCACTACGACCGAACCGATACCGGCCAGCGAGAACATAAAAGCGCGCGCTGCCGACCGCGCCATCGCCAAAGTTGCGCCGTTCCACAGGCAGGTGAATAGCATCGGAGACTCAATTATCATCGAAACTTATCTCGACGTGGTTGCGCAGCGGAAGGGCGATGATGTCCTCGCGTTCGTTACCCACAACATCCATGACTTCAGCCAGAAGGGTGCCGACACACGCTTACCACACCCGGACCTCGCGAAGCACTTTGATGGGACGCACTCGCGATACTCAACTAATCTCGGCGCTCTCCTCAACGAATACGCTAGCGACCTGATCGAGGAGGTCACCATCGACCGCGAGTACAGCCAAGTGTCTCGGGCGCTTTCCGAGCTGCTTGAAGCCGAAGAGAAGCTGAATACTCAGATTTGGTATGGCCGCAAATGGGGCATCATCGATGCCGTGGCGAGTGGTAAGCAGAAGCGGGTTCCGAGGGATGTCTGGGAATCTAGTACGCCCGAGGAGCGGCGGGGCATGATCGTCGATGAGATATGGGACGGAATGATCGCCGCAATGAAGTCCGCTGAAGAACGATACCTTGACCAGCTTGGCCCGTGGACTGATTTCGAGTGGGGTATGATCAACGGCAAGCTATCCGCCATCCGCTGGGTACTCGGTGATGAATGGGATATGTTGGACACGTAAGTGACCCGGCGCGGACTTGCTCCGATCTCCCGGTGGGGCTGGTCGGGCGCGCTCATCAATTCTGTCAGTCAATGTAGGCTGTGTGGGGCCTTGCGATCAAGGGGGTGCATCCAACCCCGGCGCCTTTCAAGATGCCTCAATCACGGCTTTCTCTGGTCAGCGATCGTCGCGGTAAGCAGCAGCACCAGCTAACTCTGCCTTACCCTCGGCTGCGGCCGAACATCGGCGCATCCACCAGGAACATGACTGCCGCTTCCGTATGCAGCGTGTATTGACCGCGTATGCATTCCGCCCGGACACTCCTGCTGGTTTCAATGACAACAGGAGGCCTCATGAGCAACACTACCAAGCAACCTACCGGCGACTTTTACGCCCCGATCAACCGCTACAAGCAGCCCGGCGATAGCAAACCCATCTTCACCGGCCATATGACCCAACCTGGCAGTGACGCCAAGGAACCCTTCGCCCTCTGGGCCTTCGAGTACACCACCAAGGATGGCGAGGTCCTGCGTGGCTATTCCGGCGGCATCAACGGTGTGGCAACGAACATCCCCGCCCAAGCCCAAATCGAAGTGCTCATGGCGGACGCCCACGCCGGCAATGAGGTCAACATCGCCAACCTGACTTTACGTCCTGGCCAAACGGTCCTCTTCACAAACACGTTCAAGGCCGATGCCCCAGATAAGAACCGCCCCGACCTGTGGGGCTGGACGAACCCTACCGATGGCAAACCGCCCTTCCGCCAGAGCGTTTGGTTGAAGCAGTTCGAGGACAGCGGTCGGCCCTACCTGTCCGGCGTGACCCAATACCCGCTTCCTGGCAAGTCCGAGCGCGAGCAGCAGGACGCAACGCCCGACCTTGAACAGATCATGACGCAAGGCGCAGTCACCAAAGGCATGCCCAAGAAACGCGAGAGCGGCGGACGAAGCTGAGAGGTTAGGGCGCCTCCCCGCACTTCGGTGCGGGGCCGCGTCCTCGTGAACCGAGCCCTAATGGGGCTCGGCCCTGCGGGCTTCGGCCGCTGGCGCGGAACCGCCCTTCTCCACCCATGCATTCCCTGTAGTACGGGCCAACTTGTGCGCTGATCACAGATCCCGACGCGATACCCCCAGCTGCAGACGCACCATGACGTGACTACAATCGACGCCATGGGCCATCTGCGGAAGTCACGCCGAACGGTTTTGCCGAATGAAGGCACCGGTGATGCATGCGTTGACCAACATCAATCCTTCTAAGCCTATTGTTGCGAGCGTAGGAAAATGGAATTGAGGTTCACGAATATGATGGGCTTGCTCAATCTCTATCGGCAGCGAAAAACCAAGCGCGGATCACCCCGACCGCACAGAACCTGAGACGGCTCGCCAAGCTTGATCACTAGCCGCCGTAACACGTGCCAGTTGCAAGCGGATGCCTAGGGCCGATCCAAATCAAAGCAGAGGCCCATCACCGAACCCCAGCGGATCTTGCAACAAGCTCTTCGCGTCAAAAGACGTGTGGTCGCATGTCTCAAGCTTGCGCAAGATCAAAGCGCGTAGAGATTTGTCTCTGCCAGCCTGGATCACAAACCTGCCGTCGGGAGTTTGAGTAGCACTAAAGGCAATATGCAGCTGAACCTGAAACCTTTGGGGCATGACCGCTTGGACAAGCCGCGACAGTCCGATTCTTGGCGCGTGGCACTTGACGTCGTGCACAAGTGGCGTGCGAAGAAGCTCTCGCAGCAAGTTGGCGTAGCTTTCTTGGCCGTGGCCGTTGCTCTGTTCGTTCGGCTCTATTGGCTCGACGCTTTGGGAATGCGCCTTGCTTATGTGACGCTCTTTCCTGCGGCCACGGTTGCCGCAGTACTAGGAGGCTACGTCGGTGGACTTCTCGCATTGAGCCTGGGCGCCCTGGCGGCTTCCGTTTGGCTTGCTCCACTACAAGAGCCTGCGGACTGGCTCGGGTTGTTCGCGTTCGTCGGCGGATCGTTGTTGGTGCTCGTTATCACCGAAGCAATGCATCTTGCCCATGAACGGGCGGTCGCCTCCGAGATCGACGCGCAAATGTCGAGAGCGCTCCGCGAGAGCGAGGCCCGTCTGCGGCTTTTCGTTGAACAGGCTCCGGTGGCGATCGCGCTGTTCGACAACAATTTCAATGTGGTCGCAGCGAGCCATCGCTGGATAGTTGACTACGGATCGCTTTCGAGCGGTTTGGAGGCTTCGGCTATTGAGCGATGGAGGCCTACGCTTCGCCGGGTGCTTGCCGGCGAAACCGTAATCAATGATTCGGAATTGCTCCCAAGAGCCAACGGCCATAAGAGCTGGCAGCGCTGGGAAGCCAAGCCATGGAAAGATGTCGACGGACTCGTGAGCGGTGTTACGGTTTTCGCCGAAGACATAACCGCCAGAGTTGAAGCGGAATCTGCGCTGCGCGACAGCCAGGCGCGTCTTAAGGCCATCGTCGACAGCGCTGTCGATGCTATCATCACAGCGGACCAAAACGGTACGATAACCTCCGTCAACCCGGCGACGCCGCGGTTGTTCGGCTATCAGGAGTCGGAGCTGATTGGGCAGGATCTCTCTTTGCTTATGCCGGAGCCGGACAAGAGTGCACACAGCAGTTACTTGAACAGCCACTCGATTTCTGGGCAATCCAAAGTGCTTGGTAAGCAGCGTTCCCTCCAGGCCCAACGCAAGGACGGGTCTACGTTCCCGATCGAGCTCGCGGTGACACAGGCGAAGTCTCGCGAGGGCGCACTGTTCATTGGCATGCTGCGCGACATTACCCAGCGGGTGCAAAGCGAGGAGTCGCTACGAGAAGCGCAGAAGCTCGAAGCGGTCGGACAGCTCACGGGTGGCATCGCTCATGATTTCAACAATCTACTGACAGTCATCATCTGCAACCTCGAGCTGCTCGAAATGCGCATCGAGGATGAAACGAAGCGCAGACTTGTGCTCAAGGCGCTCGATGCCGCTGACATGGGTCATCGGCTTACCGATCGGCTGCTTGCCTTCGCGCGCCGCCAGCCGCTTTTGCCGGAAGTTCTCGACGTCAACTTGATTGTACTCAGCCTCAAGGAGATGCTTCAGCGGGCGATGGGAGCGACGATTACGCTGACGACGTCGCTCGTTGACCAGACGTGGCCTATTCTTGCCGATCGCGGCCAGCTCGAGGGCGCGATCGTGAACCTCGCGCTCAATTCGCGCGATGCCATGCCCTCAGGGGGACAGGTCTGCATAGAGACAAAGAACCTGTTCATCGAGGAAGGTTGGACAGAGGGAGGTATTCGCCTGCCGAGCGGCCGATATCTGCAGGTCTGCGTGTCCGATACCGGCACTGGCATGACGCCCGAGGTGAAAGAGAGAGCCTTCGAGCCGTTCTACACGACGAAACCCGTAGGGCGCGGCACGGGCCTGGGACTTGCCACAGTATATGGCTTCGTCAGGCAGTCGCACGGAGCAGTGGCAGTCGAGAGTGAGCTAAGCGGCGGGACAAAGATCCGCCTCTTTCTGCCGGCGCATACGGGGGCTATTCCGCGTGACGTGGCGACCCAGAAGCGCAGCGAAGAAGACCAGCCGACGCTCAAGGGCCTCTCTGTGCTTGTCGTAGAAGACGAAGCTTCGCTCCGCGAAGTGGTATCAACGCACCTGCGCTCGTTAGGCGCGAGAGTGATGGCGGCGGAGAACGGCTCGGAAGCTTTGTCCATTCTCAGTGAATCCGAGAAAATTGATCTCGTTGTGACCGACTTGGTAATGCCTGGTCACGTGTCGGGTTTGGCTGTCGCGGAGTGCGTTCGGGAGCGTTACCGCAATACGCGGCTCCTAATGATGTCGGGGTTTGCTGACGAATTCGCCAATCCGGACCGATTAAAAGTGCTCAGCGCCCCACTACTGCGCAAGCCGTTCAGGCTTTCCGCGCTGGTCGAAGCGATCGAGCATCTCATCGCGGATCATAAACACGCAAACTAAGGCGGTTAGATCAACTGACCTTATGGGCAACGACGTCGGCTGCGAGCACATAGCCGATCCCCCGCACATTCTTGATGACTTCAGAGTCGCCGTTCAATTCAAACATCTTCCTTTTAAGTCGTCCCACCTGGTTATCGATCAACCTGTCATTGGCGTTCCACTCTTGTCCTTTGAGCAGGTTGAGCAACTCGTCGCGAGACAACGTCCGCTTCGCATTGCGCAGAAATGCGACGAGTAGATTAAATTCGCCGTCGGTCAGAAGAGTCGACCCGCCGCGTGCAGCCTTCAGCTCACGACAGTTGCAGTCGAGTGTCCAGTCTCGGAACTGATAGCGCGCTACCTTGCCGCTCTCCTTCGCGGCCACGCCCTCGGTTCGGCGGAGTACGCTTCGGACCCGCGCAAGTACCTCCCGGACGTGAAATGGCTTGGAGATGTAGTCATCGGCTCCGAGCTCGAGGCCTACAACCCGGTCGATGAGATCGGATCGTCCGGTGATCATGATGATCGGCACCGCCGATGCTGCCCGGATTTCCCTTGCAATCGCAAGTCCATCCTCGCCCTGGAGGCCAAGGTCCAACGTGACCAGATCGATCTTCGAGCCCGCTAAGAGCTTCTGGAGCTGCTTGCTGTCTGACGCCTCGCTAACGCGGTAGCCGCCTGCCTCCAGGCACGACCGCAGCGCGTCTCGGACGTTTGGATCGTCATCGAGGACAGCGACGTGACCCTGCATTGCCGGCTGGTTTTGCATCTCTATCGACCGGATGGAACACTCAAGAGCTAACAAGTGCAAGACGGGTTGACTAGTTCTGCATTTCTCAATGATTCCCGATGATTCTTTACGATTCAATTCGATTCAGAAGTTCAGGAATTTCTTGGACAGGCGAGTTGTAAAATTCCCCTGGTCGTGAGGATCGGCGTGGCTTTGCCGCGCGATGCCCATGCCAATGCCAACCCAACCGCAAGAGGGTTCGATGAAACATATAGTTGCACCACGCATTCGACCGTCCCTCACTTTTGCCGCGCTAAGCCTCGTGGCATTGGGCGCAGTCGCATCCACGGCCTTGGCGCAGCAGCAGCCCGCTGCGACAGCGTCCGCAGCAGCACTAGACCGCGGTAACGTCCTGAAGTCGCCAGGGATATTCGGTGTCTTCTCCACATACAAGGTCCGACCTGAACTCTACCGGCTAGCTAATGCGCAACGCAAAGGCATGGCTGCCGAGGTCACGGCACTCGCCGACCAGTACAAAGACAAGATTATCGTTGACGCGTACCTGACGCGTGGCCTGTCGGCGAAGAGCGACTTCTTGTTGCGTGTCCATGGCAGCGATCTGGCCGCAGTGCAAAAGTTCATGGTCGATTTCCGCGCAACGCGCTTCGGTGTGATGTGCGATGTCACAGAAAGCCTAGTCGGCATCACCAAACCGCTCAACTACATTACCAAGGAGAAATCGGCCACCCTCAACGCTGGCTTGTCGTCAGCGAGCTACTCCGGCGACGCCCCACGCTACTCGATCGTCGTCCCGATAAAGAAGAGTGCTGCGTGGTGGAATCTGTCGGACGAGCAACGCCTCAAGGAAATGGAGTCGCATACCCATCCGACGTTGCAGTATTTGGGGAACGTCAAGAGGAAGCTCTATCATTCGACCGGCCTCGATGACACCGACTTCATCACGTACTTCGAAACGAATGATCTCGGTGCCTTCAATAACCTGATGCTTTCGCTCGCGAAGGTGCCTGAGAATACGTACCACGTACGCTGGGGCAGCCCGACCGTGCTCGGAACGATCCAAACGCTCGACAGCGTCGTCAACACCCTCACCACCACCAAGTGATTGCGAAGACAGTCCGCGCAACTGGCACCAGGTTGCGCGGACCCTTCGGTTCATGGCCGGATATGACTCGGGAGCTAGAGATGTCCACAAGCCGTCGCACTTTCGTCAAAGGCAGTCTCGCAGCGCTTGCCACAGCCGGCGCCCCCTTCAAACTCGCAGGCCCGGCGCTCGCCGCGTTGCAGGAGCCGAAGGACCGTCCATGGGAGGACGCTCTGCGCGATCAGTTTGCCGGTGAGAAGATTGTAAGGACCGTGAATCTACCGAATTGCACGGGGTCGTGTGGTTGGAACGTCATTGTGAAGGACGGCATCGTCATGCGCGTCGAGCCTCCTTATGACTATCCCGACGACGAGTACAATCCGCGCGGCTGTATGAAAGGCCAGACGTATCATAGGCGCGTTTACTCACCCGGGCGCATTAAGTTCCCGATGAAGAGAATCGGGCCCCGCGGCGGCGGGCAGTGGAGGCGCATCAGTTGGGAGGAAGCATTCGACTTCATCGCCAGCGAGATTAAGCGGATCTCCGAGAAATACGGCAAAAACACGATATGGATCTATCCGCCAGTTCCGGCGACGGGTCTCGTCAAGCAGGGCGCTGGCTTTCGTTTCGCGTCCGTCAACAATTTCGGCATCGGAACATTCTACAATTGGTATGGCGATCTACCGCTTGCGCATCCGATCACATGGAACGTGCAGACCGAAGAGCACGAGTTCAAAGACGTCCAAAACACCAAGTATGCCATCATATGGGGCTCGGATGTCCTGCAGACACGGATGCCTGATGCCCACTTCTTCACTGACGTACGCGCAAAGGGCGTAAAGCTGGTCTACATTGCTCCTTACTTCGATCCCACGGCCAGCGCAGTCGACGAATGGGTGCGCGTAAGACAGGGCACCGATGCTGCGCTGGCGCTTGGCATGTGCCATGTCGTTGTGAAACGTGGGCTAACCGACGAGGCGCATCTGCGTAAGACGACGAGTGGCCCCCTGCTTGTGCGCCGTGACAATGGCAAGTACTTGAAGCAGGCCGATGTTGCAGCCGATGGAGATCCGAAAACCTTCATGGTGTATGACGCCAGCTCGAGCCTGCCCGTCGCCGACGAGTACTTCAGCGACAAGCCTCAGCTGACTGGATCGTGGGAGATCGTCCTCAAGGACGGTAGCAAAGTCCGGTGCTCCACATCACACACGATATTTCTTGAGCAGCTCGAAGACTATGATCCGAAGACGGTTTCGGAAATCACAGGCGTGCCAGCCGATGTCATCGAGCGTATTGCCATTGAATACGCCACCGCCAAGCCGGCGAGCATCTGGGCCGGAACGGGCATCAATCACTGGTATCATGGTGACCTGATGGGCCGCTCGGTCATCGCACTCGGTTGCCTCACCGGAAATATCGGCAGGAACGGAGGGGGCGTAAGTCCTTGGGCTGGCCAGTACCTGATGCGACTTAGCCCGCAGGACTACTTCTTCCCTCTGAAGGAGGAGGGAAAGCCTGATCGCCACAGGCCGGTGCCGCTTGACACCGCGTACGTTGTCAACGGTCCCACCGAGACAATGTTCAACAAGGAAAAGCTATGGCGGCAGATCCGCTGCATCTGGGCCGCTGGCGGCAATCTCCTTGGTGAAGCATCCGATCAGAGCAACCTCATGCGTAAGGTGTTGCCGCAGGTCGAGTTGATCGTGTCGCCTGAAATCGAGATGAGCACGACTGCGCAGCTTGCGGACATCGTACTCCCGGTCGTCAGCTGGTACGAGTTGCCATTTGACATCACGACGACGCCTGCCCATCCCTACATCCAGCTTGTCGAAGGCTCGCTGAAGCCCTTGTACGAGGCCAAGACCGACATCGAGATCTATTACGAAGTCTGTAAGCGCCTCGGCACCGGCGATATCTTTAAGTTCAACCATCCGGAGCCCGCGATCGAGCACCTGCTTGCAACCGGTGGCCCGAAGGTGAAGGGCATTACGCTCGATCGCTTGAAGAAGGAGCGTGTAATCCGTGTAAACCTCCCAAGTAGTCCCTATGCACCCTTCACCGAGGAGGTGTCAGGCAAGCACAAGTTCAAAACGGCGTCGGGACGCCAGGAGCTGTACAAGGACGAGGACCGCTTTCTTCAGTTTGGTGAGCACCTGCCCGTCCACAAGGAGCCGCACACGGCGACACCTTACGGAAGGTCAAAGGTATGGAAGGAGGCGAAGAAGGAGCGCAATCCACTGTACGAAAAGTATCCTCTCGTTTACCACGCAAGGCATACACGGTGGAGCGTACATTCTTCTTGGCGCACGACTGAAGACATTGTGAAGCTCGACGACATCGGGCAACCGCTCATAGAAATGAATCCCAAGGATGCGGCTGCGCGTGGAGTTGCAGCAGGCGATTGGGCGACTGCCTTCAACCAGCATGGCTATGTCAAGGCACGTGTGAAGATACGTGAGGCGGTCGCCCCAGGTGCGATCATCATCTACTTCGGCTGGCAGCGCGAGCAGATCCGCGAGGGTCATTGGAATGCGCTCACGCACAATGACATCAACCCGATCCATGAAACTTACTTTATCCCCAACGTCTGGGGGCCGGTGTCTGGTCACTTTGACCAGCTCTGCGAAGTGAAAAAGGCCTGAGGGGAGCGACGCACATGTCAGAAGAGCTTTGGCAGAAGTACTACGGACAACCCAATCCAAAGTACGGTAATCGCGCGCAATACGGTATGCTGATCGACATCAATAAGTGCCTCGGCTGCCATTCGTGCACTATGGCCTGCAAGCACACTTGGACCAACGGTCCAGGGCAGGAAGACATGTATTTCAACAGCGTTTCGACGGCGCCCTACGGCAAGTATCCGCGCCACGACGGCGACCCGAAGGATTCGCAGAAATACGATTATCGACATTCCAATCTCTACCAGGACACGCCCAAGGGCACTTTTCCGAACTTGTGGCAGTTCTATCTCGCTCGTCCATGTAATCATTGCGCGGATCCGGCTTGCCTACCGGCTTGTCCAACCCGGTCAATCTACAAGAACAAGGACGGCATTGTCCTTATCGACCAGGACACGTGTGAGGGCTTCCAGTACTGCGTGAAAGCCTGCCCGTATGACAAAATCTATTATAACCCGGTGACCAAGAAATCGCAGAAGTGCGTTTTCTGCTTCCCACTGCTCGAGAAAGGACGAGAGCCGCAGTGCGTCAAGAGCTGCGTCGGAAAGATCCGCATTTTCGGTAACTTGATGGATCCGGAGAGCACGATTTCGAAGCTCATCCGCGACCCCAATCTCGGTGTGCAGCCTTACGATCCCGAGACAGGCCTAAAGGCCGTACATCGCGTGATCAGCACAGGAGAACGTCGGCAATACCGGCCTGACTACGGAACCATACCATCGGTCTGGTACGTGCCGCCGCGCAACATCCCGCAGGCCGAGGTCGAGAAGTATTTCGGTTACGCGATGCAAGGCTTGATTGATGAGCCGCATCCGGTGCCGCCGGAAGTCAAGATGAAGGACATTTGAGCGGGGGACGGAAACGATGCTGATGGCAATTGCGGATGTTCACGACGAGCATCAGGCCGGGCTTCACGCGAAGGCTCGCGCCGAGATATATCACTTCCTGGAATTGGCTCTAGCGCACCCCGGGGAGCTCGGGTACGAGTTCTTTACCTCTTCGCAAGCGGAAACTGGGCTTGTCGAAACGGTGGCGCGCTTGCCGCGCGAATCCCGCCTGTCGCAAGCGCTCGAAGCCTGCCGGTTGTTCCTGGCAACGGTTAAGGTAAGTAGCTTCGATGAGGTCGAGGCGGCACACATCTCGCTGTTCTCGTCCAATTTCCCCGTCGTACCTTGTCCGCCCTATGGCTCGCTGTTCACGGTCGAGGAGCCGAAGCGGCTCGAGGAGATGATGGCCATTAAGAAGTTTTATCGAGATGTGGGCATCGAGATCGCGCCAAGCTTTGACGATCTGCCGGATCATTTGTGCGTCGAGCTGGAAGTCATGCATCTGCTCAGCTTCAGGGAGTGCGAGGCATCTAGCGAAAGGGTCGCAGCGGGAGTGCGTGCGCAGCAGGTCTACTTCGTCGATCGGTTTATGCAGCCGTTTGTCAACAGGCTCGCGGACATCGCTACCCGTTACCAGAGCACGAATCCCTATTCAAACCTCCTGAATGCCACACGTTTCTTCCTCGCCGATCACCGTGCGCAACTCGGCGAGGCATCTTCTGGCATCGAAAGGCACGTGCAATGAAAACGGTCCCCTTATTGATCGTCACTGTTGTCGCCGTGATCGCAGGCGTCGTATCCACCTCCCTCGCGAAGGAGAAGGCTAAACCCGCTACTTCAACACAGGCAAAGCTCATTGAGCCGCACTTCGCATCCCGCGGCAAACCCAGTGCCGCCTACGGCGAGAAGGTCTTTGTCGAGTACTGCGCCGTCTGCCACGGGCTGCACGGTCAGGGTGACGGCCCGCGGACGGCCTTCTTCAGCGACCAACAGTACATTCCAGATCTGACTGTGGACGGCTTTCTGGACAAGCGTGATAATGAGTTGCTCACCGCTGTGCGGGAAGGACTGGCCCGTTATGACAAGCCGGCGATCGTTATGCCTCAGTTCAAGTACATATTAGGCGATACGGAGATCCGGAGTGTTATCGCCTACGTCAAGACGCTGACGGTGCGGGAGAAGAAGCGCTAGTTCCGCACCTGACACCGGGCTAACGCCTATACGGAAACAGAATGTGGCGACTTAGCCTAGACGCTATCTCGCAGAGTATCGGGATGTTCAACGCTGCTGACCGATGGGACGCGCTGAGAGCCGATCGGTTGCTTTGACGGTACGCCCAATTCAGGCATCACTCGTTTACCTGAGGGACATACAATCGCAAGCAGTAGCGACACCCCAGGCCTGGGCCGTCGCCGTTTCAAGGAGGTCCGATATGTCGAAACTGCCCAAAGCAGCCCAGAAGACGGCTGATGCCTTTCCCGAGGTCTGGAAGGCCTACCAACAGCTCGGCGCCGCAACAGAATCTGCAGGCCCCCTCGATGCAAAGACTCGCCGGTTGATCAAGCTCGCAATCGCGATGGGTGCCGGCTTCGACAGTGCAGCTCGGTCTCACATTCGCCGCGCACTCAGCGAGGATGGTGTGACGGTTGATGAGTTGCGTCATGTCGCCCTGCTGGCAATCACGACGACCGGTTGGTCCCGTGGGGTCAGAGCGCTCGACATGATCGAAACGGTTATGGCCGAGTAAGCCCGCGCGAGCGCCATGCGTATCGTGCCGTCGCGCCCATTGCGCCGGTCCGTTCGCCAAAACCAGACCCAATCCCTGCTCCCCGTAGTCATCAGGCAAAAATTTAAAACGGACACGGCAGGGTCACGCAAGCTCCCCCCCCCCTTGGTGAATGACGCTCCGGGTCAGTCGCGTTGATTTGAGGCACTGGATCGCTTGACCGCTTGACCACCGGGAGCGGTCCTGCTTCGCGCTCAGCCGGCTCACAACTCACTACTTTCGCGCCACGCATTCAGCTCTTGAAATCGGTACGTCTTTTTGGCGCGTATGTCTGGCTCATAAGTCGCGCATTTATAGTTCTTGTCAGTTCTGTAGGTTTGCACCATAATAATGCGTATAAGGAGGAATGCTGCATGCCTACCATTTCTGTTCATGTCGATGATGCTACGCACCACGAAGTCGAGATGCTGGCCGAACAACTCGACCGCTCCAAATCTTGGGTCGTCGGAGACGCCTTGCGTCCCTACCTCGAACACAACCGCTGGATGCTCGCCAGCACTGCACGCGCGCAAGCAGAGCTGCGTTCCGTCGAGTTCACGCCTATTTCCCATGAGGCGGCCACCGCCGAAATCATTGCCCACGCCAAGTCCCTTGATTGATGGAACTCCGCTGGCACCCGCATGCCGTGGCCGATGTCAAAGCCGCGATTGACTATTGCCGCCCGCGCTGGCCGGGCCCTGCCATGGAGCTTGCCGAACATATCCTCGCGCATGTAGCGCACCTTGCGGATTTCCCCAACGCCGGCCGACCAGGATTCCTCACCGGCACTCGCGAACTGGTCGTGCCACGGTTTCCATTGCTCATCGTCTACGAAGTCACGGGCGAGGTTGTTACCTTCCTGCGCGTGTATCACCAGTCCCAACGCCTGCCAGGACAGCGAGACTGACCCATGCTGGCCATTCTGCATTCCACCTTCACCAACTGGAACAACCAGATCATCGCGGCTGTCGCGCGCGTCCTTCCAAACCCTGCTGCCTACATCTTCGTCCGTCGTCAGGCTCCTTACATCCGCATCGTGCACTGGAAAACGTACCAGCGGTGGCGTTCCCTCACCCACAAGGCGCACGAGGCATGCTCATAGGTTATGCTCGTGTGTCTACCCAGCAGCAGAACCTCGACCGCCAGGTCGCGGCTCTAACGGCCGCAGGCTGCGCGCGCATCTTCGCCGAGAAGGCTTCTGGCAAGAGCACCGGCAACCGAGCCGAACTGGCCAAGGCCATTGCCGCCCTCACGCCGGGCGACGTGCTGCTTCTTGCGGAGTGGGACCGTGCGACCCGCTCCATGATGGACGGCATCGACATCATCCGCCAGGTCGCGGCCTGCCAGGCGACCGTCAAAGCGCTGGACAAGCCCTGGCTTGATCTCACAACCCCCATCGGGTGTGGATTCCTTGCGTTCCTCTCGGCGCTGGCCGAGGACGAACGTCACCGCATTGTTGACCGTGCGGCCTCCGGTCGGAAGGCGGCCCGGGCCCGAGGCGCTCGCTTCGGCCGCAAACCCAAGCTCGACGCCCATCAGCGCGAGCATGCGTTCAAGCTCATGGATGAGAACCTGTCCGATCGCGCCATCGGCCGCGCCCTGGGCGTTCATCACGGCACCATCGCCCGTCTGCGAAAGACCGGCGCGCTTGGATAACACCCCAAACCTTCTCACCGAGTCAGGCATAGAGAGAGCCATCGAGACCTACGCCCGTACACTGCTGGTCTCTCACGACGAGAAACAGCTCACAGCCCATGCACACAAGCTTATCGATCAGGTCGCCACCCACATCCGTGCCTCGCATGGCACCATTCGCCCCCGAGTCATGTCCGGACTTGTGCGGGCCACACGCGCTGCCGCACAGCGTGAGTTTCCGACTGTGGTACGCGAGATGTTTGAGGCTCTCGATCTGAGCCAGTCGTCGGCCAATCCGAAATCTAGTTAGTTTGGTGACAGCCGTGGTGGCCGAAATCAGCTGACTCTAAGGTCTCACAAACTCGCGCGCCAAATGCAGTAGCTGCCGTATCGAATGCGGTTTGGCGACGTACGCATTGGCTGGGCAACCGTCCGCCTGCAATTGCTCCTCAATTTCGTCGGATGACGCGGACAAGAAGATCACCGGACCTTTGCAGTAGCGACGGTATGTCTTGAATACGTCGATGCCATGCATCCCTGGCATTCGTCCATTGAGGATAAGCAGGCGAGGCGGCACGCAGATAATCTTTGGCAGTGCCACCAACGGATCGTCGAACGCATCGACGTGATAGCCTTCGGCCTGGAAAGCCATCTTCAGGCTCGTCAGCGTGCCCTTTTCATCTTCGATGATCGTCACGGTCGTCATTGCTTCACGTTACGTGGGGATTCCGACTGAACCTTGTTGCTAGAGCGCAGCCGCAGAAACCCTCAACGTTGGGTGACCGTCACTCAGTACCGCCGATACTGAGGCGGCATTTGCCCAGCCAGGATTGCTTATTTGGCTTCACGGCATTGGTCGCTAGTTGGTCGCTAGGCCCAAAGAAGGGAAATTGGGGCCACTCGTTATGTCATTGAAAAGACTGGCGCGCCCGAAAGGATTCGAACCTCTGACCCCCAGATTCGTAGTCTGGTGCTCTATCCAGCTGAGCTACGGGCGCTTGCCGGGCACCGGCGCATCACGCGCGGGCGCCAAAAACGGGGCGACACAAGGCCAGCCCGTTCGGAGGCGACACGTCTAACCGCTCCGGCGGCCAAGTGCAAGGGGTTTGCGGCGGCCGAATTTCACAGCCGTCGCGCGCGCCTCCAACCACCGCCTGAACGAACGCTCCGACAGCAGCAAGACCAATCCAAGTCAGCGATTTTCAGTAAGAGGCGACGTGGCACCCAGCCGGTCTCATGCGACCGTCGAACGGTCCGGCAACTCGATCAGGAAGGCCGCACCACGGTCGGTCTCAAGGAGTTGCAGCCGGCCGCCGTGGGCTGCGATCAGCTCTGCCGCAATGGCGAGGCCCAGACCGGTGCCGCCCTTGCGCATTCCGCCCTGGAACGCGCGGAACAGGTTCTCACGCGCCTTGGGCGGAACACCTGGCCCGTTGTCGCGCACCTCCAACGAGACGCGACGTCCTTCGCGCCAGGCCCGCACGCTGACGTGTCCCGGGCTGGAGCGGCCTTCGGCCTCGAGCCCCTCCAGCGCCTGCACGGCATTGCGCACGAGGTTGGACAAGACACGGAACAGATGCTCGCGGTCGGCATCGATGCGCAGCGTGTCTTCGATGTCGACGCTCCACTCGATCACGCCTTCGCGCGGCAATCCGAGCCCATCGGCGACCTCATCCACCATCGGACGCAACCGCATCAGTTCGCGGCGAGGAGCCGCCTCCTCCGCGCGACCGAATTTCAGCGAGTCGTTGCAGAAGTTGATGGCACGATCGAGAGAGGCAATGAGCTTGGGCGCAAATCGCTGCACGGTCGCATCGGGAATGTCGGTGAGGCGGTCTGAGATGAGTTGCGCGTTGGCCAGCATGTTTCGCAGGTCGTGATTGATCTTCGATACCGCGAGACCGAGCTGCGCCAAACGATTTTTCTGCAGGAAAAGCTGGGAGAGTTCGCGCTGCATGCGGGCGAGTTCGCGCTCGGCCGTACCGATCTCGTCGTGACGGCCCGACGGCGCGATGATCCGCTCGGGATCTTCAGGGTTCTGTGAGAACCTCACCATGTTGCGCGTGATGCGCATCATCGGCTGCACGAGTAGATAAGAAAGCGCCAGATAGACGAGCGCCGCCGTTATCAGTGAGATCATGATCGACAGCCCCAGGATGTTGAGGCCGTAGCGGACCATGACCTTCTTCAGCGGCACCTCGGGAATAACGATCTCGATGAAGTCCTCCGGATTGTCTCCGACAGGACCGATGACACGGATGGTGCGCGTGTCACCGTAGATGAAGGTCGCGAACGCGTCGCCGATGAGGGCGAGGCGCAGCGAGATGCCGCCGAGGAAGCCTTCGTCGCGCGGACGCAGATCGTAATGCGCATCGATCGCCATCGGCTCGTCCGCCGGCAGCACGACGCGGCGGCGACCGTCCCGGCGAACCGCGACGGCCTTCACCTGCGCCGTGCGCAACAGCTCGGCGCGCACCTTCGGCGGGACATCGCCACCCGGCACCGCTTCCGCCGCAAGTGACGCGACTTGTGCGGCGGTCAGCCGGTCGGAAAGCCAGGCGATGCGGTAGTTGGCGACGGAGGGTACAAAGATCAGTACCTCCGCCAACATAACAAAACCCGAGGTCAGCAAGAGCAGCTTTGCGGGCAGCCCGAGACTGAGCCAGCCCCGGCGCGAGGCATCGAGCATACGCGACACCGACCGCGCCCGCTCACCGACGGAGGGCTGCCCAACAAAGCCGTTCTTTGTCCTCTGGTCCAACGGGGCCTCGTTCATTGCGTTGCCGGCTTCCCGGCACGCCACGCATTCCTTAGCCCAGTTTTGCCAGGATGCCGATCACCTTCCTCACCCATGGATTACCGGGAGCGGCTGAGAAATACTTAATGGCAGCGCGCTTATTCACCTCAGAAAGAGTCGGATAGGGCGAAATGTAACCGGTCATCGCCTTGACCTTCATCTTCTGGGATATGGCGAGCGACCACATCTGAATCAACTCGCCCGCATGCGCGCCGACGATGGTGGTGCCGAGAATCCGGCCACCCTTGCCGACCACGACCTTGACGTGGCCGTGCACGGCGCGTTCGGCCTGTGCGCGGTCGTTCTCGTGATAGGGCCAGCGCAGCACCGAGATCTTGCCATGCGTCTTGCGAGCCTGCTCCTCGCTGAGGCCCACGTGCGCCAGCTCCGGATCGGTGTAGGTGACCCAGGGCACGATGCTGGTATCGGCGGTGGCTCCCAGCCGGAACAGGGCCCGGCGGATAACGATGCCGGCATGGTAGTTGGCAACGTGCGTGAACTGCAGACCACCGGTCACGTCACCGATGGCGAACACCTTCGGATTGGAGGTGACGAGGCCTGGCGAGACCTTGATGCCCGAACGCTCGTAGGCGATGCCGGCGGCTTCCAGGCCGAGATCCGAAATATTGGGCCGCCGTCCGGTAGCGATCAGGATATGCGTTCCTTCAACCGTTTCGGTGGCATTGCCTTCACCAACGGTCACCCGGATGGCGCCCTTGCCGCCTTCGACACGCTGCACCCGCGCCCCCTCGCGGATATCGAGGCCTTCCTTGCGCAATTGATCCAGCAGGACCTCGGTCATCTCCGGGTCGTCCTTCGCCAGCGCCCTGGCGCCTTCCAGCACCGTAACGCGCGAGCCAAGACGCATATGCGCCTGCGCCATCTCCATGCCAATCGGGCCGCCGCCGACAACGATCAGGTGGCCAATCGGCTCGGCATTGTCGAAGATCGTCTCGTTTGTGAAATGCGGCGTCTCAGCCAGCCCCGGGATCGGCGGCACCAGCGGGGATGACCCCGTGGCGATGACGAAGCGGCGTGCCGTAATGCGATAGTCACCCGCGGCCACCGTGCTCTTGTCGACGAACCGTCCCGCGGCCTGGATCAACTTCACGCCGAGCCCTTCGAAGCGCTCCACGCTGTCGTTCGGAGCGATGGCGCCGATGACGCTATGCACGTGATCGTGGACCGCCTTGGCATTGATCTGAGGCACGACCGGCGCAATGCCGAACGGACCGCTCGTGCGCATGATGTGGGCGCGATGTCCTGCCGCGATCAGGGCCTTCGAGGGGACGCAGCCATAGTTGAGGCAGTCGCCACCCATCTTGCCCTTCTCGATGAGCACCACGCGTTGGCCGAACGCTGCGGCGGCAGCCGCCACGGACAGTCCGCCAGATCCTGCGCCGATGACGCAAAGATCGACGCTCAAGGTGTTGCCGTTAGACGGTGCCATTGCGCTTGCTCCACTTCTTGAATGCGACCGGGATCAGGGCAACGACGCCGAGCAGAGCGAAAGCTGCCAGCAGCTCGGGCGTGACCAGGGCCTTGGTATCGATGGAATAGGTGCACTGGGCGGCGTTGCCCGCGTGCTGGGAAAGGCATGCGTTGTAGATCGCATTCTGGCTCTCGACCGCGCTGCCAAGACCGGCACCGAGAACGGAGAAGGCCGTCGTGCCGGGGATGATGCCGAACAGCGTGCCGAGCACATAGGTCCGCAAGGGTACACCGAGCAGGGCCGGCGCCAGGTTGACGACGAAGAACGGGAACGCAGGCACGAGACGCAGGAAGAGGAGATAGCTCAGCGCGTTCTCCTGGAAGCCCTCGCGCAGCTTGCCGACCCATGGGCCGGCCTTGGCGGCCATTGCCTCGCCAAACGACGTCTTGGCGACGAGGAAAACCAGCGTGGCGCCAATGGTGGCACCAATGACGGTTGCGGCGGCACCGGTGAGCCAGCCGAACAGCAGACCGCCCGACAGCGTCATGACAAGCCCGCCCGGCAACGAAAGCGCCACCACGGCGACGTAGAGCGCCATGTAGGCCAGGATGGCGACGATGAGGTTGCTGGAGATGAACGACTTCAGCGCCTCGTAGTTGAGGCCGATGGTCTTGAAGCTGAGATACTCGTGCCAGCCCATCGAGAAGGCCACGGCCATCAGGCCGGCGAGAATGGCAAGCGGCGCCCAGCGCTTCAGAGAGTTTTGCGAGCGTGCAGCCTGCGCACCCGCGGGTGATGTGTCAGCTTCTTTTATCATTGAGGTATCCTCATCAAGGTCCGCCACGGCGGCAAGTGTCGTTTTCATTGGCAAGTTCATCAGACACGATCCGATCGTTGCCGGACCACCGGCATCGGCGGTGGCCCGAGTTGCAAGAGCATCCATTGCAATGGGCTTCAGCTACCGATGTCGTTCAGGCGCCAGTCGTAGTCGAAGCTGTCGATGGTCGACTTTCCTTCGAGCGCGGCCTTGACCTCCGGCGAAGCGAAGCGGCGCGCATGCTCTAGAACGCCTGCGGCATTCCCGCCGAAGTCGGACTGGAACCAGTCATAGATCGACGAGGCCTTGATGCGTCCACCTTCCACTTTCAGTCCGCGCGGGTGATTGACATAGGCGCGCGCGCCCGCATCGAGCAGCTCGTCGAGCGTGGCCCCGGTGAAGGCCGCCGCTTGCAGATTGGGGCATCCATAGGAGGCGCAGTTCACCGCATAATGGACGCGCGGGTCTTTGTAGATCGGGCGCAGGATGTTGTGCTCGATGTTGTCGAGGCTCAGCTTATGGCCACCAACCTTGACCACTTCGGTCTTCCACGGACCGCCGGCACCCACGCTTTTCTTGAGGAAGCCGAACAGGCTCGCTTCCAGCGAGATTTGCCGGATCGATGTGACGGGGTAGTGATCGAGCACCACATCGATCGTCTTGGCATTGTAGAGATTAATCCAAAAGGCCATCTGCTCCGGGCGATCGAGTTTGGCAGGATCGACCGACTCCAGCGTCGCAACATAGCGCTTCAGTTCGCCATGCCCGGAGGCCTTCCAGGCCTTGTAGTCGACGCGATTGACGCCATCGGGCGCCGTCTTCACGTAGGCCTTGAGCTGCCGATCCCAGACCGCATGATCGACCGTCTGGGTCGAGCCGGCGGCGACTGTTTTGAAGGCCGACGTCACGTCGTCCGCGGCGACAGCCACCGTCGAACCGATGCCACCGCCCGCGGCGAATAGGACCGACGACAGGGCCAGGACCTGCAGAGCGCCCAGCGCGCTGCGGCGGCTCATGGCGTCCGCAGCTCCGGAACGGCCTTTCGGGACCTGTGCCCGACGCGCGCCAGCGACGGGGCGCAATGGAAGTGCTTGGATCATCTTAGGTTCCCCAGCATTATTTGGTTTATACTTTTGACTGATCGGCTATTGCCTTGTTCATCTCGTCGCCGGGACAATGGACGAAATTGTTCACGAGCAAAATGGGGGCTCAAGCGCCTGTTACTGCTTGACGATACTCGTGATCGGGTGTGATCGGCGGGCCCTCGGTCGTGACCAGCACGGTGATCGGTTTGTGATCAGTGTGCCAGCATTTTTCGCGTGCCGGTCCCGTTCCAGGTCGCGCCATTGGCTGGCACGTGCGGCGGCGCTGCGAACGCCCAACGACCGGCGCGCCGCTCGATTGACTTCGATCGGGTGCACCCCTATAAGCGGCAGGCTTCCAATTCATGCCAGTGTTGGCAGGCGCGGGGTCCGAATTTCCGGGCGCGCGTATGGTGAGAAGGTTTTCCCGCAGGCGCGCTTCGCCGCGATCCGCAAGAGCTTCAGGAGTGAGACCCCGTGAAACGCACCTATCAGCCAAGCCGCCTCGTGCGCAAACGCCGCCACGGCTTCCGTGCCCGCATGCAGACCAAGGGCGGCATGAAGGTTCTCGCCCGCCGTCGGGCCAAGGGCCGCAAGCGCCTCAGCGCCTGACATTTTTCGGGTCTGCCAAAGGCAGCCGGAAGGCGGGGAGCCGTTGCCACTCGCAACCCTCAAGACGCGCGCGGAGTTTCTGCGCGTACGCGGCGGATCGAGATCCTCGAGTGCCGGCTTCACCCTTGAATGCAAGCCGCGACCCGTGTCGGCTTCCACGTCCGCCGGTCGCGATGGTGACGTTGAAAGCTCCACCGCCGGCCGCTCGGCAGGTCCGCCGCGGTTCGGGTTCACGGTAACCAAGAAGCTCGGCGGCGCCGTTCGCCGCAACCGGATCCGGCGGCGGCTCAAGGCGGTGGTCTTGGTCCTCGCCGAAACGCACGCGCGCCGCGGATATGACTACGTGCTCATCGCTCGGCCCGCCGCCTTCGATCAGCCGTTCGCCGCCTTGAAGAATGACCTTGCAGATGCGTTCCATCGCGTGCATCACCCCCGGCGGGCGAAACGCCCACCGCCGTGAAGCGGCCGAAGCTGGACCTCGCTGCAACGCGATGGCACAACGGCCGCTTCGCACCCCGACCCCGTAGCGCCGGCTCGTCGCCGCCGTTCCCCTCGTAGAAGCATCCGAGACGCCGATGAGCAGCCGCGACCCCGATAACTCCCAGAACATCCTGATCGCCCTCGTGCTGTCGATGCTGGTGCTGTTCGTCTGGCAGTACTTCTACGCCGGCCCCAAGATGGAAGCGGAGAAGACGCGCATCGAGCGCGAAGCGGCTTCGAAATCGGCCGACCCAGCCAAGCCGCAGGCAGCACAGGCGCCGGTCGCTCCGCCGGACGGGTCCGCACCCAGGACGCCATCTGCTGCGCCAGGTGAAGCGCCGGCAGTCGCGGCGCCGGGAGCGCCGGTCGCCCCGCCGGCCGAGGCCGCGAAAGTGACGCGCGAAGCAGCCGTCGCCGCGGGTCCGCGCATTGCCGTCGACACGCCTTCGATCAAGGGGTCGATTCCGCTCAAGGGCGCACGCATCGACGACATCGTTCTTAACCGATATCGCGAGACGGCCAACCCGACCTCACCCAACGTCGTGCTGTTCTCGCCCGCCGGTGCGCCCCATCCCTACTTCGCCGAGTTTGGCTGGGTGTCGGACGGCGCGGCAAACATCAAGCTGCCTGACCGTGACACTCTCTGGACGCAGGAGGGCAGTGGCAATCTAACCCCCGATGCGCCCGTCACACTGTCGTGGAACAACGGCTCCGGCCTCACCTTCAAGCGCACCATCGCCGTCGACCAGGACTATCTCTTCACCGTCTCCGACAAGGTCGAGAACGCCTCTGGCAGCGAAGTAACGCTCTACCCCTTCGCCAGGCTCTATCGCTTCGGCACGCCGCTTGTGCAGGGCTTCTACATTCTGCACGAGGGTCTGATCGGTGTTGCTGGCGAGCAGGGCCTGCAGGAAATCACCTATAAGGACGCCCTGAAGAACGGCGCCAAGACGTTCAAGGACGTCAAGGGCGGCTGGCTCGGCGTCACGGACAAGTACTGGGCGGCAGCGCTCATTCCCGAGCAGACAATCCCTTATCGGGCGAACTTTTCCGGCACCGCCAAGGGCACCGGCGGCTTCGACGACAGCTACCAGACCGACTACCTGCTGGAAGCCATCAAGATCCCCAACGGGCAGAGCCACACGCTTGAGCAGCGGCTTTATGCCGGCGCCAAGAAGGTCAAGCTGATCGAGGGCTATCAGGACAAGCTCGGCATCAAGCAGTTCGACCTGATGATCGATTGGGGCTGGTTCTACTTCATCACCAAGCCGCTGTTCCACCTGCTCGACTGGCTCTACAAGCTGCTCGGCAACTTCGGCATCGCCATTCTCGCCACCACCGTGCTCGTCAAGGCAGCGTTCTTCCCGCTCGCCAACAAGAGCTACGAGTCGATGGCGAAGATGAAAAAGCTGCAACCGCAAATGGAGCAGTTACGCGAGCGCTTCAAGGACGACAAGGCGCGCCAGCAGCAGGAGCTGATGGCGCTCTACCAGAAGGAAAAGATCAATCCTCTGGCGGGCTGTCTGCCAATCCTTCTGCAGATCCCGGTGTTCTTCGCGCTCTACAAGGTTCTGTTCGTGACGATCGACATGCGTCACGCCCCCTTCTACGGCTGGATCCACGATCTGTCCGCGCCTGATCCCACATCGCTCTTCAACCTGTTCGGGTTGTTGCCGTTCGCGGTGCCCGAGTTCCTGCACATCGGTGCGTGGCCGGTGCTGATGGGCATCACGATGTGGGTCCAGATGCAGCTCAATCCGAAGCAACCCGACCCCACGCAGCAGGCGATCTTCAACTGGATGCCAGTACTGTTCACGTTCCTCCTGGCGACGTTCCCGGCCGGCCTCGTCATCTACTGGGCCTGGAACAACGTGCTGTCGATCGCGCAGCAGTACACGATCATGAAGCGCCAGGGCACCGAGATCCCGCTCAAGGACAACGTCAAGTCTACGTTCTCAGCGATCGGACGCCTGCTCGGCGGTGACAAGGGCAAGAAATGAGACTGCAGCGGGGGCCGGGCACAACACCGGCCCTCACGGTTTGCAGCGACGCGAGTGCTGATTGATGACGTCCGAATTCACCGATGCGGAGCTGAAGGCCGGACAACTCCTGTTCGAGCGGCCGTGGCGGTTCGTGATGGGCGTCCCCTCGCTCGACTTCCTGCCGCCTGCCGGTCCCGTCGAGATCGCCTTCGCCGGTCGCTCCAACGTCGGCAAATCCTCACTCATCAATGCGCTCGTCCGCCAGAACGGTCTTGCGCGCACCTCCAACACGCCGGGACGTACGCAGGAGCTGAACTTCTTCGTCACCGACAACGTGCCACTGCAAATCGTCGACATGCCCGGATACGGCTTCGCGAAGGCACCGAAGGAAAAAGTCGATCAATGGACCGATCTCGTGTTCGCCTACCTCCAGGGACGGGCGACGCTGGCACGTGTCTATCTCCTGATCGACGCACGGCACGGCATCAAGGCGGTCGACGAAAAGATCCTTGAAATGCTCGACACTGCGGCGGTGTCGTATCAGATCGTGCTGACCAAGCTCGACAAGATCTCGGAGGCCGCACGGCCCAAGATGATCGCAGCGACCCAGGCCGTACTTGCCAAGCATCCGGCGGCATTCCCCGCGATCCTGGGCACATCGTCGGAAAAAGGGATCGGCATCGCTGAGCTGCGCGCCACCATCGCCGCTCTGCTGGCGGAACGGACCAGCCTATAGCCCCACCACATCATTGCGGCAGAGCATTTGGCACTCCGTTCGCAGCACGGCTCATTTCAAGATCATGCCCAACAGCTTGGCGAACGTCGCCGGAAGGTCCTCGCCGAAACGCGCCAGCACGCCGCCGGCAACCGCCGCCAGCACCCAGCCACCAGCCTTGCGGGCGCTCTGCGCAAAGTTGATGCGCACCTTCACGTTGACGATCTGGTCGGGCAACGCGGTCTCCGCGGCAAGGCCGTCCGTGCCGACCGTGCGCGCAGAAACGACGAGTTGCAGGCGCCTCGTCCCGCGCACCCGTGGGGTCACGGTCCAACGCCAGCTCGCATAGTCGTCGGTGATGAGACCCAGCGTGTTCTCGATCCATTGCGTCTCGGGCGAAGCGGTCTCGATGAAGAAGCCTCCGTCAGGTGCCCGCAGACGCACAGACATGGCTTTCGTCACCGTCAGCTCGTGACGCCAGACAGCGCCCCCGCCCTGCAGGCCATCCGCCAGCGCCTTCACCTCGGAGCGCGCAATGCGCGCCTCGACAATCACAGGGATGCCGACGCGCATGGAGCGCGGGATGTTCTCGACCATCTGGCCGAGGGCCAGTTCGGGCGACCGCGGACGCTGTGGCGCCCCTGGCAATTCAGGAGATGGTGAGGACCCAGCTTCGCCTGCCCGACCGAGCGTCGGCCCGGTGGTCGGTGCCGGCCCAGGCCCTTGCCGGGGATGTCGCGCCTGTTGTGCAGCGGCCGGGGGAAGTGGCTGACCATGACCTGCCGGACCCCGCGGCGCAGGAGGAGGCAATGGGCTTCCGGGTGGTCCCAAGGAGGCCGGTTGTGCGGTTGCGGGCGGCAATCCGGGCAGCGGTGCACGCGGCGGCCCCGCATGCTGGCGGCCTGGCGGAGGAGGCGGTTGCACGACGGGCGGGGCCGACGGCAAGGCCGGATTGCGGGCAGGTGATTGAGCCGGTCCACCACCCCCTGAGGGCGCACCGGCGGATCCGAAGAAATCGCGATCGGTCGGCCGTAACGGCGCAGACGGTCGAGGTCCGGGCGCTGGCATCGCCGGCGCAGGCGCGCGGCTTGGCGCCGGCACGCCGGACGCAGGAGCAACTGGAGGGAGATTGCCGGCTCCGGCGGATGGCGGCATCGTCCCCGGTCCAGGCGGCGGCCCAACAGGTGCGCCGACTGTTGGATCGGAGTGCGGGAGCGGCGGCCACGGCGGCGCCACCGGAGCGGGCCGGCTTGACTTGCGTATTGTTGCCAGCACCTCGTCAATGGCCGTCTCTTTATCGCTCGCCACGGTTCTGGCGCGCTCCCCGATCGGTGGAGGCGGCGGAGCTGACGGCGCAGACGGAACCGGCGCAGCTGCTTCTCGAAGCGGCGCCATATCGCGCGGAGAAACGGCTGCCGCATTGTCCTCCGCCTGCACCGGCTCCGGCCGCAGCTCGGGACGAATCGCGCCTGGTGGGAGTGGACGTCTTGCGGGCGGAGCAGGATGTGGCCCAGGACCCGCAGGTTCGGAGCCGACCGCGCCATTCGCCCCAGCACCGGCTACCGCTGGCCCGCCGCCGGCCTGGCCCCTATCCACCGGAAGCGCCTGCTGCTCAGGACTCGCGGGGGACGCCTCCGCGACATCGCCCTCGTCCGCAATTCGATCGTCTACGCCCTCATCTGACGACTGCGGCAACTCGGAGTAGCCAGGCGCGATGCGGCCCTGCACACGCTGACGGGCCGAGGCCAGTATCTCGTCGGCCGTCGCACCGGGTGGATGACGTTGGGGTTGTTGCGACGCTGCTGACGGCACAGCCGCGGGCGTTGGCACAACGGCAGCCGGCGCGCGACCCTGATCAGTCGGCCCCGCCGGTGCTGCTGCCGGTGCGGTGTCTTCCATCCGCCGCTGCTCGGAAACTGATGCCGGTGCGGATGCCTCGTCGAAGGCTGCGTCGGACGTCTCCAACGCCTCTTCTTCCGCTTCCATCGCCACTTGCAGAGCCTTGATCGCCTCCTCGAAGGTCATGCCGCGAGCGCGCAGCAGGTGCGCCGCCGTCGAACGGCCGTCACCGACGATCGCCGCCAGCACGATAGCGCCATCGATGGCGTCGCGGCGCCCGCGAGCAGCCGCGGCCGACGCTTCCAGAATCTGACGCAGGTCGTCGGAAATACCGGCGGCACCATCGTTGGCACTGCGCTCTTCCAGGCGACCTAAATGCGAGGAGACATCCCCCTTCAGCTGGTCGATCTCGACGGCGCTGACAGTGAGCACGCGGACGGCATCGGGGTCCTCGGTGAGAGCCAGCAGCAGATGCTCCAGCGTCACCTCTGGATGCGCCTGCTGGGTGGCATAGTCGGCGGCCCGCGCCAGCGTCTCCGCAAGATTGCGCGATGGCGGGAGAATCTGGCCGATCTCATCGATGATCGCATGCGCCATCGGCGCCGTCCCTCCACTGTCCTTATCGTCCGCCCAGCCGCCCCGCCGACACGCGCACCGACCCGTTCCGCTGCCTTGCCCGCGAATCTCGAATTCCGGGCGGCAGGTTAGCCGATCCCTTCCGCGTCCGCACCGCCGTGGCGCCACCATCCCCCAGGTTTCGCGATTACAACGCTAGCGGCGAATTATGGGGGAAATCCGTTGTGGCCACCGGGCAACTGGCTATAAGTGCGCCGACCGCCTCGGCATGACCGGGTGGGACTGGCTCTTGCGCTGGCGGCACAGCTCGCGCGCCGGTACGAGAGCCACTCAATCTGGGGATCGAGCAACGATGACGACCAAGGCCAAGTCGAAACCGGCAATAGCCGTACGCCCGGCGGACACCTCCGACATCAACGCCCACGCCAAGGCGCGCATCCTGGCCGAAGCGCTGCCGCACATGATCCGCTACGACGAAGAGACCGTCGTCATCAAGTTCGGCGGCAACGCGATGGGCGACCAGGAGCTGGCCGACGCTTTCGCCAAGGACGTCATCTATCTCAAGCAGTCGGGCATCAATCCGGTCGTCGTCCACGGTGGCGGACCGCAGATCGCCGATATGCTGAAGAAGCTCGAGATCAAGAGCGAGTTCCGCCACGGCCTGCGCGTCACCGACAAGCCGACCGTCGAGATCGTCGAGATGGTCCTCGCCGGCAAGATCAACAAGGAGATCGTTTCGGCGATCAACCGGCAGGGCGGCAAGGCTGTCGGCATCTCCGGCAAGGACGCCAACCTGATGATCGCCAAACGCATCACCGAGATGGCAGACCCTGGATCGAACCTCATGCAGGCCGTCGACATCGGCTACGTCGGCGACCCTATCGAGGTGAACCCGCATATCATCGACGTTATCTCGAGGTCGGATCTCATTCCCGTGGTGGCGCCGATCGGTCTCGACCGTGATGGCAACACGCTCAACATCAACGCCGACACGTTCGCCTCCGCACTCGCCGCGCGCATGAAGGCGAAGCGGCTCCTGCTGCTCACCGACATCGCCGGCGTGCTCGACGAGAACGACACGCTGATCGAGGAATTGTCGATCGAAGAGGCACGCAGGTTGATCCGCGAGGGCACCATCTCAGGCGGCATGATCCCCAAGATCGAAGGCTGCATCGAAGTGGTCGAAGCGGGCGTTGAAGCCGTCGTCATCATCGACGGACGAGTACCGCACTGCGTACTGCTGGAGCTGTTGACCGAGCACGGCGTCGGCACGCTCGTTGGCACCGCGCGCAAATTGCCGAGCGCGGTGGCGGCAAAATCGGGCTGACGCCCACAGGTCCAAATCGCCCACTGCTGATTGCGTCGCCCTCCGGCCTTTGCAGACTAGGTGTCACCGATCGACTTCAGACGGAAATGTCGACGGAGCTGGTCCTGAACATCTGTGGGTGCGGCGACAGCCGCGGCCGATATGCTCGTTACGGCTGACCAGAACCATCTCAACCGGCACCCGCAGGACGGAGCGCTTCCGCTCCGCCCTACCGGATCCGAATGCAACCACTCTGCGACGGGGGGACTGTCGACCGTGTTGCGTCCGGTTGGCTCGCCAAAAGGCCTCTACGCCTTGGTAATGACGATTTCGGCATAGGCTGCCGGGACGCGCATCGAGCCGTCGTTGACGGTGTTGCGTTCGGCAATCAGCGAAATGATGGCACGCTCCAGCTCCATCTGGCCTTGCTCATCAAGAGCAAGAAACGCCTTGTGAACGGGACCGTAGTAGCTACGGAAGATGTCGACGAAATGCTCCGGCGAGCGGTAGCGGAAGACGAAATTCTTCTCCGTCACATCAATGGCGCGCGCACGCGCAGCAAACGTCTCGTTGATCCAGTCGCGCGTGCCCCACAACGCAGGCGACGAGACGCCAGCCGGCGGCGGCACTTTCGCGCCCAGCACCTTGAACAGGGCACCAATGAAGCTTGTGGGCGTCCAGTTCGCGAGACCGATCTTGCCGCCACTGTTGCAGACGCGGACGAGTTCGGCGGCGGCCTGCTTCTGATTGGGCGCAAACATCACGCCGAATGTCGAGACGACGGCATCGAATTGGTTGTCGGCAAACGGCAGCTCTTCGGCATCCGCGATCTGGTAGCGAACGGGCAGGTTCTCGGCGACCGCACGCGCTTCGCTGCGGGCAAGCAGGGTATCGACATAGTCCGTCGACGTGACATCGCACCAGCGACGTGCGAATGCCAGAGTGGCGTTGCCGTTGCCGGCGGCAACATCGAGGACGCCGGAACCGGGCCGAAGGTCCAGAGCTTCAGCCAGCTCTTCACCAACGATCTGCAGCGTGGTGCCGACCTTGGCATAATCACCAGAACTCCACGCGGCGTTCTGCTTCACCTTGATGGCGCTATAGTCGGGGGTGATTGTTGCGTGCGCGTTCATCTTTGTGTTTCCTTTGTCCGGGTTGAATTTCGAGGCTGCCCAGCGGGCGCGTGATCTTCTGTGTTGGTTTCCGTTGCGGTCGTGGCTGCGTCACGGCACCTTGTCTAACGCCCCTTGAAATCCGTAGCTTGAGGGCAACATGGGCTTTGTTTGGGGATTTGCGGGGGAAAGCAGGGGGACTTTTTCCGGGGTTGGCAGCATGGCCACCGCTCCCCGCATACAGATCGCGTTGCGTATCGGATCGCGGCCGAGGCGGGCATGATCTACCGGTTTGCCGAGTTCGAACTCGACACGAACAGCTACGAGCTGCGCCGGAATGGACAGGTCTGCCATGCCGAGCCGCTGGTATTCGATCTGCTGGTCTTCTTCCTGCAAACCAACGGCCGCATCGTGGGTCGCGATGACATCGTGGAACAGGTTTGGAAAGGCCGGATCGTTTCGGATACGACCATCTCGAGCGCGGTGAAGTCGGCGCGTCAAATTCTTGGCGACAGCGGGGCGGAACAGAGGTTCATCCGAACAGTCCGCGGACGGGGCTTCCAGTTCGTGGCCCCGGTCGAGACCGTGGATGACGATGTTCCAATGTCTGCCGGTACGACCAACGCAAGACGTGTCGTGGCAAAGCCGGCACACCCCGTCGTGCCGGAGCGTACGACGGCACCGGAAGATGCAGGGAGCCGACCATCGATCGCGGTCCTCCCGATACGGTTGCTGACACAGAGCGAACGTTATGGATCTTTAGGCGATGCGATCTCTCACGAAGTCATCGTTGAACTGGCGCGACTGCACTGGCTGCACGTCATCAATCGAGGGTCGTCGTTCGCCTTCCGGACGAACGATCCCGATTTGCAATCGATCAGCCAGGTTCTCGGAGTTCGCTACATCCTCTCCGGCACACTGACGCTGCACGCTGAAACAAGCGTCGTCACCGTCGAACTCGCTCAGGCGCGCGATGGTCGTATTGTCTGGGCGGAACGATTCGAGCAGCCGATCCACGACCTGCTTCACCTAAGGTCATCGATCGCCGCCAGCATCGTCGGCACAATAGAGACCCGAATTCAGATTGCCGAAGCGATTGCAGCAGGGCGGTTTCCAACTGAGAACCTCGATGCCTGGTCGGCATATCACCGCGGGCTCTGGCACATGTTCCGCTTCAATCGCGCCGACAATGCCGCTGCCCACGACTACTTCAAGCGGGCGATCGAGGGCGACCCGGACTTCGCGCGGGCGCATGCCGCACTGTCATTCACGCATTTCCAGAACGCGTTCCTCCACTTTACCGACGACCGCGCACTGGACCTGAAACTGACGCGCAGATTTGCAGAAAAAGCGTTCGGTCTCGATCCATTCGATCCCTTCGTCAACCTGACGATGGGGCGCGCCAGCTGGATTGCAGGAGATCTCGCCGGTGCCGTGCCGTGGTTGGACCGAAGCATCGAGCTGAGCCCCAACTACGCGTTTGCAATCTACAATCGTGCGCTGATGGGCGTTCTGAGCGGAGAGGGCGAGGCCAGCGCCATCCAGGTGGACAAGGCCATTTCACTGAGCCCGATCGATCCACTGAGCTATGCGATGCTGAGCACTCGGGCACTTTCGCATATGATCCGCGGCGATTTCGATGGTGCGAAAGAATGGATCGGGCGTGCGATCAAGATTCCCAACGCACATTTCCAAATCTTCGTGATTGCGGCGATTGCCTACGAATGCGCAGGACAACGTGATGATGCTCTCAAGTGCATCAAGCGCCTGCGACTGCTCCATCCCGGATTCAAGGCAGAAGAGTTCTTCCGTGCCTTTCCCTTCGAACTGAGCACCTTCCGCACCGTTGCGGCCGATGCTCTGAAGCGGCTGGGTCTGGACTGAACGATTAATGTACCGCTGCGGTAGCCGGCAGCCTCGACACACCTGGGCAAGCTGCCGGCGAACCCCACCACTCGCCACCATCGCTGGATCGCGAGATCGTCCCTGCACACTAGCGGCACAGTTCTGCCTTTGACCCTGAGTGGTCATCAAATCAGTTTGGCTGTTTGTATACCCACCACGCCAGTGGAATGACTGCGCTTTCCAATATGGCGTAGAAGACAAATAAGGGAGAAGGGAAGCCATCGACGCCAAAGCTCAGGAGCCGGCCGACGACGAGTCCACCCGCGAACACGATCGTCGTCAATATTGCCGTGTCCTCATGCGAATCCGTCACGGCACAGAAGAGCCAGAACGCGCCCAATGCAAGATAAAGGCACATCACAGCTCTGAGGATGTGCGCAAAATCCACGCTCAAGTCTGCCACGCCAAGGAAGGTTCTAGCGAACCACTGGGGATCGATGCCGTACAGAAGCGCGATCACTGAAACCATGGCAAAGGCCAAAAACAGAAAGCTTTTCTTCAAGACCATCATACTTCCTCGACAACCAGTCGGGCCAAAATACGTTACCCACCGATCAAGCGCAATTCCACTGCAAGTTACCTTGATGTCCCCTCCTGGCCCACACCAGACCTGCCTGATACCCTCACCCCACGACGCCATCGAGCGCGCTGATGATGTCAGCGCGAAGATCCTCGTAATCCTCCAGGCCGACGGAGAGGCGAATGAGGCCATCGGTGAAGCCGTGCCGGGCGCGCTCCTCGGGAGTATAGGTGGCGTGCGTCATACTCGCCGGATGCTGCACAAGCGTCTCCGCATCGCCGAGGCTGACCGCACGCGTGACGAGACGCACCCCATCCATGAAACGGATGCCCGCTTGCATACCACCCTTCAGCTCGAACGCGATCATGCCACCGAAATCACGCATCTGACGCTTGGCGAGCGCATGTTGCGGATGCGTTTCGAGACCGGGGAAGTACACGTGGTCGACGGCCGGATGGGCGGCGATGTCGTGCGCCAGTGCACGCGCGTTGGCGCAGTGCCGGTCCATGCGCAAAGGCAGCGTCTTCAGTCCGCGCAGCACCAGATAGGCGTCAAAGGTCGAGATGCAGGCGCCATTCATCTCCTTGATGCCGACCGCGCGACACTGATCGACGTGCTCTTTGCGGCCGACCACCGCACCGGCCAGCAGGTCGCCATGCCCACCCAGATACTTCGTCATCGAATGCACAACGAGATCGGCGCCAAGCTCCAGCGGCCGTTGCAGATAGGGCGTGCAATACGTGTTGTCGACCACGAACATCACACCGCTGCGACGACAGATGTCGGCCACCGCGGCGATATCGACGAGACGCATGTTGGGATTGGACGGTGATTCAGTGAATACCATCCGTGTCTTTGGCATGATCGCGCCGGCAAGGCGCTCCGGCTCGGTCAGATCGACAAAACGCACAGAGATTCCGAATCGCTCGACCTGATGGGACAGCAGAGCAAACGTGCAGCCATATAGCGTCTTGTCAGCGATCACTTCGTCGCCCGCTTGCAGGAACGTCCAGATCACTGCTGTGATCGCCCCCATGCCAGACGACGTCGCGAGTGCCGCTTCTCCACCCTCCAGCGACGCCAACCGCTTCTCCAGCACGGTTGCAGTAGGATTGCCGACACGCGTGTAGATGTAGCCTGGCGCTTCGCCCTTGAACCGATCGATACCTGTTTCGATCGTATCGAATGCAAAGGTGGAGGTCAGGAACACGGGCGGGTTGAGCGCGCCGTGATAGTCGAGCGGCCGATAGCCCGCGTGGATCGCGCGCGTGGCAAATCCCTGTTTGCGATTGGTGTCGTCGTTGGCCATGCCTGTCCCCCTACCAATTCCCTTGCCAAGCGGTTCGCCGCTCGGCGCGTCAACGCACGCAACGGCGGCTAACCGCTTCGCTTCCGCCCTGCGTTTCGGCATGGCTTTGTGGTCCAATCACCCGCACCACTTAACCCCGGCGCGCTGCCAAACAGGCGTGGCGCGACGCCGCGGCAGCGTGCTTGAGAAGAGCCGCGAAAATAGCAGTTAGTCACAAAACTGACTTAACTAATTTTCATGTGAATCAACACTCACGACCGACTTCAGCGTTACACGTCGTCTGGTTGCAACCTGGTGGAGCGGCTCGACGATGGCAAGATTCCTCTGGCAGATGCGAAGGGGCACTGGAGCGCAGTCGCCGCTCGTGTTCGGCACACGTCCACCCATGGCTCACATACCCAAGTTGGCAGCTCTGTTCGCGTTGGCCAGCGTCACCGCGTACATGCAGCCCGTCCATGCGGTCAATTCCAACGTCAAGGCGGCCTGCAAGAGCGACTATCTCACGCATTGCAGCGAGCACGCCGTGGGAAGTGAAGGGCTGCGCCAGTGCATGCGAAACATCGGCGAGGACCTGTCCGCCACATGCCTCGTCGCGCTGGTGAAAGCCGGCGAGGTGACGGCGAAGGAGATCGAGGCCTATAAGGCAAAGCAGGCGAAGGGCGGTACGGAAAAAGCGAAAGCGGAAGTAAAGACAGCAGAGGCACAGGCGGGAGAAGCAAAACCAAAGGGAAAAGTAGTCCCACCCGCTCCCACACCCAAGCCAGCCGCGAAAACTGACAAAGCAGACGCAGCACCTGAGACGGCCAACGAAACGACAAAGCCGTCCTCCAGATCAATGGCACGGGTGAAGGCTGAAAAGGCTGCGAAAGCCGCAAAGTCCGAAAAGATCGCAAAAGCCGAAATAGCAGCCGAGACGGCCACCCCGTCATCTGAAAAATCGCCGGCGGAAACAGCACCGGAGTCGACCGCGGAAACGCCGGACAGGACGGCAAGGCAGGCAACCGCTCCGGAGAAAGCCGAAACGTCGCCCGACGCCAGCCGCCGGATGTCGACCCGACCCAATTCGGAACGGCACGCGAGAAGCATCTCTGTCCGCGCGGCAAGGGTTGCTGGATGGACTTCCGCCGCCCCCGCAAGGGGGACCAAGCCCGCCTATACCCACAACCTGTGCCGCGTGACGACGCTGTCGGGCGAGGTCGAGACATTCACCTGCGGTCTCGACCAGCGCTGCTGCTATGGCGACCTCTTCAACGAGAAATACTGCCTGCCGCGCAGCGAGACCTGCTTCTGAGCGCACCGTCTCGAGATCGTTGTCGCCACGGCCCATGCTTCCCGCTATTGAGGCGGCATGGTTGAGGATGGCAGATTCGAGATCTTCCTGGTGGCGGCTCCGGGACTGGAGGCCGCGCTCGCCGCGGAAGCGCGCGCGCGAGGCTTTTCTGACGCGACTGCAATTGCCGGCGGCGTGACGCTGTCAGGCGGTTGGGCAGACGTTTGGCGTGCGAACCTGGCGATTCGCGGCGCAACCCGCGTCATCGCCCGCATCGGCTCATTCCGTGCCCTTCACCTCGCCCAGCTCGACAAGCGCGCGCGGCGATTGCCTTGGGCCGATGTACTTCGCACCGACGTGCCCGTGCGCGTTGAGGCCACCTGCAAGAGTTCGCGCATCTATCATTCGGGAGCAACGGCCCAGCGCATCGCCCGAGCGATCAACGAGACGTTGGGCACACCGATCGAACGCGATGCCTACGTCACGGTGATGGCGCGCATTGAGGATGACCTGTGCACGATCGGCGTCGATACGTCAGGCGAGATTCTGCACAAACGTGGACACAAGGAAGCCGTCAACGCCGCACCGATGCGCGAGACGATGGCGGCGATGTTCCTCGCTCTATGCGGTTACCAGGGCTCCGAGCCATTGGTCGATCCCATGTGCGGTTCGGGCACGTTCGTCATCGAGGCGGCTGAGATGGCAGCAGGCTTGAAGCCCGGACGCTCACGCGACTTCGCGTTCGAACAGCTCGCCACATTCGATGCCGCGGCTTGGGCAGCGATGCGTGCCGGCAGCGACAAGCGCGCGGCCTCGCCGGCATTCAGGCTTTACGGCAGCGACCGGGACGGCAGCGCCATCGCCATGAGCCGCGCCAACGCGGCGCGCGCCGGGGTCGGCGATCTCACGGCGTTCCGCCAGTGCCCGGTGAGCGAATTGGAAAGACCCGAGGGACCATCCGGGCTGGTCATCGTCAATCCACCCTATGGCACGCGGCTCGGCGAGGCGGCGCGATTGAAACCGCTCTATCGCGCGCTCGGCCAGACACTGCTCGACCGGTTCTCGGGATGGCGTGTCGGGCTCATCACCAGCGCGCCTGATCTCGCCCGCGCGACCGGCCTGCCGCTGAAGCCGCCGTCAGCACCCGTGCCGCATGGCGGCATTCGCGTGCGGCTCTACCAGACGGACCCGCTCGGCTGAAAAGCCCAAACGCTCAGATCAGTGCAGGCATTCCGCCACCAGCACCAATCGACCGGCGCTGACCACGGATGACGGCGATTCCTGACGACGTGCTCACTGGTTCGTCGGAGAAAACGCGACAACACAGGTATGTTTTTGAGCGAACCTGGCTGAATTCGGTAGTGGGCCAGTGTGAAAAACGTGCTGCAAACAAATGGATAGAGCGCATTCGCCATCCGTTGAAACGTAAACGCGCTGCATCAGTGCCGATCCAATTCCATCGGACCGAAAAGCGCGCTAGCCTCACGGCTGATGAACAGCAATACACAGGCACGATTCGATATTTTGACGTATGCCGCTGCACGCCATCTGCCCCGCATTACGATCGGCGCTGGTGACAAGCTCTTTCTGAAGGGCGAGACCGCGGATGCGATGTATGTCGTTGTCTCCGGCACCATCGAGGTCTTGATGTTCGGGCGAATACTTGAGCGTGTCGGCCGCGGCGGCATTGTCGGTGAGATGGCACTCATCGACGGCGATGCGCGGTGTGCCGCAGCGCTGACGGAATGCGACACCGAAGTAATTGCCATCGCCCGCGACACATTTCTCGACATGGTGCGAGAAGAGCCGAAGCTGGCGTTGGCCGTGCTGCATGTGATGGCGCAACGTTTGAGGGCAGCCACGAAAGCGGCCGCAAGTGCGCGACACGACTGTGACCACATGGAAAAATCATGATTTTGAATCCTGTCCGGCACGTCGGGGCCGGTCAAGCGGCACTACGTTGATGGCCTCTGAGAACCAAATCCGCGACGACCTTGACGCCACTCTCCGGCGTCTGGCCGGCTCGCCGTTCCGAGGGCGTTTGCGACTCGACGATCGCGACCGCGGCTACCTGGAGCGCACGGGTCGCGAGGCTGTGCTCGATCACGCGCGAGATTTCATCACCGGACGTTTGGCGCCGGCCCGCCCCCGGAACGATGGCAGTCAGACGCCGATGCGTGGCCATCCCGTGTTCGTCGCTCAGCATGCCACCGCCACCTGCTGCCGGGGGTGCCTGGAGAAATGGCACGGCATTCGCGCCGGGCGAGCGCTGACAGACGAGCAGCAGGAATTCGCAGTCGCGCTGATCGCCCATTGGCTCGATGCCGAGGTTCGCCGCCCAGCACCTGCGACGACGGCCTCAGCAACGAAATCTGTACCAACGCGGCGCAAACCGAATAAGCCTCGTCCGCGTGATGCCGGAGTGAACCAAGGCGACCTGTTCTCCACCGATCAAGATGGCAGCAGCACCGTGGACGACTGAGATCACAAGAGCCGTAGCGCGCGGAAGCTCGCATGGCCTTCGCGACCGACGATGATGTGATCGTGGATGAGGATGCTGAACGGACGCGCGGCCTCCGCGATCAGCTTTGTCATGTCGATGTCGGCGCGGGACGGTGTCGGATCGCCCGAGGGGTGATTGTGAACCAGGATCAGCGCCGAGGCCCCGATCTCCAGTGCGCGCTTGACCACCTCGCGCACGTAGACCGGCGTGTGATCGACCGTGCCCCGGCCTTGCACCTCATCGGCGATGATCTTGTTCTTCTTGTCGAGGAACAGGATGCGAAACAGCTCGCGGCTCTCATAGGCCTGCGCGGCGCGAACGTAGTCGATGACCTCGCGTGTCGACGACAGTGCGGGACGTTTGACGAGTTCGGCTCGCATCAGGCGCAAGGCGACGGCGCGCATCAGTCCGAGTTCACTCGCCACGCGGTCGCCCGCCCCTTTCACCTCCCGGATGCGCTCGGACGGCGCATTGATGACCTCGGCGAAGGAACCGAACCGGGCGATGAGGCGCTTGGCAAGGTCCTTGGTGTCCCGCCGCGGAATGGCGCGGAACAGGACAAGCTCCAGCAGCTCATAGTCCGGCATGGCATCGGCTCCACCGCGCTCGAACCGCTCGCGCAGGCGCTCGCGATGTCCGACGTGGAGGGGAACGGGCTGCTCGAGAAAAGAACGCTGCTCGGGCGAGCGCGCCAAATCCTCGAATGGAGCGTCAGCGTCGGCGCCCTTGGCCGACGTATTGGGGCGCCGATTACGCGTCACGGGTCTGTCCGTTGGCGGCATCGGCACTCCCATTAAGATCGCGACGGCCAGACCACACCGACGTTCAGAGCGCCACCGGCTCGCGGTCATAAGGGGGTTTGTGCAGACCTGCTGGCGATAATGTGAAGATCTCGCAACCGTCCTCCGTCACGCCGACGGTGTGTTCGAATTGCGCCGACAGCTCGCGGTCGCGCGTCACGGCGGTCCAGCCGTCGGGAAGCACCTTCACGTGTGGGCGACCAAGGTTGATCATCGGCTCGATCGTGAAGAACATGCCGGGTTTCAGCTCCGGCCCATCGCCAGGCTCGCCATAGTGCAAGATATTGGGTCGGTCGTGGAAGAGGCGCCCTAGACCGTGTCCGCAAAAATCGCGAACAACCGAACAGCGCTCGTCCTCCGCGAACTCTTGTATGGCTGCACCAATATGGCCCGTCGTGTTCCCAGGCTTCACCGCGGCGATGCCGCGCATCAGCGCCTCATAAGTGACCTCGATCAGTCGTTCGGCCCGCCTGCTAATGGCGCCAACAGCGAGCATGCGACTCGTGTCGCCATGCCAGCCATCGACGATCAGCGTTACGTCGATGTTGACAATATCACCCTCTTTCAGAGGCTTAGGGCCAGGGATGCCGTGACAGACGACATGATTGACAGAAGTGCAGATTGAGCGCGGAAAGCCACGGTAGTTGAGTGGTGCAGGGATCGCTCCATTCGCCATCGCGAATTCAAAGACGAGATCATCAAGCTCTTCGGTGCGTACGCCCGGCTTGACGTGCGGAACGAGCATGTCGAGAGCCTCAGCAGCAAGGCGACCTGCCTTACGCATCCCTTCGAAGTCCGAAGGGCCATGCAAACGTATGCCGGTTTCGCGCTGCGGCTCGTGCAGCCGGTCCAAGGTGCTCATAATCAGTTCTCAACGTCCGGAAGTGTGTTCAATGTGTTCCAATTCCATGAAATCTAGTGCAAAACAACGAAATCGCAAATGGACGACAAGCAGGTCCTGCTAACGAAAACAAGTCCTGCTAACGAAAAGAGCATAATAGGGAGGCACAGACGATGAAGGATGGATCCGTTGGCCACGCCTTAGCGGTCGTGGCCGTATCACTGCTCACCGCAGGTGGAGTCTCGGCGGCGGTCACCGGCGCGAAGCCGAATTTGAACGTACAGGGGGCGAAACTGGCATCCGCGGCGCAGCTGCCGCGCTGGAACATCGATGAGATCTGCGCTTCCGACAGTGCCGGCGGACAATGCCGCATTCTGGAGGACCAAGCCTACCGGACGCTTTCCGGCGGATGGTATGCGGTTCCTGACAGCTTCCGCGACACATGCTTGGCGACGATCAAAAGCCCTTATGACAAGTCCTATCGGCTGCTGTCGCAATGCCTTGAGGGCCAGGTTCTCGTTGGTCTCGACAAGGATGCTGTTAAAACCGCGGTGGTGAAGGACGGGAAGGTGCGTGTGGCACAGGCCGGCGGCTCGAACGCGGCACCGGTCGCAGCACCGTCCAACGGCTATCCCGCACTGCCGACATCGAACGTCGCTGACCTGTTCAAGGCGCGCGAAGCATGGGGCGCAGGCGCCGCAAAGCCGGTTGCAGCCCCCCTGGCAGCAGGCGCAGTCTCGCCGTTGCCAGCCGACAACGCCGCTGTGCCGAAAGGCTTCGACGGGCAGCCGACCGTCCATGCGCTGGAGGCGACACCAGTCGCGCAACTTACACCCGTACCTCAGAACCAGATCGCAGACGCAATGAAGAAGCTACTCGCCGAGCGCGAGAGCTGGCTCAAAGCACCTAGCAGTGCCGCTGCTGCGGCTCCGGCCGCTCCGGCCCAAGCTGGCGGCAATGGCGGCTCGGGTTACGCCGTGTTGCCGACAACCAACGTCGCCGATCTGTTCAAGGCGCGCGAAGTCTGGGGCACGGGCACCGCCAAGGAGGTTGCAGCCCCGCTGGCAGCCGGCGCCTTCTCGCCCTTGCCGGCCGACAGCGTTGCCGTTCCCAAGGGCTTCGACGGACAGCCGACCGTGCATCCGCTGGAGGCGACACCCGTCGCTCAGCTGACTGCGGTGCCGCTGGACAAGATCGCAGATGCCATGAAGATGCTGCTCGCCGAGCGCGAGGGCTGGGGCAAGGCTCCCACCGGCGCAGCAACCACGGCGGCTCCGGCATCGGCACCCGCCGCTGCAGCATCGACAGGTGGCTACGCCGTGTTGCCGACGACCAATGTCGCCGATCTGTTCAAGGCACGTGAAACCTGGGGCACGGGCACTGCCAAGGCCGTTGCTTCGCCGTTGGCCGCTGGCGCCTTCTCGCCGTTGCCGGAGGACAGCGTCACCGTTCCCAAGGGCTTCGACGGACAGCCGACCGTGCATCCACTGGAGGCGACACCCGTCGCTCAGCTGACCGCGGTGCCGCTGGACAAGATCGCAGATGCCATGAAGAAGCTGCTTGCCGAACGTGAAAGCTGGGGCAAGGCGACCGCCGGCGCAGCAACCGCGGCGGCTCCGGCATCGGCACCGTCCTCGGGCGCATCGGCAAGTGGCTATCCGGCCCTGCCGACGTCGAACGTGGCCGATCTGTTCAAGGCCCGCGAAGCCTGGGGCTCAAAAACGGCGACGACCGTGACGGCACCGCTGGCGTTGGGGGCCGTATCACCGCTGCCGTCTGACAACATCAAGCCGCGCAAGGGCTTTGAAGGTCAGCCGACCGTGCATCCGCTGGAGGCGACACCTGTCGCTCAGTTGACCGCGGTGCCGCTGGACAAGATCGCAGATGCCATGAAGAAACTGCTCGCAGAGCGTGAGGGCTGGGGAACGTCTCCGTCCAAGGCTGCGAAGGCTGCGTCGCGCTCGGCCGAGGCGGCCGACTGCGAGGCCAAGCTTCGCGATGCGGCGTCCAAGGGCGTGATCCTGTTCGCCAGCGACAGCGACAACCTCAGCTCGAAGAGCAACGCGACCCTCGACGCTCTGGCAAAGATCGCCAAGGGCTGCTCCAAGGGCCGCATCCGGGTCGAGGGCCATACCGATTCAACGGGACGCGCTTCCTATAACAAGTCCCTGTCGGATCGGCGTGCCAAGGCAGTCGCCGCCTACCTCGCCAACGCCGGTGTCGCAAATGACCGCCTCGAGGCCGTCGGCTACGGGCAGGAAAAGCCGGTCGCGTCCAACAACACAAGAGAAGGTCGCGCACAGAACCGCCGCATCGAATTCACGGTGGTTGAGTAGACCAGAGACCGAACCTACAGTTGAGGCAATGACCAGACAGCGGCGGGCCCGACAGGCCCGCCGTTATCATATGTCCTCTCCACACGCATTCTGGATGATCGCCCCGATTGGGCCCGTGCGCGTTGCCTCAAGCATGCAGCACTGCAGACCTCTGATCGCAGAACTTTGGCGGCACACTGTAGCGCCCAATGACAAACGGCGGACCGCTAGGCCCGCCGTTTATCGGTGCTTTATCTAGTCGCCTTATCCTGCTTGCCCGTGCTGCAAATTCAGCCCGCATTCGCGGCCGGCAGCAATGCCATCAATCCGACTTGCGGTTCTGACCATCCCATATCAGTTCGAAAATCAGGATCATGAGTTCGATAGCGGGCAGGCTGGACAGTGACGACTGGCCGAGGTTCGTATCATGATTGAGACGTATGTCGTAATGATCCCGAGGCGTCGGCGGATAGTTGTGCATGTCGGTGTGATAGGCACTCAGGCAGGGAACTTCCAAGCCACGCAGGGTCCGGAAGTACCGGTATAGGCCATCCACCCTGAGATTACGGACCAGCAGTTCGGAGAAGTCCTGCCCGAGTGGGCGGGCTGCCCAGGAGAGCGAGAGTATTTCATTCGCGAAGGGAACGAATCTGCTTCGCACATTTGACTGATGCTTGGGAACGAGAGGACGAAAAAGAACAAGGGTTAGCGCCGTCATGGCAGCAATCTTCGGTGGCTCCGTCCGCTCAATGCCAAAGTCCTTCTTGTAGGCTTCGCTCAACAGGAAGTAGGCCTCAGTCGCCCGCAACAATCGCACATCATTCAGCTCGCACTCCTGCTCGCCGCCGAAGGACAACATCTCGTGCGACTTCAGTTGTTCGGCAGCCTCGGCAAGTTCGTAATAGCGTTCTTCGACTCGCGGCTTCAATGCTTTGCGATCTATGACAACCATGCATCCCTCCGAACATGGCAATGAGCCCCCCGGGGCGCGCCGAACCACGCGGTCGCTCCATGTCCAATGGACAAGGAGAAACAATTCGGCCTGATTGGTGGCGCCAAGGCCCTTCCCGGTATCAATAGGACGGGCGAACGCAAGCGCAAAAAAAGCGGGAGGCGGACAATACATCCGCCTCCTTCCGTATTCAACAGCCAATCCGTTCAAGGAAAAGCGCTACGCCGGAACCCAATGAAGGCTTCAGCTCATGATGCGTTTGATCGTGTCGAGCACGCTCAGACTCTTCGAGCGATGCTTCTGCAGCTCCGCGCTGGTGACCGATGGAAAATGGTTGGTGCTCGTCCACGTCTTCCAATAGTCGACACCAGGCCCGCTGAGATCTTCGTTCTGGCGTGAGCACGCCAATCCCTCAAGTTCCTCTGGTGTGCGAACAGGCATAGCAGGTCCTATAAAATTTGGTCGGGTGCTCTCCACCTGATTCGATAACGCTACGTAAACGTTGCAAATCAGTCAATGTGAAACCCATTTGTTACACCTCGATCTCCTGATCGAGGAATGAATTCAGCCCTTCGCCTCGCTGGCGGCGGCTTCCTCTTCAGCCGGAACTTCCGCAGCGGTCGCCTCGGCGATCAAGCGCTGCGCCTGGCCGACCCAGTCCTCGCGCTCGATCTTGCCATCGAGCTGCAGGTTCTCGTCGACGTTGGCGATGTCCTCATCGGAGAAGTTCGCAACCTGCTCCAGCTTGAAGCAGTTGAGCTGCTTCAGGCGAGCGGCGAGATCGGCATCGATACCGGTGATCTGCGTCAGATCCTCGACCTCACCCTTCGGCTTCTTGAAGCCCTTCCACGCAGCGTTGAGACGGCGGGCGCGAGCATCGGTACGCTCGGCGATACGGGCGGACTTACCGCGGCGACCACGCAGATAATAGAGCTTGGCCCGGCGCACCTTGCCACGGCGAATGACCTCGATCGCCGTGATGAAGGGAGAATAGATCGGGAAGACGCGCTCCACGCCCTCGCCATAGGAGATCTTGCGAACCGTGAAGCTCTCGTTGAGACCTGCGCCGGAGCGACCGATGCAGACGCCCTCGTAGGCCTGGTTGCGGGTGTTGTTACCCTCAACCACCCTGACCATGACCTTCAGTGTGTCACCGGGGCCGAATTCAGGCACAGAACGCTTGGCAGTGATCGCCTTGATCTGCTCCTGCTCGAGCTGCTTGATGATGTCCATGTTCTTTAGTCCTTGATTTCGTTCATCAAAGCAGAGGAGCCGCAGGACCCTGACCCGATCCTTCCGGACGGGTGGGAGCGGCTCGTGCGGCCCGATTTTCCGGGCGTCCCAGCTCGTGGGGATTTATCGTTGGCGGGGTGATAGCCGAAGTCGCGGGCTTTGTCGAGCGGGGCCGCGCGGCGACGGCGCAAACGGCATCAGCCGGCTCCACGCGCTCGGGCATAGGA
>JACKJI010000007.1 GCA_020638035.1 Hyphomicrobiaceae bacterium
TCGGGGAACTTGATGTAGTGGAAGAAGCAGCGGCGAAGGAATGCGTCTGGCAGTTCCTTCTCGTTATTGGACGTGATGATGACGATCGGCCGCTGCACCGCCTTGATGGTCTCGCCGGTCTCGTAGACGTAGAACTCCATACGGTCGAGTTCCTGCAACAGGTCGTTGGGGAACTCGATGTCTGCCTTGTCGATCTCGTCGATCAGCAGCACCGGACGTTCGCCCATGACGAACGCTTCCCAGAGCTTGCCGCGCCGTATGTAGTTGCGGATGTCCTTGACACGCTCATCACCGAGCTGGCTGTCGCGCAACCGCGAGACGGCGTCATATTCGTAGAGGCCCTGCTGCGCCTTGGTCGTCGACTTGATGTGCCACTCGATGATCGGCACGCCGAGAGCTTCGGCCACCTCGAGGGCCAGAACCGTCTTGCCCGTACCCGGCTCACCCTTCACCAGAAGCGGTCGCTGCAGCGTGATCGCCGCATTGACGGCCACCTTCAGATCTTCGGTGGCGACGTAGGATCTCGTTCCCTCGAACTTCATGCGCTGTCCGTTGCTGCGGCTGCCCGACCCAAAGGCGCAGCTTAGAGCATGTTTGGTTGAAGTGCACATTGGTTCCGTGTGAAGAACATGCCCCAAACGGCAGGAGCGAACGCGGCTCGCGATGCCAAGTTTCTCGGCCATATTTCTTCAGCGTGCGCAACGCCAAGCCCATTTGTTGCGGCAGGGCGTACCGTCCAAGGCCTCGTATTTGCGCCAGGCTTCGTAGCCTCGCGGCTGAAGGCCGACGAGCACGGGCTGCACGGCCCCCTTTGTCACGGGCCTCCAGGTCGGCCCCACTTGTCACGGGCCGCCAGGCGCGGCAACAGACCACGGTTGAGGCTACGAGGCCCTGACCACAACCTAGAGGCCTGCAACGATGGGTCAATAATCCGCCGACACGCATATCCAGATTTCTGGCGGTTTCCCGGTGACTTGCCACCATCGCGGCACCATGTTGGAGGAGGTACCTGTTTTTGCCAGACCTGTATCGGCGACGTTGACGATGCCAGCGGAGATTGTCTTGACATGGCAATCAACCGCCGACATACGAGGCACAAAATTTGCTGGGCTCGCTTTGCCCCGGCAGAAGGACCACCGAAGAAGTCCAAGCAGGGTGGAGCGAAACGCCTCGTGGGAGGCTTCGGATGAGCAAGGCAAGGACGGTAGCCAACCGGAAATCCGCGAAATCGGCCGTTGGAGCTGGCGCGAAACAACGCCGCCCGTCCAACGCGACCGCGGCGAAGCCAGCGGCTGCCAAGAGCAAGAAACCGCAGCAGGCCAAGGCGGCAGGCAAAGCCGCTTCTGCAGAGAGTTCGTCACCCACGCGCGTTGCGGCCAAGAAATCGGCGACAACGGGGAAATCTGTCCCGTCGAAAAAGACACCGGCCAAGTCTGCTGCCAAGATCACGTCCAATTCAAAGGTGAAACCGGTCTCCCGACCGGCTACCAAGTCGATCGACAAGCCCGTCCAATCGACCAAAAAGGAGAAGCCCTTGAGCGCTGGTGGGAAGAAGAGCAAGGGTACCGAGGTCGTCCTCGACCCTGGATATCGTCCTTCCGAGGACGAGCCGTTCATGAACGAGCGCCAGCGTATCTACTTCCGCAACAAGCTGAAGGCCTGGAAGGAGGACATCGTCCGCCAGACCCGCGAGACGCTCGCCGGCTTGCACGAAGATTCGACGCAGCACGCCGATCTGGCCGACCGGGCGACCTCCGAGACCGATCGCGCACTGGAACTGCGCGCCCGCGACCGCCAGCGCAAGCTGATTGCCAAGATCGACGCTGCGCTCGCGCGCATCGAGGACGGCAGCTACGGCTATTGTGAGGAAACCGGCGAGCCGATCGGCCTGAAGCGGCTCGACGCCCGCCCGATCGCGACGCTGTCGCTTGAGGCACAAGAGCGCCACGAGCGCCGCGAGAAGGTCTACCGCGAAGACTGATCGACGGCCTCGCGGATACCCGACGGCTCAATCCGCGCATAAGCTGGCGGGCGGAGAGTGCACGTCTTCAGCGTTTTCCTGGCGCACGCACCGGCACATCGAAGCTCTGGCCGTCGTCCGCCGCCGCGAACGTGAAATGCCACCATTCCTTCGGGTAGTTGGCAAAGCCGTGCCGCTCCATGACTCGCGCTAGCAGGAGGCGCGCCTTGCGCTGCTCCGCCGTAACACCCTGCGCATGGGTATGGCTCTTGGGATCGAAGCAGTCGAACGAGGTGCCCATATCGAGCGATGCGGGGTCGGTCGCCTTATCGCTCGTTTCGGTGCACGGGGCGCCTGCGGACGCTCCATTCCCCTTCTGCTCGGCGTGCTGCGCCGCCGCGACATCGCTGCCCGTCCGCACCACCGTCAGATCAACCGCTATCCCCTTTGAATGGGTCGAGGCGCGGCCGATGTAACCGCGCGGCACCAACGCATTGCGCGCGACGTTCGGATGATAATCGGGCTCTGCATTTCCCCGCGCACCCGCCCACGCCATGAACGCTGAAACCGAACGACGCGGCCGATAGCAGTCGAAGACCTTCAATGACAAGCCCGGGTGCTCTGCGGCGAGTGTTGCCTGCACACGCTTCAACGCTTGCGCTACGGCGGGGCGCAGCCAACATGCGGCGGCCTCATAACCCGGCACGCGCGCGCCTGTGAAATTGTTCGCTCCCGCATAGCGCATGTCCTGGCGGATGCTGGGATCGATGTCCGACAGCGCCACCAGCGGCGCCTCACCGGCATGTGACGGTGAAAACCCCATGACCGAAACGCCGACAGCTATGGCAGCCGCCAGGCCCACGGCAACGCGCGCCGTCTGGCCGCGACCCTCAGGTGAAACAGCTTGCGCCGAACGGGCCGTGCCGGAGACACAATCGCTCTCAAATCTCATGCACGCACCTTGTCAGCTTAAGTGGCCTGTCGCCATGGGTCTTCTGCCGCACCAAACGGCCTGCCCTCATCTGCTGCGATTGTGGCACCGCGGTGGACCCATGCACGACAACCCTTACATTGCGGCGGCGAGGCCACATGTTTCAGCCCGCCCGAGGTTTCCTTATGTCACACACCTGAACTAGACTGCGGCACGCCCGCGGTGGGGCACACTGCGGCAGGATCGACCCGGCACCGGACTCGCCGGAGGGCAAGAGGGGAGCATCATGCGAATTCGGTCACGGCGACGACTCACGCGTCCGGGTGGCGCGCTTTCGACCGCAGCATTCACCGGCACCGTGCTGGCCGTGGGCATCCTTGCGCTGACCGTCCACACGGGTTCCAGCGCCCAGCCACGCTGCGTCTTCCTGGAATGCGGGCCGGCCAACACTCCCAATCCCGATCCCCCAAAAGCGCCAAGTGTTGCCCGCCTCAAGCCCGCCGCCGCACCACAGCAAGAAATGCTCCAGCGCACCCGTCTCGACGGAGAGACCTGCGATACCGTCGGCGGCTTGCGCTACTGCGTCAGCTCCGTTCTGGAGCCCCAGTACGGCTTCACCTACCGGCCCAAGAATCTCGTCGACACCGACCTGAAGACGGCCTGGGTGGAAGGCAAGACCGGCCATGGCGAGGGCGAGAGCCTCGTCGTCGAACTCAATGGCCAACGCACCGTGACGGCGATCCAGGTGATGAACGGCTACCATAAGAACGAGCGCCTGTTTCTCGCCAACAGCCGTGTTCATTTGGCCGAGCTGCAGTTCTCCAACGGGGATATGCGGCAGATCTCGCTGGCTGATGCACCCGGATTGCAGACGATCGACGTTGGCCGGCAGGAGGCGACATGGGTGCGCTTCACCATCCGGTCGGTTTATGCGGGCGACAAGTACAAGGATACCGCCATCACCGAGTTCCGCGTCGTCACCGCGAATTGACGCCACCAGCATCTGGCAGGGATCGCCTGTCGCGACGTGCAATTGTCAGTGCGTAAGAGAGCCAGGGAGACCGGCATGCCATGTGACCGGCGCACCGTCCTGAAGTCCCTGTGCGGCTGCACGGCCGCAATTGTCCTGCCCCCTGTTCCCGCCACCGCGAAACCAGCCGCTGCGGTTCAGGACAAGGTTGCCCGGATTGGTCAGATCAAAGGCTGCTTCGTCGACAGCAACAACGCTGACCTGTTGCTCGGCGCCAACCTCGTCACGGGCAAAAGTTCGCATCTGCCAGCCGAGGTCGAGACGATGATGCGCTCGACAGGAAATCCGGACCTCGATCGCAGCTTCGACCGCGCGTTGCAGCGGCTCGCCGAAACGTTCGATGTGTGGCCGCGCGTCGGGTTCTATGACGATGGCGATCAGCCCAATGCAATGGCGATGCGCTATTCGGTCGGCGGCACCACCGAATTTGCCGTCGTTTTCGGCCGCGCCTATTTCCAGCGTCTCATGAATTACGATCCCTCCGGCATCACGCTCCTTCAGACCGCAGCGCACGAGTTCGCGCACGTCTGGGTCTATCGCGACGGGCTATTCGACAAGATTCGCAGCGGCGCCAAGACGGTGAAGCGCGTTGAGCTGCATGCCGACTTCTTGGCGGGCTATTACCTAGGTGTCAGGAAGCGGGACAACCCCGACGCCTCGTTCTGGGCAGCGGGCATCGGACGCTGGCAAAGCGGCGACACCGAGTTCCGCAACATGCACCACCACGGCACACCGGACGAGCGCCTTGCTGCGGCGGAAAAGGGCTTCCTGCTCGGCTTCAAAGAGAACATGTCTCCCAAAGACGCCTTCAAGGCCGCCACCGCTCACGTTGCCAATCTCTGAGCGGCAGCACACATTGGCCGGCTCGCGTTGACAGGTCATCGGCGCACAACCGTGTTCCAACTTGCTGCCTGGAGGATGCTTGAACGCTGAACCGCGATACGCGTCAGCTCCGCAGGCCGAGTGGCCCGTCGCGCCAAAATCGAAACATGGCCGCAACCGCATGCGATTTTGGCGCGACGCCACACTAGTGTGGTGCCTCGCAATTGCCGACCAACAATTCGGCTGGGTTCTTAGTCGGCAATTGCGAGACAAGCGCCACACTAAGCCAATGATTTTGCTAGTGTCGTTCAGAACCGCAAATGCCGAAACGAGCTTGCGGCAATGGTGTCGGTATTTGCGGTTCACGACACTAGCTGGTTCGTACCGTGCGCGGCGACTGGCCTGCAGCGGGCTTTGTCTCGCTCTCGATGTCCGTTGCTTCGCTGGTTGCGGTTCCGCCAGCCGCCTTCGCCATGCGCTCCGCCGCCATCCGCGCCACCGTCGCCTTGACGAAGTCGAGATCCCGCAGATGCACGTCCTGCTGCGGGAATGGGATCTCGATGCCCTTTTCCGCGAACATCTTGAAGATCCTCAGCCTCAGGTCGGTCGCCGTCGCCACCGATTTGTTGACGTCGGCCACATACGCGCGGACCGTGAAATCGAGCGAACTCGCTGCGAAGTTGTCGAACGAGACGATCGGGGCTGGGAATTTCAGCACCATCGGCGAATCCTGCGCCACCTTCTCCAGCAGCTCCTTCACCAGCTCTGGATCAGAGCTGTAGCTGACGCCGACAAGGACATCGACGCGACCCAGCGCATTGCGATGCGTGCGGTTCTTCACCGTGCCCGAGATGAGTTCGGAGTTTGGCACGATGACGCTCGAACGATCGAACGTCTCGATCTCGGTCGATCGCACGGAGATGCGGCGCACGTGCCCCTCGTAGGCACCAACGCTGATCCAGTCTCCGACCTTGATCGGCCGCTCGACGAGCAGGATCAAGCCCGACACGAAGTTGTTGACGATCGATTGCAAGCCGAAGCCGATGCCCACCGACAGTGCACCAGCGACGATCGCCAGATTGGTGATGTCGAGCCCGCCATAGGAGACCGCCGCGAGGGCTGCCAGGGCAAAGCCCGCATAGCCAATACCCGTGTGGATCGAGTTGGCGAGGCCTGAATCGATACGTGAGGGTTGCAGCACGGTCCCCTTCAGCCAGCGCTGGATAAGGCGGGTGGCGAACAGGAGAGCGACGAAGAGGCCAATGGCCAGCAGGATGCGTGTCGGCGCGATATGAATGCCGCCGACGTCGAAGCCGAATACGGCAGACTTCACCAGCGCGGTGATCTCAGGAACAGAGAAGCCCCAAGTGTAGAGCAGCATCAGCACGGCAACGACCGCCAGCAGCGCATTGAGCGTGCCGTAGAGAATGCGATCGACCTGCTTGTGCTGCTCTGCGCCGAGTCGCAGTCGATCGGCCAACATGCGCGAGCTGACGCTCGCCGTCTCCTCGCTGGGCGCGCTTGATATTGCCCGAATGCCGAGATGCATCATAATAACGACGACGATCGCGGTGCCCGTCAGCAGCACCTGGTAGGACATGTAGCGCGCCAGTGCCACGTAGCCCGCCAACGCCGCGCCCGCGATCAGGACGGCCGTTAGCCCGACCGGCAGCTTGAACCACTCCCTCCAGCGCAGCGGACCTGCCGCGGCACTCTCGCTCCCACCCTCTGCGGCCGCGGCGGCGAACCGCCGTGTGAGCGGCGTGCGCGCAAGAGCGAACAACAGGCCGGCAAAGATCATGCTGAACACGAACGCCTGCGCCACCGACACCTGGAATGGCAGGTAGAGCATCTTGATCACATCGCCGAGCACCAGGTCGATGCCATAGAAGATGGCCGCCAGACGCAGAAGCATGTCCAACCGCCGCGCCGGGGCGTCCGCCAGATCGAGCAAACGCCATGCGCCACGCGTCGGCTGCAGGATCGCGCGCGAGAGCCCGGACACGACAAGACCGACCAACACCGCATGCACGATCACGGTTGCCAGCCGCGTCGTCTGCAGGAAGAGCAAATCGTTGCTTTCGAGACCGACATAAAGAAAAAGGGTCGCGGCAGCGCCGGGCAGGATCAGTGCCGGCGCCACCCATGTCGCCACTGCGGCGCGCTCGGAGAAACTCGGTTCCTCGCGCCCGTCGGATTGCCCAAGACGCGCGGCAACAATCTTGCGCCGCAAGAGGCGGAGACCGAAGAACACGACGAGCGTAAGCACCACGATCGCCGTCAACTCGATCAGTCGTGACGTCGCGCGGTGCCACCATCCACGCCCGATCGATGCGATCTCACCGGCCGCGTTGGGAAGCTCACCCGCCACGCTTTTCCATATCGACGGACTGAGCGGCGAGTGCTTGGTGCGCGCCAGCACCTGCTGCGCGAAGATCGACTGCCTCAGATCCTGCACGCGACCGATCAGCTGCCGCGCCTTGACGTCACCCAGCTCCGCCGACTTGATGGCACCGTCGAGCTGCGACAACAGGCCGTTGAGGCGTGCACGCTCGCCGGCGACTTCGGCGGCTTCTGCGGGCTCGTCCGATTTGGGTGGGGGCCCTAGCTTGTCGATCTGCGCTCTGATCTCGTCGAGCCGCGGCATGATGTTCGCAATTGCCGCGCGGGCCTCTCCCGGTAGCTTGTCGATCTCTCCGCGCAGACGGGCGAGGTCGTCATCGCGGTCCTGCACGCGCTCGACCGTCTTCTCGTAGTCTTCGAGCAAGCTGATCAGGCGGCGGACCGGCTGAAGCACCGTCTCCAGCTGTGCTGGGAGCGGCTGTGGTGCCTGCGTCTCCGCAGGCTGACCACTACTGCCGGCTGCCGCGCCACCCTGGCCCTGTGCCTGTCCCCCGCCTCCGGACGATGCCGCAGCGGGCTCGCTGCTGTTGGCAGCACCACCGCCTTTGCCTCCGCTTTGGGCATTACCGCCACCACTACCGGTGTTGGCCGAATCCTTCTTCGCTCCCGTCAGACCCGCAGCCCAATTGGGAAGATTTGACTGCGCCACCTCGAAGCGGGAGTCGGCCTCAACCCGGCCTTGCGGCAAGCCGCCCGCGTAGGCCGGGCTGTGCCCCGCGACAGGGCTGCCTGCAAAGCCGAACAGAAATAGGACCAGGAGTACGAAGCGTCGCAGGATTGGCATGTCACCTCTTGTGTTGAGCCTCGCCGAATTCCATCGAAGTCCGATTGGAATCAGACCGGCGCCACGCGATGGGCGAGGACGGGCCGCGAGACACATTTATCGCGCGACGGTCGACGGATAAAAATCCGCTGGACCGCGAGCTTCCGGCCGCAAGTGCCGGATGCTGCCCGGCAATGGCCAACGCTCGTCGCATCGGTCGGCAGAAAGCTCACTCGTTCGCAGCCGACGAGCCGAACGCCCTTTGCGGTCTGGAGAAAACCGCTTGCGGCGCTTCCACGACATCAGCCGCCCGGGCGCCGCGCCGCTGACTGATATTGGTCTCGATCACAACGTCGACCGGGCCGCCCGTCATGATCAGGTGCTCGACGTTGTCACGCCGGATGAGGACAAGCCGCCGACGGCCGTCAATGCTCGACTGCTCAACGACATCAAGCCGCCGCTCTGCCCGGTTGCCAAACACACTGGTGCCGCCACCTTGCAGATAGTTTCGACCGAAATAGGCCGCGGCGGCTGCAGCTCCACCAAGCACCACGATAATGAGGAGATAAAACAGGATATCCCACATGTTCTGCGGTCGCGGCCCCGCCGCGCTCCTCTCACGATGTTGCCAGCACTCGAAAATATCGGCCGTGCCGAATGGCCGCTTTCGGCGCGCCGCCAAGCCGGCCCTCCGGCAGATCAGGCCGGCCTTCACGCCAAGCTCCGCGGAGCTATAGCGCGAAATTCATGGCATTTTAACCCTAATGATCGAAGTCTTGACTGTCGTCGCGGTTGGAAACGGCTTCGCTTCCTGTGGAGAAAAATGGCCACGAAGAGTATGCCAGCCCGCCCGCGCCGTCCGATCCGCCGTTGTGCCGGATCGAATTTTTCTCCGTAGCGTCATCATCTTGAGTAACTGTACATGTTCGAGGCTATCAAGGCCGACCCCGCCACGAATCAGCTAGCTTCGCTCGCTATGAGCGATGCCAAGGTACCATCCGACCGAATTGCCGCAGACGATCCGCTCGCCGCCCTTCGCAATGGCGGGGGCTATGCGGCGATTCTCGTCGTTCTGACGGCGGCGGGCGCTGCGGTTCTGGCGCTGATTGCCGCCGGCTCGGCGAGCCCCTTCTACCTGACCGTGCTCGCCACTTTCTCCATGCTCGGCATCTTCTTCGCGTTGGGCATGGCTGCCGGTCACATCCGTATCGGCGAGCGCCTGCCCGAGGCCGACCTCCTGAAGGCGATCAATGACAGCCAGGAGGATGCCGTCCTCGTGATGTCGCGCCGCGGACAGCCTATCTATGCCAACCGGGCAATGTCGGCGATCGTCGGCCGTTCGGAAGCGGGCGCACTCGGTATGCTCGAGAACGCCTTTTCGGGCGTTGCCGAGGCTGCCGAGGCCCTTTTCCGTCTCAATCGCGCGGCGCTCGCTGGCGAGGCACACAGTGAAGTCGTCCAGGCACCACAGCGCAGCCAGGACTCGTGCGTGCGCTATTTTCGAGTCGCCGCGAGACCGTTCGCAGCCAACTCACTCCAGCGTGACCCCGGCAGGCTGATCATCTGGACGTTGACCGACGTCACCGAGAAGCGGCGCGAGGAAACCGAGAAGCGCGCTGCCGTCGACGCCCGGCTCAACCTTTATGACACGATGCCGCTCGGTCTCATCCGCATCGATGCCGATGGCGTTATTGCGCATGCCAACCAAACACTCATCGACTGGATCGGTATAGCTCCCGAGGCCATCGAGAAGGGGATGTTGCGCCTCACGGACCTCGTTTCGGCGGACGGCGCGGAAGTGCTGCTGACGGCGGCGCGTCGCGGTGTGGAGAGCCTCGTCATCGATCTCGACATGGTGCGAGAAGATGGGCGCTCCCTGCCGATGCATCTCGTCTGCCGCGGCAGCCACAGCGCTGACAATCCGGGCAGCCTCGTCATCGGCTGCCTTAATCGGGAAACCGAAGCTGCCGGAGCTGACGACGGCGCCGCCGAACTTCGCCTGTCGCGCTTCTTCCAATCGGCGCCGTTCGGTATTGCCACCGTGTCCTCAGACGGCACCATCACCAATGCCAACACCGCTTTTGCCCGCATGATCCTCGACGGCACCTCAGGCGCCGGAGAGAACGTGCTTGAAGCGCTGACGCCCCGCGCCGAGTACACGGTCCGCCAGCAAGTCGAAGCAAGCCTGAAGGATGTCCTTGCCGGGCACGGCAACGTCGCCCCCATCGAGATCACTGTCGGCCAGAACAACGAGTACACTCGCCGCGTGTTCATGAGCCCGCTCGCCGGCGCCAAGCATGCCCGCGAAGCCGCCGTGCTCTACGTGCTCGATGCCACCGAGCAGAAGCGGCTGGAAGCCCGCTTTGCCCAGTCCAACAAGATGGAAGCGGTGGGCACGCTGGCCGGTGGCATCGCGCATGACTTCAACAACGTGCTGACCGCCATCATCGGTCACGCCGAATTCCTCTTGCAGAGCCACAAGCCCGGCGATCCGGCGCACCGCGACCTGCTGACGATCAAGTCGTCCGCGAGCCGCGCCACCGGCCTTGTCTCCAAGCTTCTGGCGTTCTCCCGCCAGCAGACGCTACAGAACGAGGTGCTTCAGCTCGGCGAGGTGGTGAGCGAGATCACACCGCTGATGAACAAGACGCTTGGCGAGAAGATTGCCCTCAAGGTGCGCACCGAGCGCGAGCTATGGCTCGTCAAGACCGACAAGTCCCAGATCGATCGAGTCATCGTCAACCTTGTCGTCAACGCCAAGGATGCAATGCCTGACGGCGGCGAGCTGACCATCTCCACGCGCAACGTCACCGAGCGCGAGTGCCAGAAGATGGATCATTTTGGCCTCGTCGTCGGCGAGTATGTCATGATCGAGGTGTCTGATACCGGCACGGGCATGAGTTCGGAGGTGCTGAACAAGATCTTCGAGCCGTTCTTCACGACGAAAGGCGTCGGCAAGGGCACCGGCCTCGGTCTCGCCACCGTCTACGGCATCGTCAAGCAGTCGGGCGGCTTCATCTACCCGGAGAGTCAGCTTGGCAAAGGCACCACGTTCCGAGTCTTCCTGCCGCGCTACGTTCCCGACTCCGAGGAGGAGGCTGCGATCAAGCAGCGTCAGGCCAAGAAGGAAGCCCGCCACGCTCCCGACGTGACCGGCTCAGGCCGCGTGCTGCTCGTGGAGGACGAGGACGGTGTGCGCTCTTTCGCAGTGCGCGCACTCCGCAGCCGTGGCTTCGAGGTTATGGAAGCCTCCAATGGTGCGGAAGCACTCGACTTGATCGAAGCCAACGACGGCAACGTCGACATCATCGTCTCGGACGTGGTGATGCCGGAGATCGATGGCCCGACGCTGCTCAAGACCTTGCGTAAGGCGCATCCTGAGATGAAGTTCGTCTTCATGTCGGGATATCCCAATGACGCCTTCCGCGCCGGTCTCGATGCCGAGGAGAAGTTCGGCTTCCTGCCCAAGCCGTTCTCGCTCGCTCAGCTTGTCGGCAAGGTGAAGGAAGAGCTGGCCAATTAGACCTGGCTCACATCAAGAGCATGCGGCCCAGAGTGGACCGCATGCTCCAATATCAAGCCAGAGCGAGGTTGCAGTTCAATGAGAAGCCACCGCTCATCCACTTCCGTCAGAACCGGACCTGATGCTCTCAACGATGGGGAGCACGCGCTTCCCTGATCGCAGCCAAGGATCCGCCGCCACCCAACGCTGGGGGAGACAGATCCCCTACTTTGCTGCCGGAGCTGAGCCCGGCGGGGTGATCACCACCTTGTCGATGCGCTCGAAACCGTTCTCGGTGCCCACGAAATGGACCGTCACCGTGGCGCCGACCTCCATTGTGCCTTCAATGATCTTCTTGTCCACGCCGAGCGTCGTGCGGTCGTTCAGGATCATCAAGCCGGTCGTCGGATTGAAGGCCGTCAGCTTTGCAGAGAATTGATCCGCGGCGGCCGGCGCCGAAAGACCGGCAAGCAGCAGCACCGCGCAAGCACATGCACGAAGGTTCATCGTGGTCACTCGATCGGGGATGGGTTGATGATAGTGCCCGGTCGTGATCGCGCACGTTGCCGGGTCTCGGTGCGGCCCCTGTGGCCAGCGATCGGATGCCGCCTCCCCTTGAAAGCGCGGCCCGCCGCCGCGCGAAGATGATCACGAGTTGAAGCGCCCCACCAATGCAATCCTGACCTCAAGCCATGCGAGTCCTGCATCGATGTGTGATTTGACTAATGGCATGCGGGTGTGCGCTTGCCGCCTGATCTCTGCAAATTCATGCAGGCTTGCGCATGGTGCCCGACTGCATTGAGACGCGAGTTTTGATGATGAAAACAATCGCCCTGAAATGTTTCGTAGAGGAAATTCTTGCCGCTGACTTACCGCGACACGCGCGTCATCACGCCGTCGTCCTTCAGTTTGAATTGCAGCAGTAACGTCCGCTGCAAGAAACCGTTGAAGTTGTCGTCCGACATGATGCTGAGCACCGTGCCGCCGTCGGCCGCCCGGTGTGCCGACAGCGCCTCCATGTTGTCGATCTCGTCAGCCATGTCCGCTTCCAACAAGACTTCGCCGGCAAGTACCGCGCCTGCTGCGATCTCGGAGGCACGGATGAGCCGCAACCGCATCTTGACGCCTTCGAGCCAGCGGAAGCGGCGCTCCAGAACAATGATGTCCCCATTGTCGAGGCCGATCGCGTCGGTCGGGTCGAAACCGCCAATGTCGGTGAGCGACACAACTGAACTGCGTCCGCGCGCCAACAGCCAACCGCTGTGATTGCCCTTGCCATCAAGGAGATGCTCGGCAAACGCAATCAGTGCGCCCTTGTGGCGCCCGCCTTTGATTTCGGCCACCGCCTCGAAACCTTTGAGTGGACGCATGCGCCGCGCTTCGGCCGGAACTGCAAGATATCGCGACGGTGGCGACACGCCGTTGCCATCGATATCGAAGTAGCCGAGCCGATGGTTCTGCTCGAACGCTATGAGCAGCTTGCCGCGCTTCAACGTACCACCGAGCAGCAGAACGGCTTCCGCGTCGCGATCCTTGTCGCGCTTGAGCCGCCCTCCGTCGCGGGCCTTGATCGGCCCAAGGGTGGCATTGGTGAGCCCCGCGATGCGTCCTCCCCGGTAGACGACATCGGAACTCATCCATGTGCCCGCATCCGACACCGCAACAAGACGCTGGCCGTCGGCATCCATTGCCAGCCCGGACCAGCCGCCAAATCGCTTGTCGCTCGACGACAGCACCAGTCCGCCGAGCCATTCCAGCTTGCCGAACGAAGTGCGTGTGCCGTTGAGCTTCTCGAATCCAGAGAGCGGCTGCGCCACGATCTCGATCGTCTCGACCTCGCTGCGGGACGTGTCAGGCTTGGAGGGAGCCGTCTGCGCGAACGTCGACAGTCCCGATGACACAGCCAGCACGATGGCGCCGCAGACCGCTGTCGCGCCACGCTGCCACCGCCTCCGACGTTGAAGTGCCGTGTCCATCATCACAACCAGCCTGTCCGCCCGCACATCGTGTTGCCCTGCAAGCGTGCCAACCGCGCACGGCTCAATTGAGGCGCCGACGCCCATAGGCGCCCGGCTGACCGGATCGCTGCGTCGCTCGCACATCCTCGTCGAACAGCTCGACAAGCTTTTCCGTCATCGCGCCGGCCAGCTCGGAGGGATCGGTGATCGTCACCGCACGGCGGTAATACCGCGTCACGTCATGACCGATGCCGATTGCCAGAAGCTCAACGGGCGAGCGCGTCTCGATCTCGTGGATCACCTGTCTCAGATGGCTTTCGAGATACGTTCCGGAGTTTGCCGACAGTGTCGAATCGTCCACCGGTGCGCCGTCGGAAATCATCATGAGGATGCGCCGCTGCTCGGGCCGGCCAAGCAGGCGCTGATGCGCCCACGCCAGCGCCTCACCGTCGATATTCTCTTTCAAGAGCCCCTCGCGCATCATCAGCGCCAGCGAGCGACGTGCCCGGCGCCACGGCTCGTCCGCCTTCTTGTAGATGATATGGCGAAGATCATTGAGGCGCCCTGGAGCCGGCGGCTTGCCCGCCTCGATCCAGCGTTCGCGCGACTGCCCGCCCTTCCATGCGCGTGTGGTGAAGCCGAGGATCTCGACCTTCACGCCGCACCGTTCCAGCGTTCGTGCGAGGATCTCTGCGCAGCAGGCCGCCACCATGATCGGGCGCCCGCGCATCGACCCGGAATTGTCCAGCAACAGTGTGACCACCGTGTCGCGGAAATCGGTGTCACGCTCCTGCTTGAATGACAGCGGCGCCATGGGATCAATGATCACGCGCGTCAACCGCGCCGCGTCGAGCGCGCCTTCGTCGAGGTCGAAATCCCACGCGCGGTTCTGCTGGGCCAACAGCTTGCGTTGCAAACGGTTGGCGAGCCGCGAGACCACTGCCGCCAGATTGCGCAGCTCCTTGTCGAGGAATGCGCGCAGCCGGTCGAGTTCCTCGGGCATGGCGAGTTCTTCCGCCTCGACCGTCTCGTCGTGTTCGCGCGTGAAGACCTTGTAGCCGTAACGCTCCGGGTCCTCCAGTACGGACGGATTTGGCCGCCAGGGCTGCGGCGTCTCGCCGTCCTCCGGGCCATCCATGTCGGTCTCAAACTGATCGGAGGGTGCGTGCTCGGCAGCTTCCTGCTGCTCGCCGGCCTCGCCGTCGGGTTGCTGCTCCTCGCTGTGGCTCTCCTGCGATTCGCCTTCGCCGTCGTTGTCCTCCTGCTCGTCCTGGCCGGAGTCGGGCGATTCCTCCTCGTCCTGCTCGCTCTCCTCGCTGGAACCCTGATGCGGCTCCTCATTCATCTCGAGCGACTTCAAGAGCTTCTTGACGAGACGGCCGAATGCCGCCTGGTCATCGGCAAGCGCGTCCATCTGGTCGAGCACGTCGCCGCTCTTCTGCTCGATGTGCTTCTGCCATACGTCAACGAGCGCCTGTGCACTGGCCGGAGCCTTCAAACCTGTCAGCCGCTCGCGCACGATCAAGGCCAGCGCGTCCTCGAGGGGTGCATCCTCGCGATTGCGCACGTTGGCGAAACGCCCATGGGCATACTGGTCGTCGATCTTGGCAGCGAGGTTCTGCGCCATGCCGTCCATGCGATTGGCACCAACCGCTTCGACGCGGGCCCGCTCGATCGCATCGAACGCCGCGCGCGCCTGTCCGCCGCCGGGGAACAGCCTGTTGTGCAACGAGTTGTCGTGACACGCCGCGGTCAGTGCGAGGCTATCTGCCCAACCGCGCAACACCGCAACCTCGCGAGCCGACGGAACGCGCGAGGGTTCCGGAAGGTTGACGATCTTGCCGATGAGTTCCGGTCGTCCGGGTTGGAAGGCAACATGCACCTCACTGTCGCCCGCCACCGCGCGCGTACACACCTCCAGCGCCCGCTTGAAGGGCTCCGAAGGGGCTTCCTTGCGCTTGGTTGGACCGGGCGCCGCCATGTCGTCCTGTAATCAGCTCAGCGCGACGTTTGCGGTGCTCTCCGGCAGCTCCTTGCCGAACGAGCGCTGATAGAACTCGGCGACCAGCGGCCGCTCGAGCTCGTCGCACTTGTTGAGGAACGTCAGCCGGAACGCAAATCCGACGTCGTTGAAGATCTCGGTGTTCTCCGCCCAGGTCAGCACCGTGCGCGGGCTCATCACGGTGGAGATGTCGCCGTTGATGAATGCCTGACGCGTCAGGTCGGCGACCCGCACCATGTTGGAGACGATCTTGCGCCTCTCCTCCGACTTGGCGAACGTCTTTGCCTTGGACAGGACGATGCCCACCTCATCGTCGTGCGGCAGGTAGTTCAACGTGACGACGATCGACCAGCGGTCCATCTGACCCTGGTTGATCTGCTGCGTGCCGTGATAGAGGCCCGAGGTGTCGCCGAGGCCGATGGTGTTGGTCGTCGCGAACAGCCGGAAAGCCGGATGCGGGCGGATCACCTTCGACTGGTCGAGCAGCGTCAGCTTGCCCGAGACCTCGAGAATCCGCTGGATGACGAACATCACATCGGGACGCCCCGCGTCGTACTCGTCAAAGACGAGCGCCGTGTTGGTCTGCAGCGCATAGGGCAGAATACCCTCGCGGAATTCGGTGACCTGCTTGCCGTCCTTCAGGACGATCGCATCCTTGCCGACGAGATCGATGCGGGAAACGTGACTGTCGAGGTTCACGCGCACGCATGGCCAGTTGAGCCGCGCTGCCACCTGCTCGATGTGCGTCGACTTTCCCGTGCCGTGATAGCCCTGCACCATGACGCGGCGGTTGTGCTTGAAGCCGGCCAGGATCGCGAGCGTCACATCGCGGTTGAACAAATAGTCTGGATCGAGGTCGGGAACGTGCTCGTCGGCCTTGGCGTAGGCCGGCACTTCCAGGTCCGAATCGATACCGAACACCTGGCGCACGGAAACCGTCATGTCGGGGAGGCCGGGGCCGCCTTTCGCGGCTGCGGCAGTAGCCTGCTCACGCATATCAAGTTGTCTTTTCTGGATCTCGTTGCTCACGAATCGCGCTGACGATCACTGGCGTCAGGCGAAATCGGCACCTGAACCACACCGCAGGCCAGAGACAGAGGCACCGCCCTGTCAGACCAGCCCGACCTGTTTCAGATAGTTATAGGCTTGGATAATCTCGCGCAACTTCTCCTCCGACCGGCGGTCGCCGCCGTTGGCGTCGGGGTGATGCAGCTTGACCAGCGATTTGAACTGCGCCTTGATTTCATCCTTGTCCGCCTCGTGCGGTAGGGACAGCGTGGCAAACGCTTTTTTCTCGAGCGGCCTCAGTTGCCGCCGGGGTCGCGGCGTGGCGCCCTTGCCGGCAGAAGTGCGCCGCGACAATACGCCGTGGGGGTCCCGTACCCGGGCTTGCGGTCCGATACGCTCCGCATAGGCAGCCTTGTCGATCCCCGGCGTTTCCCCGTTGGCCGCCACTTTCCACGTCGGCCGGTGCCCCGTCACGGCGTCCTTGATGAACCGCTCCACCTCACTGTCAGACATGCCGTCGAAATAGTTGTAGGACGCGTTGTACTGGCGCACGTGATCGAGGCAGAAGTGGAAATACTCCCCGTCGCGCCCGCGGCCCCTGGGCGCCTTATGCTGGGCTTTCTCCGGGCACCCCTTCCACTGACAGTCGGGCAACCGCGATCGCGTGGAGCGTTCGCGCTCCTCGCGTTCCCGCCGAGGCGCCACCCGGATGCTGTCGAAGTACTTGGAATTGAGTTTCATGACCGCCAGATTATGGTGTCAGGCCGCGTCCGAGACAAGGACACAACGTCGACGTGAGCGCATCAGTTGCTGCCGCGCCGCGCCCAGCCGCCAACCTATCATCGCAGTTATGAGAGGAATGCTAATGTCTGCGGAACAACGCATGCGAGAAAAACTGATGCTCGGCCTCAATCCGACACGGCTCGACATCATCAATGAATCGGAGTTGCACGCCGGCCACCGCAGCTCACCGGGCACGGGCGAGAGCCATTACCGCATTCTCGTCGTCTCCGAAGCCTTCGCCGGCAGATCGCGCGTGGAACGCCACCGCCTTGTGAACGAGCTTCTGGCGGACGAACTGGCCGGTCGCATCCATGCCCTGGCGCTCAAGACCTACGCACCCGGCGAGCAGATTGCCTAGTGCGTGGCCAACGCGCGTAGCGGCTCAGAATTCATAACATGCTCCGGACAAAAGGACAGAGCACAGTTGCTGGTCCAAGGATCATGATGGTGCTTTGGCAGCACCGCCGTCCCTGCAGCACGAACAGAGCGGACAGGTCAGGCCGACTGGTTTCAGTCGTCCCGCCCGAAAAGAACGCACCCCGGATCATGAGATCCGGGGTGCTGACTGATGCCGTGGATTGATCAGCCCGTAAAGCTGCGGTGGCGATCACCAGCAGCGACGGACCCAGCGGCAATGGCGGTGGTGGCGATGACCCCAGCAGCGCCGGACCCAGCGGCAATGATGCCGACGTCCGTGACGATGCCAATGGCGGCGCGAATGCACCAGCTCAAGGCCCGAATTGTTGGAGCTCTGCAGCGCTCGCATCAGGTCGGACGTCGTGCCGGCAGGAGCAGCACTGGCGGACGTCGCCATCAACGGCGCCGCCAACATTGCAATCGCGAGCGCTGCAGCTGCCATCGTCATTTTCGAAAGTTTCTTCATATCCATTTTCCTCCTGGAGCTTGAAGATAAGCGTTGACGAAATAAATTCACCCGTTGTTGTGCCGGTCCGGCATTTGCGGTGTCGACGCCGGCACGCGATCTTGGTCGGCGGATCATGAGTGCGCTCCGCGCCACCCGGCTCCGCCACCTCTTGTCAACCGCCCGGTGACGACCGTTGTCCGGCCAACCGATCCGGTCATGACGCCGCGAGGTCCGCAGAGGCCTCGGTTACAGCTTCACATGCTCGCGCGCCGATGAGAGCATGAGATACCGGGTAACATGAATGCTCGATGAATTGTTCCATCCGCCAATTTTTTCGTCCCATCCCAAGCCGTAATTCCGCTATGGTTAATGTGGGGTCGTCTGCAAATGCCATGACCACGGGGGCTCGCCCTTGCGTGTTGCGGGCCTTGGCCAGCATTGCTGCATGAACGAGCAATTTGGAGTCCCGCCCCGGCCACCGACGTGCCAGAAATGGCGGGCCACACTCGATCGTCGGAACTCTACGCGGGGCAGCGTCCCGGTGTAGGGTGACCAATTGGCGGTGTGCTGTTGGTGGAACGTGCGCTCACCTCAGCCGGAATTCCTGCCCCGCCCCATCAATCATGCGACTGAGCCCATCGACCTGCCGGTGGCCTCTTCCAGCAAAATGGGCTTGACCCTGAGTGCCGTGATCTTGTTGCGGCTCTTGCGCAGATCTCGAAACGGTAGCCGTGGAACGAACGCCTGACCGGGTTCGGGGATCGTCTGCGCCTCGTGGATGACGAGACCGGCGATCGTCGTCGCCTCGGTGTCGGGGCAACTCCAGTCCATATGCCTGTTGAGATCGCGGATCGGAACTGAGCCGTCGACGTTGACCGTCCCATCAGCCTGCGGGCGGATCGCCGTTTCGTGCACGTCGTGCTCGTCGGCAATCTGTCCAACGATCTCCTCCAGGATGTCCTCGAGCGTGATGAGACCCTGCACCTCGCCATACTCGTCGACCACCAGCGCCATCTGCTGCTTCTGCTTGAGAAACTGGTTGAGCTGATCTTTGAGGCTCGTCGCCTCTGGCACGAACCAGGGCTTCGTTGCAAAGCTCATCACGTCGAGCTTTTCGACGTTCCATTCCGCCTGCCCGAGTGCCGCCAGCAGATCCTTGGTGTGCAGCACCGCGATAATGTTCTCGGGCTCATCGCGCCACAGCGGAATGCGCGTGTACTGCGTCTTCAGTACTTCCTGTACGATGCGAGCGGGCGGATCATCGACGTTGACGGTATCCATCTTGGTACGATGGATCATGATGTCCTCGACGGTCAGATCGCCGAGATCGAGCACGCCGCCCAGCATGTGCGCATCGTGCCGGGCGACCGCGCCCTCCTTGGTCTGCAGTTCGATCGTGCCGCGGATCTCGTCGTGCGCGGCGAGAATGTTGGCTGTATCATCCTTCTCGGTTGGCGTCAGCTTGAGTGCGGCACCGACAATCATTTCGATGAGGTAGACCGCCGGCCGCATGACGACGATCAGCGCCTGCATGACGGGAGCGACGGCGAGCGCGATGCGCTCGGGAAAAGCGATGGCATAGGTCTTGGGCAGCACCTCGGAGAAGATCACCACCAGCACCGTCATGCCGATCGTCGCATAGGCGACACCCACCTCGCCGAACAGCCCGATCAACAGGCTCGTCGTCAATGCAGAGGCGAGGATGTTGACGAGGTTATTGCCGAGCAGCACGGTGCCGATCACGCGCTCGGGCTCTGCCAGAAGCGTGTTGACCCGCCGGGCTCGCTCGTTGCCCTCCTGCTCTAGCGCGTGCAAACGCGCCCGCGACACTGCCGTCAGCGCCGTCTCCGAGCCGGAGAAGAAGGCCGACATGCCAAGCAGAATGAAAACGGCGAATAGTATGAGGAAGATCTCTAGCGACATGGCTCTTGCTGATGACGATTGGAGGTCATTGTGCGGTATTAGGTCTAGAGCGGCTTCCACGCGATCAGAGGCGCCTGGAACCGTTCCAGCCCATTGGTTATCGCATTTTCTGCGCCAAACCGGCCTCCACTTTGGCGGAAAATGCTCCGGCAGCTCCTGCCGGCCGGCTGCATGCCTAACCGATCCAGCCCGGTAAGAGAGCCCATCTTAGAGCATGTTTTGCCGATCTGCGTCGCGGTTCGGCGTGAGCTGCATGGCCCGACACATGGATGGAGCGCGGCTTCAATTCAATGAATAATGGCCTGCCTGCACCTAATTAACCGCCAATTTCGCGGGCGAGGAAAGCGCGCACGGCTTCCGGCTCCACCTCTCGGGTGATGAATGCCGCGCCGATGTCGCGCGCCAGGATGAAGGTGAGGCGCCCCTCCCGCACCTTCTTGTCCTGCGCCATGAGACGCATCAGCTCGTCGGCATCCGCACGCCCGCCGGGGATGTCGTTGATGCGGGTCGGCAGACCCACGTCCCGGAAATGCGTTGTGACGCGCTGCGCCGTCCCTTTCGGACACAACCCCTGAGCTTCGGAGAAGCGGAAAGCGAGGCAGATGCCGATCGCAACGCCCTCGCCATGCAGCAGCCGGTCGCTGTATCCGGTCCAGGCCTCCAGCGCATGGCCGAAGGTGTGACCGAGGTTGAGCAGTGCGCGATCGCCGGTTTCCTTTTCGTCGCGCACGACGACATCTGACTTCGCCTTTACGCTCGTCTCGATGGCGTGGGTGAGCGCCGACACGTCATTGCCAAAGACGCTGCGCCAGCTTTCCTCAAGCCACGAGAAGAAGCCCTCGTCCCAGATGAGGCCGTATTTCGCCACTTCGGCGTAGCCGGCGCGCATCTCGCGCGCGGGCAGGGTCGACAGCACATCGGTGTCGGCCAGCACCAGGCTCGGCTGGGAGAATGTGCCGATCAGGTTCTTGCCCTGCGGCGTGTTGATGCCGGTCTTGCCGCCGACCGAGGAATCGACCTGTGCCAGCAGCGATGTCGGGATCTGCACGAAGCGCACGCCGCGCCGCAGTATGGATGAGGCGAAGCCGGCAAGATCGCCGATCACGCCGCCACCGAAGGCGACCACCAGATCGCCGCGCTCAAGCTTCATCTCGAGCAGTGCCTCGCAAACCTTCTGCAGCTCACGAAAGCACTTGGTCGCTTCGCCCGGCTGCAGCACGACCTTGCCGAGCAGCCGCTCCTCGCCACCGAGGCTCTTCTCCAACGTCGCCAGATGATAGTGGGCGACGTTCTCGTCGGTGACGATCGCGTAACGTGCCGTGCCCAGCCGTTGCGCAATGATACGGCCCGCCTGCGCGAGCAGCCCCGGCCCGATCAGAACGTCATAGGCGCGGCCCTCCAGCGGCACTTGAACCGTGCGCGTGAGACCCGCGGAGGGAACGTTGACGGCAGTAGGCATGGCTGGTGTCGCTCTCAGGGTTCCTGGTTCGAAGACATGGGCGCCGCACGCCGAGCCGGCTGCGGCGGGGGACGTAGCACGCCTTGGTCTGTCGTCCGCCCGGGACTGCTCCTATCAGACCGCAGGACGGCGATCCAGCCGCTCGCGCCCAAGCAACGCATCGATGATCTCGTTCACGATCACCTCGTGCGGCACGTCGCGGCTCTCCACCACGACATCGGCTGCGGAATAAACGGGATAGCGCTCCGCCATCAGCCTGCGCATCACCGCCTCGGGGTCGTCGGTTTGCAGCAGCGGCCGCGTCGTCCGTTTCGAGACACGCCGCATCAGCACCGGCAGCTCCGCCTTGAGCCAGACCGAAACGCCCTGGCGTGTGATCGCGCAGCGGGTATCGGCATTCATGAAGGCGCCGCCTCCGGTCGCCAGCACCTGCGGGCCATCACCCAGAAGCCTGGCGATCACCTTTGCTTCACGGTCGCGGAAATGCGTCTCGCCGTACTCCGCGAAGATATCGGAGATCGACATTCCGGCGACCTTTTCGATCTCCTCGTCCGCGTCGACGAAGGGCAGGGACAAACGGCTGGCAAGTCGACGACCAATCGCGGATTTGCCGCAACCCATCAGCCCGATCAGAACCAGCGAGCGATCCTCAAGCCGCCGCACCACTTCCTCAGCACGCCGCGCGTCTGATTTCGACTTCTTGCGGCCAAACGACAGGCGAATCATGGCAGAGCCTTTCGGGCGGTGCTGGCGACAAGGATGTGACGCCGGCAGGGGTATGGCGTGGTGCGCTCTCGCCAGGTCCAGCGCGGCACGCTGTTCGAGGAAATGTAGGACAAGCCGCGCATCTGGGTCTTCCCGGTTTTTGGCTTTGCGGCAAATCGGGCCATAATGGTGCCAACAACCGCCGACACATAGCAGCACAGGAGCGGTCGAGCCAAAATGCCCAGCCTCATTCGGTTCCTTCTTCTCACCGGGATCCTCGTCGGGGGAATCTTTGGCGGTCTTTATGTGCTCGCCGTCTACTACGAGCCTCCTCAGAAGGAGGTCTCGAGCCCCGTTTACGGCGTCAAGCTGCGCCGCGAGTAGGTATCTTCGTCTCCTTACTGCCAGGGTTCGGACAGTCCCATGCCGCTCGATCCACGTTGCAGGCGTAACTCTCTAGTGCCTTGGATTGGTTGCAGGATTTCCGAATGTTGGGCACCGAGCGCCCGCCAATTTGAACGACAAGAGCAAAAATCACCAGTCAATAGGGCTGAAATCACGGGGCCCAGCGTCGCATCCGGGCGGCTCTGGCGCGCCGGTTTCACGGCTTTTTCGGCGGCCATCACGATCCTGACCGTAGCCGGCTGGGACAGTGCATCGGCGCAAGGCTGGGATCCATTCTCACAACTCGATACCAACCGCTGGGAACGACGTTCAAAACCGCCGGAACATAGTCAGGACGCTGGCGATGGCGCCGGTGCGACAGACCCCTCCCGTTTGCCACCCGAAAACGCGCAAGGTGGTAGCTACCCTGCGGGAGACGACCAGCGACAGCCCTATCTCGGCCCACCTGACCGCCGCCCTCGCTTCGGTGGCAGCTCCGATACCTATTACCCGCCAACCCGTGGAACCGCCCCAACCACGGCGCCCAGCTCCGGCGGCAGCGGGCCAAAATCTTCGGCACCTTCCGCTGTCAGCAGCGAAGAGCTGGCGCCGTTGCCAGGAGCCCCACCGCCTGCCGTTGAGCCCGCGGGAGGAGGCGCTTCCTGGTCTGCGCGCACCGATCCTCCTCCGTATCCTGGCACACTGCCGCCGGCTTCCTCGAACTACAGCAAGGGTGCAGATCGGTTCCAGGACCCGGCTGCGCCGATGTCAGGTCCGGCCCGGCACGACCTTGCCGGGCACCAGCCGCCGCCGCCACTTGGCAACGCCAGTGACGGCCGTGCGCGAGAACTATGGCGCGGGCTTGATGCCCCTACGTTCGAGGGGCTGCTGTCGACGCTCTCCATTCCACCGCGTTCGCCAGCCCTGCACCACCTCTGGCGGAGCCTGTTGACCGCCGACCCAGGCACGTCAGGCGGCGTGAATGCTGGCGCTCAACTCGATGCTGTGCGCTTCGAGGCGCTCTATCGCTCAGGGCTGATCGCCGATATCCGCGAGGCACTCGCCGCCAGCGCCCGTCCGGCGGCGGACACTCCCCTCGGTTCGATGCTTCTGGCCCGCAGCGAGATTGGCGCGGGCCGCAGGGAAGCGGGCTGCGAGGCCGTTCGGCGGGTTGGCAACATTCGCGGCGAAATCCCCAAGGCCATGCGTGGCGAGGCGATCCTCGTATCTGGTTATTGCGCAGCCGCCACGGGCAACAAGCCGGCGGCCGGACTCCTCGCAGAGTTAGCGCGCGAGGAGGGCATCAAGCCCTCGCCGGGGCTTGCGGCCCTCGACGCCGTGGCACTCGGCTCGAGCACGGGCATCGCCCTTTCCAAAGACCAGAAGCTCTCGCTCATCGACTATCGCATCCTCGAGCTGGCTGGCGCCACACCTGCCGCTGACGAACTCGTCAAGGTTGCTACCCCTGCACTGCTCTCAGCGGTTGCCGATGACAATGCCGCCGCAGCTGAACTGCGTCTTGCCGCCGGCGAGGCCGCGGCGCGTCTCAACGCCTATGACCCGAAGGCGATGGCATCGCTCTATCGCAGCGTCGCTGGAAAGCAGCCTTCTCCGCGCGCCCAGAACAACGCATCGGCCGGCGAAGCGGACACGCCGCAACGTCGCGCGAGCCTATTTGCCGCCGCCGAGGCGGAGCGCACGCCCGCCAAGAAGGTTCGCCTCATCCGCACCTTCCTGGACAGTGCGCGACGAGCTGGAAACTACCTGCCGGCGCTCGTCATGGTGGCCCCCCTCACGCATGACGTGGGTCTCGTTCACGAGATCGGCTGGTTCGCAGAGACGGCGATCGAGGCCAACCTTGCCGCTGCCAACTACGAGCGCGCGCGGATGTGGACCAAGTTCGCCGCCTCCCTCGATACCGGACGCAACCGGAGCATGGACCACTGGATGGCGTTGATCGACATCGCCGATCCGCAGTTCGCCGACAATCGAGAGAACAGTCTCGCAGCGCTTGAACACCTCGCACTGATGGGGCGCTTCTCGTCCGATAACCTGCACCGTCTGGCAACCGTGCTCGATGCGCTCGAATATAACGTTCCCATTCCTTTGTGGGAGGCCGCGAGCCGCACACCGCAGCCCACCACTGGACACCTGCCCGAGACAGGCGTTCTCACCCAACTGCAAGATGCCGCAAAGAAGAGCGAGCTTGGCCGTATGATCCTGCTTGCCATGCAGACCATCGGACCCGACAGCGCTGACGGCGCGCACATGATCGCGTTGGGAGATGCCATCCGCGCCCTGAAGCGTTCGGGGCTTGAGGCGGACGCACGCCGACTGGGTTTCGAGGCCTTGCTGCCGGGGTGGCCTCGGACATTGACCAACTGACGGTGAGCACCGTGAGCGCAAGATCCAACTTCGCACACCGCCGCAGCAGAATGAGCAGACACGACCGGATGACGAGCACGCGACGGCGCAGGTCCAACTGGATAGGGGTGCGCAAGCGTTGGGATGGCCATGAATGACGACACTGCACATGTCGAGGCTTTCCTCGAGATGATGTCGGTGGAGCGTGGTGCCGCCGCCAACACGCTTGACGCCTACCGGCGCGACCTCAGCGAATTCACGAGCTTTCTCGCCGCGCGCCACTGCGTTCTGCCCGCCGCCCGGCAAGCTGACGTCGATGCCTATGTGCATGCTCTTGCCGCCGCGGGCCTCGCCCCCTCCTCGCGTGCCCGCAAGCTGTCCGCGGTCCGACAGCTGTTCAAGTTCCTGACCGCGGAAACGATCGTCGAGGAGGACCCGAGCGCCACCGTCTCCGGCCCGAAGCGAGGCAGATCGCTGCCCCGAACGCTCTCTATCGCCGAGGTTGACCGGTTGATCGCTGCCGCCAAGTCCCGCATCGAGGGCACCACCGGCCGCGAGCACCTTCGCGCCTTGCGCTTCTACTGCCTGATCGAAATTCTGTACGCCACCGGCATGCGCGTCTCTGAACTCGTCGGCTTGCCCCGGTCCGTCCTTGCCGGCGACCGTCGCGTGCTGGTGATCCGCGGCAAGGGCGGACGCGAACGCCTCGTTCCGCTGAACCATCCCTCACGCGCCGCCCTCGATGCCTATCTGGATCTGACGCAATCGGGCGGCGAGGGCCTGTCCCGGGCGCTCTCCTCCAAATGGCTTTTTCCCTCCCAGAGCGCCGAGGGGCATCTGACGCGGCAGAGATTCGCACAAGATCTCAAAGAGTTGAGCGAGGCCGCCGGAATCGACCCAGCGCGTGTCAGCCCGCACGTTCTGCGGCATGCATTCGCCAGCCACCTGCTCGACCGCGGCGCCGACTTGCGGGCCGTCCAGCAACTCCTTGGCCATGCGGACATCTCGACGACCGAGATCTACACCCACGTTCTGCAGGAGCGCCTCAAGCGCCTGGTCAACGAGCATCACCCCTGGCCCGGAAGATGCCTGAGGAAATGGCGGACGATCGAGCCGACGAGACAGGTGAACGGCAATGGCCGCTCTGTTCACAGGGCGCCTTTCGCCGCCTTGACTTTTCGGCCCTCAACGAGTGAATGTCCGGCCCGACTTCAGGATTTTTCCTCCGTCGGCAGCACGAGCGCCAGCATCTGAGCCGTGCTGCAGCAGCGCGCGGACCCAAGCGAAGGGCACGCGCGTGGCGACCTCAGAAAGGCCCGTCCTTGGACAAGAACGTACCCGTCCGCTTCTATCTGGACTTCGAGAAACCGATCGCCGAGCTCGAGAGCAAGATCAACGAGCTGAAGTCGATGGTCTCGGAAGAGGGCGGCGTTTCGATTGCCGCCGAGATCGAGAAGCTGCAGGAAAAGGTGCAGGACCTGCTGGTAGAGATCTATGCAAAGCTTACGCCCTGGCAGAAGGCGCAGGTCGCCCGACATCCTGAGCGACCCCATTGTCTCGACTACATCAACGCGCTGATCGACGACTTCACGCCGCTCGCGGGGGATCGCTACTTCGGCGAAGATGCGGCCATCGTCGGCGGCGTCGGCACGTTCCGTGGCCGATCGGTGATGGTCATCGGCAACGAGAAGGGTTCTGACACCCAGAGCCGCATCAAGCACAACTTCGGCATGGCCAACCCGGAAGGCTACCGCAAGGCCGTGCGCCTGATGGAGATGGCCGACAAGTTCGGGCTGCCCGTCATCACGCTGGTCGATACCGCGGGCGCCTATCCAGGCGTTGCTGCCGAAGAGCGCGGCCAGGCTGAAGCCATCGCGCGTTCGACCGACTGCTGTCTGAAGCTTGGCGTGCCGATCGTCTCCGTCATCATCGGCGAGGGTGGCTCGGGCGGCGCGGTGGCGATCGCCACAGCCAACTCGATCCTGATGCTCGAGCACGCGATCTATTCCGTGATCTCGCCAGAAGGCGCCGCCTCGATCATCTGGCGCGACAGCAACAAACGCGAAGAGGCGGCGACCGCCATGAAGATCACGGCGCAGGACCTGATCGGCCTGTCGGTGATCGACCAGATCGTGTCCGAGCCCGTGGGCGGCGCCCATCGCGACCACCGTCGCATAACGAAGACGGTCGGCGATGCGGTCGCCAAGGCACTCACGCGACTGGTGGCAATGGACGGGGAAGGCCTGCGCCGGCACCGACACGACCGCTTCCTGAAAATCGGCAGGAATTTGAGCACTTGATCCGCCCGTCCGGCGCAAGGCTTTTCGCAGCCGGCGACCCGAGCGAGACATAACTGCAACATCTTGATTATGCTCGACTTCGCAAAAGTCTTGCCGCTCGACTGCCCCAATTGGTGGGCATAACGTATCCGTGGGGCGCGTCAGCAGGGCGCGACCGGACCGAGTACGGTAACGTTAACGGTATGTTTACGATTGCGAATCAATGCTGATCGACGTGCGCGAGGGGCACTGCGTATGAGTCGATGGAAATCCGAAGTTCTGACACCCGGCCTGATGCGCGGGACGGCGGCGGCGTTACTCGCTGCGCTGCTCGTTGCTGGCTGCAGTTCCGCTCCCGAAATCGCGCCTGCCGACCAGCCCTTGACCAAGCAGACCATGATGCTGCTGGGCAAGAAGGGCATGAGCGTCGGTGCACCGATCTTCGTACGCATCTTCAAGGAAGAATCGGAGCTTGAGGTCTGGAAGCAGCGCGAGGACGGCCGCTTCTATCACTTCAAGACCTACCCGATCTGCAACTGGTCGGGCGACCTTGGACCAAAGCTCCAGCAGGGTGACAGGCAAGCACCCGAAGGCTTCTATCGCGTCGCCAACTACCAGATGAATCCGAACTCACAGTTCCACGTCGCCTTCAACCTCGGCTATCCCAACGCCTACGACAAGTCGCTTGGCCGTACCGGGAACTTCCTGATGGTGCACGGCAAATGCAAGTCCGCCGGCTGCTACGCCATGACGGATGCGCTGATCGAAGAGATCTACGGTCTTGCGCGTGAGGCGCTGAAGTCCGGACAGAAGTCCTTCGACGTTCACGCCTTCCCGTTCCGCATGACGAACGAGAACATGGCCCGCTACAAGAAATCGAAGTGGGCGGGTTTCTGGCGCACCCTGAAGCAGGGCTACGATCACTTCGAGGTGAATCGCGTTCCGCCTCCGGTGGCCGTTTGCGAGCATCGTTATATCGTCAACGTATCGACCGCCGATGGCCGCGATCCCGAGCCGGGCGGTCCATGCCCCGCCTTCCAGCGGCCAAGTCTGCAACCGTTCGTGCCCAAGCCGGCGGAACAGCAGATTGCCAGCGAGCGCATCGAGGTGCCTGGTCCCAGGACCCGCACCGCGCAGTCGATCAGTGCGCCTGAAGGCGATGAGTGGCAGCCCCCGGCGATCGCGTCGGCTGCGAACAGCAGTGGAGGTGGCACAAGCTTTACGCGAATGTTCGGCCTCGGCGGCAAAGGCCTCGGCTTCCAGTAGACGCTTTGCACTCGTCGCAACGCTACGGCCTGCGATCGAGACAGTGCTTGTGTTCACCGCGTGATTTGCTGCGAACCGCGTTGCACTTCAGCTAAACATGCTTCTTGCGTTGAGCATGGTCTTCACGCTGAACCGCGTTGCACTTCAGCTGAACATGCTTCTTGCGTTGAGCATGGTCTTCACGCTGAACCGCGTTGCACTTCAGCTGAACATGTTCGGGCCTCCCCGTTGGCGGAAATAGACCGCCAAGCAATGGCGCCCCATTTTGCCCCCCTTTGGCTGCACACTCGTCGGCTCGAGACGATTCGTAATGCCGGGAGCTGCCGATGCCGCCCAACAGGGCCGCCAACGCCGATACCGACAACAACGGCAAAAGGGCCACCGCCGGTCAACGCGGGCGTCGGCGCTTGCGTACGACCCTCATGCTCGGTCTGGTCGTTGTCACCGTGGCGGGCCTCATCGCCGTCAATTGGCCGTTGTTCGTCGGCGACTGGGATACGCGCGCTATCTCCGCCAGCCGCGCAAAGCATCGTGCGATGTGGGCACTCGGCCAGACGCTTCCGGGCACACCAGATCTTGCCGCACTCGACAAGCGCCTTGCCGATGGGGGCTTCACACTTCGCCAGCCGATCCTCATCCGGATCTTCAAGCGTGAATTCGAGCTGGAGATTTGGAAGGCCAAGGACGGCCGGTATCATCGCTTCGCCACCTATCCCATCTGCCGGTGGTCGGGGAAGCTCGGACCGAAACTCAAGACGGGTGACCGACAAGCGCCCGAAGGCTTCTATTCGGTCAGCAAAAGCCAGCTCAACCCCAACAGCCGCTGGCACCGCTCGTTCAATCTTGGCTTCCCGAACACCTACGACCGCGGCCACGGCCGGACCGGCTCGTTCCTGATGGTGCATGGTGGCTGCTCGTCGGTCGGCTGCTACGCCATGACAAATGCCGTCATCGATGAGATATGGCAGCTCGTGACGAGTGCACTCGATGCCGGGCAAAAGAGTTTTCAGGTCCAGGCATTCCCGTTCCGAATGTCCGAAGAGAACCTCGCCACCAAGGTCGATGATCCGCTCTACCCGTTCTGGCTCAGCCTGAAGCAGGGTTTTGACTTGTTCGAGAAGAACGGCATTCCACCGCGCGTTCGCGTCTGCAGGGGAGCCTATGCGTTTCTTCCCGGCAATCGCGTCAGCGATGACGGCCAATCTGCCACAGCGTCATGCGAGGGCCTGCCCCCGGCCTCCGGCAACCAGGAGAGCTGATGGCATTGCAACAGCCGTGGATCACCCGTTGGTAGACGTGGAAAACGAGTGGCACGACCGCCGCCTCGACTGTTATTGTCCGCCAGGGGAAGTGTTAACAAAGTATTGCGGCCGTCGCCCTCGTGTGTGCGGCCGCTCGACACCGAGGTGAGAACCGCAGTTGCCTACCGGACGGTGGCAGTCTTTCGGGTTTGATGTCGAGGTTGGGGGCCGAATGCGCAGCGCAATGAGAGGCAGACCCGGGTGGCACGCACGTGGTGTGGGCGCTCTGTCGCTTGTCACAGCCGTACTGCTTGCAGTCGGCGATGCAGGCGCCATCACCATTGAACTGAAAGACGCTGCACCAACCCGTATCGAGAATCAGCGCCGCCACGCCAGTGGCGAGGTGATGCTGCCCGGTGCGCCCGATACCGCGTCTTTTTCGGAGCGCCTTGCTACTGCCGGTCAGAAGGTCGGTAGCGAGGTCTTCATCCGGATCTTTAAATCGGAAGCCGAACTCGAGCTGTGGATGCGCAAGGAGGATGGCACCTATCAGCTGTTCTCCACCTATCCGATCTGTAACTGGTCCGGAACGCTGGGACCGAAGCTCGCAGAGGGTGACAAGCAGACGCCCGAGGGTTTCTACACAATTACGCGCCGCCAGTTGCATCGTATCGGCCGGTGGCCGCGCTCGTTGAATCTCGGCTTCCCGAACGTCTACGATCGCTCGCTCGCTCGCACCGGCTCGTACATCCTGGTGCACGGCGGCTGCTCGTCGGTCGGTTGTTTTGCGATGACCAATCCCGTCATCGACGAGATCTATCGCCTCACCCAGGCAGCGATCGTCAAGGGGCAGCGCCATGTGCCGGTGCACGTGTTCCCGTTCCGAATGACCGAAGCCAATCTGGCCAAGAACGCCAACAGTGAGTGGCAAGGCTTCTGGCAGAACCTGAAGCAGGGCTTTGACGCGTTCGAAGCTTCGAGGGTTCCTCCGAATGTCCGCGTCTGTGAAGGCCAATACCATTTCGACCGCGCCGCCCCCGGGGAGGTGGGCGCTCCGAGCCCTTTAAAACCGTGCGGCGAGACGATCGCCGCAGTTCAGGCGCTGGAGGAATTCTACAGTCTTGCGCGGAGCCATCCGCTGCTGAGCCAAGTAAACTTCAGGACGCGAGCACCGATGTGGACGACGGCCGCAAGCGTGGTGCCGCCGCATCTCTCCAGCGCGTTCGAGATCTACCAGGACGCGATGGGGGCACTGTCACGCGCCGTCGAGCAAAACGCCAAGTTGCCACCCGCTCAGCGCATCAGGCCGAGGTCCCTGGCGCAAGCAGTGGTGAACTCATATCCCTACAAATGCAGATCGAGCCGCGCTAGCTGCCGACGCTTCATTGCGTTGCATCGCTCGCGCATGGAGCAGCGCTCAACGGCTGCGGCGGCCCATAAGTCGCGACGCACCAAGACCGCGGCCAGCCGCGGGGCGCGGGCTCGTTGAACTTCGCCACACCTGTGGCACTGCCGTCCCAGTGCCGTTCGTTCTGTGATTGTTTTTCCGTGGCGATGTTTCCGCCGAAGGACACGCCCCGGCGGCTCTCTCTCGGCCCTGCTGCGCCCTAGCGAAATGCAAATGGGTTTGCGCGCTATGGTGCATGACATGCTGCCGTCAGCGCCTTGCCGCCCAGCCTGCCGCATGGCATAGATCGGCCGCACCCCGGTCCCCGAACATGTGACTTGTCGCCAAGCCCGTGCTCCCACTCAGGACGTAGTGCTGCGCTCGGCAAGCCGTGTCTGGCTGCCGGCCTGCTGCGGTCTGTGGCCCGCCTCACTTTGTGTAGAACGGGCAGCAAGGCGGTCGGCATGGCGATGCGTGTCTGCGCTGGACGTCGGCGCCCTTTTGAGGGATGCGGGTCGGGGGTGCGTTGGTCGTGAATGCGTAGGAAGCGAATGATGTCGCAGAAGTTGAATGTGAAGCCGTTGCTGAAGACCACCGAATCCTGGATGGAGAGCATCCTTTTTTCGAGCCGCTGGATTCTGGCGCCCTTCTATGTCGGCCTCGCTTTCTCGCTGATCGTTCTTCTGATCAAGTTCGCATCGGAACTCATTCACATCGCAACGCATGCCTTCACGGCGACTGAAAGCGAGGTGATCCTCGGCGTGCTGGCGCTGATCGACCTGACGCTGACAGGCTCGCTCATCATCATCGTCATCTTCTCGGGCTATGAGAATTTCGTCTCGCGGATCGACCATGGCGATCACGCCGACTGGCCGGAATGGATGGGCAAGATCGACTTCAGCGGACTGAAGCTAAAGCTTCTGTCCTCGATCGTTGCGATCTCGGCGATCCAGCTTCTCAAGCAATTCATGTCGATCTCCAAGGTGTCCGACCGGGACATCATGTGGCTCGTCATCGTGCACGTGGTCTTCGTCGTCTCGAGCGTTCTGCTCGCATTGTCCGATCGGTTGACGGTGCACAATGACGGACACGCCAAGAAACCCGGCGGCGGCTCAGGCGGCGGCAAGGATCACAAGCCTCATGCCGGGACTGACGGCCACGGTGATGCTGGCACGCCGGTGCAACCCGCGACCACAGCGACAACACTTTCACCATCGGCTTCGCACGGGCCTGCCGAGGGTCCGTCAGCGGCGGCCTCCCCGCGCCCGCACGCCAACATCGCGATGACGCGCATCGACATCAACCGCACGCGCGGCCGGGCACCTGAGGCTGTGAAACTGGCTGCCGCTACCGCCAAGCCATGCGACCCTATCGCAACGGACGAGCGCACCGACCCGGATGACGAACCGCATGGCGAGCGCCGGCCCACCATCAAGCGCCGTCTACACTAAGTGAGCACGTTGATTGCGGTACGTCGCGGTTCGCCGTGACGGCCGTGCCTACCAGCACGCCATCATCAATTGTTCATATGAAACTGCGCTGTCGCCCGCGCTTCCGCTTCCGGAGGCCGCGCGGTGACAAAGTGATTGCCGATCACCAGCACGTCCATGCCGGTCCGCAGATAGCAGGAGATCGCCTCCTCCGGCCGTGCAACGATCGGTTCGTTCCGGTTGAAGCTCGTGTTGAGCAGAACCGGCACGCCGGTGATATCGCCGAACGCAGCGATCACATCGTAATAGCGCGGGTTTGCCTCGCGCGAGACCGTCTGGATCCGCCCTGTCCCGTCGACATGCACCGCAGCCGCGATGTCGCGGGCGCGATCCGCATGTACCCGCGGCGCCAGTGTCATGAACGGATCGGGCTGCGTCACCGCGAAGAACTCATGGGCGCGCTCCACCAGCACCGCGGGTGCAAATGGGCGAAAGTTCTCGCGGTGCTTGATCTTGGCGTTGATGACCGACCGCATGGCGGCGCGGCGGGGATCGGCAAGGATCGAGCGCGCACCGAGTGCGCGTGGCCCCATCTCGAACCGTCCCTGGAACCAGCCGACGATCCGGCCCTCGGCAAGTGCCCGCGCGGTACGCTCGATGAGTGCTTTTTCCTCCATCCGCTCCGACGGGAGCCCGGCCTCCTGGAGCGCGTCAGCGATCTGCCGGTCGGTGTAAGCGATGCCGTAGAAGGGATGAATGAGCTCCATGCGCCGTGGCTGACGCAATGTCTGGTGATAGTGCCACAGCGCGCTACCGAGCGGCGCGCCCGTGTCGGAAGCGCAGGGCGGCACCCACACATTCTCGTAGTCGGTTTCCTGCAATACGCGCGCGTTGGCGACACAATTGAGGGCAACTCCGCCGGACAAGACGAGGTTGCGCGAGGAATGCTGGCGCCGTAACGCCCGCACGATGTGCAAGATGACTTCTTCGGTCATCACCTGCAATCCACGAGCGACAGCCTGGTGCTGTTCCGTGATTTCCGTTCCCGGCTCGCGTGGCGGTCCGAACAGCTCAATGAACTTGCGCTTGAGGGGCTTGAATTCACCGTAGCGGTGGAAGTCGAAGAACGACATATCAAGCCGGTAACGTCCCTCGGGCTCCAGGTGGATCAACTGCCGGAACGCATCGACATAACGGTCGTCGCCGTACGCCGCCAGCGCCATCACCTTCCCCTCGTCGGAGAAACCGGCAAATCCCAGGTGCTTGGTCACCACCGTGTAGGCGATGCCGAGCGAGTTGAAGATCCCAGTCCACCACTGGCGCGTGAGCCCACTGCCATCGGCCGTGTAGACGCTGGTTGCCGCGTCGTCGCCGAAGCCATCCATCACCAGAACAGTCGCATCCTCGAACGGCGATACGAAGAAGACCGCCGCATGCGAGTCGTGGTGGCCGACATTGACGATCTCTGGTAGCGGCCGCTCACCGGCAAGCCGCCGCAGTCGCCGGCGGAGATATTGGTTGAGAAGAACGATCTCGTTGCGCTGCGGCGTGTGCGAGGCCTCTAGCAGAAGGCTGAGACTTCCCGGCAGTCCCTTCAAGATCGCCTTGGAGAAACTGGCGCGCAGGCGCCCGACGCTCCACGGCGTCGTGATGACGTCGATATCCTTGAGGCCTTCAAGCTCCGGTCCCAGCGCCGTGACGAGCGAATGATGCGGAAACGCTTTCGTGCGCTTGATGCGGTTGAGACGCTCTTCCTCAAGCACCAGTGCCGGCCAGCCATCCTCGAGGATCGCAAGGCCACTGTCATGGGTGGCGCCGACAAGTCCGAGGATACGCACGTTTCAACACCATTAGCGCGTGTCCGGCACCGCCTTTATGCTCAGGCGTGCTTTCCGTGGCAATGCTTGTACTTCTTGCCCGAACCGCACGGGCATGGCGCATTGCGCGAGACCTTGCCCCACGTTGCCGGATCGTTTGGATCGACGTCACCGGATGCGCGGCGCGACTGCACTGGCTGCTTGCGTTCACCCCGGGGCGCCAGAGCGTTGCCGCCCTCGATTGCGGCATCGGCCAGAGCGAACTCGTCCATGCCTGTCATCGGATCGATGTGATGAGCCTCCATGGGCGGTAGCTCGTGGGGCTGCATCAGCTCCTCGTCCGGCTCCTCACCGGGCTTCAGCGTCATCAGAACACGCGTCGTGTTCTCGCGCAACCGCGCCAGCATACTTTGGAACAGCGTGAACGCCTCACTCTTGTACTCATTGAGAGGATCGCGCTGTCCGTAGGCGCGGAAGCCGATCACCTGCCGCAGATGCTCCAGTGTGACGAGATGCTCGCGCCAAAGGTGATCGAGGGTCTGCAGGAGCACCATCTTTTCGATTTCCCTGAGCCGCAATGCTCCCAGCCCCAGTGCCGACCGGTCCGGCGTGCGCTCGATGAGATCGATGAAGCCCTTCGCTTCCATGTACTGGTGCATGAACTGGTCGCCGATCTGCCACGCCTGCTGCGACGCCTGTTCGGCGGACATCCCGGTGACGCGAATCGCAGGGTTTGGCGTGTTGAAGAGGTAGCGCCCGATCTCGGCTAGCTTGGGATCGGCATCGTCGACCAGCGTCTTCAGGCCGCTGTCGTCAGCCACCACGCTGAGAAATCCCCTGGCCCCCTGGTAGTTCTGCAGCACGTCTTCACCGACGTCCTGTTGCAGCTTGTCTGCCTTTGCATCGACTTCCGCGATCAGGCGCTCCTTGATCTCCTCGTCAGCGATGCCCTCTTCCTCGGCCCACTCGGAGATCGGCACCTTGAGCCCGAACGTCTCCTCGACCGCCTCGGCCAGCCCGATGGCATCCCATTGCTCTGCATAGGCCTTTTCGGGAATGTACTTGGCGACGAGATCGCCGACGACCTGGTGGCGCAGATCCTTGACGGTCTCAGAGACATCCTCTTCCGCCATGATCTCCTTGCGATGATCGAAGATGACCTTGCGCTGGTCATTCATGACATCATCGTACTTGAGGATCTGCTTGCGGATGTCGAAGTTGCGCGCCTCGACCTTCTTCTGTGCCATCTCCAGCGACTTGTTCATCAGCCGGTGCGCGATCGCCTCGCCTTCCTTCATGCCGAGCGTGCGCACCATGCTGTCCATGCGCTCGGAGCCGAAGATGCGCATCAGATCGTCGTCGAGAGCGAGATAGAACTTTGAGCGGCCGGGATCACCCTGGCGGCCGGAGCGGCCGCGCAGCTGGTTGTCGATGCGGCGGCTCTCGTGCCGCTCGGTGCCAAGCACATAGAGGCCGCCGGCTTCAAGAGCCTGTGCCTTCTTGGCCGCCACGTCCGCGGCAATCTCCCGTTCCTGCTTGGCTGCTGCCTTCGGATCGGGCTCGCGGCCCACTGCCTCTTCCGACGCGATCCAGTCACGCAGGCGGTACTCTACGTTGCCGCCGAGCTGAATATCGGTACCGCGACCGGCCATGTTGGTGGCGATCGTTACTGCGCTCGGCACACCCGCCTGCGCAATGATGTTTGCTTCCTGCTCATGGTAGCGCGCGTTGAGCACCTGATGCGCAATCACGGGCTGGCCGGACTTTGCCGACTTGGCGAGGGAAAGAAGGTGATCGCCCATGTCGGAGAGATAATCTTTAAGCTCATTGTCGCGGTCGCGCGTCAGCTCGTCGGCCTGGGCCCGCGTCTTCTTGCCAAGCTGTTCGATGTACTTCTTGTCGGAGAGTAGTTCTGAGAGCTGCTCGGACTTCTCGATCGACACGGTGCCAACCAGGAGCGGCTGACCACGCCGCGCGCAGTCCGCGATGGTCATCACGATGGCGGCGAGCTTCTCGGGCTGGGTGCGGTAGACTTCGTCGTCCTCGTCGACGCGAGCGATCTCGCGATTGGTCGGGATCTCGACCACATCGAGGCCATAGATGTCCATGAACTCGTTGGCCTCGGTGGAGGCCGTGCCCGTCATGCCGGCAAGCTTGTCGTAAAGACGGAAGTAGTTCTGGAACGTGATGGAGGCGAGCGTCTGGTTCTCGGGTTGAATGTCGACGCGCTCCTTGGCCTCGAGCGCCTGGTGCAAGCCTTCCGAGTAGCGCCGGCCCGGCATCATGCGGCCCGTAAACTCGTCGATGATGACGACCTCGCGCCCCTTAACGATGTAGTCCTTGTCGCGGTTGAACAGCTTGTGCGCCTTCAGCGCCTGGTTGATGTGATGGACGAGCGTGACGTTCTCGATGTCGTAGAGCGACCCTTCCAGCATGCCGGCTTCGGCAAGGCGCTCCTCGATGAACTCGTTGCCCGCATCGGTGAGCGAAACCTGCCGCTGTTTCTCGTCGAGCTCGAAATGCTCCTTCTGCAGCAGCGGGATGAAGCCATCGATCGCCACATAAAGCTCGGTGCGATCCTCCACCGGGCCGGAGATGATGAGTGGTGTGCGCGCCTCGTCGATCAGGATCGAGTCGACCTCGTCGACGATGGCGAAGGCATGACCGCGCTGGACCATCTCCGCCTTGCTCATCTTCATGTTGTCGCGCAGATAGTCGAAGCCCAACTCGTTGTTGGTCGCGTAGGTGACGTCGCAGTCGTACTGTTCCTTGCGCTGCGCATCGTCGATCCCGTGCACGATACAGCCGACAGTGAGGCCGAGAAACTTGTAGACGCGCCCCATCCACTCAGCGTCGCGCCGGGCGAGGTAGTCGTTGACGGTGACGACATGAACGCCGCCACCGGCGATGGCATTGAGGTAGACCGCCAGCGTGGCGACGAGCGTCTTGCCCTCGCCCGTCTTCATCTCGGCAATGCCACCCTCGTGGAGCACCATTCCGCCAATGAGCTGCACATCGAAGTGGCGCTGGCCGAGCGCACGCTTTGCCGCCTCCCGCACCGTGGCGAAGGCCGGAACCAACAGATCGTCGAGGCTCTTGCCGGCCTTGTACTCCTCGCGGAACTGAGCCGTGCGCGCTCTCAGTCCGGCATCATCGAGTTTGGCAACCTCGTCCTCCAGCGCATTAATTGCCGCGACCCGCGGGCGATACGCCTTGACGCGCCGCTCGTTCGATGAGCCAAAGATCTTCGAAGCGAGCGAGCCGAACGACGACAGCATGCGGGAGTCCTCGAGAAAAGGTGAAGCAGCGAGCGTGGGCAACGTCTTGCGCCCTTTGCGACCTCGCTACCGTGGACATTTGGACGTACCGGACGCCGGTCTTCGGGAGATTTGCCCGGGCGTAAGCGGTGGAACGATGTCCGCCCCGCTCACTGTGGGCACCAAAGTGCGCGGCGTGAGAGCGATACAGTGTTGCCGCACAGATAAGGACCGCCAGGGGGCCTGTCAACGCGAGCACGGCCGGCCCAGCGCCGCCAAATGGCCCGATTGGGTTGCTGATCACGGCCGAGGGCGAGATCGAAAGGTCGGCACGGCAACGAAAGCGACAGACAGGCAACGGATGTCTCGATCGTCACACCCGTGAAAACTTGACTTGGCAGCGCCACAACGCCCGTCTATCCATGCCCGCGTTCGAGAACATGACCGTCTCGGCACGCCGCGGGCACTTCGCGAAGCGTCTGCCACAACCAGAGGAAACGTCCGTGAAATCCGCTCCTTCCAGGATATTGCCCGCCGCCGCGACTTGCGCCTTGGCAAGCCTTCTTTTCATGGCCTCAACCGCATTCGCCGAGGACGCGGGCAAGGTCGTCGCCTCCGTCAACGGTATCGGCATCACCGAGGGCGACCTGAAGCTTGCCGAGGACGAGATCGGCCGTGATCTGGGCAACCTTCCGGATTCGACCAAGCGCCGCGTACTTGTCGAATTCCTCATTGAAAACAACCTCTTCGCCAAAGCCGCCGAAGGCGTCAAGCTGGCCGAGGGGGCGGATTTCGACTTGCGTATGAAATACTGGCGCAACCGCGCTCTGCGCGACGCCTATTTCGAGAAAGAGATCAACACCTCGGTCAGCGAAGCGGCCGCCAAGGTCTTCTATGACGATCAGGTCAAAGGTTTGAAGCCCAAGGAGGAAGTCCAGGCACGTCATATCCTGGTGGATACCGAGGAGCTGGCCAAGGACCTGCAGAAGAAGATCGCGGACGGCGCCGATTTCGCAGCCCTTGCCAAGGAACATTCCAAGGACCCCGGCACCAAGGATGACGGCGGCATGCTCGGCTACTTCTCGACCGGCCAGATGGTTCCCGCCTTTGAGCAGGCGGCCTTCTCCCTCCAGAAGGGACAGGTCTCCGACCCGGTCAAGAGCCAGTTCGGCTGGCACCTCATCAAGCTGGAAGACCGCCGCCAGAAGCCGCCGCCAACCTTCGAAGAGGTCAAGGACCGCATCCTGGCTTCGATGGTCCACCAGCGCGCCCAGGCCGTTGCAGCCAAGCTGCGCGAGGAGGCTAAGATCGAGTACATCGACGAAGCCATCAAGAAAGAGGTGGACGAGCAGAACAATCAGCAGGACGCCCAGCGCCGCCAGATCGAGGAAATGATCAAGAAGCAGATCGAGGCCAAGGAAGGCGCCGAAGGTGCCGCCAAGCCCGAGGACAAGAAATAAGCCGACCAGGCCTCACGGCGTTTGCGAGACGGACTGCATCGGGCCGCTTGAAAAAGGCGGCCCGATCTGTTTGGGCTACTCACCCGCCACGCCGACAGTCACGCCAATCCCGCGAAATGGACCGCTCTGCCCATGGGAAAGATCACCACAGTCTCCCCGTTCGCCCCCGAGAAGCTGCCGCGGCTCGCCGCTATCGATGGCGTGCGCTTCGCCACGGCCGAGGCCGGCATCCGCTATAAGGGCCGAACCGATCTGATGGTCGCGGTGATGGACGAGGGAACCGTCGTTGCCGGTGTCCTCACCCAGTCGAAGACCTGCTCGGCGCCTGTCGTGCTGTGCCGCGAGAACCTTGCCAAGTCTGGCAAGGCACGCATCCTCGTCGTCAACTCCGGCAATGCCAACGCTTTCACAGGCATGAAAGGCCGCGAGGCGGTCGACGCGACGCTGACTGCCGCCGCAGCCGCAGCCGCGTGTAAGCCTGCCGAAGTCTACGTCTCCTCCACCGGGGTCATCGGCGAGCCGATGGACGCGGGCAAGTTTACCCACCTGCTGGCGAGCCTCGCGAAAAAAGCCAAGGCCAACGCCTTCGAGGCCGCCGCGCGCGCCATCATGACCACCGATACCTATCCCAAGCTCGCCACCCGCAAGGTCGACCTCGACGGCGTCAAAGTAACGATCAACGGCTTCTGCAAGGGTGCCGGCATGATCGCGCCCGACATGGCGACGATGCTCTGCTACATCTTCACCGACGCGGCGATCTCGCAGAAGTTGTTGCAAGGCCTTGTCAGTGAGCATGTCGAGACGACCTTCAACTGCATGACGGTCGACGGCGACACCTCCACCTCCGATACGTGCCTCGCCTTTGCCACCGGCACGGCCAAGACGCGCGGCCAGGAGCCCATCACCAAGAAGTCCGACAAGCGGCTTGCCATCTTCGGCGCTGCCTTGCACGACCTAATGCGCGATCTTGCCATCCAGATCGCGAAGGACGGCGAGGGCCTGTCAAAATTCGTGACGTTCGAGATCAATGGCGCAGAAAGCTTCAAGGCCGCGCGTACTATTGCCCGTGCGTGCGCCAATTCGCCGATCCTCAAGACCGCGATTTCCGGAGAAGATCCGAACTGGGGGCGGGTCGTCATGGCCGTCGGCAAATCTGGCGAGGCCGCTGACCGTGACCGATTGACGATCTGGTTCGGTCCCCATTGCGTCGCCCGAAACGGCGAGCGCGCCGAGGAGTATGATGAGAAAACCGTCGCGCAGTACATGAAGGGCCGCGATATCGTCATTCGCGCCGATGTCGGCGTCGGCAAGGCGTCCGCAACCGTGTGGACTTGCGATCTGACACATGACTACGTCTCGATCAACGCCGACTACCGCAGCTGATCAGGGACCCCACCTCCAGGAGCCGAAGCATGGAGCAGAAGTTCTGGCTGGACCGCTGGGAGAAGGGCGACATCGGTTTCCACCGCGATGCCGTTCACCCCGCTCTTCAAGCTCACTGGTCCGAACTGCACTTGGCTCCGCGCGCTCGTGTTCTGGTACCGCTGTGCGGCGCAACACCGGACATGGCGTGGCTTGCGGCACAGGGACATGAAGTGATCGGCGTCGAGCTGTCACAGCTGGCGCTCGAACGCTTCCTGAGTGAGCATCGGGTCCGCCACATCACCATGGAAGAGCCCGGCTTCCGCACCTACCTGGGAGGGCGCTATCAATTCTGGTGCGGTGATTTCTTCGCCGTCCCCGATGATGTCTTCGCCAGTGCCGATGCCGTTTATGACCGCGCATCCCTGGTGGCGTTGCCGCCAGAGATGCGACGCCGCTACGCTGCCCGGCTCGCCGAGCGGATCAGGCCCGGCGCGAAGATGCTGCTCGTCACCCTCGACTACGATCCCGCCCAGATGAACGGACCGCCGTTCGCGGTGCCCGATGACGAGGTCACCACGCTGTTCGACCAGCATTTCGATATCGCGCGAACGAACAATGAAGATGCGCTTGCCGACAACGACGGATTACGCAAGCGCGGCCTCACCGCGCTGACCGAGTCTGTCTTCATCCTCGCCCGCAAGGCCGTCGCATGAACATCACGGCCCCTGGACAAGCACGCCGGCTGCTGCTCGTCGTCGCCGTGGCGCTGATTGATGCGGACAACCGCGTGCTGCTTTCCAAGCGGCCCGAGGGGAAACAGCTTGCCGGTCTGTGGGAGTTCCCCGGAGGCAAGGTCGATCCCGGCGAGACGCCGGAGGATGCCCTAGTCCGTGAGCTGCGCGAAGAACTCGATATCGAGTTGTGCCGCACGTGCATCGCGCCGCTCACCTTCGCCAGTCACACCTATGACGATTTCCACCTCTTGATGCCGCTCTATATCTGCCGGACGTGGGATGGCGAGATCGCGCCACGCGAGGGGCAGGAGATCGCCTGGGCGCGTGCCAATCGCCTGCAGCATTATCCGATGCCACCTGCCGATGCGCCGCTCATTCCCGCCCTGCGCGATCTCCTCGCCTGACCTGCGCGCTCCATACTCTGGGCTGGTGCATGTGTTTCACGCCGCGCCGCTGTGCGCGTTGGCTGAACAATCTCAATCCCTCAAAAGATCTTGGCAATTGGCAGGCCTGCACATGTCTCGTGCACTCTCCAAAGCCGCCGCAATGTCAGGCACCGCACAGCATCGGGTTGCAGCGTGACCAGAGATCCGAGCGACATTGGAGCTGTCACGGGCTGACCGGATTTCTCGCTTACGTGGAGGCTCCCGACGCCACCGCGTTGCATCATTGATCGAAAGCAAAACATCTCTCCGCAAAAGCGTGGATGCTGACACATACTCAATTCGTAGTCGCAATAACTTCGAGAGGAGTCCCCCCATGCTTGCAACAGAGATTCAACAGCAGGCCCGCATGCTGCTCGATGCGCACGGCGACAAAGCCGTTGCCGAAGCCGCCCAGAAGGCGAAGTCGCTGGAGGAGAGTGGCGCCACTGCGGAAGCGCAAGTCTGGCGCAAGATCGAAGCGGCACTGAAGCAGATGCGCGGCCCTCATTCCACCTGATCGGAGCCTGCGGCAGCTAAAGCGGTTTTCACGCGATCAGATCCGCGTGGAACCGCTCCAGGCCTTTGCTTATCGCACTTTATGCGCCAAACCGGCCTGCACTTTGGCGGAAAATGCTCCAGGCGCGAGGATCGCGCAGACCGGAAAATGCTCGTTGATGGTGCGCACGTTGATGGTGCGCGCCCGCGCTATTCGGGGTCGGACTCGCCAGTCAGTCGCTCGCGCGTGCCGAGCGCGTCAGCCAGGCGCATTGCTGCCGATCCTGGCCGCAAGGGCTTTTGCTGGCTTGGATCGGGCGCCCAAGCGGTGACCGTCAAGATCTCGAATGTCGCGAGCACGCGGCCATCCGTGCGCGCATGCCGCTCCTCATAGATCTGCACCGCTCGCGCCAGCACGTCCCGCCTGGTCGGAACGCGGCGCCGTGAGGTGAGCACGTTGCTTGCCCCCATCGCCTTGATGTCCCGCATCAGTGCCAGCGGCGAGGAATAGGCCACCTGCACGACGTCACTGTCCACCACCGGCAGCGCGAAGCCGGCGCGCTGAAGCAGGCTCCCAAGGTCGCGCAGGTCGATCGCGGGAGCAACGCGCGGCGATGCGCCGCCCGTGACCTCTGCCTCCGCCGCGAGCCAGGCCCCGCCGAGTTCGGCAAGAGTACTCCCACCCAGAAGCGAGGCGAGCAGCAGGCCGTCCGGCTTCAATGCCCGGCGGACCTGCACCAGCACGCCCGGCAGGTCGTTGACGAGGTGCAGGGCAAGCCCAGAGACGACAAGATCGAGACTTGCCTCATCGAATGGAACGGCTTCCTCGTCGGCAAGGACGCATGGGCCCTCACACGCTGCCAGCAGCTCCGCGACAGGATCCACATCGATCATCAGGCCGATGCTCGGCACCTGCCTAAGGTGGCGGCTCAGCACGCCGTGATGCGCACCGATGTTTGCGGTGACCGGGAACTGCCGCGTAATGAGCGACAGCCGGTCGGCAAGATCCTCGGCCACGCGATGCAGCAGGAAGTCGTGCTCGGCCGCATGAGCCGCCACTCGCCGCCGACGCCTGTGCAGCAGGTCGCGGTCGAACGGCGCCGCATGTCCTTCCGTCGCATCCCCGCGGCCGGTTCGATCAGCAGTCTTGCTCTTCTCGTTCATTGCGCCGATCTTTGCAGCCGAAGCCTCATGTCTGGCAAGGCCTCTCTCGATGGACCAACTCCGCCCTGCTCCCCTATCCGACCCGGAATCTCATCCGGTCGGCTCGCGCAACGGCTTCACCGCCCACATGCGCAGGATCGCCACGTCAGGGCTCGTCCGCCTCGCCGATATCATCACGCCGCCACTCTGCCTTGCCTGCCATTCGCCTCTTGGTACTCACGACAGCCTCTGCCCAGCGTGTTGGATACGCATCGATTTCATTCGCCCGCCGCTTTGTGACCGCCTCGGTATCCCACTGCCGTTCGACGCCGGAGCCGCCACACTGTCCGCCCAGGCGATCGCCGCACCACCAGTTTACGGTCGTGCCCGTGCCGTCGCCCGATACGACGGCGTCATGCGCGATCTCGTCCATGACCTCAAGTTCCACGACCGACACGACGCGGTGCGGCTGTTCGGCCGCTGGCTGGCGGAAACTGGCCGCGACCTCATCGCTGACGCGGACCTCATGGTGCCGGTCCCGCTGCACCGCCTCAAGCTACTGCGGCGCCGGTTCAACCAGGCCGCCGTCCTCACCGCAGAGCTGAGCCGGATCACCGCCACGCCAGCAGCGCCGCTGGCGCTCATCCGAACCCGAAAAACCGAGCCGCAGATCGGCCTCACCTCTGTCCAGCGCGAGGCGAACGTGCGCGGTGCCTTTGCCGTGCCGCCGCGACACCGCGCCGCCATCGAAGGGCGCCGCATCCTGCTCGTCGATGATGTCATCACAACGGGAGCCACGGCGACGGCTGCTGCCCGTGCGCTGCTGAACGCGGGTGCGGGTGGGGTCGACGTGCTTTCCCTGGCGCTCGTCACCGATACTGCCGGCACGCTGATCGCGTGATCGTGACACAAAGGACCCGCTCGGGAAGCCGATACGATGGCCACTGCCGCCGATCTGCGGCAATATCGTGTGTGACCGTGGCCTTCCGACGCTTTGCTGCGCCGTCACAAATCATTATTTTTGTACGACACGAGCGGAACCGGTGGACTGGCGAGGCACCATGGCGAAGGTCACGATCTATACGACGATGTTCTGCCCCTATTGCCACATGGCAAAGGACCTGCTGAAGCAGAAGGGCGTCGTTTACCAGGAGATCGACGTCAACACCAAGCCCGGCCTGCGCGCGGAGATGCGCGAAAAGGCTGGTGGGCGCAACACGGTTCCGCAAATCTGGATCGGCGACCGGCATGTCGGCGGCTGCGACGACCTTTATGCGCTCGATCGGGCCGGCAAGCTCGACCCCATGCTCGCGACGGCCTGACAGGCGGGGCTCATTTCCAGCCGCCTTGACCGGGGCGTGAGCCAGCCGACCAAAGGCGCCTTTCGATCCGATTGGGTCGGATCGGCTCTCAAGTATTCTGTGTTGTCGCATTTTCTTCGACCTACCGGCGGCTCGGTCGAAGGACAGTGCACCAACGGCTCATGAGGAAGCGACGATGACCAAGAGTTCGGGACCTGCCACATTCCGCGCCGGACTGGTGCAGATGTGCTCGACCCGTGATCCCGACCGCAACATAGCCGACGCCACAGACCTCATCCGCCAAGCCGTCGCCGAAGGCGCCCAATACGTCCAGACGCCCGAGGTCACGACGCTGATGGAGCTGGACCGCAACCGTCTCTTCAGCCTTATCGAACCTGAGGAGGGCAACCCTGCGCTCAGCCATTTTCGTTCGCTCGCCCGCGAACTCGGCATCTGGTTGCATATCGGCTCCATGGCCGTGAAAGTGTCCGCCGAAAAGCTCGCCAACCGCTCCTACGTCATTTCGCCCGACGGGGAAGTCGTCGCGCGCTACGACAAGATCCATATGTTCGACGTCGATCTTCCGGGCGGTGAAAGCTACAAGGAAAGTCGCAATTACGCGCCGGGAGCCGCGGGCGTTGTGGTCGATCTGCCATGGGGCCGGCTCGGCCTGACGATCTGCTACGATTTGCGCTTTCCCTATCTGCACCGCGCGCTCGCCAAGGCCGGCGCCATGTTCATTGCGGGCCCCGCCGCGTTCACGAAGACAACGGGCGAGGCGCACTGGCATGCACTGCTCCGCGCGCGTGCCATCGAAACGCAATGCTTCGTCCTCGCCGCCGCGCAGACCGGCATGCACGAGATAGGGCGCGCCACCTACGGCCATTCCATCGTCATCGGGCCCTGGGGCGAAACCGTCGCGGAAGCTGGAACGGAGCCCGGCTACATCGTTGCCGAGATCGATCCGGCCCTCGTTGCCGATGTACGCGGCCGGGTCCCCTCGCTGACGCACGATCGCAGTTTTGCTGTTATCGAGGCTGCAAGCGATCCAGGCCGAGGGGCGCGGCCATGATCCGGTATCGACTGATCTGTGGCGGTGGCCACGAGTTCGAGGCCTGGTTTGCCTCCTCCAAGGCCTACGAGACGGAGGAGGATACGGGCCGGCTCGCCTGCCCGCACTGCCAGCGCAGCGACGTCACGCGGGCCATCATGGCTCCGAGCGTTCGCACCCAACGGCATTCCGGCCAAGCCGGAGCGGCTACCGAAACGCCAGCCCCTACAGTACCCCCGGCTGCGGAACCAGCATCGGCAATGTTGCCGGCCTCCAGGTCACCGCAAGACCAGACGGCCGATGCCCACCGCCTGCATCAGATGCTGCGCGAGGTGCGTGCGCTCCGCGATCAGATCCTCGCCAAGTCGGAGGATGTCGGACCGCGTTTCGCCGAGGAGGCCCGCCAGATCCATTTCGAGGAGGCGCCCGATCGCGCCATCCACGGCGAGGCAACGCACGAACAGGTTCGCGAGCTGATCGACGATGGTATCGACGTCATGCCGCTGCCGCGGCTGCCGGACGATTTCAATTAGGTCGCGCTCAGTTTTCGAAGAACTGCAGTGACGCTATAAGTATATGTTATAGTGCGGTTTTCTCGATTAACCACAACACTCATCACCTGTCCGTGCTCTATTGAATGGACAGATTGACCAGCGTGTAGCGGACTGCGGCGGCCGCATCTTCAGACCAGTGCACCGGCTCTGTATGGCTGGCCGGCGTCCACCCGAAGGCACCATCCACATGTGACCACAGTCCGCGCATGTGCCCCCAGCGGTCGGCAATCACGCCCCCGTTCGGCCCCAGCGAGAACGCGTAGCCGCGCAGATGAAGAATCTCGTGCATTTCGAGCATCTGCAGAAGCTCGATCTCGTACTTGCTCGCCGCCATGCGCCACCGGCTCCAATTCGATAATACCCGCGACGCCAAAAAGCTTCGCCTTTACGGCCGCGAAGCAATGCCACCGCGATTTGTGCAATTTCTTTTGCGAGCAAATACCCTCGCACCCGCCATAAAAGACATGCATTCAAGCATGAATTACATCAACCATTAATGGCCCTTCACCTTACGCAAATAGCCTATCACCCCGGCGACATTGATCGACAATTGCAATTGAAAGCGTATTGAAATTCCTGGCGCGCGATCATGTTGCGTAAACCTTTTGTCAAACTACGTCGATTCGAAGCTCCGCGAGACCGGCCACGCGGCCGACGAGGCGATCCCCCCGTGCCACGCGCCCCACTCCAGCGGGCGTGCCGGTCAGGATCACATCTCCTGCTGTCAGCTCGAAAAACCGCGAGAGCACCGAAATCTGCTCGGAGACGGACCAGATCATTTGCCTCAGATCACCTGTCTGCTTGCGCTCACCGTTCTGATCGAGCGAGATCTCACCCTCAGCCCGATATCCGACGGCCGCGACTGGGTGCACGGGCCCGCACGGCGCCGAATGCTCGAAGGCCTTGCCGACTTCCCATGGCCGGCCGAGCTTCTTGGCGGCACCCTGGAGATCGCGGCGCGTCATATCCAAGGCAACCGCATACCCAAAAATGTGACCAAGCGCATTTTCAAGCTCGATGCCCCGCCCGCCACTTTTCAGGCACACGGCCATTTCAATTTCAAATTGCACATCCTGGGAAATTTCCGGAAACGGGAATGTCCCATCGGTGCGCAGATTGTCGGGATTTTTCTGAAAGAAGAAGGGCGGCTCGCGATCGGGATCGTGGCCCATTTCGCGGGCGTGCTCGGCATAATTACGGCCGATGCAGTAGACACGATGCACAGGAAACAGAAGTGCACTGCCGACTACCGGCAGCGAGGCTTGCGGTGGTGGCGGAAAGACAAAAGCCATGCGGTGCGATCCTGGGATGGGAGAGAACTTGAGAGGCATCATACCAGTGGCACGATAGCCGGCGCTGATGGATTGGCGGTCTGGTCGCTTCCCCTCCCGTCAGCGCATGGATCGTCCTGCATCTGATGAGCTGGCAGGACTTGCTATCACCACCGGACAATTGAAGCATATGTCAATTGCACTACTCCGGCCGAGCGGGTGTTTGGTGCCGGAATCGGCACCCCGTGCAGCGACATCGGTTGCGGCACGCCTGTGGCGCCGTGATCGAGATCCCAGATGTTTGCGCCGGCCGGAATTCTGTACCCGACAGAGCTCTGGACCCGACAGAGCAATGTGCACACCCTGTTCCAACTTTCCGCGTAGTGGTGGAGGTCCGAATGCCGGCAAACGCGGTCCGGCCAGTGCCCCTCATCTCCCGGAGCGCTCCTCAATTGTGTCGGGGTTTGCGGGGGCAGATTACCGAGCTTACGACCAACAACCGCCTTGCTCAGGCGCGGCAGCCGGTGCACAACCCCCTGGAACCGGCCGCTCCGATCCATGCTAGGCGCGGCCCCTGAGCCTGATGGCTGCAACAACGGACCCTCGCGCAATGCTGAACCGATCGCCCGCCCAAAGCGCCCGCGACGACACCGTCCCGCGCAACGACTGGACGCGCGCGGAAGCAGGCCAGCTTTACGCCCTGCCGTTCAACGACCTTTTGTTCCGCGCCGCTACCATCCACCGCGCCAACTTCGATCCCAACAAGGTGCAGAGGAGCCAGTTGCTGTCGATCAAGACTGGCGGCTGCGCGGAGGACTGCGGCTACTGCAGCCAGTCCGCCCACCACGCCTCCGGCCTCAAGGCCTCCAAGCTCATGGAAGTGGAGCGCGTCCTCGCCGAGGCCCGCAAGGCGAAAGCGGGAGGCGCCACACGCTACTGCATGGGGGCGGCATGGCGTGAACCAAAGGCACGCGACATGGATGTCGTCGTCGCCATGGTCCAGGGCGTCAAGGCGTTGGGCATGGAAACGTGCATGACGCTTGGCATGCTGACCGACACCGATATCGGGCGCCTCAAGGACGCCGGCCTCGACTACTACAACCACAACATCGATACGTCCGAACGCTACTATTCCCAGGTGATCACCACCCGCACGTTCGCCGAGCGCCTGGACACCATCGCCCGCGTTCGCGAGGCGGGCATGAAGGTCTGCTCGGGTGGCATCGTCGGCATGGGTGAGAACGAGGCGGACCGGGTTGACATGCTGGTGACGCTCGCCAACCTCGACGAGCATCCCGACAGCGTGCCGATCAACATGCTGATCGCCATTCCCGGTACGCCACTTGAAAATGCGGAACCGATCGATCCCATCGACTTCGTTCGCACCATCGCGCTCGCGCGTATCATGATGCCACGCTCCTTCGTCCGTCTGTCTGCCGGACGCACCGCGATGAGCGACGAGTTGCAGGCGCTGTGCTTCTTTGCCGGTGCCAACTCGATCTTCGTCGGCGACACGCTGCTGACGACCGACAACCCGGGAGAGGACAAGGACGACGCCCTGTTCCGCCGCCTCGGCATCGAGGGGCTCGACAGCGAGGCCCACGCGGATCCGCAGGCCGCTGATGCCCACCACGACTGCACATCCGCTGCCGATGTCGGATGCCACGGGCATGCACGAAGCGCATAAGCGATCTCTGCAGGCGCTTGCGCGTCGCCGTCGCCTGCGCGCGCTCGCCCCCCGTGCCGGGCTCGACTTCTCGTCCAACGACTACCTGGCGCTCGCCAACTCCGAAGCGCTGAGGCATGCCGCCCGCGAGGCACTCGACCGTGGCGTTCCGCCGGGGTCGGGCGGCTCGCGCCTTCTGCGCGGCAACGACCCGGAACACGAAGCCCTCGAAGCAGAGGCGGCCACCTATTTCGGCAGCGAGACAGCGCTGTTCTTCGGCGGCGGATTTGCCGCCAACACTGCGCTGTTCGGCACGCTCCCCCAGCGCGGCGACCTCATCGTGCACGACGCGCTCATTCACGCGAGCGTGCACGACGGCATGGCCATCTCGCGCGCGGAACATTGCGCCTTCGCACATAACGATGCGAATGCCGCAGAGGATGCCATCACTGCATGGCGACGATCGGGAGGAACCGGCCGCGCCTGGATCGCGGTCGAAAGCCTCTATTCGATGGACGGCGACACAGCGCCGCTCGATGACCTTGCCGACATAGCCGAGCGCCACGACGCCATGCTGGTGATCGACGAGGCGCACGCCACCGGCGTTCTTGGCCCGGGCGGTCGCGGACTGGGCGCATCGCTCGAAGGCCACGATAACGTGGTCGCGCTGCATACCTGCGGCAAGGCGCTCGGTGTCTCCGGTGCGCTCATCACTCTGCCCACCGTGCTGCGCGACTACATGGTCAATCGGGCACGGCCCTTCATCTATGCGACGGCCCCCTCGCCACTCGTCGCTGCAATCGTCCGTTCCTCGCTCGCGCTTGTCAACGAGGCCCCGCAGCGCCGCGAACGATTGGCCGCACTCGTTTCCCACTTCGGTGCCGAGCTGCACCGTCAGTGTGGTCTCGCATCGACCGGCACGCATATCGTGCCGATCATTGTCCAGCGCGACGAGCGCGCTCTGCGCATCGCCAACGCCCTGCAGAATGACGGCTTCGACGTCCGAGCCATCCGGCCACCCACCGTGCCTGAAGGCACCGCGCGCCTACGCATCTCGCTTACCCTCAACGTGACGGCGGATGATGTCACGCGCCTCATAGCGCGACTGGCTCCCCTGCTTGAGGAAACGCTGTCTGGGGAGACAGAGCCATGAGACGTGGCGTGATCGTCGCCGGCACCGACACCGGCATCGGCAAAACAGTTGCAGCCGCAGCCCTGGCCCTGCACCTGGATGCGGACTACTGGAAGCCGATCCAGGCGGGCCTTGATGGCGAAACGGACCGCGAGACTGTGATGCGCCTTGCGGGGCTCGACGACCGCCGCGCGCATAACGAAACCTATCGTCTCAGAACACCGGCATCGCCACATCGCGCCGCTGAACTCGACAGCATCGACATCGATGCGACATCCATCGTGGTGCCGTCGACTGAGCGTCCGCTGGTCATCGAACTGGCGGGCGGTCTGCTGGTGCCGATCACGCGCACGCTTCTGCAGATCGATATGATCGGTCCGTGGCGGCTGCCCGTGATCCTTGTCGCGTCGACGCGGCTCGGTACGATCAATCACACGCTGCTGTCGGCCGAGGCACTGCGCGCGCGCGGTATCGCCATTGCCGGCATTCTGTTCGTCGGTGAGGAGAATGCCGACACGCAACAGATCATTCCAAGCCTTGCGCGCGTGGCGATGCTCGGGCGTCTGCCGCATCTCGATCCGCTTGACGCCCGCAACCTCGATGATGCTTCCCGGGCGCATCTCGACCTCGCACCGCTGCTCGACCTGTGGGAGCATGCAATATGAGTCGGGTTTCAGGTTCGCCCGTCTGGCACCCCTTCACGCAGCACGCCATCGCGCCTGCGCCGATCAGCGTGAGTCGTGCCGAAGGCGTGCGCCTGTGGTCGACCGACGGACGTGCCATCATCGACGCCATCTCGTCGTGGTGGGTCGTCACACACGGGCATTGTCACCCGCACATCATGGCCGCCATCAGGGACCAGGCCGACAAGCTCGACCAGGTGATCTTCGCCGGATTTACGCACGAGCCCGCCGAGCGGCTGGCGCGGGCATTGATCGAACTGACGCCGTCTGGTCTCACCCGCGTTTTCTTTTCCGACAGCGGTTCGACCGCCGTCGAGGTCGCGTTGAAGATGGCGCTCGGGCACTTCCACAATCTCGGACAGAAGCGCACGCGCATCCTCGCCCTCGAGCATGCCTACCACGGCGATACGGTTGGCACGATGGCGGCCGGCGCACGCGGCGTCTTCAATGCCGCCTATCATCCGCTGCTCTACGATGTCACGCGCATCCCGTTCCCAGTCGCTGGACTTGAACAGGCGACATTCGATGCCATCGACGATATCTGCCGCAAGGGCGACGTGGCCGCGCTGATCATCGAACCGCTCATACTAGGCGCCGGCGGCATGCTCATCTATTCCGCCACGGCACTCGCGGAGATGGCGCGCATCGCACGTCATCACGGCGCACTCGTCATCGCTGACGAGGTGATGACCGGCTGGGGTCGCACCGGCACGTTGTTCGCCTGCGAGCAGGCCGGCTTGACGCCGGATCTGTTGTGCACGGCAAAGGGCCTGACCGGCGGTGCGATTTCGCTCGCTGCGACGCTCGCCAGCGAGGAGATCTTCGCTTCCCACTACTCGACCGACCGCACGCGAACCTTCTTCCACTCCTCCTCCTATACCGCCAACCCGATCGCCTGCGCCGCCGCGCTCGCCAACATCGAGATCTGGCGGGATGAACCGGTGATGGAGCGCATCGCTGCTTTGTGCGAGTTGCAGCAGCGCCACCTCGCGACACTCGGAAACAACGAGCGGTTTGCGAAGCTGCGCCGGATCGGCACCATCGCAGCACTCGACATCGAAGTCTCCGATGGAGGATACTTGGCCGGCATCGGCCCTGCCCTGCAACGCGAGGCGCTCGCCCGCGACGTCCTGCTTCGCCCGCTCGGCAACACGGTCTACGTCATGCCGCCCTACTGCATCAGCTCTGACGACCTCGACCAGGTCTACCGTGCGCTTGTCGACGGCGAGGCCGCGGCGCGGGACGAGGTGCGCCCATGACCTGGGGCACAGAGATCATCGGCCTTGGCCATTATGCGCCGGGCCGCATCGTGACCAGCGCCGAGATTGAAATGACGATGGGCCTCGATGCCGGCTGGATCGAGCGTCGCACCGGAATCCGCGAGCGCCGCTTCGCTGCTGACGGTGAGGCGCTGTCCGACATGGCAGTGCAAGCTGGCGACTTGGCACTACGCAATGCCGGAATCGCGCGTGAAGCAATCGCGCTGACGATCCTCGCCACCTCGACGCCCGATCACCTTTTGCCGCCCTCTGGACCGCTCGTGGCGCATCGCCTCGGACTCGCACGCTCCGGCGCGATCGACATGGCGGGCGCCTGTGCCGGCTTCCTCTATGCGCTTGCCTTCGCCGACGCATTCGCCAGGACTCAACGCAAGCCGGTTCTGGTCATCGCCGGCAACATCCTCTCTCGCCGCATCAACCCGGACGAGCGTGCCAGCGCCGTCCTGTTCGCAGATGCGGCGGGCGCTGTCGTCGTTGCTCCCACCGAACGTCAAGGTGCCGGCATGCTCGGCTGCGAGCTTGCTGCCGATGGCAGTGGCTACGACCTCATCAAGATCCCTGCCGGGGGCAGCCGCACGCCGTTCGCACACGCCCGCGGCCCGACAGATGTCCTGATGGCGATCTCCGACGGACGTGCCGTGTTCGTAAAGGCCGTCGACATGATGGCGACGACAGCGCGCACCGCGCTCGTTACGGCGGACACCGGGATCGAAGACATCGCCCACTGGATTCCGCACCAAGCCAACACGCGCATCATCGAGGCGACGCGGAGCAAGCTGGGCATTGCTCCTGAACACACGCTCTCCTCCGTCGCGCTCTATGGAAACAGCTCGGCGGCAACCATCCCGTTCACGCTCTCACTGCTCAGCGAAGAGCGTCGCTACCGTCGCGGCGAGCGCGTTCTGTTCACTGCTGCCGGGGCCGGTCTAACCGGCGGTGCGATCGTCTGGAAATGGTGAGGCAGAGCTGTCAGCCTCCGTCGGCGGGTCTACTCGTCTGCCCGAGCCTGCACGGACGCGTCATTACGTAACGAGGAATACGTAACGAGGAACAGGCCGCGTCAGAACCCTGCTGCGCGGCCGTCGCTGCGAGGATCGCTGGCGCCTTCGATCAGACCGGCGCGCGCGCCGGAACGATGAAATACCAATGCCCCAGCATGCCCCATCGCTTCCTCAAACGGCCCCATCAGTTCGACCTCGTGCCCGGTATTGCGCATGGCCGCCACGACTCCGGGGTCGAAACGGCTTTCCAGCTTGAGCGTCGTCGATTCAGCGCCCCACGTCCGACCGAGAAGCCAGCGCGGACTCGTAATAGCCTGCTGCAATCCCATGCCATGCACGACGTAACGCGAATAGATCGCCGATTGCGTCTGGGGTTGCCCCTCACCGCCCATCGTACCGTAAGGTAATACGCGCCCGTCATTGAGGAGAGCCATTGCTGGTTGAATCGTGTGAAAGGGACGACGTCCGGGCTTGAGGACGTTGTGGTGCCCGGGCTCAAGTGAAAAGCTGACACCGCGGTTCTGCCAGAGAACCCCTGTGGAGGGCAGAACCACACCGGAACCGAACTCCCAGTAGATGCTCTGAATGAAGGAGACCGCCGTTCCCTCGCTGTCGATCGCTCCCAGCCACACCGTGTCCCCCGCGCCAGCAGGCCGGGGCCATGGCATCGCCTGCTGCATGTCGATCCCGCTCGCAAGCTTCGCAAGACTTGCCTTTTCGAGCATCGCTGCCGGATCGATCGTCATGTACAGGGGGTCGCCGACATGACGATCGCGAACAACAAATGCACGCTTGGTCGATTCCACCAGGCCATGCAGCCAGCCGAAGCTCTCGGCTGGCGCTTCAGGAAGCTGTTCGGCGATTCCCAGTATCATCAAAGATGCGAGCCCCTGGGTCGGAGGCGGCAGGTTGAATACGGTGCCGCGTTTAGTTCAACTGGAAAGCGGCGTGGCTTACGCGCCATGTAGGCGTTAGATCGCCGATGCGCAGGGGCTGCCCGCGTGTTTCCAGCGTTCGCGCGCCATAGTCTGCGCAACGTCACCACGGTAGAAGTCATCGAGACCCGCTTCGGCTAATCGGTCGAGCGTCGCGGCGAGTGCAACATTTTGGAATGTCATGCCGACTTGCGGCACTTCCCCGTCGATAAAGTAAGTCGACGTGAAGCCCGGCTGATCAGCAAGTTCGCTCATCTTGCTGCGCGAATTGTTGGCCTGTGTCGCGCTCGCGGGAAAGCCATGCCTTGCGTAGGCCGTGGCGTCCGCGAACAGTCGCGACAGCGGCATACGCCCACCGAGCATGCGCGCTTCAGCAAGCGCCATCTCCCAGCCCCCCACCGCGCCTGCAACCGTCAGCGCCGCCAAGGGTCCTCGCGTCGGGATGCTCGCATAACCTCGCTCGGCGTAGAATGTCGTGGAGGCGCTCTGCGCCGCTGGTCCGCAGGCGTCTATCGCCACCGGTGGCTTTCCATGCGAGCTGATAAGCCAGAAGTTATCGCCGCCAAGACCGTTCATGTGCGGATAGACGACGGCGATTGTCGCGGCAGCGGCGATCATTGCCTCGATGGCATTGCCACCATCTCGCAGAACGGCAAGCCCGGCTTCTGCAGCAAGATGATGCGGCGCAACCACCATTCCGCGCCGCGATGTCGTCGTGTGAAGCATTCGACCCGAGATTCCTGCGCTGCAAGTGGATGGAGAATGACAGTCTTGCATAGGGCCGTCCGACGTGGCTGGCAATCAGTGCAGATGATGCATGCCTTTGATGCGCACAACGAACAGCTCCGGCCGCCGCACCTCAAAACCTCGCAATTCGTGCATCAACGAATTCTGCTTGTTCAGCATGCACGCCATGCGAGGACCTGCTCGTCCAATGTGCAGAAAGCTACGTTCTGAGTTCGCGTTCCCAGCTTCAGTGCGCGAAATTTCGGAAGTTCTGTGTGTATTCCACCGTTGGCATGCCGCTGCGAAGTGCGGTCGTTAACGCAGCCGGAACCAAGGATGAGCATGATGACGTGAGTTCTCAAGACTGCCACTGCCGCTGTTGCCGGATCCGGAGCAGTTCTGCCGCGCCAAACGTCGCGTGCAGAGGAAACCTTCTCGTTCAAGATGACCAATGCCTACCCGCCGAACGCGCCGTTCTATGTCGCGGGTCCAGGTAGTCCGACCGATTTCTGCAAAAAGGTCGAGGTGATGTCTGGCGGGCGCTTGAAGATCCAGCATTTTGCAGCGGGCGAACTCATTCCCGCACTCGAAGGATTTGATGCCGTGCAAGCCGGCACCGTCGAGATGAATGCGGCTAATGCCTATTTCTGGGCTGGAAAGATCTTCGCTGCGCAGTATTTCACCACCGTGCCGTTCGGCCTGAACTTCCAGGGCATGAATGCCTGGCTCTACAATGGCGGTGGCCTTGAGCTGTGGCACGAACTCTATAAGCCACTCGGCCTCATCGCATTTCCGATGGGCAACACCGGATTGCAGATGACCGGCTGGTTCCGCAAGCCGATCACCTCGGTTGCCGACTTCAACGGCTTGAAGATGCGAATTCCTGGCCTTGCCGGGAAAGTCTACAAGCAGCTTGGTGTCGATGTGAAGCTTCTGCCCGGTGGCGAAATCTTCCCGGCCCTGGAACGCGGTGTCATCGATGCCGCCGAGTTCGTCGGCCCCTACCAAGATCGCCGGCTCGGACTGCACAACGCTGCCAAATACTACTACACGACCGGCTGGCACGAGCCGTCCAACGCGACCGAGCTTCTCATTTCGCTGAAGGCCTGGGAAAAGCTGCCCAAGGACCTTCAGGAGATCGTCAAGGTGGCGGCCATGGCCTGCAATCTGGAAAGCCACTGCTGGTCGGAGGCCAACAATGCAGATGCGCTCGACGATCTCGTCAAGAACCATGGCGTGAAGACCGACGTGCTGCCCAAGGAGGTCGTCGCCAAGCTGCGCTCGATCACGTTCGAAGTGCTGGAGGCAGAAGCGGCAAAGGACCCCCGCACCAAGAAAGTGCACGACGCCTTCATGGCCTTCCGGGAGAAGCACCGTTCGTGGTCATCGATCAGCGAGAAGCCGTATCACACCGACCTCGCCTGATGCAGGGGGCGAGCATGAGCTGGGGCACGTACGCTAGGCTGGTCTCGAGGCTCGACGTTCTCGTTGCATGGTTCGGCCGGCAGATCGCGTGGCTCGTGCTCGCCCTCGTCGCCCTCGTCGCGGCCAACGTTCTTGGCCGCTACCTTTTCAGTGCCGGCACCGTCGCTTTGCAGGAGCTCGAATGGCACCTGATGGCGGTGTTGGCGCTGGTTGGCATCTCCTACGGTATCAACCGCGGCGAGGAGGTGCGCGTCGACATGCTCTACGCACACTACGGACGCCGCACAAAGGCATTGGTCGATGCACTTTCTGCAGTGCTCATGACGGCCGTTGCGGCCCTTTTGTTCTGGCTGTCACTCAGCTATGTCGGGCAAAGCTACACTCTCGGCGAGGGCTCCCCCGACCCCGGAGGCCTGCCTGACCGCTATCTGCTCAAGGCCATGATGCCGGTTGGATTTGCGCTACTTGCCGCTCAGGGCCTTGTGGATCTGGCCAAGGCCGTTTTGCGGTTCGACCTAGCGAAAGCCGCACACCAACAAACCGTGGATGCCCCGAATGGGAAATGAAACGCTGGCTCTCCTGATGATCGCCGGCTTCTTCGTTCTAATCGTCTCCGGCATCCCAGTCGCCATCAGCCTCGCCGTCTCCGGGTTCGCGTTCGGCTACCTCGGATTTGGTACGGGTCTGTTCCCATCTGGTGCCCGCGCGATCTATGGCGTCGTCACCAACTACACGCTAGCGCTGCCGCTGTTCATCTTCGGGCGTGATGCTCGAGAAGTCGAAATTAGCGAAGATCTACATTGACACGATCGGCTTCTGCGATGGTACCTGTGGTGGCGGCATGGCGCTCGTAATCGTCCTGGTCGGCGTATTGATGGGCGCCTCTTCCGGAATCGTCGGCGCGACAGTCGTGACCGCAGGTTCATCGCAATTTCAGCCTGATCATTGCGCGCGGTTACGATCACGGCGTGCCGCGCCTGCGGCGTCATCTGCGCACGGGCACCCTTGACAGACTATTCCGCCGAGTCTCGTCCTTATTCTGCTCGCCGATATCATGGGGCAGAATCCGTCGGCACCTTGCTGTCGGCCGCGGCGCTGGTCCCTGGCCTGCTGCTCGCGGTCATTCTGTTCAGCTACATCCTGCTGCTCGGCGATCGCGCTCTTCACGGGTGCGCGCCGGGCCATCCTCTGGCCGAACGCCAAGCAGCTCTCGCGAGGTGAACTTTGGGGGCGCGTGATCCGCGTCGTCATCCCACTGCTCGCACTCTTTGTCTTCGCCGTACTCGGCTCGATCATTGGCGGCATCGCGGCGCCGACGGAAGCCGTCGCAGCGGCGCGCTTCGGCAGCGTTCTGCTGGCCCTCTTCGCGCCGCTTTGAGCTTCGAGGTTCCAGCGACGTCGCCTGCTCGACACCGTCGACGAGCGCCATGGTGTTTTTTCATCCTGATATGCGCAGCGTTGTTCGGTCTGGCATTCCGTGGCCTGGGTGGTGAGCACCTGCGCAAGACGTTTCACAAATGCCGGGCGGCATCGAGGGGCAGCTGTTCTTCCTCATGGTGCTGCTGTTCGTGCTGGGCTTTTTCCTGAATGGACCGAGATTCGTGACATTGCCCTGCCGCTATTCCTGCCTGCTCGCGTCGAGCGGTATCGACAGCAGGCTGCGACAATGGTCGCCATGAATCTGCAACCCGTTTTCACGCCACCCTCTGGCTGGGCGCGTTGTTTCCTGGCGCGGGCGTCGTGCCGCCTGAGGTTTACGATATAGCGACATCTACCGTGGCGTCGTTCCATTCATCATCGTGCAGCTCCTGGCTCGGGCTCCCCATGCCTTCCCAGGCTCGCTATGACATGGTCGCGCTTCGGATCGGCTGGTAACCCGAAAGCAACCGGATCTGAGTGGCGCGTTAATGACGCATCGCGCACTCAGCGATGCCGTGCTGGCTGACACTCTGCCGAATGAGCCATGCATAGATGAACGACAACTGCGCGGTCTGCGACACGGCGGCGCTCTGGACTTGTTCTGAGACCGTCCAGGTCGGCAGGTTCATTGAGAAGATTGGTGGGTGATGAAGGATTCGAACCTTCGACCCGCTGATTAAGAGTCCTATTTCTCGTGACTTTCCGGATCGCTCCGCACGCCTCTCGACTCTTTCTAAGCCACTGTTTATTATCTATCTTATTTTCAATACCCTTCCGGACACCTCCGGATGGTTCCGTTTCTGTGGCGCCCCGGTGGCGCCCCAGCACATTTCAGCCGTGAGCCGCCCAATGCCGAACGTCAGACTGACCAAGCGCAGCGTCGATGCCGCCCAGCCCAAGGCCAGCCGCTAACACCTTCTTCGACGACCAGCCCAAAGGCTTGGCTCGCGTCTCGCCGAGCGGCGAAAAATCATGGATCGTCGAGTATCGCGCCAACGGCGGAGGACGCGCCGCACCGAAGCGCCGCATCACCCTCGGCGCGGCTGGTCAATTGACGCCGGAGGTTTCCGTGGCGGCAGCTGATACGCCTGCGGACCGCCATCCGCTGACCTGATTCATTGAGCGATCGCGAAATGCACCACGACCCCGAGCTTTATATTGCCGTCAGATGCCGAAACCCTATAAATGCCGCACGATCTTCGCCCGCACGACGAGCGAACTGCCTGTTGATCCTGACCGGCGCACGGCCCGCGAGATTCATCTCCGGTGGGAGCAGATCGACTTCGATCGTGGATTTCGCCTCGCTGCCGGACCCAAAACCGGCCGCAAAGCACGGCGTTCTCACGTCGCACCGGCGCTCGCCGTGTTCGCCGAAGTGCTGCGTCGCGTCTCTACGTCATCGCCGCCGGTATCGATCCTGAGTAGCTGCGTGCTGATCTGCACAAACCGTGAAGCTCGTCGCCAGCCGCGCGTGCCGAACTCCGACTGCGTGCGCATTCATGATCTGCGGCACACATCTGCCCTCCTGTATCTGGTGCCGGAAGCGGCCTCGGCTCTTCCGATCATTGGTAAGCTGCTCGGCCATCGCGAGGCGGCGACGACGCAGCGCTATGCGCACCTCGATACGATCCTGCGTGCTGTGCTTAATGGGCGCCATTGGCGCCACGATCGCGGCGGCACGGGACGGCGCCGCGGCACGAACACGCGAGGTGGTGCCTTGGCGAAGAACGGAGCGTGAGGCGAAGAAGCGAGCGCTGGACGAAAAAAATCCCAACAGCGGTCGTCGGCCGCCGCTGGCGGGCCAGGTCGAACCGCTGGCATTGTCCGCTCAACAAGCCAGCGAAGCTTCGCGACTGCGAAGGGCTGGGCCGCAGCTATCTGAAAGCCGACACTCCGCCAACGTTGCGAATGACCTGCCGCGGTTGACCTGGGAGTAGTGCAGCAACCGTCTTTGCGGGTCGAGCACGCTTCAGAGGAAAGAGACCCCAGCCTCTCTTCACGCCAACCCATAGCCATGGTGTGTGGGTCAGGCGGTCGCCAAACATCAATGAGCGACACCGAGATGAGGTGTTATGCCCGCAGAGGATTTGAGGCGACTACGGGCAAGCACGGCCGCAAAGCCAGTTCTCAAGCCTTTGATATAGTAATGGCGTTGATCCGCTACGTGCGTAGTGTATGGGCAATAATTAGTGTCAGGCAACCGCAACGACGTAACGCTCCGTTCCATGAGCGGTCACGGAATCCGGATGGAGGATCACGGAGGCGGTCTGGTGGAGCGAGCTTCTGTTCAGACTTGATTTGAGTCGGGTTCTTTCGAGCAGAAACGCCACTCCAGTCAACCCTCGACGCACGCCCTCCCAAATACGCCCTTGCTAGAGGACACATTCTCGCATTCATTAGACCATCGCGCCGGTTCACGATGTGCCATTTGGCAAAGTCAATCGCTATTACGTTCGCTATTATGACCCTGAACGTCTTCAAATCCTGCCGTCTTACGAAGCATCCGGACTTTGACCTGCTCGTGACGTCGCGGACTTCGTGCCCTGTCATGCCCTCCAGCGGCGCGTAGTGTCGTGGCATTGTCACCTTCCTATCGGCAGCGTCGAGCAACTGCCGCCTCATGTGCCCCTGGCGGATGAGGTTCAAGTTGGCAGGTTGCTCCGAGAGATGAAATGCCATTCTGGCCCCCATCAATTGAGCGGAATGTTGACCCAGAGTGAGCCTCCATAGCTCTTGAAGTTCCGCTGCCGATGCCGTCGAAGTTCGCAGCAGCCCTCATACCCCAGCCCGTGGGCGTCATGACGATCACGCCGCCCTCGACCTTGGCGCGGCTCTCGTCCGATTGCACCTGCACGCCATTGATCACAAGGCTGTCCGTGTCGAAGTTGTAGATGCCCGTGATGGATACGTGCGGCTCAACTGTCGTTCCGTAGGCGTATGGAGCTGGTAGCCGACTCGAGCGTACCAACACGCGCGGCTGATGCTGGCCTGCCGCCCTGATCGTCTGGTTGACGCTGTCTGTAGGTATCGTACCCTCGTGACCGTAGCGACGCTGACCTGCGGAGAGAAGCGCCAGGCGCCGCGCCGTTCGTTTCCGGTCAAGGTTGCGGTCGCGAGCCAGCGGTCGTGTCGAAGCTGCCCGTCTCGCACCGTTCACGTCGTCCTGGAGGGCGATGTCGTTGTCGACGTACCCCAGGCGGCGCGCGTATCGAAGAACAGCGAGTCGCTGAGGCGGACGCCGATGTAGGGCCTACCATCCAGCCCGGTGCCGTCGATGCTGCCCGTCTCGCCTGAGACCATCGGGTTGTTCTGACGTCTTCCGACGTCGTCGATCTGCACGAGTGCGCTGATCAGGATGCCGGTTTCAGGACATAGTCCGCGCCAAGGTAGAGGATCCCGTCACCATCGCGCCTGACGCCACCCACGTCATCCTTGTAGCGACTGATGTGGCCTTCCATCCAGATGTCGAATCCTGTGCGCGGCACGACGTAGGGTTACTACTCACTTCCGTCGAAATTCAGACCTGATGCGGTAAACTTCTGCCTTTTGCTTGGCCTCCTCCTGCTGGGCCGCCATTTCCTGCGAAGCTGGCTGAGCTGAAGCCGAACTTGAAGGGACGTCTGCGCGATGCCGAGCCTGAAGCCTGTCCGCGATTGCATCGAAGAACGTGTTGTTCATCGCCTTTCCGTCGGGTTGAGGACGTCGCGCGCCACTTCTCGTCCACCATGAACGGATCGTCGACGCGCGGTCCTAACCCCATCTGCGCTCCGCCCAGCATCGATATCGAGTGAGCTACGGCCAGCACCACCGGCGAACTTCATCGGCCGTCCTTGAGGCTCTGGGCGGTTCGCCTTCCCCAAAGCCGGCGATATTACGTGCACGGTCGGGGACCATGCGATGTGCGGTTGTCGACGCGACGATGGATGAACCGCTTGTCTCCTCCTCCATGCGCTTCGTCCGTCGGACTGGGAACGGCTCGAACACGCACGCACGGTAATACTCGACGTGATCGTGAAGCCGCCCAGCGCATTCACACCGTTGCATTTCAGGCTGGTGCTTGTGAGATTGTAGCCCTGGCTGCTGCTTTCGGCGAACGTGTAGAACCCTGTCGGTACGGGAACCGCCGTCACGGCGAGTTCGTTCATTTGCCACTGCCAACCGTATCGCCCGGCCCAGAGAAAGAGCGTGAAGTCGAATGGGATGCCGTTCCGCTACCGTCGTTGTGCACCACTTCGAGTGTCAGGAGCGCTTGGGTTCGTTACATTTTGCGCTTGTTGCTGAACGTGCACGTGATCGTGCCTGACGTCGGCGTCACGAACAGCTGATCGGCAGGCTGAAGGACTGAGCGCGATCACTCCGCCCAGAGCAGCTTCGCCCCTGATGAGTTCTTGTAATCGGTGCCCGATCCGCTCGACGACATTCTGCTCCATGTCCGCGCCGACCTCGACCGGAGGTTTCTGATCATCGCGCTGCTCGGCGGTCGTCAGCGAAAAGAATTCGGTGACCGTCGACGTGAAGGCGAACGTCCTGTGGAGCCGTCATTGCAACCTTGCGCAGAATAAGCTTCGGCTTTGCCGTGGTGGGGCCGGGCCGCCGTATTTACGAACGCAGGACGTCATCGCTGCCAACGGCTTGACGGTCAGAGCGTCGTGCCGGAGAAACTCGACGCGAAAAGCCGTCTGATCGGCCGTGTTGACGCAGCCGCCGTCACGGTCGAGGCCGGCATCCGTCGTTCCGTCAGTTGGTCACGCCGTTGAATGGCGTCGACAGAATCGGTCGAACCTACGTCGACGGTCGAGTCGGCTGGAAATGATCAAATTCGACTTGTCGAGCGCATCAACGCTGGAATCGAAGCTGAACGTCGCTGGTGCCTAACGGTCGTCTTTCTTTGATCGTCAGCCGCGCCTGATCTCGGCTGGGGCGACGTACACCCGCCGGCCTTAAAGGACCGAGAAGTTCTGCGCGTTGGCTGCGTCTTTCTGATCGATAATTGCGCACGCGTTCGCTGGGTGACGAGAACGCCTGAGGAAAGAAAACCTGAATTGCAGACCCATTTGGGGGCGATGGTCGCCGTGGTGGAACTCGGATCAACGATGGTCGTTCGGGGATCTGGTCCAGACGGAAATCGATGGATGAGCTGCCGCTGCCGTTGTCGGTACGTCAGCACAAGCTTTTCACCGGGAGCCAGCTGACGATCTCACACGTCGCGTTCTGCGAGCCGCAGGAACACCTTGTTGTTGCCGATATTGCCGCTTTAAGTGACACTTCGTTTGATGAGAGGGCATCTTGCGCCGCCGCAGGTTCCGTAGCAGAAGACGTTCTGGCTGCTTCTTACGGTGCATTCTTTGTCGTCGGCACCCGCGCCACCGCCGATGCGGTGGATGAGCGAATATGGGGCTAAAACACCGTCGTGATCGCAAGAACAAGAGGGTGCGAAATGACGCCTTTGCAACGGATCCTCGATCGAACGCGTGCTGCCTGGGCAAAGCAGCCACGCCCGATAAAGCCTCCCAGACGCAACTGACATCAACAATACCAACACTCCAACGCAATACGGGTCAAGACAAGTTAAAACCGTTACCCGCCCCGCATGCGAAGCCGGCCTGCGGCAGCGCCTAGCGCGCGACTTCAGCAATCGCGCAATTCAGGATTCGAAAACTTCTGATTGTTCAGAAATTTTTCGGCGCGCGCCATTTGCTCGAGCGGAAATCACCCATCTCGCCAGTACCACTCGTCGCCATACCAGTCCCCTTAGCTTAATCTGATCGGTGATCGCTTTCGCCATACCGCATGCTCCGACGTGCTCTTCCCACCGGGTACGCCAGGGTTACCGTCTTTCCGATCGGCGACCCTGTTTACAGCCGTGCTTGACCTGCATTTCCGGTATTCCATCTGATCGTGCATTTTAGCTGATCAGCATCGACTTCAGAGCCCCTGCTCTTCAGGTAGGGCTTCGCGACCCGGATTCCATTGCTGACGGCTAATTCCGAAAACGCGAGCAGTTCCGCGAGCGCTGCCCAGAGTTCAAGCGTTTGCATACTGCTGACAAATTGTTGCTCAGAGATGACAATCAATCATTTGCAAATCGTGGGATAAAGCCCAAGTCTGACGGAACCAGAACACTTTGGCAAGCGCTGACCCGGAAGCCACCAGATGTTTGACAATTCAATCAGATATTCGATATACATTGCCCGGAGCCACCGATATATAATCCATAGCTGCAACTTTCTGGCGGTATACTTGCTCTTCGATTAACAGTTCTGGTGCCTGAAAAGCCTTATCGCGCCTTGCGTCAGTAATCGCCATCGATCGTCTAGGGCGCCTGCTCGTAGCCTCATTGCGGACACTGTTCGCTCAGATGGCGCCCTCGTCAGCGGGCGACGGCTCGAATACAGCTCCAGAATGTCGGGGCTGCGCTGGCGCACCCACCGATCGAAGCCAACCAGCCAACCAGGCCCTTGGTCGCGTCGGGGACAGGTGCCCGTGGCCAGTCCCCTGAAAGCGACGAACAGGGGGCGCTGTAATGGGCGCCTCCTAAGATCAATCCGTTGAGTGCGCGTTACGATCTGGGACCATCCTTCGGGTTGAATGCGATTGCTGGCCGATCGCAAACCTGCAAAGCAACCGAATGTTCGGGGCTCGAAACGTTACCACGCAGGTCGAAGCGTTGAGGTTGATGGGGCTGTCGCGCTGTTCAGCCAGTTTTCAGCACGATGGTCGGCAGTCCCCGTTTCCAGTGTGGTCGCAAGTAGTTGCGTGACGACCCTATGCCACCCATAGGCGGACTGACGTATTGCCACAATTCAGCACCAGAAGCGCCCGTGAGTTGCCGGACTGTTCCTGAAGCATGCGACCTGCCCTTTAGCAATCGTGGAGGCTGAAATGGCGGTAAATGCTTTGATGGCCTATTCCCACATGACTGATCCGGTGGACACTCGGACTAGATTTTGGAGTGATCCGACGCGATGGCCGCAAGACGCCGGCGGCTTCATCTTTGCAGCAAAAGCGCTGCAAAAACTAGGACGGCGCTTGTTGCCGAGCGAATGGTCTGATCACTCGCCACTAACCGAGTACATTGGCGAGTTGCCCGAGAACTTGTGGCTTTCGACACCTCGAAGTGAGATCGAGCGTGGTGTTCGCATACTTCGGCAGTCGGAGACTTCATATACTCGCCGAGTGGGGCTTGGGGGCGGCCTCTTCGCAAACATGTCAGAATGTGAGTTTCCAACGACCGAGGAATGGGCTGAAGCGGTAAGGCTTGTAAGGGTTGCAAGGGAACAATCGTGGCCTTTACTGCTCCCGTTCTTGAAGACTGAGGTTGCGCTCTGGCACGCATGCCTTGAGGGAAAAATAAAGAGTGCAACCCGTGGCTATAACGGAGGTGAAATTGAGGAGCGCGAATGGCACTTTTGGAACTACGAGCTTGCCTGGGCGCGTTTCGATTTATGTCGCGTAGATCCATCCCAACCCCACCTAAGCGGTGCACAAACGAGGCTATCCGATTGGATATTCATCGAAGAGAGCTCTCTCGAATCGTTCCACACTACACCTTCTCCAGACGCATCTCTGATTGCTGACGCCACTGAGAGGGTGCGTGCCAGTGAGTCGAAGCGACGTCGCGCCGGGCGACGCGCCAGATACGATTGGCTGAAAATGGCCACAGAGTTTGCGATGCTCCGTGGGGCTGGCGAGATCGATGACGACGTTTCAAACAGCGAGATTGCAAACCGTCTGTTGGATCGATTTTCTGAAATCTGGGAGGAACTGCCTGACAAGCGGTCTGTCGAAGCGCGAGTAAGCGAGTGGCGATTGATATGAAGCAGTCAGGTAGCTTCAATTGATTCATATTGTTTCGCATCGAAAAGCTGAGGTTCTGCCATCTTTCCCTTGCGCACCGGGAGCTTCCCGGCGCCTCGCAAAGGAGCACGACGATGCATCAGATCAATCAGCGACGCATGCTTCGCACCAACGAAGCCGCCGAATACTGCGGCTCCAGCGCCTCAACCTTTGAAAAGCTCCGACTCTTCGGCGGCGGGCCGCGCTATGTGAAGCTCGGCCGCCGCGTCGTGTACGACCCCGCGGATCTCGATGAATGGCTGGCGGCAAACAGGCGAACGACCACGTCCGATCTAGGCTCTGCACGCTGATGCCGGGCTTTGGTCATGTCGAGCAAGCAGGCGAGACCAAGACGCGCGGTCAACAAGAAGGGGCGCAACAAGCACGCTACATTCGTCAAGCTGGAGGGATATGTACTCAGGTGCGATGCCTACAGGGCATTACGACCCGTAGCACGCGCGATTTACACCGAACTCCGCCGGCGCTTCAATGGCCGCAACAACGGACAGATCTCTTGTTCGGTCCGAGAGTTGGCCGCAGAGCTGCATGGCGGCAAGGACACGATCCGTACGGCGCTGGACGATCTCATTGCAAAAGGCTTTATAAAGCGTGCCCAAAAGGGAAGCTTCAACTTCAAGCTTCGTCACGCCACCACATGGATTTTGACGGAAGAGAATCTTGGCGACGAAACCGCCACGATTGAATTCCTGCGCTGGCAGGCTGCTGAAAATTTAGAACCCGGTACCCAACCAAGTACGAGCGGTACCCATCCAGGTACACGAACAAACGAGATTGCAGCAAGAACGCCATCCGCGAACCCTAAACAGGTACCGTGAAGCACAGAATTGCGCGCGCGCCGGTACCGAGTCAGGTACGTATCTAATATGCCATACGGGAAACGACTAGCGGCTGTGCAAGCGTAGCCGTTGCGTAGCGCAGCGCGGCACGGCCGCGGGGGTTGTGTTACACTTCAAACCTCTTGCCGCCGGCAGGCCATTCGGGAGGCAGCAATCGCAAAGACGAAGAAAAGTACAGATCCCATTGCCGAGCCCTCTTCTGACGAGCGCGCCGCAATTGAAGCGTCGCGACGCCGGGTTGCAACGCGTGCTCCGCGACCATGTGTGAAGTTCGAACAGGGAAGCGGCGGCAAGATCGATCTTCTCGGCGGGGGCCACGCAGATCATGACGGATGGCTTATCCGCCTAGAGGATACATTCGGAACTCGGGGGAAAGCCTTTGCGCTTTCTCAGCTCAATCAACTGATCTTGGCGTGTCAGGACAAAGACGGAGAGGTGGACGGCTCGCGCCTCGATGCAATGATCGCGATGGTTGAGGCGGCCACGCCCGACAATGAGTTGCAGGCTGCACTTGCTGTTCAGATGGCCATCACACATTTTGCTACCGTGACGATCATGCGCCGGGCGTTGCGCGTCGATCAGATCCCTCAATTCGACAGTGCCGGCAACATGGCAATCAAGCTTGCACGCACCTTCGCGCTACAGGCCGAAACGCTTGCCAAGCTTCAGCGAGGTGGTGAGCAGGTAGTTCGGGTCGTTCACGTCCACCCTGGCGCCCAAGCGATAGTGGGAAACGTCAATGCTGGCGAAGTTGGACCAGCCCTGCCCCGGGGAGGGGTATCCCATGAAAATGCGAGCCGACCCCATGCAAAGGCCATCTTGCCAGCCAGTAGCACTTCAGGCCGCTCCCCGCTGCGAAGCGAAGACGCGCAAAGGGAGCCCATGCCGCTCACCGGCCGTCAGCGGTAAGCACAGGTGCCGCATGCATGGCGGAGCGGCGGGCAGCGGTGGGCAGATGGGTGAGCGAAACGGCGCCTATCGGACGGGCGCTTTCACGAAGGCCGCGATCGCAGAGCGGCGGCAGTTGGCGCACGTCCTCTCTTTGGCCCGCTGCGTTCTCAACGAGATCAAATGAAGTATGGCACTTTCGAAATCGGTGGCGCCCCGGTGGCGCCCCGCAGTTTTTTCGAAACCATTCTCATTGGCTATATCTTTGATTTTGTTGGTGGGTGATGAAGGATTCGAACCTTCGACCCGCTGATTAAGAGTCAGCTGCTCTACCAACTGAGCTAATCACCCATATCCGGCATGCCGGAGGCCTATCCTTGCGTGCGTCCCGAACGCGATGCGCGGGGGACGCCAGGACGGCAACGGGGCCGTAGCTGGCCCCGAGGCGGTCCGGATAGCACCAACACCCGCACCTGTCCAGTCCGTTTCCCGCGGACATCGGGGCCGCCCGAAATTTGGACTTGCCGGAGCGCCGCCAGCGATGTGGTGCGCGCATTCTGCTGGTGCCTCACGCCCGCCCGGAAAGCTCGCGTGCCAGCGCCGCGATGCGCTCGGTCGTGATCCCGAAATGCTTGAAAAGGGCGCCCGCGGGCGCGGAGGCACCAAAATCGTCAAGACCGACAAAGCGGTCCTGCGGCCGCAGCCACTGACGCCAGCCCATCTCGATCGCTGCCTCGATGCCGATGCGCGGCGCACTGCCGAGCACGGCATCGCGATAGCCCGCATCCTGAGCGCGGAACAATTCGAAGCTCGGCAGCGAAACGACCGCCGCCTTGATGTTCTCGGCACCGAGCAGCGCCGCTGCCTCGACCGCCAAGCCGACCTCCGAGCCGGTCGCAAGCAGGGTCACGTCACGTGCCCCCGACGCTTCCCGCAGGACATACCCACCGCGCTCCGAACGGTTCTCGGCATCGGAGTCGGCTCTGAGCAGCGGCACCGCCTGACGCGTCAATGCCAGCACCGTCGGCCGGTCGGTCGCCTTCAACGCGAGCTGCCAGCATTCCGCCGTCTCGATCGGGTCGGCAGGGCGCAGAACCTGGAGATTGGGGATCGCCCGCAATGCCGCCAGATGCTCGACCGGCTGGTGCGTCGGCCCATCCTCGCCGAGCCCAATCGAATCGTGCGTCATCACGTAGATCACGCGCTGCTTCATCAGCGCAGAAAGCCGGATCGATGGACGGCAGTAGTCGGTGAAGACGAGGAACGTTCCGCCATAGGGGATCAGCCCACCCGACAGCGCGATGCCGTTCATTGCCGCGGCCATCCCATGCTCGCGGACGCCATAGTGGATGTAGCTACCCGAGAAGTCGCCGGACGAGACGGCCTTCTGCGTCTTGGTGCGCGTCAGGTTGGAGCCGGTGAGATCGGCCGAGCCGCCGATCATCTCGGGCACCACCGGAACCAGATGCTCCAACATGAGCTGCGACCACTGGCGCGTCGCCCGCTTGGCGGTATCGGCAGCGAATGCCGCCTTGGCCGCCGCAACGGCCGCATCGATGGTTTCCGCACGCTTGGAGGCTGCCGGCATGGCGAACGCCGCCTTGGCCGCCTCTCCTGCGGCGTCAAGCTTCGCCTGCCACGCGGCGTGCTCCGCGGCGCCACGTGTGCCGGCCGCCAGCCAAGCCGCGCGGATCGGCTCGGGAATGACGAACGGCGGTGAATCCCAGCCGATATTGGCACGCGTCGCCGCGATTTCCTCCGCGCCGAGCGGCTCGCCGTGCGTCTTCGCCGTACCCTGGCGGTTGGGCGCGCCCTTGCCGATGATCGTCTTGCAGGCAATGAGCCACGGCCTCGACGTGTCTGCATGTGCCTTGGCAAGTGCCGCGGCGATCGCCTCCGCATCGTGCCCATCGATGCGCATCGTGTTCCAGCCACTCGCGGCAAAGCGCGCGCACTGGTCGTCGCTCTCGGCGAGCGACGTGGCGCCGTCGATGCAGATACCGTTGTCGTCGAACAGCACGATAAGCTTGCCGAGCTTCAGGTGCCCCGCAAGCGAGATCGCCTCGTGGCTGATGCCCTCCATCAGGCAGCCGTCCCCGGCGATGACATAAGTATGATGGTCGACGAGTTCGGAGCCGAGCCGTGCGGCCTTGAGGCGCTCCGCGATCGCCATGCCCACCGCATTGGCGATGCCCTGTCCCAGCGGTCCTGTCGTCGTCTCGATGCCGGCCGCGTGGCCATACTCGGGATGCCCGGCGGTCTTGGCGCCGAGCTGGCGGAAGCGCTTCAGCTCGTCGATCGTCATGCCGGGATAACCGGTCAAATGAAGCAGAGCATAGAGCAACATCGAGCCGTGCCCCGCCGACAGCACGAAGCGGTCGCGGTTGGGCCAGTCGGGACTCGCTGGATCGTAGCGCAGGAAACGGGTGAACAGCACGGTTGCCACATCCGCCATGCCCATCGGCATGCCGGGATGTCCCGAGTTGGCTGCTTGCACCGCATCCATTGCAAGCGCCCGGATGGCATTCGCCATATCCTTGTGCGTCACGCCGTTCGCTTCCGCTCCGGTCATCACCAAGCTCCCCATAACTCATGCCCTTACGAGCGGTCTCAGCATCCCGCGGGCACCATTAGCCTCTGAGCTTTGGCGCGTCTACGCTTCCCATGGACGATGCGAGTAATCATCAGAAAACGGAGGGCTTTTCGCGGTCCGCGGCATCGCGACGCGACGGCCATGACTCACGGAAAAGAGACTTGCCCGGACTGGGGGCAGGTGATGATTGTGCCCATCCTTTCAGCGCCTCCATCGGCAAGCCGGCAGGGTTGCCCCGACGCGCCAAGGACCGAGAGCAAAGAGCCAGAGAAACGTTATGAGTGATGTTCGCCCGACCTGGTCCACTGCGTGGGTGACGGGAGCGTCTAGCGGGCTGGGTTATGCGCTTGCGCAGCGCCTTGCCGAGCAGGGCACAAGGGTGGCCGTTTCCGCGCGTTCCGCCGACAAGCTGGCGAGCCTTGCAGCGTCGAACGCCAACCTGCTGCCCTTTCCTCTCGATGTGCGTGACACAGCCGAGACCCAGCGTGTCGCCGAAGAGGTGATCGCGACGATCGGCCTGCCCGACCTCGTCATTCTCAACGCCGGCATCGGCATCTTCAAGAACGCCGCGCGTTTCGACGGGGACGCCTTTCGCACGGCCGTCGAGACAAACGTCATCGGCATTGGCAACGCCCTATCGGCAATCATCCCGCCTATGGTCGAGCGCGGCTCGGGCCATATCGCACTGATGGGGTCGCTGGCGAGCTTTCGTGGCTTTCCGCGTGCCGCACACTACGCCCCGACGAAGTCCGCGGTCCGTTCACTGGCCGAGTGCCTGCGCTTCGATCTGGAGGACAAGGGCATCGACGTGACGATCATCAACCCGGGCTACGTGGAGACGCCACTCACTGAGCGCGTCGACACGCCGATGCCCGGCCTGATGCCGCTGGAACCCGCAGTCGACCGCATCCTCGTCGGACTGTCGAAGCGCCGCTATGAGATCGCCTTCCCCTGGTACATGGAGATGATCGTCAAGCTCGGCATGCGGGTCACGAATTTCACCTATTTCACCATCACGCGCTGGACGCTCGGCCGCGCTTGAACGGTTGCGAAAATCGCGCCGCCGATCGTGTCGCGCATGGCGGGATACGGTCAACCGGCTTGCGCCGCGCGCCGTGCCTGCCCCTTGACGACGGCATCGATCTCCATCAGCTCGCGCATCAGGTTCTCGAAATTGGCGAGCGGTACCATATTGGGGCCGTCGGAGGGCGCGTGGTCGGGGTCCTGATGCGTCTCGATGAAGAGTCCGGCGACACCGGTTGCCACCGCAGCACGCGCCAGCACCGGAACGAAGCGGCGGTCGCCGCCTGAACTGGTGCCCTGGCCACCCGGCTGCTGCACCGCATGTGTCGCATCGAAAATAACCGGCGCACCCGTCTCTGCCATGACCGGCAATGCGCGCATGTCCACCACAAGTGTGTTGTAGCCGAACGAGACGCCGCGCTCGGTGACGAGCACATTGGGATTGCCCGAGCCCACCACCTTGGCGACAACATTCTTCATGTCCCAAGGAGCGAGGAACTGGCCCTTTTTCACTTTAACGACGCGACCGGTGCGCGCTGCGGCCATCAGAAGGTCGGTCTGGCGGCACAGGAACGCCGGTATCTGCAGGATGTCGACCACCTCAGCCACGAGTGCGCACTGTGCTGCCTCGTGCACGTCGGTCACCACCGGCAGGCCAAGCGACTCGCGGATCTCTGCGAAGACGGACAGCGCCTTCTCGAGCCCGAGGCCACGCTGTCCTGAAAGCGAGGTACGGTTGGCCTTATCGAAACTCGTCTTGTAGACGAGGCCAAGCCCGAGGCGCACTGCGATCTCTTTCAGCGCCGAGGCCATCTCAAGCGCATGCGCCCGGCTTTCCATCTGGCATGGGCCGGCGAGGACAGCGATCGGGCGATCGTTGGCGAAAGTGACCGTTCCGGCGCTGACGGCGCGGTTCGGCATCAATGTCGGCTCGACTGTCATGGTCCGTGCTTATAGCGCGACCGCCGGGCGGGAGCGAGGCATGCGTGCGCTCGTCCCCAGGCAAGCGACCCATACCGCCCTTGGACACGACCGCACCCAGCGCTCTGAGAACGAAGTGCTGGCGGCTGTCCTGTCACCGGCGTGGATGGGGGAGCGCGCATCGTCATGGAATGGGCATCAGGCTCACGCAATGTTTCTAGATATTTCCATAAAGCCATGTTTTTTCGGACAAATCGCCGCAAATTATCCCTTCGGACTTGATCCCGCCCGGCGGGATGTGTCTCTCCGCCAAGGCCCACGCTCCGGGCCGCTGAAGAGTTGAGTTGTCATGTTCTCGAGGGGAGCACTCCTAATGAAGGTTCGTTCAATCGTAACGTCTCGTGCACTCGCATTGGCCGCTGCGGCCATATCCGCGAGCATTGCGCTGCCTGCACCCAGCGCGCAGGCGGCCTGCATGCCTGGCCAGTTGCGCACCATCATCAACCAGATCAATTCCAAATTCGGCCGTGTGCAGGTCATCTCCACCCACCGGCCCGGTGCCCGCATCCGCGGCTCCGGCAAGGCGAGCTACCATGCCTCCTGCCGTGCGGTCGATTTCCACCCGCCGCGCGGCAAGTACGGCGCCGTTCTCGCGTGGCTGAAGTCCCACCACAGCGGCGGCATCGGTACCTATTCGTGCAACCTGCACCATATCCACATCGATACCGGACCGCGCGTACGCTGGCACAAGTGCCAATAGCGCGTCGGATCACGACCGTGGCAGGGTGCGTCACCTGAGGTGGCGCACCCTTTGTCTTGCCCGGATCGCGGATTGATGTCGTGATGGCGGCATGGTGAACTGCATGTCAGGCGCTGCGACAGACGCCAACTCGTGATCAAGGCAGAATGACCGCAAACGCCAACGTGACAATCCCGACCGCGGCAGTCCTCCTGCTCGCGGCGCTGGTGATGGCCTTCCTCGGCCGGCCATCCAGTGCCCATGCAGAGGACGCGGTCGATACTGCGCTGGTGATGGCCGTCGACATTTCGCAGTCGGTCGACGAAATGCGCTATCGCCTGCAGATGGAAGGCATCGCACAGGCGCTCGAGGATCCTGACGTCATTCGGGTCGTCACGTCCGGGCCTCGCCACGCCATTCTCTTCACGCTGATCGGCTGGGCCGATACCGCACGCGTGCTTCTGCCGTGGACCTGGATCGCCAGCGCGTCCGATGCTGCCGCCGTCGCCAAGATGCTGCGGAGCCTGCCGTCGACCAGTGGCGAATACACCTGCCTTGGCCGCATGCTGAAATACCTCGGCGACGTCACACTGAACCCGGTGCCCGTGAGAGCCGAACGCATCGTCGTCGACGTGTCAGGCGACGGGCCCGACAACTGCACGTCCGTCCGCTACGTGGCCGATCAGCGCGACCGGCTCGTGCGCGGTGGCGCCATCATCAACGGCCTGCCGATCCTCGACGACGATGCGGAGCAACCGCTGCAACGCTGGAATCGCGCGCCCGGCTCGGCGCAGGAGGAGTTCCCGCTGCCGTCCAAGCAAGATGCCGGTACACTGCCCCGCTGGTATGAGCGCTACGTCATGGGTGGCGAGGGCGCCTTCGTCATCACGGCGGAGGGCTATGAGGATTTTGCCCGCGCCATCCGCCGCAAATTCATTCAGGAGATCGCCTGGCCGGGCTCGCGGACACTACCCGTGTCAGCGCAACGCACGGCCACGGCCCGCTGATCTCTAGAACACGTTCACTTTTCACGAAATCGCAGTCGCGCTCCATCCATCTGTTTGGAGCATGTTCTTCACGCTGAACCGCTACGCACTTCAGCTAAACATGCTCTAGCCGTCGCGCTGTTTGGTATTGCGCCCGGCCGCCGGTTTACGCCACGCCGTGATGGGCGTGCCCATGGTCATGGCTCTTGTGGTCACGGTGATGATGATGGCCGTGATGGTGAGCATGGTCATGGCCGTGGTGATGATCATGATCGTGATTTTCGCCATGATGATGCGGCCGAAGCTGGTCGGGAACGCGGCTGCTATCCAGACCACCGGCGTCGATCCACTCCTCGGCCAGACGTTGAGCGGACTCCATCAGTTCCGCCGTGCGCGAAAAGTCATAAGGCGATCCGTCAAGCGGACACAATGTCGGAACGATCGCAAAGCTGATGCTGGGATCGAGGCTCTCCAGCTCGAACACGAGTTGCCGCGCGATCAGCAGTGTCAGCGCGTGCATGGCCGCCGGTATCGCTCCTCTGGGCGGCGACTTCAGATCGCAGGCGAATCCGGTCGGCAAAACAACCAGCCGCCGGGCGCCGAGCTTCACCGCGATCCGCACCGGCGTGTTGGACGTGACGGCACCGTCGACGAGGTACCTATCGCCGATCCTGACCGGCGCGAAGGCCGCCGGGATCGCGCTCGATGCCAGGATTGCCTCGCGCGCAGGCCCTTGCGACAACACACGTGGCTGCCCGGTGAAGAAGTCGGTCGCCACGATGTGCAGAGGAACGCGCGTCTCCTCGATCCGGCGGCATGGCAGATGCGCGTCGATGAGCCGCTTCAAGCCAGTCGAACTCACCAGCACGTCGCCGCGCCAGACGAAGCGCCACAGCGTCGACAGGGTGATGGGGAATGCATCCTGCCGCCGGATACCGTGCCAGATGCGGGCGAGCCGCTCGGCGCCTTCCACCGTCGGATCGCTGGCAAAGAGCGCGGCGTTGTAGGCGCCAACGCTGGAGCCGACGACAAGGTCGGGCACCACGCCGGCACGCGCGAGTGCCTTCAGCATGCCGACCTGCACGGCGCCGAAGCTCCCCCCGCCTGCCAGTACAAAGGCGGTCTCGGGCTTTTGGGTGGTCGATGTGTCGGGTGTCGATGGCATGTGCAATGGGCCTCAAGATTTGTCACGCCCCCAGTTTGTGAGACGGCCGATCAAACGCAAATAACGTTTGCATGACGAGAGTTGTTGAGTTTCACCGCGGCAGCCGGGTGCCCAGAACGCCTACATCGCCTGCTCAATTGTGAACCGGCCGTTGGCCCCTTAGCCTTCTTCAAAACGATCTCCGGGAGGCCGCCCATGAAACGCATACAGGTCCGCTGCGACGAGCACATCGGCACGATCAGCCTCGATCATCCGGAGAAGCGCAACGCGCTGTCCGAGGACATGGTCGGCGAGATCATCGCGGCGTTGCGCGATCTTGCCGCCGAGGGTTGCCGCGCCGTCGTCCTGCGTGCGGCTCCCGGTGCCAAGGTCTTCTCCGCCGGCCATGACGTGGCCGAACTGCCCGAGGGCCGCCGCGATCCCCTTGGGTGGGACGATCCGTTGCGCCATCTTGTGCGGGCGATCGAACAGCACGGCGCGCCGGTTATCGCCATGGTCGAAGGTGGCGTGTGGGGTGGTGCCTGCGAGGTGGTGCTGGCGTGCGACCTCATCATAGCCGCGGACAACGCCACCTTCGCTTTGACGCCTGCGAAACTCGGCGTACCCTACAACGTCTCGGGCATGCTCACCTTCCTCAACACGGCTCCCTTGCACATCGTCAAGGAGCTGACCTTCACGGCCCAACCGATCGACGCGGTGCGGGCGGAACGCATCGGCATCGTCAACCGCGTCGTTCCAACCGCCGAACTGGAGGCGACAACGCTCGCGCTGGCACAAACGATTGCTGCCAACGCGCCACTCGCGATATCCGTGATGAAGGAACAGTTGCGCATCCTGGCCGGGGCCCATCCGATGAGCCCGCAAGGCTTCGAGCGCGTACAGGGCCTGCGCCGCCTCGTCTACGACAGCGCCGACTACCGCGAGGGCATTCGCGCCTTCAAGGAAAAGCGCAGGCCCATGTTCGAGGGACGGTGAGCGACAGACCGCAAAGGAAGGCATGATGTCGAAGGCCGTTCGCGTAATTCTGGGATTGATCGGCGGTTACGCGGCGGGCGCGGCAATCGGCCTTGCGCTGGTATCGCTCGCCTCGTCCAATTCTCACGACAAGTCGCTCGAGGCGGTGATGACGGCGGCATTCTTTACCGGGCCGCTTGGCGCCGTCGCTGGCGTGCTGTTGGCGCTCGCGTGGAAGGGGAGGCCGCCAGCCTGAGCGGCCTCCGCTGATGCACCTCCTTGCAGAAATCCGCGCCGCGTGGCGAATGTCACCGCCATGTACGCGGCATGCGTCTACTTCGGACACTCGGGCAAGATGTTGTCGAGACATCTGCGCACATAGAGTGCCAACGCGTAGTTGATCGCCGCCTGGCCTGGATTGGCCTGCGGGCGGTGGCCGCTGCTGAAGCCGCCCACCTTTCTCTGGCGCGGCTTGGCATTGCGCTGAAGCGATTTGAACTGGGCGGCGTGCGCGGACTTGGCCCCGCGTTTGAGCGGGCCGGCATCCGCGGCGGGAGCCTCGGCGACCAGCGCCAGCGCAGCGACGGCGGCGAATCCCGCAACGATCTTGCGTGTCATTGGCTTTGTTCCTCTGTTAGCGTTTAATTGCGTCCCATGGGACTTGGTCGCAGTGGCCGGGAGACTGGTTCAAACGGGGAAACACCCGGCGCGGCAGGGTGTCTTGTATGCCCTGCGGGGCGGGGCTAGCGTCGAACAGCCAGAGCACGCGCATGCCCCGCAGCGGCTTGAGCATCTGAACCAGGGCGGACGACATGCACGACGACAAGAACACCGAGACCTACCGCGCGATCGCCCGCAAGCTGGCGGAAGACTTCGCACCCCGCGCCGCCGAGTGGGACCAGGCCCGCACCTACTGCTGGCCCAACGTCGCTGACCTCACCGCCGCGGGCCTCATGGGCATGACCATCCCCAAGCGCTATGGCGGCGGCGGCGCCAGCTACTTCGATGCCTGCGTCGTGATCGAGGAGATTGCACGTGCATGCACCTTGAGCGCCCGCATCGTCGTCGAGGCGAACATGGGCGGCATCGCCGCCATCATGGCCTATGGCAGCGAGGACCAGAAGGCCTTCGCGGCAGAACTCGTGCTTACGGGCGACAAGCCTGCCATCTGCATCACCGAGCCCGAGGCCGGCAGTGCGGCGACCGAAATGCGCACCACCGCGCGCCGCGACGGCAACCGTTACATCCTCAATGGCGTCAAGCACTGGATCACGGGCGGCGGCGTCTCCAAGCTGCATGTGATCTTCGCGCGCGTCGAAAACGAGGATGGCCAGTTCGAAGGCATCGGCGCCTTCATCGTCCACTATGATCCCGCTGCCGGTGTTACCCCGGCCGGCTTCTCCATCGCCGGCCGCCAGCGCACGCTGGGCTTGTGCGGCATGCCCGAAGCGGAGCTCCGATTTGACAACCTTCTTGTCGAGGATCGCTTCGCGCTCGTCCCGCCTTCGGGCTTCAAGCGCGGCTTCGCCGACCTCATGACGGCCTACAACAGCCAGCGCGTCGGTGCGGGCACGGTCGCGCTCGGGGTGGCGGCCGGCGCGCTCGCGCATGCCACGCGCTACATGAAAGAACGCCAGCAGTTCGGCCGCCCCATCGCCGAGTTCCAGGGCCTGCAATGGATGCTCGCCGACATGGACATCGGCGTGCATGCCTCGCGCCTGATGCTGCATGAGGCGGCGCGCGCGCTCGGCCCGCTCGGCTTCCCCGACATGGTGATGGCCGCGCGCGCCAAGACGTTCGCCACCGAGACGGCGATCAAGGTGGTGAGCGATGCCTTGCAGATGTTCGGCGCACGCGGCTATGGCGATCAGGAGCCGCTGGAGCGCATGTACCGCGACGTGCGCATGTTCACCATCGGCGGCGGCACGGCGCAGATCCTGAAAACGCTGGTTGCCGGCGCACGCTTAGGCATCAAAACGCCGCAGACGCGAGACGGCTATTTGCGCTTGGCGGAGAAGGGGTGACGGACGCTCTCGGCTGTCTGTCGCCGTATGTCGCACACGCCGAGGCTTGCCCTGATACGGACCGCCGGGCTGATGGGCGTTATTGTGACCGTCCTCTCAACATACAACGCGTGTCATCCTCGGCTTCATGCCGAGGATCCAGACATCAACCGGGGGAAGATGTCGCCGCGCCTTCGTTGTCGCCCAGCTATCCGTTGTCATCCTCGGGCTTGTCCCGAGGACCCAGCCCAGCGCCGGGAGCATCACTTGCGTTTCCAGGCAACGCACGCAGTTTGGGATACAGATCCTGCCAATTCGGGTTCTCGCGCTCAATCAGATTGATCTTCCAATCGCGGCGGTAGCGCTTCAGAGACTTCTCGCGCTGAATTGCTTGTTCGATGTCCGTGAACAACTCGTAATGCACGAGCAGTCCAACGTTGTATCGACTCGTGAATTTCGATCCTTCGCCGTTGCGGTGCGCTTCAACGCGGCTGAGCAGATCGTTTGTCACGCCGACATAAAGTGTGCCGTGCGGCTGGCTGGCGAGGATGTAAACGAAGTAGGTACGCATGTCGGCAACCGCATCAATCAAATACGGCTTCGAGCATGCCGCACACTGGGTCCTCGGGACAAGCCCGAGGATGACAAGTGATGGGTTGGCCGGGCTACGTGCACAAACCCCAACGATGTCATCCTCGGCTTCATGCCGAGGATCCAGACATCAAAGGGGGAAAGCCTGCGCGTTTGCTTCAGTTCGATGCTGCGGGTTCACGCGCAAGCGCTCTAGCCACTCCCGCCGCACGCTGGGCCTCGGCACCGAGGCCGAGGGCAAGCAAGTCCGAGGATGACAAGTGATGGGTTGGCCGGGCTACGCGAATAAACCCCAACGGTGTCATCCTCGGCTTCATGCCGAGGATCCAGACATCAAAGGGGGAAGCCGTTGCCGTTTGGCTCAATTCGATGCTGCGTGGAGCACGCGCAAGCGCTCTCGCCACTCCCGCTGCACGCTGGGCCTCGGCACTGAGGCCGAGGGCAGTCAGGCCCGAGGATGACAAGTGATGGGTTGGCCAGGCTACGCGAACAAACCCCAGCGATGTCATCCTCGGCTTCATGCCGAGGATCCAGACATCAAAGGGGGAGGCCGTTGCGTTCGGTGACGTTCGATGCTGCGTGGAGCACGCGCAAGCGCTCTCGTCACTCTCGCTGCACGCTGGGCCTCGGCACCGAGGCCGAGGGCAAGCAAGTCCGAGGATGACAAGGGCGGGTGAGGCCAGTTCGCGTGTCCCGACAATGGAGGGGGAAGGTGGCGAAGCCGTATTCCACCGCTTCGCAATGAAGCTTTCGCGGCGGGGGGGGGGGGGCGCTGGCACGTCCTAAAAGTTCGTATTATGTATCGGGAAAATTCCTAAAGTTTGCAGGTCGCTCACCACCAACCGCCTCAAAAAAAGCTTCGTAAATTCTCATGAGCGCGGACCTAATACTATCTGGATCGGTCGAAGAAAGAGTAAACTCTACGACGATCGGGTCTTCCAAAAATGGCCCTAATCTCAGCACACCCCAATTCGACGGCACTGCAAGAATGTGTCGCTCAATGCCAGAAAGCCCCGCAATAACAGTAAACGGAGGCGATATTTGCAGATGATCCGTAAGTAGCTTTATGTAGGATGGAAGATTGTTTTGATAGGCTTCTTCCAGATTGGAAGCCCAGATGCCAGGAGGCCCACCGTCCTTTGGCTTGTGAACAGGGTCAGGTAGATACGAATCGAAGCCCCAAACTTCACAAGTCCGATGCAATTGCGTAGCGCTCAGCACAAAATTTGAGTCTGCCAATCGTTCATACGCGATTGCCCCCCACTTGTTGATAGCGACGGACATTGAATGCCACTCGTGAGCAAATGGTCTGACCTGTGATTTGTTCAGCGCCTCTTCTGCATCCTTGAATGCTAATTGGCGAGTGCCCTTGCGTGGTATGACACGCAGGAAGGCTAATGGTCCTCTTTTGACCAACAGCCGGCGACATCGTCCGAAATGGCCGTCACTTTCTCTGTTTACGACCAAGTGGTCGGGCTGAAAATAGCGCGAAGGGTCACCGTCAATGTGTGCGACACGGTGGAATTGTGCAGTCTGCGGGCTATGTGCATCGACTAAGCGTCGAAGCTCTATTCTCAACTCTGACACTAGTTGCCTCTTAACAGACTCGGCTTGCTCCTTTGATGCGCCGGGCGGCAAGTTATAATGGATGGGGCCAGCCTTGTGCCGGAGGTCAAACGGTAGGGATGAGCGATCACCGTAAGCCGAGTTCAAAATCATAATAAGTCTGCGATCGCCAATAGTGTGCAACGCGTATCCCAGCTCTATTGCGACGTTTGGATTTATGAGCTTCTTCGGTGGGCTGGCATCTGTCTGTCCAACGGGAGTAACGTCGGCAACGAAAACTTCGCTGTTTCGAATTTTCTCTAGAATGATATTGGCAAGGTCGGGCGAACCTGAGACATTTTTTCGGTCGTGGTCGAGGATTGCTTCGGGCCTTTCAGGTTCTTCGATTTCGCGTTCTTGGTTGAGAGCAGAAATTGCTGCTTCTAGTGCGTCACGCACAAAGAAGCGGCCCACCTTGCCAGGTAGATCGCTCTGCCATGACCAGAAAATCTTCATCGAAAAACCGCTAAATTATGAAGAGGAGTAGCAGTCGAGACCTGACCGAAAATAGTAATCTGCCACTACACCAACCTGCTCTGCTCCACGGCCGCCGCGATGAATGAGCGGAACAAGGGATGCGGGTCGAAGGGACGGGACTTCAGCTCGGGGTGATACTGCACGCCGATGAACCAGGGATGGTCGGGATATTCGACCGTCTCGGGCAAGAGACCGTCGGGTGACGTGCCGGCGAACTTCAAGCCCGCTGCCTCCAGCCGCTCGCGGTAATGCGTGTTGACCTCGTAGCGATGGCGGTGGCGTTCGGAAATGCGCGCGGTGCCGTAAATATCGGCGATGCGGCTGCCATCCGCCAGCCTTGCATCGTAGGCGCCCAAGCGCATCGTGCCGCCGAGATCGCCGCCCTGGCGCCGCTGTTCCAGCTCGTTGCCGCGCATCCACTCCGTCATGAGACCCACGACGGGCTCGGTGCTCGCACCGAACTCGGTGGAGGAGGCGCCTGCGACGCCTGCCAGATTGCGCGCTGCCTCAATGCACGCCATCTGCATGCCGAAGCAGATGCCGAAATAGGGAACCTTGCGCTCGCGCGCGAACTTCGCGGCGAGGATTTTGCCCTCCGCGCCACGCTCGCCGAAGCCGCCGGGCACAAGGATGCCATCGACGCCTTCCAGATAAGGCGCCGGATCTTCGCGCTCGAAGACTTCCGCCTCGATCCATTCCAGGTTGACGCGCACGCGATTGGCGATGCCGCCGTGCACCAGCGCCTCGATCAGCGATTTGTAGGCGTCCTTCAGGCCGGTGTACTTGCCGACGATGGCAATCGTCACCTCGCCTTCCGGATTGGCGACGTTATCGGAAATGGACTGCCAACGCTTGAGATCGGGCTGCGGCGCGCCGGTGATGCCGAATGCCTCCAGCACCTGCTGATCGAGCCCTTCGGCATGGTAGGCGAGCGGCACGTCGTAGATCGACTTGACGTCGAGCGCCTGAATGACCGCCTCCTCGCGCACGTTGCAGAACAACGCGATCTTCTTGCGCTCAGCTTTCGGCATCTCGCGGTCGGCGCGACACATCAGGATATCGGGCTGGATGCCGATCGAGCGCAGCTCTTTGACCGAATGCTGCGTCGGCTTGGTCTTCAGCTCGCCTGCGGAGGGAATCCATGGCAGCAGCGTCAGGTGAATGTAGACGCACGAATGGCGTGGCAGCTCGTTGCCCAACTGGCGGATCGCCTCGAAGAACGGCAACGCCTCGATGTCGCCGACCGTGCCGCCGATCTCGCAAAGAACAAAATCGACACCCGAATGACCGTCGAGCACGAACTGCTTGATGGCGTCCGTCACGTGCGGGATCACCTGCACGGTGCCACCGAGATAGTCGCCGCGCCGCTCCTTGGCGATGATGTTCTGGTAGATGCGGCCCGTCGTGATGTTGTCGGACTGCCTCGCCGGAACGCCGGTGAAACGCTCGTAGTGGCCGAGGTCGAGGTCGGTCTCCGCCCCGTCGTCGGTGACGAAGACCTCGCCATGCTGATAGGGGCTCATCGTCCCGGGATCGACATTCAGATAGGGGTCGAGCTTGCGGAGACGGACGGAATACCCGCGCGCTTGTAGAAGCGCGCCGAGCGCGGCCGATGCGAGGCCCTTGCCGAGAGAGGAAACCACGCCGCCGGTGATGAAGATGTACCGTTGCATGGGCTTGCAGAATACATAGACCGCCTCCGATTCGAAGAGGCAATTTCGCTTGTTCCACCGTCGGGCTTAGCTGCCGCATGGGTTGCCGGACGAACCCATCGGACTAATCGGCGATTTTGCCTCATCCACCGCCGCGCTGCTCCCATGGCTGGCAGCGGAGCCGGACGAAGGCGCAGACAGCAGAAAGGCCTCACGACGGGAATCGGAGGCCTTCTGATGATCGGGTTCCAGGCGCGGATCAGTTGGAGCGCGGCACCTGCGGACCACCACCGCCCTGCAGCTTGTCGAGGATGCCGCCACGGCCGGCCGGGGCCGTGCCTTCGGCGGGTTTGTCGGCGGCAGCCGGCGCGCTGGTGCCTGCGGCGGGCTTGCCCTGATCGAGAACCGAGGGAGCGCCCGTGCGGTGGTTGGCAATCAGCGTCAGCGTAACCGAAGTCAGGAAGAAGGCCGCCGCCAGAGCCGCCGTCGTTCGCGTCAGCAGGTTGGCCGTGCCACGGCCCGTCAGGAAGCCACCACCGCCGCCGCCCGAACCCATGCCGAGCGCGCCGCCTTCGGACTTCTGCATCAGCACGACACCAACGAGCGCGGCGGCGATCATGAGGTGGACGACAAGGATAACTGTGGCCATCGAGGGCTCCTGGACAGCAGCATTTCGGGAATTGGAGGGCCTAATACACGATTGTGGCGGCTCTGGCCAGCACCCCCAGGCACGCGCCTGGCAACCGTCCGCGCCCGACCGCGATCACAGATCTCCGGGAGAAGTTGATCCGGGCCGGCCCCCAGGTCTACCCGGGCCATGCCGCAAGGCTTCCGGCCCTGCTCAGTTTTCGGGTGCGGCCTTGCCCTTGGGCTCCGCCGCGGCTTTCGGTGGTGGTGCGGACGAGGGAGCCCCGTCCACGTCCGGCTTGGTCGGGGCCGCGAGCGTCCCGCGCAGTGTCAGCGCATCGTCGCGCGCTTTTGCCGCCGGCCGAGATGCGGCCTTGCCAGAGGTTCCCGGCACGGACTTTCGCGTGGGCCGGCTTTCAGCCCCGGGTTCGGCTGCCTTCGCTTCCACCCGGCTGGGACGGGATGGAGGTGGCACGTCTTTGGCTTTGCGCGCACCGGATTTGACCGCCGGTTTACGGCCCGGCTCTGGCGCATCGGCCGGCGCCGAAGAAGGTAGTGTCGGCTTGCCGATGACGTCGTGATCGCGGCAGCGGAACAGCAAGTCCTCACGCACCGCGATCAGCCGGCGGACGTAGTTGAGCTGCTCAGCCGTCATGTTGACCTTGCCCCACTCGGGCCCGCGCGTGATGTTCTCGCTCGCACCCCCACCCTCCAGCAGCGCGCGTTCGGCCGCCAGCGCCTCACACTGCTCCTTGGGCAGTGGCTCAGCCAACGCGAACGGTGACAGGGCCGTTGCGGTCAACAGCATAAGAGCGGTGCCAACGAGGCTTAGACACGGCGCGATACGAGAGGTCACGAGACACCCCAGGACCAGGACACGACAACGGACTGCGAGGCGACGACAACAAATTCCATTAGAGCATGCTTGCCGGCCATGCATGAAGACCAGCTGAAGCAACAGGCCCTCGACGGGCGCAGCCAGAACATGCACTGGCCGCGTAAACCTCAGCTCAGCCACAACAACTTGCTGCGGAACAAGAGCCACGTCGTTGCCCCCTGCGGCAGCCTACGCTCCGTCAGGTGCCATAAGCGCCAACAATTCTCAAGAAGTCGTCGGCTTTGAGGCTGGCGCCACCGACCAGGGCACCGTTTACGTTGTCGATGCTCATCAACTCGCGCGCGTTGTCGGGCTTCACCGACCCGCCATAGAGAATGCGCATGCGCGCGCCGTCCTCGCCGAACCGCTGCACCAGAGCGACGCGAATCGCGCCATGCACGGTCTCCACGTCGTCGGCCGTTGGTGTCAGGCCAGTGCCGATCGCCCACACGGGCTCGTAGGCGATGATCGTGTTGGCTGCGGTCGCCCCGTCGGGCACCGAATTCTCGAGTTGCCTACGCACCACATCGAGCGTCAGGTCGGCTGCCCGCTGCCCGGCCGTTTCACCGATGCACACGATTGCCGACAGCCCAGCACGGTTGGCGGCGGCGGCCTTGTCGCGCACATGGCGGTCCATCTCGCCATGATCCGCACGGCGCTCCGAATGGCCGACAATTACTGCCGTTGCGCCCGCATCCTTGAGCATTTCAGCCGACACATCACCAGTGTGTGCCCCCTGTGCCGCGGTGTGGCAGTCCTGTCCGCCCACCAGGAGCCGTCCGCCCCCGGCCAGTTCTCCGAGGACCATGACAAGCGTCGCCGGAGGGCAGATCATGACGTCGACCGGAGCCGCAAATCCGGCCGCCGAGACCGCGTCGCGCACCTTGAGCGCCTGGTCCAGACCCGCCTTGAGCCCATGCATCTTCCAGTTGCCGGCAACCAGGGGGCGGACGTCGCTATCGCTCATCGGCAAAGCTCCTTTTTTGCTCGAACATTTCCACTCCATCAAAGCGCAAGGTGCCGACCGCGAACCACGCTCCCCGCGATCCCAGTACGTTGGGCGCTAGAGCGCTCTCACGGGGCGCTATCACCCGCGGCCGTGCGGCCCAGCGACCCGGCCGAACACGTGCGCGCACTCCCCTTCAGCCGCCGCCTGCCCCGCCGCGCTTGCTTTCGCGAGCAGCCTGCGCTTCATATGGCGCGTCATATCACGGGCCTCGGCCGCTTTGGCCGGGATTTCGACCTAATCGGCGTGCGGCGAATCGGAGCGGCAGGCATGTCCTTGCCCCCGCCGTGCGCCCAGACAACAGTGGAAGAAAGCCTCTCATGCTCGAAGCCTTGCGACGCGGCTCCCAGGGAATTGTCGTCAAGCTCCTGCTCGCCATCCTCGTCCTGTCATTCGCCATCTGGGGCGTCGCGGACGTGTTCACGGGCTTTGGACGCAACTCTCTCGCAGAGGTCGGCGACGTCGAGATCTCCACAGAGGAGTATCAGCGCGTCTACCACAACGAACTCAATGCGCTGTCCTATCGCGCCGGTCGCCGCATCACGGCAGAGCAGGCCCGCGCCTTCGGCCTCGACCAGCAGGTTCTCAAGCGCATGATCGGCTGGGCTGCCGTCGACACCCACGCTCACGAGCTGCGTCTGTCGCTTTCTGACGCCGCAATCGTGGAGGGCCTGAAGCGCGATCCGGCCTTCCAAGGGGCCGATGGCAAATACTCGCGTTCCGCCGTCGACACGGTCATGCGCCAATTGAATCTTTCTGAGGCCGGGTTCGTCGCCCTGCGGCGCAAGGAGGAGCTGCGCCAGCAGATAACGGGAGCACTGAGCGAGGCCGTCGTCGTGCCCGAAGCGATGATCGACCTGTTGCACGGCAATCGTGAGGAGACGCGGGTGCTGAGCTATGTGCGCGTCGATCCCGACAAGGTCGTCAAGGTCGAGGCGCCAGACGAAGCGAAGCTGAAGGCAACCTACGAAACCCACAAAGGCGAGTTCGCTACCAAGCCGACCCGTAAGCTCGCCGTCCTGCTGCTCACGCTTGAAGACGCAAAAAAGCGCGTCACCGTGACGGACGAAGAGGCCAAGGCCGCCTACGAACAGGAGAAGGCCAGCTACGACACGCCGGAGAAGCGCCGCATCCAGCAGATCGCATTCCCCGACAAGGCCGCTGCCGAGGCTGCCAAGAAGGCGATCGACGGCGGGCAGAGCTTCGTCGACGCCGCCACCGCGGCGGGCGCAAAGGAAAGCGACATCGACCTCGGTCTGATCACGAAATCCAAGCTCTTTGATGCGGCCATTCGCGATGCAGCCTTTGCACTTGAGAAGGACAAAGTGTCCGACCCCGTCGAAGGCCGCTTCAGCACTGTTCTCCTGCGTGTCACGGCGATCGAGCCCGGCGAGCAGAGCACGTTCGACGGCGTCAAGCAGAAGGTGATCGACAAGCTTACCAACGAAAAGGCCCGCATCGAGATCGGCAAGTTGCACGATGATGTCGACGACGGCCGCGCTGGTGGCCGGGCGCTGAAGGACATTGCTGCCAAGACCGGTCTCACCTTCATCGACGTTCCAGCAGCCGATGCCAGCGGCATGTCGCCTGACGGCAAGCCCGTCATCGACCGGCCAGACGCCTCCCGCATCATCGGTGCTGGCTTTGCCGGTCAGATCGGCGTCGAGCAGGATCCCGTAGAACTTGCCGATAGCGGCTTCGCATGGGTCGACGTGCTGGGCATCACGCCCGCCACGGACCGTCCTTTCGAGGAGGTCAAGGCCGAGGTCGAGAAGGTCTACGAGGCGGACGAACGCAAACGCCAGATCCGCGCCTTCGCCGACAAGCTCGTCGACCGCCTCAAGGCCGGCGAGACGATCGAGGCGGTGGCCGCGGATGCCGCAGCAGATGCAAAGGTCGAGACGAGCGCGCCGCTCACCCGCGCGACGACGCCACAGGGGCTTTCTCGCGCGGCGGTGGCCCAGGCCTTCGCCCTGGGCAAAGGAAGCGCCAGTTCAGCCGATACACAGGACGGCAGCAGCCGCCACGTGTTCATCGTCAAGGAGGTCGTGCCGGCACCTGCGCCGACCAAGGAGCAGCGGGCGCGCCTCGTCAAGGAGCTGGAAGGCAATCTCGAAAGTGATGCCATCACCGCCTACGTCGAGGCTCTGCAGCGCCGGCTCGGGACGTATGTCAACCAAACGGCATTCGACCGCTTGAGCGGCGTGACGCAATAGGCCTTCCTACGACCGGCCACAGACTAGCTTGACCGTCGCGCCAAAATCGAAGCACAGCCGCAACCACATACGATTTCGGCGCGACGTGAGGGCCACTAGGACAATCATCGGCTTAGTGCGGCGTTCAACGCACCATTGTTGATGCCATGCGAGCCGTAATGTCGATCAACTATGGCGTGACGCCCTACTAGGGTGGTGTCTCGCAATTGCCGAAACGAGGCTGCGGCAACGATGGCGGTATTTGCGGTTCACGACACCAGCGACAGCGAGTGAGAAGGTCTTAATTCCCGTGACGAAGCCCGAGACGCGGCGGCACGCCTGCATCGATACCTGGCCGGCGACCGCTGCATTCGCCGAGATCTACGACGGCGGCCGGGCACAGGTCGTCGCTACCCGCCTTGTCGCCGATCTTGAGACGCCGGTCTCCGCCTATCTGAAGCTGGCCGCCGGCCGCGCTCCGGCATTCCTGCTGGAATCGGTGGAAGGTGGCGCCGTGCGCGGTCGCTACTCGATCATCGGCCTGAAGCCTGACATCATCTGGCGCGCTACCGGCGAGCGCGCAGAGATCAACCGCACCGCCGAGACCGATCCCGACACCTTCGTCGCCGACGCCCGTCCGACTCTCGCTTCACTCCGCGAGCTGCTGGACGAAAGCCGCATCGAGCTGCCGGAAACGCTGCCGCCGATGGCGGCCGGCGTGTTCGGCTATATGGGCTACGACACCGTTCGACTGATCGAGCGTCTCCCCAACGAGCCGACGGACATTCTGGGCGTTCCAGACGCAATCCTGGTGCGTCCGACGGTGATGGTCATCTTCGACGCCGTGCGCGACGAGATGACGGTCGTGACACCCGTCCGCCCCACCCCCGCCGCCTCCGCAGCGGCGGCCTATGCCGCAGCCCAACAACGCCTCGCCGAGGTTGTCGCCGCGCTCGATGGACCACTGAACCATGCGAGTGCCGCTGCCCAGGATACTCTGGCACTCGCTGAGCCTGTCTCCAACACATCGCCCGTCGAGTACATGGGCATGGTCGAGAAGGCCAAGGAGTACATCAAGGCCGGCGACATCTTCCAGGTGGTGCTGTCGCAGCGTTTCTCGACGCCGTTCGCGCTGCCGCCCTTCGCGCTTTATCGCGCGTTGCGCCGTCTCAATCCTTCGCCGTTCCTGTTCCATCTCGATTTCGGCACCTTCGCGCTCGTCGGCTCGAGCCCGGAAATCCTGGTGCGCGTGCGCGCGGGCGAAGTAACCATCCGACCGATCGCCGGCACCACGCGGCGCGGCGCCTCGAGTGCAGAGGACAAGCTACTGGCGGATGCGCTGCTGAAGGACCCCAAGGAACGTGCCGAGCACCTGATGCTGCTCGATCTCGGCCGCAACGACGTTGGCCGCGTCGCAGAGGTCGGCAGTGTCCGCGTCACCGACCGGTTTGTGATCGAGCGCTACAGTCACGTGATGCACATCGTATCCAACGTCGTCGGCCGGCTGTCGACCAAGTGCGATACCGTCGATGCGCTGATGGCCGGCTTCCCCGCAGGCACTGTCTCGGGCGCACCCAAGGTTCGCGCGATGGAAGTCATCGATGAGCTGGAAAAATCCAAGCGTGGCCCGTATGCCGGTTGCGTGGGTTATTTCGCAGCCGACGGCGAAATGGATACGTGCATCGTTTTGCGGACGGCGCTGGTGAAGGATGGCACGCTGCACGTCCAGTCGGGCGCCGGTGTCGTCTACGATTCGGTGCCGGAAAACGAGCAGCAGGAGTGCATCAACAAAGCCAAGGCGATCGTCCATGCCGCCGAGGAGGCGGTGCGTTTCGCTGGCGGCACTGGAAACGGACCCGGCGGCAACAAGGGCGCGTGGGGCTGACGGTGTGTGGTTGCCGCCGGCCCGCGTGATGTGATGCCCGGTGCTCTTCCGACACCCGCAGCAACGCCGTGAAAGACATCTTGTCACGGTCCGCTCGGCCCCATGACGCTCCTATCGCTTGCCAACGCCATTCCATGTCACCATCCTATCGACCATGCTGACACTTCTCCTTCTCCGCCACGCCAAGTCGAGTTGGGACGATCTCTCGCTTGATGATTTCGATCGCCCGCTCGCCAAGCGTGGCACCAAGGCCGCCGCGGCTATCGGCCAGCATCTCGTCAAGCACGCGCTGATCCCCGATCTCGTGTTGTGCTCGACAGCGGTGCGAACGCGCGCCACCCTGACGCTCGTCATGAACGAGTTCACCGAGGCGACCCCGACCGTCGTCTACGACGAAGCTCTCTATCTGGCGGATGCCGAAACGCTGCTGGAGAAGATCCGCGCCATCAAAGGTTATCCGGCCGTCGTCATGGTCGTCGGCCACAACCCCGGCCTGCACGCCATCGCGCTGGAATTGATCCGCACCGCTCCGCGCGAACCCTTGCGCACGCTCGCCATGCAGTTTCCGACCGCTGCGCTCGCCCACATCAGCTTCGAAGCCCCGTCCTGGTCGCGCATCGCCCCGGCAACCGGCGAGCTGGTCGAATTCGTTCTGCCGCGCAAGCTCTCGTAGGGCCGGACCCTGTGAGACCGCCCCCAGCGCTCGCTTGACGCCCCCAGCCCCGGTGCCTACACCCAGGGGTGTCGAGGGCATCCGTCCCGCCCTGCCGTGTCACGAGAGCCACCCCGCCCATGCTGATCCTCATCGATAACTACGACAGCTTCACGTACAATCTGGTCCACTTCCTGGGTGAGCTTGGAGCGGACTCGGTCGTCATCCGCAACGACAAGGTGACGGCGGAAGAGGTGATCGCGCAAAAGCCCCAGGCGATCGTGCTTTCGCCTGGCCCGTGCACGCCCAACGAGGCCGGTGTCTGTCTCGACCTCATCGCCAAGGCCGGCGCGACGATCCCGCTGCTCGGCGTCTGCCTCGGCCACCAGTCGATCGGCCAGTCCTACGGCGGCAAGGTGATCCGCGCGCCCGTGCCGATGCACGGCAAGCTCTCGCGCATCCGCCACGCGGGTAAGGGCATCTTCAAGGGGCTGCCGCAGGACTTCGAGATCACCCGTTATCATTCCCTGATCGTGGAGCGCGAGAGTCTTCCCGAGTGCCTGGAGGTGACGGCTGAGACTGACGATGGTCTCATCATGGGCCTGCAGCACAAGTCGCATCCCGTGCACGGCGTGCAGTTCCATCCCGAGAGCATTGCCTCCGAATACGGCCACGCGCTGCTTGCCAACTTCCTGGAGCTCGCCGGAATGAGCCCGAAGCGTGGAGCCATTCCGTCGCCGCGCCCCAGAAGTGCCGCATGAGGCTGAACGCCTTCTCCCGCGAGATTGTGAAACGATGACCGCGCCTGAACTCAAACGCATCATCCAGAAGGTGTCGACCGGCGCCACGCTCACCGACGAGGAGATCGAAGCAGCGCTCGACATCATGTCGTCAGGCGCGGCGACTCCGGTGCAGATGGGTGCCTTCCTGATGGCACTGCGCGTGCGCGGTGAGACGGTCGAAGAGATTACCGGTGCGGCGCGACTGCTGCGCTCGCGCATGCTGACGGTGAACGCTCCGGCCGGTGCCGTCGACATCGTCGGCACCGGCGGCGACAGCCACGGCACCTATAATGTCTCGACCTGCTCGGCGATCGTCGCTGCCGGTGCCGGCATCAAGGTCGCCAAACACGGCAACCGCTCAGTCTCCTCGCTCTCGGGTGCCTCGGACGTGTTGACCGCGTTGGGGGTCAAGGTGGATGTCGGACCTGGTATCGTCTCGCGGGCGATCGTCGAGGCGGGCGTCGGCTTCATGTGGGCGCCGATGCATCACCCTGCCATGAAGCAGTGGGCGCCGGTGCGCGCCGAACTTGGCATCCGCACGATCTTCAATCTGCTGGGGCCGCTCGCCAATCCCGCGGGTGTCACGCGTCAGGTGTTGGGCGTGTTCGACCGGATGTGGGTCGAGCCGCTCGCTCACGTGCTGAAGAACCTCGGTGCCGAGCACGTCTGGGTGGTGCACGGGGCAGACGGCATGGACGAGCTGACGACCACCGGACCGAGCACGGTCGCCGAATTGAAGGACGGTGACATCGCCCTATTCGAGGTGGTGCCGGAGGACGCCGGCCTGCCGCGCGCGAAGCTTGCCGATCTGAAGGGGGGCGACGCCAAGGCCAACGCGGAAGCGATCCGCGTCCTCCTGCAAGGCGAGCCAGGCCCCTTCCGCGACATCGTGCTCCTCAACACGGCCGCCGCCCTGATCGTCGCCGGCAGAGCCTCCAACCTCGCGGACGGCGTCGAACGCGCCGCCCGAGCGATCGACGAAGGTACTGCGGCGACCGCGCTCGACCGGCTCATCGCAATCACCAACGCAGGAGCCTGAGTGAGCCGGCCATGAGCGACATCCTCGACAAGATTACGGCCTACAAGCGCGAGGAGGTGGCGCGCGCGAAGGCGGCGAACCCCTTGCAGGTGATGGCCGAATATGCCCGCTCCGCGCCCAAGGTGCGCCCGTTCGCCGATGCCATTGCGGCAAAGCTTGCCGGCGGAAAGACTGCGCTCATCGCCGAGATCAAGAAGGCCTCGCCGTCGAAGGGGCTCATCCGCGCCGACTTCGATCCCCCCTCGCTCGCCCGCGCTTATGAAGCCGGCGGCGCCACCTGCCTGTCGATCCTTACCGACACGCCGTCCTTCCAGGGTGCGCCCGAATATCTCAAGGCAGCCCGCGCGGCGGTCTCGCTACCGGTGCTGCGCAAGGATTTTATGATCGACACCTATCAGGTGGTGGAAGCACGCGCCTGGGGTGCAGATTGCATCCTCATCATCATGGCGGAAGTCGACGACGCCACCGCCCGCGATCTCGCATCCGCGGCCAGCGATTGGGGTATGGATGCGATCGTCGAGGTGCATGACGATGCCGAACTCGACCGTGCATTGGCGCTGCCCTGCCGTCTCATCGGCATCAACAACCGCAACCTGAAGACCTTCGAGACGACGCTGAAGACGACCGAACGTCTGGCTCCGCGCGTGCCGGGCGACCGCATCGTCATTGGCGAGAGCGGGATCTTCACGCCCGAGGACATCGCGCGCTTGAACAAGGTAGGCGTGGGCACCTTCCTCGTCGGCGAGAGCCTGATGCGCCAGACCGACGTGACGGCCGCCACGAAAGCACTGTTGAGGGCGGGGTAGAGCATTTTTTCTACGCCAACCCGGCCTCCACTTTGGCGAAAAATGCTCTACTGATCCGAACTCAGCCGTAGAGAGTTTTCCACTTCCGACGGATATCGGTAGCGCTTTCTCTCGACGTGTCCCACGTGACGGTGGGACGGCCACACACCTTGCACTTATCAGCGCCAGCACTCTGCTGTCTGTCACACCGCCCACAATATTCCACTTCATCCTTGGCCGACATCGGTTCGCCCCCTTTTCAAGACCATTTGCATCCGCGCCGCCGAAACTCCATTTGGACGAGCTGATAGGTCCTATTGTCGCCATTGCGCTTGGCGCGCTCACCCAGCCGTTCGAGATGTTTGCCACAAAGGGCATCAGGAAACTCACGGCTTATCGAACCCAGGTAGGCGTCTCCGCACTCTTGGCAATGCAGCGTCCGATCAGCGCCATATCGTGCCTGACGGAAGGCATCTTTGAACAAGCCCATATCACCCCCTAAAAAATATTCAGACGAAGGACGGTCAATGTTGATCAGTTAGCGTCCTACGTCAACTGAAGTACGTCAGGCCCATTCAAAAATTCCAGTAGAGGGAAGCAACGCGTTAGCAATGGCGGCGTGCCCAGTCCGGTTCGTCTTCACCGCTAACAGGTCGCGCCCTCTCGTATCGCGGAAATGGCGGCATGTCCGGCGCGAGCACCGATACTTCGCAAAAAATCGACAAACAGAAGACTGGAGTGCAGTCCTCCGATTCACTCCATATGAAGCGAAAAGAACTTCAATATGAAGAGCACGCGCACTGTCTTGACATCACGACGTCTCAAAGAATGCGACCACACGGCTTACTTCACCAGGCCACACTCCTTCATGAAGGCGAAGGTCTTGTCGACAATGTCGTCTTCCTCCTTCTCGGAGAGGCCGGAGTCCGACTGCACAAGTTCGCCGATCGGCTGCGCCAGTGACTGATAAGCGAAGGTGAGCGCCTTGTCCTTGAACGCGGCATCGACCTTGCCGGCAACGCATGCGCACGTCGCCTTCGCCTCTGCTCCGCGCTCCTTCTCGCAGGCGGCGAGAAAGGCCGCACGGTCGGCGGCACATGCGGAGCCCTGAAAACCGATGGACGCAGCGATCGCGGCAAGAAAGAACAGACGGCGGGAGGAAGCAGACATGGAAGCCTCGGCGAGCGGTTCTGGACGGTCGGATTTACCCCCTAAAACCGATCTAATCGGTTGGGCGTATCCAAGATCATACTAGCGCTCAATTGGGTTGTCGTTGAGGCGCACTGTGTGACGTGGCTACGACTCTTGCCTAGGGTCCGGACCCTAATCCCTTAACGGACCGAACTTTGTCCCGCGACGGACCGGGATCCGTGCCCTGGCGCGCCCTTACCTCGGCTTGATATAGTCCGCGCCGAACCTGCATGTGCCGATCCCTCCGGCGCACCCGACCGATGCCTGCCAGCGAGTGTCTCAAATGCCCAAAGCCGTCCCTTCGAGCCCCCGCCTCAGCCACATCAATGAAAAAGGCGAGGCCAACATGGTCGACGTCTCGGAAAAAGACGTCACGCACCGCATCGCGCGCGCGGAAGGTTTCGTCGCCATGACGGCAGAAACGCTCGCCATGATCGAAACGGGTACGGCCAAGAAGGGCGACGTGCTAGCCACCGCCCGCATCGCCGGCATCATGGCCGCCAAGAAGACGTCCGAACTCATTCCGCTGTGCCACCCGTTGCCGATTACCAAGGCGACCGTTGATTTCACCATCAGCGCAGAGCCGCCTGGATTGCATGTCGCAGCCGAAGTGAAGGTCGCCGGACAGACAGGCGTCGAAATGGAGGCGCTGACCGCTGTCTCCGTCGCCTGTCTCACGATCTACGACATGCTGAAAGCGGTCGATAAGGCGATGCATTTCGAGGGCATCCGCCTCATCGAGAAATCCGGCGGCCGCTCAGGCCACTGGCGCGCGTCCGATCCCTCACTGCTTGGCGCGCGGCCGAGCGCGAAGAAGGCAAAGAGCTGATGGCGCTGCTCCCTGTCGAAGCGGCGCTCGCACGCATCCTGGCAAAGGCGTGGCCGATGGACGCCGAAGAGGTGCCGCTCGACCGGCTCGCGGGCCGTGTGCTGGCAACGGATGTCTGCGCTCGCCTCTCCCAACCGCCCTTCGACGCGTCCGCCATGGATGGTTATGCCGTACGCGCGCAAGACGTGACGACACGACCTGCGACGCTGAAGCTGATTGGTGAATCTGCCGCCGGCCACGGGTTTGCCGGGCATGTCCGGGCAGGCGAGACCGTGCGCATCTTCACGGGCGCCCCGGTGCCCGAAGGTGCTGATGCCATCGTCATTCAGGAAAACGTGGCGGCCGACGGCCCAGCCATCACCATCGTCGATGGCACGCCCGACCCCGCTCATGTCCGTCCGCGGGGTGGCGACTTCAAGGAGGGCGACGTCGCGCTGCGCAAAGGTCATCGCCTGACCTCGCGCGATGTCCTGCTTGCCGCCGCCATGGGACATGCCACGCTCTCCTGCGCACGCCCACCCAAGGTTGCCATCCTCGCTACCGGCGACGAACTGGTCGAGCCGGGAGAGACCCCGCGCGCCGATCAGATCGTATCATCGAACCCTTACGGCCTCGCCGCCATGCTCGCCGCCTTCGGTGCGTCACCCGTGAGACTCGGGATCGCCCGCGACACGCGCGAAAGTCTCGCTGCCAAGCTTGAAGAGGCCGCCGACGCCGACATCCTGCTCACCATCGGCGGCGCGTCGGTCGGTGACCACGATCTCGTCGTGCCGACGCTTCAGGACGCCGGCGTGACACTCGACTTCTGGAAGATCGCCATGCGTCCGGGCAAGCCGATGATTTTCGGTCACCGCGACCGGCATGTCGTGCTGGGCCTGCCGGGCAACCCGGTCTCGTCCATGATCTGCGCCCGCGTCTTCGCCGTTCCTCTGGTGCTGGCCATGCTTGGCCGCCAGCCCGAAGCGGCGCAGCCCATCCCGGCTGCGCTCGCCACACCGCTCGAGACGAATGGCCCGCGCACGCACTTCATGCGTGCCCTACGCTCCACCAACGGCGCAGGTCTGCCTGTTGTTTGCCCGATCGCCAGCCAGGACAGCTCGCTGATGGCACCGCTGGCGACGGCCGACTGCCTGGTGGTCCGGCCGCCGGGCGCTCCGGCGCTGCCTGCCGGCGCCAGCGTCGACACCCTGCCGCTCGACTTCTGAGGCGACCAGGCCTCCCCAACCGCGATGCAGGGATGACGTTATCCACCGTGCACCGAAAGCCCCTTGCGGAACACCTCGGGAACGCGTAGTGTACGTTCATGATTTGTGCTGAGATGCCCCGGGACAGCGTGAGCTGGGGTGTGCGTTGCACTCGGCAGCATGAGAGGGAAGGTCCGGCCAGACCGGGCCGCAACATGGCGGAGGCGTGATGCTCACGCAAAAACAGAAAGAACTCCTGCTCTTCATCCACGAGCGCATGCAGGCGGACGGTGTGCCGCCCTCGTTCGACGAGATGAAGGACGCGCTGGACCTGAAGTCGAAGTCGGGCATTCACCGGTTGATCACCGCGCTTGTTGAGCGGGGCTTCATTCGCCGCCTGCCGCACCGGGCACGCGCCATCGAGGTCATCAAGCTGCCTGAAGGCGGCGAGAGCGCTCCGCGCAAGGGTGGTTTTCAACCAAGCGTCATCGAGGGGAGCGGTCGTCGCGAGCTGGCACAGCCGACGTCTGTCACGATCGACGCCCGCACCGTTTCCGTTCCCGTGATGGGCCGCATTGCTGCCGGCACACCAATCAGTGCCATTCAAAATCACACACACGACATCGCGTGCCCGCCGGACCTGCTCACCAGCGGCGAGCATTTCGCCCTCGAGGTGAAAGGCGATTCGATGATCGAGGCCGGCATCCACGATGGCGATACGGTCATTATTCGCCGCTGCGACACGGCCGAGAACGGTGACATCGTCGTCGCTCTCGTCGAGCACGAGGAAGCGACCCTCAAGAGATTGCGCAAGAAGGGCACGACGATCGCGCTGGAAGCCGCCAACCCCGAGTTCAAGACGCGAATTTTCGGTCCCGACCAGGTTGATATCCAGGGTCGTCTCGTCGGGCTCATCCGCCGCTACTGACACAGGCGCTGAGCTTGGCGTGCAGCGTCGGCGTTGTCCGGTGCCGACGGTTATTGGTCAATTGTCGCCGCCCTCGTCCACCTCGTCTTCCACCTCCGGCCGCGGCAGTTGCAGTGTGTCGAGCATGTGGAGGGGGGCACTGAAACGGGCGACACCCCGGCGGCTGAATTCGTGTTCGGCCGTCGGACCGGCTTGATGCCCGGTGGCATCGGCCGGGCTGTTCGCTGTAGCCCGAGCTGCCGCCAGCCTGCGCCCCTCTGCCGACCAGGGGTGTGGCGGCGACCATGGCCGTACGCCGCGCTCCTGTGCCACGGTTCTCACGCGCACCTGGCGTGCACCGTCGATATAGAGCGCATGTGTCCCGGCGGTTCGCACCGCCAGGAAATCGATCACTTTGACCGGCGAGGTACAGCCTCCCGGAGCCGGCACGGCGAGCACGAGCACGTCGGCAGCCGCGCAGTCGTCGGCCACGGAAGCGGCATGTCGCGAGATGGCCACGCGCGTGCCGCGCACCTTCGCGACGCAGCCGACCGAGTCGCACGTTAGGCCGGCTCCAGCGACGGCCTGCTCCGGACTGCGGGCATCGCCGTCATGCTCGAGCCAGCGCCTGAGCTCGAACCGGGCCTGTGCTGCGGAGATCGCCACGAACCGCCCATCGTCTGCCCTGACCGCGACGAGGCGTCCATCCCGTCCGACCAGAACGTCTGGCCGTGCGGCGAGCGGCGCAATGGCGGCACCTGCCGCTAGCAGGGCGATGCCTGCCACCCGCCAGCGGCCCTGCCACAGCGCCAGCCACAAGCCTCCGGCTACGACCAATGCAAATGCCTGCGTGGGAATGGCCGCCACCACGCCGACGGCGCCCGGCAGTGCGGCGACGTATCGGGCCGTGGCACTCATCGCATCGATGCCCAGCCCCATCAGCTGCAGCGGCCCGCTCTCAAGCCCCAGCGGCATGAACACCAGCGTCGCCAGCGCCGCGGGCATCACCACGAGATTGCAGATCGGCACGGCGAGGAGATTTGCCAGAACCCCGTAATGCTGCGTCTTGTGGAAATGGTAGATCGCAAACGGCGTCACGGCCGCCGAAGCCACCAGCGTGGACAGCACAACGCCGCCGACGAATACCAACACGAATCCCAACACTCCCGAAGACGCGAGCCGCGGCGCGCCACCGCGCTGGCGCAATGCCTCATATGCCGCAACCAGTGCAACCACGGCGGCAAATGACATCTGGAAGCCAACATCGAGCAGGCTTTCGGGAAACAGCAGCAGGATGATAAGCGCGGAGACCGCGACATTGCGCAGCGCCAACGCCGGCCGATCGAGCAGGATCGCCAGGAACATGATTGAAATCATGATGAATGAGCGCAAGGTGGCGAACGTCGTTCCCGATATCGCCAGGTATGCAAGCGACCCGCCCGCCGCCGCAAGTGCCGCCCACTTTTTCACCGGATACCGCAGCGCGAGCGCTGGCACGAGCGCCAGCATGAAACGTACCGCGAAAAATACCGCTCCGCCCATGATCGCCATGTGCAGCCCGGAGATCGACAGGATGTGAAACAGACCTGAATCCCGGTAGGCCGTGTTGGTGGCTTCCGGAATGCCGCCTCGCTCGCCGGTCACCAGTGCCTTGGCGATCGCGGCCGTCTCGCCCGATAACACGCGGTCGATGCGCGCACCGATCGCGCGGCGCAACCGCTGTATGCCCGCGAGAAACTGTAAAGTCACCGGAGGTGGTGGAGCCTCGGGGTCGGCAAGCGGCGGCGACAACGAATAGCCGACTGCGCCGATCCCGGCGAAATAGGCATAACGCGAGAAATCGAAGCCGCCGGGCAGCGCAGGTGCGGCCGGCGCCGCCAGATGTGCCTTGAGGATGACCGCATCGCCGGGAGCAAACCCGTCGCCTCCCGCCATCGCCCGCACGCGCACGCGCTGCGGCCACGCGTCACCCGGCATCCCGGCGAGATGATAGACCAGAAGCGTCAGCCGCTCGCCACGTCCTTCGCGCGGCTCGGCGAGTTCGACGTACCCGCGAACTTCGACCGGACCGATCCGCCGGTCGAGGATCGGCGCATCGACGATCGCTGACCGCGTCGTGATCAGCACGAAGCCCAATACGACTAGGAGCGTTGCATCCAGCGCGAGCCGCAGCGCCGGCATGCGCGAGGCTGCATAGCGCATGCTCGCAACGGTGATCAGGGCCAATATGCCCAGCGCCGGTGCCGGCTCGCGCGGCAGGGCAAAATAGACAGCGATGCCCGCCCCGATGAGCGCAGGCACCCACAAAAACCAATATGCCCGTTCCGCCTCCAGGGCCGTAGCCAGCCGACCCAGCGGCCGAATTCGATCGGCGTTGCTCCCAGCCACCGCGCCGGCCCGCTCCGGCCATGGCTGCGAGCCCCGCTCATGCCCGGCGTTGGTGATTTCTGCCCCGGAATCAGCCGTACTGCCGGCCAGCCAATCCGGATCACGCGACGACATGCCTGCCTCGCATCAGGTCTCGGCACTTACCGCTGGCCGTACCCTGTGGTAAACGCCCAAACACCTCGGACAAGCCCTCGGCACCGACGTTGATCATGGCACGCGAGATGACAGAAAAACAGACCTCCGTATACACCGCACCCATCGTACGGTTTGCGCCTTCGCCGACCGGATTTCTGCACATCGGGGGCGCCCGCACCGCGCTGTTCAACTGGCTTTATGCGAAGGCCAAGGGGGGCACGTTCCTGCTCCGCATCGAAGACACCGACCGTGCGCGCAATTCCGAAGAGGCGATTGGCGCCATCATCGACGGGTTGAAATGGCTGGAACTCGATTGGACCGGCGAGCCCGTCTCCCAGTTCTCCCGCGCCCATAGCCACAAGGAGGCCGCTGAGGAACTGCTCGCCGCCGGTCACGCCTACCGTTGTTTCCTCACCAAAGAAGAACTCGACGACATGCGCGCACGCGCGGAGGCGGAGAGATTGCCGCTGACGATCCGTTCTCCCTGGCGCGACCGTCCTGCGTCGGAAGCACCCGATCACATGCCCTTCACAATCCGCCTCAAAGCCCCGCGCGAGGGCGAGACAGTGATCGAAGATCACGTGCAAGGCCGTGTCGTCTTCCCAAACAAGGATCTCGACGACCTCATCCTGCTGCGCTCGGACGGCGTGCCCACCTATAATCTCGCCGTCGTCGTCGACGATCACGACATGGGCGTCACTCACGTCATTCGCGGCGTCGATCATCTGACCAATGCCGCGCGTCAGACGCAGATCTACAAAGGCCTCGGCTGGAATGTGCCTGAGTTCTCGCACGTGCCGCTGATCCATGGACCCGACGGCGCCAAGCTGTCGAAGCGCCATGGCGCTCTAGGCGTCGAAGCCTACCGGGCGATGGGTTATCTGCCCGAGGCCTTGCGAAATTATCTGGTACGGCTCGGCTGGAGTCATGGCGACGATGAGATCATCTCCACGGCGCAATTGATCGAGTGGTTCGACGTCGACGGCATCGGCAAAAGCCCCGCACGATTCGACTTTGCCAAACTCGAGGCCTTGAACGCGCACTATATACGTGCTGCGAGCGACGAGGAGCTGTTCGACCGCGCCGTTCACATTCTGCCCGAGATCTCCGGCGGCGACAGCATCGCCAAAGCTCTGGCGCGCGGTGCGAGCCCGCGGTTTCGCGCCGCCATCCCCAGTCTCAAAGAGCGTTCCAAGACGCTGATCGATCTCATCAACGGCGCCGCGTACGTCTTCGCGTCGCGGCCTATTGAACTTGACGACAAGGCCGCAAAGGCGATCGACGAAGAGGCACGGCATATGCTGGCCGAGCTTCTCGCGCGGCTGAAATCGGCAAAGGCGTGGGACGCTGCAGCGCTCGAGGCCGACGTGCGTACGTTCGCCGAGGAAACCGGCCGCAAACTCGGCAAGGTGGCGCAGCCCCTGCGCGCAGCGCTCACGGGATCAACCGTTTCGCCGCCGGTCTTCGACGTCATGGCGGTACTGGGCGAAGAGGAGAGCATTGCCCGCATCGCCGACCATGCAGCCCACTCCTAGGCCGCGCCAAGCCGATGCTGCGCCGCAGAACAGGGCTATCCCTGCAGCCGGGCCACGACACTGGAACCGTCCATCACGGCCCGATTAAGCCTTTGTGATAACAGCATTTTGACCTAGAGGCTCTAGCCCAATTTCGCCGAAGGGTTATCTTGTCGCAGGGCGGAATGTCAGGTACCAAAAGCCATAGACGCTCCACTTCTGCGGGACAGGCGCGGAGCCTCCCGAGCCGCCACTCGCCCAGGCGAGGGTTTCAATCATGACCGTTCAGGAAAGCGCAATGGCCACATCGAATCCGACCGAAAACGCCAAGCTCAGCATCAACGGCAAGAACGCGGAGATGCCGGTCCGCTCCGGAACGCATGGCCCCGACGTGATCGACATCGGCCGGCTTTATCGCGACACGGGCTGCTTTACCTACGATCCCGGTTTCACCTCGACCGCAAACTGTTCCTCCAAGATCACCTACATCGACGGCGACAACGGCGTGCTGCTGCACCGCGGCTACCCGATTGACCAGCTGGCCGAGGGCTCGAACTTCCTGGAGGTCTGCTATCTGCTGCTCAATGGCGAGCTGCCGACCAAGCAGCAGCGCTCAGACTTCGATAAGGCGATCACCCGCCACACCATGGTGCATGAGCAGATGACCCGGTTCTTTACCGGCTTCCGCCGCGACGCGCATCCGATGGCGGTGGTCTGCGGCATCGTCGGCGCTCTCTCCGCCTTCTATCACGACTCCACCGACATCAACGATCCAAAGCAGCGCGTCATCGCGGCCAACCGCATGATCGCCAAGATGCCTACCATCGCGGCGATGGCCTACAAGTACTCCGTCGGCCAGCCATTCATCTATCCGCGAAACGATCTCGACTACACGGCGAACTTCCTGCAGATGTGCTTTGCAGTGCCCTGCGAGCCCTATGTCGTCAATCCGGTCGTCGCTCGCGCGTTGGACAAGATCTTCATCCTGCACGCCGACCACGAGCAGAACGCATCGACCTCCACGGTCCGGCTCGCCGGGTCTTCGGGTGCCAATCCGTTTGCCTGCATCGCAGCGGGCGTCGCCTGCCTTTGGGGGCCCGCACATGGCGGCGCCAATGAAGCGGCACTCAACATGCTGCAGGAGATCGGTTCCGTCGACCGCATCCCCGAGTACATCAAGATGGCCAAGGATAAGAACTCGGGCTTCCGCCTGATGGGCTTCGGCCATCGCGTCTACAAGAATTACGACCCGCGCGCCAAAGTGATGCAGAAGACCTGCCACGAGGTTCTCGATTCACTCGGTGTCCACGACGAGCCGCTCTTGAAGGTCGCCATGGAGCTCGAGCGCATCGCGCTGCAAGACGAGTATTTCGTCGAGAAGAAGCTCTATCCCAATATCGATTTCTACTCGGGCATCACGCTGCGCGCGATGGGCTTCCCCGTCTCCATGTTCACCGTGCTGTTCGCCGTTGCCCGCACGGTCGGCTGGATTGCGCAGTGGAAGGAGATGATCGAGGATCCCGAGCAGCGCATCGGCCGTCCCCGTCAGCTCTACGTCGGCGCCGCCGAGCGCAACTTTGTGCCGATGGCTCAGCGCGGGTGAGCCACCTGCTCCGCCCTCGTCGATTGGTCTGCAGAACAGGAGGGCCGGTCCAACGACCGGCCCTCCTGTCGTTCAATGGAAGACTCCCCCGTCATGGAATCAGCACGGCCGCGCCGCTGAGCCGTCCATCGCGCAGCCGCTGCAGCGCCTCGTTGGCCTCGTCGAGTGGGAAAGTCTCTACGCTGATGTCGAGCGGCACCTCACCGGCGAGCAGCATGAACTCGACGCCGTCCTGCCGCGTCAGGTTGGCGACTGAACGCACCACGCGTTCGCCCCACAACAGCGCGTAAGGCATTGATGGGATGTCCGACATGTGGATGCCGCCCAAGACCAGCGTCCCCCCCTTGGCCAGCGCCTTCAGCGCCAGCGGCACGAGCGGCCCGACAGGCGCGAAGATGATGACTGCATCGAGCGGCTCGGGTGACGCCTCGGCCGAGCTACCGGCCCATTCGCAACCGAGCGTGCGTGCGAACGTCTGTGCGGCTGTATCGCCTGGGCGCGTGAAGGCAAACACGCGCCGGCCTTGATGCCGTGCCACCTGCGCCACGATGTGCGCTGCCGCACCGAAGCCATAGATGCCGAGCCGCTGCGCTTCGCCCGCGGCCTTCAGCGCGCGATGCCCGATGAGACCCGCGCACAACAGCGGCGCTGCATGCACGTCGTCGTAGGTCTCAGGAATAGCAAAGCAGTAGCGCGCATCCGCCAGCGTGTGGGTCGCGAACCCGCCGTCGATCTGATAGCCGGTGAAGCCCGGACGATCACACAGGTTCTCCCGGCCGCTGCGGCAATAGCCACACGTTCCGCACGTCGTACCAAGCCATGGGATGCCGACACGATCGCCCAGACGGAACTGGTCGACGTCGCGCCCCAGCGCCACGACACGACCGACGATCTCGTGACCGGGGATGACACGGGGCTTGGGGGCCGGCAGATCGCCATCAACGACGTGCAAGTCGGTCCGGCATACCGCGCATGCGGCGATCTCGACCAGGACCTGTCCAGGGCCCGGCTGCGGTGGCTCCCGCTCCACAAGCACCAGCGGCTTGCCGACATGCTCCAGGATCATCGCCTTCATGTCGTACGGCCTCCAGTGTCCGCCCCGTAGCGGCGGTAGGGCTTCCCGTGTACGGCATCGAGCATGCGTTGCGCATTGATCCGGATGGGGCGCTCAACGGCATCGCGGCTGCGGTGCTCCAATCCCGTCACGAGTTCCGAAGTTGCTACGCGGCGTGCGATCCGTGTCACGGCGCGGAACTCTTCGCCGATGCCGGCATCGACGGCGAACAGCAGCGCAGAGGTCAAGGCATTCAAGATGCGATTACGATCCACCTCCTGTACATCAGCGCTGTCGAGACGACGGCGCAACGCACGCATGGCGTTGAGCTTGATCCGCATCGATTGGTGCCACTGGTAGGGCGTCGCGATGACCGACAGCGCGAGCGCGGTCCAGAACGGATCGCCGTTTGCGATGGCATCACGCACCTGATCAGTGCGCAGAGCCCTGATAAGTCGCAGCGCCACGGCACGCCGCAGATCTGCAACCTCGTCGGGGTTTCGCCCCCCCTGCGCCGCATGGAGACGTGTCAGACCCTGCTGCCATTCCGGCTGCAGCTCCAGATCAGGGACGAGAGCGCACAGGTCGTCCGGTGCGGCAGCGGGTCTTGGGCGTCGGAAGGGGACTGGTCTTTGCCGCGTCGTCATGGCTCATTTCAGGTTCGCCCGACACGATGCGTAACGCAAGACAATCTCGGCTGCGGCATCGCTCGGGCTACCGGTTTCCAGCAACAGGCGCGGCGGAATGCGGGCAAGAGCGGCAAGCTGCGCCATGCGCTCGGGCGTCTCCGACAACAGTGGCGCAAGCGCGTCCGCAAGCCGCTCCGGCGTGCACGCCTCCTGCAGGTATTCTGGAAACGCGTTTTCGCCGAGCACCAGGTTGGCCAACACCACCGAATGCACTTTCAAAAGGAAGCGCAACCGCGCCGCCACCGCATCGACCTTGTAGGCAACCACCATCGGTGTGCCGGCAAGGCCGAGTTCCAGCGTCACCGTGCCGGACGCCGCGAGCGCCGCCGTCGCCAGCCGGAAGGCCGCAAACTTGTCGGCATCGCCAGAAACGAGGTGCGGCTTGACCGTCCAGTCGGCAAGCGCAGCCTCCACCAGCGGCCGCACGCTCTCCACCACAGGCAGCACGACGTCCACGGGCCGACCGCGCATCTGCAACAACGCTAGCGCCTCGCCGAACGGGCGCATCATTCGCGCCACTTCCGACGCACGACTGCCCGGCAGCACGACGACGACCGGCCGCTCCCCGGTTAGACCCAGCCGCCCGGCCAGCGCGGCGCCATCCTGCGCCTGGATCCAATCATAACGCTCGATCAGGGGATGCCCGACATACGTGCACGCCGGCCCTCCGAGCCGCTTGTGCGCATCCGGCTCGAACGGCAGCAATGCCATCACGTGATCGATATAAGCGCGCATCCGCCTGGCGCGTCCCGGGCGCCAAGCCCACACGCTCGGGCTCACATAGTCCACCACCGGCACACCGGGCAATCGCCTGCGAATGCGCTTGGCGATCGGATGGGTGAACTCGGGGCTGTCGATGATCACGACGCAGTCGGGCCTGGCGGCGATCGCCGCATCGACCGCATTATAGACCCGCCGCACGATCCGGGGCAGCCGCGGCAGGATCGACATCGGCCCCATCACGGCAACCTCGTCCAGCGGAAAGAGAGATGTCAGCCCATGCGCCGCCATGCCCTCGCCGCCGACACCCGAATACTGGATGCGCACGTCTGGGCGCGCGTTGAGGGCCGCCATCAGTTTTGCGCCCAGCGCATCGCCAGAGTGCTCGCCAGCGACCACGAAAAGGTTGAGGTTCCCTGTCGGCGTCCGGTCGGCCGTCCGCTTGGGTTCAGCCATCGCCCGCCTCCTCCGCCGCAATGCCAACAATGAAAACGCCGGCCTTGTCTGCCGCAGCAATCGCTTCTGTCGGAACACCAGCCGTGAAGCGCCTCAGTTTGACGACGATGCCGGCAAATCCAGCCTTTGCCACGATCTCGATCAGATCCGGCTCACAATCGCGGCCCGCATCGATGGCGGCGATGCCGGCCCTGCGCCGCAAACGTCGGTCTCCCCACTGACGCAGCCCCGCCGCACGTGACAAGGCCGCGGCAACGCCCTCGCCCGTCTCGACCGCCAGCACATGGCCGCGCACGACGACCACCGTGCGCGCTCCACCGATCGGCCGCATCGCCGTCATCACTTGCAAGCTGGTCATGACATCACGCAACACGCGTGCGGGCGCCTTGTGTCGGCCGAGGGGACGCAGCTCGAGGCCGCGTGCCGCGCGTCGCGCCTTCAAGTTATGCAGGAGGCGCATGCTGACTGACTTTTGCTCGCGTGCGCGATTGCGACCCTCGCTCGATGGGTCGATCTCCATGCCTGCTACCGTTAGCCCACGCGCCGCCGCCCGCGATTGAAGCTCCCCGCGATCGGCGGCAAGTGCACGCCCCGCCTCCACGACGATCCCAGCGAGGCCGCACGCCACCGCGCGGCGCACCGTCTCCGGTCCGATCACGGGCAGATCGATGCGCAGATCCTGGCCGGGCTTGGTTCGCTTGATGAGGACGCCCTGCGCCACGACGGGACCGTGCCCGGCCGCCCGTCGCTGCTCAGCCAGCCGCTCCAGCATTCGATCGGTGCCCTCCGCCGCTTCCAGCGCCTCGAGCCGGCCGCCGCTGACCACCGCCGCCTGGCCGATGTCGAGGCGCCCCAGTTCCGCAATTATTCCGAAGCCGACGCGCGCATCAGAGACGACCTCAGGACTCATGGCGCCGGCGATCGGACCGCCCGCACCAATCGTCAGTTCCGGCGCCACCTCGGTCGGCCCTACCACGGTTAATCCATGCCGCTCGAAGAAGCGGATGACGCCGCGCAGCACGCCGTCGTCACCGCCAGCAAGAACGAGCCCCGCTATCGTACCGAGCGCTTTGAAGAAGCCGAGATCCGGTTTGATCGTTGCAAGATCGGGCCGTGTCACTGAGCCGATGATGACGAGGTCGGTACAGCCGGACTGTTGAAACGTCGCGACCATCCGGCCGATCTCGCCCCAGTTCACCCGCGTGACGGGATAAGGGCCGAAGTCCGCGTCGGCTTCGCCATCGATTGCTACGATATGAAGCGGCAAGCCCCGCGCGACGACGGCGTCAGCAACCTCGCGCGGCAAGGATCCGCCGCCTGCTAGGATGCCGATCCGACGTGCGGCGCTCATGTTAGGGCCGCCTCAGCTCTCGGGCGAACCACGCGGCGTGCACAACGAGCGCTTGCCGCCTTCGCGGATGAACGCGACGATCTCGACCACGGTCGGATGGTCCTTGAATTCGGCCGCCACATCCTCGACGCGCTCCATCAGCGTGCCCTCTGCAGCGAACAGCAGGCGATAGGCGCGGCGCAGATCGTGGATCTGGGTGCGCGAGAAGCCTCGCCGTTGCAGCCCGACGATGTTGAGGCCAGACAGGTATGCGCGATTGCCGAGCGCCATGCCGTAGGGGATGAGATCGTTTTCAAGTCCCGACATGCCGCCGAGGAAGGAATGTGCACCGACACGCGCGAACTGGATCACCGCCGCGCCGCCGCCGATGATCGCGAAATCGCCGACCACGCAATGCCCGGCCAGCATCACGTTATTCGAGAAGATCACGTTGTTGCCGACCACGCAGTCATGGCCGACATGGCTGTTGGCCAAGAACGCGCAGTTGTCGCCGACAACTGTCTTCGAGCCGCCCCCGGCGGTACCGGGGTTCATCGTCACGCCTTCACGGATCAGGCAGTTGGCGCCGACCGACAGCGTGGTCACCTCGCCCTTGAACTTCAGATCCTGAGGCTGATGCCCGATCGACGCAAACGGGAAGATGCGCGTGCCAGGGCCGATCGTCGTGTGCCCTGTCACCACCGCGTGTGACAGCAGTTCGACACCGTCACCCAGCGTCGCATTGGCGCCGACCAGCGAGAAGGGACCAATCCTGACCCCGTCGCCGATCTTCGCCCCCTGCTCGACGACAGCGCTTGGATGGATAAATGTGTCAACCATGCTTGCTCGCGAAGGCCCGTGCTTCGGCGGTGTCGGCGAGCATTGCGCTCACCTCTGCCTCGGCCGCAACCTGCCCGTCGACCTTGGCCTCGCCGAAGAACTTCCAGACGCGGCCCCGGTTGCGCACCTTGCGCACATGGTAGTGGATCTGATCGCCCGGCACCACGGGGCGGCGGAATTTCGCACGATCGATCCCCATGAAGTAGACGAGCTCGGCCTTGTAGTCTTCCTTGAGACTGGAGACGCACAAGGCGCCCGCCGTCTGCGCCAGGCCCTCGATGATGAGCACGCCGGGCATCACCGGAAACTGCGGGAAGTGGCCATTGAAGAACGGCTCGTTGATGGTGACGTTCTTCACGCCAACGCAGCTCTCGTCGCCGTTCATGTCATAGATGCGGTCGACCAGCAGCATCGGGAAACGGTGCGGCAGCAGTTGCAGCACGCGCATGATATCGGCAGTACCCAGGACCGGCTTGTCGGATGCGTCGTTCATTCGTCTTCTCTTCTATTCGTCCCGGCTGCGGTCAGCCGCTCCGGCATCCTCACCCCGCGCGGACGGCGGGTTCATTCAACTGTCGGCAGCGCTGCTGCCACCTCCGTCACCTTCGCCGCCCCCGACCTTGTGGCCGCGTTCTGCGAGCCGAGCGACGGCCGCCAATTCGCGCGCCCAGTCCCTCAGCGGCTTGGCTGGCGTCCCACCGTAACGCGCTCCCGGCGGAACATCGTCCTTGGGATGCGAGGCGCCTGCCACCTGTGCGCCAGTGCCGATCTTGATGTGCCCGACCGTACCTGACTGGCCGCCCATGACGACGTAGTCACCAAGCTCCGTCGAGCCCGAAATTCCGGTTTGGGCGACGATTACGCAATGGCGACCCACGATCACGTTGTGCCCGATTTGTACGAGATTATCAATTTTGGTGCCCTCGCCGATGACGGTATCCTTAAGCGCACCTCTGTCGATCGTTGTATTGGCACCGATTTCGACGTCGTCCTGGATCACGACGCGACCGATCTGCGGCACCTTGAGGTGGCCGCCCGGCCCCATGGCGAAGCCAAAGCCGTCCTGGCCGATCCGCACTCCCGCATGGATGATGACGCGATCGCCGACCAGCGCGTGCGTCAGCGTGGCGCCGGCCCCGACATAACAGCCCCGGCCGACGTGTACGCGGTAACCGATGACCGCCCCGGCGGAAATTCTGCTGCCCCGCCCGATTGCCGCTTCGGCACCGATCACCGCCCCTGGCTCGATCTCGACGCCGTCCTCTATTTCGGCGGTCGGATCGATCAGGGTGCCGACGTCCGCGCGCGCCACTTTGGGGCGCAGCGAGTCGGGATAAAATGCCGTCAGTGCCAACGCAAAGCCGCGGTAAGGCACTTTGGTCAACAGCGCCAGCGTCGCCGCCGGCACCCGTGAAGCAAGTGCCGGGATGATGAGGCAAGCACCCGCACGTGTTTCGGCCAGTTGCGGCAGGTACTTGCGGTTGTCGAGAAACGAAATGTCGTCGGGCCCCGCCTCAGACAACGGCTTCACGTCCTTGATGAGGTGCGTAGCGTCGGCACCCTCGGATAGCTCGGCCCCGGCAATCTTGGACAGCTCCGCAAGCGTGAAGGGCCCCGCCCGCTCAAAAAATCCGCGATGCTGCATGCCCCCTCCGCGCGTCACAAGCCATGAACGGCGCGACCCTAAGACAAGCACCGCGGCTTGGGAAGCTGGAGTTGGTGGGGCAAAAGTCGCAGACGGGTGCAGGCAGCGTCCCCGCCGGGCGCGGCGCGAACACGCTCAGACCGACGTGCGCCACACACGACAATGGCAATCAAGCGCAGGCACGCTTTGGGCAGACTGCAAGCATGCCTTCGAGAAAAGCAAAGGGCGCCGGTTGCACCGACGCCCTCGCAAAAGTCTGTCGAGGTTCGTTTCGGAAGCAGACGCAGACACCAAGCCCGCGTCGCCCTGCCTCAGAACTTGGTCTGAGCGCCGAAGCGGAAGAACTGCTCCTCGTCGTAGTTTTCCTTGGTCAGCACCTTGGCGAAGTCCATACGCAGCGGACCGACCGGCGAGTTCCACAGGATCGATGCACCAACCGACGAGCGGATCGACGAGTCGTCGGCAAGGCCCAAACCAATCGCATTCTTCGCGCGGTCCGAGGCACCAAACAGCGAGCCCGCATCGGCGAACACGGCAGCGCTCATGCCCAGATCGTCAGGCACCAGCGGCAACGGGAAGCGCACCTCTGCCGTCGTGGCCCAGTAGGTCTTGCCGCCGATGGCGTCGTTGGTGTTGAGGTCGCGTGGACCAAAGCCGGCACGGTCGAAACCACGGATCGTTTCACCGCCACGGAAGAACAGGTCGAGGATGCGGACGTCGTCACCACCCCAGTTCTGGATGTGACCGGCGATCGCGCGACCGACGAAGGTGATCTTCTCGGTGATCGGGTAGTAGGCACGGCCTTCAGCCGACAGCCGCACGTACTGCGCATCGCCGCCAAGTCCCGCAAAGTCGACCGAGCCTTGCAGGAAGTAGCCTGCCGTCGGGTTCTTGGGATGGTTGCGCTTGTCGTAGGTAATCGAGGTACCGACCAGAGACGTGTAGTAGACCGGATCCTGACAGTTCGTTGGGGCGCCGATGTTGTCGCCGTCAGTGTTTTCAGGATCGCCGATGTTTACGTCACCGCACGCATCCTTGATGGCCAACGATGCATTGTCGCTGACGTCGAAGATCTCGTCGCGGGTGAACGTGTAGTAGTTCTGGACCCACAGATCCTCGGCCAGCGGATAGCCAAGCCGCAGCGTGCCACCCGTCTTGCGGCTCTTGAAGCCCGACTCGCTCGACTGGTCGACCTCCTTATGGAAGATATCGAAGCCGGCGGCGAGGTTCATGTCGAGGAAGCGCGGCTCGGTGAACGAAAGCTCGATCTGATAGCGCTCAAGCGAACCGGCCAACTTCAGGCGCAGGAACTGGCCATTGCCCAGCAGGTTGCGCTCGGAGATCGAGATATCGCCGATCACACCTTCACTCGTGGAGTAGCCGGCACCGAACGATAGCTCGCCGGTGGACTGTTCCGTCACCTCAACATCGAGGCTGACACGGTCAGAGGACGAGCCCGGATTACGGTTGACCTTGACCGCCTTGAAGAGCCCCAGCGCCTCAAGACGCTTCTTGGCGCGATCGACAAGCAGCGGATTATAGGCATCGCCTTCCGCCAGTCGGAACTCGCGGCGGATCACGTGATCCTTGGTGCGCGTGTTACCAAAGATGTTGATGCGCTCGATGTAGACGCGCGGCCCCTCGTCGAGGGTGTAGACGAGACTGATGGTGCGCGTGGTGAAATCAGGCTGCGCACGCGGACGCACACGGGCAAAGGCATAGCCCTGCTCAGCGATGGACAGCGTCAGCTTCTCCACAGTCTTGTCGATCTGGGAGCCGTTGTAGACTTGGCCAGGCTTGGTCAGCAGGTCGCCATAGAGCGGCTCGGTGCGAACTTCCTGCAAGGCGCTTTCGATGGTCACCGCGCCGAAGTGATAGACCTCGCCCTCTTCAACAGCGAAGGTGATGTGGAAGCCCGTGCCGTCCGGCGCCAATTCCGCATTCGCCGTCACGATGCGCGCGTCGGCATAGCCGTTCTTCAAATAGTACTGGCGAACCAGCTCGCGATCGAGATTGAGGCGGTCGGGATCGTAGACCGACGTGCCCTTAATGAAGTCGAACCAGCCCGATTCCGTCGTCGTCACGATGTCGCGGAGCTGCGAATCGGAGAAGGCGTGGTTGCCGACGAAATTGATGCCCTTGACCTTGGTCGCGCCGCCCTCGGAAATCTCGAAGACGACGTTGACGCGGTTCTGGTCGAGCTCGATCAGCTTGGGATCGACGTTAGCGGCGAACCTGCCTTGACGACGGTAGACGTCGAGGATGCGCTGCACGTCGGCCTGCGCCTTGGCGCGCGTGAAGACAGCGCGCGGCTTCAGCTGCACTTCGTTCTGCAGCGTCGCGGTGTCGACCTCGCTGTTACCCTCGAATGCCACCTGCGCAACGACCGGGTTCTCCTGCACGGCGACGACGACCGCCGAACCTTCCCGGTCGATCCGCACGTCGGCAAACAGACCGGTGGCGAACAGCGCCCTCAGCGAGGCGTTCGCCGCGCTCGAGCTGTAGGCGTCGCCCACAGAAAACTTCATGTAGGAGCGCACGGTTTCCGGCTCTAGTCGCTTGTTGCCGACTACGCGGATTTCACGAACGACCCCCTGCGCCGCGGCCGGACTGGCCAGGGCGACGACGTCGATGGTCAGGACTGCAGGAACCAGAGTGGCCAGCCAAAAGACCAGCCCCACGCCCCCAAACATCCAGTTTCGATACTGCGGCATTCGCAAGGTATGCCCTCGTATGCTGCCGACCCCCAATATGCACGCGAAAGCCGTCGGCATCGGTCGCTCCGCGCTGTCACCCTAGTCGTAACGCTGGGTGCTCGTTCTATGTCAGGTGGCCCGTTCCACGTTCCCTTATTCGAGACCCCTGTCGACTCGAATCGTGGGCGGACTACCCCCCGTGATGACCCCTTGGTTTTAACGATTCAGTAAGGGCTCGGGAAGTGGCAAGAATACGCCACCGGGGGACAAAATAAGGAGTCTCAAAAGAACCATTTCTTGAGGATCGGCAGATCGTTGAGCGTGGCAAACACCATCAACATCAGAACGATGGCGAGGCCGATCCTGAAACCGATCTCCTGGCTACGCTCAGACAACGGTTTCCGCCGCACAGCCTCGATCGCGTAGAACATCAAATGACCACCGTCCAGCAACGGAATCGGGAACAAATTCAATAGACCAATGCTCACTGAGATCACGCCAATGAAGTGCAACAGAGGTTGCACACCAAACTTGGCGACCTGGCCTGAGACATCGGCAATGCGAATCGGACCGCCGAGCTGATCCGCACTCTGCTGTCCACGGACCAACCCGCCGAGGAAGGCGAACGTGGAGGTGATGATAACCTTGGTCTGCTCGACGCCAAGAAGGACGGCCTCGCCGGCACCGACCGAGCGCGTGGTGCGCTGTGCGCCGAGCTTGCTGGTGATGCCAATGATCGGTGTTTTCACTTTGCCGGAGAAGGCATCCTCGTGCTCGGTGAGCTTGGGGCGGATCCTGACGGTGACGAGTTGACCTGCCCGGTCGAGCTGGAACTCCAGATCCTCGCCGGGGCTCAGCGAAACGATGCGCTGAAGATCTCCAAAGCTTTCGATCGACTCGCCCTGGATCTTCAACACCAGGTCATCCGGCTGCACGCCCGCGGCGGCGGCGGGCGAATCGGGCACCACCGTGCCAACCCGTGGCTCCTGCGTTGTGACGCCATAAGTGACGAAAATCGCAGCAAAAATGATGATTGCGAGCAGGAAGTTGGCGATCGGCCCGGCGGCCACGATGGCGGCCCGCTGCCAGACCGGCTTCAGATGGAACGAGCCCGCCCGCTCCTCAGCCGTCATCCCTTTCAGAGCATCTGCTGACGGCGTCGAGGCCGCGCTTTCGTCGTCCATGAACTTGACGTAGCCGCCCAACGGCAGCCAGGCCACCCGCCAGCGCGTTCCATACCGGTCGTAGAAGCCGAAAATCTCGCGGCCGAAACCGATCGAGAACGCCTTGACCTTGACGCCGCACCAGCGCGCCACCTGGAAATGCCCGAGTTCATGAAAGAATACGACGACGGAGAGTACGAACAGGAACGAGGCCAGCACTGTGAACCCGTTCATCAAGCTGTCTAGCATTGCTTCGTCCTGTCTTTCATTCCGATGCGGCCCTGGACCGCGACCTCAGGATGGTCAAGCCCCGAGCGCGCCAAACTGCGGGCCGCACCCCGGACAAATCAGCAAATCGAGGCCCCCGTCGCAAGTCTGCACATGGGCCACGTTGCCGCTAACGTCAATAGTGCGCGGCACTTGACCCATCTCGGGATCGCCGCTGCATTTTTTGGGCACTATCGCCATGAAATCCGACATTCCCGGCCGTCGGACCTAGCGCCCGCCACGCCTCTCCAGCACCGATCGTGCCAGTTGCCGCGCTTCCGCGTCGACCGCCAGAATTTCGTCCAATGCTCCACATTCGGCCATCAGGCCGCGTGCCTCAGCCGCTTCGAGCGTCGCCGACACGAGGCCCGCGATATCAAGAAAGCCGATTCGCCCCTCCAGGAAAGCCAGCACCGCTTCCTCATTGCCCGCATTCAACACCGCCGGTGCACTGCCACCTGCCGCCAGGGCCTCCCGCGCCAAACGCAGCGCCGGGAACCGCATCTCGTCAGGCGCCTCGAAGGTGAGCTGTCCCAGTGCCGCAAGATCGAGCCGTTTGGTCGGTGCGTCGATGCGCTCAGGCCACGACAGAGCCAGTGCGATCGGCGTGCGCATGTCGGGCGACGACATCTGCGCCAGAACGGAGCCGTCGCGGTAGGCGAC
>JACKJI010000008.1 GCA_020638035.1 Hyphomicrobiaceae bacterium
GCGCGAACCCAGGAGAACTGCGTGCCGGTGTATGGGTGTTCCTTCTCGTTGACGAACAGCTCCCTGGTGTAGTCGGGGCCTTCGCCGAGCTGCTGCCAATTGACGACATTGGTGTAGCGGCCGAAGTTGCGCGCGTAAGGCGGTTTGAATTTCTCGTAGTCGCCTTCGTCAAGCACGTATGTGTCGGGTGCAAGTTTGCCGTGACGGGGATGCTCGTACGGCCATTCGCTGCTCTTCAGTGTCTCAGTCGTGACGACATGATGGCCCGCCTCGAGCAGAAGGACATCGAGGCCCTTGGCGGTGAGCACGTTGACGGCCATGCCGCCAGCGGCGCCCGAGCCGACGACGACGACATCATAGACTTTTGCCAGATCAACCGTCGCGGGATCGGGAAATTTCGGAGCCTGCTCCATCCGCGCCGCCTTGCTCCCTCGTGTGTTGCAACGTCGTCGTGAGCGCGGCATCTGCTGCGCCGAACCGGCCGGCGTCGTGTGGGCGACGGTTCGGGTCATCGAAACTCGCCGTGGCGAGGGTAGCCAAGGCCGCCGCCGGATGCCATTCGACAATTGCCGCCGGGCCGACGGATTGCCGCGGCGTGAGCCCTGCAAGACACGAGGGGCGCCCACGGCGGGGCGCCCCTCTTGATCATGCCGCGTCTCAAACCGGGTTCAGCGGCCGCGGTAGGGACCGTGCTTCAGGCCCTGGATCTCGATCGTTCCCGGTCCCGCAAGGCTCAGCTGAGATCGATACTTGAACGTGATGCTGTCGATGAAGCGGTCGCGGCCCTGCAGGTCGAAGGGCTTGGAGACCTCGCCGTTGCGGATCGTCCCTGAAAGTGGAACATTTTCGATGGAGCCGTTTCCGTACTTGATCTGCATGTCGTAGAAGCGGACGTTCGGTCCGTTCACGAGGATGCGAATGGCGCGGAAGGTACCCATGTCGCGGCCGACGCGGAAGACATCGGTATCGGCCTTCAGGATCGCGGCACGCTGACGGCCGAGCGTGACCCATTCTTCTCGGACCCCATGGCCCTGTGGACCCCACCCGCGGCGGCGGCGGCCCTCGTCTTCCTTCGCCAGCAAGATCATTGTCGCATCGCGTTCGCCTCGGGCCAGACGGGCGCGGACCGTGACCTTGCGAATAAAGCGGCGCTCACCCTGCAAGTCGATTGTCTCCGACAGCTCGCCATCGTTGAGCTTGTCGCGAACCCGGGCCTGCTGGACCTCGCCATTGCCAAAGACGATGGTTGCTTCGCGGATGAAGATGTCACCCTCTTCGGCCAGGAAGCGCAACTCGCTGAAGCGGCCCTCGTCGCGACCCACGTCGAACTCGACGATGCCGTCGTCGGTGCGGCGCGTGATGCGCTGCTTGTCGATCGGCTTGAAGTCGCCAAGATCGGGGCCGCGGCGGCGCAAGCTCTTCTCGCCCATGAGGACGAGGGTCGCGGCGCGGTCGCCTCGGGCCGGGCGGGCTTGGACCAGGATTCTATCGATGCCGCGGCGCTCGCCATCGAGATCGATGATGCGGCTCAACTGGCCGTCATCGAGGCGATCATCAAGCGTGGTACGCTGAGTCTCGCCATTGGCGAATGTGATGCGCACGTCCTCGATGCGGATGTCGCCGTCCTTAGCCTGGAACCTCAATTTCGAGAAAGCTCCCTCGCGAGCGCCAATGGAGAAGGACACGGCGTCGCGTGAGCGGCGAAAGATCTGCTGTGTTTCGATGATCTCGAAGCGGCCGGCAGCGACCTCGGGCGGGCGCCGGTCGTGGCGAAGCTCGCCATAGACGCGGACCAAGGCGCGACCCCGGAAATCAGGCCGGGCGCGATAGGTCATCTCAATTCGCTTCAGGTAGCTGCGCTCGCCGCGAAGATCGATGGGCAGCGCCTCCTGGCCAGCGCGCAGCTCGCGCTCGACGCGAAATTCCTCTGCGTAGCCGTTCTGATAGATGAGGCGCAGAGACATCATATAGACGTCATTGCGGTCCGCTTCGATGCGCAACTGCGAAAAGCGAACGCCCTCACGCGCCACGTCGATCGCGTCACGGTCGATGCGAAAACCAACCTCTTGCTCACCGAGCAGCACCCAGTCGCGATCCCGCGGGCCGCGCTGCGCCGATGCCGGCAGAGCCAAAGCCAGAGCCAGTGTCGCAAGCATTATGGTCTTGAAATAGCCCAGCACGTTCGTATTCCTCCAAGATAGGGATGATAACCGCGACGGCAGAACTAGGTTCCCGGGCGATGCGATCATCTGACGTGGAGAGTTCGGAGCACCATTGTTCCTTTTCCGGTCCACGGTGGCGATCCGGCTCTCAGCGGGGGTTGTAACAATGCCGATGGACACTTGGCACGAACCTTCCCCGGCGGCACGCTAGCGCCAGGAGGCGTCTTAAAAAAGACGATTATTCGACAAGACGGCGAATCTGGTCGTCGAAAACCGGTGAAATCCGAAGCAGAACAGGGCAACGGCGCGGACGCGCGGTGCGGCCTGTATCAGCGCGTAGCGGCACGCGTGGCCGTCTCATTGGACCGCTGCGGGGGAGGCGGTACGATGATGTCCGGCACGAACAGCGCGTGGAGCGTCATGCGGCCGGACCGGCCGGTCGTATTCGAAATGAGCGAGACACGGGCGACGGGTCGCCTCGAGCCGTCGAGCCGGATCGATCTGCCGTGACTATCGGGTTTGAGGACAGTGAAAGCGTTATCGATCAGCGGCTCACCGCCCTCGAACGTGATCTCGGCGCGGGCGATCTCCACTGTCCCGCGGTCGGATTCGATGCGGAAGGCACGGAAGTGGCCCGAATAGTTTGTGAGATCGAAGGAGTAGCGCAGCAGTTGCGAGGTGACGTCGCGTGTATCGATGCGCACCCACTGGGGCGTGCCGGAAGCGTGCTCGGCACCAGGCTGAGGCAGGGGAGATGTCTCCGCATGTAGATCGGCGGGGGCTGCCATGGCGGCCAGCACCAGGACCGCGACCGAGATCCATGTCGTTCGTTCACGTCCCATCGTCGTGTCGTCCACCGTCAACGTGGCTTCGCGCCCGGGATGTTGCCCGCACTGCACGCGGGCATCCTGAACGCAGGTCCCACCGAGCCTGACGACTGGTGGTGAAGGAAAGGTTGACGTCTGGGCGATTACACTCGGCGGGAGGCGTCTTGCGCCGACCGAAACGCGTTCGGTCTGCCGCAAAGCAATTGGGAGCGGCTTGTGACGCCGCCCCCGTTCTTCAGGCTCAATCGCTGCCAAACTCAGCAGGATATCTTCTAACGCTTGGCCCAGATCTCAACCGTGGCGCGATCGGTGCCCTTGGCTTCCTTGTCGAAGAAGCGCGAGCGGTAGCGTGCCTCGACTTCCTTGACGATCTTGGGGCCACCGTTGATGTCGGCGGGACCCCAGCCGACGTTCGGCTCGACCTTGGCGCGGTTGGCGGGGAATTTCTGCGAGGTGCCGTCGGCGAAGAACAGCTCAACGTAGTCCAGCGTGATGTCGCGGTCCTTGGTGACAACGCGGAACTTGCGGAAGCCCTTCTTGTGCGGCCGCACCGGCGAACGCTCGGTGTCGAAGCCGACGAAGCCGGCGGTCAATCCCGTCGTCAGGCGCACCCAGCCATCGTTGAACAGCTCCGATTCCTCGTCGATCCACTTTTCCGAGACTTCACCCCAGATTTCGACGTTGGCGAAGGCGGTGACCCCCTCGCGCTTCTTGTAGGTGATGTCGATCGTGTCGATGAAGTGGTCGCCTTGCAGGCTCATGGCCTGAGTGCGGTGGCCGGCGGGAATCGGTCCGGCATACGGCAGGGCGATAGGATCGCCCTTGGCGAAGCTCACCTTGATGTCGATGAGATCGATGTCATGACCGAAGACGCACAGACGGATCTTGTCGAACTTGCCGGTCTGACCACCGATCTTGAGACGATCGCGGTCATTGCCGAAGCCGACGTTGGCGCGGCGCAAGAGCAAACTTCCCTCGCCTACGCAGCGCGTCTCCGACAGGGCTTTTGTCGTCTTGATCGGCACCTTTTCGACCTCAGGCGGCGCTGAGGGCGCGGCCGGAGCGGCTGCTGCAGGCGGTGCCGCAGAAGGCTTTGCCGGCGCAGATTTCGGTTTCTCGGGCGCGGCGACCTTGCTCTGTGGCCGCTTCTCGCGGGCGGCGCGGTTGTCCTGCACACCGTAGACGAGCAGGCGGGCGCTGCGACGTGAGCCGTCCACCTTCTTGTAGGTTACGACGACCTTGTCGACAAACTTGTTGTCGCGACCCGGATCGATCTCTCGCGTGCGCTCGCCGCGGCGCAGGTCGATCTTGCGATCCTCGTTGTGGACGCTGCCGTCCGCGTAATGGACCTTGACACTGTCGATCAGAATGTCGGAGCCGCGATTGTAAATGCGCAAGGCGCCAAACGAGCCCTGTACGCGCGATGTGTTGATGGTGACCGTGTCCCCACTCAGATCGGCCTCGCTATCGGCCATGAGGACTAGATCGCCACGTTGGGCATAGGCATCGCCTGCGCCAATCGCGACGACGGTGAACATGAAGGCCGCGAGCGCGGACGCAAGCCACCTGAAGACCATGATGAACTCCCTCGATTTGGGGTACGCTTGACCCGTTCTTTCTAGTTCAACTCCGAGATCGTAAGAATGCGGTGCTGTTCGCGGCGGGCAGATGGCTGTTGTTGGAGATGCAATTCGGCAACAGTGGATGGCGGGCATTCGCTTGACGTCGAATAATCTCCTGAGATGCGTCTGCGATAGGCGAGGGGTGCCATGAGCATAGGTGTGCAGCGGTCCGTCGATACAGTGATCGACATCTTGAAGCAGCGACTTGCCTCTCGTGTCGAAACCGGGATGGAGCTACGCCGGCAACACGCCAATACGGTGACATGGCTCGACAACGAACCGCCCGATGCGGTGGTGTTCGGCCAGTCGAGCGAGGAGGTCGCGCTTGTCGTCCAAGTCGCCGGCGAATACCGCGTGCCGGTGATCGCGTTCGGCGGTGGTACCTCGCTCGAAGGGCAGGTGAACGCGCCGCGGGGTGGCATTTCGCTCGATCTTTCGCGTATGACGCGGATCGTTGCTGTGCATGCTGACGATCTTGATGCGACTGTCGAGGCGGGCGTAACACGCGTGCAGCTCAACCAGTATCTGCGTGACACGGGCTTGTTCTTTCCCGTCGATCCAGGCGCGGAGACGGCAACGTTCGGGGGGATGGCGGCGACGCGGGCCTCCGGCACCAATGCTATGCGTTACGGGACGATGCGCGACAATGTCGTGTCGGTTACGGCGGTCATGGCGGACGGCCGTGTGCTCAGGACGGGCGGGCGGGCGCGCAAATCGTCGGCGGGCTACGATCTGACGCGGTTGCTCGTCGGGTCGGAAGGGACGCTCGGCATCATCACCGAGCTGACGGTGCGTCTCTACGGCATTCCCGAGGTGACGATCGTCGCCGTAGCGCCGTTCGCGCGGGTGGCGGATGCGGCGACGACAACGATGCAGGCTATGCAACTTGGTGGGCTCGGTCTTGCGCGCATCGAGCTGCTCGACCGGCTGCAGATCGAAGCCGTCAACACCTATTCGAAGCTTGCTCTGGCATGCACGCCGACGCTGTTCGTGGAATTTCACGGGACGGCGGCAGGTCTCGCTGACCAGGTCGAAACATTCCGGGAGATCGCCGACGGAAACGGGGCGCTCGGCTTCGTGACGGCTGCGAGTGAGGAGGAGCGCCGGCGACTGTGGAAAGCCCGGCACGATGCCTACTGGGCGACGCGGGCGGCATGGCCGGGGCGACTGGCCCTGGCCACCGACGTGTGCGTACCTATCTCCCGTCTGGCGGAATGCATCGCCGAGACGGAGGCGGACATTGAACGCTTCGGACTGATTTCGCCGATTGTTGGTCATGTCGGTGATGGTAATTTCCATGCGACGCCGGTGATCGATCCGCATGACGCGGCAGAGCGACAGGCGCTCGAAGAGTTCCTCGCGCGGCTGGCGGCACGGGCGATCGCCATGGAGGGGACATGCACAGGTGAGCATGGGATCGGCCAGGGCAAGATGCGCTATCTCGAGAAGGAGTTCGGCGCAGAAGGTCTCGATGCGATGCGTGCCTTGAAGGCGGCGTTCGATCCTCACGGCATCCTCAATCCCGGTAAGATCGTCGCCTGACGGCTTGGCAATCGCTTCAGATTCACAGTTCGGCGCAGAACAGCAGACTTGCCGAAAAATAAATCATCGTGCCGAAACGAGATCGTGTGCGCCCGAACCTCCCCCCTGTTTCTGCGCCATTTCTCCCTATTCAAACGCCATTTTTCGCAAACACCCGCAAAATGCGCAGGGTCCGTACAATTGTTGCAATCGATCTAAGCCTTTTGCAGCGCCTGTTCGGCTAGTCTCAGGCTGAGAAGGGCAAATGTCGAATTACAAGGCAAGATGAAATGAGCGACATCAACGGAACAGCGGGCGACGACCGGCTGGTGGGAACGTCAGGCGCCGATGTGATCGATGGGGGCGCTGGCAAGGACCGGCTGAACGGTGGTGATGGAGACGACGTTGTCTTTGGCGGCGACGGCAACGACTACGTTTATGGCGATGCCGGAAATGACAAGCTGTACGGAGGCTCGGGCAACGACGCGGTCGTCGGCGATGCGGGCAACGATGAGATCTACGGCGAGGATGGCAACGACGGCATCTTCGGTGGTGGCGGCAACGACTACATCTCAGGTGGCTCCGGCGTCGACACGATCTACGGTGACGGCGGAAACGACATCATCGATGGCGGTGAAGACGGCGACAAGCTCTATGGCGGCTCCGGCGACGATAAGATCTACGGCGGTAACGGCGACGACATCATCGATGGCGGCGCGGGGAATGATACCCTCGTCTACGTGGCCGGTACGGGGAACGACACGATCACAGGCGGTGTAGGATACGACACTGTCGAGCTTGTGGTTTCGAGTGCTGACCTGCCGCTCCTCGCCGAGGATCTGGCGCGGTTCGCCATATGGCTCGATGCCCGAACTGCAGCAGCGAACGGCGATCTGGCTAGTCAGGCCTCGTCGGACAGCTTTACGTTCAATTCCCTGGACCTCACGGTCTCTAACGTTGAAGCTCTGTCGCTGGTCGTCGACGGGCAGGAGGTCGACTGGCGTGCCCCGGTCAATGCTGCGCCCACGATGGCATCGGTCCAGCTTCTCAGCGTTGATGAAGACCATTCGGTGAAGGGCTCGGTCGGAGCGTTTGATTCCGATGGCAACACCCTCAACCACGTGGTCACGTCAGGTCCGGCAAATGGCGCGCTGACAATCGATCCCAAGACAGGCGATTTCGTCTACACGCCGGCGGAGAACTTCTCTGGCACCGACAGCTTCGAAGTCGAGGTAACCGACGGGAACGGTGGCAGCGTGCGTCAGGTGGTGACGGTGGAGGTCAACGCCGTGGCGGACACTCCGAACCTCACAACGTCGGATGTGTCTGTCGTGCTCGGTGGCCAGACGATCGTGGCTGACGGGACATCTACGGTAATCTACGGAACCATCGGCTCAGACGTCATCGTGGGCACCGATGGCGATGATATTCTTTATTCCAGCGCGCCGGCGGATGCGACGTACGAGGTGCCTCTCGACATCAAGGCAAGCCTCGGCGATCTCGACGGCTCGGAGAACCTCACGATCATCGTCTCGGGGGTGCCGGAAGGTGCGACACTGTCCGCTGGCCAGCAAATTGGGGAGGGTCAGTGGCAGCTCTCGGCCGCCGATGTCGAGGGCCTGACGATGACGCTTCCAAGCCCGACGGATACGACATTGACCGTGACGGCCACGGCGTCGGAGCCGAATGGCTCGTCGGCGTCGACCAGCTCAGTCATCGAGGTGACGTTCGAAGCAGCCGGCAGCGACGGCATCGAAGGTGGTGATGTCGTGGACATCCTGCGCGGTGGCGGCGGCGACGATGTGATGTACGGCGGCGACGGCTTTGACTACGTCGATTATTCGACGGCCGACAACGGTGTCCATGTGTCGCTCGCGGACGGCGTTGCCTCCGGCGATGGCAACGACAGCTTCACCAACATCGAGGGCATCATCGGCTCTGGCTACTCCGACACGCTGATCGGTGATGGCGGCAATAACATCATTTACGATGGGGCCGGCTCTGATTCGGTGTCGGCCGGTGCAGGCGACGACATCATCGTCGCTACGGCCGACGGAGATCACGATCACTACAGGGGCGGTTCCGGCATCGATATCGTCGACTATTCGAATGCGCAAGGTGCCATCACTGTCGACCTTGGCAATGGTCTGGTGCGCGGGGCGTCAGGCAAGGACAACCTGTACGACATCGAGGGCGTCATTGGCGGGTCGGGCAACGATACGCTGCTCGGCGGCAATGATGCCGACATACTCAATGGCGGAGCCGGTGACGACACTCTGAGGGGCGGCCGCGGCGCGGATTTGTTGACCGGCGGCGAGGGTAGCGACACCTTCGAATTCGCGCGCAGCGACCTCGTCTCTGGCAAGAACTACTACGGCTACGACACCATCACCGATTTCGGTGCAGGAGACCGTCTCGACTTCACCGGGCTCGAATCGGGCGGCCAGGACATCGACGCAGACGATGTCAGGGTGACGGACACCGAGTTCGGCACCATGGTTGCAGTCGATATGGGCGGCAAATATGGCTATGTCGATGTCGTCATGCTGGAGGGTGTCCATGGCGTCGGCGTGGACGATCTTATCAGCAGCGGGCAGCTTATTGTTTAACGATTTGTCAATGCGAGCGACTGTGCGGGATGGGTGACCTCAGGGTCCTTCATCCCGCTCTTTTTTGGGGCCGGGCCTGCTGCCGTTCCATCCCATTGAAGTGGGCTGTTAGCTGTTCCTTCAGGTTGATTTGGTAACCAAAGAGGTCTTGGTAGTCCGAGGCGTCGCGGGCGCATGGGACGAGTGTGTGCGGCAGCGGGCGTGTATCCGCGGCTTGAGGGTGTGGCGTCGATGCGTACTTCACGGCGGATGTTGAAGCAGGCTCGCACTGCCTTGCTGAAGGCGTTCGTCTTCAGCGGCTTCATCAACGTCCTGATGCTGGCAACACCGCTTTTCACACTCCAGGTCTTCGAGACGGTGGTGCCGCTCGGTTCGATCGAGACGCTTGCGATCCTCTCGCTCATTACGGCCGTGGCCATTATCGCGATGGCGCTCCTGGAGATCGTGCGCGATTTGATCCTGTCGCGCGCCGGGGGTTGGGTCGACGAGCATCTCAGTGCGTTCGTGCTCGAGAACGGATTGCGGGCCGCGCAGTCGGGCAGTGAGTTGCGCCAGGACCTGCGGGCCGTCGAGACCTTCCGCAGCTTCGTCGCCGGCCCTGGAATGGTCCCGTTCTTCGACGGCCCATGGGTGCCGATCTTTCTTGTCGCACTGGCGCTTCTGCACCCCCTGATCGGTGTGCTCGGGATCGTCTCGGTGGGTGGGCTGTTCGTGGTGTCGCTGATGCAGGCCACGCTGACGGAGAGCCTGCAGCAGGAATCGCAGGAAGCCCGCGAACGTTCTGCGCAATGGTGGGGCTTTGCGACGTCGAATGCGTTGCTGGCTGGTGCGCTCGGGCTCTCTCGCGGTGTTGCGGCACGGTGGCGGCAATCCAATCTTGTCCAGATTTCGGGCAGCTACTCGGTTGCCAAGCGCACGAGCTTCATCAAGGCTTTGGGGCGCGCTATCCGCATCGGGTCGCAGATCGCGGTCTATGCGTTGGGAGCCTGGCTCGTCATCAACGACCAAGTGACACCTGGTGTCCTGGTCGCCTCTGCAATTCTGCTGGCGCGTGCGTTGGCGCCGCTCGAGCAGCTGGTGGGCGCGATCAAGCCGGCCATGGCCGCGTGGCGGGCCTATCGCCGGCTCAAGGCGCTGCCTGACGCGGTTCGACTTGTCGATGTCGGCGACAGCGGAGATAGCGCGGAGGACCGGCTGAAACTGAGAGACGTCGTCGTCTATCTGCCCGGTCGGAGGGTGCCGGCACTACGCAACGTATCGCTCGAGATTGCACCGGGAGAGTGCGTTGCATTGGTCGGACCGAATGGCGCTGGCAAGTCGACGCTTGCGGCTGTGATAGCGGGTGCCGTCGTGCCGAGTTCGGGATCAGCCGAACTCGACGGCTTGCCCGTTCATCTCTGGCAGCGGGACAGTGGCGCCACAAGGATTGGATATCTGCCCGATGAGCCGCTGCTCGTAGATGGTACGGTGCACGAGAACATCGTGCGGTTCAGCGACCACAGCCTGATCAGCGCGGCGCGGGCTGGCATCAAGGCAGGCGTGCATCAGCGTTTGCAGGAGCTGCCGAACGGATATGAGACGGAGGTCGGCTTCGGTGGCAGGGCACTTTCGCTCAGTGAGCGACGCGCGGTGGCCCTGGCACGGGCGGTCGTGGTGATGCCACGTATCCTCGTGCTCGACGAGCCGGAGGCGGGGCTAGATGGCGCCGGCATGCGTGAGCTGATCCGTGCGCTCGAAGGATTCAAGGCGGACGGTGTATCGCTGATCGTGGCGACGCAGGATCCGCGCCTTGTCGCAATCGCCAATCGGATCGTGGTGCTCGCAGGGGGAACAATCGCGAAGGAAACCTCGTCGGATGAGAGGCGCAGGTTGGACCGGCGGGCTGATGCACAGACGCAGGCGAGCGTGAAAATCCTGCCGACAGCGCCAGGCATCGGCAGCCAGGCGGCAGGTTCGACCATGCAACCACTGCTGAAGGGGTGCAGAGCATGAGCCGGGACAGGATCGCCTCAGCAGATGCAAGCGACCGCCACGTGCCGCGGCTCGACGTCAGAAGTCCGGTGCGGACTGGCGCCCTGGTCGTCGTGCTCTTCTTCGGAGTCGGTGCGGGAACGGCAGCGGTTGCACCAATCGAAAAGGGCGTTGGTATGCCCGGGACGATCATCGTGGAGAGCCGCGTCAAGCAGGTTCAGCACGAGCAAGGTGGAACAATCAGTGCTGTCCATGTCAGCGAAGGCCAACGCGTCGCGGCGGGTGACCTGATCGCGACCATGGATGTGAAAGGCCTCAGCGAGCAGCTGCAAGCGCTGACGCTCCAGGAGCAGGCTGCGGCGCGTCAGCTGTCTCTCGCTCGGCAGGAAGCCGACACGATGCGTCATCTTCTGGACCAGCAGCTTGCCGCGCTCTCTCGGGTGCTGGCGATCGAGCGGCAGGTTGCGGAGATCGAGAAGGAGACCGCGGCGCTGGCGGCCCGTATCCAGATCGTGCGGCGTGATCTCGGCCGGGCAGAAATCCGCGCACCGGAGGCCGGGCGGATCCTGTCGCTTGCCGTCAAGGGATCGGGTGGCGTGCTGCAACCGGGTGCCACGGTGGCGGAACTTGTCCCTGCCGAAGACCGGCTGGTGATCGAAGGGCGGCTCAATCCCAATCAACTCGAGAACGTGCGGCCCGGCATGCCGGCAAAGGTGTGGTTGACGGCGCTGAGCTGGCGTGAGCAGAGGCCGTTGCCAGCGACGCTTGCGTGGATCTCGCCTGACAGCATCGAGGACCGGCGATCGGGCGCAAGTTACTTCGCTGCGCGGGTGGAGCTGAAGGACAGCCGCGCCAGCATCGAGGACAAGATATCGCTGCAACCCGGCATGCGCAGCGAGGTGTTGCTGATGACCGGCGAGAGAACGCTGCTCGATCAGCTGTTCGATCCTTTGATGCGCAATATCAACCGGGCCTTCCGAGGCTGATGGGCAGATAGCAGAGAGGCATATCGTGGGCAGGAAGACATCAGCCGATCAGATCGTGCAGATCGCTGGAGGTGCGGCGGCGGTTGCGCTCGCCGGATACCTGTACGTGTCCTACACCTATTTCAACGAGACGCCGGTTGGCTGCATGGACGGCTACGCGCGAGCGGTGCGGTTCAGCCTGCATAACGCGGAGGGTGCACCGCTATCGATGATCGAGCTGCAGGCGCGTTCGGGCCGCGAGGAAGAAGGCCTGATGCAGAACGCCAGGATCGTCGATACGCAGAGCGCACCAATGGCGCGCGTGCTCGAAGTGAAGCTTGGCAGAGCGGACGACACCGATCCCCAGTCGGCGGTCGGCGTGAATTTCCCGTGGCGGCCCGACGGCGGCCAAGGCGCGACTTCGGCCTGTTTGCGCTACTCTGTTCGTCTGCCGGAGGGTATCGAACTGCCGACAGGAGGCCTGTTGCCCGGACTGTTCGGTGGCGTGACGCCAGATCGCGTGGCGCAGGCGGGTGAGGCAGGCTTTGCGTTGCGTACGCGTTGGAACAAGGACGGGGAGACGCAACTCGTCGCCGAGGCCAAGGCGGTTGCGGAGAATGGGCGCCTCGTGGTCGGTCCGCCTCGCCCGGTGCGTCTCGCGCGTGGTCGCTGGGTCACACTGGAGCAAGAGCTCAAGCTCAACACGCCCGGGGCTAGCGACGGCGCAGTGCATGTCTGGCTCGATGGCGAAAAAGTCATTGAGAAGACGGGGCTCCAATTGCGCGAGGACGATAAGATTGGCGTCGATGGCGTTGCCGTGACGATTGGTCTGGCCGGCAAGGCGCCGGATGTCCCTGCGAGCGAGGCAACATTACAGATCACGCCGATCGATTATGGTTGGAAGTAGATTCTGACGATGCTTTATGCGTCGTCCGCAATTCGCGGACGTCCTGGCGCATCGCGGCGCCGGCTATGAGTGCTGTGTCGCATCAGCGTGGTTGCATTTTCACATTCGGTGAAATCGCAGCCGCGCTCTGCTTGTTTTTGCGAGTTCATTTCTTGCCGAACCGGCAGGCGCCTCAACTCAATGTATTTGTTTTACGTTTTGTTTAGGAACTAAAATGGTTCTTTGTCTCAATTCTTGCAAATGGGGGCGGTGGCGGGATATAGTTCAAAGACGTCGTGGAGCCGATCCTTCCCCCCCCATTGGCACACGGCCAGATGCCCGCGGTCCGCTCCCCCCGGCCGCGGGCTTTTCGTTTTTTGCGGTTGTGTAGTGCTGAGGTCAAAAGGCGCTTTCATTTGAACGCGATCACGCATCGTGGGATCGCAGCCGCGCTGCCGACCAAGTTTTAGGATGCTTCGGCCGGCCGCCATCCGGCTGCGAGCGCTTCCTGCTCGGTGCAGAACCAACGCTCACCGCGCGCCGAGCGAATTGAGACCCGATCGTAGCCCGGCATCCACGGCATGACGTAGACCTTGGACCGCGCTGATATGCGGCCCTTGATCGGACAAGAGTCCGGTGCTGTCTGTTTTGCCGCCTGCCAAGCTGCTGCCCGGAATGATTCTGGTCGCTCGGCCTTTCCGGCCCAGATGCCGCGTCGGGCGTTCTTGGCCTCGCTTTCGAGGCCTGAGTGGCGCGAGAAGAAGCCTGTCTCCGCGAACACATGACCATCGCGAACGAGCGTGGCGGCGAGATCTTCCTCTCCCTTGCGACAGTCGCCGTTCGCGACACCGATCTCGCCTGGCTTCTCGCTTGTGCCGGTGAGTGTGCATCGGATGACGGCGCCACGCACAAGCGATGCAAGCGCTGTCCGTGCTGCTGCACCACACCGCCACTGTTTACCGTTCTCGCGTGTGCACGTCTGACCAGCTTCGGGAGCTTCGATGTGTCCAAGGCGGACGGTGCCGCGGCCGATGCGGAGCATGTCACCAGAGAGGGCGCGGGCACGGCCACGCAGCTCGCTCGGCGTCTCGCTGCGCTCGGGTACAGGTGCGGCGGGGGTTACCGCACCGGTGGTGGGGAGGCGAGCGACGTCGCTGGTGCGGGTATTGGGGTCGCGGCCGGGTTCCGGGCCTGGGCCGATCAGTGAGCCCACGCCTAGCACCATCAGCGCGGCAAATGCTCCCCATGCGAGGGCCGGGCTCAGCAGGCGCATGGAAAAGGCCGGTCCACCAGTGTCAGGACCGGATGCGCCGGCATTGGCCTTGCCGAGGGCAGCCGGACGAACGGTCACGTCGCTGCGGCGGCGTTCGGCAAGCAGGGCCGGCCCGAGCGTGAAAAGGGCGAGTAGCCCGGCAAATGCCGCGCGCCGGTCGAAGCCGATCATCCAGACACGGAAGCCAAGCGCGATGAGAGCGGAGATGCCGACAGCGCTGACAGCAATGCGCGTTCGCCGGTCGGAGAGGCGGTCCAGCACAGGCGCCAGTCCTGCCGCCGACAGGGTCATGGTCCCGCCAGCAAGGCGACGGACACCAGCGGCAGCAATGGTGCTGGCGTTGATGAGGCCGCGCCACGATGCCTGCCACAGGCGGGCCAAAAGATGTCGGGCGGCAACAGCTCCGGACGATCCGACAGCCTGACCCATCTCGCTCGCGCGGCGCAGGCCGTCGGCCGCCTTGTCGCGTGCCTCGTGCAGACCGTGAGCCGCTGCCGCACCAGCTTCTTTCAATCCATGAGCGGCGGCGGCGCGTGCGTCGTCCACCTTCTGGCGGCGCTTGGCGCGCCGCACGAGGATGGTCGTGCGCACGTAGTCGTGCCATTCGAAGCCGTCGCGCTTTTTACGCCATCCCAGCATTGCGAGCCCCTTCCTTTTCCGCCGCAACTGCCGGGCAAGGCCGTGCCGCGGCGGCAGTTCCACAGCGGGCATCTTGTGCTAGGTTGGCGGGGGTTGCCAGCCGCGCCCGGGTATCGGGCGGGGAGCGTGTGGATTTGCCCACAGGCAATCGGTTGGCCGGCCGGAGCATAACGGTATCGGCCCAAAGAAAATGATCAGGACGACGGGAGTGGTGGTGATGAGCGATGGACGGCGGGAGTTGAAGGCCGTGGGCGTGGTGCGTGGTGTGGTCGCAGGTCTTGTCGCTGCCGGGGTTGCGGCAGCGGTCGGAGGCGCGGCTATGGCCGGGAAGGATCTCGGGCCGGCTGGCACTTGTGATGCCCATACCAAGGGCAGCGCCGGCTGGCGGAGCTGTGTCGGCCCGGCGGCCGCTGGTCTTAGTGACGCTGATCTCTTCTATGCGGGCTACTGGATGGCGCGGCTTGGCCAGTACGATGCGGCGATCCAGTATCTCAGCGCGGCCAAGACGCCGGATGCCCGCACGCTCACCTACCTCGGCTTTGCCACGCGCAAGGCCGGCGATGTGCAGCGCGCGTTCGGCTACTATGACAAAGCGCTGACCCTCGATCCCGACTTCGTCGTGGCGCGCGCCTATCGGGGTGAGGCCTTGATCACCGTCGGTGACGTTCCCGCGGCGCGTAAGGAATTGGCAGAGATCGCGCAGCGCTGCGGTACGACGTGTGCCGCCTATGACGAACTCGCTCGCAACATCGCGCGCAGCGAGACTGGGCGGGGCTGATCTCGTCGCAGTTGCCGACATCATTGTTCAATTCGCGTCGGCGGTCTGGACCAGTGCGGTCCAGATGCGCACCGTGCCATCGGCTCCGGCGGATGCGATGTGGGTGCCGTCGGGAGAGTACTCCACCGCTTTCACCTCCCCACGGTGGCCTGTATAGGCGCGGATGGCACGGCGGCGCGAGATGTCCCACACGCGAACGGTGCCGTCGCTTCCAGCGGACGCCAGATGGCGTCCGTCGGGTGCGAACGAGACCTGGTTGATCGCGCCCTGGTGACCCGCAAAACGGCGTCGCTGCGAGCGTGACGAGGTGCTCCAGATGCGGATGTCACCGTCGAGGCTCGCCGCTGCAATGAGCTTGCCGTCCGGCGAGATCGCGATCGAGGTGATGAAGTCGCGAGGTCCGCGGTACGTGCGCACGAGATCGAGTGTGGAGAGGTTCCACAACTTGACCGTCTTGTCGGCTCCACCGGAGGCGAGAAGAGCAGCACCGGGTGCGAACGCCAGCGCCCGCACCGCGTTCTCGTGGCCATCGAACACGTGCAGGGGCGTACTCTCCTCGGCGGTGTTCCACAGTGCCACCTTCCAGTCGTGCGTGGCGGTGATGAAATGCGTGTCGTCGCCGGCGAAGGCGAGCGACCAGACGTCGGCCTCGTTACGGCGGTAGGCGGCTCGCTTTCTGGCCGTGGCCGTGTCCCACATCGCAACCTGGCCGCCGGCATGTCCGGTGAGTGCTGTGTCACCTCGGATTGCGAGCGCGGTGGCCGGGCCTGCCTCGAGTGGGATCGTGCGTATCAGTGATAGGCCATCTTCCTTCCAGACCTTCAGCGTGCCGTCTGCGCCAGTCGTGAAGAGGCGGCTACCGTCGGCGCTATAGCGCAGCAACGAGGCTCCACCTGTGTGGGCCGGAACGGATGCGATCTGCGGTGTCACAGGCTGGCGGGTTTCGGCCGACACCTGCGGCTGGGGTGCGGCTGACCTCTCTCTGGCAGCCACGGCGACGGGGGCCTTGCTGGTTGCGGCGGTGGCCGGTGCCTTGTGCAACGAGTTCGCGACCTTGGGGAGATGGTTCTGAAGCATAACGGCGGCGGTGGCCACGCATGCGCCGATTGCGAGTTTGGCGAGCAAGGGTCTCAAGCGCGTGGACGCGCGTGACGAGCGCGGTTTGACGGGCTTGGGTTGCGAATCGCGCGTGAACAGGCGTGGCGCGCGGCGCGGCGCGACCGGCACAATCTCGCGATTACCGGCCGGTGAGCCTGCCTGATCCGCTCCCGCCTGCTTGTCCGCTTGCTTGTTTGTTGCGGGTGGTGCTGCCCGCTCGGGGGCTTTCGCCTTGGCGCCGTCGTTACCCGCCTTGCCGCGGCGTGGCGCTGGCGGCTTCTTCAGGTTGATTGGCGCAGGCGCCTCTTTGGGGTCGAGGACGACAGTGGCACTTGCGGCAAGAGATGGTGCCGCTGGGGCCTTTGGCGTGTCGGATGGTGTCGGGGCGGCACGAGCGGACGCGGCCTTTGCGTTCGGCGTTTCAACCGCGGCTGCTGGTGCATTGTCCGCTTGTGCTGCGCTGCCGGGCGATGACGGCTTGCCGCCTCCGATACGGTCGAGGAAATCGAGGAGGCCACCTTGCGGCCCTGGCATGTCGGGCGGTGGAGGGACGGTTGGATGCGCGGCGGCGGATGCCTGGGCTGCCGCAAGCTTCTTCTGCCGGCGCGCCTCGTCCTCTTCGCGCTTTTGTTCGAGCGCTTTCGAAAGCCATCCTTGGCGGGGCGACTCGGGCGCCAGAAGCTCACCGCGCCAGATGGCGACCGACTGCGGGCGATCGCGGATCTCAAGAGAGAGTGCGCGATCGATTGCGGCCAGGAAACTTGCGCGATAGGCGCTGAGGGCGGCCTCGCGCGCGGGCACGAACTCGTCATGAACCATGCGGGAGGGTGCGTCAGGCGGGCGCTTGCCCGTCACCGCATGATAGATCGTTGCGGCCAACGCATAGATGTCGGTCCACGGCCCCTGCTGACGTGTCGTCTCGGCATACTGTTCGTAAGGGCTGTAGCCCGGCTTCACCAGAGCGGAAACGGTCTTTGAGTGCGCCGCAATCTCGCCGCGCGCGGAGCCGAAGTCGATCAAGACTGGCGCACCGCTCTTCCTGACGATGACGTTGTCGGGCGCGATGTCGCGATGCAGGAAGTCCGCCTTGTGAATGAGTTCCAGGGCATCGAGCAGCGGAGCGATGATCTCGTCGAGCTCGTTCTGGCGTGGCGCGCGCTTCAGCTCCTTGAGCCACGTCTTGAGGCTTTTGCCCTCCTCCCACTGCAACACCATGTATCCGGTATTGTTGGCGCGGAAGTAGCGATAGACGCGGACGATATTGGGATGATCGAAACGGGCGAGAGTCTGCGCTTCCTCGATGAAGCGGTCGAGGCCCCAGCGATAGTCCTTGGAGCAGTCCTGAGAGCGAGGCACGGCCTCGTGGCTGGCATTGCGTGCGGCGAAGTCGGACGGGAAATACTCTTTGATCGTCACGGCACGGTCGAGCGCCATCTCGTCGGCGAGATAGGTGATACCGAAGCCGCCCGCACCGAGCACACGCTCGATGCGGTAGTCGCCAACGAGCTCCGTTCCAGCCGGCAATGCGATCAGGTTCGTCATGCTTCTCGTCGGTAGTACTCTGATCAAATCATCATATCAGAGCACGGCCCCCGTTCAGTGACGAGACAACGATTCGTGCCTCCTCGGCCGCTTGTTGCGCATAATTGTGGCACGCTCGCGGGCGATGAACCCGAGATGAACAAATCTTCGCTTCGCCTGATCCCGGCCACGGTGTTGCCGCCAACGCGCCGCAGGGTAGAGCAGAGGGAGCGCGATTCGGGGAGTGATGCGGCGTGGCGGCTATTGGGGAAATGGCGGACAGGCATGGTGGCGATCATGCCCGCATGCACCCGACCGTCGAGCCCTCCCCCGCGATGCGCTCCACTTGGCATTTTGGATTTCTTTTCAGGCTTCTCAGTCTGTGTGTTGTGGCGATGATGCTCGCCGACGTCGTTGCTTATGCGGGCGCGTCAGAGGCGCACCGTGCAGGTCATATCGGCGTCGTCGGTTCGACCACCGTGCAAGCAGCGTCTGTCCTCGGAGAGGGCGTCGAAGCCGTGCGCGCAGCTCTGGTCGCGCTGGCCGACTGGGTTCGAACGGCGCCGACACGGACGATGGCCCTGCTGATCGGATTTTTCGCGATACTCGCACTGGTTCCCGTGGCAATGCTCGTTCGCGGGGTCCGGCTCGCTGTTGCGTCACGACGGTTGCGGCAGACGGCCGAACACGCCGAGACCAGCGCAAGCACCTCGGAGGTGACCGGGTTCTCCCGACCTCGGCGTGCTTTCCTTGAAGGACTGAAGTCGGACGATGCAGAGCCGTTCGAGATTCGCGGCGAGCTTGTTCGCATCGGCCGGGCCGCAGATAATGAACTCGTTGTCGCAGCGACCGGTATCGAGCCTTATCACGCCGCCATCGCGCGAACGGCGGACTGGGATTTGTATCTGTGTGATTTGACTCGCGGCAGCCGCACGGCTGCACGGGTGAACGGCCGGCGGGTGGGACGGCACCGTCTGAGCGACGGGGATGTCATCGCACTTGGCGGCGTGCAACTGACCTATCGAACCGCAAGACTTTAGGACGCGCACATCAGGGTGTTCCATTCGTTCCCGATGTGCCGCGCCACCACCGAAATCGAAGAGGAGGCAAGAACATGGCCGATAATGCGAAGGCCGAGCAGGCAGGGGGACGCGCGCATGGATTGCTGGGGTCGCTGAAGGATGCGCTTGCAGCGGCGAGCCGCGAGGACATGCCAGCGTCGTTGAAAGCCCTGGCGGGGCCCGCGCGCGCGGTTCAAAAAGCAGCATCGGCTCCTGATGGCGAGGTCGTCGTGCCGCCGTTGCCCGTCGTTATGGCGGACGGGGCGCTCGGGAAACGACATGTAGATGTGATGGAGGGTAAAATGGCGTCAGGTGCGTCGAGCAAGTCCGATGGTCAGGCCAATCAGGGCCAAGCCAACGTGCCAAGCGCTGAAGAGGCGGCACGGGCGGTGCGCGGCAGCCTGGCCATGAAGCCCAACGAGCGGTCGGCAGAGGACAGCGAGCCGCCGACGACGCGTGTCGTGCGCAAGCCTCCGAGCGACGCTGGAAAGCGTGGTCGTGACGGCGGCGCTTCGGCAAAGGGCGGTTCGGGTGACGGGGCTTTGGAAGAAGCGACGGCTCCGCCGCGCACCCAGCTCGTGCGTGGCCGACAGAAGCTTGCGCGGACGAATTTCGCGCAGGATCCAGTGGTCGGCTGGCTGGTTGTGGTCGGCGGACCGGGGCTTGGTGCCTTCCGTCCGGTGTTCGAGGGCAACAACACGATCGGGCGCTCGTCATCGAACCGGATCGCGGTCGATTTTGGCGATGATGCCATCTCATCGGAGGAGCAGGCCTATATCCGCTATGATTCCACCGACAGAAGCTTCCTTTTCGTGCCCAACCTTGCGAAAACGAATGTGGTATCGGTGAATGACAAGCGGCCGACGGCCGCTGTTGAGCTGGCGCATATGGATGTCATTACAATGGGGCGTACGCAGCTCGTGTTCGTGCCGTTCTGCGGCTCGGACTTCGACTGGGCGGAGCTCGCGGAAGTCAAGGATTGATGTCGGACTACGAATTCGCGCGCTGCTCGACGCAGGGCGCGCGCAACTATCAGGAAGACACGGCGGTCGTCTGGCCGGGCGAGGCGGGATTATTTGCGCCTGCGCCCGACCTGGGTGCCGACGACGGCAGCATCGTCGCGGTGTTGGCGGACGGCATGGGCGGGCATGCGGGCGGCGCTCTTGCCAGCCGGATGGTCTGCGAGCACTTCGTCGGCGTATGCGCGGCCCGCAACGGCTCGGTACCCGAGCGGCTCGTTGCCGCCCTGGAAGAGGCGAATGCCGCAGTTGCTGCAAAGGTCGCACAGAATCCCATGCTATCAGGCATGGGCTCGACGCTGATCGGGGCGCGGTTTGGCGCCGATGGCGTGGAGTGGGTGAGCGTGGGCGACAGTCCACTCATGCTCTACCGCGGCGGCGAGATTGCGATGCTCAACGAGGATCATTCACTGGCGCCGGAGCTGGAGCGGTTGGTCGCGGCGGGCCGCATGACCGAAGAGGAGGCCCGTCACGATCCGCGTCGCCACATGCTGCGCTCGGCGGTGACAGGCGATGAGATCGACATGGTCGATGTTTCGCGGCGTCCGCTGAAGATGGAGCCCGGCGACTATGTGATTCTTGCTAGCGACGGCGTTCACACGCTCGAAACGGCCGAGATCGCCCGTATCGTCAGAGCTTATGGCGGGGAAGGTGCTGATGCGGTCGCGCGGGCGCTGATCCGCGAGGTGGAACAGATGCGTGAGCCACATCAGGACAACGCCACTGTCATCGCTGTACGGCTGAAGCCGACGGGCGAGGTGGGCTGAGTGCGCTCGGGCCCCGTGCCATCGTGTCACTTGAATGTCGCTGCTGTTGCCACGATCTTTCAACCGGTTCTGAGACCGCAGCTTGTGGCCGAGCGGCCGCTGCTGATGAGCATTGAGACGCGAGGACAAACGCCATGCCCATCTATGGTTTCTCCTGCAACGCATGCGAGAAGCAGTTCGAGACGTTGGTGCGCTCTTCCGATACGCCGGAGTGCCCGAGCTGCGGCAGCACGGACCTGACCCGGCAACTCGCTCTGATCGCCTCACCCGGCAAGGGCGGAGAGGATGCGGGCTCGTTTTCGTCAGGTAATGGCGGCGGGGGTGGACATACCTGCGGCGGCGGCTGTTGCTGCGGGTAGGATCCCGCACAGCGGCAGCACCTGCGGGTTGTAATTGCCGAAGTCCTGATATTGCAAACGGCGCACCTTTGCGGGGTGCGCTGTTGTCGTTTGGTTTGCCTGCGGAGACCGGTTCAGATCTTCCAGCCCGAATGCATGGCAGCGATGCCGCCGGTTAGATTGCGATAAGTGACGCGTTCGAACCCCGCATTGCGGATCATGGCCGCAAAGGCCGCCTGTTTGGGGAACTTGCGGATCGATTCCACGAGGTACTGGTAGGGCTGGTCGTCGCCGGCCACGAGCCGGCCCATGCGCGGGATGATGTGGAAGGAGTGGAACTCGTAGAGCTTGTCGAGGATCGGCATCTCAACCTCGGAGAACTCCAGGCACATGAAGCGACCGCCGCGCTTCAAGACGCGGTGCGCCTCGGCGAGCGCCTTGTCGAAGTTGGTCACGTTGCGGATGCCGAAGGCGATGGTGTAGGCGTCGAAGCTCATGTCGGGGAACGGCAGCGCTTCGGCATTGCCTTCGATGCACTCGATGCGCTGTGCGAAACCTGCGTCGTTGACCCGGCGCTGGCCGACCTGAAGCATCTCGGGGCTGATGTCGCAGATGACGGCGGTGGCGCTTTCGCCCGTCATCCTTGCATAGCGCAGGGCGATGTCGCCGGTGCCGCCGGCAACGTCCAGCAGACGATAGGGCCTGTCGGCTTTCGGCGGGGCGAGCCAGGCAAGGAAATCGCGCTTCCACAGACGGTGCAGGCCGCCCGACATCAGATCGTTCATCAGGTCGTAGCGTTCGGCGACCTTGGCAAAGACGTCGTTGACGAGACCCTGGCGCTCGCCTGAGGCTACCTCGCGGAAGCCGAAGGATGTCGTTTCGGTGCGCGGCGTATCGGTCATCGTTAAACCTCGATGGCGGGACAGGTCGTGGATTTTGGACGGCACCATAGCCGAGGGTCTCACCGCTTGCTATTGCAGAAGTCAAGCGACCCGTGCCAGCCCGCCGCGGTTGGACTTTCACGAAAACGAGGTTGGAAAACATGAAGTTGGAGCAGGCAGAAACGATCGTGCAGGCGGCCCGCCGGCATGCAAGGGCCAACAATCTGAAGCCGCTCACGATCGTCGTGCTCGATGACCGCGGGGCGGTCCGGTGCCTCATCAATGAGGATGGAACCAGCCTGCACCGGGCGGATATCGCCATCGGCAAGGCGTATGGTGCGGTTTCGCTCGGCATCTCGTCGCGCAAGCTCGGGGAGCGGGCCGAGAAGCAGGCCTATTTCATCGCGGCTGCAGCGCAGGCGGCGGGCGGAAAGCTTGTTCCGGTTGCCGGTGGCGTTCTCATCCGCGATGCGGATGGTACGCTTCTGGGTGCGATCGGCATCTCTGGGGATACGTCGGAGAACGACGAGGCGGCATGCTGCGCGGGAATAGCAGCAGCCGGCCTCGTCGCAGAGACGTGAGGCGGTTACCCACGTCTCGGTTCATGTCCGTTCGTCCGATTCTTCGAGCTACTTCATGTGCTCGATCGAAAAGAGGTGCTGGGTCTCCTTCAGAGGGGCATGGCAGGCGCGGCAAGCGTTGAGATCCTTGCCGGCGTCGGTGCCGTCGGGCTTGAATGCCGCGAAGTCCCAGCCTTCGTTCTGCAGTTCCTCGGGCAGGTCTTTGCCGAAGCCGGCGCGCTTCTCCATGACGACGACAAGGGCCAGCTTGTCGCGGATCCGGCGGCCAAGCGAGCTGACGATAGGCTTGCCGTCAGCACCGACCTTGGCTTTGTAGATTTCGCCGACGATGACAGAGCCGTCGGGCAGCTCCTTGCCAGCCTTGGCCGCAGCCAGCAGCTTGTCGTTGCCGAACATGCGCATGATCTGGTCGGCATTCTGCGTGCGGTCGAGGCTCAAGTAGTTGGTGAAGCTCGTCTTGTAGTCTTTCGGGAGAGCTATCCCGTCAGCCCGCGTCGGGGCGGCCACGAAGGCCGTCAGGACAAGGCAAAGCGCCACATGCCAGGCGCGATGGATCGGTTTCATCGGCGGTTCCTCACGTCGAATTTGGTCAGTTATGGTGAACGCCGAAAGAGTGTGCCCTTGAAGTCGCAATAACGACAATACAAATTGTTGTTATTTGCCGGAGGCATGGTGTGGCTGGCGGTGACGCGGTAGTGAAGCTTGCTGAGCGTGCTGCGTATTTTCTTGGGCCGCCTCCTCTAAGGTTTGCACTTCCATGACCATGACCTCCCGCGGGCACATCCTCGATCTGATCAGTCGACGGTCACAGACTGTGGCGGAGCTTGCCGCGGCGCTCGGGCTCACCCGCACCGCTGTCGTCGTGCAGTTGCAGCAACTCGAAGCGGACGGTCTGGTGCGGCGTGGCCGCCTGATGCGGACAGGAGCCGCAGGCAAACCCGGTTACGAGTATGAGATTGTTCCCGGCTCAGAAGACCGGCTGTCGCAGGCCTATGGGCCGCTGCTGGAGCAGCTCGTTGTGGTTCTCGGGCGAAGCCTTCCCGCCGAGCAGGTGACCGCAATCATGGAGGAAGCGGGGCGAGAACTTGCGCGTGGTGCCGCGTTGTCGCGATTGGATGATCCGCGTGAGCGCCTCAGGCAGGCCGTGGTGATCGTCAATAGCCTTGGCGCCTGTGCAGAGATCTTCGAAGATCCGACGGGTGCGCTGGTGGTGGAGAACCGTCGCTGTCCGTTCGCGACGGCGGTGCGGCGCGATGCGTGCGTCTGCCGTGCTGCGGCCGCGTTTTTCCGCGAGGCGACAGGCTTGCCATTCGAGCAGAAGTGCGAGCGCGGCGAGGCGCAGTTGACCTGCCGTTATGTGGCCGAGCTTGAGGAGCGGTGAGGGAGCATGCCCGAGCTGCCCGAGGTTGAGACGGTGCGGCGCGGCCTTGAGCCGGCCATGGTGGGACGCATGTTCCATCGAGTAGAGACGCGGCGGCCGGATCTGCGCTTTCCGTTGCCCGAGCGGATGGCGGAGCGTCTCAAGGGCCGCGTCATCGAACATCTTGGGCGGCGCTCGAAATATCTCATCGCACGGGTGTCGGGCGGGGATGTGCTGATCATGCATCTGGGCATGAGCGGACGCTTTACGATCTCCGAGGGGGCCGCCGCCGGCCGTTCGCAGCCTGGCCGGTTCGTGCATGAGACGGGCGACGCCACGGGCGCTGATCCAAAGCATGATCACGTCGTGTTCGAGATGGCGGCTGAAACCGGTCGGGTCAGGGCCAGCGTGCGCGACGGGTCGCCTGGTGTCAGCCGCATCGTCTACAACGATCCGCGCCGGTTCGGATTCATGGTCATGGTGCCGGAAGCCGAGTTTGAGGCGCACCCACTGATCCGCGACCTTGGCCCCGAGCCTTTAGGCAACGCGCTGACAGCAGGGTATCTCGCGGCGCGGGCATCACGGCGGAAGGCGGACTTGAAGGCCTTCCTGATGGATCAACGCACAATTGCCGGGCTCGGCAACATCTACGTCGCGGAGGCTTTGTTCCGCGCCGGGCTCTCGCCCAATCGTGCCGCGTCCTGCCTCGCCAACGCCAAGGGCCAGCCGACGGAACGGGCAGAGCGTCTTGTTGGCGCGATACGGGTGGTCCTCGACGAGGCGATCGCGGCGGGAGGCTCCACACTGCGCGACTATCGCGCCGCCGACGGGGCTCTGGGCTATTTCCAGCATCGGTTCCAGGTCTACGGCCGCGCCGGCGAGGCCTGTGTGCGCCCAGGCTGCCGGGGTGTGGTGAGACGCAGCATTCAGGGCGGGCGCTCGACGTTTCATTGTCCATCCTGCCAGCGGTAGTGTTCGGCGGCTATCGAACCGAGGCGCAGCGTGCTCGTTGCGGACGGGCGCTCCTGCCTGCGATTACACAAAGGAAAAGCCCCGGCGCCGGGTGCGCCAGGGCTTCTTGTCGTCGTGGTTTTGAGCTGCTCGGGTGGGCGAGCCGGCAGCGAGCAGGCGGGATCAGATGGCCTGCTTCAGTTCTTTGGCGGCGCGGAAGGCGATCTTCTTGCTCGCCTTGATCTTGATCGCCTCGCCGGTGGCGGGGTTGCGACCCATGCGTGCTGGGCGGTGGCGGACCTGCAGGATGCCGAGGCCGCCGATGCGGATGCGCGAACCCTTCTTGAGGTGGGTCGTGATCATGCTGATCATCTCGGTGAGCATCGCGTTCGCCTGCTTCTTCGGCAGGTCGTGGGCCTCCGCGATGGCGTCGGACAGGTTGCGCAGCGTGACGGTGGTCTGCGCCTTGGCCGCCTTCGTCGCCTTGGCGGCCTTCTTGGCGGTCGCCGTCTTCTTCACGGCGGCCTTCTTCTTTGCAACGGGTTTGGCTTTCGCCTTAGCTTTTGCTGCCATTGGATCTCTCCCTCTTCAAGGCATCAGGTCGTGTTTCGCATTCGACTTCGATCAAGGAAAACAAATTCATGCCGATCAGGTCACTCGATTGGATAAGTTAATTCCTTTTGTCCACAAAGCTGGTTTTTCACTTTTCGGCTTCAAAACCGAATGATCCGTGACGCGTTTGCAACGAATTCGGCCATTTTTAGCATGCAAAACGCGAGAAACATGCGTGTGGCGGGCATTTTCCGGTGGTCGGTATTCTCGCGCAATGCCCATGACGACGATGTGAGTCGCAGTAGCCGCCAGTCCGCGTCAGGCCTTCCAGGCGCACAACTGCGACGACTGGGCGCTGAAGCCTCTTTCGACTCAAACTCTCGCCAATCAAGTGCTTTATGTGGTTTCCAGGGCCTGGCGACGTGAGCCAACAGCGATTACGATTGCTTTGGCCAGTCGAGGAAGACGGCTGACGTTGGTTCGAGGCGGAAGCAAAGGTCGCATCAAGATGCCCGGCTGCGAAATGAGTGCCGAATGATCGGTGGCGATATTTCCGATTTCAAAGAGAAACGCCAATTCGGGCTGCAATTGGCGTTTACGAAAGTGAACCCCGGTGCTGCCGATCCTACCATCGGGTAGGGAGGGCCTGTGGGTGACTACAGCTATCCTATTGCTGCGCGCGGCAATTGCGGCAAACCGGTTTTCTAGAGCCAAGGGCGAGCGGTCTTCGCTTCCGTTTCGAAGTCGATATGGCACTCGCCTTCTCCAGCGTCAGCCCGATATTATCGAGGCCATTGAGCGGGCGGTGCTTGCGGAAGGGATCGATATCGAGCGAATGACAACCGCCATCGGGACCGCGGATCTCTGGGCCTCAAAGGTCGATCGTCAGCGTCGCATTGGCGCCGCGGCTGGCATCCGTCCAGCAACCGTCGACTTCGGACTGCGGGAGCTTGATGGGCGGGATGCCCGTTCTGGAAGCAATTGTTGTAAAGAATATCGGCGAAATCGGGTGCGATGACGCAGCGGATGCCGAAGTCGAGCAACGCCAGGGGCGCGTGCTCGCGGCTCGATCCGCAGCCGAAGTTCTCGCCGGCGACCAGGTTGCGCCTTTCGATAGGCGGAGGCTTGTTCAGAACGAACTCAGGGGTTCTCCTTGCCGTCCTCGCCGTAGCGCATTTCGTAGAACAGCGACTGCGAGGCCGGTGGCCAGATCGTCTTCCAGGAACTGGCAGGAATGATCATGTCGGTGTCGATGTTGCGCAGCGGGGCAGCGCAGCAATTCCGTCAAGGTCGTGAACTTGTCCATCTCCGGCAGCCTTCTCCAGTGGTTCGCCCGGCAGTGAGCGTCAGGTCTCCAGACCGTCGGCAAGAGCGCGGAAGTAGCCTTCGGCAGCGTGCAGCCGTCTATGCGGTGATCGATACCGATTGGACGCTGTCGGTTCTTGAGTGCGATGGCGTCCAGGCGTTCGAGGCGTCTTTTTAACGCCAGCCAGCTTGCAGCCGTCAAGATGGTGCTCCAGCACGCCGACCATGGTCTCGGCGTAACCGGCGATGCGGCCGAACTCACGCGCGGCGCGCCGGGCCGCATTCTGGTCGCCGACATCATGCTCCAGCGCGGTGAGGTGCATCGGGCTCGCGACAGCGTGTCGGCGATCCGCGCGGCATAGCGGGCGACACGGCGGCGACGCGCGCCCTGTATCGAGGGTGAGCGCTGCGATCAGCCGTGCAGCGTCTCGGCTAGATCGACAAGGACGCGTACGTAGGCTGAGAAGGGCATGGAGCGGCTCCGCGGAGCGAGGGCTCGACCATGCTGAGATATCGGACAGGGGCGGGGATTACCGGCTCGGGCCGGCCAGCCGATCTGCTTTCAGGGCGCGCGGGTCAGCGGACGCTGGGGTCCTTGTAGCAGCGTTGCATGGCTTCGCAGCGCTGCGATCCCGACAGATGCATCATGTCGGCCTTGGCCGGCTTGATGAACGCGCAGACCTCTTCCAATCCCTCTTCGGTCAGCCAGCGTTCGCGGCGCCCGCGCTGGACTGCGAAGCAGTCGGCGGTCTCCTCGTCCGGTCCGCGGAACTGGTGGGCGCATTCGTGAGCGAAGATCCACATCTTCACCGGGGTGGAGATGCGGTTCATCAGCTTCGGGTTGATGATCAGAAAGCCGGGATAGGCGGCGGCATAGTCGTCGAGGCTGTCGTCCAGCACGGTCGGACGGTGGCCGCAGATCATCCGATTGCCGTCGAGGCGGAGAGCGCCGGGTGGCACGAGCTTAGCCTCGCCGCCGACGTGATCGATGTACTCGCTCGGAGACGGTGGCTTGTCGGCGCCTGCGCTGGGAAGCGTACCGACGAGGATGGTGGCGATGGCCGCAGCGGTAACACCCAGGAAACGCCGCGATGTTCGCAACATCCGCCCTGCCACACGAATCCGCATGCCCGATAGCCCCCTAGTGTCTGTACGCGTCTTTTTTGAAAGCGGCAAAACCGCTCGCCGGTTCAATGAACCACCGTACCTGCCCCATCAAAGCGGGTTCACCTTGGCCCGGAATGTTCCTGCCGGCAAGCCTGATTGGCTGATGGCCAGGCAACCCGTATTGCCGGTGCGGCAATTATGCCGATCCCTAGCCGGGCGAGCGGAGAAGAACAGTTTTCACGTTCTCGTTGCATGGCATTGGCGTGCTGCAGATCCCCTCGCTCATGGGTCGGTCAGGGACGTTTCTATCGCGTCCATGTCGTCATCGGAGAAGCCAAAGTGATGGCCGATCTCGTGCACCAGGACATGGGTGACGAGATCGCCCAGCGTCTCGTCGCCGGCTTCCGACCAGTAGTCGAGGAGTGCGCGCCGGTAGAGGAAGACCATGTCGGGCTCGCGGGGCAGATCGCCGGTGCTGCGACGGTCCATGCTGACGCCCTGGTAAAGGCCCATCAGCTCGAACGGGCTTTCGATGCCCATGCCGTCGAGAACTTCGTCAGCGGCAAACTCGTCGATGCGGATGACGAGGTCGCCACAGGTCCGGCGCACGTAGTCAGGGAGCCGGTTCCAGGCGGCGACGGCGAGCCGCTCGATGTCATCGAGGGTGGGGGCTTGCGCGTCGGACCAGTTGGTCGGGGCGGGCATCGATGCTCCTCGTGAAGGGGGCCGCGCTTGTCGCACGGTTGCGCGGCCTGCCGTCTCCTGTGCTCCTTGCGCAGATAGGACGGCACGGGCGGTCGTTTCAAGGCCTGGGGCACAGCGGTGGCGGCCGGTCGCCGGGGCACCGTGCAAATTCGCTACTCGATCCCATGGTACGGGATCGGTCTCCGACTATGATTTCCTGTCCGGAGCATGCTTTTCGCGCTCGGCTACTCCATGCATCGGCTAATCATGCTCTTCTCTAATGGCTCAATCGCAGATGGTGGCTCCGATTTCAGAACTGTCAGGTCCGGCCCCACAGGATGGGCTCGCAAGCCGGGTGGAGACATCCGCCAGCACAGCGCGCGTAGCGCAAGGCGTGACGCGGCCGGCCGTGGTCGTGACCGGGGCTTCGGATGGGATCGGGCTCGCGTTGGCGCGCATCTTTGCCAAGCGCGGGCATTGGGTCGTTCTTGTTGCGCGCGATGAACAGCGGCTGGGTGAGGCTGTCGCTTCCGTCGGGCACGCTGCGGCCGACGGGCCTCAAGCGATCGGCATCGCTCTCGACGTGACGCGGGATGATGCCCATGCGGTGCTCACCGACCGGCTGGTGGCGCTAGGGCTGCATGTGGATGTGCTCGTCAACAATGCCGGCGTCGGGCTCGGCGGCGACTTCGCGTCTCAATCGATGGAGGACCTCGACCGGCTCGTTGCGCTCAACGTGGCGTCACTAACCCGGATGACGCGCGCCGCTGTCGCCGATATGCGTCGCCGGGGGCATGGCACAATCATCAACATGGCCTCGCTGGGTGGCTATGTGCCAGGGCCCCAGCAGGCGGCCTACTATGCAAGCAAGGCCTATGTGCTGTCCCTGAGTGAGGCGGTGGCGCACGAGCTGCGGGGAAGCGGCATCCGCGTGGCGGTGGTGGCGCCGGGGCCGGTCGATACGAACTTTCACGCGGCGATGGGAGCCGACGGGGCGTTCTATCGTCTGCTGCTGCCGTCGCTTAGTCCGGACGGTGTCGCGGCATCGGTCTATCGGGGCTATCGGCTCGGTCTGCGTGTGATCGTTCCCGGCATCACCAACCGGATCATGGGCATAGCGCTGCGCGTACTGCCGCACACATTGACAGTCCCGCTGACGGCATGGCTGCTGCGGCCGCGTGGCGGTGGTCGCCAATGACGTTGGTCGCGGTTGCCGTTTGCCATGTTCCGAGGTCAACGTGTTTCCAATCTTGAAACCATTCTGTTGTTGAATGGCCTCTCGTGACCGATGCTTTGTTTTGCGTACTGCGGTCCGCCGGCGCGGCAACCCGTGTCGTGTGCTCCGGTGCACGGTGGCTTGCCGCGCCGATTCTCTTTTGGCCCAAAGATTTCAGGCGTGCGCCGCCCGTGCGAGTTGCAGGGCATCGGCGAGAACGGCTGCGAACTCCTTGCGCTCCTGGTCGGTGAGGAAACCGCCGAACGTGAACAGGTTGCCGTGCGAGGACAGCGAAAGCGCCGTACGGCCGTCAATACCCTCAGCGCAGTTGACGCGAACCCAATAGGGGTTGAACTCGAACCGCTCCGTCCTTCCGGAGGGATGGAAGCGCGTGACGACGAGCTGGCGGGGGTCGAGTTCGACCGTTTCGTGCAGGCGTCCGTCGCGGTAGTTCAGACGGAAGGCGACATAGATGAGCAGCACGTCGAGGCCGAAGAAGCCGAACACCGGCCAGGCTCCCATCAGCAGGAATGCCATGCCGGCGACGAAACTCACCAGTGCCAGGGTCGACATGAGAATGAGGAAGCCGCGAGGGCTCAACGACCGGTAAGAGGAGAGTACCCATCGCTCGTGCGGTAGGCTGGTATCGCCAGGCAATTCGTTTCGGGTCATCTGCACCACGTTGGAGCGCGTTTGCGTTTCAGGGATCGGCAGCCGCGCCTTGATCTCGTTTCATTGAGCGTGTCTTTCACGCCGACGTGTCCCGCGGTTCGGCTATACATGCGGTTGTCTCGAGCATGTTTTTCACGCCGACCCGCTTCACACTTCGGCTAGACATGCTCCGGCTGGCAACCCTGAGCATCATTGTCGGATATAATGGTATCGAAAAAGAAGCCCTCTCAGCAAGCTAGGCGTCGTGATGGGGCCGAGCGCCCGGGAAAACCGACCGTAAAACGCGGCAAGAGGCAGGAGAAATCCAAGACTGCGGCGGCAGGCGCGGAGTCGAAGCCGCGGGCCAAGGCGCCAACGGAAGCCAACGCCATGTCCTCCCGGTCTGGCGGTGGAACCAAGCCAATGGCCGAGCCGAAGATCGAGCCCCAACCCAAGCCGAAGCCGAAGACCACCGGCGTCGGCAGATCTGCGAAGGCTCCGGGGGCAGGGCGCGCGATGGCGGCGGGGCGGGTCAAGGGGCTCGGGTCAGACGAGATTGCAGAGATCTTCCGCCGGTTCCACGACATCGAGCCGGAGCCGAAGGGCGAACTGGAGCACACCGATCCCTACACTCTGCTTGTCGCCGTCGTTCTGTCGGCGCAGGCGACCGACGCTGGTGTCAACAAGGCGACGCGTTTGCTGTTCCGCCTTGCCGACACGCCGGCCAAGATGGTGGCGCTGGGCGAGGAGCGGGTGCGGGACGCGATCAAGACCATTGGTCTTTATCGCAACAAGGCCCGGAACGTCATTGCGCTGTCGGAGAAGCTCATTGCGGAGTACGAGGGCAGGGTGCCTCAGGATCGCGATGCGCTGGAGACGCTGCCCGGTGTGGGGCGCAAAACGGCCAACGTGGTGATGAACGTCGCGTTCGGCCAGCCCACGATGGCCGTCGATACGCACGTGTTTCGGGTGGCCAACCGCATCGGCCTTTCGCGTGGCCAGATGCCGCTGGCGGTCGAGGATGACCTCGTCCGGTTGATCCCACCCGAGTACGGTGTGCCGGCGCATCACTGGCTGATCCTGCACGGGCGCTACCTGTGCAAGGCGCGCAAGCCAGAATGCTATCGCTGTCCGATCCGCGATCTGTGCCGCTTCGAGCCGAAAACCGTGCACGCCTGAGGCCTACAGGTGAACCAAGCTCGACTCTCTGTTCGCGCGCACCGATTCACATAAAGAAAAAACGCGAACGGCGCGGCCATGAAGGCCGCGCCGCTGGTGGAGAACAGTTCGTGTGCCGGTGGGTCCGAGTGATCACTTCAGCAGGCGATAGAGCAGGCGGCCCTTCTTGCTGTTCAGCTCGTCGCACTCGATCGTGCGATCCTTGTCGGTGTTGGCCCAACGGAAGCGATTGTTGACCTCGACCAGGTACTCGACGAGCGAAATCTTGCCGTCCTTGCGGATGTCAGCGGCGGCAATCGCCTTGGCGGACATGCGGCCAGCCAGCTCGGGCGCCTCAAGCGTGCGGTCCTTGTCCTTGTTGAGACGATAGAACGTCTTCTTGGCAGCCCGGAGCGCTTCCAGACGGGTCATGGAGCCGTCGTTGTCAGGGTCGACGGCATTGAGGGCGGGGCAGGACGCCGGTTTGGCCTTCGCCTTGTGGCCGGCAAGGGCAGCGCCAGAGGCCGTTGCGCCAAGCACTGCCGCAAGTGCGAGCGCGGCGCATCCGTTGTTGATAATCCTCATGTTTTCATCACCTTATGTGGGGTTGCGCAGATCGAGTATCATTTCAGATGCCTGTTTATCCTCCGCGTGCACACTTGGCTAGCGGAAACTCGCCGGACGGTTTCGGGAGCGCGGGGAGTCCGCATTTCGGGTGACTTGGCGGAACCTGCCACTACTTCGCCTCGGGGCGATCAAATTCCCGGCGCCTTTGTTCTTCACGCAGTGGTTCGAGAGAGGCTTGACGGGAAGACGGTGCCTCTTGGGCTGCCGATGTGTGTCGGCGGCCAGTTTCGGGGAATGACGAGCGTGCGCGTATCCGTGCTTTTGTCGGTGTTGATCCTCGTGGCCGCGACTCTCGCGGGCTGCGGACCCTCCCGATATGACTATGATTATGATTACGAGGATCGGGACCGAGCCGACCGGAGCGGATCGCGCGAGGGTCGCGCAGCCACATCAAGGCGGCAGGAGGCGCGGCGTAAATCGACGCGGAGCCAGGCGCGGCGTGCATCGGACCGTCGCGTAGCCGCTAATCCCGGTGCGTCGAAGACTGTCGCCTCGTCAGCACCGGTTTCACGGCATCAGGCCACTCGCGAGACGGCTCCAGCCGAGGTTGTCGCGCGCGCACCAGAGCGGGAGGCGCCGGCCAAGGTTTCGGAGCCAGCAAAACCCGCCGTCGTTGCGGCACCAGCGGTTGCCGCTTCGGCTTCGTCTCCTGCATCTGGCGCGACCGTAGCGGCGGCAGAGCCTGCGGTCACGGCGAAGGCGGACCCTCAGGCCGGTGACAAATCCACCAGCGGTCCGGCAGAGCCACGCAGTGCCGCTGCCGCGACTGCCAAGGTCGAGGTTGATGAGGCGGCCAGGGAGACGGCGCGCAAACAGATCGACGATGGTTATCGTCTGCTTCGCGCCGGGTTCGTGAAGAAGGCGCGGGAGCGTTTCGAGCGGGCGATGGCAGGTAATGCGGCAGATGCGAGCCTCGGACAGGGCCGTTCGATGGATCCATCTTATCTCAAGACCGTGGCATTTCCCGATGTGATCCCTGACGCCGACCAGGCCCGACGTCTCTACCGGCGAGCTATTTTGCTCGGCAACGACGAGGCAAAGGCCGATCTCGACAGGCTGGAAAAGGCGATGGCGGCGGCAGCGCCGACGATCCTTCCGTCGGCGCCCGACGGGGACACGCCGCCTGCTCGGGCACAATAGAGCGTGTGCGCTTTTTGAAGACTCGCAGCCACGCTCCTCGGGCTCCGGTTCATGCAGGCTCGACGCCATCCATTCGCATGGCCAGGCCGGCTGCAGCCATGTGACGCTTGGCTTCGCCGATCGAGTAGGTTCCGAAGTGGAAGATGGAGGCGGCCAGCACAGCGCTGGCGTGGCCTTCGCGGACGCCATCGACCATGTGATCGAGTGTGCCGACGCCGCCGGATGCGATGACAGGAACGGATACCGCGTCTGAGATGGCGCGCGTCAGCGAAAGGTCGAAGCCGGCCTTGGTGCCATCGCGGTCCATGGAGGTGAGAAGGATCTCACCCGCTCCGAGCGCGACGACCTCCTTGGCATATTCGATTGCGTCGATGCCGGTTGGCTTGCGGCCACCGTGGGTGAAAATTTCCCAGCGGCTGGGCTCGCCCTCATCCGACACCTTCTTGGCGTCGATGGCGACGACGATGCACTGGGCGCCGAATTTTTCTGAGGCTTCTTTCACGAACTGGCGGTTGAAAACGGCGGCGGTGTTGATCGACACCTTGTCGGCGCCTGCTTCCAGGAGCTTGCGGATGTCGTCGACGGTCCGCACGCCGCCGCCCACGGTCAAGGGCATGAAGCAGCGTTCGGCGGTTGCCTCGACGATATGAAAGATGGTGTCGCGGTTCTCGTGACTGGCCGTGATGTCGAGAAAGCAAAGCTCGTCGGCGCCAGCCGCGTCATAAGCGGCGGCCGCTTCGACCGGGTCACCGGCGTCGATCAGGTCGACGAAGTTGACGCCCTTGACGACGCGGCCGTCCTTGACGTCGAGGCAGGGGATGATGCGGATCTTGAGGCTCATGTCCGCTTCGATAGCGGGCAATCGACCAAGCTGCAACTGTCACGGCTCAGGCTGTACCGGTTGCCGGCTGTGAATTGCCCGCCTCGCCCGGCTTCATTCACCAAGCCCGGACAAGGCGCTGTATCGCGTGCTTGATCGCGGGGCGAAGCGCTGCCATCTAGTGTGGTGTCTCGCAATTGCCGACCAACAATTGCGGCTGGTTCTTCGTCGGCAATTGCGAGATGAACACCACACTAAGTCAAGGATTTTGCTAGTGTCGTTCAGAACCGCAAAGACCGAGACGAGGCCGCGGCAATGGTGTCGGTATTTGCGGTTCACGACACGAGTCGGTCCGGGCCGCCGCGCGTCCGGCAGCCCGGGATCACAGCCATGAGCAAGCGCACCCTCACCGTTGCCGCCCTGCAAACCGCCTACGGTGACGACCTCAAGGCGAACATTGCCAGGACCGAGGCGCTGGTGCGCGAAGCGGCGAACGCGGGCGCACAGGTGATTTTGCCGTCGGAACTCTTCCAGGGCATCTACTTCTGCACCGAGCAGAACCCGAAGTGGTTCAAGACGGCATTTGCCACAGCGGAGCATCCGTGTGTCGTTGCGATGCAGAAGCTGGCCCGCAAGCTCAAGGTGGCGATACCGACCTCGTTCTTCGAGAAGGACGGTCCGCGCTATTACAACTCGATGGCGATGTTGGATGCCGACGGCGAGATCCTCGGCGTCTATCGCAAGAGCCACATCCCCGACGGACCGGGCTATCAGGAAAAATACTACTTCCGCCCGGGTGACACGGGCTTCAAAGCGTGGACGACCCGCTTCGGCCGAATTGGCGTCGGCATCTGCTGGGATCAATGGTATCCGGAGGCGGCGCGGGCAATGATGCTGCAGGGTGCGGAGGTGTTGTTCTATCCGACGGCGATCGGTTCGGAGCCCTACGACGACGCGCTCGATACGCACAAGATGTGGCAGCGAGCGATGCAAGGCCATGCGGTATCGAATGCGGTACCGGTGGTCGCGTCGAATCGTATCGGGCTGGAGGACAACTCCGGCGCGAAGCAACTCTTCTACGGACACTCGTTCATCGCCGATCATACCGGCGAGCTCGTGCAGAGCTTCGGCGCTGAGGACGAAGGCATCCTGGTGCAGACCTTCGATCTCAACATGATCGAGAGCTACCGCGCCGACTGGGGTTTCTTCCGAGATCGGCGGCCGGAACTCTACGACAAGGCCGGGTGCTGAACCGAACGGTACCTAAGCGCGGGTGCGTCGGCTCGGCGGCTCATGCGACGACTTCGCGTGAGGCCCACTCGGCAGCGCGGCGGCCCGTCAGATCAGCAATGCTGCGCACGCCCGCGGCGCTTACTGCGGCGTCGAGATGATCCTTAATATGTCCGATGAGACCGGGGCCTTCGTAGATCAGTCCCGTGTAGAGCTGGATCAGCGAAGCGCCCGCCTCGATCTTGTCCAGTGCCGTCTGAGGGCTGTCGATGCCGCCGATGCCGATCAGAGGAATGCGCCCACCCGTCATTTGATGCACGCGCGCGAGTATCACCGTGGCGCGGTGGAATAGCGGACGTCCGGAGAGGCCGCCGCCCTCCTTCCGGTTGGGATCAACAAGGCCGTTGCGGGCGAGCGTGGTGTTTGAAATGGCAATTGCATCGACCGCATGTACTTGGAGGCGTTCGGTGATGGCGGGCAGATCTTCCATCGCCACATCGGGTGCGATCTTCACGAAGATTGGCCGTTGCGGCTTGTTGCGCGCAACCTGTGCTGCACGTGCCGCCATGACACGCGACAGGAGTTCGTCAAGCGCGGCGGGGGCCTGTAAGTCGCGCAAGCCTGGTGTGTTGGGCGAGGAGATGTTGACGGTGAAGTAGCTCGCCAAATCGTAAAAGGTATCGATGCCCTTGACGTAGTCGCCGCTACGGTCGGCGCTGTCCTTGTTGGCGCCGATGTTGACGCCGACGATGCCGCGTTGCTGGCGCCGCTGCAGGCGGGCGAGAGCTGCTCCGTGGCCGCCGTTGTTGAAGCCGAGGCGATTGATGACACCGTGGTCGGTGACGAGGCGGAAGACGCGAGTTTGGGGTTTCCGGATTGAGGCAATGGCGATCACCGTGCCGATTTCAGCAAAGCCACAGCAATCTGAACCGCATCCGGGAACGCGCGCATCCTTATCGAAACCGGCTGCAATGCCGGCGGATTGAAACGACAAGCCCCGCGTTGACGGATAAAGCTGGCGGTGGGATCGCGCGGTCCGGAGATACAGACCACGTTCAAGTGATTTCGAAAGCGTGACCTCGTGTGCCTCTTCCGGGTGGGAGAGAGCGAACAACAGAGGGCGGGCGAAACGCTAATTTTGCTGACATGTTATCGGCCCTCTGAACCTGCAAGTGCAGTGTCGACGTCCAGAACAGCGCCATCCTCGTCGAGAGGAAGATTGCGGACCCAGCACACCGCGGCAGCATGAGAGCAGGGCATAAAAGTGCGGGGAACAGATCGCCGCAGCGCAGTGGTTCCCACTTCTGATGCACCGATCAGGCGGGACTAATCTCCCGATCAATATGGTCACCTTCCCCGAAGCCAACCCGGCGTGCAAATTCGCGTAGTTGCGCACGTGTCGAGAAATGGATGAAACATCGCGCATGTCGTCAGGTGAGCCGTCGTAAACGCCGGTCAAAACGGCAACGGCCCGTGCGCGCTTATTTGCGATCTTGTAAATCGGCGCATCAGACGTAGCACTGATCTCGTCCTTGTTTTGCATATGGCTGGGTTCCGGACCAATTGTGTGGTTCTTTATGACGTTCTGCAGGTTCGCCGAATAAGGCGGTACGACGAACAGAAGCTGGGGTATACTAAAGATGAGCATAAGCCTTTCTTGGCATGGGGGAGCGATGCTGCGAAGGTTCGGCTGGTAGCGTATTGAGGGGAACTTCGATGTGGCAAGCCAAATTGAATATTCTTTCCAGGTCTTCGCCCTGTATGCCTTCCACGGCTCGTGTCAAGCAATGGGATGGCGTCGCAGATGCGCGTCAACAATCAGAACAAGAATGGCGGGTATGTTTCCAGAAGTTGCGTTTGGGTTGCGCCTGGGGGAGCTGTTTTCTGCAGGGCTGCATTCAGTGTTCCGGCTTTCCGGCGTCCTATGATTGGGGCTCAGATGAAGCGCGCTGCGGCTGCTCGACGATGTGTCTCGGGCCGCCGGGATCGATGCGCCGGGTGAGCCGATCCGATTACTTTCTTGGTACGGTCCTTCTGTTGAAAGAAGCAGCCCGCTTCCGGGTACAGACGCTGCGCGGCTGGCATTATCCCGAATGGTCATCGACGGACGCGGCAGCGTCTCACGGCGCTGACAATTCATTCGCCATTCTTACGCGATCTGCAGGTCCAGCCGTCGTTCGGAAGCGAGAGGAAATCCGTCGACCTTGACGTCACTGATGAGGCTTCAGCGCCTCAATCAGAGGGCACCTCGCGCATTCGGCATGCCTACCGGATCGTGCTCAACGGTGCTGGCCGTCGCCTGCCTGCGCAGGCCGATTTTTACGCCCGGACCGAAGAACACGCTGATCAGGCCGGAAGAAGGATGCCGGGGATGCCCTACATGGCGTCGACAAAGCTAACTTTCCGGTGCGTGAAGCGATGGCCAACGATGTCTCAGCTCACGAAGGGTGGCCGCGAGCACGCGTTTCTCACTGGGCAGTGCCGCGTCGTCGGCCATTTATCTCACGACCTGGAGCGTGCGCATCGGCTGTTCTGATGCTCAACGAACGCGGCCAGTACTTTGCGTCAGGCGACATCGTCAGGAATCGAGGTGCTCAGTGGACTGGACGGAAGACGGCGCCATGTGCGCCGGGGCTGGAGGGTGCAAACGGCACTTGGCGAAGACTTCGAAGCGTTTTCGGTCACCTGAGGTGCTGCGGCCGCAAGCGCGCGCGTCTGTTGTGACAGGGCTGCGCAGCCTTATCAGCGCGATCTTGAGCCGCGGAGTTTCGTCGATGGTCTGACACCTTATTCAAGGTTTTCGCGCAGATCCAGGCGTGCCGTTCTGCGCCAACGGTACTCGGTTGATCGGCGTTGCTGCTCTACTATCTCGGTCGGTTGCGTGAGCTGAAGTGGTACCCTGCGGCGCTCGCTGCGCTGGTGTGCGACAGCGACCGGGCCAGTGCAGCTCGGCCTCGTTCGCGGTATCGACGGAAGCGCCCGTCGCAGATCTTGTGCCACGGTAGTGGCCGCCGCTCGACACGGTTCAACAAGGTGGTGCAGGCCCATCTGTCTCAGGGCAGGCAAAGGGACGAGACGGCGGACGTCTTCCAATTCACGCGTGATGGGGTGCGCAACGCGGAGTTTCCATCTGCGCAGCGCCTCTATCGGCGCAATCCGCCCGATATTGCAACTGCTGATGCGCATCGGCGATCGCCTGAGTGGCGCCGTCACGCTCGAAGGGATCCCTCATCCTCAACGTCGGCACGATACTTCCCAACCGGCCGGCAGTGAACTGGCGACTGGCAGGAGATGTATCGCGAGCCTGACGTGCAGGAAGCGGCGACACACTGCCTGAGCAGCTTCACCATGCTGACAAGCTCAATGACCGTCTGCGCAATCGCAGTTTCGCCCCGGAAAAAAAGCGCAGATCGGCAAGTATTTCAGCAACGCGGGCCGATGCTTAGCGTCGTTACCGATGTCGTTTCGGCGCCCGTGGGACCGCCACGAATGCGGCGCGCCGGGGCGCGCAGGACCCTGGACGTACTGGGGCGAGATCGCAAGGCATCGACGTGCGCGATGCGGGGATGAGTTCGGCACCGCATGCGGCGGAAGCCAATCCCTGTTGGATTGGCCCAATCGCGAAGGCTTCGCTAACGATCGTGCAGCCCGCGTCGCGGTCGTCAGCGTGCAGGTGATACCGCAGTCATCGGAAGGCGTCAGTCCAGGTCGCGAATGTCTGCTGCGCTGGGTTGCCCTGCTTCGACTCAGCTTGCTGCAGCGTTCGCGCCCAGCCGCGACGGTGCGGTAAGCACATCGCTGCAGGATTTTAGGCGAGCTTCATCAGCGCGGCAGTCATTAAATATGGTATTCGATTGCGCCGTCAACACCTGTATGAGGTTCCGCGCTCGCGCAGGCAGGCGCTGACAAAACTTCCCTCAAGCGGTCAGATGATGGGCGTTATAGGCGAATACCGACGCCGCGGCGGGTTAGCGCCACGAGCCATAGCGGCGCCCCGAAGGCAGGAGTCCGTGGCGGACCTCAGGCCGTAGTGCGCAGCACACCACGCTCGGTATGAGGTGCGTATCGAGCCCTGTGCGCGCAGCCAGAAAAAAAAAAAGTCGCGCAGGGCAAAGGGGACGGTTGTCGTTCGGCGATATCGATCGCGCGGACCACGGCGTACTGAGTGCAGCGAGGGGCGAACAACATCGATCCGATCGATGAAGGCATCTCAGCGTGCATGCGTCGTCACGTCACGATTGCGCATCACTCGCGAGCCGCATGCTATCCCATTTTGATGAGTGCGCCCGTCAGGCCCCTTGGCGATCAGCTCGCGTGTGTCGATGCCGTGAAGGCTCATGGGCGAAACCGAAGCAGGGGGCCCTGGCTGGAGGCCGAGCAACACCTCGTAGGTGCCTGGAACCGCTGACGCAGGTTCTCGACAGCCGTTCCCTTGCCGGCCTCGTAGACGATGTTCTGCAAGGCTGTTGCGTCAACATCGGATGGGCACCGCCACCAGGGGCGCATCCAAGCCTTCCAATTGCCGTTCAGTCTCAGTTGCTCCGCAGGAAGACCTTGATGGGCGCGACAAGTCCTCGCGTAACGCACAGCATAGCCAGCAGGGTGGTCGAGCAGGGGGATGCTCCTCGGGCGTGGCACCTGGCGCGGCTGCGGCGGATGAAGCCCCACAGCACGTCCTTCTCATGCGCATTCGATGCGGCGACGAGATTGAGGAGCAGCGCGAAGGTGATCGGCAGCTCGGCTTCCGGTGGATGCCCGGTGTGAATGTGCCAGACCGGGTTGTCGAGCTTCTAACGCCCTCCTGGCCGGGATAGGCGGCGATGAACTGGAGAATGGTCGTCGACCGTGCGGGATGACGTCAAAGTAGAGGCGCTTTGCGGCCTTCGGCTTCTGGTACATGAAGAGCGACAGGCTCTCCGGGCTCGCGTAGGTCAGCCACTCCTCGATGGTGGCCGTTGCCTTGGACTTCGATATCTTCTGGCCTTTGTCGTCGAGAACAGCTCGTAGTTGAAGCCTTCGGGCGGTGTTCCGCCGAGTGCCCTTTACGATGCGCGAGGAGAGTGTGACCAGAATCAATCAGTCCTTGCCGGCCATCTCGTAGTCGACGCCAGTGCCGTCCAGCGCGGCCAATCCGCCTTCCGCAGCGCCCGTGCGACCACCGGTGACCAGCGTCTCAACGATGCCTCTCGGTCTCCAGGGTCGATGTGAAAGTGACAGTGCCCTTGGCGACATCGCGGGCGATCCGTATTCGAGACCTGCAGCACCTTGCCGGTCCTAACGCTGGCAGGCAGGCGGGAATGGCGAATGGTTGCCTGGCGTTCCGGTCCGAGCGTCGGCAGAATGATCGCCATCACGTCATCATAGACAGCGAGCATGCGCAAGAGCGTCGCGTCCATCATGCCAGAGCGGTAGCATTGGGTTGCCGACAGGAACTCGTATTCGAACCCGAACTGGTCGAGGAAGGTTCTCAGCCGCGCGTTGTTGTGATGCGCAAAGCTTTCGTGCGTGCCGAACGGATCGGGGACGGAGGTGAGTGGCTTGTCGAGGGCGGCGGCGAGCAGGTCCTTATTGGGGACATTTTCGGGGACTTTGCGAAGGCCGTCCATGTCATCGGAGAAACAGATGAGTCGTGTTTTGCGGCGTCCCCCGGTCAAAACCTCGAACGCGTGACGGACCATCGATGTGCGCGCGACTTCGCCAAACGTGCCGATGTGCGGCAGGCCCGAGGGGCCATATCCTGTCTCGAAGATGACGGTCTTCTCGCCGCCGCCTGGAAGCCTTTCCAGCCGCTTGATGAGCCGGCGGGCCTCCTCGAAGGGCCACGCCTTGGCGTCGGCCAGAAGCTCGGCAGCAAAATTTTCGACGGCTGGCGTCATGGTCACGTCTCTATTGCGGGCCGCTCCGGAGCAATGGCCGGTGGTCGCGGCGGTGGTTCTTTTCGTCGATGGCGGGTGCAGGTTTGGTGAGGCACCGCGGCATGGCTGCGGCACCCTATTGACCGGTCCGTGTCACGTCAATCTACGGGCGTGCGCTGCTTGAAAACCAGGTCATGCCACGCGCTCTCGTCTCACGCGTGCAAGGCTTTCGCAGCGCTTTACCCGGTGGCGAAGATCGGGTTAGGTGCCTGGGTCAATGGTGAGGTCGACATGAATTCTCTTCTGAAGCCCCAGCAAGCCCTGATCTATGCGATGATCACCGTTTCGGCGGTCGATCGCGCCATTTCTGATGCGGAACTGAAGCGGATCGGTTCGATCGTGCGGGAGCTGCCGGTTTTTCGCGACTATGACGATATGTGGCTGCTCGACGAATCGCGCGAATGTGCGGCGCTCCTGTCGCGCGACGGCGGCATGCGGCGCGTGCTCGACCTCGTTACGGCTAGCCTGCCCGAGCAGCTTCGCGAGACGGCCTACGTGCTGTCGGCGGAGGTAGCGGTCAGCGATCGCCGCATTGCATCGGAGGAGATCCGGTTCCTCGACCTGCTGGCCGAGGCGCTGTCGCTCGATAAGCTGACTTGTGCTGCGCTTGAGCGTGCGGCAACGGCGCGGCAACAGAAGGGCTGAGGCGGAGGCACATCCGGTCGAAGCGCTATGTCGTTCGCCGCAATTGCAGCATCAGTCTTTCGGCTCAGGACTGAACCGGCAGGATCTCGATCGTTGCAGCCGCGAGGCGTTGATACAAGTCGCGACGGCGCTTCAGCGGCCACCAATCGTAAAGCACGGCCTCGATCCACTTCCAGTTGGCGACCCAGCCGACGATGATGAGGCTTTCCTCAAGGATGCGGGCGGACGTGCCGGCTCCGAGTACCGGTGCGGCGGTCTGGCTGGCGATGAGACAAAGCGCGAGTACCGGCAGACCAATGGTGAAGTAGCGCCATGAGGCCCTGAAATGCTCTGCCAGGTCGCGGCCGGCAACGGCGGCACGGTCGGCGAAATAATGGTGGAATGCTTCGACGACGCCCCGGCTTGCGGCAAAGTCGATCTCCGTCGGCGGGAGGTAAATGTTCAGCCGTAATGGGATGTCGGCAGGCAACTCACGCGCCCAGTCGATGATGTGCGCCTCGGCGTCGTGGTCGAGATCGCGATTGCGGAACGGCGAGGGATCAAGGGAATTGAACAGCTGGTTGAGCCCCTCGACGCGAACCTCGATAAGGCCGCGTGTCGAGTGGAGTGTGTCATCCATGGTTCGATCCTGGGCAGTAGGGACAGGCCGTCAACCGGCTTCAGGGTGATGCGCCTGGGAGGGGTGAGAGCAGCAGCGCGAGCGTTCCGGCGGCGACGGCGAGCACGGCGACGACCGTCATCGGAATGCCTGGGCCGCGGCCGCCCGTCATCCAGGCGATGGCCGCCTTGGAGAAAGTGTTGACGGCAACGGCTATGGCAATGGCCTGGGCCGCAGTCTTGAGCGCCAAGTCCGTGCCTGCCTGGCGTGACATGGCAAGCGTGATGGCATCGACGTCGGCAATGCCGGAAACGGCTGCGAGGCCCAGGAGCCCGCTAGGGCCGGCTGTCGACTTGGCAAGATCGGCAAGCAGCATGATGAGGGCGAGCAGCGCGCCGAACTTCAGCACGGTGTCCAACTCGAAGGGGTTCTTCAGTTCCAACTCGCTGGCGCCGGTCGAAGTGTTACCCTGTCTGGCCATCAGAACGTAGGCGGCAAGGCCGGTGACGGTGGCCGCGGCGAGCAGCGGCGGGAGGAGGGCCAGCATCAGCTGCTGGTTGAAGATGCCGACGACTGCCGTAACCCTCGTCATCATGGTGGCGCCAGCGGCAAGCGCACCGGCAGTAGCGAGATTACGCTGTGCAGGAAACTCCTTGGCGAGGCGGGAGAGCGTCACGGTAACGGCGGTCGAGGAGACGAGGCCGGCAGCGACACCGGTGATCAGAATGCCGCGGCGCTGGCCCGCAATGCGTACGGCAATGTAACCCGCAAACGAGATGGCGGCGATCATGATCGTCATGAGCCAGATCTCGTAAGGATTGAGACCAAGAAGTTCCTTGATGCTGCGGTTGGGCAGGATCGGCAGCAGGATGAAGCTCATGGCCAGCAGGACGATGGCGGAGCGCAACTCTATCCATGTGAGTTTGCGCAACCACTCCTGGAGCACCCGCTTCAACGACAGCAACGCCATCGCCGTGATACCCGCAGCGGCGGCGATCTGGTAGTTGCCGACCACGGCATAGGCACCGAGCGCGAAAGCCGAGTAGGCGGCGACGACGGTGGTCATACCGAACGATCCCTGATGGCGGATCTCGCGCAGGCGGTAGGCGGCGGCGACCAGGGCAAATGCCGTGAAGGCGAGGCCGAGTGCGATGGCGCCGGATGGTCCAGTCTCATTGGCGATAGCGCCCCATGTCGCGCCGAGAAGCGCGGAAAGGGCATGGGTTCGCAGGCCGGCGGAGCTGCCTGCGGTGCCCTCGCGCTCGTGCCAGCCGCGTTCCAATCCGATCAGAAGACCGATGGCTAGAGCGACAGAAAAGCGCTGGAAGAGTTCGAAGGTGGTCATGCAAGGCATCTCTTGGATTGGTCGGGCCACACTATGGCGGATCCCTATCAGGTTGGCCTTGGGTCCGATCAACCGCTCCGCGGGCTGGTCGGCTCGGGCAGCAATGGGTCAGGAGAGGTCTTCCGTGAATGCTGCAACGGCGTCTGCGGCGGTGGCGAGGTTGGCCTTGCGGGTCGTACCGCTGCTGGCGCGCGGGCCGAGATCGTGATCGCCGTCAGCGGCCCAGGCGAAATGGATGGCGGGCGACAGAGTGAGCCGGTCAACCTCGTCACGGCATCCGAACGGATCGCGCTCGCCCTGTACGATCAACAACGGGCAGCGCAGGTTCTCGAGGTGTGCCGTGCGCAATCGGTCAGGCTTGCCCGGCGGATGGAAAGGAAAGCCCAGGACGGCTGCGCCCGAAATAATGCGTCGCCCGAAGAGCCGATCGGCGCACAACGTGGCGATGCGGCCGCCCATGGACTTGCCGCCGATGAGGAGCGGAATGCCGGCGCGTGCGGGCAGGGCAGCAACCGCCGCCACGGCGGCCTCGAACTCCGGTACGAGCAGCTCGGCTTTGGGAGGTGGGCGGCGTTTTCCGTCATCGCGTCGGGCCGCCATATAGGCGAACTCGAACCGAGTCACCGCAATGTTTCGCTCGGTCAATAGCGAGACCATCGTGTTCATGAACGGGCTCGTCATCGGTGCGCCCGCACCGTGGGCGAGGAGCAGCCAGGCACGTGGTGCGGGGCTTTTCGGGGTGTCGATCAGCAGCTCGGTCGTGATCATGTAGTCTTGTCCATCGGGAAACCGCGATGCAGATTCGCGTTCGCATGCTGCCTGGTGTCGCACTGACGCCATTGTGAGGACCACGTCAATGATCGAAGCACTAAGACGAGTGGCATATGTTGCGGGGCGCTATTTGAATGCGACCGTGATTGCGGCTTCAAAGGAGGTTTGCTGATGCCCGTCCTCATGATGGGAGAAGGCACCATGTTCGGCGAGACGGCGCTGCGACTGGGTGCATTCGTCGCGGTGTTTGTCATCATGGCCGCGGCGGAGGTGATGCGGCCCAAGCGCAAGCTCGGCCATGACAAGAGCCGGCGCTGGTTCACCAACCTGTCGATCGTGGTGGTGGACAGCATCGTGGTCAGGTTGATGGGGGCGCTGGCAATTCCCTTGGTTGCGGTAGCGGCGGCGTTTCATGCCGGACAGCAGGGCTGGGGTTTTTTCAACTTGGTCGACTGGCCGTGGTGGGTCGAGTGGTTGATTGCTGTCGTCTTGCTTGATCTGGCGATTTGGTTCCAGCATCTCGTCGCCCACAAGGTGCCCGCGCTGTGGCAATTGCACCAGATGCATCACGCCGATGTCGACATCGATGTGACGACGGCCATTCGCTTCCATCCGATCGAAATTGCGCTGTCGATGCTTTGGAAGATCCTGTGCGTGCTGGCGCTTGGCGCGGCACCGGAAGCGGTCATCTTGTTCGAGATCATTCTCAATGGCTGCGCCATGTTCAACCATGCCAACGTTGCGCTGCCGCCGCGGGTCGATCGCGCGCTGCGAATGCTGATCGTCACGCCCGACATGCACCGGGTGCACCATTCGGTGCTCCGACGCGAGCACGACAGCAATTACGGCTTCAATCTTTCGATCTGGGATCGCATCTTCGGGACCTACACGGCGCAGCCGGAAAAGGGGCACGAGGGCATGACCATCGGGCTCGAGCCCTATCAGAGCGAGGCGCCGACGCGGCTCGGGTGGAGCCTGTCGCTGCCGTTCCGACGTCGCGGTTAATGGTGTAACCTGTTAGGTGTGGTGAAGCGTCGGTTTGGGCTTCGGCATCATTATGTCGTATGTTGCTGTTCCCGAAATGAATTTCTTCATCGAGAGCGGATGTGGTTCGCAGAAGCATGCAGAATGCATGCGGAGGGCGATCGCCAAGCCACCCAATTTTCGCCAAAGACGACTATAAGCTCGCTCAAGATAAGACTTTCATCGAGGATTTCGACTCGCCAGGGTTGTTCTGGGAGGATCGGTAATTGGGTCGCATCGCGCGCACGGTCATGATGGTCGGGGGGACGGCAATTCTGGTTGCCATGCCCCGTGAAGACTACGTGCACCTCGCCGCTCAGACGCGTGAGGCGGTCGCGCACGCCTACCAACTCATCGACAAACATGTCGTGCGCCCGGTTCGTGTGGCGTCGACATCACCAGCGGACAAAGAGATCTTGTCGGTGCCGGCACCGCAGCCTGTGCTTCGCCCGAGCCTCGTGAGCGCTGAGGCGCGGCGGGAGCTGGCGACCGCGCGCATTCCAGAACTAGCGACATCGCGGGCGCAGGATGAAGCCCGTGCGGCGCCAGCAATGACGGTTGCTGCATCGGTCGGCTCGACCATTGCGGATGCGGAGCAGCACGACGCACGTGCATTGCAGCCCGCAGCGATGGAGGGTGCCGTTGGCCCGGAGAGCGTGAGGGTTGCAGAACAGCCCGTGAGCGGTGCCGGCGCGGCGTCAATCCCTGTTGCAGAACCGGGGCCGGTCGGCGCTGCGGCCATTGAGGTCGCGCGGCAGGTCGAGACGTCTCCGGTGGTCGCGATGACCTCGAGCGATGCAGACCGGAGTGCTGCGGCCGAGACCCAACAGGCGGCACTTACAACGGTCTCGCATTCAGTGTCAGACGTTGCAGCCGCCGCAGAACCGCAGCCGACAACAAAAAGCATAAGCGCGATTACGGACGACGACAGCGGAGATGCGGCCGCAGTCGTGCCGCCGCCTCCGTCTGCAAAGCCCGAAATCCCTGACGAAAAGAAACCTCCGGTGGCGGCCAAGCTGCTGTTCGGCGCGGCGAAGACCGGTGCGCCGCTGGCCGCGCGCGCGATCGGCTTTTATTCGCGCGGTTGTCTCGCTGGAGGAAAGGCGCTGCCGGTCGATGGCCCGGCGTGGCAAGCGATGCGGCTGTCGCGCAATCGCAACTGGGGGCATCCGAGGTTGATCGCTCTCCTGGAGCGGTTCGCGACGGAGGTGCAAAAGGAGGATGGCTGGCCCGGCCTCCTGGTCGGAGACATCTCGCAGCCGCGCGGTGGGCCGATGCTGACCGGACATGCGAGCCATCAGATCGGGCTCGACGCGGATATCTGGTTCACGCCCATGCCCGGACGGCGCCTGTCGCGCCGTGAGCGCGAATCGATGGCGGCGACATCGATGATCGATGGGCCGACGAAAGTGGACCCGACAGCGTTCACGCCAAGCCATGTGCGCGTGGTGAAGCGGGCAGCGGAGTATCGGGACGTCGAGCGGATTCTCGTTCATCCGGCGATCAAGAAGGCACTGTGCGAGGCTGCGGGCAAGGATCGCGGCTGGCTCGGCAAGGTGCGCCCCTACTTCGGCCACTACTATCATTTCCACGTGCGGATCGGCTGTCCCGACGCCTCCAAGGAGTGTCGCGCGCAACCGCCGCCAACCGGTGATGATGGGTGCGGCAAAGAGCTTGACGACTGGTTCAAGCGACTGACGCGGAAGCCCCGTCCGGAGCCAAAGGTCGTGAGGCCGGTTCGTCCGAAGCCGCCGATCACGCTGGCGGATCTGCCGCAGCACTGCAAACTTGTGCTCGAGGCAGGTGATGGTCCGCTCGTCAAGGACGAGGCGGAACTGGTCAAGTCCAGCATCGAGAGGTCAAAGGACGAGGTCGATATCTCGGGCAAGACCCGCGAAGAGGCGCTGGCGCGCAAGGCGCGCTAGCTCGTGTTCACTCGTCATAAGATCAGCAATAGTGTTTGGGCCTGCTCGGCTGCGCGTCGTGCGCATGATTAGCCGATTATCGCGAGGCTCAATGCGGCGGCTGCGGCGACCGGGCAGCTCATCGGGCGGGATCGGCGCGCTGGCCCGTCGAAGCGTTGACGCGGAACCATCCGGCAATAACGCGCCGCTGGGCGTTGGCTGAACGCACTGCGTGCGGGATCTCTTCCGACAGCATCAGAACCATCGTTCCCGCACGCGGGGCGACGGTTGCCATGGGTGGACCGAAATCGTCCTTTTCCGACCAGATGTCGAGTTCGCCACCATGAGCGGGCTCCCAGTCGGAGTTGAGATAGACGACCATCGAGACGATGCGGTTGCGCGTGCCGCGCAGGCTGTCGAGGTGGCGCGCATAGAATCCGCCCGGCGGGTAGGTCAGGAACTGCGCCTCGAACTCGAACAGGCCAAGGTAGAGGCGGCGATTGATGGCGCTGCGGATCTGCTCGGCGAGCGCCAGGAATGCGGCTTCGCCGTCGGAGCGTCCGTCGAGCCAAGCGGCGTCGACGCGTCGGATGCGCGTTTCCAGCGTGTGTGCTTCTTCGCGGCCGATGGCGGCGCGCGCCATCTCGCCTGAGTCCTCGCGGGCAATGCAGTCGGCGACGAGGCGGTCGACGAGTGGCGCGGCAATGGCATCGGTGAGAACGCCGAAGCCTCTGTCGGCGAGGTCACCGATCAGTTGGTCGATGGCTTCACGGTCGAAGGGTGGTGCCAGCATGGCGGCAGGTCCCGCCGGAGTGCTCCGGCAAGCACCCGCGGCAGGCGCGCGGCGGCATGCGGCGCGCGAGCGGCGGGGAGCTGTGATGTGCTCCCTAATCTGGACCTTGCCCATGCGACAGGCGCCCGCAGGGACTGCGCGTGGGCAAGAGTCGTCCGAGATCGGGAAGGCACACCGGCGCCGGACTCAATGAGAGCCGGTCCAGCGGCCGTGGTGCGGGTTCATACCGACATTCAGTCCGACGTGGCTGTGATGCCAGTGCCGATTGGGCAGGACACGCCCGTACCGCCGAGGCCGCAATATCCGTGCGGGACCTTGGCCAGATACTGCTGGTGATAGTCCTCGGCGAAATAGAATGAGGGTGCGGGTAGGAGTTCGGTCGTGATGCTGCCGTAGCCGCGCTCGGCCAGGCGGGGCTGGTAGGCCGCGCGCGCGGCCTCGGCGGCGGCACGCTGTGTGTCGGAGAACCAGTAGATTCCCGAGCGGTACTGCGTGCCGACATCATTGCCCTGGCGCAAGCCCTGGGTCGGATCGTGGCTTTCGAAAAAGATCTTCAGCAAGGCGTCGTATGACAGCCGGTCCGGCTCGTACACGACGAGAACCACCTCGTTGTGGCCCGTCAGGCCAGTGCAGACCTCTTCATAGGTCGGGTTGGGTGTGTAGCCGGCTGCATAACCGACGGCCGTGATCCAGATGCCGTTGCCGAGCTGCCAGAACTTTCGCTCGGCTCCCCAGAAGCATCCCAATCCGAACATGGCCGTTTCCGTGCCGTCCGGGTACGGCCCTTTAAGCGGGCGGCCGAGTACGAAGTGGGTGGAAGCCGTCGGGATCGGCGCGTCACGACCCGGAAGGGCTGTGTCGGCAGAGGGCATCACGGCCTTCTTTCTGAGGAACATGGGGCGTTATCTCCAGAGCTGTCGCATTCTGCTCCGCATTATATGGTGCGTCGATTTTGCCCGATCCGCCCCGTTGACGCCTCACTTTTTTGCGAGCTTGCCGTCATTGCGGCGGTGGAGGAGGACATGCGACGCGGCGGGGGGATACTGGCCGCGTACTTCGAGGGGAGCCATCTCAATGACCGATGCCAACGTTGTGCAACCCGCCGACGAGCTTGCCGCGGCGCTGGGGCACGATGCCATCACCGCTACCGGAGCAGGGCGAGCCATCCAGCCTAGCGAGCGGGTCGTCTATCGCGCCAGCGGTGGTCGGCGTGTCGCGTTTTCGTTGATCTTTCTTCTGCTTCTGCCGTTCTTCATCAGCCTTGGTCCGATGCTCTATGCGCGCATCAGCCACGGCCTCTGGGAAGGCACCATCGGTCTGATGGTGATCGCGGCCGGATTTGCCGTCGTCATGTTTCTGGTCGTGGTCGAGCTTCTGCATTCGATCCGCTCACGGGTCGAACTCGGTAACACGGCGGTACGTCTGACACTGCCCTCCGGGCGCGGCCCGCAGCCGATGCTGCGGTATCGCACGCACGAAATTCCCTACAAGGACATCGAGGCCGTTGAGATGCGGCGCGAAGTCTATGGGGGCGTCTGGGCGCCGATGATGCTGAAGGGTGCGCGGGTCGTCACCAAGGGCGGCGACAAGATCCGGCTTGGCTACGTCAACGAGGCGAATGTCGATCCGGCGTTTCCCTATGTCGAGATCGCCGAGCGCATTGCGCATCGCGCCGGTGTCGCGCTGATCGACCAGGGAAGCGTGCGCCGCTCGATGCCGAAGAAGGTGCTGGGTATCGTATCGGGCCCGCGCGAGAAGCAATCGATCGACGAGATCCAGATGCGCGATCTTAATCGCAAGCATACGCGATTGATGGCCGTGTTGATCTTCGGGCTGGTGCTGTTGATCGGTTTCGGCATCATCGGCGACATGATGCAACCGGGCTGAGGCGGAATGCGAAGCGGGGCGACTTCGCCAATGCCGAACGGTTGACCAATCAGTTGACGAAAATGTTGACGACTCGCCTGCGGCGCCCAGCGATGCCGCAGAGGAGGGCGAGCCCGCCAAACAGCACGTAGGAGGGGAGCCCGAGCAAGCTCGACAACAAGGGGTCCCACATCCAGGCGCCGAAACGCTGTGTCACTGCGGCTTTCAGGGACGCCAAGGACGATGGCGATATGCTCTGCCAATGTGCAAGCGTCGAGGTGTGCGTGCCCTGCTGCGTCGATCCCGCGACGAACAGTACGATGGCGAGCAGCAAGAAGAGCGCCGCGAGGAAGCGGAGCAGCGGCGCGGCGGCAATAGCGATCCGGCCCGGCAGTTCCTTGAGGTAGCGTAGGAGGCGCATGGCGCGATCGTGTCTCCCTGATTACGGCGGCAGCGCGACGCTACCACTCCTCACGCGGTCACACGCGATAGAACTCCCGATACCACTTGACGAACTGTGCGATCCCCTTTTCCAGCGACGTGCGCGGGCGGTAGCCGAAGTCCCGCTCCAGGTCGTCAATGTCGGCGTAGGTGGCCGGCACGTCGCCGGGCTGCATGGGCCGCATGGTCTTGATGGCTTCGCGGCCGATCGCTCTTTCCAGTGTGGCGATGAAGGTCATCAGCTCGACCGGCGTGTTGTTGCCGATGTTGTAGACGCGGTAGGGGGCATGACTGGCGCCCGGATCGGGCAACTCGGGATTATAGCTTGGGCAAGGTCGCGCGGGCCGTGCCGCGACGCGGACGACGCCAGTGACAACGTCGTCGATGTAGGTGAAGTCGCGCGACATGCGGCCCTCATTGAAGACCTCGATGGGCCGCCCTTCGAGAATCGCCTTGGTGAACAGCATCGGTGCCATGTCCGGCCGCCCCCACGGACCATAGACCGTGAAGAAGCGCAGGCCCGTCGTCGGCAGACCATAGAGGTGGGAGTAGGTGTGAGCCATCAGCTCGTTGGCCTTCTTGGTGGCGGCGTAAAGGCTGACGGGGTGGTCGACGTTGTCATGCACGCTGAAGGGCATCTTGACGTTGGCGCCGTAGACAGAGCTCGACGACGCATAGACCAAGTGGCCAACGTCGTTGTGTCGGCAGCCCTCGAGCACATTGCCGAATGCGACGAGGTTGGAATCGATGTAGGCCGCAGGATTGGTCAGCGAGTAGCGTACGCCCGCCTGGGCCGCAAGGTGGATGACCGTGCGTGGGGCGGTATCCTTGAACAGCTTCTCGACGGCTTGGCGCGAGGCAAGATCAAACTCGTGGAACGTGAAGCGCGGATTGCGGATCACCTCAAGGCGCGCGCGTTTCAGGGTGGGGTCGTAGTAGGTGTTGAGATTGTCGATGCCGACGACCGTCTCTCCCGCCTCCAACAGGGCCTTTGCCACGAACATGCCGATGAAGCCGGCGACGCCGGTGACGAGGATGGGGCGTCCGGGGATATCCGCAGTCATGGTGATCCAGTGCCTCGCCGAAGAGGGTGTCAGATAGGTTCTGCTTGGTAGTCGGATCGGTGCGGCATGGCAAGGTGCGCACCTGCCTGCGGTGCAAGCGGGCAAGCAGCACATAGGGGGGCGGGGTCAGGCACATGGGCGTGCTCGTGCCTGCGGTGGGCGACAGCGGTGTCGGGCGGACGCAAAAAGGTGGATGCGGCCGTCGTCTACCTCGCTACCGCGTCTCCTCGGCGGCACGATTGTAGACGTCCTCGGAGCGGATGATGTCGTCCTCGCCGAGATAGCTGCCGATCTGTACTTCGATGATTTCGAGCGGAACCTTGCCCGGGTTCTCCAGCCGGTGCCACTGGGTGGCGAAGATATAGACACTCTCGTTCTCGCGAACGAGTTTCTCCTCGTCGCCGATGACCACTTTTGCAGTGCCCTTGACGACGATCCAGTGCTCGGAGCGATGATGGTGCATCTGCATCGACAGCTTGCCTCCGGGCTTCACGTGCAAGAGCTTCACCTGGAAACGCGGCTCAAGCGACAGCGTCTCGAAGTAGCCCCAAGGCCGGAGGTTGCGCAGATGCTGCTCGTGCTCCTTGCGATTGGACAGCTTGAGCCGCTCGACTACCTTCGACACGTCCTGTGCGCGGCTGCGGTCCGCGACGAGGAGAGCGTCGGGAGTGTCGACGATGACAAGGTTGTCGACCCCGATGGTGGAGACGAGCGCGCGCTCGGAATGAACGTAGCAGTTGCGAGTATCCTCCAGGATTGCCTCGCCCTTGGCATAATTGCCGTTGTCGTCACGGGGAGCGATCTCCCACAGCGACGACCACGAGCCGACGTCATTCCAGCCGACATCGATCGGCAGCATTGCCGCGCGCGAAGTGCGTTCCATGACGGCGTAATCGATCGAGATACTGGGGGACCGGGAGAAGGGCGTTGAGGCGAGGCGCTCGAAGCCGATGTCCTCGGCGCGCTCGGTGTAGGCGGCGCGGGCGGCGGCCAAGACCTCGGGGGCCAGTTTTGCGAGTTCGTCGAGCAATGTCGCGGCGTGGAGGACGAAGATGCCGCTGTTCCAGAAGTACGTGCCGGACTCGATGTAGGTCTTCGCGGTGGCTCTGTCGGGTTTCTCGGTGAAGCCGGCGACGGCGTATGCCCGACCTTCGAGCCCGGGCAGCGATGCGCCCTGGTGGATGTAGCCATAGCCAGTGTGCGGCTCGGTCGGCTTGATGCCGAATAGGACGAGGCGGCCGGTTGCAGCAACGGTTGCGGCACGGCGGACCGCGTCGACAAACTCGCTCTCGTGCTTGATGACGTGGTCGGAAGGCATCACCACGATGATGGCATCGGGGTCCTGTTCGTGAGCGGCGAGGGCAGCAACCGCGATGGCGGGCGCGGTATTGCGGGCAGCAGGCTCAAGGATGATCGCGTGAGCCTCGAATCCCGCCGTTTCCAGCTCCTGGCGCACCAGGAACCGGTGGTTGTTGTTGCACATCAGGATGGGCGGAGCGAACCCCTTGTCGGGGGCGAGACGGCGCAGAGTTGCTCCAAGGAAGCTCGTGCCCTGGCCATTGAAGAAACGGATGAACTGTTTGGGGTGCATGGCGCGCGAGAGCGGCCAGAGCCTGGTGCCCGATCCGCCAGACAGGATCACGGGGTAAATGCTCGGCGGTCGTTGGCTCATGCGTGCACCTGTTGCCAGTTTCAGTTGGCGTCGCCGGGGACGACCGGCATTGGGGCTATTCCGTTCGCAGCTTAGTCAAGGATCGGACCGTACCGCGTCACGACCGTCTGGGAACTGACATAATCGTTTCAGGTCCAACTCGTACACCTAAACGTTGTCCGGACACTTGGTTTCCAGCCGGCGGCCCGGAATCCTGGCCAGATCTCTCGGTTTGTGTTCTGGATTGACGATCGTTCGATGACCGCAGCCCCGAACCACGCGTTCGTTCCGGAACACCAGTGTGGCGGTTGAGTGATCCGCTGCGTACCCTGCGGCCAGCCAGCGAGACAGACCTCTCGATCTGAACCACGCCAGCTTTTACCGTAGCAAGGGCCGTGCCGCCATACATGGGGGATCGGGGTGTATGCCGGAAGGCGTCAGGATCTAGCTCTGCCGCGCACGAAGGAAGCGTGCGTGCGAATTCGTTAACGATGGGGCGGTCCAAGAGGCGGCTTCAACAAACTGTTTCGATACATGACGATTTCCGTACCCTCGGCTCAGACCGGATGAAGACGATGCCCGCCGTTGCCACGACCTGCTCGCAATCGAGTGCGCTGCCTGTAGCCGGAGCGGCGGAGCCGGGCCGCGCTGTAAGCCACAGCTATTGGCAGCGTGTGGGCGGTATGCCGCTCGCTACTGCAGCCGCACCGCTGCCGCACCGCGCCACCATCCTAATTGTCGGTGGTGGCTTTGCAGGGCTAGCGACTGCGCTGCGCATCAAGGAACTTGATGCTTCGGCTGATGTCGTGCTGCTGGAAGCCCGCACGGTTGGCTATGGCGCCAGCGGCCGTAACGGCGGGCTGATGTCTCCGCTTGCTGCACCGATCTGGCTGACGACGGCGTTGAACAATCCGGCACATGCGCGTGCCATCAATCTGCTCGAGAGGAAGATCGCTGCCGCGGCGGAGTGGGCTCGCCACATCGCTCCCGAGGCGGACGTCAGCGCCATCGATCTGGCGCTGGAGTCGCAAGGGCCGATCGTCGATGCCGGCCTTGCACATATCTCGCGCACGCTTGATGCGGCCGGTCTTGCGCATGACTGGCCGCCGCGTACGTCTCATCGTGGTCCACGGTCGCTGGTGCTGCGGGCGCATACTATCAACCCTTATCGCCTTGCCGCCGGCCTTGCTGCCGAGGCTCGGCGTCGCGGCGTGACGATTGCCGAGCAAGCCCCTGTCCGGAGCATTGATGATGGCGGTACCGATGGTGCGCGGGTCATCCTCGTCGACGGTCGAGAGATCCAGGCTGCGCGCGTCATACTCTCGACAAACGCCTATACGCCATCACTGGCGCTCGCCCGGCCGCCCAAAGCGCGCGTCGTGCGCAACTACATGCTGGCGACCGCGCCGCTGGGGCCGGAGTTGCTTGCATGTCTGACACATGCCGGCGGCACTTCGGGTGGCTTCGTCGTCGAGCTCAATACAGCCTACGTCTTCTACCGCGTGCATCAGGGTCGACTGGTGTTCGGCGGCATCGAAAAGCTGCGGCAGACCGAAGGCGGCGATCTCGATGTGCCGGCCGCCGTGATGCGTGGCCTTCGCAAGCATCTGGCCCGCAGCCTGAAGGGCTCCCCTTTGCCCGATATCGTGGAGGCGTGGGGAGGCCGCTATCATATGACATCGACCGATCTGCCGATTATCGGCCCTGCGGGCGAAAGCTCGGCGATCGTGCATAACGTCGGATATGGTGGCACCGGTGTGGCTCTGACGCTGTCGCTGGCGCCGCTCGCTGCGGCCATGGCGCTGGGTCGCCCTGTCGAGGATCAGGCGCTGGCTGAGATCCGCGATACGATGGCGGGAACGCGGATGCCGGTGGCGGGTGCGCTGAGGTTTGCGGCGGGTGTGGTCGGCACCTGGTTTGCCGAGCGTCGGCCGCGTCGTTGAGGCAACGGCTCCAGTCAACCGGCGGCGGAAATGGTGTGCCGTCTTGCCAGGCCGGTGCGGCTCGGATAACTGCTCCAGCCCATGAAACTCTATCGCGCCTTCGCCACCGTCGGCGGCTTGACCATGGTGAGCCGTGTCCTCGGCTTCGTCCGCGACATCCTGATCGCGGCGGCGCTCGGCTCGGGCGCGGTGGCTGATGCGTTCTTTGTCGCTTTCCGCTTCCCCAATCTGTTTCGCCGGCTGTTCGGCGAGGGGGCCTTCAACTCGGCCTTCGTCCCGCTGTTCGCCAAGCGTCTGGAGGGCGAGGGCGAGGCTGCGGCCCGTTCGTTTGCGGAAGAGGCGATGGCCGGGCTTCTGCTCGTGCTGGTGATTGTCTCGGGGCTGGCGATGCTTGCCATGCCATGGCTGATGGCGGTGCTGGCGCCGGGCTTCATTGCCGATCCGGCGAAATACGACCTCGCCGTTCGACTGACGCAGATCGCATTCCCCTATCTCACCTGCATGTCGCTCGTCGCGCTGTTGTCGGGCGTGCTCAACTCCATGCATCGCTTCTGGGCCGCCGCGGCGGCGCCGATACTTCTCAATGTTGTGCTGATCAGCTCCATTACGCTGGCGATCGCGCTGGGCTATGCGGAGCGGGCCGAGGCCGGCTACGTGCTGGCGACTGGCGTGCTGCTCGCTGGTATCGCGCAACTCGTCATGCTGTGGTGGGCGACGAAAAACGCGGGGCTAGATCTGCGCCTTGTGCGCCCGCGCTATACACCCGGCGTCAAGCGCCTCGTCGAACTCGGGATCCCCGGACTCGTCTCCGGTGGCATTACGCAGATCAACATCGTCGTCGGCACCATCATCGCATCACTCCAGGCGGGCGCAGTGTCGTATCTTTATTATGCGGACCGTCTCTATCAGCTGCCGCTCGGCATCGTCGGTGTCGCGGTCGGCGTCGTGCTGCTGCCCGATCTCGCTCGCCGCCTGCGGGCTGGAGACCGAGCCGCGGCCATGGACAGCCAGAACCGTAGCCTGGAGTTCGCGCTGCTGCTGACCCTGCCTGCCGCCGTCGCTCTGCTGGTTGCCGCCGAGCCGATCATTCGCGTGCTGTTCGAGCGCGGTGCCTTTCTTGCCGCCGATACTCCCAAGACCGCGTATGCGCTGATGGCGTTCGCCGCCGGCCTGCCAGCCTTCGTGCTGATCAAAGTATTCCAACCGGCGTTCTTCGCGCGGGAAGATACGAAGACGCCGATGTATTACGCCGGCATCAACATGGCCGTGAACGTTGTTGCGTCGATTGCGTTCTTCTTTCTCTTTCAGACACTCGGTCTGATGCCGCACGTCGGCATTGCGCTCGCCACCACGCTCGCGGCGTGGGTTAACGCGGTCATGCTATTTGCGACATTAAAGCGGCATGGGGATTTCGAGGCCGACCAGAGGCTCGTCCGCAACCTGCCGCTGATCGTATTGGCAAGTCTTGCGATGGGTGGCTTGGTCTACGTACTCACCGGGTGGCTCGCGCCGCAGCTATCGAGCGCCGCGACGCTCGGGGTGCGGGTTACTGCGCTTGCTGCCGTTGTCGTTGCCGGCATGATCGTGTTTGCGGCCTTCATCATGGCGACGGGCGTCCTTGGCGTAGCGCAACTGAAGCGCTTTACCCGTCGTCGCGGTTAATGGCACTGCGCTGCGGCGCCCGGTGCGAAATCCATGACCCGATCAAGAGGCGCGCGTACGGCGCGTCTGTCCGGCGCGGCCTGAACCCTGTTCGCAAATGTCTTGCGCGGAGCGGCGCTGCGGGCCATAACGCGGCGGTTCGAAGGAAAGCGACGATGACGATTAAGGAACGTGTCTTTTCCGGTATGCAGCCGACCGGGACCCTGCATCTGGGCAATTTTCTCGGTGCCATGTTGCAGTGGATCGAGCTGCAGAAGACGCACGAGTGCATTTACTGCGTTGTCGATCTGCATGCCATTACCGTCTGGCAAGACCCCAAGGAGCTGCGGCGCTCGATCCGCCAGGTGACGGCTGCCTACATCGCCGCTGGCCTCGATCCCGCTCGAAGCATCGTTTTCAATCAGAGCCAGGTGGCCGCTCATGCCGAGCTTGCCTGGATCTTCAATTGCGTCGCGCGTCTGGGCTGGCTCAACCGGATGACCCAGTTCAAAGAGAAGGCCGGCAAGGATCGCGAGAATGCCTCGGTCGGGCTCTACGCCTATCCGAACCTGATGGCTGCCGACATCCTGGCTTACCGGGCGACGCACGTGCCAGTCGGTGACGACCAGAAGCAGCACCTCGAACTCGCGCGCGACATTGCGCAAAAGTTCAACGGTGATTTTCGCGCGGGCATTGAAGAACGTGGTCATGCCGATGGCATTTTCTTCCCGCAGCCCGAACCCGTCATTACAGGTCCGGCGACGCGCGTCATGAGCCTGCGCGACGGCACAAAGAAGATGTCCAAGTCCGACCCATCCGATCTGTCGCGCATCAATCTCACCGACGATGCCGACACCATCGCGCGCAAGGTGCAGAAGGCGAAGACCGATCCGGAACCGCTGCCGTCAGAGCCCGACGGCTTGAAAGGCCGGGCCGAAGCCGAGAATCTCGTCGGGATCTATGCGGCGCTCGCGGATCAGACGGTCCCTGCGGTCCTTGCACAGTTCGGCGGTGCACAATTCTCCGCTTTCAAGAAAGCGCTGGCCGAGGCCGCCGTGGCGCGTCTTGCTCCGATCACCGAAGAGAGCGCCCGCATGATGCAGGACCCGGCGGCCATCGACCGCATCCTCGCCGATGGTGCGGCTCGGGCGAGGGAAATCGCCACGCCGATCATGGACGAGGTAAAGGATATCGTTGGCTTCATTCGGGCTTGAAATGCGTCGCACAGGGATCGTGCAGAGCGCATCTCGGTTGTGCGCCAATCGCGACGGCTCTGTGTATTTTTTGTTTGGAGCATGTTTTTCAAGCAGGATAGCCTCGCGCTTCAGCGCGACGCGTTCCAAGGAGGCGAAAAGTTGAACCCGCGAGGACGCCGCGTTTTGCCGCAGGGACGGTGTCGGCCAGCGCGCGGTTATCTGGTTGTCGCCTCTTGGCGCATAGGGCAGCATGGGTAGCATGAAACTACGTCGCAGCTTCGAATCCGGACATCGCCGCAAGTTCCTCCTCATTGTCGACGACAGTGCCGAGGTGGAAAGCGCGCTCTATTTCGCCGCCAGCCGTATCGAGCATTCCGGTGGCGTGATCGTCATGTGCTACGTGATCGAGCCGCAGGGCTTCCAGCACTGGATGGGTGTGCGTCAGGTCCAGCTCGACGAGGAGAGCAATACTGCGCGCGCGCTGTTCCGCCTGTTCCGCCGCAAGCTTAGCCTCGCTGGTTTCGACAAGGTCGAGATCGAGGAGGTTATCCGCGAGGGCAACAAGGCCGAGCAGATCATGGGGCTGATCGAAGAGGACGAGGACATCGCTCTGCTTGTGCTCGGTGCGGCCATTGATGCCAAGGGGCCGGGGCCGCTGGTGTCGTCGCTTGCTGCGGGTAGCCGCGCCGGTACGTTCCCGGTGCCGATCACGATCGTTCCAGGCAATCTGACCCTCGAACTCATTCGCTCACTGGCCTGATCTGGCTGATACTCCAGGGACCTGAAGGTGGCCACTGGGTCGCTTCAGGCAGCGAGCCACGTCGCCAAAATCAGCTCACCGGCCCAATCCGTTCAAAAAGCGATTCAAGGGCTCGACTTTCCAGCTCTCTTCGCCTACATCCTTGGAAAAATTCTAAACTTGTTGGACCGGCAGGGACTGCCAGCCGGCGAGGGGCCATATCCGTACGTGCGGCCAGCCTGGCAGGTTGTTGTTGTCGGATGGCGATACGCATTGAGAGCGAAGGTGAGGAAAAATGTTCATCCAGACCGAAGCGACCCCCAACCCCGCAACACTGAAGTTCATTCCGGGCAAATCCGTATTGTCGGCAGGGACTGCCGATTTTCGCTCGAGCACTGAGGCCGATGCCTCGCCGCTTGCGACGCGTTTGTTCGGTATCGACGGTGTGAAGGGTGTGTTTCTCGGCTCCGACTTTATTTCGGTCACCAAGGATCAGACCGAATGGCAGCATCTGAAGCCGATGATCCTGGGCGCCATCATGGAGCATTTCATGTCCGGCGCTCCGGTGCTGAAGTCGGATGGCGCCAACGACCGGGCCGGCGGCAACTATGCGCCAGAGGATGAGGAGACCGTGGCAACCATCAAGGAGCTGCTGGAGACGCGCGTGCGCCCGGCGGTCGCTCAGGATGGCGGTGACATCACCTTCTCCGGGTTCCGTGACGGCATCGTCTATCTCCACATGCGCGGCGCCTGCGCCGGCTGCCCCAGCTCGACGGCAACGCTGCGTCATGGCATCGAGAACCTTTTGAAGCACTTCTGTCCCGAGGTGCAGGAGGTCAAGGCGGTCTGAGACGGTGCCAATCGTCCAGCAACTGGAACCCCGCCGCTTGTGCGGGGTTTCGCGTTTCAGGCTGAGTGCGTTACGCCTTTGGATTGCGGCGAACCCCACCGATGCCGCGGACCTCGGCCGCCGCAGCACACAGCTTCCAAATCGGAACAACCGAAAGAGAGCCCCGATGGCTGCCCCGCTCGACTCGTCTGCCCTTAATACCCTGTTTCTCGAAGCGCGAACGATGAACAAGTGGCTCGATAAGGACGTGCCGGAAGGCCTGTTGCGTCGGCTGATCGATGTCATGAAGATGGGGCCGACAAGTGCCAACTGCCTGCCGGCGCGGATCGTTTTCGTCACGTCTAAAGAGGCCAAGGAGAAGCTTCGGCCGCATCTTTCACCGGGCAACGTCGAGAAGACCATGTCGGCGCCAGTCTGCGCCATTATCGGCCACGACATGGAGTTCTACGAGCATCTGCCGCGGCTGTTTCCCCACGACGACGCGCGCAGCTGGTTTGCCGGTCAGCCCGAGAAGATTCAGGAGACGGCATTCCGCAATGCGACCCTGCAGGCCGGCTATCTCATTATCGCCGCACGTGCCTTGGGCCTCGATTGCGGGCCCATGTCGGGCTTCGATGCCCGAGAGGTGGACAAGGCCTTCTTCGCCGGCACGTCTGTGAAATCGAATTTGTTGTGCAACCTCGGATACGGCGATCCTGCGGGCCTCTTCCCGCGTAGCCCGCGATTCAACTTCGAGGAGATGGCATCGATTGTGTGATGGCGCGGCGACTGTGTGCCGATTGCTGTCGTGCGGGTTGAAAGTTGACGTGCAACCCCGCTCTCGCGCGTGTAGCGTGTCAGGTGATGAACATCCTCGCGTTTGATACTTCGCTTGCCGCCTGCTCGGCTGCTGTGGCGCGCGGGCTTGCTTCCGGTGGGCCGTCCGCGGGTTCAATGTCCGCGGACGCAGTGCATGGCGAGTTCGAACCGATGGCGAGCGGGCACGCCGAGCGACTGCCGCAAATGATCAGTGCCGTCATGGCGGCGGCTGGGCTTGCGTTTTCTGATCTGGATCGCATTGCTGTCACCAATGGTCCGGGCAGCTTTACCGGAACGCGTATTGCCGTGGCGGCGGCGCGTGCGCTGGCGCTTTCCTTTCCGCGTACTGAAGTCGTCGTACTGTCAAGCCTTGCGGTTATGGCTGCATCAATTGCCGGTTCGCGACCCACGGATGCCGCCGGGGCCTGCGCGCCCGTGATTAGCGAGGCCGAATTTCTGATTGCGGTTGATGCAAGGCGCGGGGAGGTTTATGTCCAGCACTTCGCGGAGGGCGGCGTTACGGCCGTAACGGAGCCGATGCTGCTTCCCGTGTCGCAAGCGGCAGCACTCGGGGGAGCGGGGCGCTTGGTGGTTGCAGGTTCAGGCGCGCGTGCTGTGGCGGAGGCAGCCCGGCTGGCGGGACGGGAGGCAGAGGCCTGCCTGCCCGGACTTCTACCGGACGCCCGTGCTATGTGCGGTCTTGCTTCCGTGACGGAGCCGGTGCGCGGGGCAATCAAGCCGCTGTACCTGAGGCCCGCGGACGCCAAGGCGCAAACGGGTAAGTCGATCGAGAGGGTAGCATCATGACGACAACGGCAGGCACGCGCCTGGATCCCAAGTTCGTAAGCCTTGTCTGGATCGGTCCTGAGCGCGCTGTTGAGCTCGCAGAGATGCATGCCCGGCTCTACGATACCGCCTGGAGCGATCAGAGTATTCAGGAGACGCTCTCTCATCCGGGTTCGACGGCGTTCCTCGCACGCGTGCGGGACGGTGCCGAATCGTTGCCGGAACCGGCAGGGTTCGTGATCGGACAGCTGGCTGCGGATGAGGCGGAGATCCTGTCGATTGGCGTGCTGCCCAAGTTCCAACGCCGCGGTGTCGGCACCTTGCTCGTCGAGGGTTTGGCGCGCGCGGTCCGGCGCGCGGAAGCGCGTCGCCTGTTTCTGGAGGTGGCGGCTGACAACCACGCTGCCTTCGCGCTCTACCGCAACTGCGGATTTACGGCCGTTGGCATGCGCAAAGGTTATTATTCGCGCGCGGGCGGGCAGTCGCAGGACGCGCTGGTCCTGGCGTTGCCGCTTGATCGCTGACGACAGCCCAATCGGCGGGGCCGGTTCTGTGCAGCCCAGAGCATCGGCGGTCAGGGAGTCGGATCACAGACCGGGCGTGACATGGGCTCATTGAGGGCCGGCAGCATTCTCGCCGCATTCGCCGGGCTTACCGTGCCGTTGCTGCCGGTTCAGGCCGGCCTCGTGCGCTTCGCGCCACGTCTGGCTCGGCGATTGCCCAACTGGTACCACCGTCGCGTCGTCCGCCTGATCGGCGTGCGGATCGGTGTCGATGGTGCCATCGTCAGCGATCGTCCAGTTTTGCTGATCGCAAACCATTCCTCCTGGCTCGATATTCCGGTGCTTTCGGCGCTGGCTCCGGTGTCCTTCGTCGCCAAGAAGGAGGTCGGAAACTGGCCGGGTGTGTCGACGCTGGCCAGATTGCAGCGCACGGTATTCGTCGATCGCGAGCGCCGCTCGGCCGTTGGTGCCACGGCGGGCGAGATCATCGAGCGACTGGCCGCGGGCGATTCCATCGTGCTGTTTGCCGAAGGCACCTCGAGCGACGGCAACCGCGTGCTTCCCTTTCGCAGTTCACTGTTCGCTGCGGCCAAGCCGACCGCCGCAGCGCTCGCCTCGTTGACGGCTGCCGGAGCCAGTGGCGCCATCCACAACGCCGTGGTGCAGACGGTTTCGATCGCCTACACGCGATTGCACGGCGTGCCGCTCGGCCGCGCCGACCGGCCACTGGTCGGCTGGTATGGTGACATGGATCTGCCGCCGCATGCCTGGGAACTGCTAAAGGCCGGTCCGCTCGATGCCCGCGTCGTCGTCGGAGAGCCGGTGCCACTCGACGATTTCACCGACCGCAAGATGCTCGCCCGGCACAGCGAGGACGAGGTGCGTGCAAATGTCGTGCGCGCGCTGCGCGGGCTTTCCTGCGATGCACCGATCGAGCCGACGCGGCCGCAGTCGGGTCCGCCCCCGGTTCGCCGACGCCGGAGCGACGAGACCGATCGCCGTATGGTCTGAGGCGGCTTGCTCCGTGAGACGCGATATCCACCGCGATCCGGGCGTTATCTGCCCTCATGGCAAATCGTCTCATCCCGTAGCCTGATGTTTCTTTGTAACGCTTAATGACAAAGGCATTGCCCGGGCTTGTGATCGGCTGATACAGGCAACCTGGATCAAGCAGGCAGGAGATGGGGCGAGCCGCGCTCGTGTGGCGGCCCGCAATTGCCGATCAATAATTGCGGTTGGTTCTTGGTCGGTATTTGCGGTTCACGACACTAGGTCCACGTTAACGGGATGGGAAGCCGCCGTGAGTAGACTGGAGCCGGGGCCACTTGGGGTGGCCGACATCGACAGCGAGGATCCGGCGATGCCCGGAGCCAAGAAGGTTCTCGTCAAGACGTTCGGTTGCCAGATGAACGTCTACGATTCCGAGCGCATGGCGGAATCGCTCAAGGCTTATGGCTATAGCGAGACGGATGTGGCTGAGGACGCCGATCTCGTCATCCTCAACACGTGTCATATCCGCGAGAAGGCTGCCGAAAAGGTCTACTCGGAACTTGGCCGGCTGCGTCAACTCAAGGACGAGCGTCGCCGCGAAGGGCGCGCGACCCAGGTCGCTGTTGCTGGTTGCGTTGCCCAGGCCGAGGGCGGCGAGATCATTGCCCGCGCGCCCGTCGTCGATCTCGTCGTTGGTCCACAGAGCTATCACCGCCTGCCGGAGCTACTCTATCGCGCGCGATCGGAGTCACGCGCGCTTGTCGAGACAAGCTTCCCCGAGGAGGACAAGTTCAACAAGCTGCCGCGCCGGACCAGGACGCACAGCGCCAGCGCGTTTCTCACCGTGCAGGAAGGCTGCGACAAGTTCTGCACCTTCTGTGTCGTACCATATACACGCGGTGTTGAGGCTTCGCGACCCGTGCACGCGATCCTCGACGAGGCGCGGGCACTGGTCGATGCCGGAGTGGCCGAGATCACCCTGCTCGGCCAGAACGTCAATGGCTACCACGGCGAGGACGAAGCGGGCAGCAGCACCTCGCTTGCCATGCTGATCCGGCGCCTCGCCGGGATCGAGGGACTGGAGCGGATCCGCTACACCACCTCGCATCCGCGCGACATGGGCGAGGACCTGATCGCGGCGCATGCCAGCGAGAAGAAGCTGATGCCCTATCTGCATCTGCCCGTGCAGTCGGGTTCCGACCACATTCTTGCCGGCATGAACCGCAAGCATACGGCGGCGTATTATCTCGATCTCGTCACCCGCATCCGAAAGGCGCGCCCCGACATCGCGCTGTCCACCGACATCATTGTCGGTTTCCCCGGCGAGACCGAGGACGATTTCGCCGCGACCCTCGCCATCGTCGAGCAGGTCGGCTTCGCCCAGGCCTATTCGTTCAAGTATTCGCCCAGGCCCGGGACCCCGGCGGCCAAGATCGATGCCCAGGTGCCCGAGCCGGTGAAGCTCGACCGGCTCTATCGCCTGCAGCGGCTGCTGGAAAGCCAGCAGACGCGGTTCAACGCCGCCTGCGTCGGCCGCACGTTCCCGGTGCTGTTTGAACGCTCCGGCCGCCGGGAGGGGCAGCTCGTTGGCCGCTCCCCCTATCTGCAGCCCGTGCACGCTTTTGCGGCTTCCGAGTTGCTCGGCCGCATTGTTTCCGTGGAAATCCTCGGTGCGGGCCCCAATAGTCTCCAGGGTGTCATCCAAGCGGCATAGGCCAAGTGCCAAGCGCGGGCGTGTGCCAGGAAATTCCTGGACAATCGGGTTTGGCGGCTCGATGATCCGCGGCAGGGGCGGGTGTTGGCATCGGCGCCTATGCCGTGCCAGCTCCCCTGGATCGGCGGCTATGGAGATCGGGACTTGACAGGCATTCGCGGGCAATCCGCTCCGGGGCAGGGCCGTGGAGCCAGGCCCCAGACCGAGAAATCACGCGTCGTCGTGCCGTTCGAGGACAATCGCCTGCTCTCCAATCTGCTCGGGGAATATGATTCGAACCTGGCCCTGCTAGAGGACAGGCTCGGAATCGAGGCGCATGCGCACGGCAACGTCATCATCCTCACGGGCTCCGACACCAACTGCCAAATCGCGCGGGAGGTGCTGGAAGAGCTTTACAAGCGGGCTGGGCGCGGCGAGGCGATAGGTCCGGGCGACTTTGACGGTCATATCCGGCATGCGCGGCAAGAGGTTCCGTCTGGTGTAGACGGCGGTGGGCAAGCCCAAGTCGCCACGCGCCGACGGGTGATCAAGGCGCGGACGCCGACCCAAAGCGTCTACATGCGGGCCATCGAAAGCAGCGATCTCGTTTTCGGCATCGGCCCGGCCGGTACGGGCAAGACCTATCTGGCGGTCGCCTTCGCGGCTCATTTCCTCGAGCGCGGTGTGGTGGAGCGCATCATCCTGTCGCGCCCTGCGGTCGAGGCAGGCGAGCGGCTCGGATTTCTCCCGGGCGACATGCGCGAGAAGGTCGATCCCTACCTGCGACCGCTTTATGACGCGCTCTACGATGTTCTGCCGCCCGAGAAAGTCGAGCGGGACATCGAGACCGGTGTCATCGAGATTGCGCCGCTGGCCTTCATGCGCGGCCGCACGCTCGCCAATGCATTCGTCATCCTCGACGAGGCGCAGAACACGACGAGCATGCAGATGAAGATGTTTCTGACGCGCCTCGGCGAGAACGCGAAGATGATCGTCACCGGCGATCCGAGCCAGATCGATCTGCCGCCGGGCGTCAGCTCCGGCCTCGTCGAGGCGGAGCGGCTGCTTGCCGGTGTTGATGGCATCGAACGAGTGCGCTTCACGGCGACAGACGTCGTCCGCCGGGATCTCGTGGCGCGCATCGTCGAGGCCTACGACAAGGGGATGGGTGGCAAGTGACCGCGCGATCTCCATCTGCGCCGACCGCCAAAGTGCGTACCGATGCGTCGAGTGCCGCCGAACGGGCAGAGCCAGCCGAACCCGAGCCACGACGATCCCCGCGGTCGCAAATCATGATCGATCTGGTCGAGGACGACGGCGACTGGGCGGCATTCGGGAGCGTTGACGACATCGCAGCACTGGCGCGGGAAGTGGCCAAACACGTAGCTGGCACTGAGGAGATCGCCGAACTCCTGCCGCCACCTCCACACGCCGCAGAGGTGGTTGTTGCGCTGTCGAGCGATGCTGCCGTCGCCGAACTCAACGCGCGGTATCGCGGCATGGCGAAGCCGACCAACGTTCTGTCTTTTCCTTCGCTTGCGGGAGCCGCATCATCAGCAGACGGCGTGCTGCCGCTGGGCGATATCGTTCTCGCCATGGAGACGGTTGCGGCCGAAGCAGGCGATCTCGGAATCCGGCCGGCCGATCACTTGCGCCATCTGATCGTGCATGGACTTCTCCATCTGCTTGGGCACGACCATATGGAGCCTGACGAGGCGGAAGAGATGGAGGCGCTGGAGACGCGCATCCTGGCGAGCCTCGGCGTTGCTGATCCCTATGCCGGACGCGAGCTGAGCGAAGCGCCGCCCTGATCATTGGGCAGATCGTCGCGAATGGACCAAGACCGATCGAGCTTCGAGTAACCGACCCAACAAGACACGATGAGCAGCACTGACCAGCCCACCTCCAAATCCGACGCATCGAGCGCCGCCGAAGAATCGCGCGGCGGCGTGCTCGGTTGGCTTGCCGCCGTGCGCGCCCGATTGGGGCTACAGGGCTCACAGACGCTGCGCGATACGCTCGAATATGCGCTTCGCGAGGAACAGGCCGACAGCGCGGGCGCCTTCAGTGCCGAAGAGCGCAGCATGCTGCTGCGTCTGCTGCGCTTCGGTGCAAGCCGTGTCGAGGACATCATGGTCCCGCGTGCTGACATCATCGCGATCGATGAGACGGAGCCCTTGAGTGAGCTGTTGAAACAGTTCGAGGATGCTGGCGTTTCCCGCATCCCGGTCTTCTCAGAGACACTCGATGATCCGCGCGGCATGGTGCATATCAAGGACCTGTTCGGATCGATCGTTGAGCAGGCCCGCGTCGCAGCGGCAGTTGCCAAGGCCACCGAAGGTCCGGCGATGTCCGGGCAACCTGCTAACGACGTGTCGGTAGCAGCGCCTGCCGAACCAGATGATGCTGCGCCTGCGCTCGATTTCTCCGACATTGATCTGTCGCGTTCGATCGCATCGACCAAGATCAAGCGCTCTGTCCTGTTCGTTCCGCCCTCCATGCCGGCGATGAACTTGCTCATCCGCATGCAGTCGACGCGCATCCACATGGCGCTGGTGGTGGATGAATACGGTGGCACCGATGGCCTCGTCACCATCGAGGACCTCGTCGAGCAAATCGTCGGCGATATCGAGGACGAGCACGATGAGGCGGAGGACGCGCATCTATCGCAGGATGCCAAGCACGGACTTGTCGCCTCGGCACGGATGCCCGTCTCGGAGCTCGAGGCGCATCTGGGGGTCGTTCTGCTCACGCCGGAGGAGGCAGAGGAGATCGATACGCTTGGCGGACTGATGTTCTCGATCCTGGGGCGTGTGCCGGGCCGAGGTGAAATCGTCCGTCACCCTTCGGGTGTCGAATTCGAGGTGCTGGACGCCGACCCGCGTCGGGTCAAGAAGCTCAAGATCCACAAGCCCAAGGCGGCCGGCGAGGCCACCCAGGGCGGCACGTCGTGAGCCATACCACCGCTGTCATCGTTGCATTCGTAGCAGCGCGCGCCCGGCATATTCGCGAGCTGCGTGGGTGGCGACGTTCGGCGGTTGCGTTTGGGGCAGGCGCGCTTTCGGTTCTTGCGATGGCGCCGTTCTTCGTGGCGCCCGTGCTGTTTGTCACGCTGCCTGTTTTCATCTGGCTCATCGACGGTTCGCTGTCCGGTGATGCGTCAGTACGCCGTGACGGCGAGGACGTCACGAAGCGATCCATCATTTGTGCCCGTACGGCCCACGGGCTGAAGCGGGCGGCCGTTGCTGGCTGGTGGTTCGGTTTTGGCTATTTTCTGTTCGGTATGTTCTGGATCGGCGAGGCGTTCCTCGTCGAAGCGGAAAAGTTTGCCTGGCTTCTGCCGGCTGCGGTCATGTTGCTGCCCGCGGGGCTCGCCCTGTTCTTCGCTGCCGCAGGCGCCTTGACCGTGCTGCTTTGGCGGCCGGGCTTCGGTCGTGTCGTGGCGCTGGCGACGGCGTTGGGTCTTACCGAGTGGCTGCGCGGGCACATCCTGACCGGGCTGCCGTGGAACACGCTCGGCTACGCCCTGACATGGCCCGAGACGCTGATGCAGTCGGCCGGACTTGTGGGCATCTATTGCCTCACCATTCTTGCCGTGTTCGTGTTCGCGAGCCCGCTGGTCCGCGTCACCGATTGGGCGGAGCAGACGACGGATACGTTCCCTGGGGCGTCAGGCTCTGTGCGTGCCACCTCTTTCCTTACGCCGCTTTCAGGGATGGGCGTGGCCGCGTTCGTGCTCGTCGGCCTTTGGACCTATGGCAGCGTGCGTCTTGCGGGCGATACCGGTGCACGTGTTCCGGGCGTGAACCTGCGGATTGTTCAGCCGAGCATACGGCAGCGTGACAAGTGGCAACCCGACAAGCAGCGCGAGATCTTCGATCTGCACGTCGCCCTATCGCGTACGAATGCGGCTGGGGTGCGCGATGACCTCAGCGGAATTACGCATGTGATCTGGCCGGAGGCCGCCATGCCGTTTCTGCCGCTCGATACGCCGCAGGCTCTCGCTGAAATTGGAGAGATGCTGCCGGATGGTGTGCTCCTCATCTCCGGCGCGCTGCGGGTCGATTGGCCGAACGAAGCACTCCGCACGGGCGAGGTTCCGCGCTCGACCAACACTGCGCCGTCAGCCAGTTCCGACGCCACCACCAAGGCTGGCGATCCGTCTCACGGCGGCGCCTCGGATCGGCCCCGCCAGCGCCGCGCCTACAACAGCCTAATGGTTTTCGGCTCCGAAGGCGGGCTCACTGCGCTTTATGACAAGATCCATCTCGTGCCGTTCGGCGAATATCTTCCCTTTCAGGATGCGCTGGAGAGCATCGGGCTCGAGCAACTGACGCGGCTTCGCGGCGGCTTTGCGACAGGGCGCACGCCACGTCCACTGCTCGATATTCCCGGCCTGCCGCCGCTTCTGGGATTGGTTTGCTACGAGGCCATCTTTCCCGGTGAGATCGTGCAGGGGCAGGAGCGCCCCGGCCTGATCGTCAACGTCACCAACGACGGCTGGTTCGGTAACACGACGGGGCCGCGCCAGCATTTCCATATGGCGCGCGTGCGAGCCGCGGAACAAGGCGTCTCCGTCGTTCGTGTGGCCAACAACGGCATTTCGGCTGTCATCGATCCCTATGGTCGCGCCATTGCGCGCCTCGAACTAGATCAGCGCGGCGTCGCCGATAGCGCATTGCCCGCGGCCGTGGGTCGTCCGCCTTACGGATGGTGGGGAGATTGGCTCACTATGCTATATTTCTTGGTCAGCGTGGTTTGGCTGGTCGGACGGAGCGCGGTCATGGGCCAATCATGACGGCGAAACGTTGATGGTCTTATTCCATGGTGCACGGCACGGTCTGCCTTGCGCGCCACACTGCTCATGCCAGAACTCGCCTGCTCTCCGCGTATTTGCAACCACACGCTATCCTTTTGTTTGGAGCACGTTTTTCGTCGCGAGCCTCAGCACACCCCAACCCAACATGCTCCAGGCCGGAACGTGTCGTTCACGCTGAGTTGCTAAACGCGTCAACGCGACATGCGCTAAGTGTTTTGAACCGATGCGGATCGATATGGACCCGATGAAAAATAGCGAAGTCGATGATGGTGGCGGCAATGTCCTGGTGCACAACGCGCGCCGGGCCAACCCCATGGACGTGCACGTTGGCACGCGTGTTCGCATGCGGCGGATGATCCTGGGCCTCAGCCAGGAAAAGCTCGGCGAGCTGCTCGGCCTGACGTTTCAGCAGATTCAGAAATACGAGAAGGGAATCAACCGTATCGGCGCAAGCCGACTGTTCGAGCTGTCGAAAGTGCTCGACGTCCCGGTGCAGTTCTTCTTCGAGCAGGCGCCGGGTGGTGAGGCAATTGGCCAAGCGTCGGCAGCCGGTGGGTTCGCCGAGCCTGCATCAGAAGGTTATGTGACGGACGTGTTGAGTTCGCGCGAGGGCATCGAACTGAACAAGGCCTTCGCGCGCATCGGTGATTCCAAGGTCCGCCGCTCGATCGTCGACCTTGTGCGCGCGCTCGCCGGCGACGATTGATCGGCGCCGTGCTCGATTTTCGGTCTGCCGAGACATTGGTTCTGGATGGCAGTGGCCGCTGAACGGCTCTGAAGAATCCGGTACAAGCGCGCCTCCGGTGAGGCAAATGGCGCACTCCATGTTCTTGCCTCGGGCATGTTTTTGATGCCGAACCGCGGCGCGCTTCAGTGAAACATGCTGTTGCGCTGCACGTGTTTTTTCACGTTCGGCGGCGGCGACCTTCAGCGATGCTTACTCCAGCGCGTGCATGGAGGATTGCGGGTGAAGCCTACCTCCCCTGCGTCAGATTCGTCGCCTCAACGGTCGATCAGAACGTGTCCTTTTTCGTGTGAGAGCTTGACGTTAGTCGCAATACTTGCAACAAGGCGCCGCGATTCCCAGACAATCAGTCAAGCACGCGCGAGGAGTAGACGTGGCACGCACATCTTATTTGTTTACGAGTGAGTCCGTCTCCGAAGGACATCCCGACAAGGTCTGTGATCGTATTTCAGATGAGATCGTCGATCTGTTCTACCGTGAGGGTCCCAACGCCGGAATCGATCCGTGGGCTATCCGCGCGGCTTGCGAGACCATGGCCACCACCAATCTGGTGATGATCGCGGGCGAGACGCGCGGTCCTGCAACGGTCACCAAGGATCTCATTGCTCACACCGCGCGCATGGCGATCCGCGATATCGGTTATGAGCAGGACGGCTTCCATTGGGAGCATGCCGACATCGAGGTCCTGTTGCACCCCCAGTCCGCGGATATCGCCATGGGTGTGGACGCCCAGCAGCCGACCAACCAGGAAGAAGGCGCTGGCGACCAGGGCATCATGTTCGGCTATGCCTGCCGCGAGACGCCTGAGCTGATGCCGGCGCCAATCTACTACTCCCACAAGATTCTCGAAGAGCTTGCCCGCGCCCGCAAAGCCAAGGAGGGCAAGGCGGCCGTGCTCGGGCCTGATGCCAAGAGTCAGGTCACCGTCCGTTATGAGAACGGCAGGCCCGTCGCTGTTACGCAGATCGTTCTATCGACCCAGCACCTCGACGAGACGCTGTCGTCGGCCGACGTGCGCAGCATCGTCGAGCCCTATATCCACAAGGTCCTGCCGTCAGATTGGGTCTCTCGCGACACGATCTGGCACGTCAATCCGACGGGTAAGTTCGTCATCGGCGGTCCGGATGGCGATTGTGGCCTGACTGGTCGCAAGATCATCGTCGATACCTACGGTGGTGCTGCTCCGCATGGCGGTGGCGCGTTCTCGGGCAAGGACCCGACGAAAGTCGACCGCTCCGCCGCATATGCCGCGCGCTATCTCGCCAAGAATGTCGTCGCCGCCGGTCTTGCTGACCGCTGCACGATCCAGCTGTCCTACGCGATCGGTGTCGCCGAGCCGCTGTCGATCTACGTCGATGCGCACGGCACGGCGCGTGTCGACGAGGCGCGTATCGAGAAGGCGCTTCGCGACGTCATGCGGCTGACACCGCGCGGCATCCGCGAGCATCTCAATCTCAACAAGCCGATCTATGCGCGGACCTCGGCCTATGGTCACTTCGGCCGTGCCCCTGATGCAGAGGGTGGCTTCTCCTGGGAGCGCATAGATATTGCGGACGCGCTGAACAGCCACCTCGCCTGATCCGCGCTGGTGCTGGAATCGAGACTGAACGGCGGCCGCGATAAGCACATCGCGGCCGTCCGTGTTTTGGCAAGGGCTTCACGGCAATGAACGATGACGGCGGCGAAAAGCGCGGGGATCGCGAAATGGCGGACCTGCGCTCGTTCGGCCGCCGTCGTGGCCGCAAGGCGAGCGCGCATCAGCGGCGGCTTCTCGACGACCTGTTGCCCCGCGTAACGGTCAACCTCGATCGGCTTGCGCGAGCAAGGTCGCACTCGGGCGAGGTGGCATCCGCATCGTCTGTTCCGGAGGCTCTGGCGTGTGGTGAGGGCGACGTTTGGCTCGAGATCGGGTTCGGTGGTGGTGAGCACCTCCTCTGGCAGGCCCGCGACAATCCCGCGGTGGCGGTCATCGGGTCGGAGCCCTTTGAGGACGGTGTCGTCAAGGTGCTGACGGCGATCGAGGCGGGCGGCCTCGGCAATGTCCGCGTGTGGGCTGACGACGTGCGCCCCATGCTGCGTGTTCTGCCCAACGCAAGTCTGGCGCGCGTCTTCATTCTGTTTCCCGACCCCTGGCCAAAGCGCCGCCATGTGAAACGCCGGCTCATCCAGCCCGCACTGGTTGCCGAACTCGCGCGGGTGATGCGTCCGGGGGCGGAACTGCGATTTGCAACTGACATTGGAGATTACGCGCGTACGGCCCTACTTGCCGTTTACGCAAACGGTAGCTTTGACTGGACTGCGGCACGACCCGTGGATTGGCGACATCGTCCTGAAGATTGGCCCGCGACACGCTACGAGCAGAAAGCGGTTCGAGAGGGACGGCGCTGCTACTTCTTTTCTTTCAGGCGATCGCTTCTTGGTGACGCCAACAGTCGTTAAATGAGCTGCGTCTGGTGACGCGCCGGACAGTCAGAACATGGCGCACGATTGCGGTCGGTGGAGGTGTCGCGCGGCCGGACCTGGAAAACATGCTCCAGATCAAGCGTCTGGAATGCGCCTGCGTTTACCTGCGAAAAGAAAGCGCCCAAGAAATGCGCATTCACCATAGAATGCGCTTGCAACAGCGATCACATTCTCGTATTCTTTGCTTGCTCATGATCATCTCAACTCTGAGAGTGGATCCCCGGATCCGCTCTTTTTGTTTTGGTTGCGCGGCAACGCGCGTCGTGCGCGCAAACACCTCTCGAGATTGTCTAATCCGCATGCAGACGGGCGTTGATGGCGCCGAGCACCGTCGTTTCCTGACGGAGCACGGCCTGGAAGCCGAGATAGCAGCCATTGTCGAGCCTGCCCTTGAGGATCTGGGGTTCCGTCTCGTGCGTGTCCAGGTGACCGGCCGCGACGGCAAGACCGTGCAGATCATGGCCGAGCGGCCGGACGGTACGATAACCGTCGACGAGTGCGAGGAGATCTCGCGCCAGGTGTCGCCGCTGCTCGATGTGCACGACGTCGTTCCCGGCAGCTATCGGCTTGAGATTTCCTCGCCCGGAATCGACCGACCGCTGGTCAGGCCGTCTGATTTCGAAGCCTGGGCCGGCAACGAGGTCAAGATCGAGCTGAAAGAGCTTGTCGACGGGCGGAAGCGCTACCGCGGCACGCTCGAAGGCTTCGAGGACGGAGAGATTCGCGTCGACGTGGAGATCGACCAGATCGGTCGCACGGTTTTGGGATTTCCGGTGGGGCTCATCCAGGACGCAAAGCTGGTGCTCACCGACGAACTGATCCGCGAGGCTCTGGCCCGCGCGAAGAAGAAGGCAAAGCCGGGGTCGGCGGCTCATGATGGCGCCGATCTCGATCCGTTGGAGGACGAATAGCCATGGCGATGCCCGGCATCTCTGCAAACAGGCTCGAGCTTCTGCAAATCGCGGATGCGGTCGCCCGCGAGAAATCGATCGATCGCAAGATCGTTCTGGCCGCCATGGAGGATGCGATCCAGAAGGCGGCCAAATCGCGCTACGGATCGGAAAACGACATCCGCTGCGAGATCGATCCCAAGACCGGGGAGGCACGGCTCACGCGCGTGCTCGCGGTCGTCGACGAGGTCGAGAACGACAACATCCAGGTCAATCTTGCCGACGCCAAAAAGCGCAATCCGGAGGCCAAGGTCGGCGATCTCATTGCGGAGACCCTGCCGCCGTTGGAATTCGGCCGTGTCGCGGCGCAAAACGCCAAGCAGGTGATCGTCCAGAAGGTGCGCGAGGCCGAGCGCGAGCGGCAGTTTAGTGAATACAAGGACCGCGTTGGTGAAATCGCCAATGGAACGGTCAAGCGCGTCGAGTATGGCAACGTGATCGTCGACCTCGGCCGCGCCGAGGCAATCATCCGCCGCGACGAGATGATCCCGCGCGAGAACGTCCGCCTCGGCGACCGCATCCGGGCCTACATCTACAACGTCGAGCGCACGCAGCGTGGGCCGCAGATTTTCCTGTCGCGGGCCAGACCGGAGTTCATGTCGAAGCTCTTCGCCCAGGAAGTTCCTGAGATCTACGACGGCGTCGTCCAGATCATGTCGGTTGCGCGTGACCCGGGTTCGCGCGCCAAGATCGCCGTCATCTCGCGTGACAGCTCGATCGATCCCGTCGGCGCCTGCGTGGGTATGCGTGGTGCGCGTGTGCAGGCGGTCGTCAACGAGTTGCAGAACGAGAAGATCGACATCATCCAATGGAAGGAAGATGCGGCCGAGTTCATCGTCAACGCGCTGGCGCCGGCCGAGGTCACCAAGGTGGTGCTCGACGAGGATTCCAACCGCATCGAGGTCGTGGTGCCCGAGAGCCAACTGTCGCTCGCCATCGGCCGCCGTGGCCAGAACGTTCGGCTCGCCTCGCAGCTGACCGGTTGGGACATCGACATCCTCACCGAACAAGAGGAATCGGAGCGCCGCCAGAAGGAATTCCAGGAGCGCTCGCAGATGTTCATGGAAGCTCTCGACGTTGACGAGGTCATCGCGCAGTTGCTCGTCACCGAAGGCTTTGCTTCGGTCGAGGAGGTGGCCTACGTCGATCTCGACGAGATTGCCCAGATTGAAGGTTTCGACGAGGGCACGGCCGAGGAAATCCAGAACCGGGCCCGCGAGGCCCTGGAAAAGATCGAGGCCGAGCGGGATGCACGCCGGCGCGAACTGGGTGTGGAGGACGACGTCGCCAGCATCGCCGGCGTTACGACCGCCATGCTGGTGGCCTTCGGCGAGGCGGGGCTGAAGACGGTCGAGGATGTTGCCGATTGCGCGACCGACGACCTGCTGGGGTGGACCGAGCGTGCGAAGGAGAAGGGCGCCGAACCCGTCCGCCACAAGGGTGTGTTGGACGGCTTTGATCTCTCTCGCAAAGATGCCGAGGACCTGATCATGGCGGCGCGCGTTCAGGCTGGATGGATCACCGAGGAGGAACTCGCTGCTGCCGCGGCCGCGGATGCCGCTGAAAGCGAGGACGGAGAGCAGGAGGTTGTCTCTCCGGATGCCAACGGCGACGGCGATGCCGCCGCCGCAACACAGGGTTAAGGCCCGCTATGGGCCGGGAGGCGACGAGAGCGTGGTGCGCGAGCAATCGGCAGGTCGTGCTGCTGAGCTGCAGCCGGAGCAGAGGCTTCGGCTGTGCGCGGCTACGCGTGTCGAGCGCGACCCGGCAGAACTGATCCGGTTCGTCGCCGGACCCGATGGCACGCTCGTTCCTGACCTTGCCGGACGTCTTCCCGGTCGTGGCGTATGGGTCACGGCCGACCGAGAAAGCGTTGCCCGCGCCGTTGCCGGCCGTGCATTCGCCAGAAGCCTGAAGCGCAAGATCGACGTCCGCCCTGACCTGCCCGATGCCGTCGAACGGCTCCTGGAGCGGCGGGTCGGTGAGGCGCTGTCGCTCGCCAACAAGGCGGGGGCGGTTGTCATGGGCTTTGAGAAGATCGATCGTCGGCTGTCGGAGGGCAGCGTCCACGGCCTTTTGCATGGCACCGATGCGGGGGCCGACGGCCGCACACGGCTCGATCGGAAATTCCTGGCGATCGAAGGGGATCGCGCAGCGAGCCGTATCGCCGCGGTCTTGACTGTCGAACAAATGAGTTTGGCCATCGGTCGGCCAAATGTGGTACATGCTGCGCTCAATAGGGGCGGAGCATCCGACCGGTTGCTGGCCGAGGCTGGGCGCTTAAGGCGCTACCGGTCGGGAATCGCGCATCAAAATGCATCAGCGGATGCATCTGACGCGCAGCACGAAACCGCTCAACAGGACCCTTGAACGGATATCGAATGACGGAAACGAAAGACTCCGGCGACAAGACCCTCCGCGGCGGGCGCAAGCCTCTCAGCTTGGCGCGCACCGTCGAATCCGGCCATGTGCGCCAGAATTTCAGCCACGGCCGTTCGAAGTCGGTGGTGGTTGAGAAGCGCAAGACGCGCAAGCTGAATACTCCCGGTGGTGAGCCGGAGAAGCGTCCGCCAGGAGCGCCCGAGCCGGCGCCTGTGGCGGCCGTCCACAAGGACAAGCCCGCAGGCGCACCGTCAAAGGGTGAAGCTTCGGGAGGCGCTGCCACGACCTTGTCGGAGGAAGAGCTTGGCGCGCGTGCGCGTGCTCTTGCCGCCGCCCGGGCCCGCGCTGCCGAAGAGCCGCCGCCACAGCCCGAAGCTCCGCCGCCTGCTGCCGAGCCGGCTGTCGCCGAAGCGGCGCCGCCGGTCGCCACGCCGCCGGTCGAGCCTGCACCTCCGCCGCCGGTTGCGAAGGAAGCTCCTCCCAAGCCCGCGCCACAGCCAGAATCCAAGCCTGCGCCGCGCTCCAGCGAGACGCCGCCGGCTCCGCGCGCCGAAGCACGTACCGAGCGTCCCCCGCGGGGCGATACGCGCGGTCGAGACGGGCGGGAGGGCCGAGACGGCCGGGAAGGCCGCCACGGCGGCGATGGTCCGCGCGGACCACGGGGACCACGTCCTCAGCAGTCGACCTACAACCCGGCGATGATGCCGCGCGAGGGTGGCAAGCCCAAGGAGATCCTGCTGCCGACGCCTTCGCGGCGCGCTGCACCAAAGGGGCCTGCCGACACGCCGGAGATCGATCTGCCGAAGCGCCAGCCGCGCCCCGCTACGGCGGCGGTCGAGACCAGCGACGACGACGAGCGTTCAGCCAAGCGCGGCAAGGTTGCGCGTCCTGCGGTCAAGACCGGAGACGAGCGCCGCGAGCGCATCAAGCTGACAATCAACAACGCCTTCGACGAGAAGCAGCGCGAGCGCTCGCTTGCTTCGCTCAAGCGCAAGCGCGAGCGTGAAAAGTTGAAGGCCATGGGCATCTCTCAGACGCGGGAGAAGATCACGCGCGAAGTCATCATTCCTGAGGTCATCACCATCGCCGAATTGGCGAACCGCATGACCGAGCGCGCCGTCGACGTCATCAAGTACCTGATGAAGCAAGGCGCGATGCACAAGATCAACGACGTGATCGATGCCGATACCGCAGAGCTGATCGTCACCGAGTTCGGACATTCGCCCAAGCGCGTTTCCGAGGCCGACGTCGAGGAAGGCTTCATCGGCAAGGAGGATGCCGACGAGGATCGCGTGTCGCGCGCGCCGGTGGTTACCATCATGGGCCACGTCGACCACGGCAAGACGTCGCTGCTCGACGCGATCCGCAAGGCGAACGTCGTATCCGGCGAGGCCGGCGGCATCACCCAGCACATCGGCGCCTATCAGGTGGAGACACCTGCGGGCGACAAGGTGACCTTCATCGACACGCCGGGCCACGAGGCGTTCACCGCCATGCGCGCCCGCGGCGCCAAGGTGACCGATATCGTCGTGCTCGTGGTGGCTGCCGACGACGGCGTCATGCCGCAGACGGTGGAGGCCATCAACCACGCCAAGGCGGCCGGTGTTCCGATCATCGTTGCCATCAACAAGATCGACAAGCCGCAGGCCGATCCATCGCGCGTGCGCACCGAGCTGCTGTCCCACGAGATCGTCGTGGAGAGCATGTCGGGCGAGACGCTGGAGGTGGAAGTGTCGGCCTTGAAGCAGCTCAATCTCGACAAGCTGTTGGAGGCGGTTCACCTGCAGGCCGAAATCCTCGATCTGAAGGCGAACCCGAACCGTTCCGCCGAGGGCATCGTCGTTGAAGCAAAGCTGGAGCGTGGTCGTGGCCCCGTCGGCACCGTACTCGTGCAGCGCGGCACGCTCGCGGTCGGAGACATCGTGGTTGCAGGCTCGTCCTGGGGCCGCGTGCGCGCGCTGATCGACGACAAGGGGCAGAATGTCACCGAGGCTGGGCCTTCGGTTCCCGTCGAGATCCTGGGCTTCGACAGTGCGCCGGAGGCCGGCGATCAGTTCGCTGTGGTCGAGAACGAGGCACGCGCTCGCGAGATCACCGACTATCGCATGAGGAAACGCCGCGAGGCGCTGGGCTCGGCAGCTGCGCCGCGCACGCTCGAGCAGATGATGCAGTCCTTGAAGGAAGCGGGGAAGAAGGAATTCCCGCTGCTCGTCAAGGGCGACGTCCAAGGCTCGGTGGAAGCGATCGCCGGCGCCTTGAAGAAGCTTGGCACCGACGAGGTCGAGGCACGCATCGTGCACTCCGGCGTTGGTGGCATTACCGAAAGCGATATCTCGCTTGCCAGCGCGTCGAAGGCGGTGGTGGTCGGTTTCAACGTCCGCGCCAACGCGCAGGCCAAGTCTGCCGCAGACCGCGACGGCGTCGAGATCCGCTACTACTCGATCATCTATGACCTGGTCGATGACGTGAAGTCGGCGATGTCGGGCCTGCTCGCGCCGACCAAGAAGGAGAACTTCCTCGGCTACGCGACCATCAAACAGGTCTTCAACATCTCCAAGACCGGAAAGGTTGCAGGTTGCCTCGTCACCGACGGCAAAGTCGAGCGTGGCGCCAAGGTGCGCCTGCTGCGCGACAAGGTGGTCATCCACGAAGGCACGCTGTCGGTGCTCAAGCGCTTCAAAGATGATGTCAAGGAAGTGCCGGCCGGCCAGGAATGCGGCATGGCGTTCGCCAACTACCAGGACATCCGCGAGGGCGACGAGATCGAGTGCTTCAACGTCGAGATCATCCAGCGCTCGCTGTAATGGAGTTCGCGGGCGGTGCTGCTCCGCAATTGATCGGCCAGGGCGGGGCGCATGGCGCACCGCCCTTGGTGTTTGCAACGAAGAGGCCGTGTCCGGTCCCAACCCGGCGCGGAACGAAGAAGAGATGCCCCGACGAGACCATTCCGAAGGTGCCGCAAAGGGCCCCTCGCAGCGCCAGCTCCGTGTCGGCGAGACGATACGCCATGCGCTGGCTGAGCTGCTGGTGCGCGGCGAGATCCATGACGACACGATTGCGAGCCACGTCATCACGGTGACGGAAGTGCGCATGTCGCCGGATCTGAAGCTTGCCACCGCCTACATCATGCCGCTCGGCGGCGCCGACCTGAAGCCGGTGCTGGCTGCGCTCGACAGGAACCGCAAGTACATCCGCTCGGTCGTCGCGCATGCCGTCAATCTGAAGTTCGCGCCCGATATCCGCTTCCGCGAGGACGAAACCTTCGAGGAAGCGATGCGCATCGAGCGGCTGCTTCATTCTCCCAAGGTCCGCCAGGATCTGGAGAAGGCCGACGAGGCTGACGATAATCGAAATGAGTAGCCGTTAAAGTCTCTCTCCCTGCTTGCCGGGAGAGGGTCGGATTGATGGGCAGCGACGCAGCGCAGAGCAAGCAGTCGCTACTCAGCCCGGCCCTCTTCCAATTGCAGTGCTGGGGAGAGGGAATGGAGATGACATGGCCCGACGCAAAAAAGGCAACCCGGTTCACGGCTGGCTCATTCTCGACAAGCCGCTGGGCGCGACCTCGACGCAGGCGCTGGGCGCGGTCAAACGCATCTATGAGGCGCAGAAGGCGGGACACGCCGGCACACTCGATCCTCTCGCGACAGGCATCCTGCCCATCGCGTTCGGAGAAGCGACCAAGACGGTATCGTTCGCCGTCGATGGCGAAAAGGCCTATCGTTTTACTGTTCGCTGGGGTCAGGAGACCAACACCGACGACGCCGAAGGCGACGTTGTGAATCGCTCTGACAAGCGTCCCGCCCGCGCGGATATCGAAGCAATCCTGCCGGAGTTCACTGGCGAGATCTCTCAACGTCCGCCTGCCTTCTCCGCCATCAAAGTCGAGGGCAACCGAGCCTATGACCTCGCCCGGGAAGGCGAGATCCTCGAACTCGAGCCGCGTCTTGTTGTCATCGAAGAGCTGCGCCTCGTCGATACGCCCGACAGCAATACTGCGGTGTTCGAGGCTGAATGCGGCAAGGGCACGTACGTGCGCGCACTTGCTCGCGATTTCGGGCGCCGGCTCGGCTGCTATGGGCATGTCATCAAGCTTCGGCGCACGCGCGTTGGCCCCTTCTCCGAAGATGACGCCGTGACACTCGATGAGTTGCGCGAGGCGGCCGCTCCCGAGAATGGAGGCGACATCGGCCAGTTCCTGTTGCCCGTCGAATCAGCGCTCGCCGACCTGCAGGAACTGATGGTCTCGCAGCAGGATGCCTCGAACCTCGCGATGGGCCGCTCCGTTCTGGTGCGCGGACGCGATGCGCCGGTCATGTCGGGGCCGGTGTTCGCCACATTCAAGGGACGTCTCGTTGCGCTGGGCGAGATCGAGAAGGGGGCTCTCCACCCCACACGTGTGTTCAATCTGGCGGGTTGAGTGGCGCCCTCAATTCAAATGCACACCCGTATCGGCTTGCCGGGAATCTTCACGACAGCCTCCACCTTCCACTGGACTTCTTCGACCAGACCAGCCGCCTTCAGCGCTTCAAGGCAGAAACCTTCGCTTACGATGTGGCGACCGTCGGGGTTGACCGTCGTGGTAAGCGGATCACGTGCCCGGTCGCAGGTCCTCGACACGAGATAGAGCTGCAACCGCTCCTCGCGCGTCAGCTCTTCCCTGAGGGCCCAACCCTTCAGGACCTGGAGGTCTTCAGGGTTCTTGAGCGTCTGCTCGACGATTTCGCTCAACCATATGCACTTGCCGAGTTTGGGCCACTCTGGCGGTGGTTCGGGCAACGGCAGTCGGTCGACCAGCTTGGAGAACGCCTCGTGGTCCTGGGCGACCATCGTTTCCAGAACGAAGCCGGCATCTTCAGGGTTCGCGATCGACCCAAAAAACTTGGAAAGTGCTGCGAACCTTTCCGCAAGAGCGGGAGCCAGTTCCGTTCGCAACTTGGCGAAATCACTCATTTATCTGTCTCCTTGAAAGATCTTTGCCCCGCTGAAATAAGCAATCTGGTCACTGCGGCGGCAGAGCTGGATCAGATTATCACTTCACGTCGCACTTTGATAAGTGGTTGCCTCCTACGAATGATCCCGCTGCAGGTACGGATCAATTTGAGCTCATTGAGATCAAATGGACCGGTGGTGCGGATCGCCTCGCGGGAAAGCGTTGGCGTGTTCAGCTCCTTGAGGAGAGCGCAGCCGGCAATCATCCCAGCAATTGCGCTCGCAATCCGGGGGCGTTCGTGTATAAGGGCGGCAGTCTGTGCGGGCCGGAAGGCCCGCGCATGCTTTTTGCCGGCATCGCCGGCCTATGCCATGCGACCCTGCTGGACGACATCCCGGCTGAGGCCGCCAGGCCCGGACTAGCTCCGGGCGAATAAACTCCGTGATTTCGAAAGGAACCCCGATGTCGGACATCCGTCCCGAGCGCAAGGCCGCCAAGGCCGAAGTCATCAAGGGAAGCGCCACCAAGGCCAACGACACCGGCTCGCCAGAGGTGCAGATCGCGATCCTCACCGAACGCATCAACCACCTCACCGAGCACTTCAAGACCCACAAGAAGGACAACCACTCTCGCCGTGGCCTCCTGAAAATGGTTTCGCGCCGGCGTCATCTGCTCGACTACGTCAAGGGCAAGGACGAGAAGCGCTATCAGGGCATCATCGAGAAGCTTGGCATCCGCCGCTGAGGCAGGCCGCGCAATCGCGGGCCGGAGCGCTCATCCGGTGCACGCTTCTCGTTTCCGAAAAGCGTCGTGACGCATTTGACGGGCGCCGGCCCCATTTGGGGTGCCGGCGCTTGCTGCGCTTGTGCTAGAACACCGGCGCCAACAAGAACCGATCCGAAAAGAACCGAAGACCGAAACGAACGAAAGACCGAACATGTTCGACATTCATCGCGTGGAAATTGATTGGGGCGGCCGCACGCTTCGCCTCGAGACCGGGCATATGGCCCGTCAGGCGGACGCCGCCGTTCTCGCCCAGTATGGCGAGACGAGCGTTCTGGCCACCGTCGTTGCCGCAAAATCCGTCCGGCCTGGCATCGACTTTTTCCCGATGACCGTGAACTATCAGGAGAAAACCTACGCCGCCGGAAAGATTCCTGGCGGCTTTTTCAAGCGCGAAGGCCGCCCGAGCGAGAAGGAGACGCTGGTCTCCCGCCTCATCGACCGACCGATCCGTCCGCTGTTCGTGGAGGGATTCAAGAACGAGGTCCAGATCGTCGTCACCGTGCTGAGCCACGACATGGAGAATGATCCCGACATCGTCTCCATGGTTGCCGCTTCCGCGGCTCTGACGTTGTCCGGCCTGCCCTTCCTCGGCCCGATTGGCGCCGCCCGTGTCGGTGTCATCAACGACGAGTTCGTTCTGAACCCGATGATCGACGAGATGGCCGAGTCCTCGCTCGACCTCGTCATCGCCGGCACGCAGGACGCCGTCATGATGGTGGAATCGGAAGCCAAGGAACTGCCCGAGAAGCAGATGCTGGAGGCCGTCATGTTCGGCCACCGTCATTTCCAGCCGGTCATCGACGCCATCATCAAGCTGGCTGAAAAGGCGGCCAAAGAGCCCTGGGACATCCAGCTTCCCGACAAGAACAAGTACAAGGATCAGGTCAAGGCGATCGCCGGCGACCTGCTCGTCGAGGCATTCTCGACGCCCGAGAAACAGAAACGCCAGGATCTCGTCGCCGCCGCCAAGGACAAGGTCATGGCAGGCATCCAGTTGCCCGACGACGACGCCAACGAGAAGGTGCTGCTCGGCGACAGCTTCAAGGCGGTCGAGATGGACATCATGCGCGGCACGGTCGTGAAGACTGGCCTCCGCATCGACGGTCGCGACCTGAAGACGGTCCGACCGATCCTGTCGGAGGTGCACGTTCTGCCGCGCACGCACGGCTCGGCCCTCTTCACGCGCGGCGAGACGCAGGCCCTTGTCGTTGCCACGCTCGGCACGGGTGATGACGAGCAGTTCATCGATGCGCTCGAGGGCACGCGCAAGGAGCGCTTCATGCTCCACTACAACTTCCCGCCCTACTCCGTGGGTGAGACCGGTCGCATGGGATCGCCCGGCCGCCGCGAGATCGGCCACGGTAAGCTCGCTTGGCGCGCCATTCACCCGCTGATCCCCACCGCCGAGGAATTCCCCTACACCGTGCGCGTCGTCTCCGAGATCACCGAGTCGAATGGCTCGTCTTCGATGGCGACCGTGTGCGGCACCTCGCTGGCGCTGATGGATGCGGGTGTTCCGCTGAAGTCGCCGGTTGCTGGCATCGCCATGGGGCTCATCAAGGAGGGCAACGACTTTGCCGTTCTCTCCGACATCCTCGGTGACGAGGACCATCTGGGTGACATGGACTTCAAGGTGGCGGGCACCGACAAGGGTGTCACCTCGCTACAGATGGACATCAAGATCACCGGTATCACCGAGGAGATCATGCGTGTTGCGCTCGACCAGGCGTATGACGGGCGCATGCATATCCTTGGCGAGATGGCAAAGGCGCTGACGGGCGCCCGCACCGAACTCGGCGACTATGCGCCGCGCATCGAGACGATCAAGATCCCGACCGACAAGATCCGCGAAGTGATCGGCTCGGGCGGCTCCGTCATCCGCGAGATCGTTGCGGAATCGGGCGCCAAGATCGACATCTCCGACGACGGCACCGTGAAGATCGCATCGGCAAATCGCGATTCGATCGAAGCCGCGATCAACCGCATCAAGTCGATCACGTCAGAGCCCGAGGTCGGCGAGATCTACAAGGGCAAGGTCGTCAAGATCATGGACTTCGGTGCCTTCGTGAACTTCTTCGGCGCCAAAGATGGTCTCGTGCACATCTCGCAGCTGACGCAGGGCCGTCCGGCCACCGTCGGCGAGGTCATCAAGGAAGGGCAGGAAGTCTACGTCAAGCTTCTGGGCTTCGATGATCGCGGCAAGGTGCGCCTGTCGATGAAGATCGTCGACCAGACGACGGGCAAGGAGATCCCGCGCGAGGAAGGCCAGCCAGATCCGGCCGAGGAAATGCACCGCGAGCGTCCGCCGCGGCGCGACCGTGAGGGCGGTGGACGTGGTCGTGGTGGCCCGCGCCGCGATCGCGGCGACCGCGATTGAGTGGTCAAGTTCTGATAAGGCGCCGCCGGGTCATAGGTCCGGCGGCGTTTTTCTTTGGCAAGCCGCGCGTATGCACACAGCAGACGCAGTGCCGGCGTCTGACGTCCATATCGGCACAGGCGCCATGCACGTTACACATGGCTTGATTTGCGCCGCCTTCCATTCCTCGTCGCGCATCACATATGAGGCCGGATAGTTTCCGACTCGCGCTTTGTGAGTTGGACCAGGCAAGGAGGTCGGTATGAGAATGCTCAAAGGAGTCCTGGACGCGCCCCGTCCGCATTGGGTCGGCGACGGCTTTCCCGTGCATTCGCTGCTCTCGCCGGCAATCGATCCCGAGACCATCAGTCCGTTCCTACTGCTCGATCATGCGGGCCCGCATTCATTCGCGCCGGCAGCAGTGCCGCGTGGTGTTGGTGCGCATCCTCACCGCGGCTTCGAGACCGTGACGATCGTCTACGATGGCGAAGTGGCGCATCGCGACTCGACGGGAGCCGGAGGTGTTATCGGACCGGGTGACGTCCAATGGATGACGGCTGCCGCCGGAATCGTGCACGAGGAGTTCCACTCCGAGGCGTTCACGCTGCGCGGCGGCTCGCTTGAGATGGTGCAGTTGTGGGTCAATCTGCCGGCGAAGGAAAAGAATGCAGCTCCGGGCTACCAGAGCATCCTTGCCAAGCAGATTCCGAGCGTCGAGTTGCCGGATGGTTCCGGTATCGTGCGTGTGATCGCTGGACGGTTTGCCGATGTCGTGGGGCCGGCACACTCGTTCACGCCGATCGAAGTTCTCGATGTCCGTCTTGCTGCCGGAAAGCCCGCAACCTTCGATTTGCCCGACGGCCACAACGTGGCGGTGGTCGTCCTGTCGGGGACTGTCGAGATCAACGGCAG
>JACKJI010000009.1 GCA_020638035.1 Hyphomicrobiaceae bacterium
GCCGTCACGCGGCGTCTGTCGGAAGCAACCGCGCGTGACGTTGCGGCCCTGATCCAGGTCTATGAGCAGACCCCGCCTACCGAGAAGGAGCAGGCGGTCGTCATCGACCTTGCCCGCGACAAGCTCGGCCTTTCGCTGCAGATCCTGCCTGCGGGAGATCTGCCGGAATCACGCCCCAAGCCATTTTTCGGCCTGCTCGATGCGGCGCTCTCCGACGAGATCAGGAAGCGCATCAATCGGCCGTTCTGGATCGACACCGTCGGTCAGTCGCGGCATGTCGAGATCCGCATCAAGCACGAGAACGCCATTCTGCGTTTCATCGCCACGCGCACGCAGACCTATGCCTCCAATTCGCACATCTTCCTGCTTTGGATGGTCGGCACCTCGGTGATCCTCCTGACCGTCGCCATCCTGTTTCTGCGCAACCAGATCCGCCCCATCCTGCGCCTTGCCGAGGCCGCCGACGAGTTCGGCAAGGGCCGCCCGATCCCCGAGGACTTCAAGCCCCGTGGCGCGCGCGAGGTACGCCAGGCTGCACAAGCCTTCCTGGAGATGCGCGATCGCATCAAGACACACGTCGACCAACGCACGGCCATGCTGGCCGGCGTCAGCCACGACCTGCGAACCGTGCTCACCCGCTTCAAGCTGGAGTTGGCGCTGCTCGGTGAGACAGCGGAAGCCCGGTCGCTGCGTGCCGACGTCAACGAGATGCAGCACATGTTGGAGGACTACCTTGCCTTCACCAAGGGCGACGGCGGCGAGGAAGCACGACCGACCAACGTCCGCGAGCTGCTGGAAGAGATCCAGACCGAGGCCGAGGTTTACGGCACGCCCATGGAACTCAAGCTGCGCAAGCGCAGTCGCGACCTCATCGTTCCCTTGAAGCGCAACGCCTTTAAGCGGGCCATCACCAACCTCGTCACCAACGCCGTGCGCTATGGCAGTCTGGTGGTGATCCGCGCAGCGACCGAAGGCCCATGGCTACGCATCGAAGTCGACGATGATGGACCGGGCATTCCAGAATCGGAGCGCAGCAACGTCTTCAAACCGTTCTACCGCATCGACCACGCCCGCAATCAGGACAAATCCAACTCCGGCCTGGGCCTCGCCATCGCCCGCGACATCGCCAAGAGCCATGGCGGTGACATCGTGCTTGGCAACAGCTCGCTCGGCGGTTTGCGCGCGATCATCTCCGTGCCACTGTAGTGCTCTGTCCAATGCGGCGGCAAGAGCTTCGCCGCGGATGATGGGTCAATCAGGACGAGACGCACGGTCGAGAATCTTGTCTCACACCGCGCGGGTCGATCCATCCGCACCTTGCTCCGGATCGCCCCCCGCGCCGGCCGCGCCCGACGGGCTATTCATGCCGGCACTCGCCCGTCCACCGGCAGAACCCATAAGTCCGCCGAGCCGATCAGCCAGACCGCGGACGCCGGCGGCGACACCATCGAGCGTCTGCAGCGTCCGCTCGCCGCGTCTCAGCCGCCGGTCGAGCGCCGCCATCGTCCGCGCCTGCCCGGGATCGTCGTCTGCGAGCCATGTGCGGTAGACCGAGGCATAGACGGCCGCGAGCCCGGCAACACGCATGCCGCCCTCTATGCCGTCGGCACCAATCCCGGCCGCCTCCAGCATCCACGCCTGCGACGCGATGTGGGCGCGGATCAGCGCCGGATCGGCCGACAGATCCGCGGAGATCGAGCGCAGCGCCGTCTTGTAAGGAGCCAGTGCATCAAACCTCGCCATCACGATTTCAAACAACTGATCCCGTTTCGGGTCCTCGTGAACAAGGCCATCCAGCGAAGCCAACACCGCATCGTCTACCGCCCGCACGAATGCCGACAGCACATCCGCCTTCGAGGCGAAGTGCGCGCGCATGCCGACGAGATCCATTCCCGCACGCTCGGCGATATCGCGCAGCGAGACAGCACGCCATGGCCGCACTGTCGCCAATGCCAGCGCGGCATCGACGATGCGCCCTTTCGGGCCGTTGAGATCTATCACCGGACGAGACATGACAAAAAACCTCTTGCGAAACACCAAAGACCCTAGGTGCGCGACTGGCCCACCCTCCTCGCTTGATGCCGATGTGCTCTGCAGTGATGCACACGTAAACAGCGAGAAAACGTCAGCGCTCTCCGACAGGTAATCCTTCACCTGCCGCTTCGCCAGTGGCGCCTGCGCACGTCGTTATCGCGGAAAGAGCAAGAAATGAGGACATTCCCGCGCGCCGCCGCCGGGACCACCGCCTCAACGACGGTTGGCTTTCGCCTTGGCTCCGCTCGGTATTGCCGCTTTGGCGACCTTGCCCGGTACCGCTCCGGCGCTTCCCGGTTTGCGCATCGCCGGCTTGGACGGTGCACCTTTTGCGGACGCTGCCGTTGCCGCAACGACCTCGCCATCCTCCTTGGTGAACGGCCCGATATCGGCATTCTCCAGGATCTCGAGCACCGCCTCGGACGGACGGCACAGCCGCACGCCCTTCTTCGTGACGACGATCGGCCTGTTGATCAGGATCGGGTGCGCCATCATCGCATCGATGAGCTGATCGTCCGACAGGGCAGGATCGTCGAGCCCCAGCTCGTGATAGGGCGTGCCCTTCTCGCGCAGGATGTCACGCGGACGCGCCTTCATGCGCTTGAGGAGTTTGACCAGCGTCTCGCGCGAGGGCGGCTCCTTCAGATACTCGATCACCGCAGGCTCGGCGCCCGAAGCGCGGATCATGGCCAGTGTGTTGCGTGACGTGCCGCACTTCGGGTTGTGATAGATCGTGACGGTCATCAAGGCCTCAGTCTTCAGGAACGACCCGGCAAATCTACTCCGCCGGCGCGCACCCTGGAACGGGGTTTCTCACAAGAAGATGCCGGGTAACGAAAATAGCCAGAACGGCACCGAGAAGTTGCGCGAGGATAAAAGCCGGCGCATCCGCGGGTCTGATCCCTGCAAAGGTGTCCGATGCAGCGCGCGCGATCGTAACGGCCGGGTTGGCAAACGACGTCGATGCCGTGAACCAATAGGCAGACGTGATGAACAGCGCGACGCTCGTTGCCACCGCCGCAGGACGCGATGCAATCGTGAGCATGATCGTCGTCACCAGACCAAACGTCGCGACAGCCTCCGAGATCCATTGGCCGGGGCTCGCCCGAACCTTCTGCGACACTTGTCCGAGGGCCTGGTCGAACATGGCGTGAGCCAGCAGCACGCCGGCAAGGCCCGCAAGGATCTGGACGCCAACGTAGGCTGCGGAATCGGTCTTCGAGATCTCCTTGCGCAACAGGAAGGCCACCGTCACCGCGGGATTGAAATGCGCGCCCGATATAGGCCCCAGCATCGTGATCAGCACGAACAGAATCGCGCCTGTGGGAATGGTGTTGCACAGCAGGGCAAGACCGACGTTACCGCCTGCCAGCTGCTCTGCCATGATGCCCGAACCGACCACCGCCGCTAGAAGGAATGCGGTTCCCATGGCCTCGGCCGCGAGCCTGCGTGAAAGATCCATCATTCTTGCCCTGTCATCTCCGTGCGCCTTCTTTCCCGCCAAATAACGCCGGGCATCGACGCCACCGTCCGTGGAGCCATCAACGATCAGGCGCCGAAGGCTTCTCCCTTGCCGATCCGGTCGAGTTCCCTTTGCAGGGCCATCTTGTCTAGCGCGCCCATAGGCAGGCTCGTGAAGATCGAGATGCGCTGCCGCAACATCCGATAGGTGTCCGCGAACGCCGCCGCGATCTCCGCATCCGAACCCTTGGTCTCCGAGGGATCTGGCACACCCCAATGCGCGCTCACCGGTTGGCCGGGCCACACCGGGCATGTCTCGTTGGCGGCGTTGTCGCAGACCGTGAAAACGAAATCCATTTTCGGCGCGCCGGGTACGGCAAACTCGTCCCACGACTTCGATCGGATTTCGCTGGTGTCGTGGCCCTGCTTCTCCAACAACGCAATCGCGAACGGATTGACTTTGCCTTTCGGCGTCGAACCCGCGCTGTAGCCTTTGAACCGCCCCTCGCCCAGATGGGTCATGATCGCTTCGGCGAGCACGCTGCGTGCCGAGTTGTGCGTACACAAGAAGAGGACATTGAATGCGCGCGAGCTACCCGCGTTTGACATGACGCGATCCTTTCACGTTCTGAGGCGTTGGTTTGCAAGACGGTGCAACAGGGTCGAGGCCGCCACAAAGCTCCGGCCTTCCGCCACAACAGTCCTCGAGCAGAAAGGTCATGAGCGCGCGCATTTGCGTCACGTCGAGCCGGTAGCGGATGAAGCGGCCCTCGCGCTCAGGCGTTACGAGCCCCGCGCGTTCGAGTTCCTTGACGTGGAACGACAGCCCTTGCGCGGCGATCCCTACGCCTTCCGCGAGCTGCCCGGCCGTCAGGCCCGCCGTCCCCGCAGCAACAAGCCTGCGAAAGATCGCCAGGCGATGCTCCTGGGCAAGCGCGGCCAGCGCGCGAATGGCTGTTTCCTTGTCCATATTTCAACTATACAAGAATTATAGAAATGACAAGTTTGGAAAGCGCAAATTGCCGTTATGCGCGAACGGACCCGCCGGGCGCATTCCGAACCACCAGCACGTGCACGGAGCCAGGCAGGTCGTCCCGTCCCCGCCACCACCTCACGACAACCTCACAATCCCGTGAGCCCTCTCCGGGCTCACTTGCGAGGAATGTTATAGTATATCATAACAGAAGCTGGAACGGACGCTTGCCACGCGCCCAGTCCTTTGAGGGAGGTCCCGCATCTTCTCCTGTGATGCGGTTGCCCCGTCAGCTTGTCCGATCCGGCAACGTTGGAGCCCGTCCGCCCCCCCGCAGGCGAAAGGGCTCAACGGATCGGCAATATGGGCCGCGAGTTTCGTGCCGCTAGCCGGCCAACTCGCGGCCTCTTTTTGTTGCCGCAGCCACGGCCTCGTCGAGCAGCTCAGGCATGCCGGCACCCTCCCGCATCAGCACCGCTAGCGCCGCGGCCGTAGTGCCACCCGGAGATGTCACGTTCGTCCTGAGCTGGGCGGCGCTTTCAGCCGACTGCCGCAGCAACTCGCCGGCCCCCGCGACGGTCGCCCGCGCCAAACGCGCCGAAAGCTCCGGATCGAGCCCCTGCCTGACGCCCGCCACCGTGAGCGCTTCGGCGAGCAGGAAGACGTAGGCCGGCCCTGAGCCCGACACTGCCGTTACCGCATCCATCAGAGCTTCGTCTTCCACCCAGCCAACCTCACCAACCGCCTCCAGAAGCGCGGTGGCCAGTGCGCGCCCGCTCGGGCTCACATGGGCGTTGGCGACGCAGACGGTGATGCCGCGACCGATGGCGGCCGGCGTGTTCGGCATGGCGCGCACCACCGCGCGGTCCGCCGCCAGATGTCGCTCGAAGCTCGCCAATGTCTTGCCCGCCGCAATTGAGAGCACCAGCGTGCCGGGGCCAGACCTTGCCGCCAGCCTGGGGAACACCTGATCCATCAATTGAGGCTTAACCGCCGCGACGATCACCGCCGGCGGCCGCGGCAAGTCCGGCAGCTCGAGATGCGTCGGAATGCCGTGCCGCTCCAGCAGTGCCGCGACCTCGGGAGGAGGGCCGGGGTCCTGCACCATGACCAGCTTTGGATCAAGCCCGCGCTTGAGCCAGCCCGCCAGCATCGCCCCGCCCATCTTGCCCGCACCGGCGAGCACAAGCGGTCCATCGAGAGAGAGCGTCATCACCGTCCACCCAGCGCCTGGAGCATTTTCCGACGAAGTGGTCACCGGTTCGCCGCAGAAAACGCGATTCACAAAGGACTGAAGCGCATTCTGCCGGTTCGCATCGCGTGGAAAGCGCTCCACCGAGGGTTGGGCGTCAGCATCCCTTGACGCAGGACACGCCGCCGCAGCCTCAGGCCTGGCCCTCTGTCTCGAACATGGTCGAGACGAGCGCCTCGCGGCTTTCCTTACCGGCCCAGACCACGAACTGGAAGGCCTGATAGTAGCGCTCGCACGCTTCCAGCGCCGCAGAGAGCAAGGCCTCGCACTGGTGGGGGGTGGCGATCGCGCCATTGAGCAGCAGCCCATGGCGGAACATCACCAGCCCTTCCTGCGTCCACAGATCGAAATGGCCGAGCCAGAGCTGTTCGTTGATCTGCGCAATAAGGCGGTACATCTCCGACAGCCGATAGTCGGGCACCTTGAAGTCGAACGCGCAGGCCAGATGCAAGGTCTCCAGATCGCCGCGCCAGTTGATCGAGACCTGATAGTCGGTCCAGCCCCCTGATACCACCAGCGTCAGCTCGTCCTCGCCCAAGCGCTCACACGACCAGCCATGCGCGGTGGCCATTTGCTCGACAAGGTCGATCGGGTTGGTGATGTCCGCGTAGCGGGATTTGGCCGAGCCCATGCTTGTCCCTTTGCATCTGTCCGCCGATCAAGCCCGTCACGGCTTCTGGCTGAGCGACGAAAACAGATGCGCGTCCTGAGTCGCAAGAACTCGTAAGGCTTGTCCACGTACAAAGCGCGAAATCCGGCGCAATCGCGGCTCTGTTTAGACTTTTTCTCGCTACGTTGTGGAGGGCCGGCAAGAATTCTCGACAAGGCGCTACGGTCTCACATGAGTTCCGACTCGGCGAACCGGTAGAAGGCTTGCGTCAGCCTCGGCCTGCCGTAACAGCCGCCTCGAGGGCAGCGATACGCGCGGCAAACGCCTCGTTCTCCGCGCGGGCCTTCTCGGCCATCGCCTTGACGGCCTCGAACTCCTCCCGCGACACAACGTCCATCTCACGCAGCAGCTTCTCGCCCTGCGATCGCATCAGCTGCTCCACCTCACGCTTGACGCCCTGGGCTGCACCGGCCGCATCCGTCATCATACGGGCCAGCTCATCGAGGATCGGATTGGAAGTCTGGGTCATGGCTGGGGCCTCTGATGTCATCAAGCAGTCACGAATGTGAGGCTCTGGACGTCCGCTCGCCCACCCTCACTCCGCGCGACTATGTGCTCACCGCAAGTCGGGATCAAGCCGCCAGGATCGGCCTTGCTTGACACCGGGCCACGGCTGGCCAAAACGTGCAGCCATCGGCGCGGTCCGAGTGCCGGTCAGCGGAGGATCAGTGCGTGAGCCCACTTGCCATCCCCTACCCCGATATCGACCCCGTTGCCATATCGCTCGGGCCATTGTCGGTGAAATGGTATGGCCTCGCCTACATGGCAGGCCTTCTGATCGGCTGGTGGTACGTGAAGCGCCTCATCACCACCGACCGGCTGTGGCGCAATAACACCTCACCCCTTCCCGCGACGATGATCGACGACCTGCTGTTGGTCGTAACACTTGGCGTAGTCGTCGGCGGTCGCCTCGGTCATGTCCTGTTCTACGAACCCACCTACTATCTCTCCCGCCCCTTGGAGATCCTCAAGATCTGGCAGGGCGGCATGGCCTTCCACGGTGGCGCCATCGGCGTGACGCTGGCGATGTGGTTGTTCTCGAGGCGGCGCCACATCTCCATGCATTCTCTCGCCGACGTGGTGACGGCGGCCGTGCCGGTCGGACTGTTCTTTGGACGCACCGCGAATTTCATAAACTCCGAGGTCGTTGGCACGGTCTCAAACGTACCCTGGGCGATGGCCTTCCCCGGCTATGGTCCCGAGCCGCGTCATCCCGCGATGCTTTACGAGGCGTTCCTGGAAGGCGCCGCGCTGTTCGCGATCCTCTACTGGCTCATATGGAAGCGCGGCTCGCTCAGGATGCCGGGCATGACGGTCGGCGCGTTTCTGGCGGGTTACGGACTCTTCCGCATGTTCGTCGAACTGTTCAAGATTGAGGAATATGGCTTGCCTTTCGAGGGCGTGCCAATCACCCGCGGCATGCTCTACTCGATCCCGATGGTTCTGCTCGGTGCCTATCTGATGTGGCGGGCCAAGGTCGTCGCCGCTCGCGAAGGCGAGCCGGAAAAGGCGGCGGACGCCAAGTCCCCATGAGTGACGACACCAACAAGGAAGACACCGGCAAGAGTGCCGCACCCTATGACCCGCAGGTCCGCCGTGACACCCCACTTGCTCTGAAGCTTAAAGAGCGCATCCGCAACAGTGGCCCGATCACGGTCGCCGAATATATGAGCGCCTGCCTCACCGACGCCGAGCACGGCTATTACGTGAAGCGGCAGGCAATCGGGGCCAAGGGCGATTTCGTCACCGCACCGGAGATCAGCCAGGTCTTCGGCGAGCTGATCGGCCTGTGGTCGGCCGTCGTCTGGCGTCAGATAGGCTCGCCCGCGCGCGTCCAACTCGTCGAGCTTGGTCCTGGCCGCGGCACCATGATGCGCGATGGCCTGCGCGCCGCGCGCCTTGTGCCCGGTTTCCTCGATGCGGCGTCACTCATCCTTGTCGATGTCGCACCGATGGACGGTCTTGCCGATGCCTTCGCGGCGTTCATTCCGCGCGACCGCATCAAGCTGTACAAGCGCATCAGGGACATCCCCGCCGATGTCCCAATGATCCTGCTTGCCAATGAGTTTCTCGATACCTGCCCACTGCAACAGTACGTCGTAGAGAACGAACACATTGCCATTCGCGCCGTTGGGCTCGACGCAAATGAGAGTCTCGCGTTCGTCCTACAGCAGAATTGCAAAGCCAGCGAATCCCGACAGACCCTCGCTGAAAACCCACAGCTCCGAGATGGCGATTGCTACGAAGCGCAAGACTTCAGCGCTCTCCACCAGGTGCGCACATATCGACATGCACCTTGGGCGGGATTGTTTCTCGACTATGGTCACTACGATCCCTTGCGCGGCAACAATACGGTTATCGCCGCTGAAACGCTCCAGGCCGTGCGCAGTCACGCCTACGAGCACCCGCTGACATCACCCGGCGAAGCTGACCTCACCTGCCAGGTCAATTTCAACAACGTGAAGCGCTGGCTGGAGCAGGACTTATCCGAAGACGTCTCCCCCGTCGCTGTCGACGGACCCGTGACGCAAGCCGAGTTCTTGGGTTCGCTCGGCATCATGGAGCGCGCCTCCCGCCTGATGAGTGCCAATCCGCACCTTGCCAACGAAATCGAGATGGCCGTCGCGCGCCTCATGGCCGTTCCCGGCATGGGCGACCGCTTCAAGGTGATCGGCATCCGCACCCCCGGCTTGCCGCCGCTGCCTGGATTGTGAGCCTCGTCGATCCTACGATAACGTGCCGCAGACGCGTGCGCTCCTTCGCACGCCTCATGCAAACATCAAGACGCTTGTGTCGCGCGCTGCGTAGTCATCCGCTCTCGAATATGTGTTGAGAGTATCGCCGTCGAACCTGTTAGAGCCGTCCTCAGATACACGACCCACACACAATCTTACGGGGAGCCCGGACCATGACAGCGAGCAGTGAGCGCGATTCCAGCCTCGAGATCGGCCTGCTGGCGATACGGATCACCTGCGCCGGCCTTTTTCTCGTCTGGTCGATCGACAAGATCATTCACCCGGAGCACGCGGCTCTCGTCTTCAAGACGTTCTACTTCTCCCAAATCAGCGAGCAGATCGCGATTGGCATCGGCGCAGTGCAGACCGCCTTCGTGCTGGCTTTCCTGATTGGCGCCTTCAAGACGTGGACCTACGGCGGCCTGCTGGTGATGCACACCATTTCCGTCTTCTCGACCTGGGAAAAGCTGCTGACGCCTTATGCCGGCAACCGGCAGATCCTGTTCTGGGGCGCGGTACCGGTCGTCGCAGCGCTCCTGCTGCTCTTCCTGGTGCGCAAACGGGATCGCCTCTGGAGCGTATGATGGCGTTCGCGCCATCGCGCGGCAATTGCTGATCGGTAACGAGAACGGGGCAGCCCCCCGACACCTCAGCTCGCCATGCTCTGGATAGCTGGCAATTCCAGCGTCTGGACAAGACCACCGATTTCACCGTTGCGGATGGTGATACTGCCACCAGCAAGCTGAATGATATCGTGAGCGATTGTCAGGCCCAGACCCGCGCCCGGGATGGCCTGATGACGTGCCGGCGACACCCGGAAGAACGGCTCGAAGATCTGGTTGATCATGTTGTCGGGTATGCCGGGCCCACGATCCTCGATGACGACGCGTGCCTTCGCCGGAGCCGCAAATTCGACGCGCACGCGTGCGGACACGCCATGTGTGGCGGCGTTGATCAGCAGATTGCGAAATGCACGGCTCAGAGCCAGACGGTCACCTCTCACTCGAACCGGCGCGCCGCTCACCAAGGTGACGTCCAGTTTCTGGTCGCGAAGATCCGCGACGACGGACGCGACAAGTTTGTCCAGGCTGAGCACTTCGATATGCGACGTCGCGGTCGACGCGCGCACCAGGGCAATGGCGCTGTCGGCAATCCGGTTGAGTTCATCGAGATCGCGTAGCCAGCTCGCCCGCTCCTCGTCATCCTCGATGAACTCGGTGCGAAGACGCATGCGTGTGATCGGCGTGCGCATGTCATGCCCTGCCGCGGCAACCACGCGCATCCGGCTGTCCATTGCCGACTTGAGCCGTGCTGAAAGCGTATTCAGCGCCTTGGCCGTGGCACGGACCTCGGCCGGTCCGGCCTCCGGCAGGGGTGGCAGGGTTCCATCCAGACCGACCTTCTCGACGGCCGTCTGCAACAGCGCCAACGTCTGCACCATGCGATGGGCCATGTAGAGGGCGATGGTGGTGGCACCGATGGTGATCAGGCCGAGCCAACTGAACAGTATGTGGAACGGGCTCTTGCGCGGTGGTAGGGCGGGTATTGGCACCACCAGCCAGCCGTGCTTGCCGATGCGGACCGATGCCCTCATCGGATCGACGCCATTCGACCGGACGACGACGATCTCCGGCGGTGGACCCTTACCCGGCGCGACGATCACCTCCTTCAGCCATTCCGTCATCGACACATGTTCCACCCCGGCCGCCGGCTGTGCGACGAGATCGAAGCTCTCGGGCTGCGTTTCAGCCGCCTTGATCAAAAGCTCGATCTGGCGTGCAACCGGCTGAATGGTGCGCTCGGGGCCCGGCGGGGAAAGGAACGCGAGAAACACCACCGTGATGAGCGTCACCACCGAGACAATCGCGACGACCAGCAGCACGGCGATGCGGACACGGAGCGAACTCATGACGCCGGACTCGCGACTTCGACCGAGGCGGCAAGCTGATATCCGCCATTGCGTACCGTCTTCAAGAGCTGGACGCCTTGCTGTTCGCCGAGCTTGCGTCGCAAACGGCTCACCAGTACGTCGACCGAGCGGTCGAGCACGTCGTCCTCGCCACCGTGTGTGAGATCAAGAAGCTGCTCACGCGACAGTACCCGCCCGGGCCGGTCGAGAAAGACGATCAACAGATCGAATTCGGCACCGGTGAGTTCGATCAATTCTCCGTCCTGCCCGGTGACGCGGCGCGTATGCGGCTCAGCGGTGAAGCCAGCGAAGCGATAAACCCGCGGCTCGGTGGCGGGTGGGCCGGCATCCCCCCGCCGACGCAGGACCGCACGGATGCGAGCGACCAATTCGCGCGGATTGAACGGCTTGCCCAGATAATCGTCAGCCCCGATTTCGAGTCCGATGATGCGATCGACGTCCTCCTTCAGCGCGGTTAGCAAAATGATCGGCACGTCCGAGCGATCGGCGCAAAGGCTTCTGCAGATGTCCAACCCCGAGCCGTCGGGCAACAGCACGTCGAGCACGATGAGGTCGATTGCGTGGACCGCCAGTTGTTCCTTCAATTCCTTGATCGTCGCTGCCAGCTGAACCCGGAAGCCCTGCTGCACCAGATAGCGGCCGAGTAGTTTGCGGATCTCGGGATCATCGTCGACGACGAGAATATTTTGTGACGAACTCATGCGTATCAGGCTCTGAAGCAGATTGTCTTGACGCGTGAACCCTAGCCCGGCCGGGCACAACACTTCGAGCGGTATTTGGTGTCGCAACAGCTCCATTGAAGCCGCCAGACACATTCAGACACAAACCAGCAGTTGGCCGAAACGTTCAGCAATACAGGTTCGCAACCGGGACACCTCACTTCGCTAGGGTTCGACATCGCACACGCAGATGTTGCGGCGCTCATCGGGCAGCGGCTGATCCAGATTGCAACCCGGATACGCTGTGGGTCATGCCTGTCGGCTCGGGCCAGGCAGCCGAGCCGGAACACCAGCATGCCTTCTAAGCTTGGTTGCAGGAGATCGATTGATGAGCATTGTCGAACGGCGACGCCCACAACTCGATATCGACGCAGTTCTGGCCGGCACGTCGTCAACGGGCAACCGCCAGCCCTGGCGAAAATGGCTGGCTGCCTTCGCGTTGGCTCCGCTACTCGTGTTGGTCATTTGGGCCGCGGCATCGCTGCAAGGAACCACGGGAGACAGCCGCTACGTCACCAACCCCATAACCCGCGGGAGTCTGGTCGTAACCGTCACGGCTACCGGTTCGGTGCAGCCGACCAACAAGGTCGACATTTCGAGCGAGCTGTCCGGCACGGTGCGCAAGGTCAACGTCGACTACAATGACACCGTCATTGCCGGCCAGATTCTGGCTGTGCTCGACACCGACAAGCTCAAGGCAGCAGCAGACAATTCCCGCGCCAAGCTCGCTGCAGCCAAGGCGAAGGTTCTCGAAGCCGAGGCAACGGTCGTGGAAAAGGAGCGCGAGCACGCCCGCAAGCGCGCGCTCGCTGAAAGGCAGTTCTCCTCCACGCAAGACCTGGAGGCCGCCAAGGCCGCCTTCGACCGTGCAAAGGCAGCGCTGCAAAGCGCACAGGCCGATGTCGGTGTCGCCGAGGCTGACCTTGCACTCAACGAGACGAACCTCACCAAGGCAACCATTACGTCACCGATATCGGGAGTTGTGCTCAAGCGCAGCGTCGATCCAGGCTCGACCGTTGCGACCACATTGCAGGCCTCCACCATGTTCACGATCGCCGAGGACCTGAAGAAAATGGAGGTGCAGGTCGACATCGACGAGGCGGACGTCGGCAAAGTGGCATCGCGGCAGAACGCGACCTTCACGGTCGATGCCTACCCCGATCGCAGGTTCCCAGCCGTAATTCGCTACATCCGTTATGCATCCGAAACGGTGTCAGGTGTGGTTACCTACAAGGGCGTGCTCACGATCGACAATGCCGACCTTCTCCTAAGACCCGGCATGACCGCAACGGCCGACATCAAGACTGCCGAGATCAACGATGCGCTTCTGGTCGCCAATGCGGCGCTTCGCTACTCACCTCCGGTCGCGACCGAGAGCCCGCAGGGCGGCCTGTTGAAACGACTGCTGCCGGGCCCACCCAGCATGCGCAAGCCAAGTGTGCGCGAGGAGACCGGCCCTAATCGCACCGTGTGGGTGCTGCGCAACGACGCAGCTCAGAGCATCAATATCGTTGTTGGATCGAGCGACGGCAAACACACCGAGGTCGTGAGCGGCGATCTGAAGGTTGGCGATACCGTGATTGTCGATTCCGTCCAAGCGACGAAGTGACCTGGCCATGCTGCAAACCGTTCCCGTGATCCCGCCGTTGATCGAGCTGCGCAAAATAACGCGGACCTTCGGTTCAGGATCAGGCGCAGTACAAGCTCTCGTCGGCGTTGATCTCAAGATTGGCGCCGGCGAGTTCGTTGCGATCATGGGCCCATCGGGGTCAGGCAAGTCGACGGCGATGAACATCCTCGGCTGCCTTGATGCACCAACGAGCGGCGATCACCTGTTCCATGGCCGCGAGGTCGGCCGACTTGCACGCGACCAGCGCGCGCTGATCCGCCGCTACTTCCTCGGGTTCGTGTTCCAGGGATTCAATCTCCTGCCCCGCACGACCGCACTCGAAAACGTCGAGCTTCCATTGATCTATCGTGGTGCGTCCGTAGCCGAGCGGCACCGGCTCGCCGCACACGCGCTCGATCAGGTCGGTCTCGCCCACCGCGGCAGCCACACGTCGAGCGAACTCTCCGGCGGCCAGCAACAGCGTGTAGCGATTGCCCGAGCCATCGTCACCTCGCCGGAGGTCCTGCTTGCCGATGAGCCGACGGGCAACCTCGATACGCGCACGAGCAATGAGATCATGGAGCTCGTCACCAGTCTCAATCGCGATCAGGGCATCACCGTCGTCATGGTCACTCACGAAGCCGACATCGCCGCCTATGCACAACGCATCATTCGCTTCGTCGATGGCCGCATTGACAGTGACACCCGCAACAGGGAGCCCGTCTGATGCTGGTTGAGATCTTGCGGCTGGCCTTGCAGGCCTTACGGCGAAACGCCATGCGCTCGCTGCTGACGGTACTCGGCATCGTCATCGGCGTCGGCGCCGTCATCGCCATGGTCACCATCGGCAACGGTGCGACCGCCAAGGTCACAGCCGATCTGGCCAAACTCGGTTCCAACTTGTTGATGGTCAATCCCGGGCAGTTTGGGCCCGGTCGCGCCAGCTCGGATGCAAAACCATTCAACAGTCGCGACATCGACGCGATGAGGTCGCAACTCACCGGCGTCAAGGCCGTCGCGCCACTGGCTCAGATGTCGGCGACCGTCGTTGCCGGCGCCGAGAATCGCATCGTTTCAATTTCAGGCATCGACAATGACTACTTCGTAGCTCAGGCCTGGGCTATCGCATCCGGTCGCTCCTTCACCGACGGCGAACTCAGAGGCGGGCGAGCCGCGTGCATCATTGGCGAGACGGTCCGCTCCAAACTTCTGGGAAGCGGCGATCCCATCGGGCGCCTCATCCGCGTCGGCAAGGTGTCGTGTGAGGTGATCGGCCTCTTGGAGGCCAAGGGCCAATCCAGCTTCGGCACGGATCAGGACGATACCGTGCTGATGCCACTGCGCACATTCCAGAGGCGGATCTCCGGAAACACTGAAATCGCCCGCATCATGGTCTCGGCACGGGACGGTACCGACACGGCAAAACTGCAGGCGGATATCGAGGCGCTGATGCGCGAGCGCCGGAACATCACCACAGGCAAAGACGACGACTTCTCGGTCGCCGATATGAAGCAGATCGTTCAGGCCACCTCCGGCACCGCCACCATCCTGACCGGCCTGCTGGGCGCCGTTGCCGCCGTCAGCCTCGTGGTCGGCGGCATCGGCATCATGAACATCATGCTTGTCTCGGTCACCGAACGAACCCGCGAGATCGGAATACGACTGGCCATCGGAGCGTTAGAGCGACAGGTCCTTGCTCAGTTCCTTGCCGAGGCCATTGTGCTGTCGCTGTTCGGCGGACTGATCGGCATCGTCCTGGGTCTCAGCCTCGCCGGCCTCGGCACGATGGTTCTGCAGGTCCCATTTACGGTCGATCCAAGCATCGTGCTGCTCGCATTCGCGTTCTCGGCTCTGGTCGGCATCGTGTTCGGTTACTTCCCTGCCCGCCAGGCCGCACGATTGAATCCGATCGAAGCATTGCGACATGAGTAACCTCGAGGATCGCATGGCGACACTGATCCGTTTCATGATCTGGGCAATCCCGGCTCTCGGCTTGTTCGCATGCGCGCCCAATCTCGCTCCATTTGCAGGACCTGGATCGGGGCGCGGAAATTTCTCTGAGACCGACCGAATATTTCTGATGTCTTCCGCCACATGGGACAGCAACCATGACGGCGCAACCACATGTGACGAGTGGCGGAACTATCTGGTCGAGCTGTTGGAAAGCTCGGACACGTCGCGAGATGGCACCCTTGGCCAGGATGAGTTCGCTGCCTTCGCCCGCACAGACCGGCTCTTCGCGGTCGCCGATTTTGCATTCTGGGATGCCGATCACGACGGCAAGATCACGCGCGCGGAACTGGTAGAGCGGCCCAATCCGGCATTCTCCATCCTCGACCTCGACAAAGACTGTGTCTTGACGACCGCGGAGATCTCGGCCGCCCGATCGCTACAGGCTCCACCAGACGCGCCGCCTGGAGGCCCGCCGGGCGGTAGACCGGGTGGTGGCGGGCCTCCAACCAATTGGCGCACCTCGACATGAGTCGCACGCGCCAGACCGATCCAGCCTGCGAACTGCGAGACGACGCACGGGAGCCGGCGCCTTGCAGGGATCAGTCGTCAGAACCACGGAGTGAGCGAAAATTCTATTAGGTTAGGACAGCCCGGAAATGCATTTCTACAAGCGAGAACGACTCATAGTGCTCATAGACGGCCTGCATATGCGGTCCGTCGAACGCGCGCTCGGAATACACATCGACTTTGCCCGCATGCGATCTCATTTCCAGGCCGGAGCGTACCTGGTGGGGATGATCTATTATACGCCGCTTGCGCCGCAACAGGGCGAAGATCCCTTGCGTCGGCTGGTGGACTGGCTCGCCTACAATGGCTATCAGGTCGTCACACGTCCGGCCCGCCACTACGTCGACCACGATGGAAAGAACCGCCTCCGCGGCGACACGCGCGTGGCTCTCGCCGTCGATGCCATGGCCCTTGCCCCGGCAGCAGACCATTTTGTCATGATCGCCGGGCACAGCGATTTCGCCCATCTCGCCGAAGCGCTGCAGATTCAAGGCAAACGCGTGTCCGTGCTTTCAAGCATGCAAACCCTCATTGCCGACGAGTTGCGACGCACAGCCAACCAGTTCATCGAAATTGAAACCCTGCTCCCCGATTTCGACATGGCGGCAAGCGCCAACGACGTTGGCAGGGAAGCGGTGGCGCCCGATGGGAACACACACACTCATCTTGCACCTGGAAACGAATCGTCTTCCGAGGCAACCATTGTCGAACGCCGCAAGCGTGTGCCACGACTTCCCCGCAGCAGCGCGCGTACCGGCAGAAGGAGCGACAAGGAAGACCCATCTCCATGACGCATCTTGGGGCAACACCCTCGATAGAGGAGGCACCGTCGAACAGCCGAGACTGAGTGCCTCGGTGCTGCCCGACACGTACAACCGCGCAGCATGCTCCGATCGCAGGCTTCGATTCTGCTGCTGCCCTCGGCTCATCGGAACTGATTCGGCCGAATGAGGACGGCATCCGCCGATCACGACGGCGGCCCCGGCCTCAGACATGCTCCACATAGTTCCTGAGCGCGCGGATCCGTGTGCGATAGATGCGGTTGAGGCAGCCGACATGAGCGCCACATGCATTGCGATCCTGGAGCCATTCCCTCTGCTCAGCGCGCAGCCATTCAGTCTGCTCGAAATAGCCAGCCCTGACGAGTGCACGTCGGTACCAGCTGTCGAGACGCTCATCGAGCGCGCCGATGCGCTGGTTGGAACACACCGTCTGCTCGGCGTCGTTCAAATCTTCGTAACCCATGCAGCTGAAGGATGCGGCGGAGGCGGGGCTGGTGAGGGCGGAAACGGCGGCGGCAACCACAATGGCTGCGGTAATGGATCGCAAAGGCATCGTCATCGAAAGGGCTCCGGATTTCGGTGGCGGGGTTCAGCATGTGACCAGCCCACCATTACCTCTCGCGCCTGAACGCCCTGTGACCCCTGTGTTCATCAGCAATTCAGCTTGGAAAGAGCGCCAGCTTGGTGCTCAAATGCCGGCCCCACCAAGACGTCCTCCAGACCACGAGATGAGATCAGAATGGCCAAACCCACCCTGTGGATCACACGCAAGCTCTCCGACGCCACCGAACAGCGCGCCGCTCGTGATTACGATGTAATCCTGAACCCGGAGGATCGCGTCTATTCGGGCGATGAAATCGTCGCCATGAGCGGCAGAATCGATGCGATCCTGCCCTGTCATTCCGAGATCTTCTCCAGGGACGTCGCCGCCCGCCTGTCAGACCGGGTGAAGATCATCGCCAACCACTCCGTCGGCGTCGACCATTGCGACCTCGCCGCTCTCAAGGCTCGCGGCATCGTCGTTACCAACACACCCGATGTCTTGTCCGACGCCACTGCCGAAATCGCGCTCCTGCTGATGCTCGGCGCTGCACGCCGCGCCAGTGAAGGCGACCGGCTCGTGCGCACCGGCCAATGGACGTCGTGGAGCCCCTCGTTCATGGTCGGCCGGCAGTCGACAGGCAAGAAGCTCGGCATCGTCGGCATGGGCCGCGTCGGCCTGGCGGTAAGAAAGATCGTTACCGGGCTCGGCATGGAGATCCACTATTCGAATCGCCGCCGCCTGCCTGCGGAGACGGAAGACGGCTCCATCTATCACGACACCGTGGAGGATCTGCTCGGCGCGGTCGACATCGTGTCCCTCAACTGCCCGTCGACGCCGGAAACGCTGAATCTGATGGACGCGAGGCGCATCGGCCTGATGAAGCCCGGCGCGATCCTCGTCAACACGGCACGCGGCAACCTGATTGACGAGGCGGCGCTGATCGACGCGCTGAAGCGCGGGCACCTCTTCGCCGCCGGTCTCGACGTGTTCAAGACCGAGCCCGGCGGCAATCCGGACCTCGCCAAGCTCGATAATGTCTTCCTGCTGCCGCACATCGGCTCGGCGACCCGGGAGACGCGCAACGCAATGGGCTTCCGCGCGCTCGACAATCTCGATGCGTTCTTCGCCGGACAAACGCCGCGCGACCGGCTGGTCTAGATTGGCTTCCAGGCGATCAGAAACGCCTGGAGCCGCACCAGATGAGACGCTTCGGCGAGTGGTGATGCGGTGGGGCGCGCGCGACGCGCTCGGCAGGAGCTTCGTGTTTTCAGCCTGTCCGGCAAGCCATGCACCCGCCTTCCACGTATCCGCCCCCGTCCCCGGCGGCAACCGGTGCACCGCAGGCATGGCAGAGCTTGAAGGGGGATTGTGCGAGACCGTGGCCGACCGCCACCCGCTCGTCGAACACGTAGCAGGCGCCGCGCCACAGGCTCTCGGCCTCCGGCACCTCCTCCAGGTACCTTAGGATGCCGCCCTGGAGGTGGTAGACTTCCTCGACGCCCAGCGCCTTCACATACGCCGTCGCCTTCTCGCAGCGGATACCACCGGTGCAGAACATGGCGATCCGTTTGGGCGGCATCCCACCCGCGGCAAGCCGGGTGCGCATCCATCCAGGGAATTCGCGGAAACTGCGCGTGCCGGGGTCCTCGGCACCAGCAAACGTGCCGATGCCGACCTCGTAGGCGTTGCGCGTATCGATCAGCACCGTATCGGGATCGGCGATCAGTGCGTTCCAATCGCTGGGCGCCACGTAGGTGCCGACCGACTGCAGCGGATCGATCCCCTCGACCCCCATAGTCACGATCTCGCGCTTGAGCCGCACCTTGAGCCGGCCGAACGGCATCGTCTTCGTGTGCGAGAACTTGACGTCGACATCGGCGAAACCGGGAACGACGCGGATTGCCGCGAGGACCTCCTCCAGTCCGCTTCGCGATCCTGCGATCGTGCCGTTGATGCCTTCGGCCGCCAACAGAAGCGTGCCCTGGACGCCATTAGCCGCCGCTACCTCGCGCAGCGGCGCACGGAATGCAGCAAAATCCGGCCACCGCGCGAAGCGGTAAAGTGCGGCCACAGAAATATTTTGTAACTCGTCCGACATGCGATCCGCATAGCGCCAAGCGCTCTGGTCAGCAAGCCCATGCGCCCATCCCGGCGTGCGTCCATTGCCTGAATTGCGGCCCTGCGGGTGTCGGCAGGTGCGCATCGGCCCGCCCGCACCACTTCATGAGTACTGTGGATAGCTTCCTCTGGATCGTGCTGGCTGCCCCCTCGACATGTGACTTTCATGTCGCATGCACATTTCTGGACACGCGGCAGGCTTGACCCATCTTTGCATGTGAACCGAATCACACGATCGTCCAGAATCGTTGCAGTTCACTGCAGTCCGACGCTGGTCACTGCAGTCCAAAATGGAGATCAGGACAATGGCAGCAGCGAAGAAGGCTCCGGCAAAGAAGGCAGCCCCGGCGAAGAAGGCCGCGGCAAAGAAGCCGGCAGCGAAGAAGAAGAAGTAATCTTCCCATTCGCACTTCTTTCGGCCCTGGCCCTCCAGCGGTCGAGGCGTCGGGCACCCCTTGAGGGTGCCCGAATTGCATTTGGGCAACCAGCCCGCGTCCGCCGCCTCGCCGATCTACCCGCAGCCCCACACCAGCCGGCAAAGCTTTGCCACCCCTTCGGGTGGCCACGATATCGCGTGGCTCTCTCCGGTACGATCTGCTATTGCGGGCGGCGAAATCGGCATGCAAAAGAGGCCGGCAAGCTATCCGCAGCGCCGTGCTGGCGACTAGGCCTCGTACCGGCAACCACGCCGCCACACACCGCTCCCGCCCACCAATCAAGACGGAGATCTCCCGATGAGCCGCGCCGACACCCAGACCCTGATCCAGAGCTACTACGATGCCTTCAATCGCGGTGACAGCAATGCCATGCTTGCCTTCCTCTCCGAGGACGTCATTCACGACGTCAACCAGGGCGAGCGGCGCATCGGTCTCGACAAGTTCAAGGCGTTCAATGCGCGCATGGACCACCACTATAAGGAGCGGCTGGAGAACATCTCCATCATGGTGAACGAGGACGGCACCCGCGCCGCTGCCGAGTTCAACGTGCACGGCACCTATCTCAACACCGACAGCGGCCTGCCCGAAGCCAAGGGGCAGACCTACGTGCTCCCCGCCGGCACCTTCTTCGCCATTCGCGACGGCAAGATCGCCCGCGTGACGACGTATTACAATCTGACCGACTGGATCGCCCAGGTCGCTGGCTGACCCAGTACCGGGCGCACCTGCTCCGCCTTGCGCAAGGACTTTGCCCATGCTCGTGACGATGCTCAAATGCAAGCTGCATCGCGCCACCGTGACGGAGTGCGACCTGCACTACGAGGGCTCGATCTCGATCGACGAGAAGTTGATCGAGGCGGCCGGCCTCCTCATCAACGAGCGCGTCGAGATCTACAACATCGACAACGGTGAACGCTTTGCCACCTACGTGATCAGGGGTGAGCGCGGCTCGGGCGTCATCGGCCTCAACGGCGCCGCCGCTCGCAAGGCCTGTGTCGGCGACAAGCTCATCATCTGTGCCTATGCACAGATGAGCGAGGAGGAGGCACGCGCCCACGAGCCCAGCATCGTCATCCTCGGCAAGAAGAACCGGATGGAGAAGGCCAAGACATGAAACTCGAGGTGACCTCGCTCACGGGCGATGCCATCCGCGAAGTTCTGCCCGATCTCGCGCAGCTTCGTATGATCGTGTTTCGCGACTGGCCCTACCTCTATGACGGCACGCTGGAGTACGAGGAGCAGTACCTCGCCACGTTCGCCGCCGCCCCCGGTGCTGTCTGCGTCATCGCCCGCGACGGCGATCGCATTGTCGGGGCGTCGACCGGCCTGCCGATGATTCACGCCGACGAGGAATTCAAGGGGCCGTTCACGGCTGCCGGCTACGACATCGCGCAGGTCTTTTATTGCGGCGAGAGCGTGCTGCTGTCCTCTCATCGCGGTGGCGGTGTCGGCCACGCATTCTTCGATCACCGCGAGGCCCAGGCGCGCCGCCTCGGCGGCTTTCGCCATTCGACGTTCTGCCGGGTCGTCCGTCCCGACGATCACCCCCTGAAGCCGAAGGACTATCGCCCGCTCGATGCGTTCTGGACGAAGCGCGGCTATGCACCCGTTCCGGGACTCATTGCGCACTACGACTGGAAGGACATCGACCAGGACGGCGAGACCACCAAGGAACTGCAATTCTGGCTGAGGGAGCTGTGAGCCAGATGCGTGACACCTTGCGCGTGGCTGCTGCGCAGTATCCCATCGATGCCGTGCCAAGCCTTGATGCTTGGAACGAAAAGATCGCCCGCTGGGTGAAGAATGGCGCCGAAACCGGGGCCGAACTGCTGGTCTTTCCCGAATATGGCGCCATCGAGCAGGCACACGCGCTCGGTCCGTCCGTCTATCAGGACCTCGACGCCACCCTCGCCGCCATCGCCGATCTCGCCGACGCGCGCGTGGCAGTGCACGCCGAGCTGGCCCGCCGCCACGGCGTCCACATTCTCGTCGGCTCAGGCCCCAAGCGCCGCGCCGACGGCCGCTACGTGAACGCGGCGCAGCTCGTCACGCCCACGGGGGGCATCGGCGAACAGGAAAAGCTGATCCTGACGCCGTTCGAGCGCAACTGGAACATGATGGCGGGAGAGGAGATCCGCGTGTTCCGCACCGCCATCGGAAACATCGCCATTGCGGTTTGCTACGATAGCGAGTTCCCCTATCTCGCCCGCGCCATGGCCCGGGCCGGGGCGGAGATCCTGCTGGTGCCACAGTGCACCGAGCGCGTCTCGGGCAACTACCGGGTCCGCACCGGCGCCATGGCCCGCGCACTCGAAAACCAGTTTGCCGCCATCACCAGCCCGACCATCGGCGACGCGGTCTGGTCGGCGGCCGTCGATTACAACAATGGCGCCGCCGGCGTATTCGTGCCGGCCGAGCAGGGTGTCTCCGATACCGGCGTGCTGGCCGAGGGCCGCATGAACGAGCCGGGCTGGATCACCGCCACCGTTGACATGAACAGCCTGCGCCGGCTGCGCTCGGGCGGCGAGATGCGCAATTTCACCGATTGGCTGGAGCAGCCGGGCGCGGCGGCGGCGGAAAGCAGCGCACGCGTCAGGATCGTCGATCTCGCCTGATCCTTCACAGCGCCACTCAGACCGACCCGTTCGATCAGCGCCGCAGGCTTTTCACGCTGAGCCGCATACACTTCAGCTCTACGATTTCTAGAGCAGGTCCGACTTTGGTGGAATCACTTCCACGATCGTGGCCTGCTCCAAGATCTTGTTTGAGAGACTGAGTCACGCCTTCGATCGAAGCCCAAGCGTTTCCATCTCAGACGATCAGGCTCTAGTCCAGCGCGTAGGTGACAGTGACCCGCGCCGAGATCTCCTGCGAGCCCTCGGCGATCGGCACGCCCTCAGCCATCGCCGCGCGCGCCAGCATCGGACCGCGCGGCGCCACGTGCACCGTTTCCTCTGAGATCACCAGCACCTGGCCGAGCCGTGCCCCGGCGGCGTTAGCGTAAAGGTCGGCGCGCTGGCGCGCGTTGGCTATCGCGTTCCGCCGCGCCTCGTCCTTCAGCGCTTCGGCATCAGCGATAGCGAAGGACAGACCGCCAATCCGGTTGGCGCCGACCGAAACGATCTCATCGAGCATGGGGCCCAGTTGCGCAAGCTCCCGCACCACAATGGCGACGTCGTTGGAAACGCGATAGCCATCGATCGTCGGCGGCTTGCCATCCTTGGTGTGCACATAGCGCGGTGAGACATCGAAATTCGTCGTCTGGATGTCATCGGCAGGAATGCCCCGCGCTTTGAGACCGCCGATCAGCGCATCCATGGCCCCCGAGTTGGCCTTGAGCGCCTCTTTGGCCGTCGCCGCCTCACTGACGACGCCGAGCGAGATCCGCGCCATGTCGGGTCGGGCCGCCACCTTCCCCTCGCCCGTGACCGTCACCTGCCGCTGCATGCGCCCTGCCTCCGATCGCTCCAATCGCGCCTCCTGTGCCCGTCCCTCCGTCGCCGAAGCCAGTGCAACCCCGACGCCCAGCGCCACCGCGAGTCCGGGCATGATCCACGCCGTCAGGACACCTCCGCGATATGGGGGCATGGCTCGATCTCCTCGCAAACTCCGCCTACTTGGAAGCTCATGACGCGGCGGACGGCCGGACAATGATGCTCCAACGCGCTTCTTGCACCGGATCGGGGTGAAATGGCGGCAAACGATGTTTCGCCCGGCCACCGGGATCTGGTATGAAGGCGCCCCCGGCCGACACATGGCCCGGGCCCGTAGCTCAATGGTTAGAGCTGGCGGCTCATAACCGTCTGGTTGCAGGTTCGAATCCTGCCGGGCCCACCACTACTGATGTCGCGCACCTGTTGTTCATGAAATAGCGACCAACGCTCAACTATCCGCCTCGATCACTGCCACGCGCTCGCCGGCATGCGCTGATCTGAGAGCGGTCACATCGTCGAGGGCCTGCGCCCACACGTTGCACGGGCTTGCCAATCGGATCTCGCCGTTACGCGAAATCGGCGTCGGCCCGAAGCCAATCGCGATGGCATCACCGTCGGGCCAGAAAGCAATTTCACCAGCTTCCACCACATCGCGCGCATCGGCCTCCGGTGTCACCGTGACAGGCGTCGCGAAATAGACCTCCTGCCCCCAGGTCTGCGCCGTGGCGTAAATCGGCAGCGCCCGCCAGATGCGGTCCGCGGTTGCCGTGTCGCGCAACCTCGCGCGTAGCGCCACATCACCGATGCGTATCAATATCTCCCGCAACGTCTCCTCCCCTGGTCGCCGGTCAGTCCGGTCTCATTGTCATTGCCGCGCATCACGATGCAGATCAGCATCGCGTCACCTTTGGCGCATACCCTCTCCCGGCCTGCGCAACAGCGACACTTTTTCACCCACCCGCACGCCCTGCAAGACCTTCACGTCACCAAGTGCGGTGGCAAAGACATTGACCGGAGCCGGCATGCGCATCTCACCTGGCCGCGAGATCGGCGTCGGCCCGAAGGGAAGGATGATGCGCCGTTCCTCGCTCCACAGGCAGATGTCGCCCGGCCGCGCCATCAGCCGCGCCGTCCGGTCCCGGCCCGACGCGATCGGAATCTCGACGTGGATCGCCTCTCCCCAGGGCTCGGCCACACCGAAGAGCGGCAGCGCCGCCCAGATCCGCTCGGCCGTCGCCGTTGCCGCAAGCGCCGCTTCCAGTTCGATGCGTCCTGCCCGGATCAGAATGACACGTGAGCCCGGGCCATGCTGCACGGCGGTTGCTTCGGGTGCGGCGGCACGCCTGGCAACTGGATCGGATCGGTGTCGTAGAATATCGGTCGGCATGGCCCATCGCACAAAACGAAACGGGCGCCCATGAGGCGCCCGCTTCACAACGAATGACAAGTAGAATTGATCACACGATCAGGCTGGCGCCCGGCCGAACACCAACACCGCATTGAGGCCGCCGAATGCGAACGAGTTGGACATCGTATAGCGCACATTGAGGCTGCGGCCGGTGTTGGGCACATAATCGAGATCGCACTTGGGATCGGGATCTGTGAAGCCGATCGTCGGCGGCACCCAACCTTCGTTGATCGCCTTGATGCACACTCCTGCCTCGACGCCGCCGCCCGCACCCAGGAGATGGCCGTGCATCGACTTGGTGGAGGAGATCGCCATCTTGTAGGCGTGTTCGCCGAAGACGTCCTTGATGGCGTTGGTCTCGTTGACGTCGTTGAGTGCCGTCGCCGTGCCGTGCGCGTTGAGGTAGTCGATCTCAGACGGATCGAGGCCGGCGTCATCCAGCGCGAACTGCATGGCCGAGCGTGGGCCGTCGATGTCCGGGTTGACCATGTCCTTGCTGTCGGACGACATGCCAAAGCCCATGAGTTCGGCCAGGATCGTGGCGCCGCGCCGCTTGGCGTGCTCCAGCTCCTCCAGCACCAGAATTCCGGCGCCTTCGGCCAGAACCGTGCCGTTGCGCCGCTTGGAGAATGGGAAGCAGCCATCCGGAGAAAGCACGCGCATGGCCTGCCATGTCCGCATCGAGCCGTAAGTGAGCACGGCTTCCGATGCGCCCGCCACACCGACGTCGCAGAGGCCGTTGCGAATGTAGTCGTAGGCGAGGCCGATCGCATGCGTCGCCGTCGAGCAGGCCGAACAGGTCGCGAATGTCGGTCCCTTGATGCCGTATTCGATGCCCACGTGCGCGGACGCCGACGAGCCGATGATGCGCAGCAGTGTTAGCGGGTGCGTGGCGCGCTTGTTGTGGATGAAGAGATCGCGATAGGCCGTCTCGACCGTCGAATATCCGCCGGCGCCAGAGCCGATGATGCAGCAGGAACGATAGGGGTTGGAATAGGGTGTCGGTAGCCCCGACATCGCCCAGGCTTCATCCGCCGCGCGGCCAGCAAACCACGAATACCGCTCGCCGTACTGGATCTTCTTGCTTTTGACGTGCACAGCGGGATCAAAGCCTTTGATCTCGCCAGCGATATGGATGTAGAGGTCATCGAGATTGAAGTTCTCGATACGGCTGACGCCGCACTTGCCCTCTTTCATCGACGCCCAGGTTTCTGTGCTGTCGAGACCGATCGGTGTGACCATGCCAAAGCCGGTCACCACGACGCGGCGCAAGCCGTCCGCTCTTTTCATACACGTACTCTACGATCGAGGCGGCACCAGCGCCGCATTGTAAATGGACCAAGCGCGGGTGCGGTCACCAGCGACATCGCCGGACAGGCCGCCCACGCGCAATCTACATCAGGCCTTGGCGGCGTCTGCCGACGCCGAATTCTGGGAGATCAGCGCCTTCACGCGATCAACGACGGAACCGACCGTCTTGAAATCCTCAACGTCCTCGTTGGCATTGTAGGGGATCTCGATCTGGAACCTGTCCTCGATGTCGAATACGATCATCGCAAGATCGAGGGACTCGATTTTCAGATCGGTGAGAGGTGTCGACAGGCTGATGTCGTCACGCGGTTCCTTCATGTGCTTCTTGAGGATCTCGATGATCTTGGTCGCGACGTCGTCCATCTCGTTCTCCTGTCCGTGCCATCGGGCATAACGGATCGCTGTTACTCTGTTCGTACTAGGCACGTGCTGCCCTGCAAACAAGCTGGGGCCGTCCTTATACTTAAACCACGAAGCCGTCCAGCATGGGCATTTGCGGCAAAACTAGCAACGACTTCCAAGCAAGCCTCGTGCCGGCATGGGAGGGCACAGCCCCCCGAGCGGCAGGGTGGAAACAATGTTGTGATACCTCATCATGTTCCCAGCCTCTCCTAGTCGAAAGTCATGAAAAAGTGTTCAATACTATCTACATGGCCTGTCTTGCATCTGCGTCGCGGCACTTCGACGGCGGGCCCGAAAATACAATGAATGTCCGGCCCTGCCAGCCTTAGCGGACCGGACCGGGAGGCCAGCAGATGACCATGTCGAACCCCGCCCCTCAGGCGGGCATTGATGCCAACCCGCGGTGGCTCAACTCCTATCCTCAAAATATCGAGTGGCGTCAGATATTTACCCCAGCTCCTCTGTATGCGTTGCTGGACCGTGCGGTTGCACGCCATGCGACCCGGCCTGCGACCAATTTTCTAGGGCGCACGCTGACTTATTCCGAACTTGGTCAAAGGGTCGAGCGAGCCGCAGCGGGACTACAGCGGCTAGGCGTGCGCAAGGGCACAAAGGTCGGTCTCTTCCTGCCCAATTCTCCGACCTTCATCATCTTTTACTATGCGGTGCTGAAAGCCGGCGGCATCGTCGTCAACTACAACCCCCTCTATACGCTCGATGAGCTCGCGTTCCAGATTCGGGACAGCGAAACCGAGATCATGGTGACGCTCGACCTGAAGCTCCTGTTCGACAAGGTGGAGGCCTTGTTGAAGGACGGCGTCCTGGCCAGGGCAGTCGTCGCCCCTTTCACCAGCCTGCTACCGGGCACCAAATCCGTTCTCTTCCGCCTACTGAAGGGTAAGGAGCTGGCCCACCCGTCGGCCTCGCCGATACGTGACCGCATTACGACCGAGGGCCAGGTGATGACCGACCAGGGTCCGCGCATGCCGGTGCCGATCGACCCGGAAAGGGACATCGCCGTGCTCCAATATACGGGTGGCACGACCGGCACGCCGAAGGGAGCCATGCTGACCCACGCCAACGCCTACGTTAACGTGCTTCAGGTGGCGAGTTGGGCGCCCGACCTGAAAGACGGCGAGGAGCGGGTGATGGGCGTGCTGCCGTTCTTCCACGTTTTCGCAATGACGGTCGTTATGAATTTCGGCGTCGCCAAGGCTGCCGAGATGGTCATCATGCCGCGTTTTGTTCTCAACGACGCGCTGAAGCTGATCAACCACACGCGGCCCACCGTGATGCCGGGCGTACCGACGCTCTTTAACGCCATCATGAACCACCCCAAGATCAAGAGCTTCGATCTGTCCTCGTTGAAGTTCTGCCTGTCGGGCGGCGCACCATTGCCGATCGAGGTCAAGCAGAGGTTCGAAACACTGACGGGCTGCAAGGTGGTCGAAGGTTACGGGCTTTCCGAATCGTCGCCTGTCGCCACCTGCAACCCGATTGAGGGCAAGATCAAGTCCGGCTCGATCGGCATTCCGCTGCCGGCGACCTTCATCTCCCTGCGCGACCTTGATGACGCAGACAAGGAAGTACCCCACGGCGAAAAGGGTGAAGTCTGCATCAAGGGGCCGCAGGTTATGCTCGGCTACTGGAACCGGCCTGCCGAAACCGCCGCGGTCTTCACTTCGGACGGCTTTCTTCGCACCGGCGACGTTGCCCGCATGGATGACGACGGCTTCTTCGCCATCGAGGACCGTATCAAGGATCTCATCATCTGCTCGGGCTACAACGTCTATCCTCGGCAGATCGAGGAACGCATCTATGAGCATCCAGCCGTCGAGGAAGTAACCGTCATCGGCATCAAGGACGAATATCGCGGCGAAGCACCCAAGGCCTTCATCAAGCTCAAATCGGGCGCCCAGGCGAGCGCCGAAGACATCATGGCACACCTGGAGAAAACTCTCTCCAGAATCGAGCTGCCAGCAGCCATTGAATTCCGCGACAGCCTGCCCAAGACGATGATTGGCAAGTTGTCCAAGAAGGAGCTGAAGCAGGAGGAGGCGGCACGCGAGGCGGCCGCCCGCAAGACCGGATGACACGGATGGAGCACAACAATCACACAGACTGTGCATCCGAGCACAATGCAACCGAAGCGGACCGCACCTACTCCATCGGCCAACTCGCCGAAGAGTTCCAGATCACGACACGCGCAATCCGATTCTATGAGTCACGCGGCTTGATCCAGCCGCAGCGCGAAGGGACGAACCGCATCTACTCGCGCCGCGACCGTGGCCGCCTCGCCATCATCCTTCGCGGCAAGAACCTCGGCTTCACGCTGGAGGATATTGCCGCGTATCTGGAACTCTACTCCGTCGACCGTTCACAACGCACGCAGACCGAGATGCTGCTCGACAAGGTCGAGGCCGCCATCGCCGACCTCAACCGCAAGAAGGCAGATCTTGCGCGCACCTTGAACGATCTCAAGGTGCTACGCGCCGAGTGCACGGCCTTTCTCAAGACCGTCGACAAAACCTGACGGGGGACCGACGCCGCGTCTCGGCCGCGGCTCAGCGATAGAGATCCGCGCGTGTCGGTGGCAATGGTGAGGGGCGTTTCGCGCTCTTGGAGCAGAGCGTCTGAAAGAGCCGCGCCGTGCCTCGCTCGAAAGCGAGCGCGCAACCTGCCAGATAAGCCACGTAGATCCTGTATTTCGCTTCACCGACAAGCGCGATCGCTTCCGACTTGCGAGCCATTAGCCGCTGGCACCACATCTCACAGGTGCGGGCGTAGTGCATGCGCCAGCCTTCGACATCGTGCACTTCGAAGCCGGCCAGTTCCATCTCCGCCACCGTATGGCCGATGTCATCGAGGGCGCCACCGGGAAAGATATACTTGGCGAGCGCCCGCTGCTCTGGCCGTAGCCGCTCTGGCAAAAGTCGCCCCTTGTTCCGCTTTGCCTTGCGCGAGATGGCATGGTTGAGGAACAGGCCGTCCTCCGCCAGAAGCGAGCGGATCTTTCGCATGTAGTCTGGGATGTTTTTCAGACCGATCGCCTCGTACATGCCGACAGATGCGATCTTGTCATAAGTGCCCGTCGCATTGATGTAGTCGACGAGTTCGAACGTCACCCTGTCTTCCAGACCGAGCCGCTTCACCTTCTCGCGCGCATAGGCGAGCTGCTCTTGCGACAGCGTGATGCCATGCGCCTTGACGCCATAGTTCTGTGCCGCGTGGCACACGAGACCGCCCCAGCCCGAGCCGATGTCGAGGAATTTCTCACCCGGCTTCAGCCTCAGTTTGCGGCACACCATGTCGAGCTTGTTCTTCTGCGCGGTTGCCAGGTCCTGGCCCCAGTCATGGAAGTAGGCACAGGTGTAGACCATCTGCTCGCACAGGAAGAGAGCATAGAAATCGTTCGACAGGTCATAATGGAATTGTATGTAGTCCTTGTTGTCGTCGCCCGCGCGGGCGTTGCCGACAATATCGCCGGCGAATGCACCCTGTTCCCTCGGCGCGGCACCGGGCGCGAACAGGAACGGTGACAGTCGCTGAGCTGCCTTGAGAATATCGCCGCCCTTGAGTTTCACCGAGCGCCCGCGCCGGTTGATCTGCCGGCCCAGGTCAAGAATCGAGCCACCGGCCAGGTCGATACGCTTGTCGACGTAGTGACGGATGATCGTATCGAGTGATGGCCGCCGCAGCGTCGAGGCGATGACGCCCGGATCGGCGATGACGATCTCAAGCGGTCCGGCCGCCGAACCGCCCAGCGGAACGCGCGAGCCATCCCACAGCCGAACGAAGGCATCGATGCCGAGCACCGGGGCGAGTTCATCGATCAGCCGCCGTGCCGCCGCTAGCCTTTTGTCGTCGGCGCCGCCTCTAGACATCGAACCTCCGTTGATTGCTGAGCAGGATCAGCGCGCAACACATAGCGAATGCCGACGCCCTTGTCTTTGCGTCGCTGCGAGCACGTGTTGACGAAAAAGATAGGCCCCATGCCAGCGTGGCACATCAGCCTCACAGAGGTGTGGCAATATGGACGCCCGCGACCCGGTACACGCTAGGGCAGCCGCAGCGCAGGTGCTTAGCTACCCGCGCGGATTTCGCAACCCTCCTGTCGAACGGCGGCCACCGCTCACGGAACAGCCCCCTACTCCATAACTCGTCTGACAGTGACCCGACGACACCCGCATGCGTCCAAAACACGCCCCGCGGAAGGCGCGCAAGTTCAGCGTGTCATCGCCGGCATCCCGCGCAAATAACCGACAATGCTTCGTTGATCCACGAGCGCACGCAGATCGCGCTTGATCGCATCGGGATACGACTTCAGATCTTCGGCCGCACCCGGGTGTTGCAGATTTCCGGTGACATACGCGTGACCGTTGATGTCGCTGTAGACACCAAGCCCGGTATTCTCGGCACCGGCAGGGGCTGAAAAGATGCGCACCGCCATTCGTGTATCGATGTCGACAGCCCAAGTGAAATTGTTGAGGTGATTATTGGAGTCCTCGCCGACGAAAAGCGTCCGCATGACATCCGAGTAGCGAATATTGTCAGGGTTGGCGATCCGCTCGGTGTCACACTTGTCGTAGCGACCTACCTTTGCATTCTTTGGTTGGCGCGCGCCGTGGATCAGCACCTTCATATCCGTCGCGACCCAATCACTATCGATAAGGCCCCCGTCAGTGTCCTTCTGGCCGCCGCTCATCGCGCTCTCATAGACGGCGCCGCAGACGAGATCCTTCTGATCACCCGAAAGAGCAATGTCGTCACGTGGCCGACTGGCATTCTGGCCATCGATCATGCCTTTCCGGATAAAGCTCATGGCTGTGTAGAGTTTCTTGTCCGCGGCGTTGTGAGCTTGGCCTTCCATTTTCGTGAATTCTGTCGTGGCCCCACGCCAAGCGGCATATCGGCGGGTTTCGAGAAAAGCTGCTGCCTTTTCCATTCCGGGCTTGAGTCGATAATAGGTCAAACCGGTCGCTCCGCCCGTACCGCTGTAAACGTAAAGCGGCCTCGACTCGCTCGCCCCCTCAGGCACGGCCTTCGCAGCATCCGCTCCCGCCGTCTCCCATATGTCTGAGAAGCGAATGCCACTGGCGACGAGCTGCCGGATCTCCGCATCCGTCGCATGTCCGAGCCGGATCCATTCAAGGCGCGCGGCGCCGAAGTCGACAGCACTCGACTGCACCCAGCGAGCGGCATAGAGCACGCCAGCCGAGAGATCCTCCGGCTTGTCGGCGACAAACATCGCGCGAATGACGTCATCGCCATCATCGCCGAAATAGACCGTGCGGCGATCAGGCATCACCTCGCCGTGCTCAAAGGCAAGTCGCCCCATCGCAAAACGCTTTGCAACCGAAGTGGTCCCATCCCCGCCGACCTTGACTTCTACAATGTGACCGTAGTCATAGGGGTTCGCACCACCTTCCGCAGCCGTCTTTCCCAACGTGCCGAGGTAGAGGTTCATCGCATCGAGGGGCCGTTGCTGGAACGCTTGCGCGTCGGGCTCGTATTCCTCGCTGCCAAGGTGCGTCATCCAGGGCGAAATCGAGCTGTTACAGGGTATCCAGAGCCCCTGCACCGATGCCATGTCGATCGTCTTGAGCGCGACGGGGCTGAGCGCGCCGGTTGCCGGGTCCTGATCGATCGTTGTCAGATTCATGGACATCGGAAGCTGACCGTATAGCTCGACCGGCGGCTTCGTGGGATCGACGTTAGTCGCTTCGGTTGCATATTCGACGTGATTGACCATGAACAGCGTGTGCCCCGCGACACCAGCGGCTTTGGAGCCCGGCACATTGAGCAGCGACGTCCCATCGGCTCCCGCCGCGGCAAAGGGACCACGAGCGCGACCGTCTTCGGTCGCCGCACTCTCGAGGATAGGTGCGCCGGTCTTGTCGACGACGAGCCCTGCATAGCCGCCTGACAGAAAGTCGCCCGACCGATGCAAGATCTCATAGCTCAAGGGAAACGAGCGCTCACTACCGTCTGCCAGCGTAACAATCGCCTGCGAGCGCGTGTACGGCTGCGTCATCTCCATAGCGGTGGCGGGCGGTGGCGTCGCCGTAAAGCGGATGTGTTTGATCTGCAGGGGGCTCGTTGACGCTTCGAGCTGTGGCGGCGCTGATTGCTGAGCACAGGCAACGCCGGCACTGATAGTTGCAAGAGCACCCATCACAACGATCGAAGAAAATCGGCACATGTGAATTCCGTTCCGAAGATGTTCCGATAATCCCTGCGCAGCCGCCACCACGCCACTGCGGCACGCTCGGGCTTCTGATGAATGACGACACACGACCAGCCCCGACGCCATCAGGCCGACAGCTCGATCAACATCCGGCCGACGATCGATTTGACGCGCAGTGCGATCCGGGCTGCGACTGGAAATCACGCGAGTCTGGGAGTTCAAGTCTCGATCAATACCGGATCTCTTCGCGGCGCGCACCGCTGAGCGCTCGTCTGCCTCGTTCAATCTGTTCCAAACAGATCTGCCGCTTGCGAACCAGTTCGACCCTCTCGGCAAAGCTTTCGACGCGTTCGATCTTGTCTTCGAATTTCTGCTTCTTGCTTTCGAGGCGGTCCAGCAGGTCCTCGAGTTCTCTCGCGCGCCTGCCCTTGCTCAGGTCCGGCTCCAGCAACCGGTCGAGTTTCTCCAGGATCTTGCTTGTGCGCATGCGCACCGCCTTCCGCCATTTCCAGCCGCGTCGAGCGGGACGCGCGGCCGCCAGTCGAATCGACCAGCACGAGCGCATCCAAAATTCAGTTGGATCATCGGCATGAGGAGGCACCCCAAGGCACTGCAGACCGAGACTCTGCAGCAGAAAACCCTAAGAAGCAAACTCAGCCAACGACAGCAACATTCCACCGGCGCATGCCCCGGCGGAGTGCCAGCCTGCATCTATCAATCAGAAGAAATCTAGCGTGCGAATTTGAAGCCACGATGACAGATCAACGATGTGGCGCCCACGTGGAATCGCTTCTTGGCGCTCCGGCTCCCGCGTCCACAAGCCACGCGCCTGCCAGAAACCCCAACGATCCAAGTATTCATTCTGGGCAATAGCGATCGCTCGACTTGGCTCCACCCGGAGCCAGACGTTCGTTCTCGTGTATCAGTGCCGCAGTGTCCGCGCCGCGCCCTCAGGCTTCGGCACGTTGCTCTCACTCTTTGCACCGTCCTCGCTCGCGGATTTGTTCTTGTCCTTACCGACAGGCTTTGCGCTTTTGGCCACGCTCGCGGGCTTCGCGGACTCTGGCTTCAACGCTTTTCTACCCTTGGCAAGCTCGACGTCACAGGCCTCGATCTTCTGGCCGAGCTTCTTCCTCTCGCCGTCGACGTTCTTGGCCTTCGATTCGTACTTCTTTTTCTTCTTGCCCAGCTCATCGACAAGCTTATGGATCTTCTCGCTGCGCTTCTTTTGTCCCGGCTCAGTGTCGAGCGCGGTCTTTAGCTCTTGCATGATCTTTTTGAGGCGCATCTATTAAACTCCGCATGAAACTGCATTGGCATTAGCCATACGCAGGACGAACCGAGTACGATTAACAGTCTCCCATGAAGCTTTTGCGACAGTTATGCGACAGGCGGGCTAGGCTAGAAAATCGGCAATTCAGGATGCCACCCCGTTGCCGCGATGCAGTCTCCGAACGTCCGTTGTGAGACCATTGCGCATTGCAACCTCGCGCAAACACGCATCGCAACAGGTGACGCCGGGCTCGGCCCAGGTGTAGCACCAGAAACGGCATCCGATGGTTAGTCCACCACCCCACCCAAGAGCACTCTAATTCTGCCCATCCTATCAGGACATTAGGCACCACTACCGCGACTCCGGGCATTGGCAATGCGTGTCTGCGTGACCGTTGGCGCGCTCCTTTGCGAGAATGAGCCTTGCCGCTGGATTATCATCCAATTGGCCGACGTTGACCGCCAGCCGCTACCACTCGCCGGTCCGGAGATGACCTGATGACTCTACGGCCTGACCCAACATTCCATGCCTCCCCGAGATTGGCCATGGACGCGCCCCAAGAGGCCTACTGCTACACGTTGCTGCTGAGCGCGGACCCGTCCAAGCCTGACGCTCTTGCCGTCGTCGACCTCAATCCCAAGTCTCCGACCTACAGCCAGGTCGTTCACACGTTGGAGATGCCCTTCAAGGGTGATGAGTTTCATCATTTCGGATGGAACGCCTGCTCCTCCGCACTTTCCCCTTTGTCCGCGCATGCTTTCGTCGAGCGACGATATCTCATCATCCCGGGGCTCCGATCCTCACGCATCTACGTCGTCGACACCAGGCCGCACCCGACACAGGCCAAAATCCACAGGATCATCGAGAGCAGCGAGGTGCTGAGAGAAACAGGATATTCGCGCACACACACGGTGCACTGCGGGCCCGAAGGTGTCTACATCGGCGCACTCGGCGGAACGGGCGCGAATGGCATGGGTGGTCCGCCCGGCCTGTTCCTCATGGACTGCCAGTCATTGGATATCATCGGCCGATGGGAGAAGGAACAAGGGCCGCAGCGCATGTACTATGATTTTTGGTGGAACCTGCCGCGCGATTACATGGTTGCAAGCGAATGGGGTCTTCCAATTCAATTCGAAAGCGGTCTCGTCAAGGACGACCTTCTGAACAATCGTTATGGGCACCATCTCCACTTCTGGGGACTGCGAAGCAGGCGCCACCTTCAAGCCATTGACCTGGGTGCGAACTACCAGATGGTGCTCGAAGTGCGCCCCGCACATGATCCTAGCAAGGAGTACGGTTTTGCCGGTGTCGTTATCAACACGGCAACGCTTGAGGGATCGGTCTGGACGTGGTGGCGCGAAGGGGGACGGTTCCACGCCAAGAAGACGATTTCCATCCCGGCCGAACCCTGTCCCAATGATCGCCTGCCGGAGATTCTCAAAGGATTTGGCGCTGTGCCGCCGCTCCTTGCGGATCTGGCTCTTTCAATGGATGACCGCCTTCTTTTCGTGTCCTGTTGGGGGACGGGAGAGGTACGCCAGTATGACGTGAGCGATCCTTGGCGGCCGGTACTTGTCAGCCAGTTGTGGCTCGGTGGCATCGCGCGGCGCACCCGGCACCCCAACGGGAAGTCATTTCCAGGCGGACCGCAGATGCTGGAGCTCAGCCTCGATGGAAAACGGATCTATTGGACAAATTCGTTCTACTCTACGTGGGACGATCAGTTCTACCCTGGTGGGGTTTCCGGCATCCAGGTCATGGCGCATGTGCGGGGACGTGGCCTCGAGTACGCCAAAGATTTCTGGGTGACCGCTCCTGATGGTTATCGCGCACACCAGATCCATCTGGAAGGTGGGGACTGCTCGACGGATTCCTTCTGCTACCCGTCAACATAGATATGGTCGGCATGGATTGGACAGTCGCAGGGCTCTGGGGAGTGGTTGCTCTCAGTGGCGTCTACCACGGAGCCAATCCTGCCATGGGTTGGCCGCTTGCCGTGTCAGCCGCACTCATGGATCGCACGCCGAGTTCCTTGGCATCCGCATTCTGGCCGCTTGCCGTCGGCCACTTCCTTGCGATGCTTGTCGTCGTGCTTCCTTTCGCTTTGGTCGTCTCACTCGTCGAATGGAAGTTCCAGATCCGGATCGCTGCGGCGCTCACTGTTATGACGTTCGGGGTCTACCGACTTCTCATGCCTCGTCACCCCCGGGCCTTGTCGCGAATACCGCCGTCGCAGCTTGGACTGTGGTCCTTCATGGCTGCGCTCGCACATGGTGCCGGACTGATGATCCTCCCGATCTATCTCGGCATTTGCACCTCCGACACCTTGACGCCTGGACATGAAGCCGCCCGCCGCCTGCTGGAAACGCATCTCGCTCTGGCCGGATTTGTTTCCGCCGTCCACACACTTACGATGGTTCTTACGGGCGGGCTGATGGCATGGCTCGCATATCGCTACCTCGGTCTGAGTTTCATCGCACGCTCGTGGTTCAACCTGGACGCGGTGTGGGCATCAAGCCTCATCGCAGTCGGCGCGCTCTCTCTCTTTCTGACGCTACTGGGTTAAGGGCACATCGTCAGCGCGAGGGGTTGTCTTGCATTCCCGGGTCGATTGGTGTCTCCACATGTCCGCCTGCATCGGCCCAGTCCTTGAATGCTCCGAGGTTGTAAACATTCGGATAGCCCATCTCCAACAACACCTTGGCGCTCAGCACAGAACGACCACCCGAGGCACAATAGAGAATGTAGGTCCTTTCCCTGGAGAATGCCTGATCATGATATTTGCAGCTCGGGTCGGCGCGGAACTCAAGCATGCCCCGCGACACATGGATGGCGCCTGCGATCTTGCCGGTTTTCTCGACCTCAGGAGCGTCCCTGACGTCAACCACAACAGCTCCGGATTCGGAGATGAGTTGCTCCGCTTTCAACCGGTCGATACGCGGCACCAGCGTTTCCGCACTGCTGATCATGTCCGATACACTCTTGGTCATGTACTGTTCCTTCGCTGATTGATCGTTGCCTGGCGCGGGCTCAATCATCGGCGCCAACGTGTAATCGATAGGCATCCGCGGTCATCAGAGACTGATGATCGATGGCGGAATCGAGAGTGATGCGGATGAGCCAACCGGCGCCGTAACAGTCGCTGTTGGTCAGCGCCGGATCGCCTTCGAGCTCTACATTGCAAGCAACGATAGTTCCATCCGCCGGAGCGACGAGATCCGAAACGACCTTGGCCGCCTCTATCGTGCCGAACGCGACACCGGCGCTGATGCGCTGCCCAGCCGCCGGCAGAGAGACACCAACGACGTCACCCAGTTGATCCTGGGCGAAATGGCTGACACCAATGACGGCACCGCCGGGCTCAGCACGTTCTTGAATCCAGAGATTTTCCGCATGGTAGAGCCGGTCGTCCGGGAATTTCGATGATGCCATCAGAGGGGACTGCCTTGTCGGTGTTGGGTGTCGCACGCACGCTTAGGCGCTGCCATGAACCTGGGTCGAGGGAGCCTCAACGCACCGCAGCGAAGTGCACGGCTCGGAAGGCGCGTTGGAGCGATCGCCTCCCGTGTGACTATGGCTGCATGAACCTCGTCACTCCGCCGCAGCGCCGAGGCTCAACGACTGACCGTTGGCGCTGACCTTGCCGACCACCTCGATCGGACGTTGCAGCGTATCAAGAACGGGGCAGTGGCTCTCAACGGCTTGAACGAGTGTTCTGATCTGTTCGGCTGATGCCGAACTCTGGATCAATGTCTCGTAGGAAATTTTCGAGTATCCAGCCGGCACATTCGGATCGAGCGCGAACAATCCCTTGAGGTCTAGGTGTCCCTTCAGGTTGCATTTCACTGAATCAAGCGGGATTCCCATGACCGCGGCATAGGCGCTGTACATGACTTCCTGACAGGTGCCGAGCGCGACAAGAATGAGTTCGACCGGGTTCATGCCGGTGTCACCGCCTGCAAGCTCGGGCGGCTCGTCGGTTATCAAAGGCGGAAAATTACGTACGGTCGCCTTGCACCTGACGTTCTCGACCAGTTCGGTGTCGGCACGGAAAATGACCTTGGATGCATTCGGACTGTTCTGAATGCCCTCGATCGTCTTGAGCAAGGCTGACTTCACTTGATCCTGGGACATGGCGTTCCTCTCCTGCATTTTTCACTTTTTTCAGGAGACGATTACGCCACGTCGCACCAGTCCTCACAATTCGGGCCACTACCACCGAAACATAGTGGTTTCCCTAGCTGGACCGCTTTCCCTCCACCATCGCGGCCACCGGTTCGCATTCCAATCTGGACAACATCTTGACCAGATGAACCACGCTGCGTGCGCCCATCTTGGCCATCATGTTCGCGCGATAAACCTCTACCGTCTTGCCGCTCAGTCCCAGTTCGTGTGCGATCTGCTTGGTGGACTTTCCAGATCCGACCAGTACCGCAATCTCCCGCTCTCGTCGTGTGAGTTGCCCGAAGAGAGAGCGAACCTTCTTGTCTTGGGCCCATTCAAGCCAGGCGCGCTGCGCCATCTGCAAGGCGTGCTCGGTCCGCTCGATCAGGGCCTGATCGTTGTAGGGCTTCTGGAGGAAGTCGACGGCTCCGGCGCGCATGGCGCGAACCGCCATCGGCACATCACCATGCCCCGTGACCATGATGATCGGCAGGCGCCAATCGCGCTGTTGCACTTCGCGCTGAAGTTCCAATCCACTCATGCCAGGCATACGTACATCAAGTATGAGGCACGCCGGCTCACCGGAATAGTCCTCAAGGAATTCGCTGGCCGAGCCATAACAGACGACCTCGTGCCCAACAGATTCGAGAAGCCAGCGCAGTGACTCGCGTGCTGCTGCGTCGTCGTCCACCACCAGGACCGAACCTTTATGGTTCATTGCAACACCAGGTGCTCGCCGAGGGGCGGCAATTCGAATGCGAAGGACAACCCCTGCCCTGCTTCATGTTGCGCAGCCGACAGATTGCCGCCGTGTGCCTCTACGATCGACCGACATATGGATAGTCCCATGCCCATGCCGGCCTGCTTGGTCGTGAAGAACGGTGTGAAGAGCTTGCCAATCTCGTCGGGCGGAAGTCCCGGGCCGGTGTCATCGATGCAGACCCTCGCCATTCCGGTCGATGCGGTGCTTGTGGTGATCCTCATTCTCCGCTGACTCGCAGGAACACATTCCATCGCTTCAAAGCCGTTGCGAACGATGTTGAGCACCACCTGCTCCAGCTGCGTCCGCTCTCCCAGAACGACAGGCAGGTTGCTGGCCAGCTCACATTCAATGACGACGTGTTGAGCGCGCGCCTCGATCTCCGCAATCGATAGGACCTGCCCCACAACATCGTTCATAGACAAGCTCGATACCGTTTCGCCCTCCTTGGATATGAACCCGCGCAGGCTGCGGATAATGTTCGCGGCACGTTCCGCTTGCGCGCACACATGCTCCATCGCTGCCGCTACGTCTGCATTCGCCGGACTTCCGCGCAATCGTAGGTGCGCACCCCTGGAGTAGTTGGCAATAGCGGTGAGAGGCTGGTTCAGCTCGTGCGCAAGCATTGTCGCAAGTTGCCCCATGGTGTCCATGCGGGACGCGTGAGCCAACTCGCGATATTCCCGTCTCAGGTGCTGCTCATAGAGCTTTTGCGCACTGATGTTGCGGGTGATCGCCAGGATCGCCGTCACATTGCCGTCGCCGTCCATCAGCGGCGCGGCGTGAGTTTCCATCCATAAGCGCCGCTTCTTGAGAGAGATGATCTCGAACTCAAGCTTCTTGACCGCCCCGGCATACACGGCGTCGGTGAGCAAACGGTAGGCCGGCGCAAAATCGGGAGCGACGAGATCGTAGACAGAAATCCCGATCACCTCGCCCCGCTCATCAGCCTCGACCAGCCGCAGCCCAGCGGGGTTCATCTCCAGAATTGTGCCATCCCTCGAATGGACTTTGACGCACTCCGGTTCTGTTTCGATGATCTGCCGGAGGTGTCTTTCGTTCTGTGCAAGCCGGGCTTCGGCAACGTGACGTTCGGCAACCTCTTTCTCGAGAATCGCTTTGGCGGACCGCAATCTCGCATTCAGTCGGGCAACATAGATCATCACGGCTGCCGCAAGCACTACGAACACCGCGCAAAAAGACTGCCAAAGCCCCAATATAGGCAAGTCCGAAACAATCTCGTTCGCGTTCATTTTCATAGCCTATAGATCTATTCTTCCAACCTATTTATGACGATCCTTCCGGGATGTTTGGACGCGGCATTGCTTCGTGGATTGATTTATATCACGCAGAGCTAATGGCGTAACGCACTTGATGTCATAAAATTGCGAATTTGATTCCGCGGAACTGATGCGCTCCTTCAAACAAGGAGGGAGCAAGACAGTGCTTGCTCCCTCAGTCGATGCTGGAATGACGCTAGCTTGGGTGAGCGCCCGTCCGTCAGGGGGAGGCAGACGCGCCAGTCCAACAATTCGTTCTGACTGCCGACGCGAAACCGCGTTCACGGCAATACGACGTCTTCGCATGGCCTCTTGCAGCCAGGATGTGGCTTCCGCTTAGAACGCGATCAGACCACCCACTGTCACGATGTGCAGATCATCGAGGTTGTCGAATGCGCCAACAACACCAGGCCCCGACATGTTGGGATCGTAGCTCTTGTAGTTGAGCCAAAGCGACATCGCCGCCGCATCGATTTCCTGGACTACACCCAGTCCCCACTGGGTGAGCTTGCTGCCGCTGACGCCAAAGGCCGTCAGCGCAGGATGGTACATGTCATCACGCACGCCATACTCACCGTAGAGTACCGTGTGGCCGAGAGACGACCACTTCCTCCGGAGACCGGCCTTGATATACCAGTTGTGTCCGCTCGGCTGATTGGCCGTGAAAGCCGCCCCCAATGCAGGATCAAAGACGTTGTTGTTGTCCTCGATTCCGTAGGCACCATAGAGGAAGAGCCCAGATGCCGTGTGGTGAACGAATGCACCGATCTGGAAATAGTCGGAGTCGAGGTGAACGGGATGGAATGCCGTGAGCCCGGTGACGATATCAAAGCCCGTGAATTGACTTTCATCCCCGTGATGTGAATAGGCCGCTGCGACCGCAAGCTTGATGCCGTTGAACTCTCCCGCATAGCGCAGCGCGACATCCCAGAAGTCATCCTCACCCCAACTCGCTGAGACCGAAAACCCGCCAAATGTTGGCGAATCGTAGCGAACTGCGTTGGTCGGTATGCCGTCGCAGTCGCCCGCAACAGGCAGCGCTGTCGAACCGCACCACATCAAGGCTCCCGTCGGGAACCCGGTTCCATTCGGCAGCACGAGCTGCGTGCCGTTACGCGACAGGTTGATGGCCATGCCGTCGAGAGGAACCCAATTGGCCATGACAAGCGAACCCGATCCGTCGACGAGCGCGGCGGCGTGTTGCGATGCCTGCGGGATGAGACCAACACTCACCTGTCCAAGCCGCGTGCTCTTCAGAAACCAGAACGAATAGAGCAGATCGACCGCGCTGCTGGCCAAGGCGCCATTACCGTTGACGATGCGCAATGCCGAAGGTCCGTCATCACCGAAGCGGGAGTTTCCGGCCGTCAAGGGGTCCGACGAATTGACTTCAACTTGAATGACGTATCCAGCCGACCACTCAGGGCTAATCGTCGCTGCTCCGGTCAGCTTGAAGTGCGAGTTCAGGGTCGATCCCACACCCGTGACGTAGACGTTACTTGCAGCGCCGTTGTCATACCACATCACCTGCTCGGCCACCCATCCTGTGATGGCGAGCGATACCTTGCGATTTCCCTTGCGCGCTGTCGTAGCTTCAAGTTCGGCTACGCGCTCCTCCAAATCCGCACAGCAGTCCCCACCGAGGTCGGCGGCCTTCACCGCGTGGCCTGCTATAGCTGTACTCAGAATCCCCCCGAGTGCTGTTGCACAAAGCAAGAGCTTGTTCATCGTTTCGATCCCCTTGTTGTGCTGCTGCGCCGTGCCCCTGGCCTGTCAGCAGAATTTTTCGCCGTTGTTGAAACCCACAATCACCAGCGCCAGGCCACTGCAAAACGAAAGAAGATCTGGACGGTGCCGGCATGCGAGAAAGGCATGCTATTTATGCGGACTTGGCACGAACAACGACAACACGAATCCATGGTTTTGGAGCAATGTGCTTTTCCCTCTGTGCCTTGGTCGTTACACAAATTTTTCAGGCAAATAACTGGCTCGGCCCGCGGCTATAGAAGGCATTTCATCCGCAAATGAATCGCGATTATTCATTCATGATTGTTATGGGTGTTTGCTCTTTTCACGTGCGGTCAACCAATGTCGAAGACGAATCGTTGCGGCCTGGATCTGCCAGCAGGCAAATGCGCGCCACGCGATCATCTACGTCTCGGGCAATGTGCCGATCCCCGAGAAGGTGGATGTCATGCCAGCGGGTAGAGGCATTCACGCGAGCCGTTCGCGCCGGCGCGTAAACCTGAATTGGAATTTGAGGCCACGCGGCGCAGGAGCGCTCAACGCTTGCTGGCGTCATCGCCGTCGAGGGATCGCAGGAATGCGGCGAGCGCTGCCTTCTCATCGGCGGCGAGGTTCAGGCGCACCAGATATCCGTTGTTGCCAAAATTGGCAGCCGAGCCGCTGCTGTAGTATTCGATCACGTCATCAAGTGTGGCGATTGAACCATCGTGCATATACGGGGGCGTGCGCGAAACATTGCGGAGACTCGGTGTCTTGTAGGCCCAGCGGTCACTCTCCTTGAGCGTTACTTCAAAGCGGCCGACATCGTTCCGAGGCTTCTCGCCGAAAGCGTCAATCGTCTCCAGAGACATTTTGGTCTCCACGCCTGGCGCAAGTGGAATGACGTATTCACGTTCCGGTCGCATCGCCGCGCGGTATCCGATTCCGGTGTTGTGGAACTGATGATCGGTAAGGAGCGCCGAGTCCGGCTCGATGCGGTGGCAGCCGCTGCAGCCGCCTTTGCCGGTGAAAATACGAAATCCAGCAACCTCCTGTTCGTTCAACAGGTCTTTCTCGGTTCCGTAATACCAGCGGTCGAAGCGCGAGTTCGCAGAGAGCAGTGTCGCCTCGAACGAAGCAATCGCGTCACCGACCGAGCGGACTGAAATGCCTTCGCCCGGATAGACCTGCTCGAATTGCACCGTGTAATCCTCAAGCGCACCGATGCGATCGAGGACATGTCCCATGGACGGATTGGCCATCTCGTCCTCGGCGAGGAGAGGTAGCCATGCTTGCAGATCAAGACGGGATTCACGACCGTCATGAAACAGAGAGCGTTGATAGACGACGTTGAGCAGCGACGGCGAATTGCGCCTGATCGTGCGCCCCTCCATGCCTATGGCTTTCTTCGACTGCGTCGATGCGAACGCATCCTCCTCAAGATGGCACATGGCGCATGAAAGCGTATTGTTGAAGGACAGCCGGCGATCGAAGAACAGCCTTCGACCCAATGCGACCTTGGCGACGGAAACGTTCGCGAATTTCAAGGGAAGCGCTGGCAAACCAAGGGGCACGATAAGTTCCGCGCGCCTTCGCCCGTTCGATGAGGCGTCTCCAGCGCTGAGCGTCTCCGCCAAGGCTGCTCCTGCACACACAACGATCATCGACAGAATGACTAGCCTGAATGTCATGGCCGGCACCTCACGGCTTGGCTCCATCGATTGCTGGCAGGTCCCCGTGTTCGATCAGCAGAGTACGAATATCGCTTTCGATAACGTCGGGCGTCACGAAGGCTGAGGAATAGATTTCCCGCACCCATGATCTCTTGTCGATGAGATAGAATTTGACTTGGTGGCTTACGGTTGTCGTTGCATTGCCGTTGGCGTCGAGATCTCGCGCCGCAGCTTGGCCAAAGCTCTCGATGATCGAGCCCAGAAAGCTATCCGACCATGTGGTCAGGAAGTGCCAGGGTGCTATGCTCTGCGTCGCTCGGCGTCCAGCAGCAAAGATTTCCAATCGCTCTGGTGTGTCGACACGGGGATCGAGGCTGATGAGCACCAATCGTACCTTATCGTGGAAATCGGCGTTCTTCTTGACCAGATCGTGGACCGTCTCGAACATCGACCAGATGGACGGGCAACCCTCCGGGTCCCGGCAGGTCGAGTAGAAGAAGCTCAAGAGCGTGATCTTATCGCTCGTGTATGTGGACAGCCTGTGCGGCCACCATGCGTTGTCCTCCAGCACCCAAGTGCTGGTGACCTGCCCCAGGGTTTTCGGACCATCGATAACTTGAGAGACTGGCCTCCGAATCGGAGGACGGCATGCGCAAGAGCAGGTTCCGGGACGAGCAGATGGTGGCGATCCTTCGCGAGGCGGATCGCGGGACTGTCGGCGAGGTTGCGAAGAGGCACGGCATCAGCGAGCAGACGATCTACACGTGGCGCAAGCGCTTCGGGGCGCTGCAGTCAGACGACGTGCGCCGTCTGAAGCAGCTCGAAGCGGAGAATGCGCGGCTGAAGAAGCTCGTCGCCGAGCGCGATCTCGAGATCGAGGTGATGAAGGAGATCGCCGCAAAAAAATGGTGAGCGTGCCGGCTCGCCGTTCGCAGGTGGCGTACGCGACAGGGCATGGCCTGTCGCAGCGGCGGGCTTGCACGCTGATCGGAGTGGGGCGGTCGGCGTTGCGGTATCGATCGACGAAGGCGGAGACGGATGCGCCGGTGCTGGCGCGGATGGCGGCGCTCGCCGCGCAGTATCCGCGCTACGGCTATCGTCGGATCGCGATCTTCCTCGAACGGGAAGGGCATGTGATGAGCTTCGGCCGCTGCCATCGCCTGTGGCGACTGGCGAAGCTTCAAGTGCCGCGCAAGCGGCCGAGAAAGCGCATCGCGACGGGCCGTCCGCGCCCGAACGCGCCGACCGGTGCGAACCAGGTGTGGAGCTACGACTTCGTGTTCGACTGGTGCGCCAACGGTCAGCAGCTGAAGTGCCTCACCGTCACCGACGAGTGGACGAAAGAGGGTCTGGCGATCGAGGTCGATGGCCGCATCCGCTCGGGCCGCGTGATCGAGGTGCTGTCGCGGCTCGTCTCGGAGCGCGGCGCGCCGCTGTATCTGAGGTCCGACAACGGGCCCGAGTTCGTGTCGCGGGCGCTGCTGAAGTGGATCGTCGGTCAGGGCATCGGGTGCGCGTTGATCGATCCGGGCAAGCCCTGGCAGAATGGCGCGACCGAGAGCTTCAACGGCAAGTTCCGCGACGAGTGCCTGTCGCTGGAATGGTTCCGCTCGCGGGCCGAAGCAAAGGTCGTGATCGAGACGTGGCGGCGCCACTTCAACGAGGTGCGGCCGCATTCGAGCATAGGCTACATGACGCCGGCCGCGTTCGTGGCAAGACTGAAGGAGCAAGACGCAGCGCCCGTGCCGGCGACGGGCCGGATCGCTGCGGTATGTGGGGCCTCCGCGCTCCGCCCCGTCGCGCAACCGCCTCGCAAGAGGCAAACAGCAAAAGCAACGAGGGCTGATCTCTCAAGCTAAACGTGGTCCGAAGAAATTGGGCAGGTCACCGCAACCGTTGGTTCTCGGAACTATCGGCCAGCTTGTACTGCTGCCTTTTGCCGGCCTGCTCATCGCACACACGGCCGTCCCCTCGCCAATCCTCGCCACTTGTCTACTGCTGCTTGCCGTTTCACCAGGCGGCGGCATTTCGAACTATTACTGCTACCTTGGGCGTCTCAACGTGTTTCTCTCAGCCGCCATCACGTTCGTCGGTACGCTCGTTTCATTTCTCACGATACCAAGCTTCATGTGGATCTTCCCGTCACTCGAAGGGCATGCATCTGCATTTGCAGCCCTCCCTGTAGGTCTCATCGTGAAGCAGCTACTGATCTTGATGGTCATGCCGATGATGATAGGCGTGGCGGTGAAACATAGGTTTCCACTAGCAATCGAGGCCTATGGCACACACCTCCGAAGCGCATCGAACCTAGCAATCGCCGTGATCCTTGCACTGGCCGTCTGGTCTGCCCACGCGAGTATTCTCGCGCATTTCAACGAAATCCTGCTGATCGCCGCGTCGTTCCTATTTGCCGCCGTCATGATCGGCTGGCTACTCGGCCGAAGCCTCAGCCCAGACTCTCAATCGGTCTTGATTATCGAATCGGGAACGCGAAACGTGGCCGTCGCTTTGCTCCTCGGTAGCGAGGTTCTAACGACAGAGAGCCTACCGGTCCACGCGGGCTTCCTGTCCGTATACTTCATCTTCGAAGTCGTCTTCATGATGCTTTTTGCACGCAGACAGGCCCTACGCAGCAGCCCGCTCCAAACATAGTCCAACTTTGGCAGTGAATTTCTCGGAGGTTGCGATGCTCGATACTCGGGCCATCAGTCGACATTGGCAATTTTCGAGCTTACGTCTCTCCAGCGCCGTCAGTCTCGGCCACGATTTGTAGTCCCTCTAAAATCGTTTTGGGCAAGAACAGGGACGATCCGAACGCTCGATGCGGACAGAGGGACTGTAACGGCGCATCTTCCGACCCGGTGACGGGCAACGTGCGCGGCACCATCATGACCTAGCCATTTTGGCGCGTCCAATATCATCCCCATGTCGCAAAATGATAGGTTTCTGCACTTGGCGTTTGCCGCATTCAATGACAGAATAACCCAGTACCAATTGAAAATCTGGACTCGGAAAAATGAAATACTCTCTTCCTTTACCTGCGCTCCTTTGCGCAACAATGATGACTATCAGCAGTGCTGCTTTTGCTGAGAGCGAGATTGCCAAGAAGGCCATTGCCAAAGCTGATGCCATGGTCGACACGGTCATGGACGCATGCGATACAGACCTCAAGAAATATTGCAGTCAGGTCACCCCCGGCGAGGGGCGGCTGGTGCTTTGCATGATGGCGCACGAGGACAAAATCAGCGATCAGTGTTTCGGCGCGATGTTCGATGCCGCTGACGGGATCGAGTTTTTTGTCAGCGACCTGAAACGTGCCGCGGACGTGTGTGAATCAGACATCGAAAAACTTTGCGACAAGGTCGAGCCGGGCAAGGGACAAATTGCGCAATGTCTCGTCGACAACAAGGCGAAGGTATCTCCCGACTGCGGCGCAGAACTGGCCGACATCGAAGCGCGCCTCAAACATTAGGCACAGTTGAAAGGGCTCGTGTCGCAAAACGGAAGAAAGATTGCCGTTAGCGGAGATCTCGGCCCTGCATCGCCAGGATTGCGCCGTCCGGCGTGCGGGGGACAAGGAGATAAACCTCTAACGCTGGCAAATTCCATAAGCCACATCCCCTCGCCCCACGAAATGACAAGGCTCGGCCGGCGAGAAGCCCGGATTGTCCGCTCGCAACTCATCACGACCATCGAATGCGTGCTTCATCTCGCGCATCGATTTGAATTGTCAAAAATTTTACAATTCCAAATAGGGATCAAACACTGTTTTTCACAGTCAGCGCAACCAATTGACCAAATCAAATCGCACCCTTCGAGCCCGACAAAACCCGAACGTTGACATTGGATGATGGCAAACCCGTTGCCTCAGGGGCACTCGCCCCCAAAAACCTTTGCAGCGACATTGGAATGCCTCACGCGGCAGAAGATTGCCGTCTAAAATGCACCGATTGGAATCGGACCTGGAATTACTGCTCAAGCGTCCCGAGTTCGCGCGTCCCGGACGCCTGAATCCTCACCTGAGGTCAATAAATGATCAGAAACATATCCAATTGCGCAGTCTGGCTCGCGGGAGCTTTGATGTGGCAAGCCGCCGCCACTGCCCCGGTCGCAGCCGCTGATTTAGGTGGCGGACCCGCAGACCGCATCGTTGAGGACGCACCTCCGCCCGCCCGTGGTTGGTCGCTTGATTTCTCCGTGAACGGTTGGCTGCCCTGGATGAAGGGGGACGCCGTTGTTCCGGGCGCTGTGCAGGATGTTGCTGTCAATCTTGACGTGGCGCCCACGGATGTTCTCGGATCTCTGGATTGGTCCAAGTTGCCAGTCTGGATGAGCTACGTCGAGCTTCGCAACGGTCGCTTTGCGGTCTTCAATGATATTGTCTATGCAGCGCTTTCGGATTCGGCTGGTTTCGAAGGCAGGTTCCTGAAGGGCCGTATCAACGCCGACGTTGAACTTGCCATCGTTGAGCTTGGAGCAAGCTATGCGATTTGGCAGTCCGGTGGAACGGGAGCAAGCGCGACATCCGCAATCGATATTTTGGCGGGCGGCCGGTACTGGTATCAGAGCCTCGCGCTAGACTTGGCGGTTGGCAACATCAACGTGGCCCGATCGGGTTCTATCGATTGGGTTGATCCATTCATCGGCCTCCAGTTGCGACAGACGGTTGCTCCCGGACAATCACTCCTGGTGCGAGGTGACATTGGCGGATTTGGTGCCGGCAGCGATTTCACATGGCAGGCCATCGCCAAATATAACTTAGAGCTGCGTCGTATCGGGTCCACGACGATCGACGCTTTCATTGGCTATCGCGCCCTGTCTGCGGACTATACCGAAGGCGGGTTCCAATACGATGCGATCATGCATGGGCCGATGATGGGAATCACGTCCAAGTTCTGATCCACGCGAAACAGATCGGCGCGCGAGCACGCGCCCGAGGAGTTGGGTTGTTGCGAGACCGCCCAGTCTGCAGGGCGGTCCGAATGGGCACAAGCCGAACGGTTGCGATCAACGCATGACCCGCCAGTCCCGCGTATCTTGCCGATTTTGGAAATCGACAAACGTGCGGATCAACATAGCGGGCCCCTGCCATGGCCAATACTCATTGGCCAAATCCAGACGTGACCTTGCAGGTGCACTCTAGTTCAGCTTCAAGGTCAGCCCCGCAATACCAACCGCAAGATTGATGCCCGTCTGCCCCTGCACACTCAGAGGCTGCAGAACGACGGAGTCTTTGGATCCACCGATCAGCGTATTCGCTCCTGCACCAATACCTATGGATGCATCTGCAGAAAGCCCTCCATACTTGCCCGCCAGCGCCTCTCCGGGAAGTTCCGTGGTCGATCCCAGAACTGTCCAGACCATGACGCTTGGGCCCTTGATCCCGATATCGAGACCCAACTTCGTAATAGTCGCCGTGTACGCGTGCTTGGGATTCTTCTTGCCGGCTGGATTGTAGGAACAGGCCAGAGTCTGTTTCGATCCGAGGATCAAACCGACCGTACCCTTGCCTTTGCACGTCAGGGTTCCGGCCACCACCTTGTTACTCTGTGCCATTAAGGATGTTGGAGACAGGGCGACCAGCGCCGCGCAAATCCCGGCGCCCAGCCAACACCTGACCACATCAATCGATGTTTGCATTTTCATCATCATACTCCCTACCCTATGCGGAATGAGCAGTGCCCTGCTCTTGTGTTACGTCATCGGTGCCAAATACGAGCGACCTCGGTTGAATTTCGTGTCGAGTGCCTTCAATAGCGAAGCATCACGACCATAGATGTCTTTGTGGAAGTGCACTCCATCGTCGAATGACGGGTCGACTGTCCAATACAGCAATAACACGGGCAGCGGCTTCGGCAGCGCTATGCTTCGCATTTTCCCGGTTGAAACGATAGCATCAATCCGGAAATGGTCCCAACCCAGACGGTCCTGCAGTATCAGCTCGGCAAGTTTCAGCATGTCCAGCAGCCTGACATGTTGACGACCGAAATGCCATCCAATGCAGACTCGTTGGGATGCCACTTCCGGCAGGTGAAGCCGCGGCCGCCCGACTTCTGCTTGTGGGATTCCGCTGCCGGCCGGTAGGGTCGCGAAGGCGCGAATATCCTTGCAATATGTCCTGCTCCGCCTTCATCGATGTACACTGAGGCATGACCGAAGACCAAAGACGCTACGCCCCCGCAACGGCACGCAATCGAGAACCGATCCTGGCTGTCCTGCAATGCCATCTGCCATCACAAGGGCTGGTGTTGGAGATCGCCAGCGGAACCGGCGAGCATGCCACGTACTTCGCTCAGTCCTTCGGGCCGGGCCTGGTTTTCCAGCCGACCGATCCCGATCCAGCCGCCAGGACCAGCATCGACGCGTGGACGGCGGCACTTGGCTTGACGAACGTGCACCCCGCCTTCGAACTCGATGCAACTTGCGAAGCTTGGCCAGTCACCGCCGCCGACGCGGTGCTCGCCATCAACATGGTGCACATCTCACCTTGGGCGGCGACTGAGGGGCTCGTGCGCGGGGCCGCCCGGATACTGCCTGCAGGTGGTCTGCTCTATATCTATGGACCTTATCGTTTCGGAGGGCGCCACACAGCGCCGAGCAACGAGGCCTTCGATACCGATCTGCGAAGCCGAAATCCTGAATGGGGTGTTCGCGATGTCGAGGCCGTGGCGGAGTTGGCGAGGGCCAACGGCTTCTGCAAACCGATCATTGAGCAGATGCCGGCGAACAATCTGTCTCTGGTATTTCGACGTCTTCCGTACGAGGGCACATTCCAACAGTGACCATCCCCTCCCATATCAGCCCGCATCTCTTCCTCAACGAGGCCCTCACGGAGACAGGTCTTGTGGGCAGCCGGCTGTGTTTCGCTGCGATGACAACCCTTCGCCACATGGGCGAGCAGGGCGGAATAGGGCTGACCCAGTCGGGCGCGGTCAATTGCAAGTTCGTCACATGGACCGTCGATCAGTTCAATTGGCCGGGCTACACGACTGAAGAGCTCTATACCGTGCTCAACGAAGACGACGTCCCGCCGCTCTGCTACCTGCACGAGCCCTTTGCGCTGTGCAAAGCTGATCCGCCACATCAAGGGTACGGCTCGGCTGACCAGAGCAGGCAAAGCTTTCCTCGATGACCATGGACGTCTCCAGGCGCTGCTGTTCGAGACGTTCTTCACCAAGTTCGATTTCGCCGCACATGAGCGCTGGCCAACAGAGATGCCAGACGCCGATACGTTTCATTTCCTGGGGGTGATCCGGAACCGGTTGGCCGACTGGGTACCCTATCCAGAATTCGCCGGCTGGTGCCTCCCGATCGATGCGCTGCCGGCGCAGCGTGGAACTCCCGAAGAAGACGCTACATGATGGCCTAGTTTTAGGGGGCTAAGACAGCATGGTCAGTTTTACGGCTTGGATTATGTTGCGAAGTATTGATCCGCCATAATCGGTCCGCACGATTGCGGGTTCAGTCGTGCAATCAGGATACATTCAAGCGCCCAACAGAGTTGTTCGCTACTATAAGACCGAAATCTTGGTGCGAACGAACGATGGTCGATTGGTGAGCGCTTCGAGTTGGCGACAGACGCCACCGGCAAAGGGTGCGCCGATTGCCATACAGGAGCGCATAGGTCTGTTCGGAACCCGAACATATGTTGAAATTGGCGAGTAATGACCGCTTCGGCCCAGACTGAGGGGGCTGGACAGCCCGGCTTTTGATGACGTGCGGCCTTGGCGTCTTCCGGTCTGAAATTCCCTTCCGGTAACCGCGTCGTGGCATGGATCGTTCTCCCCTTGGTCTCACGCCAGGGGAGCTTGCGGAAAGAGTGGTGCAACGGCGTTACGTTGCTCACCCCGAGGGGTTCGGCCACATTTTGTGGTCGAACCACCACCTCGCCACCTTCTTCTTCCTCTTGGGCTTACTGTATCCGATTGCGGCTTTCGGAAAATGGTTCTGCCTATGTCGTGGTCAGTTGTGTGGTGGTTTTGCCGTGCATGCGAGGGCGTCAGCAATCTCGATGGTGCGGCTCGTTGGCCGCAGCTCTTCGGCGGGGGCTCTGCTCCCTGCTCCCCCGGAGTTTCAAAGAACGTGAGGCGTTGAAGTGTATACAGGTTGAATTGTGGGCAGTGGAGTAGGCGGTGGCAGCAGCACGCGGTAGGTTGGTTCCACGGTACAGCCTGGAGAGGCGATGACCGTGAACGTGAGGGCGCTCCATTACGCTTCGGCAGGGGCGCTTTCTACTTGCGTTGCGGGGTGTGTCACGGGACGGCAGCTATCAGTTGAACGGCGTGAGTGCTGTCCGGAGCCCCGGACAGGTCATGCTGACCCCAAGCCGCTATCCTGCCGATTCGCAACACGAATGTTGCGTGTTCGCATTGAGAACCGCTTGGCTCTCAATTTGTAGAAATCGAGTTGGCCCGTCCCTACCATTGGATGCGGATTTCACTCAGCATAATCAGGTGGCTTTGCATGCCAGCGATAGCCGGCCTTGCCCTTTTCGAAGCCATAAGCGAACAGCTTGCGCATATAGGCCTTGTCGAATGGTCCTGAGTAGAGTGTCGTGAAATCGTCGCCGATAAAGGCAAGATTGAATCCAACGCCGTCGCGCTTGGTCTCCAGATAGATACGATAGGAATCGTTGACGCCAGAGCTAGCGATCATCGTCGACACAGTTTGCCCGACAATTGAAAGCGTTTGCCTCTTGACGGTATCTTCGGGCGGCGAAAGCCGTCCGTTGCGGATCACATATGCGCTGCGTTTCCTCTTGAGCCCCATCTTCTTGTCGAGCCACTTCAGGCTGAACGAAGTTGGGTATAGGAATGACTGCGCCACCGCGCCGCCATCGACGTGCATCTCCTGATAGCGGTGGCCGTCAACGACAATGTCCAGCATCACCGGCGGAAATACACCGGGTAGCGCGGCAGAGGCCATCAACACATCAATGATCAGTTCACGGGCCCGTGGATCGCCACTCTTGGCTAGCGCGCCGATATTCCAGACGACTGACTGCGATTGGTCGAGATTGGTCGTGGCAATAAGGAGCAGGCGCCCTTTGTCGTACTCCTCGCCGATGCGTCGCACCATTTCTTGATCAAGATTCCGGGCGATAAGTTTGCGCAACGGGGTCGTGTCCGTCATTGCATCATCGGCGAGTGCGGCAACGATTACAGGGCGCTTGGTGAATATGTCTTCGGCACTGACGTCTGTGTAGACCGCTTTTAGCCTCGCATCATATTCGGGCCCGAGAAACGCGAAGGGTGCAGATAGTGCGCCTGTTGAAATGCCTGTCACGATCGCAAAGGTTGGACGGTCTCCACGCTCCGTCCAACCGAGGAGCAGACCTGCTCCGAAGGCACCGTCATCGCCGCCGCCGGAGATGGCAAGATAGTCACTCTGGTTCGGCGGCGAGTTGAGTTGGCCGGCGGCAAGGGCCCTCTGTCCCTTGGCAGCCACCGCGTGTGCAAGCGCCTGAACTTTTTCCTTGTCACCATTCATGTAGAAGCGGGCATCAACGATGCCGAGCGGCGCGGCTTCAGCCGCCTTCGCCAACGGCACTGCCGGTAGGCGGACGGACGTCGCAGCACACCCCGAGACCATTCCGGCCAACACGAACATCATCGAAGCCCACGACAAGTGGAACCACAGTCTCGACGGAATCTGCAATGCGGATCGTTCAACGTGGTGCGCAACGGCTTTCGTGCAGGCCATTGGCATGCTGCGACTTCCCGTGAATAAAATTCGGTTGCGCCTCATCGGCTGATGTAAGTCTTCCACTGACCTTCTGTAACGTCCCGTCGCTTTCCCTTCGTCGCCGCGTCTTCGACAATCACGTTGAAGTCGGGACCGGAACGTGTCTCCGGCCCAGCGGCGAAATCGGTGACCACCAATGTAGTTCCGGTCCGCAACCTGCTCGCCACCTCAATGGCTCCCGCTTTGTCGACAACTTCGATCCGACCAAGAGTTTCGTCGTTCCAGCGGTCCAGGGACTGACCTTTTCGTGGCTTGCCCGCAAAACCGAATGCTGCCCACTGGATCGAGGTGCCGTCGGGGCTAGGTCCCAGCAGGCTGTAAAGGTGATTTCCCAATGGCCGCGTGGGATCTTTGATCACGATCGAAGTCTCGAATTGGATCTTTCCGTTGGTCATCACATAAGCCTTGCGATCGGCGCTGGAGACGAGGATCGTTGACATGTCCTGGTTCTCCGGCAGCGTCGCGCCCTTCGCCTTCGCAACTGCCGCTTGTGCCGCCTCGGTTGCATCATTCGATAGGATCAGTCCAGGATTGACTAGGTCGCTGTGACGAGTCTTCTGGTCGGCGATGATGACCGGCGTGCCGAGGTGGGTCACCGAATAAAGATGCCTGGAGAATTCCATAGGCAGGCGGATACATCCCATTGACGCTGGGTAACCCGGCAGATTCCCCGCGTGTATTGCAATGCCTTGCCAAGTGAGCCGCTGCATGTTTGGCATCGGGGCATTGTTATAGGTGCTGGAGAAATGCCGCTCTCGCTTTTGCAGGATCGTGAATACGCCAGTGGGCGTTCGCTTTCCCTTCTTTCCAGTCGAGCTGCTGGACACGCCGATCGCAACTCCATTGCGATAGACGTGCGTCAGTTGCTCCGCAAGCGATACGACGATTACGACCGGACCTTCAGGCGATAGTTCGGGCCGCCAGATATACTCACCAGGCCGCAGAGACCGAATGGCGGGAGCCGGCTTGTTAATGGAAGCATTGTTCCGAGAGGCAGCAGCCGCATTTTGTTCGCAGGCCAGAATGATGCTGACGATGAGCAACAAACTTGCTGCTGTTCGGGTCAGATCGGGAATTGAAAGGCGGGACTGGAACATCTACTGGCAGCTCTTGTGGGGTGAATTATCACGTCTAAGGCAATAGTCTTACCGACCGCTATTGAGGTGGGATTCCAGTTCCACCTTCAGACCGGGACGCAGCAGATGATCGGGATTGGGAAATTCAGCCCAAACCTCCAACTTCTGTGTGTTGACGCCAAACTGAAAGCCACCGGAGATGAGGCGGCCCTTGTGTGGATATTCGCTGCCATCAGGAAGCTTGAGCGTTAGCTCTATATTCTTGAGAGTCTGCTCATCTGACTTCGTCACCTGCCGACGACCAACATAGACGTCGAATGGAGCCTCAACTGCGACCCGCATCGGATCAAGTTGGACGATGCGGGCGAGCTTGCTGTCCTTTTCGCGCTTCAGGAACGTCCCCTCCGGCATCAACGGCGCGCTCATTATGCCGTCAAACGGTGCATAGAGTTTGAGCTCCAGTATGGTGAGTTCAGCTACTCGGACAACCGTCTCTGCTTCCCCAACGTCAGCTGCAGCGATGTCTCTCTCCGCTTTTGCCTGTAGCAGCTGAAGTTCGGAGGCGGCGTCCTTCTTGCGCAACGTCTGCTTGCCGGAAAGCACAGCTTCGGCCAGCTGCAACTTGGCCTTGGCACGCTCCAGACGCGCTCTTTCGATCTTTAGCTGCAGTTCCTTTTCCGTCGGCATGAACTCGAAGAGCAGATCCTTCTTCTTCACGAACTGCCCCGGCTTAAAGTGAACCGATTGCAGCAGTCCATCAACGCGAGGTGCGATGTCTGCCTCTCTCGCAGGAACGAGCACGCCAGAATAGCGAGCTGAATTCGCGTTTGAGTCGCCCGCTGTCTGGGCCGATGTCGAGCCGTGTATCAGGAACAAGCTGCATGCGGCCCAAACGATGCACGCATAAGTCGACCTCATGGCAAGGATCCTAACACGGGATGGATACGTGGTTTGGATGGCATGACTCTCATCAGGTCCAAACCTTTTCAAATACCCTATAGAGGTTGCCGCCCAGGAACTTGCTGCAATCCGCTTCCGAATAACCCTTCTCAAGCAGCTTATCGACAAGCGCGGCGATAATCTGGTCTGGCGCGGGCGTCGGCACGCCCTTGGCTGACATTGCGCGCATGATGCCGCCATCCGGAAACAGCAGTTCGCCAAGCGGCCCCTGACCACCAATGGCTGTCTGGGTGACGTCTGGTATCCAGTCTGAACCGTAGCCGACATGATCAATTCCTATCAGACTGACGATATGATCGATATGCCGGAACAAGACATCGGTGGTCACGATGTCGGGGTTTGATGCGTCCACGAAGGCGCCCACGGTGTTGATCGAACAGACACCGCCGCTCGCGCCGATCGCCTTGATCAGCTCGTCCGAATGGCTGCGCGGATAATCTCGGATCGCTTTGGCGACCGAATGCGATGAGATTACTGGTTTGGTGCTGCGCTCTATAGCATCCAAGGCCGAGCGCTCTGCGGTATGGCTGACGTCGACAACCATACCGTAGTGGTCGTAAGCGTCGATCAGCAGTTTGCCGAGGCCTGTGAGACGCCCATTGTCCGGTTCGAAACATCCGTCCGCAACGGTATTGCGAGTGTTGTAGGCCAACAGGCAATAGCCGTAGCCGAGTTGCCGCCACAGTCCAACCTTGCCAGGATCGCCGCCGAATATCGCCGTGCCCTGGTGGGTGAAGAACATGCCGAGCTTGTTCTCGGCGGTCGCGGCATCGATGTCCTTCGTGGTTCGTACGATTTTATACTTATCTGGGCGCTCGCTGATTTTCTTCAGGTAGAACTGCAGCGACTTCGCGATACCACCGAGGCTGGTGTCGAGCGCGTCTGCCGACGGACATGCTGCAATCGCCTTGAAGCCGGCTGCCTTCAGCCTGTCCATGGTTTCGTGGAATTCCGGTGCTTCCGGCGACGACCACTGCGTTGGCCACACACCAGAAAACAGCGAATCTATGGTTATCGACTTTTTGACGATCTGCTTGGCACGGTCCGACGAGGGGTATTTATGCAGACGTTGCGGAATCTTCGAGTAATCAGGGCCGCGGTCGCAGATGCCTTCGGGGTTCGCGATATTCGGCAGCAGATCGCCCGCTCGCGCCTTTTCGGGTGCCAAGTTCATCGCCGCCGCCGTGCCAACCATCGAGCCGGCCGCTGCTGAGAAAAAAGTCCGGCGGTTGACACTTGATGCCGCCTCGACTTGAGAGCTCTCGCCTTCTGTTACGGTTGACTTGTCGATCTCGATCGAAATAGATTCTGCATTGATGTCGCGGTTGCTCATTCCATACTCCTTGACGGTCAACTAAGACGTGCTGCTTCCGGCACCCACTTTGTTGCGAATTCTAGCGATTCAGAAGTTTGGCAAACGGGTTCTCCACGACAGGCGTCACCGTGTAGCGGAACATGAACTGGGGCCCGAAGGCGTCGGGCTGTTCGATGTAGTAGTCGAATGTCAGCGAATGCTTGACCGGTTGCCCGTCGCCGGCAGCCGTCTGACTGAGAGTGAGGTTGAGTGGGATGGTCCAATTCTGGTTGACCCAGTCGTAGGAAAATTTCGGAATTGAGCCGATCGTTACACCGCCCCCGAGAAAGTAGATGCCCCCGAACTGCAGAGCGGTGACAGAATAGTCCCTGTCGCCCCAGCCCGCGACGTCCCATTGATGGGACGGGAATAGAATGACGATACCCTGAGATGATGCCTGACCGAGCAGCAGTTCTGGACCCAACCTGAATTGCTTGCCCGCGAAGTCACTGTTTGTCGCGGTTGGCACCGTAACCAGTGAGCCGACCGCCCAAATGAACCCGGATTTTTCCGTTCGCCCGATGGCAAGATCGAAACCGATGTCGCCAACTCCAAAAGTGGCGTCTCGAAAGTCGTCCCTTTGGAAATCATAGATTGGCTGGTTGAAAAGGAGAGGGACGGCGGGCCGCCAGAAAACAGTAGTGCCTTGCGCATCGATTGGGAATGGCAGAATCGGCTGGAACAATAGCGAATATGAGAATTGATCATTTGCTCCGGGCAGGTTGCCTTTGTACCAGGTAAAGCCGTTCTCGAAATTGAGAGACGCCAGAGGCGTGTTTGGATTCGACAGCGACTTTGCGACTTCGTCGGCGCTGGCCTGGCCAGAGGTTTGTGCCAACGCGGGCCGCGACGAGAAATTCGTCGCAAGAACTACCATTGATAAAAATGCATAGCCCAGACAATGCTTCATCTTTTCCCCCAAACGAACTCACGCGGCCAGCCTCAATTTCGTTTGAGCTTTAGGCCAGTGATGCCGGCTACGATGGAGAGGCCGGTCAGTCCCTGCGCGCTCAGCGGCTGCAGCACGACAGAGTTCTTCGAACCTCCTAAAATAGCATTCGCGCCCGCACCAAGTCCGATCGCCGCACTAGCGGAGACGCCTGCATAGTTCCCCTGCAGCGCCCCTTCGGGCAAATCGACCTTGATGCAAGGATGCCCCAGATTACTGTTGTTGGTCTTTTGATGCCGATGTCGAGACCGATCTTCGTAACTGTGGCGGTGTAGTGGCGTACGGCACCCTTGCCAGCAGGCTTGTAAGCGCCATTCAGCCTCGTCTTAGAGCCAATAATCAAACCGACCCCGCCCTTGCTTTTGCACGTTTGCGTGCCGGCATTGATGTTGGTGGTTGGCTTATTGTCAGCCGTATTTGCTAGTGGGGTGGTAGTTGCGAGGCGGTAACGGCGAAGCAGGCAACCGCCGCCAAGGCGGCCAATCGGCCATGCGGCGCCAGTGGAAATAGACGATATGGCATAGTCAACTTCCCTTGGTTCAATACGTTTCGACTTGGTTGATGTCGCTCCGATCGCAGTGATTACCCGTCGACAAACAGGAAAACTCCAACATCCATGATCAACGATAGACGCAGCCTAGACAGAGACCTCATTCGGAACGCAGGAGGCGCCGGGGTTTGTTCCCCGGCGCACACTGAGATCAGAACAGGCAATTGAGGTCGTGTTCGGCGCACGCAGGCAAATCGCCCCGATTGCAACGGTAGGCAAGCCGACCGCAATAGTTTCTGTGGCCGGCCGCGGCTGCGGTGCCAATGACAACTCCGGCTGCAATCCCAGCAGCCAGAGCTCCTTTGTGATGATGCCGATGACGATGCGGACGATGCGGACGATGCGGTCGATGTGGTCGGTGACCAGCGCCAGGCCGTCCGGGTTTTTTGACCAGGACGAGACCGCTGTTGCCAATCTGCGATTTCCCAAGCACTGAAGTCAGCCCTGTCGCATTTATGGCACCAGCATTGGATGCCGGTCCTGAAATCGACATGGCACATGCTGCGATGATGGCAACAAGAATCTTCTTCATCTGTTTTCTCTTCTTTCCATTTCTTGAGATGCGGATGCGCAACGTGAATTCGAAGCAAACGAGCGTCTTTTCGTTGGCTATTTGTCAGTCCGCAGCAGCTCGACGCGTCGATTAAGCGCGCGACCTTGCAAAGTCGCGTTGTCATCCTTCGGCTTGGTCGCTCCGAAGCCGCTGGTTGTCAGCCGATCGGCCTTGATGCCTTCCTTAACGATCGCCTTGGCAACCGAGTCCGCGCGCTGAGCGGAGAGTTTGAGATTGTAGTCAGGCGTGCCAATCGAATCGGTGTGGCCATTGATCTGAAGGGTCCAATTTGGATTGTTCTTCAGTGTCAGCGCGATGTCCTTTATGAGCGCCTTGGCGCTCGGCCGCAGCGTTGCTTTGTCGAAGTCAAAATGGATGCCGTAGACGTCATACTTGCGCACCGTTGCAAGCGACTGCTCCATTGCCGACTTCATCGACGCGCCCGCTGTCACCCTGACGATCCGCTCGACGCGCGGTTCCTGTTCCCAGCTGAACTGGATCGTGCTCTGGATCAGCAGGGGGTTTTCCTTGACATCTGCGAAGAAGAACTCACCTGTCCCAGACTTCGTGCCGCTGCCGAACGTGCCGGTAGCCTGGATGACGCTGACATCCTGGATCTGATTTTCGATAATCAGGGGAATCTTGATCCCCTTCTGCTTCACTGTCAGCTTTCCATCAAGCGCCGACATTTTCTCGTCATAGACGATACGAAGCTGCGTGTGCCCCGTATTCCTCAATTCCAGCAGAGCCGTGCTGGATATGCCCAGCGACGTCGCACGCGGGATTGCCTGAGGCATCTTTGCCGAGTAACCCAGCACGTAGGTCTTGGCGAACTCGCGATCCGCGACGGAAATTTCCCGCTTTACGAAGAGACCTCGTGTGCTGGAGTAATCGATCCTGATCGTATTATCGTTGACATTAGTGAAGGTCACACGCGCTTCAGCATCCGGTCCGTACCGGTTGGCGAAGGCGTAGTCGAGTTGCGCTCCCACATGCGGCGCTAGAGGTCCAGCATATTTCTGAGCGTTGCCCGGGCTCCCGACACTGATCACAGTCAATGCCAAGACAGACATCACAGTTGTGCGCGCTCTTAGCGCGTACGCATCCCTTTTCATTCGGTTCATCCCCCCATTGGAATTTGCAATCTGTGTCCCCTATTTCCCTAACTTCCACCTCCCATCGGCGTTGCGCCGCAGTCTCTGCATGGCTCAGACTCACGTTTGTCGCGCTTGAGCAACCGGATCTAACGAGTTGCGTGACGCCCGGCGCCTGTGGGATGCCGGTGGTTCGCCAATCCAACTGACCTGCCCAATTTCTTCGGACCACGTTTAGCTTGAGAGATCAGCCCTCGTTGCTTTTGCTGTTTGCCTCTTGCGAGGCGGTTGCGCGACGGGGCGGAGCGCGGAGGCCCCACATACCGCAGCGATCCGGCCCGTCGCCGGCACGGGCGCTGCGTCTTGCTCCTTCAGTCTTGCCACGAACGCGGCCGGCGTCATGTAGCCTATGCTCGAATGCGGCCGCACCTCGTTGAAGTGGCGCCGCCACGTCTCGATCACGACCTTTGCTTCGGCCCGCGAGCGGAACCATTCCAGCGACAGGCACTCGTCGCGGAACTTGCCGTTGAAGCTCTCGGTCGCGCCATTCTGCCAGGGCTTGCCCGGATCGATCAACGCGCACCCGATGCCCTGACCGACGATCCACTTCAGCAGCGCCCGCGACACGAACTCGGGCCCGTTGTCGGACCTCAGATACAGCGGCGCGCCGCGCTCCGAGACGAGCCGCGACAGCACCTCGATCACGCGGCCCGAGCGGATGCGGCCATCGACCTCGATCGCCAGACCCTCTTTCGTCCACTCGTCGGTGACGGTGAGGCACTTCAGCTGCTGACCGTTGGCGCACCAGTCGAACACGAAGTCGTAGCTCCACACCTGGTTCGCACCGGTCGGCGCGTTCGGGCGCGGACGGCCCGTCGCGATGCGCTTTCTCGGCCGCTTGCGCGGCACTTGAAGCTTCGCCAGTCGCCACAGGCGATGGCAGCGGCCGAAGCTCATCACATGCCCTTCCCGTTCGAGGAAGATCGCGATCCGACGATAGCCGTAGCGCGGATACTGCGCGGCGAGCGCCGCCATCCGCGCCAGCACCGGCGCATCCGTCTCCGCCTTCGTCGATCGATACCGCAACGCCGACCGCCCCACTCCGATCAGCGTGCAAGCCCGCCGCTGCGACAGGCCATGCCCTGTCGCGTACGCCACCTGCGAACGGCGAGCCGGCACGCTCACCATTTTTTTGCGGCGATCTCCTTCATCACCTCGATCTCGAGATCGCGCTCGGCGACGAGCTTCTTCAGCCGCGCATTCTCCGCTTCGAGCTGCTTCAGACGGCGCACGTCGTCTGACTGCAGCGCCCCGAAGCGCTTGCGCCACGTGTAGATCGTCTGCTCGCTGATGCCGTGCCTCTTCGCAACCTCGCCGACAGTCCCGCGATCCGCCTCGCGAAGGATCGCCACCATCTGCTCGTCCCGGAACCTGCTCTTGCGCATGCCGTCCTCCGATTCGGAGGCCAGTCTCTCAAGTTATCGATGGTCCGAAAACCCTGGGGCAGGTCACAACGGCTGTAGCTTCGAGTAAACGAAGTCTCATTGGAGAATCCGACCTGTCTTGCCACGTCCTTCAGAGGTGTTTTCGAATGAGTGACAAGCGCGGTAGCAACCTCGCGCCTCACGTCGTCCTGGAGGGCGCGGAACGAGGTCCCATGAGCAGCAAGTATTCGCTGGATGCTGCGGCGACTGGTTTTGCAGGCGTCGGCCAGCTTCGTGAGGTCGAATTCCTTGTCAGCGATGTTCAGCCGGATCGTTGCTCGCACGAATGCGAGCGTCATTTCATCGGATCGGGGCTGGTCAGGTCGATCACCTTTGTCGTTGTTTGCCGACCAGTTCAAAGAAAACGCCGCCGTCAGCCAGCGAGGAGGAAATGTGATCGACAGTGCAGTCTTAGGTGAGCGAACCAATGCTTGCGCGGGAAGGAGATCGGGGGGCACGCCCTCGATGGAAGGCGCCGAAACGATAAATTGGCGGGCATCGAAGACGCTCCCAAGCCCGGACCGGAACACAGTTGCGTAGAAGGCAACGCCGACTGCATCAGCCTGGGGTGTTGGCCTGTCTATTGTGCGGGTACGTTTGATAGAGAAGACTGCCGCCCGCTGGGTGACATTCAGGGAATAGTCGACATTGTCGAACTGTCGTCCGGTTTCAACGATCGCGCTCACCAAGAAATCTCCAAGAGTCTTGGAGGCGGCGGACTCCAACAAGGTCGGCACTCCCTTGAGGGCGATATCACGCGCAATACCCCCGCAAAAATAGGCGTCGCCCAATGTAGTGGCCATATCCTCGAAGACCGCATAGAGAGTAGCTGCTTCGACGAGGTGGTTTGGCTCGCTCAGCACCTCAATCGGTATCCGATTTCGGTGCAAGAGCGCGTGAATATTTCCACCGCGAGCAACGAAAGGCTTCGCTAACAGCTGCAAGAGTATCGCGCGGGAAAATTTTGGTTCGACCTTTGCTTTCATGTGTTCCAAATACACTCGATACATTCATTGCGTGCGTAAAACCTGCCGGAGCAGCGGGAAAACCTTGCTTGGTGCGCCTGGATTCTGATGCGGCTGGCGCAAAAAGCAAAGGATGTTCGCTTCACCGTTCTCAATTGCCGCTAAGCTTACCAAGCAAAACTGTCTGCCAGCACAATCCGAGCGGCAGCCACAGCTCCAGGGGGGGGAATCGCATGTCCAACAAGATGTTTGTCTGCAGAAAATTCAACTCCTCCGCTGTTGCTCTGACGGCTGCAGTAATTACAACCGTCGTATTTCCGACCACGGGGGTAGCACAAACCTCTACGGCTCCCACCATGAGGGCAGCGCAGAGCTCTGCGGCTGATTTCGATCTTGTCATTATAGGTGGTCGGGTCATGGACCCGGAGACCAAGCATGACGCCGTTGCCAATGTCGGCATCCGGGGCGGCAAGATCGCCGCGATCACCAAGAACAGGATTGCTGGCAAGGAGACGATCGACGCCAAGGGTCTCGTGGTGGCGCCCGGTTTCATCGACACGCATTTCCACTGGACGCGACCGCTCGGCTACAAGCTTGCATTGCGTGATGGGGTGACCACAGCGATGGACCTTGAGGCTGGTACCTTCGGCCCGAAGGTTGGCGAATGGTACGACATGCACAAGGGCAGGTCTCAGGTGAATTATGGCACGGCATCGGGGCACGAGTTCGCCAGGGCGGCAGTGTTGGACGGATTTTCCGAAGGACTGGACGCTCCTGCCTCAATCCTGAAGGGCCGTGCCGGCAAAGGATGGAGCGATGGCATTTTGACACTTGAGCAAGGCAACCTCCTGCTTGGGCATATTGACGAAGGCCTGCGCCTTGGCGCTCTGGGCGTGGCCTCGACGGTTGGCTATTTCCCGGGCGCTACGGCGCGCGAGATGTTCGAGGTGCAGCGTGTGGGCGCATATTATGGCCGCTTCACTTCCGTGCACTCTCGCTACACACCAGGTACGGCCACGACTGAAGCGAATGGTGCGCAGGAAATACTTTTGAATGCCGTGGCGCTTGGAGCGCCAGCGGTCATCAATCACTACAACAATCCAGGCTGGGAACTCGTACAGGAGATGCTGGTGCGCCTCCGTGCGAAGGGATTCAATGTCTGGGGCGAATACTATCCTTATGCTGCGGGCTCTACCACCATCAACGCAGCCTTCATCCGGCCGGAGACCTGGGTCGACAAGCTCGGCAACAAATATGAGGAGACTCTTCAGGATCCAATGACCGGCAAGTTCATGACGCGGGATGAGTATGAAAAAGTCGTCAAAGAGGAGCCGACAAAACAAATCGTACTCTACAAGATGCCGCCGGACGACATTCCCAAATGGGTCGCTATGCCTGGCGTGGTGGTGGCCAGCGATGCGATGCCGGTTCCGGGCGGATGGGATCAATTCGCCTGGGACACGCCATTCGAGAAGCTTCCTAACATGCACCCGCGCGCTGCCGGCACGCATGGAAAGTCGCTGCGGCTTGCGCGAGAATCTCACATTCCGCTCATGCAGGTGCTGGCAACATTCAGTTACAATCCTGCCAGGTATCTCGGCGACACCGGGCTGAAGGCTATGCGGGAGCGTGGACGACTGCAGAAAGGAATGGTGGCCGATATCGCGATTTTCGATGCCGATAAGGTCCGTGACAATGCGACCTATCTCAAGGGCACGCTACCGACGACAGGCATTCGCCATGTCCTGGTCAACGGTCAGGTTGTCGTGCGGGACGAGACTGTCCTGCCCAACGTCTTCCCCGGTCAGCCGATCCGCTTTTCGGTGGAAAAAAAGGGAAGGTTCCGCCCGCTTGATGTGAGGAGCTGGGAAAGTAGGTTCCTGGCCGCACCGACAGGCTTCCATGGGCTCAGCCCTTATGGGGATCTCAATTCGCCGCCGCCGGCTCCGGGAAAGAAATCATCGCTGCCGGAGTCCGCTCCTGTTACGCAGGCCTCGTCTTCCCAATTGAAGCCAGGCAGTACGAATGCGCTCGAAGCGAGCGATGGCACCTCCACGTCTATTGTAATCGCGACAGGTTCGGGAAAACCAGATGTCAGCAAGCGCGCGGCGTGGCTTTCGCCGCGTAGCAAGATCAACTGGCCGGCAGAGGCTGAGGCCATTTTCTGTCCCATCCATGCAAGATGGGAAGGGCCGGACGCTCAGAACCTGCATCTGCGGTGAGAAGGGTGCGGTGGTAACTTCAATATTCGGAAAGCGGCTTTCGTAGACACTCGTTGAAAGCGATGTGAACCACCAAAACAGGAAGCGTGCGTCCATCGTGGCGCACCAGTAGCATCCCTGTCCAGGTAACTATCACCAAGACTACAGAGGACCTGATCACGCATCAGTGCAGAACCATGGCAAAGAATGAAATCAATCGTCGGGAGTTTAATGCTGGCATGGCCACGACCGTCGTAGCCGCCAGTGCCGCGAGCCAAGCACTGGCACAGACCGCGGAGCCTTTTGACCTCGTGATCCGGGGTGGGCGCGTCATGGACCCAGAAACCAATTTCGACAAAGTGGCGAATGTCGGTGTCCGTAAAGGCCGGATCGTTGCCATCACGACCGAAACTCTCAACGGCGGGCGCCAGATCGATGCGAGCGGACATGTCGTGGCGCCGGGCTTCATCGACACCCACTACCACTGGCCGCGGCTGATGGGGAACAAGCTGGCGCTGCGCGACGGGCGCACGACGGTGATGGACCTGGAAATGGGCACGCTCGGTACGAAGGTGAACGACTGGTATGCTGCGCGTGCTGGCCAGACCCCCCTCAACTTCGGATGTGCATCTTGTCACGAATTCGCACGGGCATTCGTTCTTGACGGCATTACCACGACCGATACGCCTGAGGCCTTGAACCATCGCGGTTCGAAGAAGTCTGGCTGGTCCTCGACCCGGCCGACCCTCGAGCAAGGCAACGAAATCCTCCGGGTGATCGACGCCGGGTTGACTGCAGGCGCGATCGGGATGGGCTCCACTCTCGGCTATATGCGCGACGGTACCTCGGCGCGGGAGGTGTTTGAACTTCAGAAGCTCGCTGGACTTTATGGGCGTCCCTCTGCCTTCCACTTCCGCTATACGCCTGGCACCGACACGATGGAATCCAACGGCATCCAGGAGATGCTGGCAAATGCCGCAGCGCTCGGCGCGCCTGCCATCGCCTGCCACTTCAACAACCCTGGCTATAATCTGGTGCACGAACTTCTGGTGCGGATGCGTGAGCGTGGCATGAATGTGTGGGGCGAGCTTTATCCCTATGCCGCCGGGTCTACAGCAATCAATGCCGTATTTCTCGAACCGGATGTCTGGGTGAAGCAGCTTGGCTACAAGTACGAAGAGACGATCCAGGATGCGTTGACAGGTGAATATTACACCGAAAAGACGCGTGCAGAAATGATCAAGAAGGAGCCGGCAAGGCTCGTGCAAGTCTATAAGATGCCCGAGTCGACTATCGTCGATTGGCTGAAGTTGCCGGGCGTCGCCATCGCCTCTGATACGATGCCGATCATCGATCCCTCGATCACATGGGACACGCCGTATGAGGACCTGCCCAACAGCCATCCGCGGGGAGCGGGTTCGTTCGCGCGTGCATTGCGGATCGGTCGGGAATATAAGATTCCGCTCATGCAGACTATCGCACAACTCAGCTACAATTCGGCTCTGCCGTTGGGAAAGACCGGGTTGAAAGCGATGCAGGAGCGCGGCCGGATGCAGGAGGGCATGGTTGCCGACATCACCATTTTTAATCCCGAAACAGTGACCGACAATGCAACATACGCGAAGGGGACACTCCCTTCGAGCGGCATTCCTTTCGTTATCGTCAACGGCGTCGTGGTGGTGGAGAACTCCCAGGTTCTGAAGAACGTCAATCCCGGCCAGCAAATCAGACACGATCCGCGCGAAACCCTGCGGCAGCCGATCGACGTCGACGCCTGGACGAGATCCTATTACGTCGTGCCGAAGGACTTCGGCGGCGGTGTGCCGGATACGCAGCCGGTTTACGACAAGAACGTGATCCGTTGCTGTGAATGAGTGCAGGTGTATCCGCGAGAGCGTTAGTTAGTGGAAGTATAAATTCCACCGTGGCCGTGTCGAAGCAAGCTTGATCCCTGCCCGACGGTTCAAGGGACTCTGGTGGCAGCGCATAGCCATGTTGCCGAAGCCCTTGAGCCGACCGAAGTTACGTTCGATCCGAGCGTTTGTCTTAGCCCCCTAGAACTAGGCCATCATGTTTCGACCTTTGAACATGGGCATCGGCGGGGCGGTCCATTTTTCAACCTTTCAGTCCAACATGTCCGGACATGACCGCTGAACCGTGTGCGGCGCACAAAGTTCAGGCGCACGTGCACAATCCGTGCGCGTCTTGGTGGCGATATATCGCGGAGGAAAAATTCTAAGCTGTTGTTTTGTATGAACATAATGACTTGGCATGGAACCTGCTGAAGAGAGCATGCTGGCCTGCTACTGATGGCGAACCAGCTCTCGCAGACGCTTGCGGATCGAGTGACGGACTTCCAGTCCGGCAGACCGCGCGTCTGAATTCCCGTCACCCGGTTCAAAGCGCACTTCAATCAGTGTCAAAGGGTGACTCATGTCTACTGATACAACGACGGCCGACATCAAAGGCAACAAGGACCTCATCATCAAGAACCAGGCCATGCTGGCGGCGAACGCTTCTGCGCTCGGTGAGAACCGCGACATGCTCGTGGCCAACCATGAGATTCTTATCGAGAACAAGTCCGTCCTCAGCCAGAACAAGCGCACGCTGGACAGCAACGCCGATACGCTTTCCAGCAATCATGCGATGCTCGAGAGTAACAAGCGGTCGCTTGCCGACAATCATGCGATGCTCGAAGGTAACAAGTCGACGATCAACAGCAACGCGCTGACCTTGAAGAGCAACGCAACAGCCCTGGCCGGCAATTGCGCCGCATTGGCCGAGAACCACGATCTCCTCGTCGCAAATCATGCGACCTTGGACGGCAACAAGACCGCGCTCAGCGAGAACCACACACTGCTCGCCGCCAACCGTTCAGCGATCAGCGAGAACAGTGCCGTTCTGAAGGGCAACGCGGCCGCGATTTCCAGCAACAAGGCGGTGATTGCTGCCAATAACGAACTTCTGGAGTCCAATCACGGTCTTCTCGAGAGCAACAAGGCCACTCTGGAGAGCAACTCTGCCAAGATCGCCACGAACTACGAGATCATCGCTGGTAATTCGGCGACTATGAAGGCGAACAAGGCGGCGATCGAAGCCAATTCTGACGCGCTGGCGTCGAACCATGGACTTCTCGAATCCAATCGCCTGATGCTCAAGGCCAACAACGAGATGTTGAAATCGAACAATGCGCTGTTGCTCAAGATCGCGGCAGCCGTTGGCGTCCTCTGAGTGAACGCTCACCGAACACAAGCGATCGCGCGCTGACGTTGGCGCATGCGTGTCGCAACAGCGCCATCGCACTCCAGCGATTGCGCATTCTGCATGAAGAGGACGTCGCGCCGCTGACGACGGCCTCTTCCGGCTGCTGCTGGCCACCAACCTTCTCGATCAATCCGAGCTACCGGCCGCGGCCGGAGCACTCACCCTGTCATGTCCAGGAGCGATGCCCATGGCGTCCATGAGCGCAATTATGAAATCCGGACACCCGAAGACACTCTTCGCGGCGTTCCTCTACTTCGACTTCTGCTTTGCCGTATGGGTGTTGAACGGTGCTATGGCGCCCTTCATCACCGAATATTTCAAGCTTACTCCGTCGCAAACGGGCTTCATGATCTCGGTTCCGATCATGGCGGGCGCCCTTATGCGGCTGCCACTGGGCATTCTCGCGCAATACATCGGGCGCAAGAATGCAGCCATCACCGAGATGGTACTGATCATGATTGCCATGGCGTACGGTTACTTCGTCGTCACCACCTACAATGAGGTGATTGCGATGGGCGTACTGCTCGGCATCGCGGGGGCGTCATTCGGCGTTGCGCTGTCCCTCGGCTCGGGCTGGTTTCCGCCGCAGTTCAAGGGCCTGGCCATGGGGATCGCCGGTGCCGGCAATTCCGGCACCGTTCTCGCTGTGTTGCTGGCGCCGCCCATCGCGACTGCCTATGGGTGGAAGACCGTCTACGGCCTTGCCGGCTTGGCCATGGCGCTGCCTCTGCTCGTCATGATCTTCATGGCGAAGGAGCCGCCGGACCGCGATCACGCCCACACGATCAAGGATCAGATCAAGTGCCTGTGGGAAAAAGACGGTTGGGCGTTTAACCTCGTCTACATCATCACGTTCGGCGGGTTCATTGGGCTTTCGAGCTTCCTGCCGACCTTCTTCTACGAGCAGTTCGGTGTGACCAAGGTGGAGGCCGGCCAGTTGACCATGCTTGCCGCGTTGATGGGCTCGGGAATACGCATCGTGGGCGGATACGCATCCGATCGGCTAGGCGGCATCCTGGTCTTATCGGTCGTGCTGCTGGTCGCAATTGCAGGTCTACTTGCAACAAGCACTGCGCCGAACATCGTCATCACAACGACTCTGTTTATGGTGTGCTTCGCCGCACTCGGTGCCGGCAACGGCGCGCTGTTTCAGCTCGTACCGCTGCGCTGGCCTGCGACGACGGCTGTGGCCGGAAGCATGATTGGCGAGGTGGGTGCCCTTGGCGGCTCCATCGTGCCGCTGGCCATGGGGTTCTCGAAGCAATACACCGGCAGCTTCTCGGCTGGCTTCGCATTCTTCGCGGGCTTTGCCTTGGTCGTGCTGCTGGTTCTGCGGTATTTCCAGCGTCAATGGGTGGGCAAGTGGGTCGGCCCAAATGGTCGCGTACTCGCGCCGGCACCGTCGCCTGTACATGCCATGGGCCATTCACCTGCATCGGCGTAAGCTGCGAACCTCTGCACAGGGCGGGCCTGCAGGCTCGCCCTGAGTAACTGCATAAAGGACTCGTATGGTCATCGAAGCAAACATGAAGATTGCTGTGATCGACGACGATCCGACGCGGTTCATCGTCGTCGAAAACGGTCTTAGAGAAGCTGGCTACACCAACGTGATCCACATCAAGGAGCGCGTTGGCCTTTTGCAGGCCGTGAATGCGTTGATGCCTGACGTCATCATCATCGATCTAGGGAACCCGAATCGGGACGTGCTGGAGCAAGCCTTTCACATGAGCCGGATCGTGCCGCGTCCGGTCGTGATGTTTGTCGATGATGCCGACATGGAGACGATCAGCACGGCGGTCGATGCGGGCGTCTCCGCTTACATCGTGGACGGTCTCAAGAAGGAGCGTGTCAAAGGCATCCTCCAGGAGGCTGTGCTGCGTTTTCGTGCATTCGCGGCCATGAAGGGGGAGATCGCATCACTGCGAACGCAGCTCGAGGAACGCAAGACGATCGAGCGCGCAAAGGGGATCCTCATGGAGGCCAAAGGGCTCACGGAGGATGAAGCCTATCAGGTGCTGAAGAAACAATCGATGGCGATGAACAAGAAGATAAGCGAGATCGCCGCGGCCATTGTCATGACTTCGGACATGCTCAAATGACGATAGATGTTCGCATTGGCTTTGTACCGCTTGTCGACGCGGCTCTTCCAATTCTCGCCCACGAGCTGGGTTTCGATCGCCGCAACGGGACCCATTTCATTCTCCAGAAGGAAGCCTCGTGGGCCACTATTCGTGACAAATTGCAGTTCGGACTGGTCGACGCTGCGCATTTTCTCGCTCCTGCGGCCATCGCCGTGTCGCACGGTGTGGGTCATGTAAAAGTGCCTCTTACCGTTCCCGTCGCGCTTGGTTGGAACGGAAATGCCATCGTCGTGGCGCCGTGGCTGGCGGACGAAATCTTTGCCAAGGCAGTTGGCGCCGTATCAGACCCAACCGTTACGGCAAAGGCTCTTCACGCTATTTTTTCTGAAAGACAATCGGCAGGGTTGCGGCCACTGCGGTTTGGTATTGTCTATCCGTTCTCCAGCCACACGTTCTTGCTGCGCCACTGGATGCATCTCGGCGGCTTCCCTGATGGCGCCGACGTGCCACTGGATGTCGTGCCGCCGCCGTTCATGGCCGATAGTCTACAGCAAGGTTACATCGACGGCTTCTGCGTCGGCGCACCTTGGGGGCAACAGGCAGTGCGCCAGGGCTCAGGACGAATGCTGCATTTGAGCGTAGAGCTCGTGAAAGATTGTCCAGAAAAAGTGCTGGCATTCCGTTCGGGCAGCATCACTGACAATACAATACCCTGGCAGCAGGTGGTCCGCGCCACCATGGATGCGTCGCGTTGGCTGGAGAAGAGCGAGAACATCGCAGAGGCCGCGCGCCTTCTCGCGCAGCCGGAATACTTAGGCATCGCGCATACGGATATCGAGGACATCCTCTCTGGACACCCCGGTCCTTCTTGCCCGTCGGACTTGCGAACGGTTGCGAGCTCTATTCGGCTCGATCCCGAAACTCTGAAACCAACTCGCAAGGACGAGGAACTGATCATCGGCTGGATCAAGGAAATCGATGTGGCAAGTCTGGGGCCCGCTAGCCACAAGGTCTACCGGCCGGACTTGTTCGAGCAGGCCCTGGCAAATACTTAGGTAACGCCTAACCAAACTGGACTCGATTTCATAGTGTGGACTCGTTAGGAGGCACATTGCCGACTGCCATCCCACACCTGACGCTGCACGGCCTCGGGCCGGGCGGCGAAGGGGGCAACGGCGAACATGGATCGAATCCAACCATCACGTCGGTAGTTCTTCGATAGGCAGGTACACTAGTGTCACCAACACTGGGTGAACCAATCCCACATGTGGGAAGACGCGACCTGATGCGATGCAGCATGCTTTTGAAAACAAAAGTCTGCCCCTGTGAAGGGTTTCGGATGCCGGCCCGCCGCGCCGGTGGTCGCCGTCATCATGGGGCCGGCATCCGAAACCCTTCACAGGAACTGCCGAACGCATCTTCACGTACAGTGCGCCGCAAAACGGTTGCGTCATGCCCGTTGCCGAAGTTGTTCCGAGAGATTGGGGGGCGGTTTCTCGTAATTCTCGCTGGTTCAGCCTATCGTATCCACGACGCATCTGTCGGAACATCGTGTGCAACCGGAACGGAATGAAGAATGCTGGAATCCATCCTGCTGACGGCAACACGGGTTCTCACATTCGCTGGACAACGACCATTGACGAATGCAAGCGGCTTCTTCTTCGAGCGCGACGGCAAGCTGTTCCTCGTAACGAGCCGGCATGTCGTGTTCGATGAGCCAAGCAAGCATTTCCCTGATCGCATCGAAATTGAACTTCATAACGATGCAGAAAACCTGTCGGCATCAACTTACTTTTCGATTCTGCTCTACCGTCACGGCAAGGCGGCGTGGCGTCAAGGTTCAGACTCTGCAGGCGAGATTGATGTTGCTGCTATTGAATTGGACAGATTCGCACTTCCAAAGTCGGCCATCTTCAATGCGTTCTCCCCAGGGCACATTTATGGGCCGCACGAGGAAGTTGAGATCGGAAGTTCCCTTCTTGTGGTGGGCTTCCCACTAGGCTTTCACGACACGCTGCATCATATGCCTGTCGTGCGCCATGCCGCGCTGGCGTCATCATTCGGATTGCGCTTCCAAGGGGAGGGCTACTTCCTTACGGATGCCCGCACCCACAGCGGTACCAGTGGTGCGCCAGTTGTGATCAAGCATTCCCGGCTCGACAAGGTGGACAATGGGCTGCCGTGGAAACTACTCGGAGTTCATTCCGCTCGCCTGGACGTTGGAACACGCAATATCAAGATTGACGAGGCCCTCGGCCTCAACTGCGCCTGGTATGCCGACATTTTGATGACATTGACGAGGACCTGACCCGGCAACGGCAACTGCGCATGCTAGGTGAGTGCGCGTGGTCGGTGAGGTGCGAGTCGAGGGCGCAAGGCCTGGAACGCGCGACGCATGTGCACTTCACAGTAAGGTGCGCCATCGCTTCTGTGCTTGCCGCAAAAGTGAAAATCCTGCTGTTGGGGGTCGCCGATCGGCCAACGGCAGTCAGCTGGCATAAGCGTCTCGACCGACTTCCGCTCGTTGACCGGGATGTCAAGGTCGTCGTTCTGCGGCAGTGTCGGGGGATGTTTCTTGCTATTCATAATGCAGCATACACCAAAGCGAAGCGACAAGCGTGCGACTACTTGGAGCAGTGACGATCAAGCCCAAGCGGAGCGGATTACACTGCTAGACTGTCACCCTTTGCGTGTCATTGAGGCGGCGACGATATCGCACCAAGGGTCTCAGCCGCCGCCCGATCAGCTTAATGAAGTGTTACAAAGCCAGCAGTTGCACCGTTGAAATGCGAGCGTTCCAGATCATCGAGGAAGGCATTCAATTCGCGTGTGTTCATGTGGCGGACGTCGTACCACCGACCGAGGCTCTCGACGACGATGCAATCGCACATGGTCGGCGTGGGCTCATCCTTGAGAAATGATGCCTCGGCCTCGGTTATGGAAATGGCCTTGTGATATCTCATGGAACAGCGTTAGCACGCCGCAACTGCACCGTCGATACGCTGGTCGACACGCCTTAGGAAGACGATTCCGTGTGCCACGCTCAACTGGCGCTGCGCCCTTGTGTGAACACATAGTAGTCTCTATATGTAGCTCATCGAATCTGCTGGACACACTGTCCGCTTTGCACTGACCAAGTCAGGCGCGCGTTCAAAAAACCCCGCACATATCGAAAAAGCAGGATGACTGCGCGCATCAAGGCGAGCGGTCATCCGTGAGCATTCATTGCCATATCAAGGACATCTCATGGACAAGGGTACCGTCAAGTTCTTCAATCATCAGAAGGGCTTTGGCTTCATCGCTCCTGACAACGGAGGCAAGGACGTCTTCGTTCACGTTTCTGCACTGGAGCGCGCCGGTGTGCACAACTTGGCCGAAGGGCAAAAGGTCAGCTACACAACCGAAGAGGACCGGCGCTCCGGCAAGATCGCAGTTGCGTCGATCGAGCTGGCGTAAGCGTTGTGCTCGCCAGCTTCAACTCATGGAGAGCCACCCCGACAAGGGGTGGCTCTTATTGCTTGCGCATGAACCGTCTCGAATTCGCGGTACGGTTTTCCGAAATCCTACGGCCGCAGGAGGCGAACATGGCACTCCATCGCTACAAAATCGGGCAGGCTTTGAATTTTTCACCAGGACGCATGGGGCATATGCAGGCAGACCGCACGTGCAAGGTCACACGACTATTGCCGGCCGATGAAAGCGGCGTTCCTCAATATCGCATTCAATGCACCTCAGAGCCCGTTGAACGTGTTGCCAACGAGAATTCGCTCACTCGCAAGGCTTGAAAGGCGCCATGTCGATTTACCCTGATCGAGGGGCTTGCGTGACGAATTGAACGGTAAGACCTCAAGAGCACCGGGGGGCGTCGCTACCACTGCAGTGAGCGAGTTCGGCTGCAATGTTACTTGCATTTGTTGCCTTCCGCCGAATTTCGAACCGTTACACGACAAATCATGGTAGTTTGAAAAACTTCGTCGATGCGCGGCAGCCGAAACTGCATTCTTCTTATCAGATGTTAGTCTCAGCCAACATCATAGAATAGCGAAGAGCCGCACAGACCTGCCCCTGATGCTGGGCAGTAAAAGCAGTCGCTGGTCCAAGCGACTGGACACGGGCCACAGCCTAGAAAGATCAATATGTCCGATGCCTTGACCTGCGCGCGAACGGCGCGCGGAACGAAACGCCGTTGTCCGTCTTGTGAGAGGCCGTTCTACGATCTTGAACGCGCGAATGTCGCATGCCCTTACTGTGGTGAGGCAGTTAGGCCAGTCAACCGAGGCAAGCCCGACGCAACCGTTGGCAAGCAACAACGCAACCGCGTGAAGTGGGCGATTTCAGCGCCAATTGAACCAACCGAAACGCACGAGCTGGCTGCCAACGATGATTGAGCGGGGATGTGATTGTTCGAGCGAACAACTGCATTCAGGAGATCCAAATGGCACGTTTCACTATCGCTGGGACGGCCAGCGTTTGGTTGTTGGTCGTCGGTTCTATGTATTGTTGCGCGGGCACTGTTCGAAGCGGACCTGCTGAAGGCGATATACCGGTGAACGCTGTGTCACGCAGCTACGGTGCGGGGTGGACTTGCGCGAAAGGATTTCGACGTCAAGACGACCAATGCGACGCCATCAAACTTCCTTTAAATGCCTATTTCACCAGATCGTCGTACGGCACGGGGTGGGATTGCAGGCATGGATACTATGTCGATGGAGATCACTGCAGCGCCATAGTTGTTCCTGAGAACGGCTACCTCGACGGTTCGCAATACAGCGACGGATGGCGTTGCCATCGAGGTTATTCAAAAATAGACGGCAGGTGCATTGCCATCGTCGTTCCGAAAAACGCATTTCTGTCTGATTCTGCCTATGGCAGAGGCTGGGAGTGCGAGCGAGGTTATCGCCTATCTCCTTCCGGTTGTGATCTGATAGTCATCCCGGCAAATGCCTACGCTGACTCAAGAGGGTATGGGCCTGGATGGCGATGCAAGCGCGGGTACATTCAATCCGATGATCTGTGCGTACAGATTCACATTCCCCAGAATGCGTACCTCGTAACGGATGGCAATGATTGGAAATGTGATCGCGGATATCGCAGGAACGGAAACGCTTGCGATACGGTTGTCCTGCCGGAAAACTCATACTTGAGTCGATCAGGCGACGGCTGGGCTTGCCAGAGGCCTTACCGGATTCGTGGTGACCAGTGCATCGAGCCCTAGCGAGGCGGGGCACGGCTCGTCGACACTGGCCGGAATTCCCACATTATCATTAGATTGTGGCCGGATACGTCAGTGACGCGGGGATCTGCTTGTGCAATCGGCCGGAACAGTTGGCAACGTAGAGTGTGGCGCGCCGAGAAAGAGCGTGCGCACGCGCAAAAGCCAATCCGTGCGCCCGCATCTTGAATGACAGTCTGGGCAGGCTTCTTCTGCCGCCTCCGACGACCCACCAGCCATCCTTGCCTTGCGTCAGCGTTACTGGATTGGTTTTCATCTTTGGCTCCAACATCGCTCCCAGAGTGACCAGCGCTAGTAGGCGGTAACGCCGAACACCACCAGCACAATCATCGAAAAAGCCGAGGCAGTTGCGAGCGCCCAACCAAGCAAGATCAAACGCTGCATTTGAGCGCTTGAAGGGTGCGAAATGGCATAATTTGACATCGGTTGTTCCTGACAAATGTTTTGCGCGACCGCATTGAAGGATTTCGTTGATCGAGCCATGCAGAGCCGATCGATCAAAATCCTTTAGCGTAGACGCGGATCAAGTGTGAGCTGCTGGCCGTGAAGGAGTGGCACAGCTTTCCTGGCTCAAAGAATGTTGCTGAACCGGATTGCAATTAGCGCGGCGGCTATGCGCGAACCTTCTTATGCGCGGCGATTATCCATAATCGCTCCAAGCCATCCAAAAGCCAACCTACGCGCTCTTGGTCGTGAAGTCGACGGCGATTCCTTCTCCGCTCATCACGTTTAATTGCGTCGTCTCGGTAAAGCCTCGTGGATTGACGATGCGGCTTGGGCGGATGGATGACCGCGGATTTGTTAACGACCTTGAGTTAGCCTGTTGTGTTACCCGCAGAGGCTGGTGGCAGGAAATCGGCGACGACGGCGCCTGCGGAGAAAAATATGACAACTTTCCTGATTTGGCTTGCGGGAGCGGCTCTTGTTGTCGCCTGCTTGGCGTTTACCTTTCACCGCACGAATGCGTCACAAGATCGTCGTGCAGCAGAGTTCGCAACAAAGCGTGCGCGGTTCGCCCGCGCGCCAGTTGTTCCCGAAGTCGGCGACACATTCAAGCGTCGTCCCAAGGTCGCCTTCGGTCGTCGTTGATACCTTGTCGATCGCGATGCGCTGGCATATCAGGCAGGAACGGTCCTCATCGTCATGTTCAACTCGCGGCGCCACAGCGTGAACGGGTTCCGAGCCGTCAATCGTTTCGGGGAACGCGAACGTCTGATCCTATAGAGCGCGCTCGACCATCTCTTCCCCTTATGCTGCGACTGCTCAGGACGGCTTAGGGTCAGACTCGACGGTCGGTAACCATCTCACGGAAGATCTGGTCCGAAACCTGGCGTCAGAACAGCGAGTTGCCGCTGCAGGCTTGGCTTCAGCACTCGGGTTCCCCAGCGCGGACCACAACCTGCCAATTCTTGTATTGCCGATCACAGCCGAACTTCGGCGTTGCGGCAAAGGCAAACGCATGATCATCGGCGAATCCATGGCAGAAACGATCGATCCGACATTGGTGCGGCTGATCCAGGAGGCTTTCGCCATCCGCGGTGCCGTTTTGGCCGATACGCGCGAGACACTGAACGAGATCACGGCGCGTCGCGGCGGGAGCAACGGCTATCTCACTGCTCTGATGCGCTTCACATACCTCGCACCGAGCATCATTGACGATACCCGGCGCGGTCGGCAGCCGCCGGAGCTGAGCGCGAAGCGGCTGTTGAGAACTTCGGCCGGCCTGCCCCTCGATTGGCCGTCTCAGCGTGCGCACCTGAAGTTCGCCTCGGGGGCAGCCAGTCGCGAAGAGAGAAATTCGACCCGCCCCCAATAGCCGCGTCTGAGATATAGGGTCCCGGCCGGCCTCCGTCGGACGCCATTGCCGTCTCTGGCCCAGGCCCAGCAACCGCTATAACGACACCCCACGGAAATAGCGCCACTTTTGGCGAGCCCAGACACAGGCGGCAGATTCCCTGAAATCGACGGAATGGCTGGCTGGGGCGGGAGGGTTCGAACCTCCGCATGGCGGAATCAAAATCCGCTGCCTTACCACTTGGCTACGCCCCAACAGCACCGGCCCGGTATGGTCGCCGGCGCAGCGCGGGCGCACCATAATCGAGCACCCCCCGACCGGCAATCCCCGACAGCAAGCCGCAGGCAAAAGCTCCTGGATACGCTTGCGCATACCCCAGGAAGGCTTCCCCGTGGCCAGCCGTGATCAAGAATCGAGGAGGCCAGAACAGGCAGATTCAATCAACTCCTCGATCACACAGGGACAGCACCGATGTCGCCATCGTCGGCTTTCTCAAGCAGTCCCGCCGGATAATTGCCCTGACAACCTGGCTTGCACGGACTGTCGCAGTCGCGATATCGCAGAACCACAGAGGAGATCGGCACGGCATCGGCGACATGGATAGGAGACTGGACCCAATCCTGCCCAGGTCCTGGGCATGCTACCCGGCTGCTCGTGACATGGCGATCCACCGCGTGCCGCAAAAACAAGCACACAATTCGCGGAACGATCCCCGAATCCAGGCGTTGAGTACCAGCCACATAATGGTCAGGCGCCACTGCGCGATGGAGCCACGTGCCCGCCGTCACGGCAATACCGCAACACGGCCACCCGAGCCGACGTCCTGCCCCCAGGCCTGTTCCGCTTTTGATCCGTCTTGCTGAGGTTTGCCTTGACGGTCGCGAGCGGCTAGGTTTCGCCACCCTCGCTCTTGCGAATATATCCGTGTCCAACCGGAGCCACACGATGACATTCAAGCTTCCCGAACTTCCCTATGCCTACGAGTCTCTGGCCCCCTACATGTCCGCCGAGACACTCCAGTTTCATCACGATAAGCATCATCAGGCCTACGTCGACCAGGCCAACAATCTCGCTGGTGAAGGCTCCAAGTATGCCGGCAAGTCGATCGAGCAGATCTGCCAGGAGGCATTCGCCGCCAAGGACCAGCCGGTGATCAACAATGTCGGCCAGCACTACAATCACATCCACTTCTGGCAGTGGATGAAGAAGGGCGGCGGCGGCAACAAGCTGCCCGGATCGATCGAGAAGCTCGTCACAGCCTACGGCGGCTACGACAAGATGCGCGCCGACTTCATCGAAGCCGGCAAGACCCAATTCGGCTCGGGCTGGGCATGGTTGGCCCTGAAGGACGGCAAGCTCGTGGTCATGAAGACGCCCAACGGCGAGAACCCGCTGATGCACGGCGCCAGCCCGATCCTCGGCTGCGACGTCTGGGAACACAGCTATTACATCGATTATCGCAATGCGCGGCCGAAGTACCTGGAAGCCTTTGTCGACAATCTCATCAACTGGGACCACGTCGCCGCCCTCGCCGAAGGCAAGGTCTGAGGCTTCGACCGAATAACCGACATGGAGAAAGGCCGCCTGCACGTCGCAGGCGGCCTTTCCACTTTTCCGTGGTGCCACGAAGCCATACGCGGCACACCCAACGATGCGCGGACAAGACCCTGTGCGCGGCTACCTACTTCCCAGACGGCGCTAGGCTGTCGAGATGAGCGATGATCCTCGATCTCTGCGGGCTCGAATACGAACACCGGCATGTCAGGATGGCCTGAGACGATGCCTTCCGACAGCGCCTCGGCAGATCTCGCTGGGGTGGCGCTGTAACGACGTCGCGGAACGGTGGCGCTTTCTCATGCGGGCTCTTGTCGTCCATGCCGATGGCATGGCAGCGCGCGCACTTCTCCTGCACGATCTTCAGCCCGGCTTCGGCGAGTTTGGCCTGCTCGGCCTCATCGCCTGTGCGCTCAGCCACGACAATCGTCGGCAGTGCAAGGACAGCCGCGACAAAACACGCACCCACCACGGTCGCCGTGACGAACAATCGTTTCATGTAACGCCTCGCATTGGCCATTGCCGCACGGACGAGAATGCACCGCGGCTGGTCCAACGTAACCTTGCCACTTCGCCGCGCACTGCGCACTTGTCACCGCGCTCCGGCCGCCGCCTTACCGCCGCAATCCCAGCGAACGCATAATGATATTTTTTACGATGGTCGCGATCGAGCGCGAGACGGAGCGCTGGAACTCCTTGGCGACCATCGTTCCCATGCCCTGGTTCTTGCGGCCCGTGGCAGGATTGGTGCCACCGAAGATGACGTCGGTCCACCCGCCGCCTTCCGAGCCCGCTTCCGCTGCCGCCTGCTCTGTGCGTTTGGCCAGCATCTCGTGCGCCGTCTCGCGGTCGACCATCTCCTCGTATTTCCCGTAGACGGGGCTGTACTCGATGAGCCCGAGCCGCTCCTCGTCGCTCAACGGACCGATGCGCCCTTCCGGTGGACGCATCATCGTCCGCTGCACGACCGACGGTTCGCCCTTGTTTTCCAGCATGGAAACCAGCGCCTCGCCGACCTTCAGTTCCTTGATGGCCACTTCGGTGTCGAGGTCGGGATTGCGGCGGAACGTTTCGGCCGCCGCCTTGATCGCCTTCTGCTCCTTCGGCGTGAACGCACGCAGCGCATGCTGGACGCGGTTGCCGAGCTGCGAGGAGACCGTGTCGGGCACATCGAGCGGATTTTGTGTGATGAAGTAGACACCGACGCCCTTGGAGCGGATCAGTCGCGCGACCTGCTCGATGCGCTCCATCAGCGCCTTCGGCGCCTCATCGAACAAAAGATGCGCCTCGTCAAAGAAGAAGACGAGCTTGGGTTTGGGCCTATCGCCGACCTCGGGAAGTGTCTGCCAGAGCTTCGTCAGGAGCCAAAGCAGGAACGTCGAGTAGAGCCGCGGCGACTGCATCAGCTTGTCGGCCGTGAGCAGCGAGATGACACCGCGGCCGTCAGGCGCGATACGCATGAAGTCGGCGATGTCGAGCGCCGGCTCACCGAAGAACTTGTCCGCGCCCTGCTCCTCGAGCACCAGGAGCCGCCGCTGGATGGCGCCAACCGAAGTCGTCGCGACATTGCCGTAGGTCGTCGTCAGCTCCTTCGAGCGCTCGCCGACGTTGTTGATGAGCGACCGCAGGTCCTTCAGATCGACGACCGGCAGCTTTTCGTCGGCCGCCACGCGGAAGGCAACGTTCAAGACACCTTCCTGAACCTCGTTGAGTTCCAGCAGCCGCGACAACAGCAGCGGTCCCATGTCGAGCACAGTGGCCCGCACCGGATGGCCCGTCTCGCCGAACACGTCCCACAGCATGGTTGGGAACGCGCGGTTCTCATAGACATCGAGGCCGATGAGTTCGTTGCGTTTAAGGATGAAATCCTTGGGCTCGCCAACCGCAGCGATACCCGACAGATCCCCCTTGATGTCGGCCGCGAACACCGGCACGCCAGCCGCCGAAAAGCCCTCGGCCAGCACCTGCAGCGACACCGTCTTGCCGGTGCCGGTGGCGCCGGTGATGAGGCCGTGCCGATTGGCGAACTTCAGATCGAGGTACTCGGGCTTCGTACTGGTGCCCAGATAGATTTTGCCGTCCTGGATCTTCGACTGGCTCATCGTTTCCCCCCGTTTTCCGGACCATTCCCGGCGTCAGGTCGTCGTTGGACATCAGCAACCACAATCCGGGCGCCGTCGACTCAGCACCCGTAACCCCACCTGGGGTGTGGCATGCCGCCCTGGTGAATGCAAACCGGCCACCGCCAGCATCCCCCACTTCCCGCCCCCCGCTCCATCCATCGTATTAATTCCGGCGATTTGACTTCTGTCGCAGGCGCGCGGGAGACTATAGAGAGCAGATCGGGTGCCACCGAGACGCGGATCCCAAAAACACTTTAGTCGGCAACACGAACTTGTACGGAGCGACATGTCCGACCCCGTCAGCGCAACAGCCCTCGCCGCCGATTTCCCGAAAGCCGACAGGGAGACCTGGATGCGCCTCGTGGAAAAAGCCTTGAAAGGGGGCGATTTCGAGAAGCGCATGGTCTCGCACACGGCCGACGGCCTGCGGATCGCGCCGCTCTATACGCTAACGGACGCCCTTCCCCACGCAGACACAGCCGCGCCAGGCAACCCACCCTTCGTACGCGGACTGAAGAGCAGCCAGGAAGGTCTCGGCTGGGGCATCGAGCAGGTTGTGGTCGGTGATACGCCGGAGGCGGCGAACGCGGCCGCCCTCGCCGAGCTGGAAGGCGGAGCAAGTGGTGTCGTCCTGCGGCTGGCCGCGCCCGGACAGGTCGGCATCCCGTCGGCGGGCACAGCCAATATGAAGCGGATCCTCGAGGGCATTTATCTCGATTATGCCTCGGTTGCCCTCGATGCCGGCCTCGATGCGGTGCGCGCAGCCAACGATCTTGCAGCCGCTGTCGGCGAGATCGTCGCTGACCCCGCGTCCGTTCGCCTGCGCTTCGATCTCGACCCGATCGGCACCCTGGCGCAGACCGGTCACTGCCTGCGACCCGCCGCCGAAGCCGTAGCGGAAGCCGTCACGACGTCAGCCGGTCTCAAGAGCCGTTACCCCGCGTCGCGTGGCATCCGGGTCGACGGCCGCGTCGCTCATGAGGCCGGTGGCAGCGAAGGCCAGGAACTCGCCGTCACGGCGGCATCCCTCGTCGCCTACCTGCGCGCTTTCGACAAGGCTGGCGTTACACCTGCTGATGCCTTTGCCCAGATCACCGTAACGCTCAGCGCCGACGCCGACCTCTTCCTCGTCGTCGCTAAGCTGCGCGCAGCCCGCCGCCTCATCGCCCGCATCGCAGAGGCCTCTGGTGCCGCGGACGCCGCCGCACACGTTCACCTCGCCGTCACTTCGTCGGCACGCATGATGACGCAACGGGATCCCTGGACCAACATGTTGCGCACGACGGCAGCAACTCTGGGCGCAACATTCGGCGGAGCGGACGCCATCACGGTGCTGCCCTACACCTGGGCGCTCGGCAAGCCGGACGCTTTCGCTTATCGCATCGCCCGCAACTCCCAGATCGTCGCCCAGGAGGAATCCTCGCTTGGCCGCGTCACCGATCCCGCCGGCGGTTCGTGGTATGTCGAAAAGCTCACAGCCGACCTCGCCGCCACAGCCTGGCAACGCTTCCAGGCCATCGAGGCAGAAGGCGGCATTCTCGCTTCTCTTGCCTCCGGAACCATCCAGCGCGACATCGCCGCGACGGCTGCCGCGCGCGACAAGGCAATCGCAACCGGCAAGCAGCCATTGACCGGAACATCCACTTTCCCGCTGCTGGGAGATGACGGCATCACCGCCCAGCCGTGGCCCGAGCCGCCAGCGCTCGCAGGCGAGGGGCTTGTGGCGCCTATGGCCCCTCATCGGCTGGCCGCGCCGTTTGAAGAACTGCGTGATGCCGCCGACCACACCACATCGCGCACAGGCCACGCACCGACCGTGTTCCTGGCGAGCCTTGGCACCATCGCCGACCATACCGCCCGCACAACGTGGGTGAAAAACCAGCTTGCTGTCGCGGGCATCGCGTCCATCGTCTCCGATGGCTTTGCCTCGCCTGACGAGGCTGCAGCGGCGTTCAGGGATGCCGGCGCGACGGCTGCCTGCATCTGCTCGTCCGATGCAATCTACGCAGAGCAGGCGGCCAAAACCGCCAAAGCGCTTACAGAGGCGGGCGCCGAGCACGTGCTTCTCGCCGGCCGGCCGGGTGATCTGGAAGCAGAGCTGCGTGCCGCCGGCATCGAGCGGTTTCTCTATGCCGGCCAGAACGCTGTTGAGGTGCTGACCGAGTTGCAGCACCAGTTGACTGGCTAAACCGCTGCACGACCGCTCACGTTGCTCTGGCCGCTGTCCTGCTCTTGAGGCGCAGGCATCGGCTCGGGCGCGTTGACCCAGGCGACCAGCACATACGAAATGATCATCAGCAGGAACCAGGCACCGAGCTTGGCCAACGACACCATGTGCCAGCCCTGCTTCTGGCTCGGATAGACCCAAGCCGCAGTGAATGTGCCGATGTTCTCGGCAAACCAGATGAACAGAGCGACCAATATCAGCCCCAGCAACAACGGCATGCGGCGGTGCACCCTCCAGACCTTGAAGTGGATCCACGCCGGACCGAACAACACGGCGGCGGCAAGGAACAATATGGGCCTCAGATCCCACACGTAGTGGTGG